>NZ_JABBNI010000017.1 GCF_012926525.1 Clostridium muellerianum
TTGTTTGGTGAGAGATTCAATTATAACATGAAATAGGGGGTCATTGTTTTTTTATTTAAAAAACTCTGTAACCCTTGATATATAAAGAAAATTTATAAAAATAGTGTAAAAAAATTTTACACTAACAGTTAATTAAGGGGAGGATTACTATGAGAATAAATGCCAAAGTAGAAAAAAGTAGTTTGGTTCAACAGAATGAGAATTATAATCAAGGTATATGGAAATCATTTTTTCATCTGTGCCTCTATGCTAAACTTCCTATTGTCTTGATTTTGGTGTACTGTGCAGTAGCAATGGGGTCATCAAAATTAATGCTGTTGATACCAGATAAAACAGGACAACTATTTGCAGGTAATGTAAGTTCAAAACTTGTATTTACAGTTATTGCACTTCAGATTACTGGCAGCTTAATTTCACAAGTTGTTATATTAATTCTACAAATTGTAAATGCAAAAATAGATCGTAATTTTCGAAATGTATTGTGGAAAAAGTTGTTATCATTGAAACCTGCGTTTTTTGACAGAATTCCAGCAGTTAGTTTAATTAGCCGTATTACTGGCGATACGCAAAATTTACGTAGTTTTATTATGGATATTATTATACAAGAATTAATTAATATATATACTTTTTACATTACTCTGTCTAAAATTTCACAATATGATAAAAGTTTAATGTATATTTTGCTCGTATTTATCCCTATATCCTTTTTAATAGCTTTTTTCTTTGGAAGATTATTTATGAGGGTATCTATAAAGGTACGTGATAATGTTTCTAATTTAACCGGATTTTTGAGCGAATTGATTAATTGCATTCCACTTATAAAATCATTTAATAAGGAAAAGTATGAAAGTAAACGTGGTAATGCTGTAATAGATGATTTATATAAGGCAAATCGCAGTCAAGTATATGTTGATTTATTAAGATCACCTATAAATACAGCAGTTTCATTATCACAGCAAGTTATATTAGTGCTTGTGGGTATTCCTTTCTTGAAGAGCGGAAAGTTGGACGTCGCTGGATGGTATGCATTCTACATGTATGCAATAACCTTGCTCACCGAAATCATGGGTAAATCCCAGAAATGGCAGGACATCAAAGCTGTACAGGGTTCTGTATATCGTATATCAAAAGTTTTAGAAGAACCTGCAGAAGGTATAGAATCTTATGAAAAGGAAGTAATGGAGTCAGGAGATATTATTATTGATAAGGTAACTTTTGGATATGACAAGACGGATATTTTTAAAGAAATCTCCTTTACGATTCCGGAGAAAAAAACAACTGCAATTGTGGGAGGTAGTGGTGCTGGAAAGACCACAATATTGAAATTGATAGAACGCTTTTATCAACCTAGAGGAGGTCGCATTCTTTTTCATGGAAAATCAATTGATGAATATGATATTAAGAGCTGGAGAGCCAATATTGCCTATGTGTGCCAGGAAGTTTCTATGATGTCAGGTACCATTCGAGAAAATATGGTTTATGGTGTAAAGCGGGATGTTTCAGAACAGGAACTGATGGAGGCGGCTAAGCTTGCTAATGCTTATGATTTTATTCAGAAACAACCAAAGGGATTTGATACTCAAGTTGGTCAGTTTGGTTGCAGGCTTTCTGGGGGTCAGCGACAAAGAATTTGTATTGCCCGTGCATTTTTACACAATTCAAAATATTTGGTTTTAGATGAGCCTACTTCAAATTTGGATGTTGTTTCTGCAGCGGAAGTTGTTAAAGGTATTGAGAACTTGAAGCGTGGCAGAACAGTGTTGGTGGTTGCACATGATACAAAGGCAGTTATGAATGCAGATAATATCATAGTCTTTAATGATGATGGATCTGTATCTTCAGGTTCACATAATGAACTTTTGATATGTAATTCCTTTTATCGTAGTATGGTAAAAAGGCAAAGGGGTGGTATAAAAGATGAATAGCAACAAGAATAAAAAAAATCAGCATAATTCATGGAAAGCATTTTTTAAATTTTATAAAAATGTAAAATTACCATGGTTGCTTTATCTTGGAACTTTTATATTAAGTTTTGGAGTGACAAAAGTTAATCTTATGCTTGTACCATATACAACACGTTTGTATCAAGGTGAAATTGGGAAGGAAAATTTTTTGAAGGGTTTTGTGATTTGGACATTAGTCAGTGCTGCAGTGTCGCTAGCTTATTCAGTTGTGTGGGGATTTTGTAAAATTATTTCCTATAGAAATACAAGAAAAGTTTTATGGGAGAAAATACTTCGCATACCAGTGTTTGTATATGACAGGGAACAGCCTCAGGGATTGATTTCAAGAATTACTAACGATGTGGAACTAGCAGTTAATGCTCCGGGTTGTGTTGCAACATTTTTTAGTTCCTTATATGGAATAACAATGGCGTATATTGAAATGAACAAAATATATCCTACTCTCGCTAAACTAATACTTTATGTAATTCCAGTGGCCATTATCGTTATTATGATTAATGGAAAAATGCAATTTAAAATTAATTTTGTTGTACAGAATGCATTTTCTGAAATTACTAATTTCTTTGGAGAACGTTTGAACAATATGAAGCTTATAAAGAGTATGAGTACCGAGGATGAAGAATATAAAAAAGGGATTATGGCTAGCCAGATAAAATATAAAGCAGATGTTTTAGCAGGAATATTGTTTACTCTTCAGCTTCCAATTGGATATATAGTACAGTATACTATTATGGTTATTGTTTTTTTGGGGGGAGCATATTATGTTCGTTCTGGGCAGATGAAGATAGATGGTTTGGTTGCTTTCTACAATTATTCCATGATTCTCATACCGTCCTTCTTTGAAATTGTAACTCAATGGCAGTCAATTAAGAATTCACAAGGTGGTTGTGCAAAGATTATTTCATTAATGCAAGAAGAGGAAGAAAAACAAGAGGGTACAGTATCTATGCAGGTACCTGATGAGAATCTTGCATTTGAAAAGGTATCTTTTGCTTATGATGAAGGCAGCGAAATACTTTCTGATATTAGTTTTATTGTTCCAAAGGGTAAAGTCACTGCCATTGTCGGTGAAAATGGATCTGGTAAAACTACTATATTTAAATTACTTGAACGCTACTATAAACCAAAGAGCGGAAGTTTAAAATTTGGTTCTAAAGACATTGCAAATATTAAATTGAATGAATGGAGAGATGCAATTGGCTATGTTTCACAAAATAGTCAGCTGATTTCTGGAACTATTCGTGATAATATTGCCTATGGAGCTTCAAATGGATATACAGAAGAAGCAATCATTAGAGCAGCTAAGCTTGCCAATGCTTATGACTTTATTCAAAGCTTTGAAAAAGGACTGGATACAGAAGTTGGTGAATATGGAGAGAAGCTTTCAGGTGGTCAGAGACAGAGGATTGCCATTGCAAGGGCTATCATGAAGGATCCTGATTATTTGATGCTAGATGAGTCAACAAGTAGTCTTGATGTAGTTAGTGAAGCAGAGGTTGTAAAAGGACTGAAAAATCTTATGGATGGACGTACAACTTTGATGATTAGCCATGATATGGAGATGGTGAAAAAAGCAGATCATATTGTTGTCATAAAGGATGGAAATGTTGAGGCACAAGGACATTATGATGATATTATAAAGACTAGTGAATCCTTGAAAAAGTACACGATGGCACAAGTATAATACAAAAAATTTTATTTCTTAAATTAAAAAACTTTCTTTAAAGTAATTTACGTCACTAAGTAAATTACTTTGGCCTTTTTTAATGAATATTATTTATAATTTATATATGAGGAGATTGAGACAATGGAGAATGAATATGATATTGCAATTGTAGGAACTGGCCCTGCAGGACTATCAGCTGCTATTAATGCTAAGATAAGAAATAAAAGCATAATAGTATTTGGAAATAAGGATTTAAGTAGCAAGTTAATAAAAGCACCCAAAATAAATAATTATTTAGGCTTTTATGGTATAACTGGTAAACAGTTAAAAGAAAGCTTTGAAGCACACATTAGTAATATGAAGGTAAATATTACAGAGGAAAGAGTAAATGCAATTTATTCTGTTGGAAATTATTTTGTTCTTATGGTAAATAACAAATGCTATGAAGTAAAGGTGGTTATTATTGCAACAGGTATGGAGTACACAAAACCTATAAAGGGAGAAGAAGAGTTCCTTGGAAGAGGTGTAGGATATTGTGCAACCTGTGATGCACAATTGTATAAGGATAAAGTAGTTACAATTATAGGATATACAAAGAAAGATGAGGAAGAAGCTAACTATGTAAATGAGTTTGCATCGAAATTGTACTATATACCAATGTATCATAGTGACTACAACTTAAAAAGTGAAATAGAAATTGTAAAAGATAAACCAATTGAAATATCAGGACAAGATAAAGTTAATAAGCTTATATTAAAATCATCTGAAATTTTAACTGATGGAGTATTTGTTTTGAAGGAAAGTGTTTCACCAGCACAGCTTGTCCCAGGCCTTATAACAGAGGGAGAGCATATAAAGGTTAATAGGGATATGAGTACCAATATAAAAGGCTGTTTTGCAGCTGGTGATTGTACCGGAACCCCATATCAATTCATGAAGGCAGCAGGTGAGGGCTTAGTTGCAGCATTAAGTGCGGTGTCATATATAGATTCTAATAGTGAATTGTATTGATGCTAAAGTACAGTATAGGTATATGAAAGAAAATAGAATGCATCTTCTTTTATTTGTTAGGACTAAAAAGTTCAATTCATGTGATACTGTAAATACAATATAAAAACAGGATATAGGTAGTGAGTCATTTTTTAAAGCCTAGAAAAAGGAGCTGTCGCACTAACTTTTTAGTGGGATAGCCCTTCTAAAACTTTTTGGTGGCAGAAGTTTCAAACTGGAATTGATGAAATATTGAATTTTCTAGATTTATTCAAAGATATCTTTCAAATTTATTTTCAATCCATTAAAAGTAGCCGATTCAAATTCTTCTTCGTTTTTGTAAACACCAAATTGTTCATAAAGACCTTTCTTATTTAGAGAGTATAAGGAGGTAGTTTTAATTTTGGGATTTACTATCCAATATTCTTTTACACCAAATCGTTGATATAAATTCATTTTTGTAACCAAATCATGAGCTTCATTTGATGGACTTAAAATCTCTACAATTAATGTAGGTATTCCAATATAGTTTTTATCATTGAGTCCACTTTTATCGCAAATTATACTTATATCTGGGATAACCTTTCTTGGATATTCGGTTTGCTCATTCTTTAATATAATATCAAAAGGAGCTATAAAAGGCTTGCAACTTTTGTTTTTAAAAAAAATATTGAATTCAGTAGCAATATTAATAGCTACAATTTGATGGATTTTTGATGGTGATGCTTGGTTATAAACAATCCCATCAATATATTCCAATAGTTCCTCTGTATTTTCGTCCATATTTATAAATTCATCATATGTAATATGTTTTGGCTCAGTTAACATATAATCAAATCACCTCAATATATAAAATTATATCAAGCTCAGCTGATGCTTCGCAAGTTCCACAGGGAGTGGTTAATAATTTATTATTATTTGTTTGAACATATTATATATTTACTCATTCTATATAATATTTCCTTACATTTTAACAATTAGTCTGTACATACATGTGGCTTGGAATTACACTATAGAAGAATTATACCATATAACTAATGTACACATAACTACTTAAAAATATTTAATGAACTAAAGCTTGTATGTTGACAAACTTCATAAATTAAATTACACTAAAATAGTCCATAAATGGACTATTTTATAATAAAAGGAGTTTTTTATATGGAATGGATTTATTTAATTCTTGCAATTTTATTTGAAATCACGGCAACAACTTTGATGAAAATGTCTTATGGATTTACTAAAATACTGCCAACAATAGGAACATTTTTAGGCTACATAATATGCTTTAGTTGTTTTTCTATGGCATTAAAAAAAATAGATATAAGTGTAGCATATGCTGTATGGTCTGCAACCGGATTAATTGTACTATCAACAATTGGAATATTTGTTTTTAAAGAAAGCATTAGTGTTCTAAAAGTAGTATCTTTAGCCTTTATTGTATTAGGAGTTATTGGACTAAACTTAAGTGGAGTAAGCCATTAATTTGATTAAGATACACTATTTAATAATAAAAGAAAGAGTGAATGAAAAGTGGATAGTAGAGAGAAAATTAATGATCAGATAGATAGTTATTATGATTTGTGGTTTAAGATAAATGATGTATATAGTGATTGGGCAAAAAGACATCATATTCAGGAAAACATTTTGTTTGCTTTGCATGTTATAAATAGTGCAGTGCCATATTGTACACAAAGCCAAATTTGTAATAAGTTATATTTGCCTAAGCAAACAGTATCTCAGATGCTATCTGGGCTTGAAAAAGATGGGTATATATCTAAAGAAACAAATCCCGAAGATCGTAGAAACAAGATTATTAAATTTACTGAAAAAGGGGAATGCTTTGCAAAGCGTATTCTTGAAGAAATGAAATCAGCAGAAATTGAAGCCTTTAGTGAGCTGTCGGAAAAGCAACGCAGCACTATAATAGAAGGTCTTGCTTTGTTAAATAATGCGTTAATTAAAAGTTTTTCCAAATGAAGTTGATAAAATGTATATTTTGATATATAATATTTGATAGTAGATAGATTTCAAAAAAAGAGAGGTATTTTTGTGAGTGTTTAGTATCTAAAATAGGTAACTTAATATTAATTCTAAAATTGAGGGTGTAGTACCTTTAATTGTTATGGAATTAATTACTATTTATAGATACGAGTCCACGAAACTACTTTGGGGTTTATTACCCTTTATTAAGAGAGCAATTGAAGCTGTGGAGTATCCATGGCTTTTTTTATTTTATAATAAACAATGTAGATTGAGAATGAAATCTATCTAGGTTTCGTTGACTTGAATAAAGTTAAGGAAGGAATTTTAGAATGGATAACACAACATTAGAAAAACTACATTATTATGAATTAAAGGAAATAGTAAAGGAATATTGTTCAAGTGGCTTGGGCAAAGCCTTATTAGATAAACTAGAACCTATTTGTAGATATAGGCGATAACCAAAGTATAGAAAATGCTTTGAGTACTTTTTCCTCTCATGTGAAGAACTTAGCAGATATAATAAGAGAAAGCAATAAATCAACATTATTATTATTTGATGAAATTGGTAGTGGTACAGAACCAAATGAAGGTGCAGCTTTAGCCATAGCTATTTTAGAAGAATTGTATCATAAAGGATGTATAATAGTAGCAACAACCCATTATGGAGAAATTAAAAACTTTTCTTGTCAGCATCCAGACTTTGAAAATGCAGCTATGGAGTTTAGATGTGATACTTTAGAGCCATTATATAAGCTTAATATAGGAAAAACGGGAGATAGTAATGCTCTTTATATATCAAAGAAAATGGGCATTTCAGATAATATAATTGAAAGAACTAGAAGATATATACAGTGTAAGGATTATAATTATGAATTAATAAGAGAAAGCAAGGTTAACAAGAAAAAAGACATTCAAGAAGATAAAGGTGGAATATATGAATTTGCGGCAGGAGATAAAGTTCTTTGGATGGATAAGAATGAAAGTGCTATTGTTTATAAAGAGAGGGATATCTATAATAATATAACTATTTTATTTAACAAAGAATTTGTTAGTGTAAATTACAGGAGATTAAAATTAGAGATTAAAGCCTCAGAGCTGTACCCAGAAGGATATGACTTAAATCAATTATTTACTAGCTTTAAGGAAAGAAAGCTTGAAAGAGATATAGAAAGAGGGTCTAAGAAGGCTTTAAAGGAACTTAAAAAAAGTCATTTAAAGTAGATATTTAACTTGTTATACCAAATTATGGTATAATATTTTTATTAATTAAGTTGTAACTGTAATATAATGCGAAGAAAGATTATTTGGGGGGGGATAATATGCAATGCAAGATGTGTGAACAACAAAAGAACATTACAAATGATCCATATTTTATTATGGAACTTGAAACTGGATATGTTATCTTAGGATGGTATCAGAGGTTCAAGGGATATACTGTTTTTAACTGCAAAGAACATGGTCCAGAATTACATAATTTAGAACATGATTTTAAAATTAAACACCTTGAAGAAATGTCGATAGTTGCAGAAGCCGTTTCTAATGTGTTTAAGCCAGACAAAATGAATTATGAGTTGCTTGGCAATGGATGCCATCACATTCATTGGCATTTGTACCCAAGAGTGAAGGGAGATACTCCTATCATAAGCTCGGTTTATCAACTGCCGAATAGTGTATTGTTTGATGAAACCACAAGACCAAGCGATGAAGTAAGAAAAGATTATATAAATAGAATTAAGAATGAAATTGAAAGATTGCTGGCATTGTAAGCATAATTTACAATGCCAGCAATTTCGCATTCTTCATATTATTCGTAGTTATTCAGTATCTAGGATAACTGCATTTGTAACTTAATGGGTCAGTTTTTGTCCCTAGTTATCTATATACAACAAGGAGGTCACACATGATTAGAGATTTTAAAAGGACAGATATTGATAAGGTAATGGAATTATGGCTTGAGATGAATATTCTGGCACATGATTTTATTGATAGTGGATATTGGCGAGATAATTTTGCAGCAGTTAAGGAAATGATGCCAAAAGCAACGATTTATGTGTATGAGCAGAGTGGTGAAGTATTAGGATTTATTGGTTTAATGGAAAACTTTGTGGCAGGAATATTTGTGTCAAATAATTTTCAGTCAAAAGGAATTGGAAAAGAATTACTTGATTATTCAAAAAGTAAAAATAATGAATTGTCTTTGTGTGTTTATAAAAAGAACAACCGTGCGTTAAGCTTTTATTTAAGAGAAGGCTTTACAATTTTTACAGAGCAAATAGATGAAAATACTGGTGAAACAGAGTTTATTATGAAGTGGAAAAGTTGAGAGTAATTAGAGATTTATAAAGTCCAACATTATTTAGTTGTTAATAAACAATATGTAGATATTAATACTTAATGAGACTGGCTGCGAAAGACAACGAGAGTCAGACATCAGATGATTTTATACAAGGTATAAATAGTTGGACTAGTTTACAAGGAAATCAGCAATCAAGAAAACTATCTTGTTATTATGGTGGTATGACACCACCAGATAAATCACATTTATATGAGCTTCATGTTTTTGCTTTAGATAAACTGTTAAATCTAAAAGTAGGTTTCTTGCTAAATGAACTATACCATGAAATGGATGGACATATTTTAGAACAATATACGTTGAAAGGAATTTATGAAAATTAATCTTCACTGGGGATTAAGTTGGAATGTTCTTGTTTAATCAAACAACTGAAAAAATGAACTGTTTGCAAAAACACTGCATTATTCAAAGGTTGAATTGTGTGGTGTTTTTGATTTGTAATTCAAAGATAAAGTGAACTTATTGTAAATTTTCTTCTGATTAATTAATAACTTAAAAGAATTCATATTATTAAAGTTAAGAAAGCTAATCAAAGAATGAGATAAGACACATTAGTAAAATGAAAAAATTATGACACAAGCATTGAAAACAAAAATGCGAACTATGAGCTTTGAAAATTGAATAAAATATGGTGTTACGTTGTGGATATACTTTGTTGTAATTCATGGTATTGGTGAAGAATTAGAAAATATATGTTATAATTTTTAGTAAAAGTAGTAAAATATGTATGAAGAGAAAGGGTGTTAAAAAATAAAAAAGCTATAGGGAATGTTAAAATCAATTTTAGCTAAGAAAATATTTTTCTTATTCAACGTCACAACTGAAAAAACGAACAATTTACGCAACATCGCATTACAAATACGAAAGTAGGTGAGGTCTAAAAATGGGAAAAAATCGAATTAATTACTTAGTGCAGTTATAATAACTGATAGTAGATTGTACTAAGATTAAATTTAAACATACTATCAGGAAACTGCACCAATTTTCTAATAAGCAAAAATAAAAGAAAAGGTGGACAGTTATGGACTATAGTGAATTAAAAGAATTATGGAGAAAAGAGGAGAAAAATGCATTTGAGGGATGGGATTTTTCTTATTTAAAAAATAGATGGAAAGATGAAGGATTACCTTGGGATTATAAAGAGATATTAAAAAAATATTTAAATTCAGATCATAAATTACTTGATATGGGTACTGGTGGAGGAGAATTTCTATTATCATTGAATCATCCTTACAATAATACATCAGTTACAGAAATGTGGGAGCCTAATGTAAAGTTGTGTAAGAAAAAATTAGAACCACTTGGAATTGAAGTAAAGCAGGCATTTAATGATTCAAAATTACCTTTTAAAGATAATGTTTTTGATATGATTATTAATAGACATGGATCTTTTGATATTAAAGAGGTCAAAAGGATATTGAAGCCAAATGGAATATTTATTACACAACAAGTAGGTGGGAAAAATAACGAAAAATTATCTAATGCATTAATTAAGAATTTTAAGCCATTATTTTCCCAAAATACTTTAGAGAATAACCTAAAAGAAATAGAAAAAAACTTTTTCGAAATTTTATATGCTAAAGAGTTTTTTCCATACTTACGTTTTAAAGATATTGGAGCATTAGTTTATTTTGCAAAAATCATTAAGTGGGAATTTCCAAATTTCTCTGTAGATAGTTGTTTTGAAGAATTATGTAAGTTGTATGAAGAATTAAATGTTAAAGGTTATATAGAGAGTATTGAACACAGATTTATTATAGTTTGCAGAAAGCGAAAGTAATTTGTATTAATTAAATTTTTAAGAGCAGGGCAAATTACAATTTTAGGTTGAGTATTATAAATTAGTAATTTGGAGGTGAATTGATATGAATTTGAGATTGGCTAATATAAACGACTTATCCAAACTCAAAGCTGTGTATGGAAACATAATTGATAATATGAACAGAAACAACATACCAATTTGGGACGAAATCTATCCGTGCGAGTTTTTTAGCGATGATATTGAAAATAATCGCCTTTATTTATTGGTCGAGGAGCATGATGATATAGTTGCAGCGTTTGCATTATGTGAATCAAATGCTGGAGAAAGTTATGTGAAATGGGAAAATGCCCATGATAAGGCATTATATCTTGACCGCTTTGGAGTTAATGTTAATTATTCAAGACGAGGAATTGGCGGTATAATGCTTAAACATGCTATTACACTCACTAAGCAGAAGAATGCTAAATATTTAAGGCTTTTTGTTGTGGATATAAATAAACCAGCTATTAATGTATATTTAAAAAACGGATTTAGGCAGGTAGATGGAATCTATGAAGAAAGAATCGATGATGACCTTATATTGCGTGAATATGGATTTGAAATAGAAGTATTAAGGTAACACAAATAGTAATTTGTAGGGGAGTTAAAATGAGAAGAGAATTAAGAATTGCACGTTGTGGACTTGCTTGTTGCTTGTGTTCAGAGAATATAAAATGTTCTGGTTGTAATTCAGGTGAATGTCCAGATAAAGAATGGTGTGAAAATCGTAAATGCTCTATTAAAAAAGATATAACTGCTTGTTATTTATGTAAGGAAGAATGTCATAAGGGGTTATTAAACAAAATAAAGCCTTATGGATTTACTTTATTTATTAAGAGATATGGAATTGAAGAACTTCTTGATTGTCTAGATAGAAATGAAAAAAATGGAGTAGTATATCATAGAGAAGGAATAAATGGAGATTATGATGATTTTGATAATGTTGAGGAACTAATATCTTTTATTAAATCTGGGATTCAATAAATAGTAGCAAGTTCAGCAAAGGCTTCACAACGCCCCCCCGGGGGGCGTTAACAGATTGTTAATAATTTGTTTTGCTATAGGAGGGAAAATTATGGAGAAGTTAAGCAAATGTGCTATAATATTCATCTTATCTTCAGTAATATTCACTATGTTTATAACTTATAGTAATAAACAAAACTCAAAAAACACTTTAGATATGGACCAATTTGTAAATCTAATGAAAGCAAAGAGTTATAAATTTGAGCTGAAAGATGTAGAAAAAGACTTTCTGCCAACTACAAGGAAAAGGATGATAATTGATAAAGAAGCAATAAATATTTACTTATACAATAGCAATAAAGAAGTTGAGAATGATGCAAAAAGAATTGATGATGGTGGTTGTGAGTATAGTGATGGTACTAAATCTATAAACGTTAGCTGGACTTCATATCCTCACTTTTATAAAAAAGGAAGTATAATCGTTCAATATGTTGGAAAAAATGAAAAAGTTATTTCTGATTTGAAGGATATATTTGGGGAGCAGTTTGCGGGATATAAATAATCATTATTACATTATTTAGTTGTTAATAAACAATATGTAGATATTAATGTATAAAATACATTTAGTACTTAATGAGCCTGGTTGCACAATTTTTTATAAAGAATAGATAACAATAAGATGCAATTTAAGGTGAGCAATATAAATAGTAATTTATCGTGAATGATTGCAATGTTACTTAATGTTTTATGCATACGGAAGCGAGGTTGTGTAAGGTGAATGGTAAGGAGTTAAAGACAAGAAGGGGTACTGTTTATTATTGGATTAGTCGCAACAAAAATCCAAACACAAAATGTATCGTTTTTACGCATGGGGTAACCGCCGACCACTCCATGTTTGAAAAACAGGTGGAATACTTTAAACAAGAATATACAGTAATTACATGGGATGTTCCTCTTTATGGTCTTTCACGCCCATATTCAAATTTTACATATGAGAATTGTGCACATGATCTGATGAGAATATTGGATCAGGAAAAAATTGATAAGGTAATATTGGTCGGTATGTCTATGGGTGGCTATCCTAGTCAGGAGTTTGCATTTCATTATGCTGAAAAAGTAGAAGGTTTTATAGCACTTGATACTACACCTTTTGGCATTAGTTATTACTCAGGATTAGATATTTGGTGGTTAAAACATGTTGCTTTAATAGCAAAATGTTTTTCAGCAAATGCTTTGCGAAAAAGTATGGCAAAATGATAGAAATGCTTGCAACATTTACAAAATCTGAAATCATTGAACAAATGGATATTGCTTATGGTACCTTTATAAAGGAAAATAAAGATGTTAGTTTTTCTTTCCCGGTACTGATTTTGCTTGGTGAATTCGATAGAATTGGAAAAGTAAATCAATATTGTGAGGCATGGTCAAAGAAAGAGGGATATCCACTTCATATAATAAGTAATGCATCACATTTTTCAAACGGAGACAATCCACAACAGGTAAATTCTGAGATACAGGAATTTATAAATGTATTAATTAAGTATAATGTATAGAACTGATAAGTTCCAATTTTAGAGTTAAGTATTATAAATAATAAATTAAGTGGTAATAATAAACAAAGCTATAGATTAGCTTTAACTCTTCCTCCTGTCAGAATAAAAAACATAATGGGGTATTTTATTCTGACAGGAGGAAGCAAATCTTCGTAGGTCTTATAATAGTCTCCCTCTGGGCGATAAGAAAGGATATTATATAAAATATATAGAATGAATTATGATTAAAAATAATCTCGAAACAGAATTAATAAAAAAATTAAAATTTAATATTCAAATTGACGAAAAAAAAGCTTTGAATGAATTTCTTGAATTTTTAAAAGAAAAAGGTAATCCAATTATTGAACCAATAATTGATGAAATAGATTATTCATTAGTTACAATATTCCATTTTGCTGAACAACAGATTAACAATGTGCTTATAATTTCACAAATACTACCGGCCTTAACTGATGAGAATATTGAAGAGCATCTTCTTAAGCGTATCCGTGATACAAATTTATGGTATGGGACTTATAAAGTTAGAAATGACATAAAATTTTCGTACAATTTGTTTCCTAATGATTCTCTACTTATAAGATGTAAAGAACGATGCAAAAATATGAGAGCAGATAAATTCAATAAAAATAAACTGACTTTTAATAGACCAGGTAGTTTTAAAGTGGAAATACCATATGTAAAAATGCCTAATTCAGGGGAAAATCTTTGGCTTGAAGAAAGAATCGACATACCAAAAGGAACTATTACAAAGTATGAATTTGAAAGCTCATATTTCATAGAACCTAGAGGCATAAATGTTTACAAACCATCTGGTTATAACAAGGATTCATCACCTTATGGTTTTATTACATTGACAGATGGCTATGATTATATAAATGTTCTTAAAGCAGAACAAGTCTTGAATAATTTGATTGCTGATAAAAAAATCCTGCCTATTGTAGCAATTTTTATTGATTCAACAGATAAAAGATCTGAGGATTTATCGTGTAATGATTTATTTTGTAATTCTGTAGTAAATGAAATGATACCTTGGCTTAGAGAAAAATATAACTTATCAAAGGATCCTCAAAAGGCAGTAATTGGTGGCTTGAGCCTTGGAGGACTAACGGCTACATATATGGGATTAAAACATTCTGAGGTGTTTGGAAACGTACTTTGTCAATCAGGTTCATTTTGGTATAAGCCTATAAAATCAGACAAAAAAAAGGAATGTAAAGTAGAGCTTGAAAAGAGAAGTAGTGAACTTGATTGTTGGATGAGTGAGCAAATAAAGTTAAGTCCAAAACTGCCATTAAAGTTTTATATGAATATAGGCGTTCTTGAAAATAAAAAAACAATGATTAACAATTCATTAAATGTTAAGAATACATTAGAATCATTAGACTATCATGTTGATTTTGAATTTTTTAAAAGTGGACATGACTATCTGAGTTGGGGTCAGATGCTTGCCACTGGATTAATTACACTTATTGGATACCAGGATGATACAGAATAATGTAATAATTATATGAAGGCTATTAAAGTAGGAAGAGAAGCACTTAGAAAGTACTTAAATAGTTAAGTTCGTAATAATGGTAAAGATAAAGTGTATCTATTGAGAATTTAAGATGGATACACTTTATTTTTTATTGCAATAAAGTAAAGTTTGATATTTGTAAACTATGTTATAATTTGGTAAAAGGTAAAATAGTAATTTAGCGAGGTACTTTTGATATGAAATCTGATATTTGGTTAAATAAAGGTTATAAGAAAGGCTATGAAACTGAAATAACCCAAAAAATAAGTTATCATATTTGGACAAATCAGAATGATGAACCTATTGGGGTTACAATTGATTTTGAATATGCCAATGATGTACATTACGAATTAAATTATGAGGATTGGATATTATTTTTACAAAAATTGCTGCATATAACAGTTCCTTCTGCATTTGACGAGGTGTTAAGAAACTCATTTTCAAAAGCTGATTATCTTTCTTTTGAAGAAGAGCTTACTAAAAACGAAATCGAGTTTAGTAAAATTGTCTACTATTAAGCATAGAAAAATTCCAATTTAAGATTGAGTATTATAAATAGTAAATTTATTGGGGGGATACAAATGGATAGTACAAATATTTCAGTATGGGAATTATTGCAAAAGCAAATAACATGGAGTCAGTTAAGTTTTATACATAATAAAAGAGTATTGGATTTTGGAAGCGGAAGGGGAATAACTGCTTCATATTTTGCAAGTGACAATGAAGTGGTTGCAATTGAACCAGATGATAAAATGCTTTCAGAAAGAATTGCTGATAATGATTATACTCAAATACATGGAGATATGCAGGCTCTGAAGGAACTTGAAGATGAATCATTTGATGTTATATTATGTCATAATGTTTTTGAATATGCTCTAGAAAGAGAAGGGATTGCTAAGGAATTTGCAAGGATTCTAAAAAAAGGCGGAGTTCTTTCTATATTGAAACATAATAGAGCAGGAAGAATTATGCAGATGGTTGTTTTATTAAATAATTTTGAGCATGCTAATGAATTATTAGAAGGAAAGAATGGAAAAGCAGCAAAGTTTGGAGATATTCATTATTATGATGATATGGATATTTTAAAGTGGTCAGATGATTTTGAAATAGAAAAAATATTAGGAATGAGAACTTTTTGGGATTTACAACAAAATCAAGATATACAAAAAGATGAAAAATGGCAAAAGCAAATGCTTACTATAGAGCAGAGGGTTTGTGAAAAGGAGGAATTTAAAGCAATTGCATCCTTTCATCATCTGATACTTCGAAAAAAATAATATATTCTAAGGAGAATATGTAGTTTGCAAATTCCAATTTAAGATTGAGTGTTATAAATAGTACCTTGTACACTAGATATTATAGAAAGGATGATTTGATTATGGTTAAGTATGAGCATACAATTGGATTATGGTTCAATATGTGGTTAGAAGGAAAAGACTTAGGTATCAAAAACATTTTTTCTTCCAACTGTATTTATATTGAAAGTTGGGGACCGAAATATATAGGTGTAGAAGCAGTAAAACATTGGTTTGATGAATGGAATACTCGTGGAAAAGTTCTCACATGGGAGATTAAGCAGTATTTTCATAAAGAAAATCAAACGGTTGTAGAATGGTATTTCAAAAACTCAATGAAGGATGGACGAATAGAAAATTTTGATGGGACATCTATTATTGAATGGGATGATGATGGAAAAATTAAATATTTAAAAGAGTTTGGGTGTAAACTTCCAAATTATAATCCTTATGAAAATGGAGATGTTCCAAAATTGAAAAACATTAAAATGTGGACTTAAACAAATTCGAAATTTAAAAGGGACAGTGACATAATATGGTATAATACTTTTATTGATAAATCGTAACTGTAAACAACTGAAATAAAGATTTATCAACAATACTTTTTATGCTATGGAGGATACAAAAAGTGGCGAAAGAATTATGGGAGATGACATTAGAAGAATTATGGGGACTGTTTCCAATTATACTTAAGGAATATAATACTGCATATCCCAAATGGTATGAAATAGAGAAAGAAAAACTGGTAGAGAACTTTGATGATGGAACTATTGTAAGAATCAGCCATATAGGAAGTACAGCAGTTCCAGGAATCATTTCAAAACCCACTGTAGATATTCTAATGGAGATATCATCTAGAAGTAATATAAGTCTAATAACGGATAAGCTAAAATCAATGAAATGGGGACTGATGAATTTTTCAAAAAAACCGATTTTCAGACAAACATACAGCAAAGGCTATACGAAATATGGTTTTGAAGAAAAAGTATATCACCTCCATGTACGTTATGCTGATAATTGGAGTGAATTATATTTTAGAGATTATTTGATTGAACACCCAGAGGTTGCTAAAGAATATGTAGATTTAAAAATGCAGTTAAAGGAAAAATATGAACATAATAGAGATGCATATACTGATGCAAAAGAAGAATTTATTAGTAAATATTCTGAAATAGCAAAAATACAGTACAAAGAACGATACAAGATAACTCCTGTTTAATTACTATTAGGTGAAGGTTTATGTTCTCAAAAAAAAGAGTCACAACATTCATATTATATGTAGCTGACCAATATTTAGGACAGCTACGTTTGTAACTTAATGTGTCAATTTTTGTGTCAAATAATTTTCAGTCAAAAGAAATTTAATACTTAATGAGGCTGGTTGCACAATTTTTTATAAAGAATAGATAAGAATAAGCTGCAATTTAGGTTGTGAAGAGGAGATAAGAGATGGCTTCTAGTCAAGAATATTTAGATTTTATTATTGGACAATTAGATACACTAGATAATATTTCTTCCAGAAAAATGATGGGGGAATATATTTTATATTTTCGAGAAAAGATTTTTGGAGGAATATATGATGACCGTTTTTTGGTTAAGATAACCAAAGCAAGTAGACAGTTGATGCTAAAGGCAACCGAGGAATTACCTTATGATGGTGCCAAACCAATGCTTTTGGTTGATGATGTTGATAACAAGGAGTTTCTATGTCAACTGATTACAGAGATGTATGGAGAACTTCCTACCCCAAAAGTAAAAAAGAAAAAGTAATTTTCAAATTTCAATTTAAGATTTAATATTATAAATAGTAAATTTGAAAGGATGAATGAAGTGATGGCAGTTTTCGATAGGTATGATAATTATTATGATAGAGCAATGGAGGCTTATTGTTCTAATAAGAAAATAGATCCTAAAGATATTAATGATGAGCAGAACAAGATAAAAGCATAAAAAAGCGGATTAACTTTCCATATGATTAGTTTCTTTAACAGTTTTTTTATGCCATTAAATCCATTATAATAACCAGTAAGAATTATAGACATAATACTTGGCATAAATGAGCCTACTATTCGAAAAGGTCCATTTAACCTGGTTGAAGTAAATGCAATGCTCCAAAATATCCAAGTAGATAGAAAAGTCATAATTAAGTAAACTATTAGTTCATGTCTTTTTAAATTTTTTATTATAATCACTTCATATAAGTATATTTGAAAGATAAAAGGTCATACGCATATAACTTATCCCACAACACTAAATAAGTGTATATTTATATATTATACCACCACTTAAATACCAATATATTGATAAAATATATTATATCATCAATAAACCATTGATTTAAGGCAAAATAAGAGAGTGCAAAAATCAATGGAATTTTGTGCTGAAAAATTATTGTATTAAGGTGACAATGTGTCATTTTGATATTTACAAATAAGAATGATAGTATAATATTTTTATTGATTAAGTTGTAACTGTGATTAAATATGTCGTAGTATTTTAGAATATAATCACAAATTATTTTTTATTTATAATAAATCCACTGATAAGAGAAACTATTGATATAACATTCTTTGGAGGTGGCTTTTTTGAAGAAAATTGTGTTTGGAATAAGTTTTTTCACAGTAATTACATCTTTTACATTTCCATGCTATGCCTATGAAGCAACTATAAAACAACCAAATAAAATTGAATCAGCACAACCAACAGAAAATTCAACGGAAATTATATATAGAGATGTAATTACTTCACTGCTTGTGCCCTATATACAAAAAGAAATAAATAATTATTACAAAGAATATTTAACAGAATCTCCTCAACTCTCTGCATATAGTATTGATATAGTAAGTGCTAAGAGAAAATTTAAAACTGGATATTTAATCGAATTGGAAGTTATAGCACATCCATACGTTGGACCACATAATACTGTTGGAGATGACAGAATGATAATTGAAACGGGAGGACTTGGTTCGGTTGAAATTAAGAAATTTGAGCATATTAAAAGTTATCAATTACCTTGGAATTGGCAGCACATAGTAAAGAAACCATACTAAGTACATTTAATGAGTAATGTTCATGTTATCCGTAGTTATTGCATATCTATAATAATTACGGATTGGTTTACAACTGCGTTATGCGATTATCAACTACCAATTGTTCTTCCAGCAATATATAAAATTAAATTTGCTTCTTCTTCTGGTGACTTCAAGCAATCTGAGAGAATCCATTCTTTAAGAAGTCTTACTGTTCCATACTGAACATACGAAGCAATGGCCTTCTTTACCTCCAAATCCAGGTTTTTTGGTAAGTGTTTAATGACCATATGATCAAACTGCGGTAGTGAGATTGTGATGTGGGTGATTAGGTCATAATTATCTAAATCTAATATAAGTTTTGCAAATTCAAGATTGTCTTTCATATATTGTAGAACCCGAGTTAGACATTCGTGGATATTTTTGCCTGCTGCAATATCATTTATAACAGTAAATGAAGTGCTTTGTATGTACATCTCAGCAATTTCATTTAATACATCATATTGACTTCCATAGTGATTATAGAATGTAGTACGATTAATTCCTGCAATTTGGCATAATTCCCGTATGGATATTTTATTAATATTACGTGTCTTTAACATTTTTAATAAAGCCTCATGAATCAAGCGTTTTGTTAACATAACTCTCTGGTTTACATTATTTTTTTCTGACATAGCTCCTCCATTGAATTCAACATTTTTAAAACATCTGTCGGTTGCAAAATAAACAGATGTTGATATTATTATAACGTAGTAATGAAATAAGTCAATGAAAAGGAGATGTGAAAATGAAAAAAAATATGAAAAAAGTATTAACAGTAATCATTGTGTGCATTATGCTTGTGATAATAATTATTGCTGGTTATGAAATCAAAGAAAATGTCCGAATTAATAAAATTGTGGCCTCACACCAAACAGGGCAAAACGCAAAACAAAATGATGTTGTAAGAAGCAATGATAAGAATAATTCTAAACATATTACCACTGCAGTTCAACAGATTATGATAGGAACAATGTGTAATAATTATGATAATGCTTTACACACATTACTTGATATCAAAAACGCAGGATATGAATCTATCGAATTAAATGATTTTATGATTCACAAGTCTCCTATGATTGTAAAACTAATGACAAAGTTCTCAGGAATGCCTATTGGCAATGGTGGTAAGCTTGATTGGACAAAGCTGATTAAAGAAAGTGGACTAAAGGTCATAAGTTTACACAGTGATCTAGGGAGCATTGAGAATGATCCGAAAGCAGTAGCTGATGAAGCGAAAAAATTTGGGACAAACACTGTAGTTATTACTGGTATGTACAAATTTGATTATAGTAGTTTAGATGATGTGAAAAAGCTTGCCAAACGTTTGGATCAGGCTGGAAAAGCTCTTTCTAAAGAAGGAATACATCTTTTGTACCATAATCATAATTGTGAACTGCAAAAGGTAACCTCTAAAAAAACAGCTTATGACATTTTTATTGAAGAAACAGATCCTGAATATGTAAATTTCGAGTTTGATAGTTACTGGATGACCGATGGTGGTGCTAATGTTCCAGTTTTGATGGAAAAACTGGGTAGCCGAATGAAATTATGGCATATCAATGACCGCGGTTGTACCAAATCAGGTCCTTATATGACACCAATACTGGAAGAAAATGCTACTGAATTAGGACATGGAAATATGGATCTTAATACACTCTCAGCAATTGCTATAAAAAACGGAGTAGAAGGTGTTATATTAGAAACTCATAAAAATTGGGTAGATAACGATCCAATTAAAAGTCTACAGGTTAGTGCAAAATATATGCAGGAGAAGTTTGGTGACAAAGAAAATTAAAATAAAAACTGCTGGCAAAAATGTTTGTCAGCAGTTTGAAGAGTTTTCTGTTATAATGTATTTGCATTATTAAAAAATTTTATCAGATCATATTCTGTACCTAAATTATATTATCCCAGACTACCAGGAGTTATACTATTTAAAATTTCAGTAAGCCATTTTTCATACCATTCCATAAATGTAAGTCCGGTAAAAAAAGGTCTTAATTCAGGTTCTACATTCCAGTCCATGTAAACAATCTGTCCTCGTCCAATTCCATTAATGATGCATAAGTTGCTATATGTACACCCTTTAGAACCAATCAATTTAACTCCACGAAGAACAGTGTCATATACATCATTGTCTTTCGATAACTCTTCCAGCATTTTTGGATCTAGCATTTTGGAATCAACTTCTTCGTCACCCATTGCATAATCCCACATAGCGTCGGTTAGGTCTACATCAATAAAAGCTTTTTTAGACATACAATATTTTTCATTGTCCATTATATCTTCTAATGGAAAAATTCCGTAATCTGGACCTGCTCCGCCATCACCAATCTTTGTTAAGAAGAAACGATATTCTTCTGGTAGTACAATTTGGTGCTCTTTTTCGAAGTTTTTTACTTCCTCTTCGGAAATAATAGGATTTAATTTATATTGATGTTTACGTGAACCAAATGTCTTTCTTTCAACATCATACTCTGATGCCTTATTTAGTAAATCCTTAATATAATCTGCATATTTATCCTCTAAAAGCATGTATATAAATTCCTCTTTTCTAATAAGATTTATATCTATCATAGCATATTTTGAAACTTGTTTAAGTAAACTAATCATAACTTCAAGTGACTTTAAAACAGCCTTTTTTGGAGTTTAGGTCCATTGGTTCTTTTGTCAATTGTTTGATTTTCTGAGCAAAGTCTGTTTTTCTCCTTTTCGGAAAAAAGCAAAGTAAAAGCAAGAGGTAAAAAAGTATTGTCGTCTGACCAACCAAGGGTAAGAAGGCGAAAGCTTTTGACATATTTATGGTCAACATGGTTACGAACTCTTGCAAGAAGTTCAACAGATTTACTTCTGCACCTACTGTATAAAGAATCATCAACTACAAGTATATTAACTCTATATTCTGAAGTAAGTGGTACAATAACATTTTTTATGATTATGGAAGAATAAAGATAATAAAAGAATGTCTTTAGCCGCTTTAAAGATATTGAATTTGATTATTTAGCTCTACGTATTATAATTCACATCCTTATAGGGCTAGAGCAAACTACCCGTTTTACGGGTGGTTCTGATTTTGATTTTTGCATAAAACTGCTCAATTTCAGAAACAAATTATAGAACGAAACTGCCACCGCTTATGCGGTTTAGTTCATTATCAAAAATACGAACTGACTGCAGAGAAGAAACTTACTTTTTACTAATAAAAAATAATCCAACAATACATAATAGTATACCTAAAATTTGATTTATTGATATATGTTCTTTATATAATAAGATGCCAACAAATATTAATAAAATCGCAAGACAGATATTTGTTACCAATGAACAAGTACTAACAGTCCAACCTGATCTATATGCTTGAATATAGCCATATTCTGATCCAATTATTAAGAATCCGAATATAAAGCTTGCCCAATTTATATTTTTAAATTGTGAAAAAATGCCTTTTGATAAATTGTTATTCAAACATACTAAAAGAAATGTAAATATAGCAGCTATAGTATATGTTACACTTAATGATGCAAAAGCGTTTGTTTTTTCTGGAATTGATTTAGCACAAATATTGTAGAAAACATTAGAAAACGTAATAAGTATAATTGGAAAAATAAAATTTAACATCTTGTATTCACTCACTTTCTTTACAATCATTTTGAACAAGTTATAAGTATATTGCAAGCATATTGATTTATATAAATAAATATGTAATAATTTTATTACTATTTTAAATATATAACAATTAATATATTGCCAAAAAATAAAACTATATTAGCGAGATGATAAAAATGAAGATGTCAAAAATAGAAGTAGATGACAACTTACAGGATACAACAAGATATGGTTCTTACGATTTTCCAATAGCAATTTATACAGATAAATTTAATCTTTTTGAAGGTGGCTACATCAAGTGGCATTGGCATAAAGAATTACAATTTTCCTATTGTCTTTATGATAAGGTAACTTTTTACGTTGAAAATCAAAAAATTACCTTAGAAGCTGGGGAAGGAATTATGGTAAATTCAAATGTAATTCATCAACTTAAGCCATGTAATAATAATGGTAATAATGATTGTATGGTGTTGTCTATTGATCTAGACCCAACCTTTATTGGGGGCAATAAGAATTCACTTATTGAAAAGAAATATTTAAATCCTATCCTTGAAAGTAATAATCTAAAATTTATCTGTTTAAAGCCTGATGTTTATTGGCAGAAAAATATATTAAAATATATAAAAAAAGTATCTTACTTGTGGAATGAAAAACCCTATGGATATGAACTGGAAATAAGAAATCATCTAGGCGTTCTCTGGTTAAATATAATTAGAGAAGTGAAAGAAGAGTTTAAAGATTCAATATTAATAGTTTCCCATGATGAAGAACGTGTAAAGTTGGCATTGCAGTATATACACGAACATTATTCAGAGAATATTTCATTAGATGATATTGCAATGACAGCAAATATAAGTAAAAGTGAATGCTGTCGTAGTTTTAAGAGGATTTTGAGAGTAACACCTTTTGAATATTTAATGGAATATAGAGCTTTAAAGGCATCAGAACTGCTTTTAAAAAGTAAAAAATCTATTTCTATCATTGCTTTTGATGTGGGCTTTAATGGAATAAGTTATTTTGGTAAAGTATTTAAAAAGTATATGAATTGTACGCCTTCTGAATATAGAAATAAATATAGTAATTATAGATAATCGCCATAAAGAGCGCCATTTTCACTTCCATAACCACATGTAACACGGTATGAAGGCTTGAAGGAAATAGAGTTACACAAAGATAGTGGATAACTTTAGATTAAAATTATGAACATAATTTATCCGATGACTACCCGCTCTAATACTCACGCTTCCTTAAGCGTACGTTCCGAGCGGCTACGTCCCTGGATAACGATTCCTAAGCATCAGGTGGAATTAAAACTCCATCTGATGCCAAGAACTCTGTTTATGGATGAGACGTTTTCCAATATTCTGTCTAGAAGGAGAGATAAGGATGAAAAAGATATTAGTTGTAGAGGATGATCCTAAAATCAATAAAATGGTACAAACTTTGTTGAGAAAAAATGAATATGAAGCAGTAGCTGCGTTTTCTGGTACAGAAGCGCTTTTATTATTAGAAAAAGAGTCTTTTGATTTAATTTTATTGGACTTAATGCTGCCAGGATTAAGTGGGGAAGAAATTTTAGCGAAGATTAATGAACAGTTTCAAATTCCTATTATATGTGTATCAGCAAAAGATGATTTAAACACTAAACTTGAATTGATTCGACATGGGGCAGATGATTATATAACAAAGCCATTTAACAATGAAGAATTAATTGTACGGATAGGTGCAGTATTAAGAAGAATGAATAAGGGTACAACCATAGATAAAACCAACATATTTCGATTTAAAGATTTGGCTTTAGATAATGAAAATCATATTGTAACTATTAATAATGAGCCTATTGAACTTACTGTAAAAGAGTATAGTATATTAGAATTATTAATTAGTAGTCCTAGAAAAGTATTTACCAAACAGAATATATTTGAGAGTGTTTGGTCTGAAGAATATATTATGGATGAAAGAGTGGTAACAGTACATGTTAGTAATTTGCGTAATAAATTGAAACATGGAGAAGAATACATAAAAACAGTTTGGGGAATAGGATATAAAATGCAAGACAATTAATTTATCAAACTTGATACTTTCTTGATAAATTCTAAATTCTATTTTAATACCTTTCATTTATTATTTAAATATAGCATTAAATAATACTTTATCTTAGAAAGAAGGAGGTAAAAATATATGAGTTTAGTATTACAAACTAATGATTTAACTAAAAAATACGGAAAACAAATAGCTGTAAATAAGGTTAATCTTAATATTGAAAAGGGCGATATTTACGGTTTAATAGGGAAAAACGGTGCAGGCAAAACAACAATTATGAAAATTGCCTGTGGACTTATTTATAAGGATCAGGGGGATATTCAACTGTTTGAAAGTAGCAATTTAGAAAAAGCCAGAAAAAGAATGGGATGTGTTATTGAACAGCCAGCACTTTATCCTAACATGACAGCAAGGGAAAACTTGATTTATTATGATAAGCTGCTTGGTATTACAGACTATGGTAATGCGGATGAGGTTCTAAGCTTAGTTGGTTTACAAAATACAGGAAAAAAGAAAACTAAAGCTTTTTCTCTTGGTATGAAACAGCGTTTATCCATTGCAATTTCCTTATTAGGTAATCCTGATTTTCTTATCCTAGATGAGCCTATTAATGGATTAGATCCCTCTGGTATTAAAGAAGTTAGAGAATTACTATTAAAATTAAATAGTGAAAATGAAATTACTATTTTGATTTCCTCTCATATTTTAGGAGAACTTACTAAGATTGCAACAAAATATGGAGTCATACATAAAGGAGTACTTATTGATGAATTTCAAGCAGTAGAATTGGAAGAACGCTGCAAAAAGTGTCTTACCATTATAGTGAGTAATTCTGAAAAAGCAGCCTACGTTTTAAAAAATAACATTAACAGCTCAGATTTCAAAGTATTTGATGAAGGAAAAATTTGCATTTATGATTATTTGGATATACCAGAACAAATTAATAAAGAATTGGTTGAAAATGGTGTTTTAGTATCAAGGATTTGCTTAGAAGGCAATGATATAGAAGGATATTTTGTAAAGTTGATGGGAGGCTAAACAATTAATAATTGTTTAGGACAGCATAAGGAATACAGGAGGGAATTAATAATGATGAATGTAATTTCTAGTGAATTTTATAAAATATTTAGAAGCAGGATTTTTCATGTTGTTTCAGTTATATTGCTAGCAATGAATGTTATTGCCTTTGTTTCTATATTAATAGAAAGATCAACTTCTCTTTCTACTGGGACAAAACATCGGATGATGGAAACGGCAATTTCTAGTTATCAAGAATCCTATAGTGCAGATTTTATTTTCTATATGATCCTCATATTTGTGGCTTGTATGATTACTGCTGAATACTCTGGTGGAAATATACGACAAATGACTTGTCATGGAATAGCCAGATGGAAATTAGTTTTTGGACAGTATATAGCGATGTCTTCTGCCATTACAATAATTCTATTAGGTTTTGGCATTTTAAATTTATTATCAACTATAATGCTATTTCAACTAGGACAAGTTGATGCAGCTGCATTTATTCGAATGAATATTGGAATGATTTGCATGTTTTGGGGTACTGCAGGAATTGGTGCTTTTTTATCTTATCTATTAAAAAACGAAGGTATTACAATTATAATTTCTATTTTGTTAGTGGCAAGCAGCAGTTTCATAGTAAGCCTGTTTACTTTGATAACAAAAAATGATGCTTTTAAAAGGTACTCCCTTACAAATATGCGTAGTACCATAGTTAATTTAAATTCAAAACCAGAGGATGTTGTGAATTATTCAATTGCATTTTTGTTAATTGGAATAGTTACAATTTTTGCATCTAGTTTACTATTCTCAAAGAGAGATGTAGATTGATTGATAAAAATGAACAAAACTTTGTAAGGTATATTACAAAATGTATTTAGATAAATTAGATGATTTGAGAATTGTGTGCTAAAGGAGAGAGGAGAGAATATTTTGGATATATTAAGAACAGAAAATCTTTCAAAAATCTATGGAACTGAAGATACAAAGGTTATTGCATTAGATAACTTGAATTTGAGAGTAGAAAAAGGCGAATTTGTTTCAATAATTGGACCAAGTGGATCAGGAAAATCTACACTTTTGCATATGTTAGGAAGTGTGGATCGTCCTACAAAGGGGAAAATATATATAGAGGGAACCGATATTTCATCAATGAATGAAACCCAGTCGGCTTTATTTCGTCGACGAAAAATAGGACTAATTTATCAATCTTATAACCTAATTCCTACACTGAATGTGGAAAAGAATATAATGCTGCCTATGCTGTTAGATGGTGTAAAACCTAAACAAGAGGAATTTGATGAGATTGTAGGGATGCTTGGCTTAACAGAAAGGCTTAATCATTTGCCAAACCAGCTTTCTGGGGGGCAGCAGCAAAGAGTTGCTATAGGGCGTTCATTAATTTATAAGCCATCCATTATTTTGGCTGATGAGCCTACTGGTAATCTTGATAGAAAAAACACCAAGGCAACTCTTGACCTGTTGAAACTTTCAAATAAGGAATACAACCAGACAATTGTGATGATTACACATGACGAAGAAATTGCCTTATCAGCGGATAGAGTGATTACAATTGTTGATGGCAAAATAGTATCAGACGAGGTGAGCAAGCAGTGAAAATTATGAATGAATACACGTATCACCAAATAAAAAAGAATAAGCGACATACAATTTCTATATTAGTTGCTATAATAATTGCTTCTGCACTGTTGTGTTCATTATGTATATTTCTATATTCTATATGGGATACAAGGGTAAATTCAACAATTGAAAAATCAGGTTATTGGCAGGGAGAATTATGGGATAACGTATCTGGTGATAAATTAAAATATGTTACAGAAAATCCAGCTGTTGAAGCTACAATGATTAAAGGAAACTGGGTTACTGCTAAACTTTCTAATACAAAACGTCCATATCTATTAATGAGAGATGCAGATAAAAATTTTTGGACCGACATGAATCTGAAAAACAATCTTACAAGAGGCAGCCTTCCTAAAAAAACTGGAGAAATCGTCGTATCAAAATTATTCTTTACAGATAATCCTACCTATAAAATTGGTGACAAATTAACACTTCCCATAGGTAATCGTATGATAGATAATAAAATAATTGAAACTCAAGCTTACAAAAATTCTAGTGAAATCTTTGAGAAAACAGGAACTAAAACTTACACAATAGTTGGAGAATTAGACATTTCTGGAATTTCAGCTTATCCAGGATATATTGCTATGGGGTATTTGAAGCTTTCAGATATTCAGTCAAGCGATAAACTTACGGTTTATATGCGTCTTGTGAATCCTCGTAACATATATAAAGAATTACCCAAAGTGGCAAAGTCTGCTGGATTAGCCAAAGATGAATATGGACAGTATGAAGTTAAGTATAATACCCAGTTATTAAGTTTATATGGAATTAGCGATAAAAGCAATACAAACACTGAATTTGCTATAATTTTCGCTATAGTTGCAATTCTATTTTTATTAGTTATGGGTGCATTTGTTCTCATTATATATAATGCATTCTCTTTATCTGCTAACAGCCGAATTAAGGAATTGAGCATTTTAAAAAGTTTAGGAGCAACTCCAAGACAAATTAAGTATTCTGTGCTTTATGAAGGATTTTTGCTGTGGATTATTCAGCTGCCAATTGGTTTAATGATAGGATATGCATTTAGTTATATTGTATTTTCTAAGGTTAATGGAATTCTTAGTATTACAGAAAATTATAAGAGTATACATGTTTCCTTTTCATGGGCAGTAATTGCTTTTTCTGTAATCATCTCCTTAATTACTGTTTTAATCTCAGCATATATTCCGGCAAGAAAAGTGGCGAAGGTGCCAGCTATTTCTGGAATACGTCAGAATAATCAAAACATAAAAATTAAAAAGCAAAAACGCACTTCAATAATCAATAGAATATTTGGTATAGAAGGTGAACTGGCAGGTGCGCAATTTTCCGCTAATAAGAGAAGCTTACGTACAGCTATCCTATCTCTTTCAATGTGTTTTATATTAATAGCAGGATATATTAGTATTATTTCAATATATAATTTAGCTGATTCTAAGAATAACAAAGCGGTTAGTCATGATGTTAAGCTTAATCTAGATATTGTTGATGAACCAAGCGATAAAATGATTAATGAAATTATCTCACTACCTGAAGTTCAAGATAGTGTGGTTAAAAGGCAGGTACGTACTTCAACCTATGTAACATCAGATGAGGAGTCAAATATTTTTGCTAAATCTGGTGGATTTGCTGGACTAAACTATAAGTATAATGTAATAAAGGAAAATGGAAAGTATAGGATTATAGTAAACTTAGTTGGATTAAGCGATAAATCCTTCAAAAAGTATTGCAAAGAAGTTGGCACTGATGCTGACAAATATTATAAGGAAGGTACAGTAGCAGGTATACTTCTAAATAGCACATATCACAAACCTGATAATTCAAAGGTTGTACAACAAATACCTCTATTAAATATAAAACAAGGAAGTAAAATGCTTTTACATGAAAAAGTAGAAGATGATATGGAAACAAATAATAAATTTGATGTTCAAATAGGACATGTTACAGAAGTTTCTCCTAGCGACCTTGGAGGGAATAGATATAGCTTAGCTTTTATTATTCCTATGAAAAATTATGAGCAGATAGTTAGTGGCTTTTCATCAGATCGTAAGCTTGAGTCTAGCATAATGTCAATTGATTTGCTAGTGGGAGATAAGGTTAGTCCAAAGGTAAAGGAAAAAATAACAAAGATTTGTAATTCCTACTTAGGTTCACAGGACTTTAGAATATGGACTTTAGTGGAAGAGAGGAATCATAAAGAACTGCTTCAGAAAGCTATTACAGTTGGTGTTTATGCTGTTGCATTAATGATTGGCATAATTGGTGTTTTTAATGCATTTTCCACGGTTTCAAATAATATCAGGCTGCGTAGAAAAGAATTTGCTATGCTTCGGTCAGTGGGATTAACACCTAAAGGATTAAATAAAATGTTGATATTAGAAGGTCTGTTCTTTGCATTAAAACCAATTATTATTAGTATTCCAGTGGTGATCATTATTTGTTGTTATATGTTAAGCTTAGCATCAATAATATGGAATGAATTTATGACTGTTTTTCCAGGTGAAGCAATTTCAATTTATGCTATACTAATATTTGTAGCTATATTTTTATCCTATTGGTTTTCTTCAAAATCAGTTAAGAAAAGCAATATTATAGAAGCAATGAAGGACGAAATAGTATAATTGTTATATTTGTTATAGGTACGGATTAAGTAATGCAAAGGAGTTAATATGGAAAGCATTTGGATAGTTACAACTTTTTTATTAATGTTTATGTTTATCATACTTGTTTTTTATCATCTGTATTATCGCAGGAATATTAAGCATATTACAAAACAATTAGAGGAAATTATGAATTTAACAGATACCAATCAGTTATTGACAGTAGTAGCAAAACAAAAGGATATTGCAAACCTTATTAATCAGCTCAATAAGTTAATAGGAGATGTCAGACTGTCCCGTATACGAATTAAAAGGTTAAACAAGAATTTTAGACAGAGCATAACTAATATTTCACATGATTTACGCACTCCGCTTACAACTGCTAGTGGGTACGTTCAAATGCTACAAACAAGTTCTACAGAGGAAGAACACCAAGAGTACTTAGCGATAATATTAGAACGACAAAATATGGTTAAGATGCTGCTGGAACAATTATTTGAGTATGTACGTATTGAATCAGGTGAGATTACTTATGAACATGTGACTATAGATGCAAAAAAAATTTTGGTAGATACACTTGCCATGTACTATGACGATTTTTATAAAAAAGGACAAGAACCAACTGTTCATTTGCCAGAGCAACCCTGCATGATACTAGGAGATGAACAAGGAGTGAAAAGAATATTTTCAAACATTTTATTTAATGCAATTGTACATGGTAAGGGAGAATATTGTTTTGAAATTCAGGAATCAGATGGATATACATTTACTTTTTCCAATCTTAGTGAACCTATGACCAAGGATGATCTAGATTATATCTTTGAACGTTTTTACACAAAGGATAAATCTAGAAATAAAAATACTACAGGATTAGGCTTGGCAATAGCTAAGGAAATTACCAAACGGTTAAATGGAACAATAGAAGCTTTTTATAATAATGGGAAATTCTTAGTGTCTATTTCATTTCCTGGATGATTATGCTAACGCTAAAATAATATCGTTAGAAGATGTACTATCCTTTGAACCTTTATTAGAAGAGGTTTTTAGCAATTTGGGATGTACTTATGAATATTCAGAAACTGAAAATAAATTCGTAGAAGTTAAAGAATAAGGAATTGATATATAGATAAACATCACTGACAATTAACTTGCATCATTGTATATGCTGCGAAACTTCAGTAGGATAAAAACTTTTAATCATTCTAAAGTGTTTCTTTAAGGATGATTAAAAGTTTTATTTATATCAGAAAACACTATTATTACTCATATATTGCGTACATAATAGTGCCTATTATAAAAAGAAAAATATCTAGCAATAATACTATCAAAGAGGTTTTTAATAGCCTTTTATTATTTTTAACAATTCCAACCCAAAGTCCTATTGATGAGGATATACCAATAATTATAAATAATAACATACTTTGTTTTCCCTTCATTAAATAAATTAATTTGTTACTTTATAATAATTTGAGTAAATTTCACATTTTTTAATCATTTAATTTACTTCATAGTTATTAGTGGATTGTAAAAGTGAGTTATCTTCTCTGAGAAGTTATAGTGGTGGTGATTTAGATATCACATTAATTAAGAAATTTTGAATAAACTCATCCTAAATTTTAAAATACTAATTGTTCAATTCCCTAAATTTTCCAATGTAAGTTGATTGTTAGAAATAGCATATCAAATTTGTATAATGGCATATAGATTCCAAAAAATACATTTCAATATTTTTTGGAAAAGTAACGATTATACAAGTATATATTTTAATAAAGGAGAGGGGGCATTTTATGTCAATAAAGAAAAAAATCCCATTACTGATAGCATCGATTATAGTAATATTAATGGTAACGACAACTTTATTTATGAGCAATCGCTCAAGCAGTATAATAACTAGTAAGACGGATATGGAAATGCAGCAAATATCTAATAGGTTGGTTGAAACTATAAGTACAATGGTTGAAAAAGAGCAAATGGCAGTTAGGATTTTTTCAGAAAAAAATGTAGTTATAAATTTGCTTAAATCAGCAAAAGAGTCTGAAAGTAGCGATACATTTATTAAACAGAATCAAGATATGGAAGTTACACTAGAAGCTTATGCAAAGGAGGCAAAAAATCTTGATCAAATTTTTATAGTAGATACAAAGGGAACTATAATATCAAGCAGTCTTAAAGATTCTATAGGCAAAAGTTTAACTGATAGATCTTACAATAAACCAACCTTAGAAGGTAAAGCATCTATAAGTGAAATGGTTTTATGTAAAACTACTAATATTCCTATAATAGTTTTTACAAATCCTATAAAAAGCGGTAATGAAGTTATAGGGTATGTAGGTACAACAGTTATTGGAAGTAGCTTTTCAAAATATTTAAATAATGCAAAAATAAGCAACTGCCCATCAAGTTATGTTTTTCTAGTTGATTATAAAGGAAATTTAATTTACCATCCTACTAAAGAAAAAATAGGTAAAGCTGCAGATGTTACTGAGATAAAAAGTATAGCTAATAAATTAGATAGTGGCGAAAATGTAAAGGGAGATATACTTAAGTATACTTATAATAATGAGAAAAAAATAGCAGCATATTCGATAGTTCCTGAAACAAACTGGGTTTTAGTAACTACTGGTGATGCAGTCGAAGTTACTAAAGATGTAAGAAATATGACATACTTAATAATAATTATAGCAAGTATATTATCATTAATAGCTATGGGAGTAGGATATTTATTTTCACTAAAAATTACAAAACCTATTGTAGAAATAACTGAACTTGTAAATAGAACCTGTGATTTGGATTTGAAAGATGATAAAGATTATGAGGGATTGTATAAATATAATGATGAAGTAGGAGAAATTTTTAAGGCAGTTGGCAGTATGAGAAAAATTCTAAGAGAAATGGTTGAAAGCTTAAGTTCAGCTTCACAAACTATAAATTCAAATGCAGCGTTAGTTGAAAGTTTAACTGTTGAATTAAAAGGTTATGCTGAGCAAACAGCATCTGAAAGCCAAAATCTTTCAGCAGGTATGGAACAAAATGCGGCTACAGTAGAAGAAGTTTCAGCTTCTTCTGACGAAATGGGGAATGCAGTAAATTCTATGGCTGAAAAAGCTACAGATGGTTTAAGTAATGCTAATGCTATTGCTGAAAGAGCAGAAAAACTTAAAAGTTCGGCAGTTGAATCTAGCACAAAAGCTAATTCAATATATACTTCAGTAAAAACTGATTTAGAAAAGGCTATTGAAAATTCTAAATCTATTGAAAAAATAAATGAGTTGTCCTCATCTATACTTAGTATTACAGAACAAACAAATTTGCTTGCGCTTAATGCAGCTATAGAAGCAGCTAGAGCTGGAGAAGCTGGAAAAGGTTTTGCTGTAGTGGCTAATGAAGTTGGCAAATTAGCAGAAGAATCAGCAGTAACAGCTGGTAATATTCAAAATATAGTTAATCAAGTAGTAGGTTCTGTAAGAGATTTATCAGATAACTCAACTAAACTGCTTAAATTTATTAATCAAACTGTATTAACGGATTATAATAAATTAATGGATACAGGTGAAAAATACAATGAGGATGCTGATTTAGTTAATAATTTTATGCTTGATTTTAGTGCTTTAGCTGAAGAATTAAGTTCATCTATATCTGACATAGCTAATGCTATAGGTGAAGTAGCAAACACTGTAAGTGATGGAGCTAGAGGTGTAACTGAAATAGCTAATAAAGCATCTAATATAAATGAAAAATTAGAAAGTATAAAATCCACTACTGAAATTAATAAACATAGTGCGGAGGAATTACAACAAATTATATCTAAATTCAAACTATAACATAATTAAGTGTAGTTAACATAACACCACTTAGATGAATAAGCGACTATCACCAAATCAGAGATTTGATGATAGTCGCTTAAACTTTTTTACTAAGACTATTAGAAAAATATTTAAATCTACTTTCAGCTTTGGTATTACATTTCTCTGCATAAGTTAAATTTCTAGTGTTGTTATTTTTTTGAATATGCCTTATATAATAAAGCTTGTATAAAACCTATTTTTTATATAGGTGATAATAGAATGTTAATTACATAAAACATGTGCTATAATTTCTATATATTAACATATAATTGTAAAAAATAACAGAACACCATTGTTTTAAAAATATGTTTTGGGGATGATAAATAAAATGATTAAGCAAGGGAGTATTTGTATAAGAACTATTGAAGAATGTGATTTGAAAGTAATATATGAATTAAATTCACAAAAAAAACGAGGGAATTATCAGGAATTTCAATTTGAGTCATTTCGTAAACTACAAATGCAATATGAAAAAGATGGCTTTTGCTCTTCTGAATTCCAAATGCTGAATGTAGAAGGAGGAGAAAAATCAATTGGTTTGGTGTATCTTAGCTTTTATAGGCAAGGGATTGCACGAATTGGTTTAGTTCTAAATCCTGATAGCTGTAATAAAGGAAATGGAAAAGTTGTACTCGATTTAATAGTAAAATATATATTTGATAATTATCCAATAGTAAGGATAGAAGCAGACACTGATGTAGAAAATATTATTGCACAAAAAGTACTTGAAAAGTTTGGCTTTTTAAAAGAGGGTACATTAAGAAAGTACCGTTATCATCATGGTACATATCATGATTCATATATGTATAGCATTATAAAATAAATATGTGGCCAAATTACTTAAAAGATAATTAATAAAGATTATGTCATACCCTAGAATATGGAAGTAAACTAACTTGCCCAAATATAATAAACAATTTATAAAAACACTGAGTTATTGGAATTTTACAGTATTTTTATGGCGTAACAAAAAAATTTCTATATCTTAATAAACAATTGTAATTAGTTAAGGGAGGTTTAGAAAATGAAATGTGGTGATTGGAATGTATCAACATTGAAAAAAGAGGGTATGAGTGAAAGTCGAATCAATGAGCTAATAGATTTTATTAAAAAAGAAAACAAGACTATACATAGTATAGTTGTTATAAAAAGTGGTAATATAGTTAAAGATATAAGTTTTAATGGATATTCAAGTGAAGATAGGCACGCCATTTACTCATGTTCTAAAAGCATAACTTCTGCACTAATTGGAAAATCAATTCAACAAGGTTTTATTAAAGATGTCAGTCAAAAGGTATTAGACTTTTTTCCAGAGATAACACTTAGAGAAGAAAATAGAAGATTAGAAAATATGTCTATAGAAGATCTTTTAATTATGGCCACTGGTTTAGAATGGAATGATATGAAGAATTATAATGAAATGTGGGACAGTGATAATTGGGTGGAATACTTCTTTAGCCGGCCTGTGCAGTGTCTTCCAGGAACTAAATTTACTTATTGTAGTGGGGTAGCACATATACTTCAATTTATAATAGAAAAGGTCACAGGTGAAGAAGTGTTTTCCTATGCCAAAAGGGTATTATTTGAACCATTAGGTATATCAAATGTTTTGTGGGACAAAGAAAGTAATGGAATGTTAGGCAGTATAGAAATGACTCCATTGGATATGGCAAAGGTTGGCTATATGTACTTAAATAAAGGAATATGGAAAGGTGAAAAAATTATTCCTGAACATTGGGTTACTATTTCCACGTCCAAACATATAGATACCCCAAACAACTTGAACGAAATAACAAACTTTGGAGCAGGATATGGATATTTGTGGTGGAATAACTATTTTGGAGGATATCATGCAAATGGATTTGGAGGACAATATATGTTTGTAGTACCCGAATCAGATATAGTAGTTGTTTTTACAGGAGAAGTCTTTGGACAAGACTTTTTTATGCCACAATTAGCAATGGAGAAGTATATTATTTAACTTGCTAAAGAGCGAAAAAATGGAAGGAATTTCAAATTAAATATAGAATATTAATCTTAGAAGTAGGAAGGGGTTGGTAATATGATGATTTCAAAAGATATACTTCAGGAAGTATTATCAAAAGCATTACGCAGTGGCGGTGATTTTGCTGAAATATTTGCAGAGGATACCATAAAAAATAACATAAACATGACTAGTGGTAAAATTGAAAATGCTGTATCCGGCAGAGATTTTGGTGTTGGGGTAAGGATATTTAAAGGACTAAGATGCGTATATGCATATACTAACGATAAAAGTAGAGAAGGTTTGCTGGAAACTGCTTACAGGGCAGCAAGTGCTTTAGGAGAAGGTAATGAGGAAAAAGACATTAACCTTATGGAAAGAATAAATTCAAATATTCATCCAATAATGTATGTGCCTTCTTCAGTAGGAAATGCGAAAAAGGTAAATGTAATGAAGCAAGCTTATGGAGCTGCTAAGGATTACAGCAGTGAAATTGCTCAGGTAGGTGTTTATTATGGCGATGTAGATCAAAAAATACTCATTGCAAATAGTGAAGGACTTTTAACAGAGGACAGAAGAATAAGAACAAGATTATTCATACAGTCTATTGCCAGTAACGGAAAGGAAAATCAGGTGAGCATGGAGGGACCAGGAAGAAGAATGGGCTTTGAAATGTTTGAAATTATAGATCCTGTTTTTTATGCTAGGAAAGCAAGTGAAACTGCTGTAACTATGCTTCATGCTGATTTTTGTCCTGCTGGAAAAATGACCGTTGCAATTGACAATGCCTTCGGTGGTGTAATATTCCATGAAGCCTGCGGACATTCTTTAGAGGCAAGCTCTGTGGCTAAAGGAAATTCTGTTTTTGCAGGAAAACTGGGGCAGAAGATAGCATCAGAAAAGGTAACAGCAATAGATGACGGAACTATGCCAAATCTCTGGGGGTCATTGAATATTGATGATGAAGGAATGCCAACAAGAAAAAAGGTTCTTATTGAAAAAGGTATATTAAAAGGATACATGGTAGACAAACTTAATGGAAGAAGAATGAACATGGAGCCGACAGGAAGCAGTAGAAGAGAATCCTATAGATATGCGCCTACTTCAAGAATGACTAATACCTTTATTGCAGCAGGTGAGGACTCAAATGAGTCTATTATTGCGTCTATAGACAATGGACTCTATGCTAAAAAGATGGGTGGAGGTTCTGTAAATCCTGTTAATGGGGAATTTAACTTTGCAGTAAATGAAGGTTATCTTGTAAAGAATGGTAAAATTGATAAACCAGTTAGAGGAGCTACTTTGATAGGTAAAGGTGACGAAATCCTCATGAACATAGATATGGTAGGAAAAGATATGCAGCAGGGTCAAGGAATGTGTGGTGCTGCTAGTGGAAGTATTCCTACTAATGTTGGACAGCCTATGATAAGGGTTTCTGAAATAACTGTTGGTGGAAGGTAAGAAAGGGGGTTTTTCAGATGACATTAGATGAATTTAAGAAAGCTGTATTTGAGAAGGCAGAGCTTAGTGGTTTTAGCGAATATGAAATATATTATTCAAGTGGAAATTCTCTTGACATACAGGTGTTTGAAGGTGAAATAGATAAATATACTGTAAGCGGAAGTAAAGGTCTTAGTTTTAGAGGATTATTCAAGGGAAAAATGGGTTATGCCTACACTGAGATATTGGATGAAGAAGCTGTTAATTTTGTTGTAAATTCAGCAAAAGAAAATGCTTGCGTTATTGAAAAAGAGGATAAAGAAATTATATATGGGGGAAATGACAGATATAGTGAGTTTGATGGCTTTGAGGAAAAGCTTTCAAAAGCTCCAGTTAATGAAAAGATAAAGCTGGCTTTTGATTTGGAAGATGAGACTAAGAAGCAGGATAAAAGTATTGTAAGAGTTGACAGTGAAATAAATGAAGCAGAAAGTTTCACTGAAATAATAAATTCAAAGGGGCTTAATTTGTCCTTTAAATCAAACTTTATATTTGCTTTTGCTGAGGCAGTTGTTAAAGATGGTGAAAGAATGAATTCAGGTTATGCATTCAAAGCGGGTAAAAGTCTTGAAGAAATAGATGTGAGCAGGCTTTCTAAAGAAGTTGCAAGTAATACATTAGCCTACAAAGGAGCCCAAACAGTAAAATCAGGTAAGTACAGAGTAGCTTTCAAAAATGATATAGCAGCTAAATTACTTCAAACTTTTTCAGGCATATTTAGTGCGGATAGTGTACAAAAGGGAATGTCTTTATTAAAGGATAAGATAGGAGAAACAATTGGTAGCAATGCAGTAACCATCGTGGATGACCCACTTCTAAAAGAAGGATTAAAGTCCAGACCTTTTGATGCTGAAGGAGTTGCAGCTTATACTAAGAAGGTTGTAAAAGAGGGTAAACTTAAAACTCTGCTTCACAATTTGAGAACTGCAGCTAAAGAAGGAGTGAAAAGTACAGGAAATGCTTCAAAAATAGCTTATTCATCACCTGTTGAGGTTGCTCCATCAAACTTTTACTTTAAACCAGGAAAGAAGAATTATGAAGAAATTCTTAGTGTCTTAGGAAATGGTATTCTTATTACAAACCTTGAAGGTCTCCATTCAGGTGCAAATCCTGTGTCAGGTGACTTTTCATTGGCTGCTAAAGGATTGTTAATAAAGGATGGAAGGGTTCATAGGCCTGTAGAGCAAATTACGGTTTCAGGAAATTTCTACGATCTTCTAAAAAATATTGAAGAGTTAGGTTCGGATTTAAAATTTGGAATTCCTTCAGGAAAAGGATATTTTGGCAGTCCAACAGTAATAGTTAAGGAGCTTTCTATAGCTGGAGAATAAAAATAAATTTTAAAATACTAAAAACTATATATATTATTAATAATGTTCTATTTAAGTACAATTTGACCTAAAGTTTACTACACAATGTATTTTAAGCTTACTAGGGTTGATTATAAAAATCCATAAGTGATATAATTTAGATACTGTAAATACATGTATTAAATATTGGCTAGTGGAAAAGGAGACAGGCAATGGAAAGCAAGCAGTATAATTTAAACCCTTATGAATTATTAAGTAAGATATATAATAACAATATTGAAGGATTTTCAGAAGAAGAAATATCTGAAGCTGAAAAACGATTGAATATAAAGCTGCCCAAGCTATTAAGAGAGTATTATTTGCATTATGGAAAATTAGGCATTAACAACTGTGTGCATAGAATTTTTTCACCAGAGGAGCTTGATTTTTCTTATAATTATTTAATGGAAGAAGTAGAAGACGAAGATGAAGAAACTACCCTTGAGGACCTGAAAAAAACAAAAAATTATTTATTGTTTTGGATAGAAAATCAGGGATGTTGGTATCAAGGAGTAGATGTTGAAGATATAAAAAATGATAATCCCAAGATTCATATAACAACTAACGATGATTTATTTGAATGGGATGTTTGTTCCAATTCTTTTTATTCTCATATATTAAGTATGATATATGAACAACTAAGGGGCAGTGATTTAGAATATGAAGATATACCTAAAGAGGATATTAGATCAGTTTTAAAACAAAATGAAATTGACATAAAAAAATTAATACCTGCTGTAAACCCTTATGATTGTGTACATGTTGTCACTTGCTGGGATGAAGATAAAAAAAGGTTATTTTACTTTACAAGAGAAAAAGAGGAACTGGAAAGTTTAAATATTATATCAGCTAAAATTATATAATAACAAGTTGTTAAGCATTATGGATAGAGTGGATTATATAAAGATGCTGCTAAGTAAGGTATATAAAATTTTAGAAAAAAACAATAAGAAGCGGGTTAAAGTAAAATTACCTTAACCTGCTTTTACTTTAACCAATTTCACACCCTCTTTATAATAAAACATTATTTCCTTTCGATGGCAGAATATCTACAAGTAGAAAAATTATAAAAGGTGCAGGCCATTTTATGGCACTGCACCTGATTGTCTTATGTAAAATCATGATATTATATTTTACTGAATTACAGTTCTTTCTTGTTTTCGGAACCAGGTGTTGTAACGATAACCTTTTCTGGAGTAATAATTAGAGCTCCCTTTGCTGTTGCAGCACCATTTAACATTTAAAATACCTCTATTAGAAAATTTTTTGTTTTTCAACTACTTCACTTATTATAGAAAATTAACTTTTCAACAACAAGATATTAACAAATTAATTAGTTACTATTAAAATTCATAGTAACTTGTCAATTTTTATCAATTATTAAAGAAACAATATATAATATCAATACAGGTGTTACCAATAGTGGTATACATGATATACTAAAAAGAAACCTCTAGATAGAATAAAAAAACAGGCTAACAAACTAGCTAGTCTGTTGATTTAGATAGGTTCCATTATTTAGCTTCTATAACATTATAAATCAAAAGCTTCAAAAGCTTTAACTGATTTTCTATAAACCACATATGTAAGAAAGGTATAAATTATTATTCCTGCTGACAATACAATCAATTTATAAACAAGGTACTGTGGGTCTTTTGCATTCAGATAATCTCTTACAAATGGTACAACATGTACACAAGTTTCTGCAATTACTATGTAAACAGATATTGCAATAGTTGATTTTGCAAAAGCAGCTCCTACCTTGTTAACGTCTTTGTAGTAAATCTTAAAGAAAATGTAGTTGAATAAGCCAAGCATTATAAGTGAAACGCCGAACAAAGTAATATTTGCATTCATACCAACCTTATTACCAGGTACTGGCATATTTTGGCGTATGATCGCAAAAGGTATTGCTATAATTATCTGTGCTAGTTGTAGAAGAATTACAAAAGCAAAACGTGACTTTACAATATCTTTTTTTGCAATAGGCAGTGTTAGAGTATAAAAAACATCATTGTTTTCTCTGCCATTTAAGCATGTGAAAAACACAGCTAGTCCTGTATAAAAGAACACAACGTAGTATGTATAGTTGGGTATGATAAGCATCATGGAAAGAATAAGAAAAATAGGTGCTGTAGGATGCATAGAAAGCAATAATTCTTTTCTTAAAAGATTTCTCATTATTCTCCCTCCTTTTCAAGATGAACCATGATTGACTCTAAATCAGCATTTATATAATCAATACCTAAAGATGAAATATCCTTTGTCCTAATAAGTGCTGAAAAACCGTTTTTGCTTTTTTTACAACCAATCAGTTTTGGTTGTAAATTTTCGGTTAATTGATTTTTTGTAAGTTCTAAAACTTTATATCCATCTACAAATGATTTGATGTTGGATTCAGCAAAAATCATACCGTGTTTGATATAAATGATATTATCAGCACACTTATCAAGGTCAGAGGTGATGTGAGTTGAAAACAATATGGTAATTCCGTTGTCACAAAGTTCCATAAACACATCAAGCAAATCATCTCTTGAAATAGGGTCAAGTCCACTAGTAGGTTCATCAAGGATAAGTAGCTCTGCATTATGTGATAATGCAAGAGTTAAGGCATATTTGACTTTCATGCCTGCTGATAACTGTTCAGGTGTTTTGTTTTCATCCAATTTGAACATAGCCATATATTTGGAATAGGCAGCATCGTCCCATTTATCATAAAATGATTTAGTAATAGCTGTAATTGTTTTAATTCTTTTCTTTGAATAGTAATCAACTCCACCAGAAACAAAACCTACACGCTGTTTGGTACCAAATTCATTGTCACGAAAGTTATTATCAAAAAATATGATCTCACCATTATCAGGATGCACAAAATTGAATAGTGATTTTAACGCTGTGGATTTGCCTGCTCCATTTCTGCCTATGAATCCTGTGATTTTTCCCTTTGCAAGAGAAAATGATACGTTTTTTAGCTCAAAAGCAGGATATTTTTTACACAGATTTTTTACTTCAAGTACATTCATTTTTCATTATCATCTCTTTTCGGAAGGTCTTGGTTAAAAATTGTTTCGGCTAGCTCTGTAAACATTGATTTTGGGGGGATAGCAATCCCTTTCTTCTCATCACCAAGAACTATAATAGTATCTCCGGGCTTGATGTCAAAAATATCTCTGGCTTCTTTAGGAATAACAAATTGTCCTTTCTCACCAATTTTTACTGTCCATGCATATTTGCCATTTGGATGTTTCATAGTTTTTACCCCTTTCGTTGTTAGTAATATATGAAAAGTATGATTTGTATAACTACATTATACTCGGTTGTTTATAAAAATCAAGATCATCAATAAAAATTTACCAAATAATCAGGTAGCTTTTTTAATACAACAAAAATTATAAATCGAGCTGTGCTTGCAATAAATGCTAAAAAATTATGAAACAAAAATATTTTCGACAAAAAAATTGAAAATTTTTAAAATATAGAATATAATAAAAATATAAAAAATGCTCAGGAAAAAGTTATATTTTTAAATGATGACTAATAAATTTTAAATGTCCTAAGGAAGCAGAACCTTAGAGGAAAATAAAATCTATAGTAGTACATATAAGGTATATTTTAAAATAAACGCTTAGGTGAGACTAGGTGTTTATTTTGTTTTTAGAAGATACTATCAAAGCTGTAATATTAAAAAAAGAAATTAATGTGAAATTCAATTAATTATAAAATAAGATTGTTCTTACAAACAATGTATTGCCATGAGTTGAAAATAATGTATTTAGATTATATAATTAATCCATAAACTATAAATAAAAACATATCGGTGACATTAAAGCACAGGAAAAAATAATAAAAATTGATGGTGGGTTATTAGCTGGATTAATAACTGGACATTAAATTATTAAAAGTTAGCATGGAATTTAAATCAGTTCATGCTAACTTTTATTTTTTATATCCTCCTGTATAATTTGTATAACTTTTTCAGGTTCTTCAAACATTGGGCTATGGGCAGATTCATTAAAAAGATAAAAGCCTTTTACAGGTGCTTGAAGTTTCTTTAAATAGGCTTCTGACATGGAATAACTTACTGTATAATCGTATATTCCTGAAAAAAAGTATACTGGAACCTCAAGCTTTGTTACCTTGGTACTTAAATCTGTACTGTAAAGCTCCTTATTTAAAACAGTGGATTTTGAAAATGCCATTCCACGCCATATATTTATTTTTTCTCTCAAGGTATACTCAGAATTCTCCATAACCGGCATAAATATGCCTGTGATTACAGAGCCCATTTTATGAGTGGTTCCAATTCCTGCCCTATGCATAACATCATCTCTTATACGATCATACTCTTTTGGTATGTGATCCGTTGTTTTAAAGGATAATTTCTGAAGCTTATTTACAATTTTTTCATCTCCTGTTGTTTTGTAATACTTAAGCATATAGTCATAGGCAATTTTTTCAGATTCCAGTGTATTTGATATTTGTCCTATTCCAATATAAGCATGATATAATTCAGGTGCTTTTGCTACTGCTTGTATACCTATATAGGAACCCCAGGAGTGAGCCATAAGGTATATTTTATCTTGTCCAAAACGATTTCGGAGATATTTAGACACTTCTATAGTGTCAGATACAAACTGCTCTGTTGTCATTTTTTCTTTTGACATACCACTTTCATAAGATAATCCTGCACCTCTTTGATCCCACCATACTACTGTGAAATGATTTTCAAGGTCTGTAGGATATTTTTCAGTAAGAGGATATTCAGGCATACCAGGACCTCCATGAACAAACAGTAGTATTGGATTTGAGCTGTTTTTACTTTTAATAACCATACCCATATTAACTCCATTAATTTTTACATAGGCTTTTTCTGAAATACTACCTTTTATAACACTTTTGTTTTTATCCAATATGGGCTTTGTTTTTCCTGGACTTTGTATTAATAAAATGATGGTCAGTGCAATTATGCAGAAAGTAATTGCAGAAAGTAAAATTAGCATTATTTTCTTTACCTTACTTATTAAATTTCCTTTAAAAAAAGTAATTGTATTATGTTTTTTCATTTTAATAGTTCCTTTCTTTGGTTACTTAACTACATACTAACATGCACATATATGACCTGCAATAACAGCAGTCATGTGTTACAAATACCTTGTCATAAGTTACAAAAAGGGCTTCATTACTAAGAAATTTACACACAATGCATGATGATATTTACTCCTAGTATGGAAGCCCTTTACTATTTTTTTATATTTAATTATTGCTCTCTATATGATGTTTTATTCTCTTTTTTCTGATTTCTAATCTTTTATTAATGAATTCAGCATCTCTTCTAGCACCTACCAATCGCAGCAAATATCCAACTGCATATACAGGAATTGTGTAAATAAATGCAAACCATTCTGAATCTTTTGGATACCAGTTAAACTTTATTCCAAATAGAAAAAATAGGAGTACTACTGCTAAGTATTCTACAGCAAAAGAAACCACAGGTTTATTATCTAATACTGATCTGATTATAATCTCCACTAAACATATTATAAAGGCGTAAGCAACTATGGAGCTGATGACTTTAAAGTTTGACCATAAATGATAATAAAAAGCCTCGATGCAAAATACCCAAAATACAATAAGCATACTTACTGCAAGGCTTGCAATAATGTAATCTCTGATAACTTTTATTTTACTCTTCATAGAGTTTTGCCTCCCCATCCAGCCATTTTTTAACTTTCGGAATATAAGTTCTTGTAATAATAACCTTTTCTCCATTAACTAAGGTGGCTTTCAATCGGCTATTAAAGATAGTTTTTACACTATCTAGTACATCCATATTCATAATGCAGGATTTATTTATTTGAACAAAACCAAATTCCTTCAATTCATCAAGTAGCTCATATAGTTTTTTACTACTTCCCAAAACCTTATCTTTTGTATAAATAAAGGTTTTTCGCTCAACACTTTCAATATAAAAAATATCATAAATATTGAGTAAGACATTTCTTTCATTGGCACTGACCACTATTTTTATATCAAGGCTCTTAATTTTTTGTATAAGCTGTTGTACTTGGGAATTCATGCATGGATACTTGATTTGTATCTCAAGACTGCTATCCTTATCCTCTACAAGTATAATATCCAATTTGTAGCCCCTTTCTAAGTAAAAAAACAAGGCGGCATAAGCCCTGTATAAGATTTTAAGCATAGATATAGTTAACGATTAATGTGTAATCATCCATCCAATATTATACCAAGTATAAAAAGATAATTAAACTCTTAAATCTATCATAATTTTGGTTTAAATAAAGATGAACTATGATAAAATAATGATATAGCGTAATCACAGTGTTATTGAAGAAAGATGGTGTATTTAAAATGACATCCAAGTAGGGGAAATTTAAATAGAGCTTATGGTCATGAAGGAGGATCAATTTAAATGAAGGAATTTAATGTAACAGGTTTATGTATACCTGAAAAACATTTCATGGTTGATATAAGCGGTAAAGTAGAAAAAATTACTGAAATGGTAAATAAAGGGCGCTATTTTACAATAAACAGACCAAGACAGTTTGGTAAAACTACTGTCTTTAATCAATTAGTAGAAGAATTAAGCAAAAAATATATTGTAATTAAGACAAGTTTTGAAGGTATTGGCGATGATGTTTTTCAAACTGAAGAGAAGTTTTGTGAGATTATATTCAATATATTTGCTAGAAGTGTTAGATTTACTAATAAAGAGTTATATGAGAAATTAAAAAGTTATGGGGAGAAAACAAGAAATTTTAATGATTTGTCTGAAAATATTACTGATATGATTGATAAATATAATAATGATATGGTTTTAATCATAGATGAGGTGGATAAAAGTAGTGGCAATAGAGTATTTATGCAGTTCTTAGGAGTGCTTAGAAATAAATATTTAGCTATGGCTTCAAAAGAGGATATAACTTTTAAAAGTGTTATATTAGGTGGAGTAAATGATATCAAAAATATTAAGCTTCAGATTAGAGAAGAGAAGGATAGAGTTTTTAATTCTCCCTGGAATATAGCAGCAGATTTTAAAGTAGATATGTCTTTTTCTCAAGAAGAAATAAAAACAATGCTTAATGAGTATGTAAATGAGACTAAAATAGATATGGATGTAGAGCTTTTATCTGGTGAGATAAGAAATTTTACTAGTGGATATCCTTATCTTGTAAGTAGACTTTGTAAAAATGTTGATGAATACCTTGAAAGGGATTGGACATTAAAAGGACTTAAAAAATCCATAAAAATGGCATTAAATGAACATAATACTCTTTTTGATGATGTTATTAAGAATATTGAAAACTATAATGAAATAAAAACTGTAGTTTATCAGATATTAGTAGAAGGAAAGCAAATTCCTTATAGTCCTTTTGCTTATGAAAAAGCATTGATGTACGGAATACTATCAGAGGATACTGGCAGGCTTATTATGAACAATAAGATTTTTGAAATGTTAATATATGATTATCTTATTGCACAAAGGGATGTTCAGGAAGCTGCATCAAAACTTACACAAATAGATAAGGACGAGGTTTTAGATGCTGAAGAACTAAATATGGAAAAAGTTCTATTAAAATTTCAAGAATTTATGTATGAACAATATAGAAAAGAAGATGAACACTTTTACGAAACAAATGGCAGACTCATATTTTTAGCATACTTAAAGCCTATTTTAAATGGAAAAGGCTTTAGTTTTGTAGAACCTCAAACAAGAAAGAATAAAAGAATGGATGTAGTAATTACTTATGGAAATAAAAAATACATAGTAGAACTTAAAATATGGAATGGTGAAGCTTACAGAGAAAAAGGAGTACATCAGCTTGCAGAATATATGACGGAACAGGGGGTAAAAGAAGGATATCTTTTAACCTTTAACTTTAATAAGAATAAAAAATATACTGCAGAATGGATTAAAGAAAATGAAAAAGGGATATTTGAAGTAATGGTTTAATTACGAAATGAAGTTTCTTGAATGCAAAATAAAAGTAAAAATCAAATATATATCATAGTATTAATTAAGGATAATGGTGGAAAAACGTTATCCTTTTTATATTTTTATTGATAATAAAATCTAAAGTATTATATGATATAATTGTAAATATTGTAGTGAAAAACAATTAAATTTGGTTATTAGGAATATATAGACAATAGTCCCCTAAATGGAGGTTAAGATGAAAATTGGCATAGTACGACATTTTAAGGTTGATTATAAGCTTAAGATAATGATGAATTCTAGTGATTTTGAAGAGTATGTTAAAAGCTATGATAATTCGCCAGTTATAGAAAATAAAATTTATTTAAAGGATATTCAATGGAATAAATGTTATTGTAGTGATTTAAAAAGAGCTATAATAACAGCAAAGAGTATTTATAATAAAACATTAGAAATAACGGATTTATTAAGAGAAGTAAAAATGTATCCGATTAAAAAATCAGGGTTAAGAATACCTAGTTTTTTATGGAGTATTTCTTCTAGAATTGCATGGAAGTTAGACCATGTTTCACAATTAGAAACAGCAACCTATACAAGAAAAAGAGCAAAAGAATTTTTAAGTAAATTAGACTTAAATACTGATGAAAATATATTAATAGTATCTCACGGATTTTTCTTAATAACATTGATTAATGAATTGAAACTATTAGGATTTAAAGGGGACATACCTAGAAAAATGAAAAATGGATATTTGTACATACTTGAAAAATAATAGTAAAGGTTAATTGGAGAACAAAAGATATGAGCAGAATACAAATTTATTACTTTAGTGGAACAGGAAATACTGCATTTATAGTAAATAAAATTGCAGAAAAGTTAAGGTTATCAGGAAATGAAGTTAATTTAAGTAGTTGTGAAGAATGTAAAAGTATTGACCATGATTTTGATGTGCTTGGAATTGCATTTCCTATTCATTCATCTTATGCACCAAAGGTATTTTCAAGTTTTTTAGATAAACTTCCAAATAAAAATGCTACACCTTTATTTGGAATTGTTACATCAGGATATATGGCTGGAGATGTATTATCTTTTGAAGGTAAAAGGTTAGAAAGAAAGGGATATATACCTTTTTTATATAGAAACATAATTGTTGGAAATAATCTTCATTTACCAATTCTTTGTCCTCTTAAAGTAACTAAAAAGCAAGAAATAAATAAAAGATTAATAAAAATAGATAATCAAATCGAAGATATAGTTAAAAAAATTGATAACAGAAGTAAAGATATGAGAGGAAATGATTTATTTGGAAGACTATTTGGAGTGTTACAAAGAAGCATTGGGAAGGTACATGAAGAACTGAATTTTAAGGGTTTTAGCTCAGATGAAAAATGCACAAGATGCAAATGGTGTATAAAAAGCTGTCCTACTAATAATATAATTTTCAAGGATGATAAAATTGTCTTTGAGAATAGATGTATAATATGTATGAGATGTTATAACTTTTGCCCTAATAAGGCTATACAAATGACAAATAAGACAAAAAATATAACTAAATATATTAGATATGATGGACCAGAAGGCTTAGGAATTAGAACTATGTTTAATAAAAATAAATAAAAACAGCTATTGTTTTAAGTACAATAGCTACTTTAAGTATTAAAATAAATGTTTGTAAATTAAGAGGAGAGAATTAAAATGACAGATTGTATATTTTGTAACTATAACAAATCAGAAATAATAGCAGAAAATAAGCTTGCTTTTGCAATAATGGATAAATTTCCTGTAAATGAAGGTCATACCTTGATAATACCAAAAAGGCATTTCCCATTTTTATTTGAAGCTTCAGAGGAAGAAATAAAAGCTATATACAGCCTTATGCATGAAGTTAAGGAAATGTTAGATATTCAGTATGAACCAGCAGGATATAATGTAGGAGTTAACGTTGGTTATTATGCTGGGCAGACAATAAAGCATTTACATGTTCATATGATCCCTAGATATAAGGGAGATGTAGAAAATCCTAGAGGGGGAGTTAGAAATTTAAAGAATGCTTTAGTTGAGTATGATGGGTAAATTAGGATGGTGACAAATGCTTTATATTAGAGTTATTCAAGATGAGTATAATGAGGATTTGATATTTAAATTAAATCACTTCGTTTCAAATGAAGATTTTTATTTGAAACAGAATGATATTATAAAAGATATGATAAGTTTATTTTTTAGTAATAGCAGTGTATTTTTTAGGTATACGGAATATGATAAAGATTTAGATCCAGACAAAGAGGAAATGCGTAATTATGAATTTAAAGTTTTTTATGATAGCCAGTGCCCTGATAGGAGTGGATATTTAAGTAATCCTGTTAGAGAATTTTTATATAATTATTATAAATCAAATAATGAGAAGGATATTGAAAATATAGAAGCTATTAAAGAAAGTTTATTAATAAACTTTAGACAAACTCCATTAGACAATATGGATGAGAATGTAAAAAACTCTATAGCTGATATTTTGTATGACAGGTCGATGCTTTGTAAGCTAACAGATTATTCTAAGGAAACTCAGGATTTTGTTAATCAAAAATTAGTAATAACCTCTAATGAGTGGAATTTTCCTTATAATGAGCGACTAAACTCTGAAGAAGATCTTAGTTTTATTAGAGATCTGTGGGTAAAACTAGATGGAGAAGAAGATATAATTAATTGGCTTAAATACTTTTCTAGTGGATTTAGTTGTATTATTACAAAGGATGATAATATATATGATTACTCTTATTATTTGATGTATACATATGAAGAATGGGATACTGATGAAGAAATAGTAATTCATGTATTTGAAAAAGAAAGAGGTTCTTTTTTAAAGAATGTATATCCTATGCTAAAACTGAAGTTTAAGGATAGAATTTCAAAAATTAATAAATTATAAGTTTAAGTCAAAAGGTGATTTAAAGCAGAATTTTTTAGTAAAAAGTTCAGAAAAGGTATAACAGTTTTGCTATGCCTTTTCTTCTGCCAGCTTCACAGCAGCAGGAATATCTGCGGGAGCCCACTTTAAAGAAAGCAAATTTTCTCTTTTTAACCATATAAGTTTAGAATGTTCATTAGCAGTGGGTTTGCCAGATGCCAATTTACATTTTACAGTAATCAAGTTTACTATGAAGTTATCATATTCATGGGTGTTTTCATTAAAAACATCAACAGCTTTGATATTACAATCCAATTCTTCTCTTATTTCTCTTTCTATAGCTTGCTTTAAGTTCTCACCTTTTTCAACTTTTCCACCAGGGAATTCCCACATATTTGGAATGGACATGTTTGGAGAACGAAGAGCACACAGTATTTCATTATTTTCATTTTCTATGACAGCTCCAACAACTTTTAGTAGTTTTTTTATTTTAAATGCACCTCTTTTCTAGACAAGTTTAGCACAAATAAGTTTGATAAATCAATTTTATAATTTTAAATACTTAAATTATAGGCTATAATACAATTAAGAAAATGATCGGATCTCTTATAAGGAAAGAAGGTGCATTAATGAAGACAATACAAATAGGAACATCAGATTTTAAAAAGTTAATAGAAGGTAATAACTACTTTGTAGATAAAAGCTTATTGATAAAGGAATTTATAGAAAATGGAGCAGATATAATATTGACACCAAGACCTAGAAGGTTTGGAAAGACATTAAATTTAAGTATGCTTAAATATTTTTTTGACATAAGAACTAAGGAAGAAACTAAAAATTTATTTAAAGGTTTAAAAATAGAAAAGGAAAAGGAAATAATGAAGCTTCGGGGCGAATATCCTGTTATCTTCATTACTTTTAAAAATGAAAAATATATTTCTTATGAAGATTTTAAAGATGGTATTGAGTTCCTTTTATCTAGCTTGTATAAGGAACATGACTATTTGCTACAAAGTGATAAATTATCTGAAATAGATAAGAAAGAATATATAGAAATGATAGAGAGAAGAGCTTCAATAGCCTCTTTATGCAATGGTATTAGTTCTCTTATGGGTTATATGAATAAGCATTATGGAAGAAAGGTTATGCTTTTTATAGATGAATATGATGTGCCAATACAAGAAGGATATCTTAGAGGATACTACAATGAAATGATAGTTTTAATAAGAAATTTATTAACAGCGGCCTTAAAAGATAATCCATACGTTGAAAAGTCTTTGATAACAGGTATCCTTAGGGTTGCAAAGGAAAGTATTTTTTCAGGATTAAATAATTTAGAAGTAAATACTGTTTTAAGATATAATTTTAATGATAAATTTGGCTTTACAGAAAAAGAAGTGGAAGAACTAGCTAATTATTATAATGTAGTAGAAGATATGAAAAACATAAAGAAATGGTACAATGGTTATGTTTTTGCTGGAGAAGTAATGTATAATCCATGGTCAGTTTTAAATTATTTAAAAAATATAAGAGAAGGTTTTATGCCATACTGGATTAACAGCAGCAGCAATGATCTTATAAAAAGGCTTCTATTAAAAGGAGATAAAGAAATAAAATTAGATCTGGAATATCTTATTGAAGGAAAATCCATAAATAAGGTAATTGATGATACTATAGTCATGGCAGAGGTTGAAGATTCCAACCAAAATATATGGAGCTTTTTACTTTTGAGCGGATATTTGAAGGCTGTAAAGACAGAGAATATAGAAGGAATTTTAAATTGTGAACTTAAAATCCCCAATAAAGAAGTATTGATTTTTTATAAGAATTTAATAGTAAAATGGTTTCAGGAAGCTATGACTAATCAAAAGTATGAAGAAATGTTAAGTAATTTAGTCACTGGCGACATAGAAAACTTTGGCTATGCTTTTCAGGAATTTGTAATAAATAATTTGAGCTATTTTGACATATCAGGAAAAGAGCCAGAGAAAGTGTACCACGCTTTTGTACTTGGAATGTTTGTTTCTATTTCAAACACTCACAAGGTGAAGTCAAATAAAGAAAGCGGTTTTGGAAGGTATGATGTAATGATAATTCCAAAGGATATTTCAAAGCCAGGAATTATTATTGAATTTAAGAAAATAAATATTCTGTCAAAGGAAACAATAGAACAGGGAAAAGTAGAAGCATTAAAGCAAATAGATAATATGAAATATGGTGAGGAACTTATAAATTGTGGAGTCAAAGATATAATAAAGCTTGCTATTGTGTTTAAGGGTAAGGAAGTAATGATTTCTGAGTCATAGGAAACTAGAAGATTTGAGAATACAGCTTCTAGGCTTAATGTTGAATAGAACTATAATGCAATAAAATGCTAAAGTAGCCACACAGAGTTTATAGAAAAGGTATGACGTTTTGCTATGCCTTTTCTTATGTGAGTTGCATAGTGGCAGTAATATTTGCAGAAATCCATAAAGATATTTTTATAATTTTAAATAATTAATTATAAGCTATAATACAATTAGAAAAATGCAATATTTGTAACGTTGAGGTGAAAGTATGTATAAAATAATGACAGTAGAGGATGATTTAAAACTTTGCAAAGAAATACAAGAAGCTCTTTTAAAGTGGGGCTTTAATCCTGTTACAGTTAAAAACTTTGAAGATATACTTAATGAATTTGTACAAAATAAACCTGAGCTAGTTATCATGGATATAAATTTGCCATGTTTTGATGGATTTTACTGGTGTCAAAAAATAAGAGAAATATCAAAGGTACCAATCATATTTTTATCTTCAAGAAATACAAATATGGATATAATAATGGCAGTACAAATGGGCGGAGACGATTTTGTCACAAAGCCATTTTCTATAGATATATTGGTGACTAAGCTTCATGCCATGCTTAGACGAACATATTCTTATGGAGAAAATTTAGGAGATGTACTTGAGTGCAGGGGAGTTATTTTAAATATAAATAACAGCACCTTATCTTATAATGAAAACAAAATAGAATTAACAAAAAATGAATTGAAAATACTGCTTCTTTTGATGAAAAATATAGGAAAGATAATCTCACGAGATAGGATTATGAGAATTTTGTGGGATGATGATACTTTTATTAATGACAATACGTTAACTGTAAATGTAAATAGGCTTAGAAAAAGGCTAGAGGACATAGGTATTAAGGATTTTATAGAAACTAAAAAAGGACAAGGATATGTAATATTATGAGTTTAAAAGTATATTTGAAAAAGTCTATATGGGCAATTATACATTTTATCATTATAATCACAATAGTTAATTTAGTATTAATAGGAACCACAGAATTTTCAAAGATTATGTATGACGTTATATACATGAATATTTTGGTTTTTTGTGTTTCTATATTCTTTTTGACATTTAGATATAGAAAGTGGAAAGAAGGCTATAAAGATTTTTATGAAGGATTGATGCAGGAGAAAAACATAGATTTATTAATTCCTAAAGAGGATGGTTTTGAAGCAAAGCTTATTAAAGATACAGTAAAATTAAAAAACAAGGAGCTTTATGAAAATGTAAATGAGTTAAAAGAAGAACTTGATGAGTTAAATGAATATATAACAAAATGGGTTCATGAAATAAAGATTCCTATTTCAGTATGTGAATTGATATCGGACAAGTTAGAAGATACTATTGATACAAATAGTGATATTTCTGAAAGTTTAAGAGGTGAACTTGCAAGAATAAAGTTTTTAGTTGAACAGGTACTTTATGCAGGCAGAGCATCTAGTTACTCACAGGATCTTTTAATAAATGAAGTAAATATAAAGCAAGTAGTAAATGAAGCTGTTAAAAAGAATGCATTTTTTTTCATTTCCAAAAGGATAGATTTAAGACTAAAGGAATTACAATTTAACGTGTTAACAGATAAAAAGTGGCTTTCTTATATATTAGAGCAAGTTTTAAACAATGCTTGCAAATATGTAGGTGAAAATGGAATAGTGGAAATTTATTGTGAAGAAGATGAAAAGGCCATAAGATTATGTGTAAGAGATAATGGAATAGGAATATTGCCTAAAGACATATACAGGGTATTTGATAAAGGTTTTACAGGAAGTAATGGAAGAAAGAATGGAAAATCAACAGGAATGGGATTATATTTCTCTAAAAAAATGGCTGAAAAACTGAATCATGATATAAAAGCCGTTTCACAAGCTGGAAAATATACAGAATTTATTATAACCTTTTATAAATTATCTGATTATTTTAAGGTATGAGTTTAATGCTCATGCTTTTTTTGATTAAAAATATTTAACTCAACTTTTGCAGTTTAAAAAAATGCGAAGTAATTGTCCTCTGTTCTCTAAAAATGCTTATTATATTAAGTTAAAATTTTGTATGTGCGAAAGTTGAGTATTTAATGTTACGAAAATATCACATAGCACTTTAAAATGTCATGTAATGTGATGGAGAAGAAAGAATAAAAAGATTAAAATTAATACATAGGATTAAGAAGGGCCCTTTAAAGTATATTGCAAGGAGGAAAATAAGCTTATGCTTAAAATAAAAAGGAGAATAGCAGTTGTATTAATGATAGGTATAATGTTTGCTTTTTCAGGGTGTGATAACAGCAGTAAGTATGTTTGTAAAAGTGGAAATAGGGTAGAAGCTTGGCAGAAGGATTTGGACTATCTTAAGGAAGAACTTCCTAAAAAACATAAGAACCTATTCTTTAAATTGAGTAAGGAGCAGTTTAACAGTGAAATTGAAGGTTTAAAGCAGTCTTTAAATAAAATGAATGATGATCAAATTCAAATGGGTATAAACAAAATAATGACTTCTATTGGAGATGGTCATACAGGTGCTAACATAAGTTCAGAAAAAATGTTCCCATTAGATTTGTATTGGTTTAATGATGGCATTTATGTTATTAATACAACAGAGGAGTATAGCGAAATCAAGTACAAGAAGTTGGTAAAAATTAATGATAAACCTATAGAAGATGTAATTAAAAGTGTTTCACAGGTAATTTCTCATGATAATGAACAGGGCATAAAGAGTCAGATAGGTTATTATATTGCAATGCCATCAGTACTTCATGGACTTAATATCATAGAAAATATGGATAGTTGTAAATTTACATTTGAAGACAGTAATGGAAAAACAGTAGATGTGAATTTAAAACCATTAAGTGGTGATACAGTATTTAAAGCTGTAATTGGCAAAGGAAAAGAAGGAGATAATATTCCTTTGTACATGAAAAATCAAGATAAAGCTTATTGGTATAAATATTTAAAAGACAGTAAAACAGTTTATTTTAGCTATAATAAATGCTCTGAAATGCAGGAAAAAAGCTTTAAGCAATTTTCTAAAGAGCTTATGGATGTAATTAATAAAGAAGACGTGCAAAAGCTTGTTATAGACTTGAGGAATAATGGAGGAGGAATTTCAACAATAATCAATGATTTCGTTAAGGAAATATCAAAGAGCAAGCTAAATGAAAATGGAAAGCTTTATGTTATTACAGGTAGAAATACTTTTTCATCTGCAGTATTAAATGTTATAGATTTAAAGAAAAATACTAAAGCAATTTTTGTTGGTGAACCTACATCAGGAAAACCTAATCATTATGGTGAAGTTAAAAAATTTAAGCTTCCAAATTCGGGATTAACTATCAAGTATTCAACAAAGCAATTTAATAATTATGATAAGGACGATTCTACATTTAATCCAGATAAAGAAATAACACCATCAATAAAGGATTATATAGATAATGTTGATCCTGTGATGGAGTATATAATTAAAAAGTGAAACTTTGCATATACAAGATTTTGGGATAATAAGGGTATAATGTGGCACAACTTTTTTTGAGAGGACATTTGACAGAGGACAGAGGACAATGAAGGTGAGTTTTCCTCCTTACGTCGGAAAACTAATTTATTTTTTAAGCTTGTTTTGCTAAAGCAAAACATCGCTTAGGTAGGAAACTAAAATTTATGATTTTTAGATAATTTTGCTTTCTTAGAAAATATTTCTTAAAAACAAAAAACGTGAGTTTTTTTAAAATTAAAGATTTTTCGCAGCACAGCGGAGAAAAATCATCCTTCACTGTCCTCTGTCAATTGTCCTCTGTCCTCTGAAAAGGTTGCACTGCAATTTTTAAGTTGCGAAAGTTGAGTTGAAACAACTAGTTTTAATTAAAAGGAGTAGATAAAATGAGTACAGTAATAGAAACTAAAGATTTAGGAAAAATATATGGTTCAAAAGCAGTGGCTTTTACAGCACTTCATGGTATTAATCTTAAGGTAGAGGAAGGTGAATTCTTAGGGATCATGGGTCCTTCTGGAGCAGGTAAAACTACCTTGTTAAATTTACTTTCAACTATAGATGTACCAACCACGGGAAATATTATATTTAATGGTAAGGATATAACCCAATTAAAAAATAAAGAGCTGTCATTATTTAGAAGGGATAAGATAGGTTTTATTTTTCAAGATTTTAATTTGCTGGATACTATGACTGTAGAAGACAATATAGCACTGCCTTTAGCATTATCCAAGGTAAATCATAAAGAAATACAAAATAAGGTTAAACAATTAAGTGAGTTTTTTGGAATTGATAAACATTTAAAAAATTATCCATATGAGCTTTCAGGAGGACAAAAACAGAGAACAGCAGCAGCAAGAGCTTTGATAACAGAGCCTTCTGTAATATTTGCAGACGAGCCTACAGGAGCATTAGACTCCAAATCCTCTGCAGAGCTGCTTCAGTGCTTGAGCAGTATGAATGAAAAGTTCAATAAAACAGTAATAATGGTAACCCATGATGCTTTTGCAGCAAGTTACTGCAAGAGAATATTATTTATAAAAGATGGAAAAATTCATGCTAGAATTGATAAAAATGAATCCAGAAAGGAATTTTTCCAAAGGATAATTGAAATGCTAGCCGCTTTGGGAGGTGCAGTTAATGAACTCCTTTAGTATAGCTTACAATAATTTTAAACATAATATAAAAACTTATGCTTTAAACCTTATGGCAATGATTTTTTCTGTGGCAGTTTATTATAATTTTATAGCTTTAAATGATAATCCACAAATTGTTCAGCTTAATCAGATTATGAATATTGTTAGGTCAGCATCAACTTCAACAGCAGTGTTACTTCTTGTATTTTTAATATTTTTCATTTGGTATTCAAATTCCTTTTTCCTAAAGCAAAAGAAAAAGGAAATAGGAATTTATGCTTTTATGGGCATTGATAATTATAAAATAGGATTAATTTATGCCTTAGAAGGATTTTTACAAGGAGTTCTAGCTATAGTCATTGGCAGTTTCGTTGGAATATTATTTTCAAAACTATTTATAATGCTTTTATGTAAAGTTGCCTTTTTAGATGTGAAAATAAACTTTTTTATATCAGTACATGCATTGATTGAAACAATTATTACATTTTTAGTTATATTTTTTATAATTTCAGTTTTAGGTTATTTTAATATAGTAAGAAGTAAATTAATAGATTTATTTAATGCTTCAAAACAGCAGGAAGGACTTCCTAAGTTAAGTAAATTTAAAGCAGCAGCTTCAATCATAATAATTTTAATAGCATATGGTATGTGTATAGGCTTGCCCAAATTAACGGTAATTGCAAGCGTTCCTGTTATAACTATAATGGTTATTTTTGCAACTTACTGGCTTTTTGGTTCTTTCTTTTCAATGATAATGAGATATCTTTTAGATAAAAAACAAATTTTATATAATGGTACAAACGTTGTAAGCATATCCAATATTGTTTTTAGAATTAAAGGAAATTATAAAACCCTTGCAACTATTGCTATTTTGATTGCATCAGCAATTACAGCTTTAGGAACAGCAACTTCAATTAAATATAATACAAAAATAGAATTAGACCTTCCTTATTCTTTTACTTATGTATTAGATGGAAATACAGGAGATGAAATTGAACCTAAAGTTAATAATTATATTACTTCATCAAATCACAATATTTTATTAAAGGAAAAAGCAAATTTTATTTTTGTAAATAAGTTCAAAACTGATGAGAATTTCTCAGGTGATGAATTTATGGTAGTTAAAGCTTCTGATTTTAAAAAGATAACAAAAGATTTAAAGGCTAAAGATGCAGAAGATATTTTAGAAAAATCAGAACTTAGAAGTGGTGAGGTAATTTATGTACAAAGACCTAAAACCCTTGTACAAGCAAATAAAATACAAAACATTGAGATTAACAATTTAAAATATAATGTAAAAATGGATTTAAAAACACCTTTATTTGGTGGAATAAAAAATGATCCTTGTTTAATCGTAAATGATAAAGATTATGAAAATATAAAGAGCAATTTTAAGGAAAGCAAATTTTACGGGATTATAGTAAATGATCAGAAAAACACATTAGATTTGTCTGCAAAGTTAGGAACTATAAGAGTTTTAGACAATAACTTATATTCCTATGCTCAAAAATATAGATCTGGTTATGAACCTTATGGAGTTATTTTCTTTATGGGATGTTTTTTAGCATTAGTTTTTGTAGTAGCTACAGGAAGCATTATTCATTTTAAAATTTTAAGTGAAGCTTATATGGACAAGGAAAAATATAAAATTTTATTAAAAATTGGAATGACAGAAAAAGAACTGAAAAGGGCTATTTCAAAGCAAACTGCGGTATATTTCATCCTGCCTTTGCTTGTAGGTGTAATTCACAGTTCATTTGGTATAGTGATATTAAGCAAATTGATGGAATGTAACTTAGTATTGCCTATATCTATAAGCATTGCAACATTCATTGTAATTTATGGGATGTTTTATATATTTACATTGGGTAAGTTTAGAAAAGTTATTTAAGTTAGCTGACTATTCAAAAGGCAAAATAAAAGAAAAAATAAGGTGGTGGCAATTTAGGCCATCACCTTAGGCATATTCAAAAAAATAACAAGTTAGTATGTTAGTATATTTTGCGTCATACTGCGTCAACAGAACCCTTTGATAGAACAACTATCAGCGGAACCTGTTTCCTTGTCCATGGCAAAATATACTAACATCTTTGACTTGCTATTTTCTTTCATATGCCTTATTTGTTATCTATATTCCTAAAATATAAATTTTTAATGCTTGCCTTGAATATTCATACGCTAGGTGTGGTGAATAAATATATTTGAATTGTAAATGGTAAAAATTTCATGGTGATTTGTGTAAAATTGCTATACAATTTTTATATGTAGACTACTATTTCAGGTATTAATTTAGGAATTTTGAAGGAGTAAATTTGGTAGTGATTAAAAATGACAGCTAAGGAGAGGGATAATTATGGTAACTTCTATAATAACTTTTGTATTAACGCTAATAGTAATTTGTATCATAGGTTTAGATATTACTAAAAAATTAAATGTATTACATAAAAGCTTCATGTATATATTTTTTATTTTTGCTCCTCATATTGTTTTATTAGGGCATTTTTTTAGCGAGCGTACTAAAATTGGACAAGATAATTTCATATGTAAATGGATTATTTTAACGGCGATGATTGTTTTCATCTCTTATCTTTGGATGAAAGTAAACATAGCTCCAAATACAAAAAAGCAAATTGTAAATTTAAGACTAAGGGTGATGTTAGGTGGAAGACGTATTGTTTTATATGGATTATATACAGCTCTTATTCAAACGGTAATATATTTAACATCACGTGCTACAATACAAAACTTTGGAATTCCTAAAAAAATTATAATTATAGATAGTATTATTGTTGTATTAACTATTATTACTTTACTTGTAAATGGAATGCTCCGAATTTTGTGTACTTCAAAGAGATTAAATATTGTGAAAAGACTTATAGTAGGATTTTGGAGTTTCATTCCTATTATAAATATTTTTATAATGTTATATGCTTGTCATATTGCAGCAATGGAATACGATCATGAGTGCTATAAAGTAATTAATCATGAAGCACGAGTTGATTCAGCAGTTTGTAAAACAAAATATCCTCTAGTATTAGTTCATGGTGTTGGATTCAGAGATTTAAAATACATTAATTACTGGGGAAGGATACCTAAAGAATTAATTCGAAATGGAGCAACGGTCTATTATGGTAATCAAGAAGCTTGGGGAACAGTTGAGTACAATGCAAAGGACATTAAAAATAAAATCCTTGATATATTGAAAGAAACAGGCTGTGAAAAGGTGAATATTATTGCACATTCAAAAGGAGGACTGGATGCACGTTATATGATTAATAAATTAGAGATGGGGGACTATGTAGCGTCTCTAACCATGATATCCTCACCACATAGAGGCTGTAAGTTTGTTGATATTGCCTGTAAAATTCCTGATAAAATCTACAAAGCTGTTGCTAGGGTTTTTGATAAATACTACAGACTTTTAGGTGATAAGAATCCTGATTTTTACACTGCAAGCAGACAGTTCTCAACCTATCATAGCAAAAAATTTAATGAAGAGGTAAAGGATGTAGAACAAGTATATTATCAAAGTTATACATCAGTAGTAAAGAATATCTTCAGCGATTATGTAGTAGCAATACCTTATATTTTTGTAAAGCTTACGGAAGGTGAAAATGATGGACTAGTAGCAATTGATTCTGCAAAATGGGGCGAATTTAAAGGAATATTTAGAAATAAAGGAAGGCGTGGAATCTCTCACGGAGACATTATAGATTTAAGAAGAGAAGATTATAAGGGATTCGATGTAATAGAAAAATATGTGGAAATTGTATCAGAGCTTAAAAATAAAGGATATTAGGAAATTCTTTTTACAATTTTAAATAATTAATTTATAGGCTATAATACAATTAGGAAAATCATTATGGGAAAATAAAAACCTCCTTATAAAGAAGGAAGGTGCATTATCAGATAATACAACCACATAACAAAAGCATCATCATGAGTTATAAAACCCCTGATGGTGCTTTCATCATTTTATTTAACTTTTTATCTTACAATTCTTCTACTTCTGGAGCAGCTTTTTTGTTAATACCAAAAGCAAAGTATCCAATAGTAACGATGATACAGAAAATAGCTCCAACTAATAGAGGAATCTGTGTATCGGAATTAAAGCACATACCGATTAAAACTAAGCAAAGATAAACCACTACAACATAATTAGCATATGGGAATAACCTTGATTTAAAAGGATGTGTGTCCATTTCGGCTGCATGTTCTTTTCTGAATTTTATTTGACTGATACATAAAACAACCCATGGAACCATTCCTGGAAGTACGCTGGCACTATAGATATAAACAAATAATTTAGAATTTGGACAAAGATAATTTAAAATTACACAGCATAGTAAACAAGCCAAAGTTGTTCTAAGAGCATTAACTGGTACACCTTCTTTGTTTACTTTTCCAAGGAATTTAGGAGCCTGCCCATTTTTTGCTAATGTATAAAGCATACGACCGCAGCTGTAAATTCCACTGTTACAACCAGACATTGCAGCTGTCAACACAACGAAATTGATAATACCAGCAGCAGCAGAAATTCCAACCTTAGCAAAAGTCAAAACAAATGGGCTGCCAAGTGCACTTATTTTATTCCAAGGATAAATAGTTACAATTACAAATATAGCACCGATGTAGAAAATCAATATACGCCAAATAATATTTTTTGTTGCTTTTCTTAATGTGTTTTTTGGGTCCTGTGCTTCTCCGGCTGTTATTCCAATAAGTTCTACACCTTGATAAGATGCTGTTACCAAGCATAAAGCAAATAGCCAACCTTTCCAACCACCAGCAAAGAAACCACCATTTACAGTAAGGTTTGCTAAACCAACGGCTGTACCGTGGTTACCAATACCAAAGAAAATCAAACCAAATCCAACTAATAGCATAGCAATAATCGTAATGATCTTAATCATTGAAAACCAGAATTCAAATTCACCATAAAACTTAACTGAAGTCATATTAGCAGCAGCAAGAATAGCTACACCTACTAAAGCTGGAATCCAAGCTGGCAGAGCTGGAAACCAATAATTCATATAAATTCCTATAGCAGTAACTTCGGACATACCAACAGCTATCCACATAAACCAATAACACCATGCTGTCATATAGCCAGCCCAAGGAGATATATACTTATTTGCATAGGTTGCAAAAGAACCAGTCAATGGTTCAAGATATAGCATTTCTCCCATGATTCTCATAACTATATACATAGCAATACCTGCTACTGCATAAGCCAATAATACCGATGGTCCTGCCCATTTGATAGTACTAGCAGATCCCATAAACAAGCCTACCCCAATTGTGCCACCTAAAGCAATCAATTCAATATGACGTGCTTTCAGGCCACGTGTTAACTCTTCTTTTTCCATTTAAAATAGCCCCTTTCAAAAATAATAATAATAATAAATTATAAAGACAATTAATTATTGGATATAAATAGTATGTTAGCATAATTTTATGATTCTTTTATCTTTGTCATAACCTTCTCACTTGTCATAATTTTATGAAACTTATATTTCATACAGACAGTTTATTCATTATGTATTTTAAAGACAAACTTTCAAGTGTAATTTTAGCCAACCTAATAAAAAATTTTCTTTATAGCACATAAAAAACATATAATGCTATATGCATGATTATATTAAGATAAAATCATTAATGTCATATTAAGAATAGACATAATAGCCAATTTTATCTAAAATTAAAATTTATATATTATTATCAATTTATATTTTTAATTTACACTGTATATACGCCTATTTTCACATTTTTGCTCCATATTATTCCTATCTGGTTTAAATGAAAAATATTTTTTAAGATAATAATCATTCTTTTATCTGATTTTTCAAAATATGATTTTTGATTCTGTTATGGTCTAAATGATATATTTTAAAATTTATTATAATATTTTTATATTTGACATGAAATTATATGAAAAATGTAAAAATATTTATACTTATTTCTGGACATTTCTAATTCATGGAAATTAATACCTGCAGATCAGTAGGATGAAATATGAATAGGAATTTATAAATTGCAATGTAAAATATATAATAGAGATTGCCATTGTGTTTAAGATCAAATAAGCAATGATTTCTTAGGCATAGGATTGGATGAACACTGGATTCCAAGTATACAATATTTTAAAAGAAAAAGGGTTTGAATTACTTAGGCATATTCAAAAAAATAACAAGTCAGTATGTTAGTATATTTTGTGTCATACTGCGTCAACAGAACCCTTTGATAGAACAACTATCAGCGGAACCTGTTTCCTTGTCTGACACAAAATATACTAACATCTTTGACTTGCTATTTACTTTCATATGCCTTAATGAAAGTAATTTAAATGATAAGGATATGTTTTTATAATTTTAAATAACTAATTTATAGGCTATAATACAATTAAGAAAATCATTATGGGAAAATCAAGTGATTCTTAGACTCAGGTGGAGTTTGCCTGTGAGGAATACCTTTTACCGGAGCAAGGCTCGTAAAATGCCATTTAGGCATTTTACCCAGCTGAGTCTTAGAAGAACTTATCCAGGCGCGTAGCAGTGCTTATCCCCCACTTGAAGAAGGTGAGGGTATTAGCAATGGTAGCGATGGGATAAAAATGCCAATATAAAGAAGGAAGGTGCATTAATGAAGAAAATACAAGTAGGAACATCAGATTTCAAAAAGTTAATAGAAGGAAATAACTATTTTGTAGACAAAAGTTTATTGATAAAGGAATTTATAGAAAATGGAGCAGATATAATATTGACACCAAGACCTAGAAGGTTTGGAAAGACATTAAATTTAAGTATGCTTAAATATTTTTTTGATATAAGAACTAAGGAAGAAACTAAAGATTTATTTAAAGGCTTAAAAATAGAAAAGGAAGAGGAAATAATGAAGCTGCAGGGAGAATATCCTGTTATTTTCATTACTTTTAAAAATCAAAAACATATATCCTTTGAAAACTTTGAGGATGGAATAAAAGTTCTATTATCAAATTTGTATAAAGAGCATGAATATTTGCTGGATAGTGATAAGTTAACTGAATTTGATAAAAATGATTTTAAAGAAATAATTTCAAGAAAAGCTTCCATAGGAAATGTATCAGAGGCAATAAGCTCTCTTATGGGTTATATGAATAAGCATTATGGAAGAAAGGTAATGCTCTTTATAGATGAGTATGATGTGCCAATTCAAGAAGGATATCTTAGAGGATACTACAATGAAATGATAGTTCTAATAAGAAATTTACTAACAGCGGCTTTAAAGGATAATCCATATGCTGAAAAGTCATTAATAACAGGTATTCTTAGAGTTGCAAAGGAAAGTATTTTTTCTGGTTTAAATAACTTAAAAGTATATTCCATATTGAGCTTCAGATTTAACGATAAATTTGGGTTTACAGAAGAGGAAATGAAAGAGCTTGTAGAATATTATAATTTAGAAGACAGCATAGAAGAAATAAAAAATTGGTATAATGGATATATTTTTGGAGGAAAAGTAATATATAATCCATGGTCTGTTTTAAATTATATTGATAACAATGAAGAAGGCTTTATGCCTTACTGGATTAACAGCAGCAGCAATGATCTTATAAAAAGGCTTCTATTAAAAGGAGACAAAGAAATAAAATTAGAGCTGGAGTATCTCATTGAAGGAAAATCCATAAATAAGGTAATTGATGATACTATAGTTATGGCAGAGGTTGAAGATTCCAATCAAAATATATGGAGCTTTTTACTTTTAAGCGGCTATTTGAAGGCTGTAAACACAGAACTTATAAGAGGAAGATTAAATTGTGAACTTCAAATTCCAAATGAAGAGGTTCATATATTTTATGAAAATTTAATAGTAAAATGGTTTCAGGAAGCTATGACCAATCAAAAGTATGAAGAAATGTTAAGTAATTTAGTTACTGGCGACGTAGAAAACTTTGGCTATGCTTTTCAGGAATTTGTAATAAATAATTTAAGCTATTTTGATGTGTCAGGAAAAGAGCCAGAAAAAGTATACCACGCCTTTGTACTTGGAATGCTTGTGTCCATTTCAAATACCCATGAAGTGAAGTCAAATAAAGAAAGTGGTTTTGGAAGATATGATGTAATGATAATTCCAAAGGATATCTCAAAGCCAGGAATTATTATTGAATTTAAGAAAATAAATGTGTTGTCAAAGGAAACAATAGAACAGGGAAAAGTGGAAGCATTAAAGCAAATAGATAGGATGAAATATGATGAGGAGCTTATAAATTGTGGGGTTAAAGATGTAATAAAGCTTGCCATTGTGTTTAAGGGCAAGGAAGTAATGATTTCTGAGGTATAGGAAATAATTGAATATGACAAGTTAAAAGTGAGGAATGGTAATAATGGAGATGAAGAAAATGAAGAAGAATGAATACTTATTAAGTGCAGCTGAAGTAAAGAATATACTTAACCAACAAAGTAGAGAGACATTAATAGAATTGCTTGTAGAGAGTTATAAAAGTATTCCACAGTTAAAGGAATATATAACTGTTAAATATTCAAATAATGATACAGTTCAGCAAATATTTGAAGTTTATAAAAATAAAGTTCATGATGTGTTTTTTCCAAAAAGCATGAAGGCACAATTTAAAATAGGGCAAGCGAGAAAAGCAGTTAATGATTTTAAAAAGTTGTGTTCAGATGAAAAACTTTTAGTTGATTTAATGCTTTATTATGTTGAGATGGGTGTTGAGTTTACGAACACTTATGGAGATATAAGCGATAGTTTTTATAGTAGTATTGAAAGTATGTATAAATCTGTAGTAAATTCTATTAATAAATATAAAAATCCAGAAATATTTAGTATATTTAGAAATAGATTAAAAGCTGTTGTTGATGATACTAGTGGAATAGGATGGGGGTTTCATGACATTCTTAGAGAATATTATGCTGAAATAAAATGGCTTGAATTAGAGGATATTGGAGTTGATGATAAAGAATTAACTCAGATAAAAGAATACATATCGAATAGACTTAGAAGAAGAAATAATATTCCTAATTTTGATGAAAAAATAGATATTAATAAGGTAGTAAGTGAAATTATTGATGCAGATGAAGTCTTTTTTTCAAAGATGGAAGCAAAAGGTGGAAACTATAGTAATGATGATGAGTATAATTTTATATCAGAAAAAACAGGATATTCCATAGAAATTATAGAACTGATTTTATGGCAAAGATACTGTTATGAAATGGAAAATGATTATTGGCAATATAATCAAGGAAAATGTAGTAAATGTGGAAGCAGCAAGTTATATATTAAGGAAGTTCCAAATGAAGATTTTGTAGACAAAGTTATCTGCAAAATATGCGGAACCGAATTTATCCGATGACTACCAGCTGTAACACTCCCACCTTTAATGGTAAATATTATGGAAATACAACTGTGGGAACTATGATAAAAGATAAAATTATTAAAGAAATATCAAAGACAAGGAACTACAGTAGTTTTCTTGTCTTTGATATTTAAATTTTTATAATTTTAAATAACTAATTTATAGGCTATAATACAATTAGGAAAATCATAGTGTGAAAATAGAAATGCCAATATAAGGAAGGTGCATTAATGAAGAAAATACAAGTAGGAACATCAGATTTTAAAGAATTAATAGAAGACAATAATTACTTTGTAGATAAAAGTTTATTGATAAAAGAATTTATAGAAAATGGTGCGAAAATAATATTGACACCAAGACCTAGAAGGTTTGGAAAGACATTAAATTTAAGTATGCTTAAATATTTTTTTGACATAAGGACTAAGGAAGAAACTAAGGATTTGTTTAAAGGCTTAAAAATAGAAAAGGAAAAGGAAATAATGAAGCTGCAGGGAGAATATCCTGTTATCTTCATTACTTTTAAAAATCAAAAGCATATATCCTTTGAAAATTTTGAAGATGGAATAAAAGTTTTGTTATCAAATTTGTATAAAGAGCATGAATATTTGCTGGATAGTGATAAGTTAACTGAATTTGATAAAAATGATTTCAAAGAAATAATTTCAAGAAAAGCTTCTATAGGAAATATATCAGAGGCAATAAGTTCCCTTATGGGGTATATGAACAAGCATTATGGGAGAAAGGTAATGCTCTTTATAGATGAATATGATGTGCCAATACAGGAAGGATATATTAGAGGATACTACAATGAAATGATAGTCCTAATAAGAAATTTATTAACAGCGGCCTTAAAGGATAATCCATATGTTGAAAAGTCATTAATAACAGGTATTCTTAGAGTGGCAAAGGAAAGTATTTTTTCAGGTTTAAACAATTTAGAAGTAAATACTATTTTAAGATATAATTTTAATGATAAATTTGGTTTTACAGAAAAAGAAGTAGAAAAACTAGCTGATTACTACAATGAGACAGAAGATATGGAAAATATAAAGAAATGGTATAATGGTTATATTTTTGCTGGAGAAACAATGTATAATCCTTGGTCAGTTTTAAATTATTTAAAAAATGTAAGAGATGGATTTATGCCATACTGGATTAATAGCAGCGGCAATGATCTTATAAAAAGGCTTCTATTAAAAGGAGATAAAGAAATAAAATTAGATCTAGAGTATCTCATTGAAGGAAAATCCATAAATAAGGTAATTGATGATACTATAGTCATGGCAGAGGTTGAAGATTCCAATCAAAATATATGGAGCTTTTTACTTTTAAGCGGCTATTTGAAGGCTGTAAATACAGAGCTAATAAGAGGAAGATTAAATTGTGAACTTCAAATTCCAAATGAAGAGGTTCATATATTTTATGAAAATTTAATAGTAAAATGGTTTCAGGAAGCTATGACTAATCAAAAGTATGAAGAAATGTTAAGTAATTTAGTTACTGGCGACATAGAAAACTTTGGCTATGCTTTTCAGGAATTTGTAATAAATAATTTGAGCTATTTTGACGTATCAGGAAAAGAACCAGAGAAAGTATACCACGCTTTTGTACTTGGAATGCTTGTTTCTATTTCAAACACTCATGAAGTGAAGTCAAATAAAGAAAGTGGTTTTGGAAGATACGATGTAATGATAATTCCAAAGGATATATCAAAGCCAGGAATTATTATTGAATTTAAGAAAATAAATGTATTGTCAAAGGAAACAATAGAGCAGGGAAAAGAGGAAGCATTAAAGCAAATAAATAGGATGAAATATGATGAGGAACTTATAAATTGTGGGGTCAGAGATATAATAAAGCTTGCTATTGTGTTTAAGGGGAAGGAAGTAATGATTTCTGAGGTATAGGAAAGGTTAAAGCAAAAATATAAGCTTTATAAGATTCTTAACAAAATGGGAAGTAGTTGAAGTAAGAAAAGTGCGTTCAATGATAAATGGTGCTATAAATAAATTAAAATCTGTTTAGGAGGTTGATAAAAGGACTGATGCAGTTGTAGAAGGAGGTTTTAGGGGAAGTTATTACAAAGCAGCACTGTTAATATCTGCACTAGGAGAAACTATGGAGTCACGAGGTAATGTAGGTGCAAAGATAAATATTATAGAGCATTATAAAAAAATCCATTCTAGAAAGAGAGCATTTAAAGGGGAATTTGAAGTTTTAAAATAGGATGAAGCAATTTGTGTACTTGTGGAATTGGTAAGAAGTACAAAAAATGTTGTAGAAAATAGTAGAGGAGAAGATATTGTGATAGAACCATCAAAAGTAGAAGAAGAATTTAAAAAGGTTGAAAGAGAAAACTATAAATTTCGTACATATTTAAAAAATCATGCAGATTCAGATGAATTAGATGAACAATTTTTGGAGTTACATAATGAATTATTTAAAGTGTATGATTGCAGTAAATGCAGAAATTGCTGTAAAGTGTATTCAGTAACCTTTGAAGAAAATGAAATAGATCAAGTTTCTAAGCTGCTTAAAATAACAAAGAAAGAATTTATGAATAAGTATATAGAGGAGACTATAAATGGATATGATCTAAAAGGTAAGCCATGCTGTTTTCTAACTGAAAATGGTGCTTGTCAGATTGAAAAGTGTAAACCAGAAGGATGTAGAGAGTACCCATTTACAAATAAGCCAGAAAGATTATTCAGTTTACTTAATATAGTTGATTTTGCTAGTGTATGCCCTGTAGTTTTTGAAATGTTAGAAAGATTAAAGAAAATCTATGGATTTAAGAGAAGAGGAAGGTATTAACTTATAAAAACAAACAAAAGATATATAACAAGTTTAAAGAAATGAGGTAACTATTAAATGGCAAAATGTATACTTTGTAATAAAAAAATTAAATTTTCAAGAAAATGTCCGGCTTTAAATGAAATTATTTGTTCAACTTGCTGTGGAAGTAAGAAGGAATCGGAAATACAATGCACAAATAATTGCAATTATTTAGTTGAAGGTCAGATTAAAGAAAATAAAAAACAAATAATGCAGCTTGTAAAAGAATCTTTTAATAATGAATTTGAAGACATATATCAAGATGAGAAAATACTGCGATTAGTAGCACCTTTTGAACAATTTATGTTTGAAAAATATTATAATCATAAAGACGTTACAGATGAATTTGTAAGTTGTTGCTATACAAAAATATATTATTATTTAGATGGAAGAGGAAGTATCTATACTTTTAACGAAATTGAAAAAGATATATTTGATGAATTTAACAGAATTGCTGAAAAAACTAAAATGCCGATAGAATCACAAAAACTTATACTATTAAGAATGATGAAATCAGTAGATAGTATGACAGGAGGCATGTTTGGAAACAGGATGTATCTTGAATTATTAAGAAATAATTTTACTGGAACTGGCGTTGTTGCAGAGGTTATGGGGAAAATGTAATATTTGTAACATATATAGAACCGCTTAATTAAGTAATTTGTATGAATTAAGCGGTTTATAATTATTGAAGCGGTAATAATTTAGAATTGTCTTTTGTTTAGATTTTATAATGAACACAGAGACATTCTTAGGAAGTATTACGTTATTAATTACAATAATTGCAGCTATAATTTGCTTTATTAAATTTAAGGGGTTGGTTGGTTTTAGTACATTATTTTTAGGCATAGTTTTAACTTTAATAATATTTGCTATAAGTAAAATTATTCAACTGCTTACAATTAATACAGTAGGAATGACTAGTCTTGAAGAACAACTTATGGAATTAGCTGAAGATGACGTTATAAATTTAGTAATAGATCCTAATATAAAAATGCCTAACAGAGAAACTAGAAGAAATAAAAAGTAGATAAATAAATGTTGGAAATTCTTATATTGATGAAATGCAAAATGCTATATTATTAAAAGCTAGCACCAATAGTGCGATAATTTTAAGCAAGTAACGGAGATGAAGAAAATGAAAAACGGTGAGCATTTATTAAGTGAAACAGAAGTAAAAAATATACTTAAAGAAAAAAGCAGAGAAGAGCTATTGGAATTGTTAATAGAAAGCTATAAAACTATCCCACTGTTAAAGGAATATATAAGCGTAAAATATGGCAGTCAGGATAACATAGAGAAAATTTTCGAAGCATACAAAAATAAGATTTATAATGTGTTTTTTCCTAAAAATATGAAAATTCAATTTAAAATAAGTGATGCAAAGAAAGCTGTTAATGAGTTCAAAAAGCTATTCTCTAACGAAAAACTTACCATAGAGTTAATGCTTTATTATGTTGAGATAAGCATTGAGTTTACAAATACCTATGGAGATATAAATGAAGCATTTTACAATAGTGTTGCAGCTATGTATGAAGCAGTAGTAAGTGCCATTAATAAACAGGATGATTCGGAAATTTGTAATAATTTTAAGGAAAGGTTAAAAGCTGTTGTAGATGACACTAATGGTATGGGGTGGGATTTTCATGATGAGCTTAGCGACATATGTTGGGAGATAAAGTGGCTTGATTTAGAGGATATTGAATTTGATGAAGAAGAGGTTAAAAATATAAAAGAATATATATTTGGGAGACTTGAAAAAAGAAAAGATTTAACTGGCTTTTATAAAAATATTACATTAAGTGAGGTTGTAAGTGAAATTGTAGATGCGGACGAAGTATTTGTAGCAAAAATGGACTCTAGAAGTATGGACTATAGTAATGATGAGGAATTTGATTTTATATCAAATAGGACAGGATATTCTGAAGAGCTTATAGAAATAATATTATGGCAAAAATGCTGTTATGAGATGGAAAATGACTATTGGGAATATGAAGGGAAATGCAGTAAGTGCGGTAACAGTAAATTATATATAAAGGAAGTAAAAGGATTGGGAAAGGAAATTCATATTGAACTAAGATGATATCTATTAGTTTTATATACAGAGCAAAAACTAAATGTAAATTTAAACTCTTCAACAGGAAACCACAAAAATACAATACAACTTGGGAATAATGTTATATTTAAATTAAAAAAGTTTAAAAAATAGCAAATCTTATAGTTGATAATGTAGTCTATATTTACAGTGAAGAATATGCTAGCGGTAGGGAGTTGGCTGAAAATTACTAAGGTAGAAAAAATATTTGAAAAAGAAAAAGAAGAAGCTATGCAAGAGACTAGGAGCCAAGCTGAAAAGGATAAAGCAATAGAGATAGCTAAAAATCTTATGGATATACTTTCAGAAGAAATGATAGCAAAGAAAACTGGATTATCTATTGAAGAAGTTGAAAAGTTAAAGGAAGAAATAAATGAAAATTAGATTTTGCAGAAAGGTATAGCATTTGCTATGCCTTTTATGTTGTTAGTTGCATAGCAGCAGGAACATCTGCAGGAGTCCATTTTAGAGTGAAAACTCTAATTTCTTCTTTAAAAAGTAACCAATATGTTATAAAATAGCAGTATAATTTGAAATTTTATGTAAAAACAGTAATTAATATGGCTGTGATGATTAAATTTGTTAGGCAGGTGGAATGATGGAAGGCAGAAGCGGCGGATGGATAGATAAATAGAGTAGGTTTTAATATAAATTTTCCATGCCATAGGCCAAGAGACAAAAATTAGTTTATATCAAGGCTTATGGATGGTGGAAAGCTGTTATATGGTGTAATTGCTGAAATTCAATATGAATATCTGCAGATAAATGTAGATATTTTTATAAATGATTTTTAGAGAATAGATAAAAGAAATTGCAGTAAAGCAGAGAATATTATCTGAAAGTTATCAGGTAAGGTGAGATTGAATATACAGCACCTAAAATATTGGACAATAAGCAGTTTGATATTATGTCGATTTCATTACATATTTATAAGTGATAGTTAAAGTTTTAAAGTGAACATACGTATGTGAATTTGGAGTAGTAATTATAAAAACATTGTACCTTGGAAGAGGTGAAAGTATGATAAAAAAATTGGAATTAGAAAATACCTATGATTATATATATGATTATATATCTGTAGATACAATAGTCCTGAGGAGAAAATTGTAATAAATAATAAGAAAAATGTACTAAAAGTAATCGATAATTAATGGTAAAATAATAATCAATGCTGACAGTGAAACATAAGTACTTTGAAAACAGAGAGGTCTGTTTGATTTATTGTAGTTACTAATAAAGAGTGGTCTAAAAAGGTTAAGTAGAGGATTCTGCCAAGAAATGTAGAATATATAATATTATTTGGTGTACTTCAAATGGAGGTTTACTAATGAGTAAATTGGCTAATATACTGAAAATGGTCATTCTTCTTAAATGCAGAGGAAAAATGAAGATTAGAGATCTAGCTCAAGAGTTAGAAATAAACGAAAGAATGATTCGAAAATATAAGGATGATTTAGAACAAGCTGGAATTTACTTAAGCTCTACATCAGGCATAAATGGAGGATATTTTATTGAAAATGATACTTCACTTTTAAGCTTTGGAGTAGATAAAGAAGAATATAAAGCTTTAGTAATGGCTGAAAATGAGCTTAAGGACAATGGATTTATATTTATGAAAGAATATAATAGTGCATTAGATAAAATAGCAGCTGCTATGGAAGAAAAAGAATTGGACAAACCTACAACTATGATCATAAGTTCAAAGCCTAATGTAGATTTGAAATCAGAAAGAAAAAAATATTTAGATATTCAAACATCTATAGTTACAAAAAATAAAATTAAAATGAGCTATTTTTCTCTAGGATCAGGTGTAAAAGAAAGAATAGTAAGTCCTTATTCTGTATTCAGATATAATGGTTCTTGGTATTTTATAGGATATTGTGATTTGCGAAACGAAATAAGAGAGTTTAAGATATCAAGAATAAAAGAATATGAGATTTTGCAAGAAAAATTTGAAAGGCTAAAAACTTTTAATTTAAATAACTACATAAAAAGTGGCATTGGCATAATGTGTGATGATGAAGAATTTAAACTGAAAATTAAAATAAAGTATCCAATGTCAATTAAAATAGCAGAAAGAATATGGATTAAGAATCAAAAAATATCCTACAATGAGGATAACTCAATTATATTTGAAGCAGTCACTTCGGGAATGGAGGACATAAAAAATTGGGTTCTTGGTATGGGAATAAATGCAGAAGTATTAGAACCTAAAAAATTAAGAGACTTAATTGCAGAAGAAATAAATAATATGAAAAATTTATATAAGTAAATTATAAGCACTTTATGTTTCATAAGGTGTTTTTATTTTTATATGTAATGTATTGTGACATAAATAAGTCCACAAAGGATGGTAGAATAAAATTAATGAATGCAAGATTACATGTAAAGAAGGGTGAATGATTTTTATGATGAACGTGCAGGTCTTATATAGAGCTTATTGTAACGATACGGCCAATGCATTATTAAAAAAGATGAACTTGCTAAGCCAATTTAAAGAATTAGAAAAAGAAGTTAGAGAAAGCTGTATAGATAAGGAAGAGTGTACTTGTATGGAAACGCCGGAGATGCCGAAACCAGATCCAGCAGAAATTATAAAAATCCTCATTAGTAATATGAAACGATATTGTAAGAAGTATGCAAATGTGGAGAAGAATTTAAAGGAAGCAAAGATTAAGATAGCTGACTTGAAAAGAAAAAACTATATGCTTTCTGTGGACAATAGAAATAAGGATATGAAGATTAAAGAATTAGAAAATAGTATAGTATTGAATAATGATCAAATAGAATTGGTAAATGGTAAGGTTTTGGAGGCAAATAGAAAGTTAGAGGAATTTAAAAGTATGGAGAAAAGTTTTTCTATATTATCCTCAAATAACTTAAAACTTAGGCAGGAAAATCAAAAGCTTCTAAAAAATAGGAAAGAACTTTTAAGTAGAATTGCTAATTCAAAAGTATTTTATGAAGATGAAATAAGAAAAAGTGAGAAGTTAAATAATCAACTTAAGGGAGTATCATTAGAATTATTAAGTTTTAAGAAAAAATGTTCCGAGTTAGAACAAGCTGTGAAGTTTTCGGAGGAAGCTGCCAAATTTCATGCAGGTAATTTTATTTATGACCTTAGAAAAAACATAAGTATAAATAATTTAAAAGAGTATAGTGATTTGCCAGATTTGTATAGTGAGTATGTAAATCTGGAAGAAAAATTAAAGAGCTTAGCTGATAGTGAGAATATAGAATTGTGGAAAGAACTAGAGAGTTTAACTGAAAATGAGGAGGAGAATACAGCTGAAATTGTCTATGGGTTTGTAGTCATGGATAATGATAAATATTGTTTTAAAACAACTTGTGGAAAGCTATATCCTGTTGAAGGTGCTGTAGAAATAATGTATAACCTCTGTCCAGGAAAAGCTAGTATAGAAAATGACATGGCTGCCATTTTGGAGATATACTATACTGATCAAGATAAACAAAATTCAGAAATTGGCACAGCAAAAAAAGAAATAAAATCATTAAATGTGGAAAAACAGGAGGAGCGTAAAAAGAAAGAAAAAGAGATGCTGGAAGTAATTAGAAGAATTAATTTATCAGGTTTGAAGATTTTAATAGTAGGTTCTCGCAATAAGATGCTGTACAGGGAAATGTTAAGAAATTTCGGATGCAAAGTATATTGGCATGACCCTTTTGAAGAAAGCTCAGAGCGATTAAAAACCAAATTTGAAAAATGTGATGTTGTTATTTTATGTGCCAGACATATAAGTCATGATGTTCATTTTGATATAAACTCAAAGGAAGCAAAAGTAGGCGTTTTAAATAGGGATAATAGGGAGACTTTATTTGGACTAGTAAGGTATATGGCTATTAAGATGGGGTTGATTGAAACTGGAATACTTTAAGGATAGAATTAAAAAATAATGATTTGTTTTTGATATAAAGATAAAAATAAATTATAATATGGACATAGGGTTCTAATTTTGAGAGCATTGTTTAGAAAATATTCTACCTTATAAGAGGTGAAAAAATGATAGAAAATCTAGAGATAAAGAGTAGTGGGGAATGCACTGTTGTAGATTCAATAGTGGAAAAAGAAATAGAAAATTCAAACTGTATTACTGGTGACACTAATTATTTGCTGCCTAGGCTTAAAGAGTCTTTTAAGAAAGCTGTAAGCATTGATATAATAGTGGCATTTTTAATGGAGTCAGGAGTAAAGCTTTTAAAAGAAGAGCTTAAGGAAGTAGTAAATAAAAGCATACCTATAAGAATACTTACAGGAAACTATCTAAATATAACTCAACCTCAAGCTTTATACATGTTGAAGGATATAATGGGAGATAAGGTTGATTTGAGGTTCTATAATATACCAAACAAGTCATTTCACCCAAAGGCATACATTTTTGAGTATGAAAATGGTGGAGATTTATATGTAGGTTCCTCCAATATATCAAGATCAGCATTAACCAGCGGAATTGAGTGGAATTATAGATTAAATAAGGATAAGAATATTGATGATTTTAACAGCTTTAAAAGTACTTTTGAGGACTTATTTTTAAATAATTCTACAATAATAGATGAAGAAGAAATGAGAAAGTATTCAGAAAGTTGGGTAAGACCTAAGGTATATAAACATATAGATAACAATGAAAATATTTCTTTAAAGAAGGACAATAATTTAATTGAGCTTTATGAACCAAGAGGAGCACAAATAGAAGCTTTATATGAATTAAAGAAAAGAAGAGAAGAGGGCTATGATAAAGGTCTGGTGGTGGCAGCTACAGGCATAGGAAAAACCTATTTAGCTGCTTTTGATTCAAAGGATTATAATAGAATTTTATTTGTAGCTCATAGAGAAGAAATAATAAATCAAGCAGCAGTATCTTTTAAGAATGTAAGACCAGATAAGTCTATAGGCTTTTTTTATAGTAATGACAAAGATAATACTAGCGACTTTATATTTGCAACAGTTCAAACTCTTGGAAAGCCTGAATATTTAAATGATAACTATTTTGCTAAAGATGCTTTTGATTATATTGTAATAGATGAATTTCACCACGCAGCTGCAGGAAACTATAAAAATATAATTGATTATTTTCAGCCTAAATTTATGTTAGGTTTAACAGCTACTCCAGAAAGATTGGATAACAAAGATGTATTTGCATTATGTGATAACAATGTAGCTTATGAAATTAGGTTGAAATCTGCAATTAATAAAGGATGGCTTGTACCTTTTAGATATTATGGAATATATGATGAACTTGTAAATTATGAAACCATAGATTATAAAAATGGTAAATATGATAATAATCAGCTGGAAGAAGCTTTAATGATAAATAAAAGAGCGGATTTAATAATTGGACATTATAATAAATACAAAAGTGAAAGAGCTTTAGGATTTTGTTCATCAAGAAAGCATGCAGAATTTATGGCAGAATACTTTTGCAGTAAAGGTATAAAAGCTTGTGCAGTAGTAAGTGTAGGAAGCTCTGACTGCAGCGTAGATAGAAACGAGGCAGTAAATAAGCTTGGCAAAGGTGAAGTAAAAGTAATATTTTCAGTGGATATGTTTAATGAAGGCTTGGACATTCCTTCAATAGATCTTGTCATGTTCTTAAGACCTACACAATCACCAACAGTATTTTTACAGCAGCTTGGAAGGGGACTTCGTAAGTATAAGGGAAAGAATTATTTAAATGTATTAGATTTTATAGGAAACTATAGAAAGGCAAATCTTGTACCTTTATTTCTTACTGGTGAACCAAAGAATTCTGGAGGCTCAGGAGCTATACCAGTTGAAGAAGAATATCCAGAAGATTGTTTTGTAGATTTTGATTTTAGGCTTGTGGACATATTTAAGAAAATGGAACAGCAGGGTAAAAGGCTTCAAGATATAATAAAAGAGGAATATTACAGGATAAAAGAAGACTTAGGACACAGACCTACAAGAGTGGAGTTTATAACTTATATTGAAAATGATATATATATTAGAATAAAAAATGCATCAGATAAAAATCCTTTAAAAAATTACTTAGGCTTTTTAAAGGATATTAAGGAACTTCAGCAAGATGAAGCTGAGCTTATGGGAACAAAGGCAGAAGGATTTATAAATATGATAGAAAGAACATCTATGTCTAAAACCTATAAGATGCCTGTACTTTTAGCTTTTTATAATGAAGGAAACTTAAAATTAAGTATAGATGAAGAAGATATTTATAATAGTTTTAAAAACTTCTATGCAAAAGGATCAAATGCAGTAGATTTGTTAAACCAGAAATCTACAAAAGGTTTTAAAAATTGGAATAAAAAGCAGTGGTATAAGCTGGCAAAGGATAATCCATTGAAGTTTTTGGCTAAAACTGAAAATAAATTCTTCTATTTTGATAAAGAAGCTTACTGTTTAAATGAAAACTTAGAAGAATTTAAAGCAAATGAAGCTTTTGTGAAACATTTCAAAGATGCAGTAGATTTTAGAACAAGAGAGTATTATAAAAATAGAGTAGAAAATAAGAAAAAGTAAGAATGAGTAAAGGAAGGTTAATATAATGAAGACTTATAATAAATTAGTTCGTGATAAAATACCACAGGTAATAGAAGCTGCAGGTAAGAAATTTGATGTTAGGAAGGCAGATAAAGAAGAACATTACAAACTATTGGAAGTAAAACTTCAAGAGGAAGTTAAGGAGTTTTTAGAAGATAAAAATTTAGAAGAATTGGCTGATGTTATGGAAGTGCTTTTTGGATTGGCTGAGAATATGGGATATAGTGAAGAGGATTTGGTAAAGAAGAGGATGGAGAAGAAAGAGGAACGTGGGGGATTTAAGGAAGGGATTGTGTTGGAGAGGGTGTATGAGTAGCAAGGGTTGAAGATGTTTGGAAGTATTAAGATGAAAAATTGGTGCTATTTTATTTGTTAACGATGTGATTATATTGCTACATACGTTTCACGTGGAGACGGTAGTAAGGCTACAAAGGAAACTCAGTTAAGTCGTCGAACTAGCTGCAGTTAGAAAATATAAACATAATACATGTTTCGTAAAACAGGATTAGGAAACTATAATTTAATACATTAGTACCACCTGCAACAGAGATTTGTTCAGGTGGTAATTTGTTTTTAAATAAATTACAAATAGCTTGTTTATAGAAAAACAAGCTATGCAATATAATGCAGATTAAAACGTGCTAGATACATGTACAGACTACTAAATTATTGGTATAATAAAAAAGAATGAATATGTAGAGGAGGTTATATATGTGACGGATTTTGTTACGGAGAGATGGTTATCACTTGAAGAAATTGCAGAACATTTGGGAATTAGCAAAGATACAGTTTACAGATGGATAAATAATAAAAAAATGCCGGCACACAAAATGGGACGCCTTTGGAAATTTAAAATTAGTGAAGTAGATGAATGGGTAAAAAATGGTGGAGCAATAGATAAATAAAAATCTAATTTACACTGTGTGAAGGAGAAGGTTATGGGAGCTACTTTTAAATTTTCGTCTATGAACAAAGTTGAAATAGAAAAGTTAATGAAACCACTTATTTTATGTGTTCGTCAAGATAAGATTACTTCGTATATAAGTGAATATAATGTTTTAAGTGTAAATGGATTACTGTCTAAAAATTTACTTAGATATGAATTTGATAAGCGAAGCATTTTCATTACAGATGAGTTTAATAAAATTATAGATAACATAAATGATCCAATACTCATAAAGGACTTTGAAATACTATTTGATCCTGCTTTTCAACTTGATGTGTTAAAGTTATTTATTATGGCAAACAGAAAAAAAAGAGTTACAGTATTATGGTGTGGCAAATATAAAAATGGAAGACTTATTTTTGCAGAGCCAGAATATGAGGATTATAAATCCTATAATATCAGTGATTATGATATAAGTTGTATAGTTTAAAAATTGGAGGGGAATTTTCTATGAAATACTCTGAGTTAATTAATTTTAATCCTATTGAAAGTATAATACAAATCAATGAAGCTGATGATAAGTCGAAGGCTATAAGTCTCACTAAAAGTTATGTTATGTCTGATGATATGGCTGAAAAACTTGATAGAGGAATTATAAATGAATTGCAGCTAGAAGAAGTTGTTGATAATAAAGGTGTACTTCTTGTTGGTAATTATGGTACTGGTAAATCACATCTTATGTCAGTGATATCAACAGTAGCATCTGATAGAGATAACTTACAGTATCTACAAAATAAAAATTTTGCTAATAACATGGAGAAAATAGCAGGAAAGTTTGAAGTTCTTAGAATAGAAATAGGTTCAACAACTATGTCACTTAGAAATATTATTTTAAATAGAGTTGAACAAGATTTCGATAAACGTGGTCTTGATTTTTCCTTTCCTAAGGAAGGAGAAATAATAAACAATAAAGATGTATTAGAAAATATGATGGAGATATTTTTAAGCAAATATCCGAATAAGGGATATCTTATTGTTGTTGATGAATTTCTTGATTATCTTGGTGGGCGTAAAGAACAAGAGATAAAGCTTGATCTTGGATTTATGCGTGAACTTGGTGAAATAGTTAAAAAATCACGTTTAAGAGTGATTTTTGGTGTTCAGGAAAAGCTGTTTGATAATCCAAGTTTTTCTTTTGTATCAATGACCTTAAACAGAGTAAAGGATAGATTTGAACAGGTTATAATACGTAAAGAAGATACAGCTTATGTTGTTTCAGAAAGAATTTTAAAAAAATCACCTGAGCAAAAAGCAAAAATTAGAGAACATTTACAAAAATTCTGTAGCCTATACACAAATATGTCTGAAAGATTAGAAGATTATGTTGAATTGTTCCCAATACATCCAGCTTATATTGATGTTTTCAATAAGATATATATTATTGAAAACAGACACATTTTAAAAAATATATCTGAAATAATTAAGAATATTTTAGATAATGAAGTTACAGATGAAGCACCTGGAGTTATTTCATTTGATAGCTACTGGATTTTTATTAAAGAAAACTTTGGATATAGAACAGATGCCAATATAAAAGAGGTTGTTGAGAAAAGTAGTCAACTTGAGGATATTGTAAACAGATCTTTCCCTAAAAAGCTATATAAGCCATTGGCTATTCAGATAATATATGCTTTAAGTGTACATAGATTGACTACTGGGGATATAAGCATAAGATCAGGTTTGACGTCAGAAAATCTTCGTGATGATTTATGTCTATATCTAAATGGTATGCCAGAATTAGATTCAGAATTTTTGCAATCTGTAGTACAGCAAGTACTAAAAGATACGATGACTACAGTAAGTGGGCAATTTATAGAGCATAATGCTGAAAATGGACAGTATTACTTGGACTTGAAAAAGGACATTGATTATGATGAAAAGATAACTCAAAAGGCATCTATTCTTGATGATAGCAGTTTGAATAGATATTTCTTTGATGTGGCATATTATTGCTTAGATTGGGATCAAACTGAACATGTGGCTAATTTTAAAATATATGAACATACATTAAACTGGGAATCGCACAACATTTTTAGACGTGGATATTTATTTATGGGTACACCAGAAGCACGTCCAACGGCTCAGCCACCTGAAGATTATTATATGTATATTTTACCACCTTATGGTAATGAGCTTTTTAATGATGAGAAAAAGGAAGATGAAGTTTTCTTCGCATTTAAGCAGAATGAAGAGTTCAAAAATGATTTGAAACTTTATGCAGCAGCTCTTTCTATGAAAGAACTTGCAGAGGAAAAGAATAAAGAAACATATCAAAATAAGGCGAATATTTACAAGAAAAGACTTACTAAATATTTGAGTGAAAACAAAAATACATGTTTTGAAGTTAGCTATAAAGGTATAAAAAGACAACTTATTGAAGTATTAAAAGGAAAATACAATAAAGATTTTGCTTTTAAGGAAACAATTGATGCAGCTGCGTCTATATGCTTAGATAATTATTTTTCTTCTAAGTACCCAGATATGCCTATTTTTAAAACAAAAATTACTTTAAAGAACCAAGCAGATACAATTAGAGCAGGTATTGATCATTTTGCGGGAAGAACAAACCAACAATCAAAAGCACTACTTGAAAGTTTTAATCTTCTTGATGGCGAGAAGATAAATATTAATAAATCAAAGTATGCTGCTTACTATATTAATCAATTATCAAAGTTGTCTCCTAAAGGAGTTATAAATTTTAATGACATTTATGGAGAGAATTTTAATGAATACTTAGATAAGCATTTTTCTATAAGTTATGCTTTGATGCCTATTGTTTTTGTTGCTTTAGTCCATTCGGGCAATGCTGTAATAGCTCTTAAAAATGGAACAACTCTTACAGCTTCAAACTTGGATATTTTACCAAAAACAGGAGCTTTGGATTTATATGAATTTAAATATATTTCTAAGCCTAAGGATATAGCACTTAGAGAGCTTGTAAGACTGTTTGAGATTTTAGATATTCCTAGGGGATTGATAAACAATCCAGCTGAAAGAGAAAAAGGTTTGGAAGAACTTATAAAAAAGACTTCTGCTTTAGCAACAAAAGCAGTTCAGTCTTCAACTAAGCTTAATGGTGAATTTGAACTTTGGGGAGAGCCATTAATAGGAGAGCACATTTTATCTGATTATAAACAATCAATAAAGAGAGTTGTTGATGAATTTGGAAATTTTGGAAATAGATATAATACTGTAGCTAAACTTAATAATTTCGGTATGTCTATGGAGCAAGTAGAGCAGATAGGTAAAGACATTGAGAGTGTAGAAATAGTAATCGAATATGATAAATTTAAAAACACTTGCATTTCAAATGTTGGATATATAATGAATCTAGAACTTATGGAACTGGGAGCAGACTTTAAATCAAAAATAGAAACTGCTAAGTCAAAATTTAGAGAAGTACGTGACTCAATTAATGATGATCAAAATGGTGAAGGAGCTGCTGTTACCGTAAACAATGAACTATCAATTTTAAAGGAAACATATATAGACATTTATTTTGCAGAACATCAAAAAAAGCGATTGGGAGTCAAAGACGGACAGCGTAAAGGTGAAATCATTAGCTCGGTGAAACTAACAAATTTGAAAAGGTTAAAGACTATTAATATTCTTTCTACCGCAAAACTTACGGATATTGAAACTGCATTAGCAAATTTAAAGGTTTGCTATGAACTTACACCTGTTATGCTAAAATCATCACATATTTGTCCAAAATGTGGATTTAAAATTGGTGAGAGCAGTATATCCATATCAGGTCAGCTTGATTCTATCGAAGAGAAAATAGAGAATTTAATGACAGATTGGACTAATACTTTACTAAATACAATTTCTGACCCACTGGTACTTGCTCAAAAGGATTATTTGAGTTCAGAACAGAAAAAGATAATAGATACTTTTTTAAAGGGAAAGGAACTTCCTAAAACAATAGATAATTTCTTTATAGGAAGTATTAATGCGCTATTGCAAGGGTTTGAACCTGTTGTAATTCAAAGCGAGGAACTTATGCATAAGATAGATGAGATTGGACCTTGCGATGTAGATACATTTAAAGACAAATTGATGGATATTATATCAGTATACACTAAGGGTAAAGATAAAGAAAAATTACGTATTGTAGTAAAACGTTAGGAGTGATGATATGAAACTTACAAAAGAAGATATAGATAAAGTAAGAAATATAGAAGGTTTTCCTATAGCAAAGGATGAGGACATTATAGCACTTTCAAATCCTCCTTATTACACAGCTTGTCCTAACCCTTTTATTGAGGAGTTCATAAAGAAAAATAGTAAGCCATATGATGAAGTAACTGATAACTATTATTGTGAGCCATTTGCTGCGGATGTAAGTGAAGGTAAAACGGACCCTATTTATATGGCACATACTTATCATACTAAGGTACCCCACAAGGCAATAATGCGATATATTTTGCATTATACAAAACCCAATGATATTGTTTTAGATGGATTTTGTGGGACGGGGATGACAGCATTAGCAGCACAAATGTGTGAAACTCCTGATTTAGATTTTAAGCATGATATTGAACAGAATGACTCAAATATTCAATGGGGTGCAAGAAAGGCTATTATTAGTGATTTAAGTCCTATTGCAACATTTATTGCCTCAAATTATAATCAACCCATTAAAGTTGATGTTTTTAAGAGTGAAATTAATACACTGTTGAATGAATGTGAGAAAGAATTTGCATGGATGTATAAGACTAGACACATTGGAGAAGATTCGAATTCCTTAATTGCTGGCAATGGTCAAGGAGTAATTAATTATATTGTGTGGTCTGATATATTTATTTGTCCTCACTGCGGTAAAGAATTAATATTTTGGGATATTGCAGTAGATGATAAGAAAAATGTTCATTCAAGTTTTTCTTGTTCTGAATGTGGTATGATCTTAAAAAAATCAGATTGCACAAGAAGCGTAGAGCTATCAATTGATAATAAAACAAATACCACAATTAAACAGGCTAAACAAGTTCCAGTATTAATTAATTATGCTTATCAAGGTAAAAAGTATGAAAAACGACCAGATGATAATGATTTAGAAGTAATTGAGCAAGTTAATAAACTTTTACCCAAATTTCATATACCAACGGATAAGTTGCCAGAAGGTGATAATACTGCACAACCAATACGATCACATGGATTTATGCATGTAAATCAGTTTTATTATAATAGAAGTGCTATTATATTTTCCTATGTTATGGAAAAATCTGAACAGTTTTCTTTTGGCTCAACAATTAGATTTTTAGTAACATCTATTCTTACAAAAACAGGCTCAAAATTACACAATATTGGATTTAAAGATGGAAAGCTTAATCTTGCTGGAGCTATGCCAAATGTTTTATATGTGCCAAGTACAATTGCCGAAAGAAATATTATCGAGCTTTTGCGTTCTAAAATTAAAGGTATATGTAAAATATACTCATATAAAAATAATAACGAGAATTTATGCATTCAATGTTGTTCTGCTACAGATATGCGTTTGATGCCAAATTCAATTGACTATATATTTACAGATCCTCCTTTTGGTAGTAATATTAACTATTCTGAATTAAACTTTTTGTGGGAATCGTGGTTAAAGGTAAAAACGAATAATATTACTGAAGCAATTGTAAACAAAGTTCAAAATAAAGCATTACCAGAATATCAAGAGTTAATGACAAAGTGTTTTATTGAATATTATAGAGCACTAAAGCCAGGAAGATGGATGACAGTAGAATTTCATAATTCTCTCAATGCAGTCTGGAATGCTATTCAAGAAGCTATTCAACGTGCAGGATTTATCATCGCAGACGTGCGTATATTAGATAAAAAGCAAGGAACGTTTAAGCAAATGACAACAAGCGCTGCAGTTAAACAAGACCTTGTAATTTCTGCGTATAAACCTAAAGAGCGCTTTACTCAAGAATTTATAGCTCGAGCTGGTAGTGAAGAAACTGTGTGGGAATTTGTTAAACAACATCTTGAAAAACTTCCAGTGGTAGTTAGAAAGCGTGATAAAATTGAACTTGTTGTTGAACGACAGTCATTCTTATTGTTTGATCGCATGGTTGCTTATCATATAATGAATGGTATTAATGTACCAATAGATGCATCAGATTTTTACAAAGGACTTGATGAAAAATTTTTAAAACGTGATAGTATGTATTTTTTACATGACCAAGTAAATGAATATGATACAGCAAGAATTGAAACAGATGTTGAACCTATTCAATTTTCTTTAATTGTAAGTGATGAGAAGACAGCAATTGCATGGCTATATCAGCAACTTACAAATCCACAGACGTATTCGGAAATTCAGCCTAAATTTATGCAGGAAATTCGTTCAATTGAAAAGTATGAAAAGTTACCAGAGCTTTCAGTATTGCTTGACGATAATTTCTTACAAAACGATGAAGGTAAATGGTATATTCCAGATGTGACAAAGGCGGCAGATGTAGCTAAACTTCGCGAAAAGAGACTATTGAAAGATTTTGAAGAATATTTAAATAGCACTGGCAAGTTAAAGTTATTTAGAACAGAGGCAATTAGGGTTGGTTTTGCAAAACTATGGAAAAATAAAAATTATGCAGTAATTGTAAAAACAGCTGAAAGGTTACCTGAAAAAGTAATACAAGAGGATGACAAGCTTCTTATGTATTACGATATTAGTTTAAGCAGAATGGAGTGAAATTAAATATGTATAATGTTGGAGATTTTGTTTTTGATAAAGCTACTCATGATAAAGTTCAGATTCTTGAACGGTTAGAAGTTTGGGGATATATTTCTTACAAGGTTTTTAATTCTTTAGAAGATAGAGTATACAAACTTACAGAAGAACAAATATATCCATTTTCAAGCAACCAAGAGATAGATGTTAATTATCTTAGATATATAACTTTGCTATCAAAAATCAAAAATGAAATCTCTACAGGTATATTATCTAATCTTTCAAATGGGGTTATACCATTGCCTCATCAAATGCATGTTTTAAATAGAGCTGTTTCAAATAATAATATCCGATATATATTAGCAGATGAAGTAGGGCTTGGAAAGACAATTGAAGCAGGTCTTATTATTAAAGAACTAAAAACACGTGGATTAATTAAGAGGATACTTATTGTATGCCCTAAAGGACTTGTAACCCAATGGGGACTTGAAATGCAAGAAAAGTTCGATGAAAAATTTTATGTAATATTGCCTGAAGATTACGATACAATAAAGAAATTAACAGATAGCGAGGAGGTATATTGTCAGTTTGATCAAGTAATTTCACCTATGGATTCAATAAAGCCGCTTGAAAGACGTGCAGGGTGGAGTGAAGAAAAGGTTATAAAATATAATGAAGAGAGAATTCATTCTATTATTAACAGTGGGTGGGATCTGATTGTAATTGATGAGGCTCATAGAGTTGCAGGTAGTTCTGGAGAAGTTGCAAGATACAAATTAGGAAGTTTACTAGCAGCAGCCAGCCCATATCTTTTACTTTTAACAGCTACGCCTCATAATGGGAAAACAGAGCCCTTTTTAAGATTAATTCGTCTTCTTGATGAAAAGGCTTTTCCTAATTTTAAGGCCATTGTTAAAGAACAAGTTGCACCATACATTATAAGAACAGAAAAACGTGAGGCTATAGATAATGCAGGGAATAAGCTATTTAAGAATAGAATTACAAAAGTTGTAGAACTAACTTGGGATGATAGGCATTCAATGCAAAAGAAATTATATGAGATTATAACAAATTATGTTTCTAAGGGATATAATAAAGCAATGCGTAATAGGGGAAAGTTTATGTGGCTAATATTCCTCCTAATTATGATGCAAAGATTAGTGACAAGCAGTACAAGTGCAATTAGGCAAAGCCTTGAGAAACGTATAAAGGTTTTAGAGGAACAGGATTTTAAATTAAATAATATTACAGAAGAAGAATTAGCTGAAATGGAAATTGAGGAAAATATAGAAGAAGCTATGAAGGCAATATCTTTAGATACAAAACAAGAAATTGCAGAGCTTTCAGAAATTATACAAGTAGCAAAGCAAGCAGAATTTCAATATTTAGATGTTAAGGTTGAACCACTTGTGGAAATAATTGACAATTTGTTTGCAGAGGATAAGGAACGTAAAGTTATTATTTTTACTGAATTTGTGACAACTCAAGATTATTTGAGTAAACTACTTGAAAATCAAGGGTATACAACTTCGTTACTTAATGGTTCTATGAGTATTGATGAAAGAAATATTGTACTTGAAGAATTTAAAAGTAAAACTAATATACTTATTTCAACAGATGCAGGAGGAGAAGGTCTAAATTTACAATTTTCTAATGTGGTTATTAATTATGATCTGCCATGGAATCCTATGAAAATTGAACAAAGAATAGGGCGTGTTGACCGTATTGGTCAAAAACGTGATGTTTTAATATATAATTTTATATTATCTGATACTGTAGAAAATAGAGTTAAGGATGTACTCGAACAAAAGTTAGCACTTATTTTAGAAGAAATAGGTGTTGATAAATATTCTGATGTTCTTGATAATGAACTGGCGGAGTTTAATTTTACAGATGCATATATGAAATCAATAAGTAATCCTAAGAATATAGATTTTAATGTTAGAAAAATAGAAGAAGATGTAAAAGTTCAGGTTAATAATGCAAATAAATTTAAGGATATCATACATGAAGAAAAAGATTTAACTGCGTTAATTGGAACTGGCTCAAATTTCGATATAGATACTGCCTTAATAAAGATGTTAACTTACTATGAAAATTATAAAGGTAATACGTATTTACCAATAAAGCATTTAAGTGTAAATGATAGTCAAATAATCAAGCACTTAAATGAAAAAATAGAATTTGCTTTTAGAGATGGTATTTTAGAAATTAATATTGAAGATTTTCCTAATGAAAAAGGATATTTTTCTCTTTGGGAAATTTCTCTAGGAGATAAACCACAAGCAAAAAAAATAATACCAGTATTTATTAATGAATCTTTTATTCTTAGACCAATGGCAGGTAAAAAAATATGGGATGAGTTTATAAGGACAGAATCAAAAATTAAAATTGGGAATATGATTACAATTGATGTAAGTGTATTTGAACATTTATCTGATATTACAAGAGAATTTGCATATAAAACTTTTTTGGAAATGAAGACTAGTTTTGAAAAGAAAAGTGAAGAAACGTATCGTAAATATTTATATGCTCTTGATTTAAGGCTTGAAGCTGCTGCAAATATAGGTATTGCGAATATAAGAATGCATAAGCTTAAGAATATATCAAAAGAAAAAGCTAATGTTGAAATACAGTACAAAAAAAGTATGCAAATATGTCCTGAGTTTAAGCCGATTTTTATGGCGTATTTGGAGTGATAAGATGTTTAGAGAATATTTAGTACAAAAATTAGGAGCATTATATGAGGACAAAATAATTATTTTTGATTTTGACAATATAAAAAATAGGTACAACTATGTAGAAATATTAGAAGAGTTCGGATTTAAAATAATATTTTATGATGATGCTACTCAGTTTAGAAATATTTATAACAATGATACAGCGTATTTTTACACAAGAGTGGCTATTATAGTTATATTAAAATGCTATGTTCCTTATGATGTATTAAAAAGCTTTTATAATGTGGAGATAAGTTGGAGTAGCTTATTTCCTGAGTTAAACAAGGAAGTTATATTAAATGATAAGTCATTAGATTTGGATTTGCTATATGGTGCTTATAGCGAACTTTATGAAAATCTACATATTTATGAAAAGACTATTGATTATGTAGTTCGAAGAGTTTATGGAAAAGAAAATGTACAGAATTATATTAATAAAATTGAGGAGAATTTATTAGCTTCAATAAGGGACCGGAGTTTGGATTACAAAGCATGGATAAAGGTTGCAGCTCAAAAAGGAAAAGCTGAATATATTGCTGCGCAATGTGGAGTAAATGTTAATTTTTCTTTTATTGATGATGAATTTAAGAAATTTATTATTAATGAATATAAATCTCTTTCAAGTATTACCTCAAGAGAATCACCTATAATGGTTAATCGAGTGTTGGACTATATTGCTAAATCAAAAGAAAAAGTAGCACTTATAGTTCTTGATGGAATGTCAGTGTTTGATTTTAATATTTTATCAAAAGGCTTTGAGAGTATTGACTATGAAGAAGATTATATCTATGCTATGATACCAACAACAACTGCAATATCAAGACAAAGTTTATTATCAGGAAAATTTCCTGTTCAATTAGAGAGGCCATTTGATTTAAGCAGAGAAGAAAAACAATTTCATGAAAAAGCAAAGGATCTAGGATATTTAGAAAAACAAGTTTTATATACTAGAGGATATAATATTCATATAGGTCCAAATATTAAGTTTTTAAGTGTAATTATTAATGATATTGATAATCTTGTCCATGGACAGATCCAAGGAAGAGAAGGCATGTATAATGATATAAATTTACTTGCGCATTCTAGGAAAATTCAGGAACTTATTAAGGAGTTATATTCTAAAGGATTTAATATTTATATAACTGCAGATCATGGCAATACTTTGTGTACTGGATTGGGTGCTATAAGAGGCGCTGGCGTGGAAGTAGAAACCAGATCAAAGAGAATGGTTATATTTAAGGATTTTGTAAGGAATAATGAGAATATAGATTCTTATGGTTTAATTGATTATCCTGGATACTACCTAGATAAACAGTATAAATACTATATATGTAACACAGGAACTTCATTTGATACAAAAGATTCTATGGTTATGACACATGGAGGAATTTCTATTGATGAAGTAATAGTTCCATTTATAAAGATAAAGGCGGTGCAAAATGGCTAAGATTGTAGGACTTTCAAGACCAATTAAGCTAGAATGGCTAAATAAGGCTGTTGACTTACTTAAGCAGGGCAAGTCAGAAGAAGAAATAAAAAATGAGTTAAATGAGTATTTATCCTTTGAAATTACAAGCCCAACAAATCTGAGAAAGACTAGAGAAATTTTAATGACAATTTGGATTAAAACACCAGATGAATTTGTGTCGATAAAAAAATTGGCTCTGGAACTTTATGATAATGAAAATGTAAATAAGATTCTTATTCATTGGTGTATGATTCTATTGACATATCCTGTATTTTTAGATGTATGTGCTTTAATTGGAAAATTAATAGACATACAGGAAACTTTCACTACTGCTTGGCTTAAGCAGAAATTGTTTGATATTTGGGGGGAGCGAACTACTTTACTACATTCTGTTGATAAAATGCTTCAAACCTTAAAATGTCTTGGTGTGGTAGAAAATCAGAAAAAAGGCGAATATAAGGCTTCTTTGATTGATATAAAAAATGAAAAAGCAGTAACGTTAATTTTATTAGCAATAATTGCAACAAATAGCAAAGCATACTATGAAATAGCTGAGTTATCTCAAGTGCCATATATGTTTCCATTTAGCTATAGTGTTTCTCATGAATTATTATATAGTTCTGATTTGTTTGTATTAAATAATTTTGGAGGAAAAGTTGTAGTTACAGGTGAATAATTGGCTTACATTAGCAGCAAAAACTGTTCCAATTTTTGTAAGGAATCAAGCCCTTTACAAAGATTGTAAATAAAACCAACATCACTCATAATTTATTAATAACAATAAATAATATACAATAGCAGTGTAACTTCTACTACTATTGTATCAATCCAATAATAAATAATTGACAAATTAAAAATGCCTACGGCGCCTGTTAAAAATGCCGTAGGCTTCTTAATTGTACTAAAATTAGGCTATATATTCAGAACATAAAATTAGACTACTCCTACAGTTTAAAACGTAGTTTTTTAAATTTTAATTTATATTATGAGTTAACAATATACTTAAGAACATCTTCAATATTTTCTAGAATATTAGATTTTACTATTCTTGTCACTTTAAGCATTGAAGTTGCTATTTCAAGTGATTCTTTAAAAAAATATACAAGTATATATGATATGAGTGCTGTATAAATCTGAACTTTAATGCTATTGTCATTGTATCCTATGCATTTCTTAATCTTTAAATTTTTCCTCATTTTCGTTAAAAGTAACAATTTTCCTATAAGTATTACGAGTATTATTTTTGCTATATCCAGTTCCTAGTGTAATTTCATAGTCAAATATAAGCTCATTATTAACATAAGTACTTCGGATTTCTTCAATACAAGTATTGGAATGTTGTCTTGTTATAAATTTAGCAATCAAAACTGTTCCAGTTTTTGAAAGGTAACAGGTACCTTTCAGAGATTGGTAGTGAAACGAGTAATCTCTGTTGTGTCTGAATCGTGCTTCTTAAAATGCTTATGATAATGCATTCAGACTTTTGTCATAGTCTTCTTTGCTTTATTAAGTTCTGATGTGAAATGATTAGCAAGCTCAGGGCGTTGTTAACAATTTGTTAATAAATTATTTTCATATTAGAAGAATGTAAGGGCTTAGAGGAAGCTGGATGGAATTTGGATAACATGAAAGCTTTGTGACATAAATAGGTCCACAAATGGTGGTATAATGAAATTGCTAAGTTTATATTGAAAGGAAGACAAAAATGGATATAAGTAATATGCCACCAGATACAGTGCTAACAGAAGAAATGTTTGATCCACAACAAGGTGAAAGATTCATGGCTATAGAGCATCATAAAAGCAAATTTAATGAGGTAATAAGAAGAAGTACAAAAGATCAACTTGAAGCATATAGAGTATATCGTAGAATTAAACATAGGGATAAAATTTTGGTTAGGGCAATGGTTACTTACTCTGATCTACCAAAACAATTTGGATATGATGTAGAGTTTATATTGGATTATGAAATAATTGAAATTTTAGAAGGTAGATAAATTACCTTCTTTTTTATTTTAGTTAATTTGTTCATATTACAAATATTATATTGGAAGATTTGCCTGTAAATTTGAATATTATTAAAGTATTGTGACGTAAATAAGGCCACAAAGGATGATACAATAAAATTGCTAATGACGTGTTGATAAATACTCTAAAATCTATACCAGGGATTAAAGGTAGAGATGTCTGATTTGAAAGATGTTATGAGTACAAGATTATAGCTTAAAGCACTTAATAGAAGAAATAATGTTTTATATCAGGTGGTTACTAGAAAAAATGGAGGGTTATATTTGAAGGAAAGATTTTATGCATATAATCATTTTAGAATAAACTATATGTTGTATAAAGAACAGGATAAGATATGTGCTGAAGTTGATAGAGAAATTGGTAATATTGATGTAGAACGTATTAAGTTTTATGGGGATACATATAAAAAAGCAGAAATTAATCTAAGAGAATGGTTTAAGCAGCAAACTAAAGATATACGTAAGATATTAAAAAAAGGATATAAAATTGAACCGTGTTATGAAGATGTATTTTATTTTATTAGGGAAAAAAATATAGGGTATCACATTACATCGATTAAAAACAGAAAAAGTATTCTAAAGAATGGCCTTATTCCAAATAAATATATGGATTTAGAAGTCTATAATGCAAGTGTAATATTAGATAAACTAAATAATCATCATAGTGATATATCTAAATCAAATTCAGTATACCTGCATCCTCAATTGGGTAATTGGATTGGTGAAGAGCAAGATGAAGAATTTAAAGATACTTACAAGGAAATATTAAAATATTATTAGGAAATTATAAAAAGTTTAATTTTTGAAACAAGGGATTTAATTTAGAAATTCATGCTATATTATTTCTAAAAGATTTATTAATTTTATAAGTTTCTATTTTTGGATAAAATTTAAACCAGGTTATAAAAAATTACAATAGTAATACGGAAATTCTAGGAAGGTGGCTCCTCATGGAAAGAATAGTTTATTTTGAACCTCTGTTTACAAAAAGAAGAGAAAAACTAGTTGAAAGTTGTGTAAAGCTTCAAAGACAAGGGAAAAACTTCATTTACCTTCTTCCTTCAAGAGAGGCAATAAAGGATGTAAGGTATTCTATAATTGACAGAAACTTCGGAATGATTAACTCTACTGTAATAATGTTTGACGAACTTGAAAGAATGCTTGTGGAAGGTGTAATAAGTAATGATAGGATTATTCATGAGGATTTTGAGGCTGTAATTATAGCAAGACTATTTAAGGAAAATAAGGATAAGCTCCTTTATTATAAAAAAGTGTTTAATAAGCATGGATTTATTGAAGAAACTAGAACCTTTATTAAAGTGTTAAAAAGACAAAATATATCCTCAGAAGAATTCATTAAGAGAATAAACAGCTTAAATGACTTGGAGGATTCTATTCTTAAAAGTAAGCTTCAGGATTTAAGTTTAATATATAAAGAATATACGGATATGCTGAAAAAGTATAACATATATGATGTGAATGACATATCGTTAAAAGCAGTGAAAACAGTAAAAGAAGGAAGAGGAAAAAAAGTATTTAACAAGACAGACAGTATAATTATAGATGGATTTATAAGTATAGATGAAGTAGATATGAAGCTTATTGAACAGATATGTGAGAAAAGCAATGTGAATTTATATGTAAATCTTTCTTTTAAAAATGCCTTAACTAAGGATATGCTGCAGGAGAAAATAGCTAATAGATTTGCTAATATGGGTTTTACTATAGAGGAATCCTTAGAAGAATTTTATGATGTAAATAAAGATATAAAATGCTTATGTGAAAACCTCTACTCTGGGAAAACAGTGGAGAAGGCTGAAGCTGTTACAATTAACAGTTATCCTTCTATTTCAGTAGAGGTAAGGGAAACAGCTAGAGATATAAAAAGACTTCTTTTACAAGAAGAAGCGGAAAATATAGCAGTGTTTGTAAACAATAAGGATGAGTATATGCCTCATCTGATCAGGATTTTTAGGGAGTTTAAAATTCCAATTGAGGTAGTAGATAATATGCCTATTTCTGCAGCTCAATTAGTTAGAAATACTATAAATGAAGTGTTTTTTGAAGAAGAAAATAAAACTGTAGGGCAGTGGATTGATTGTATCTGTGAAAAGATTCAGGATTACAGTTTAGAGATAGCTGAGTTAAAGAAAAAAGTTTTAGAAGAGTCTTTACCTATACAAGATATGATAGTTTTAAAGGGATATTTAGGCTTTGAAAGTTTTCTTGAAGGTTTGAAGAATAGTTTTAAGCTATGCGGGATGTTAGAGGACTTAATGCCAAAAGAAGATATAAAGGAACTTATAAGAAGTTCTGTTGAAAATACTCCTATGACTATAGAAAACACCAAAGCAGTAGGGGTAAAAGTATTAAATACAGATTTGGCTAGAGGTACTTTTTATAATCACGTATACATATTAGGATTAAATGAAGGAGAAATGCCAGCAGTATCACAGAGCAGAGGTATACTAAATGAGCAGGATATAAATAGTTTGATTAATCTTGATATTAGTTATAAGGATTATGAATTAGATCTTTTAAAGGAAAAAATAAGATTTAACTTTACCTTAAGTACAGCTAGAAAGGCTGTTACTCTATCTTTTAGAACTTCTGATGAGAAGGGCGGTTTTTCTATACCATCTTCCTTTATTCAAGAGGTGAAGTTTTTAACTGGAATAAACTACAGTAGAGCTCTTACTATGAGAGATAGATTTGAACTGAAGTTTAGTGATGTAATGTCTGAATATGAGTTAAAAGTAGTACTTCTTAAAAGTTTATTTGATAAATACTACAATGATGGAAAAGAATTATCCTATGAGGAGAAGCTTAATGTAATAAAAGCCTATGAGAAAGATGTGGAAAATTATATATATAAAGGCTTTGTTGAATATCATAAAAATAAGGAAGTAAACTTTAATAATTATGAAGGTATACTAGGAGAGAAGTTTGGTAGATTTTCAAAAAAGAATAAATTAAGTATATCAGCTATTAAGGATTATTTAGACTGTCCTTATTCTTTTATGGCAAATAGGATATTTAATTTATCTTATATCGAGGAGCTAGAAGATGAGTATAATAGCATGGAAATAGGAAATCTTTATCATGCTGTACTTTATTCCTATTATGATGGTTTATCAAATTATGAAGAGTTAGAAGAAGAAAGATTACAGGAGCTATTTGATATAGAACTTAAGAAGATGAGAAGTATTGATCAGGAGCCAGAGCAGTATGAGGAATTTTATAAGTGCGCTCATGAAAATCTGACGGAATTTATTAAGCTTGATTTAAAGAGATTTAAGGACTATGAAAAGAAAAGCAAAGGAAAGCTTTTAAGACCTGCTATACTGGAAAAGCTGTTTAAAAATACAGATTTATTTTCAATGGCAGTAGCCAGCAAGATTGATAGGGTAGATTTAGAGTATGAATTAAATGAAGGAGAATACATACCTACGGGCAGGTTTGTGATTTACGATTATAAAAAGAAAAATATACCTAAATTTGATAGTATTTTATCCATAAAGGACTGCCAACTTACTATATATTATCTTATTATTTTAGAAGAGTTAAAAAACATACCACAATTAAGAGATAAGACGTTAGAGTGTATGGCCTTATTGTATTTGAGTATAGAAGATAGAGGCAAAACTAAGTTAAATTATGAAGGGATTTATTTAGAAAAACATATGAAAAACTTAGGAATATCAAAGAAGTCACCTTTTGATAAAGAAAGCTTTTATGTTTTTATAAATTACGCAAAATCTACAATAGAAGAAACTATGGCAAAAATTAAAGCAGGTAAGTTTAACTATACTTTAGAATGCAGTGCAGTTTTGAATTCCTATGCTAACATCAGTTGTGAATTTAAAGAAATGTGCAGATACAATAAGTCTAAGTTAGTGAATATAGGCTTGAAAAATTAAGGATAACTTATAGATTTGTAAGGAGTTTCAGAAATTAAATAGGTGGTGGTTTTATGGAATTTAATCGTGAACAAAAAGAGGCTTTAAATATAGATAAGAATGTAGCACTTTCTGCTGGTGCTGGATCAGGTAAAACAAGAGTTTTAACGGAAAGATACTTAAGGTTATTAGAAAGCGGAATAGATGTAGCACAAGTTGTGGCAATAACCTTTACAGATAAAGCTGCACTGGAAATGAAAAATAGAATAAGGGAACAAATTGTTTTGAGAGTTGAAAAGGGTGAAAAAACAGTAGATTGGCAGAAGGCTTTAGATAAGCTGGAAAAGGCTAATATAAGTACAATACATAGCTTTTGTAGTAATATTGTGAAGGAAAACGCAGCATTGTTAGGAATGGATTTTAATTTTAAAATTATAAATGATGTTGACAGCAAAGAGTTTTTAAAGGATACAGCAGCCGAAGTATTAAAAAATTATTTTTCTAATGAGGAATACAGTGAAGAAGTTCAACTTCTAAATAATTTATTTGAAAATAAATATAAAGAAGAAAAATTTATAGAAGAAATCCTAAAGATAAGAGTAGATATATTGGAAAAGGGGTTGGCCTTTGAAGAGATAATTAAAAATGCAGCAGCTTCCATTGAGAAATTTGTATTAAAAATTATCTATGAGATAAATGAAATCTATAGGGAATACAAGTTGAAAAGAGATATGCTGGATTATACAGATCTTCAAACTAGAGCGGCAGAACTCCTAGGAATGAGAGAGTTAAGAGAAGCTTATAAAAAAAGATATAAGAGAATAATGGTAGATGAATTTCAGGATAGTGCGACACGTTGCGTAGTGAAAAGCTACGCCGCATAGAAATTAATATCAATTAAAGATAAATATATAATACCAAAGATTTGATAAATGAATAAAAACTCCTTATACTGGAATTAAACCA
>NZ_JABBNI010000018.1 GCF_012926525.1 Clostridium muellerianum
TAGTAAGACCCCTTGAAGAACACAAGGTTGATAGGTCAGAGGTGTAAGCATGGTAACATGTTCAGCTGACTGATACTAATAGGTCGAGGGCTTGACCAAATAAATTCACTGTGCAATTTTGAGAGGGTAAATGTCTAAATGACAATTGCCGGGTAATTTAGTCACGATAGTGACATTTTAAGAATTGCCCCGTGCTTTTCAAACAACTAAATAATAATCTGGTGGTAATGACGTAAAGGTAACACCCGTTCCCATTCCGAACACGATGGTTAAGCTTTATAGTGCCGATGGTACTGCAGGGGAGGCCCTGTGGAAGAGTAGGTAGCTGTCAGGTAATACGTTCCGCGATAGCTCAATGGTGGAGCACTCGGCTGTTAACCGATAGGTTGAAGGTTCGAATCCTTTTCGCGGAGCCAATTTTATATGAATTATTAAAGACTGTAAACTATACAGTCTTTTTTTATATCATTTAAAACTTTATTTTTCTACTAATAAGGTATATTGGTAGGAGTATTATTAAATGTGCCTTTAACATTGACAATAACATCAACAAAGATTATCATAAAAAATGGATATAGTTTATTTTTTATAATGATTTTATATGATATATAGTATATAATAAAATGGAATATGCAGTTTTTAATGCAAGACATAATATCCAATGAATGGAGGAAACATGAACAAATGAGTAACACATATGATTGTCTAGTAATAGGATGCGGATTTGCAGGGTCAGTTGTATCTAGAGAATTAGCTGAGCGATTAGGTAAGAAGGTATTGATTATAGAAAAGAGAAATCACGTTGGAGGTAATATGTATGACCTTTTCAACAAGGATGGAATACTAGTTCATAAATATGGACCACATATATTTCATACTAATAGTAAGCGTGTATTTGATTATATTTCACGTTTTACACAGTGGAGAAACTATTCTCATGAGGTCTTAGCAGATATTCATGGAAAATTAGTACCTATACCATTTAACCTAAATTCTCTTAATATGACTTTCAGTTTTGAAAAAGCAGAAAGGTTGAAAAAAAAGCTTGTTTCTATTTATGGTATGAATACAAGATTAACTATTGCGCAGCTTCGCGGTGAGATAGATCCTGATCTTCGGGAACTTGCTGACTTTGTTTATAATAATGTATTCTTGTATTATACGCAAAAGCAGTGGGGGGTTACTCCTGAAAATATAGATCCATCTGTTACTGCTAGAGTTCCAATACTAATTTCTCAGGATAATAGATATTTTCAGGATAAGTATCAAGGAATGCCTTCTGATGGATATACTGTTCTTTTTGAAAAACTACTGGACAATCCTAATATAAATTTAAGATTTAATACAGATGCAAGTAAGCTTGTTAGTATAAAGGAAAATCAGGTATTTTTTGAAGATAAACCGTTTAAGGGAACTATAATATATACTGGTGCTTTGGATGAATTCTTTGATTGTAAATTTGGGCGCCTGCCTTATAGAACTTTAGATTTTTTATTTGAAACACATGATATAGCACGTTATCAGCCCAAGGGTACTGTTAACTATACTGTGGATCAGCCATTTACTAGAATTACTGAGTTTAAGCATTTAACGGGTCAGAACGTTTCTGGTAAAACTACTATCATGAAAGAATATCCTAAGGCATATACAGGAGCTGAAAATGAAATACCATATTATGCAATACTTAATGAAGAAAACTTTCAGCTTTATAAGAAATACGAACAGCTTACTAAGGAGCTTTCTGATTTTCACCTACTTGGTAGATTAGCAGAATATAAATATTATAATATGGATTCAATAATAGAAAGAGCGTTAATTTTAGCTGATGAAATTATTTGTGATGAGAAAGGAAACGATTAATGAAAATAATAACATTTACAGTGCCATGTTATAACTCAGAGGCTTATATGAAGCACTGTATAGAGACTTTACTTCCAGGTGGGGAAGACATAGAAATAATACTTGTTGATGATGGTTCGTCGGATGGTACCGCTAAAATTGCAGATGATTATGCAGCTAAATATCCAAGCATAATAAAGGCAATACATCAGGAAAATGGAGGCCATGGTGAAGCTGTAAATACTGGTATTAAAAATGCTTCTGGTTTATATTTTAAAGTTGTAGACTCTGATGATTGGCTTGATGTATCAGGAATGTTGAAGGTTATAGATGTACTTAAAGAACTTCATGAACAGAGAAAAGAACTAGACATGATGATGTGTAATTATGTTTATGAGCATTCAGTGGACAATACTAGTCATGTGGTAAGATATAAAAATGTGATGCCAGAGAATAAAGTATTTGGATGGAATGATGTAGGCAAATTTAAGATGTCACAGTACATTCTTATGCATTCTGTTATTTATCGTACGGAGCTTTTATATGAATGTGGGATTAAGCTTCCAAAACATACATTTTATGTGGACAACCTATTTGTTTATCAACCACTACCATATGTTAAAGCTATTTATTATATGGATATTGACCTATACAGATACTTTATTGGAAGAGAAGATCAGTCTGTAAATGAGAAAATTATGATAAAAAGAATAGATCAGCAGATTTGTGTAAATAAGCTTATGATAGATTTTTATTGTACTCTTGGTAATATAGAAAATAAACGATTAGATGATTATATGAAAAATTATCTTTCTATGATGCTAACAATTTCATCTGTGCTTCTTGTGGTTTCTGGAACTAAAGAAAATCTTGGAAAGAAGAAGGAATTATGGTCATATTTAAAGGATAAGGACGAAAGGGTATATTTTTGTATGAGGTACCGCCTCTTTGGTATAGTATCTAATCTCTGGGGCAGCATTGGAAGAAAAATAACTAAATATGCTTATTACTTAACTAGTAGAAAGTATAAATTTAATTAAACATTATAAAGTTTAGTCTTACTTACTTTATAATAGATAAGAACATTTAAAATAATGATTAAATAAATTAAGAGAAGAATCGTCAAAAGTGGCGATTCCTTTTTTAATTTAGCAGTATTTGTTGCTATTCTATAATTTTTTGAACTCGACCAATTTGCCCATCTTCTAATCTTACCTTAATACCTCTAGGGTGATTTGAAGAACTTGTAAGAATGTTTTTAACACATCCACGTGTTAATTTACCTGTAGGTTGATCTTTCTTTAATACGATATCTACAACTCTACCAGGATAAATATCTGATCTTTTTTGACCATTCATATATATCAACTCCATATCTTATAAAATTTACATATGTATATATGTTCAATCTTAATATAATTAGCAAAGTTAATCAACATTTCGGTTAAAAGAAAAGAAGTTAACAAATTCAATAATGGGCTAAAAATTGTTTGTGGAAATTTTATAATAAGTGGTTAGTTATACGTTCTAATATTTTTATACTGTTTATTTTTATCTGATAAATTTAATAGAGTAATAATAAAGCGCAGGATATCATGAATAGATGCATTAAGTTCTTTTTAATAAAAGGTTTGCAAAATGTTTTTATATATGTTATGATTAATATCAAAATTGTATATTTATAGCTAAGTATTAGTTATTTATTTTCGGTTGAACAAATTTTTATTTGATTTCAAGAGAATTTGACTTTTGGGGTGGAAAGTCCTTCGGGGACTTTCCACCCTTTTTTGGCTATTTAAAGGAGGAATATATGGAAAAGACATTGTTAAGTATTGTATTAATTCTTATATTTACAAAGATAGGCGGTATAATAAGTAGAAAATTAAAAATGCCTGAAGTTTTAGGAGCATTAATTGCTGGTGTAGTACTTGGTCCAGTAGTATTAAATATTGTTCAGTATGATGATAATATTAAGCTGCTTTCAAATCTTGGAGTAATTATGCTTATGTTTCTTGCAGGTCTTGAGACTAATGCAGAGGAGTTTAAAAAAGCAGGACTTTCTTCATTGATAATTGCAGTAGCAGGTATAATACTGCCTCTTGTTTTAGGAACTCTAACTGCATATATATTTTTTAATAATTTTTGGGAAAATATATTTATAGGAGTAATCTTAACAGCTACTAGTGTAAGTATCACAGTAGAAACTCTTAAAGAGCTTGGAAAGCTTAATACAAGAGCAGGTATAAATATTCTTGGAGCAGCTGTAATAGATGATATTTTGGGGCTTATACTTATATCCATAGTTCTTGTAGTAGCACAAACTTCTGGTTCAAGTGCTGGAAATTCAGGAACATTATCAATTATATATGTGTTTATAAAAATAATTTTATTCTGCTTGTTTTCTATAATTGGAGTAATATATCTACCTAAATATATAAATAAGTTTACGGATTATGTGAAACCAGGTAGAGAACTTCTTACGTTTTCTATAGCCCTTGCTATATTTATAGCATATATTGCTGAAAGTCTAGGCATAGCAGCTATTACTGGTGCATATATATGTGGACTTATGCTTTCATCACTTTCACATAAGATGTATTTGGAGAGAAACGTTAAGGCAATTTCCTCAGGTTTTTTATCTCTTATATTCTTTGCAAGTGTTGGGATAGAAGCAAATTTAAAGGGAATAAATAAGGAAGTGTTATTTATTACATTGGTAATGTTCATTGTAGCAGTAATTGGGAAAATAGTAGGATGTGGTGCTGCTGCAAGATTTCTTAAGATGAGTAAGAGTGAGGCTGTTCAAATTGGAACTGGTATGATTTCAAGAGGTGAAGTAGCTATAATTACCGCTAATATAGGTCTGCAGAAGGGAATAATCTCAGAAGAAGTATTTCTTCCAACTTTAATTGTTGTAATATTAACTACAATTATAACTCCTATTTTACTTAAATTATCATTTTCTCATAAAGTAGAAAAAAAAGTAGAAGTTAAAAAAAGTAAGTAATCCCAAAATGTTAGTAAGTACTTTTAAATTCAATATGTGAGTAATGATATGTAGTCTTTGCTAATATCTTAAGTATTCATAAAATGCATTATTAATGGATATAATAATTAACATATGGCATATTTTTTACCTTATGTGTGTATATTTGAGTGATACTTTTTATAGAATAAAGATTAAAAGTATGCCATATTTATCTTTTAATTAGAATTATCTACAGGCATTCTTAGTGAAAGACATGTAAGTCCGCCATCCATTTTTTGAAATTCTGACATTTCAACTTCAACAATTTTATAACCCGCATCGACTAAGGCCTTTTTTGAATTTGGAAAGCCTTTTGGAACTATAACATGATTATTTATCAATATACAGTTTGCTGAATATGCCTCTTTATCATCTACATTTGTTCTTTTTGACTGACCTATATAAAAATGATTTTCAAATCTTAATATATCTCCACCATCCAGGCATGCATTACCAGATAAAAATTCTATATTACTATAGAATTTTTTAAGTACATTAATTATTTCTTTTTCTTCGCCTTTTCTTGACTTAGCACCTGGTTTAGTGATTATAGCACATTTTTCAGTTACAATTGCTACATCTTCTACGAATGTTGAATCAGGATACCTTTCATCAGCATCCAGTATAATGACATTGCAGCCGCACTTTCTTAATGCTTCAATATACTGTTCATGTTGTTTAAGTGCTTTTTCATAATCAGGTTTACCTAGGTTTGATGTAGTTATTCCATCTGCAAAATTTTTACCCGGTTTTCTTACTACTACGTTTTTTATCATAATGACCATCTCCTTTTAATTTAACAATTATAACTAACGCAAAATTTATACCAGTATTGAAGTATTACAATAGGGAGTTTATTTCTAAAAAATTTTTCGCTTTACTTTTGTATATTATATTTTGATAGTTTGTAATTAAGAGCCTGTCTGGATATTTTAAGCATTTTTGATGCTTCTGTTATATTAACAGTGTTTTCTATAGCATATTCAATTATGCTTTTTTCGTAATCCTCAATAAGCTCTGGTAAAGATTTTTCAGACATTATAACATCAGGAATCTCATGGCTGTCACTTTTTACAGAAAAAATATAATCAGGTAAATCTTCAATGGTTAAAATATGGTTATATGTTAAATTAAAAGCAGATTCTATAATGTTTTTTAGTTCTCTTATGTTTCCAGGCCAGCTATAACTTTTAAATATCTTTTTAACAGAATCATCAAGGCCTATGATGGATTTTCCCATCTTGTTATTATACTGCTTTATGAAATGATCTGACAGAAATTTAATATCATTTTTCCTGTCTTTTAAATCAGGTAAATTTACCTGAATAACTCCAATTCTGTAGAAAAGATCTTCTCTGAGCTTATTTTCAGCAATAGATTTTAATGGAGATTCATTTACTGCTGAAATTATTCTAACATTTACTTTTATACTTTCTGTAGAGCCAACCCTTCGTATTTCCTGATTTTCAATAGCTTTTAAAAGTTTTGCTTGCATGGATATTTCCATTGAGTTTATTTCATCAAGAAAAAGAGAACCACCGTCAGCGGTTTCAAATAAACCTTTTCTATTTTCAGCCCCTGTATAACTACCTTTTAATGTTCCAAATAAAATACTTTCAAGAAGTGTTGATGGAATAGCTGCACAGTTTTGTGATATAAAAGGCTTAGAAGATCTAGTACTGTTTTTATGAATGGATTGAGCTATCATTTCTTTTCCGGTACCTGTATGTCCATAAATTAGAATTGGCGAATCAGATTTCGATATTTTTAATATTTTTTTCTTTATACTAACCATATTAGCATCATTTGTTATTATATTATAATATTTACTTTTATCCTTATCTCTTTCTTTTAATTGTAAGGTTATATTTTTTCTTTGTTTTTCAGGGTCAATATATGCAGAAACTTCAACAGCACCAATTATTTTATCTCCAGACTTCAATGGAAAAGTAGAGTTTACTGCATCTATTTCAATATGTTTATAATTCACAAGGTGCTGGGTCTCATTAAGAATTGCTTTACCACTTTTTAAAACTCTTAGCAAACTACTATTGTTTTCATTTAATTCTGGATATATGTCACAAATATATTTTCCTATCACTTCTTCAGAATATAGGTTATAAATGTTTGTTCTAAAGTTGTCTGAATAATTTATTATTCCATTAATATCTACCATTACTATTGCATCAACGTAATTGTATAAGCTCAATATTTGTTTAATGTAGCTTTGTAACATTTTATCCACCTCAATTTATTATCTTATGTAATATTTTAAATATATTAAGATAATATTAAACTTTAGATTTAAAATTTATTTTACCACAGTTTCATATAGTTTTCCAATAAAGTGAATTCATCTAAATATATGATAATGAATATATTATGAATGAAAATCAGTGCGTATTCATCTGTAGCAAGTGGTTTTTAGAAGGATTAGGTTGCATATTAGCTAAAATACAAGGCTTTTTACACAAGAACGTTTACAGAAAATGATTTAATATTTATTCAGTTAAATGCATAAATATGTATTGACATATCAGTAGAATGATACTATAATTTTAACAAGTAAAACTTTAATATGAAAAACTGATTTAATTTTTATTAAAACTATGATGTTAATAAGAAAATGTATTTCGGAAAGTTAAGATAAATAAAAACTTAAGGAATTCTAGATACATTTTATATTTTAAAGGGAGTGATTGATAATGTTTAATCCAAAAGTATTTAATTCAAAAAATGAAATGGTTGATTTTATTTCAGAGTATATTGTTAAGCATAAAGATACTATAGCAATTGTTAATAGAGAATTGAGAAAAGGCCTTATTCAGTCACTACTTGCTAAGGAAGATTTTGATAAGTTTAAAGATGTTTCTAATGAAGAAGAAGATACATTATTTTTTATTAAAACTGGACATAAGGAAAGTAAAAACTTAGGACTTAAAGTATGTGATGCTTATAATCAAGTTACAAAGTGTTTTAAAATGGTTGATATAGACAATATTTTAATCATTGATGGTTTAATTACTGAAGAGGAAGAGAAAAAAGTTATTTATTATGAGGAAATAGCTAAATTAAAATTACAAGCATAATGAGAAGAGAGTATCATAAATAATAATATTAAGCTCTATATTTATATAAATTAAATATAGGGTTTTTTTATGCGCATTTACAATAAAAATATAGCGTAAATAGAGAAAGTATGTTGAAATTTATCAAAATTAGTATAAAATAAACATATAGGATATTTATATAGAAATAGTCGGCTTCAATATTTTTTTATAGGAATATATAGGATTTATATTTTTATATAAAATTATGGTAAGAAAATATAGTGATATTAAAGTGATAATAAATTGAGCGGAATATATGGAGGTATATTATGTTTGTATCAATAAGGGAAAAAATCTACTCAATTTTAAAGGGTAATAATAAATATAAAAATGAATGTATTAAGATATGCTTATTATATTTATTTTTGGGACTTATTTGGATTTATTTTTCTGATAAAATTGTTCAGGAATATATTAGTAATAAGAAGTTGTTGTTAAATATGCATATATTTAAAGGCTCTTTACATGTTATTATAAGTTCATTTATTATTTATTTTTTGATAAATACTCTTCTAAAAAAAGTTGAATTAACAGAAAGTAAGCTTAATGAGAGTTATAAAGAATTATCGTTAGTTAATGAAGAGCTTGAAGCCCATGTACAGCAGTTGTCTGCATTTCAGCAAGAATTAACAGTTCAATATGATCAAATTATTCAAAATGAAAAGAAGTTAAGTAAAAGTGAAGAAAAGAATAAAGCTATTATTAAAGCTATGCCAGATCTATTGTTTATTATAAGTAATGATGGCTATTTTATAGATTGCATAGCAAGTGATGAAAGTTTTTTATTAATGCCCAAGGAAGCTTTTAGAGGAAGAAGTATCTGGGAAGTTCTTCCTAAAGAAATATCAGAGATAGCCTATGAAAAAATGAAATCAGTAATTAAATATGGAGTATTGGAAAAATTTGAATACAAATTGAAAATTTCTGATAAAGAGGAGCATTTTGAACTTAGAATGGTAAAAAATAATGAAAAAGAAATATTGGCCATATCAAGAAATGTTACTGTTGAAAGGCAGAGCGAATTAAAATTAAAAATAAGCGAAGAAAAATACAAAACTCTTGTAAATGAAATGCAGCAGGGATTAGCAATTTACGAAGGATATTTTGAAGAAGAAGATGTTGGAAATTATAGATTTTTAGAGGCAAATAAAAGTCATGAAAAAATAACTGGATTAAAAACTAAAGATATATTAGGAAAAACTATTTATGAAATTTTTCCTAATATTAAAAACAATGTAATAAAAAAATATAGGGATGTAATGAAAACAGGGGAGCCTGTATGTTATGAAAGCTATTTAAAAAACATAGATAGATATTATGAATTAGTAGTGTATAGGCCTAAAAAGTTACAACTTGCAGTAATTGTTACAAATATTACTGAAAGAAAAAAAGCGGAAGAGGATATAAAGTTAAGTGAAGCAACCTTTAGAAATTTATTTGAAAATTCATCGGATGCAATACTTATAATTTCAGATAATAAAGTAGTTGACTGCAATATAGCTATGGTTAAGGTATTAGGATACGATTCAAAGTCATTTATAATATGTAGGAATCCATTTGAGTTTTATCCAGAAAAGCAGCCAGATGGAGAAAGTTCCAAAGAAAAAGTTTTTAGAATGCGTAAAAATACTATAGAAGATGGAAAATGCAAATTTGAATGGTGGTATAAAAGAGTTGATGGAACTTCACTACCAGTGGAAGTTATGTTAACAACTATTTTTCTTAATGGAAAAAAGGTTTTTCATTCTTTATGGAGAGACATTGGAGATAGGAAAGCCATGGAGCTTAAATTGGAATATTTAAGTTATCATGATCAATTAACAGGTTTATACAACAGGAGATTTTTCGAACAGGAGTTAAGGAGGCTGGATAAAGAAGAAAGTTTACCATTAACTATTGTTATGGCAGATGTTAACGGATTAAAGCTTGTAAATGATTCTTTGGGACATGCTGTAGGTGATGAACTCCTTAGAAAGGTGGCTGAAGTAATAATTAAGGGATGTAGGAAAAATGATATTATTGCTAGACTTGGAGGAGATGAATTTGTAATTATACTTCCTAATACAGATAGTTATGAAACGGAGCAAATTCTTGAACAAATTAAATCTATAGCTTTAAAAGAAAAGATAGGTGCCGTTAGTATATCTATTTCCTTTGGATATGAAACTAAGAAGAGTATGAATATAAGAATAGCAGAGGTTTTAAAGAAATCCGAAGATTATATGTATAAGAAAAAGCTTTTCGAAAGTCCAAGTATGAGAGGAAAAACTATAAGCGCTATAATTAGTACACTGCATGAAAAAAATAAAAGAGAGGAGCAGCATTCCCATAGAGTTTCTATTTTGTGTCAGGAAATGGGTAAAGTTCTCGGCTTACCAGAAGATGAAGTTAAGGAACTTAAAACAGTTGGGCTGCTCCATGATATAGGGAAAATAGCGATAGAAGAAAATATATTGAACAAGCCAGGGAGATTAACAGTTGAAGAACGGCAGCAAATAGAGAGACATCCAGAGATAGGTTACAGAATACTTAGCACAGTAAGTGATATGAAAGAAATGGCGGGATATGTGTTAGCACATCATGAAAGATGGGATGGAAAGGGATATCCAAAAGGTTTAGAGAAAGAAGAAATACCATTTCATTCAAGAATTATAAGTATAGTAGATTCCTATGATGCAATGGTAAGTGAAAGAAGTTATCGAAATGCTCTTCCAGAAGAAGTTGCTATAAAAGAATTAGAAACAAATGCTGGAATTCAATTTGATCCAAAACTTATAAGCATATTTATAAAGGAAGTATTGAATAAATCATGCAATTAAAATTAGGAAAAGGCCTCTGCAAAATGCAGGGCCTTTTCTATTTTAATAATTTGAAAGCAAAATTTATGTAAAAGTGATACAATTATTCATATGATGTAAAATATTGAGAATAATTAAGGAATAAAACTTATTTGAGCTTTAATTAAGTAATCTTTAAGAAATGAAAAATTTATTAAATATTATATAAGGTGGGATATCATTGGATTTAAAAATAATTGTAATTGAAGATGAATTTTCAATAAATGATATATTGACTTTTGCATTAAAAGGAGAAGGATATAAAGTTAAAAGTGCTTTTTCATCAAAGGAAGCGAGAGGATTTCTTCAGAATTTTAAACCTAATTTAGTACTACTTGATATAAATTTACCAGATGAAAGTGGATTTGAGCTCTGTAAATTTATTAATGCTAATTATAAAATACCAATTATTATGCTTACTGCTAGAAATGATATTACAGATAAAGTGCTTGGTTTGGAACTTGGAGCGGATGACTATATAACAAAGCCGTTTAATATAAAAGAAGTGTTAGTAAGGGTAAAGATAGCCTTAAGAAGGGTTGATAAATATAAAAATTTTAATGATGATGGTGAATTTATAAATTTAAATGACAATGTAAAAATTAAATTAGAAAATAGATTGGTAGTTAAAGATGGAAAAGAAATTAAGTTAAAACCTAAAGAATATGATTTGTTAGCATTTCTTATTAAAAATAAAAATAGAGTTTTTACAAGAGAGGAAATTTTAGATAAAGTTTGGGGTATAGATTATTGTGGTGAAATTAGAACTGTAGATATTCATGTTAGAAGGCTAAGAGCAAAGTTAAATTTAGACAATGGACAATCCTTCATTGAAACAGTTTTTGGTGTGGGATATGTAATGAGGTAGTAACGTGAAAAATAGTGTAAAATTTAAGTTTATGTTAGGGTTATCAATTATTTTTATAGCTGCAGCTGTTGCTTTAAATATATTAATTAGACAAGTGTTTGAAAGTAATTTAGAAAATTCTATAAAAATTTCTATGAAGGATACAATGAAAAGTTCAAGAGAATACATTAGATATAATATATTACCAAAAGATTTGCATATGGATGAAGAAGTTTTTTGTAAAAAACTGTGGAATATAATTAATAATTCTGTACTTACATATAATTATGAAATGCAAATAAGAACATCTTCAGGAAAAATTCAGGGGAATAGTATAAGCTTAGGTTACATTGAATTAGCGGATAAAGGCACCAAATCTGCGCTTGAAGGAAATGCTGTGATAAACTTAGAATACAGTGAAAACAATGTTCAAGCAGTATTATCTTATCCATTATATTATGGTGATAAATGTTTAGCAATATTAAATATAAGTAAAAGTTTTGGTGATTCTTATGTTGAAAATAAAAGAATAATAAACATAATTACTTTAATAGAGGTAGTTATTTTTACACTTATTTTTGTAGCTTCTTATTTATTTACATCAAGAATAGTAAAACCTATTATAACATTAACAAAACAAGTAAAGAAAATTGAAGAAGGAGATTATGAAATAAATTTGAACTCTAAAAATAATGATGAAATAGGTATTTTATTAAAAGAATTTATGAATATGAAAGAGAAAATAAAAAATCAAATTCAAACAATTAGCATGGAAAAGGACAAGGTTTTAAAGCTGGAAAAGAGTAGAAGCGAGTTTTTTAATAATGTAACGCATGAATTAAAAACTCCATTAACAGCTATTTCTGGTTATGCTCAAATGCTTTCAGATAAAAATGTAGAAGATGAAGAATTTAAAGATAGGGCAGTGCAAAGAATTTATTTGGAAAGTGAAAGACTTCATAAACTTGTAATTGATTTGATAAATGCTTCAAAGGGAATAAGTTTTTTAAAAGAGGATAAGAAAAGTATTGAAATGAAAAGCCTTTTAGATGATATGTGCGCGGATATGGAAAGTAAAGCTTGCAAGTATTCAATGCATATATTAAAAAATATAGAAGAAGGCTTTATATTCGGCCAGGAAAATAAGATAAGACAGCTTATAATAAATTTGCTAGATAATGCAATTAAATATTCTTTTTCAGGAGAAAACATTAATGTTAATGCTTTTAATGACAGTAAGCATTATAAAATAGAAATTTCAAATAAAGGAAATCCAATATCTGATGAAGTTTATAGATCTATTTTTGATCCTTTTGTAAAGGGGAATAATTCAATTGAATCTGGAAGCAGCGGTCTTGGGTTGTATATATGCAGTGAAACAATTAGAGAACATAATGGAGAAATACATATAGAAAATGGTAGTGTAATAAAAGTAATAATAAAAATTCCTTCTTTTTTACCTAATGGAAACAATTTGGAAACAACTTAAATAAGTTTAGAAAACATTAGATGATACTATTTAAGTAAATAAAAGGATATAAAATAATTAATGTCCAATTGGAAATGGAGGAATAAATATGTTAAGAAAGAGTGTGAAACAAATAGCACTACTTTTAACTTTAGTAGTTTCAATACCGTTAACCTTTAGTGCTTGTGAGCAGAAACAAAAGGAAATTAAACTTACCAGTAATGTTAAACAGGAAATGAAAGAAGAAGATAAAAATGCTTCTAAATTAGTAAAGGTAAAAGATTTAGATTTAGGTGACATGATGTATACACCAGTATGCTGGAAAGATGATGAAAATATTATAGTTACGGAGGGAAGTGATAAAAATAAAAATTTAATGGATTTTAAAAGTGTTCATATAGATGATATAAATGTTTATAACGTTAATATAAAAACATCTAAGATTTCAAAAGTTAATACCATAAAAGATGCGGTATGTGGGGAAATAGGACAGAAGGATATGTATGGAAATTTCCTTTATATAAAGGATAATAAAGTTTGTATGTATAATACAATAGAAAATACTCAGAAATCAATATATGATTTATCAGAAATAATAAAAGAGCAGAAACAAAAGTTAAAAATTCAAGATAATAAAGAACTATTAAAAAGAATACACTGTGGATTTGTACTTGGAAGTGATAAATGCATATATGTAATGGCACTTACAAGTGATGGTACCTGCAGTATGAGAGTAATTAATACAGACACAGGAGGTGTAATTAAAGGTTCTTTCACTGCAGGATATTTTCCTAATTTAGATAATATACGAGGATTGTATTCCTGGGCATATAACAAAAATAAGGATAGTTTTTATGTGAGCTCAATATTTTATAATGTTATATATGAATGTAAACTAGGAGAGAAAAGCGATATTAAGAAAAATAAGGTTGCTGGAGGAGAAATATTTGATATATCAAAAGATGGAAATACTCTTTATTTAAATAGCATTATTAAAAAAAATAAAAAAAGTATTATAAAATACGATATGGAAAAGAATAAGGCTATAGAATTAATAAATGATGCTGTAGAAGATAAGGGGAAAAATCAACAAAGCGTATTTGAAAATATTAGTATTAACTATGATAAAAGTATTATAAGTTATAGTGTTCAAAGTTTTATGATTGAATCAGATAATAAGAATTCCTATAAAATTCAAGCCACTTCTTTTATAGGAGATTTTGATGGTAAAGAAATAAAAAATTCTAGAAGGCTTCCTCTAGAACAATTGGATAAGAATGGTAATGGAAATGCTATTATTCTTAATAAAAGGGGAGATAGTTTTATTTATTTAGTTACGTATTTTGATTATAATGCTAAAGATGATGTTACTAAATTATATAAAACAAAAAGCTATGTATATCAAATTAAAAAGTAGAGTTTAAAAATAAATACAGCTAGGTTTGAATAAAACATATTCAAATCTAGCTGTATTTATTTTTAAATTTAAGTACTAATTGCTTCATTAATTAAGTTTTATTAAAGTTCATGAACTTTGAGAATATTTTTCATAAAATTACATATTAAGTTTATTTTGTGCTAAAAAGTATAAAATAAATAGAAAAATATAATAAAATTTAAATAAATCGCAGAAAATATGTGTTATAATAATTTTATATTTTAGTATAAATTTGGATTTATAAACGACTTTTGTAAACATATGTAATGATATGTTTTGAATTACATAAAAACCATAAAAAGGATGTTGATTTGAAGTGAAAATTTATGCGAAATAAATTAACTTCTAAATTGAACATTGTAAATAAGGGAGTGATTAATTTTTGGCTGGCAAAATTAAAAAAATCATTGATGAAATTATTAAACAAAGGTCTAAAGGAAATCCAGCTATTAAAGAAATGACTAAAGCCAAGTTTATTTTAAAAGGGATAAATCCAGATAAATTTGATAGTGATTCTGAGGATGATCCAGTTATTATAGAAAAACTTTTGAAAATTGATGAACAATTAAATGCAAAAAAACTAAAGTTTAGTGAAGTGAACATAAAGTCTGTTTTTTCAGAGAAAACTTCAGAAAAAGAGGTTGTAGAAGATATTAAGAATCAGTTAGAGGCATTTGATGCTAAGCTTATTATATATTTTGCTTCTTCTATTTTTGATCAGTACAATTTAAGCAGTTTGATGAAAGAAGTTTTTAAAGACTGTGTAGTGGTTGGGTGTTCTACTTCTGGAGAAATAGTTAGTGGGAAATTATTAAAAAATTCTGTTGTAGTAATGGCTTTTAATTCAAATATTATTTCTGATGTTAAAGTTGAAGTAATTGAAAACATGAAAGAAAAGTTAAATGTTGAAGCAGCTTTTATTTCTTTTGATAATTATTTTAACGAAAGTTCATATACAATGGATACAAAAAGATTTGTTGGTATAATTTTAATAGATGGTATAAGTAAAAAAGAAGAAAAGATTATGGACTTAATTGGAAATAGGACTAACATATTCTTTGTTGGAGGATCTGCAGGGGATGATTGTAGATTTGTGAAAACTCATGTTTGTGCAAATGGAAAAGCATATAGTGACTCAGCAGTGCTTCTAATGATAAAAATGAATGATAACGCTGAATTTAGTATTATTAAAACACAAAGCTTTAAGTGTTTAAATACTACGTTAATTGCAAATAAAGTAAATGAAGAAGATAGAGAAGTTATGGAATTTAATAATAAACCTGCAATCTTAGCGTATAAGGAGGCTGTAGGAGCAGATTCAATTGAAGATGCAAAAAAATATTTTATCACCAATCCTGTTGGATTATTAGTAAATAAAAATGAGATATTTGTAAGAAGTCCTCAGTATGTAAAAGGGACAAGTATGTTATTTTACTGTAATATATTAAAAGATATGGAGGTTAGATTACTTCAATCTACAAATATTATTGAAAATACTAAAAAAGCGATAGAAGATAAAATTAATGAATTTGGAAAAATTGATGGAATTATAAATTTTAATTGTATAGAACGTACACTTGAATTGGAAAGAAAAAATCTTGAAAAGCAGTATGGTGAATTGTTCAAGGATATTCCTACTATTGGATTTTCTTGTTATGGGGAACAATTTATAGGACATATAAATCAAACAGCTACTATGCTGGTTTTTAAATCGAAAACCAATATATAGTTATTAAAATTTTAAAAGTTATAGTTAAGTAAAAATATTAGCATAATTAAGCGATTAATCTTGTCATAAGTTGAATTTTATTATAATTCAAGGTATGAACGAATTTTGACTAAAATATTCTGAAATGGGGCAGTAAATCATGAATAATGTACAAGTTCCTTTAAATAATGCTAGTGTACTTATTGTTGATGATTCATATTATAACATTAAAACATTAACCATGATACTTAAGCATGAGGAATGCAATGTTAGAAGTGCTTTAAGTTATGAATTAGGATTAAAATCTGCTGTGGAAAATCCGCCAGATATAATTTTGATTAGAGCGAATATGTCTAACGAAGATGGATATAAAGTTTGTGAAGCTTTAAAAACTTACAGTAGTATTAAGAAAATTCCCATTATTTTTACTAGTGAAAATAATGAAATAATTGATAGAGATAAAGTATTTAGTGCTGGAGCTGATGATTATATAATTATGCCGTTTAGTTATAAAGAAGTTTTAGCTAGAGTTAAAACTCATTTAAAACTTTATTTTATGAGTATGGAAATGGAGAAATACAATAAAGGATCTTATGATGAAGTTAGGGAATTTAATGAAAGTTTAGTAAGAGATAATAACAATTTAAAAATGCAGGTTAAGAAAAAAACCAGCAGTTGAAAGAGATAACTGATGAATTAAAAGAATTTAATATTATGCTAGAGGAAGAAATTACTGAACGCACAAAAACTGAGGAAGCTTTAAGAAAAAGTGAAATGCAATTTCGTTACGCTATAGAAGAAGCTCCAGTACCTGTAATGCTATATTCAGAAGATGGGGAAGTAATAAAAATTAATAAAGAATGGGTAAACATTACAGGGTATACAATTAAGGATATTCCAGTAATATCTAAATGGGGAGAAATATCAGATGTATTTAAAGAAAATTTAGAATGCAGGGATACAGGTACGTTATATAATTTTGAAGGAAGACATGATAATGGAGAATATTCTGTAAAAACTAAAGATGGAGATATACGGCTTTGGGATTTTCATACAGGTTGTATTGGTAAATTAAATGATGGACGTAATATGTTAATTAAAGTAGCTGTGGATATAACTGAAAGAAAACGTATTGAAGAATTACAAAAGAGTATTGAAAAAGAAAGAATTAGGATGCTTGAGATTAGAGAGTATGACAGGATAAAAACGGATTTTTTTGCTAATATTTCTCATGAATTAAGGACCCCGATTAATGTTATTTTTTCTGCTATACAGGTTCATAAATTGAATTTAGAACAGTGTACTTGTGGAACTGATTGTAAATATCAATATCAATATAAATATACAAATATAATGCAGCAAAATTGTTACCGTATTTTAAGATTGGTTAATAATTTAATTGATATAACTAAAATAGATTCTGGTTATTTAGCTATAAATAAAATTAATTATGATATAGTAAATATTATAGAAAATGTAACTCTTTCTGTAGCTGAATATATAGAAAGTAAGGGGATGTCTGTAGTATTTGATACGGATATAGAGGAGAAAATTATTGCTTGTGATCCAGAAAAAATTGAGAGGATAATGTTGAATTTATTATCAAACTCAGTAAAGTTTACTCCACGTGGTGGAAGTATTATGGTTAGCATAAGTGATGGAGCTGAAAACATTTATATAAAGGTAAAGGATACTGGCAAGGGAATCCCTATAGAAAAGCTAAATTCAATATTTGAGCGTTTTGTACAGGTTGATAAATCCCTTACAAGGGAGAGTGAGGGAAGTGGAATAGGACTTTCACTGGTAAAGGCATTAGTGGAAATGCATGATGGAACTATATCAGTAAGTAGTAAAGAAGGCTATGGCAGCGAGTTTGTTATATGTATTCCATGTAAATTAATAGATAATACAGAGTGTAATAATAGTTATAATGATGATGCATTGAACAAAAGTTATACTGAAAAAATAAATTTAGAATTCTCCGATATATATAATTAAAAGTATGTGAATATATAAAAAAATGATTTTTATGTTAATTAATATTGTAAAAATTATACTTACCTAAGAAATATCGTATTTTAAATTAAAATCACTCATATATATATAATAAAGTACTACTATTATAGGAGAATGTATGCCAGGAGATATATCAAAACATACTAAATATATTGCTGAGTTGCCTTATCCAGAGGCAAAAGTAGAGGGGGAAAATGTTTTTTATGCTAACTTACTTCTTGAAGATTATGCAGGTATGGTTAGTGAACTTACAGCTATAAACCTTTATATATACCAGCATGTAACAAGCGAAGGAAAATATGAGGATTTTGCAGAACTTATAGGTGGAATAGCTATGGCAGAAATGAAGCATTTAGAGCTTTTAGGAGAAACAATTAAGCTTTTAGGTGTAAAGCCAGTGTATATTAATTCTACATGTCCTTTTGGTAAGCTTTGGACGGCTAGATACGTTAATTTTACCATTGTTATAAAAGCTATGATTGCAGAAGCTATTAGGTCAGAAAAAAAGGCTATTAATCAATATAAGCATCATATCATTTTAATTAAAGATAAATTTATAAAGGAATTAATTAATAGAATTATAATGGATGAAGAAATTCATTTAAAACTTTTAGAAGAAATATATGAGAAATATTAAAGTAATATTTCTGAGAGGACAGTGAAGGTTGATTCTTTTGCGTTAGCAAAAAATCAACCTTCACTGTCCTTTGTCAATTGTCCTATTACTTGTCTATCATAACCATATTGAACTGAGTATTATAACTGCAGTTGAAACCTGCTTTAGTTAAAGCATCTAAGCTAATGTTTTTCTTAGAAGAAAAATCTTTTGAATTAAAGCTGTAGGTTTGTTTATCTATAGTTAATTTCAATGAGGAAGAATCATAAGTTCCACCTAAATACATAGCTATATAGAGTGGATTAACATAAGCTTTACCATTTGCTATTTCAGTTTGATTGCTTCCAAAGGCAATTGGTGTTCCATATATCACTAATCTTGGATCAGCGCCTATAGCTGCTAATTCCTTATTATTCATATCAACATTATATGCAGCCGGAAGAACTACCTTTGTACTATTTTGCGGATGATCTTTATCTATTGTAAAGGAATCCACTAAACCTCCATCCTGCTTATATGCGTTTATTGTAAGCACATTTCCTTTAACATCTGCTACTTCGTAGGAAGGCATATCTTGAGGATCAAAGAAAAATGCATCCCAAACCTTAGAAGATAAATCTCCATAATATTTAGCACCACTTCTTCCAGTTACATAATACACTGTTCCTTTAGAATAATCTGTATAGTATTTTCCATTATTGATAGGAAAAGTTCTAGATACGCCATGATCATGTCCGTTAAGAACTACATCTACATGGTGCTTTTCTATTATAGGTGATATTATGTTTTTTAAGCTTACATTAGCTCTTGAAGCTTTATTGTAATATGGAGTCTTGTGAAAGGAAACTACTGTCCAAGGTTGTTTATTTGTAGTTAAGTCTGAATCAAGCCAGGCTGCTTGTTGCTTTAAAAAATTATCATTATTTGGAGATTCTTCTTCTTCCTGACTATCTAACATAACGAAATGAACATTTCCATAGTCATAAGAATATACTTGCCCCTTAAAACCTTCAGGTCCATTCATAGGAACCTTGAATTGATTTACAAAATATTTAGGCTTAGTTGAATCCCACCCAACAGCATTATAGGTTTCGTGGTTACCTTGAGTTGGCATTTCTGGTATGTTATCAATAACACCTTTAGCAGCGTCAAACCAGTTATTCCAGTGTCTATAGTCCTGTCCTTTTTCAACTAAATCTCCCATGTTTATTATAAAGTCAGCATCTTTATTTTTAGAGTAGGCATTTTGAACAGTTTTATTCCATGGACTATAATTTGGAACATCTGCATTTCCACTTTGAGAATCTCCAAAAACAATAAATTTGACATCATCTTCATTGTTTGCTTCTGTTTTAAAGGTGCTTTCTTCACTCCAATTTTGGCCATCTCCTACTTTGTAGCTATATTTGGTATTTGGAGTAAGGTTGGTTAAAGTTGCTGAAAATAGATTCATATATCCAATATTTATATCAGTATTTGATGTTGAAAAATCTTCCTTAGAAGCATCAAAAGTTTTTGTCTCACCAGTAGTTAAGTTTTTGTATTGAACTAATCCTCTATTTATATTTGTACTAGTTCTCCAAGTAATGGTTTGTGTGGTTTTAGGATCCTTTGTCCATGTTAAAGTAACATGATCAGGTTTTACAGTAGAATTAAGGCTTGTGTTAATAGTTGTACTATCATAGTATGCTTGTACTGGATATATTGGAGTTGCTATTGTTGATGTAGTAATGATAAGTGCAGCTATTAACATTGATAAATCTTTCTTTTTCATAAATCTTTCACCCCTTAACTTAATTTTCCATGGCATAACGTAATTATATATTTATTAAGTTAAGAGGATATTATATAAAGTTAAGGGTGTGTTAACTTTATGAATAAATTAAAACTTTATATAATAAAAATTATGCGACGCAACTTAAAGTGCAGTGGAAGTTTGTATTTTAACTTTTATTCCGTGATATATGGTAAGTGTTTCATCACTGCTAAATGTTTCTAATTATTCTAAAGCTCAAAGTTTATGAAAGCCTAAGAACTTTGTCAAACTCGGTTCCCTCAAACAAGACTAAAGTTCTAAGGCTTTCACAAACTTTTCGCTAAGAATAATAAGAAACAATTTAGCTAATGTGATGAAACACTTACCATATATCACTATATAAAAGTTAAAATACAAACTAATAACTTTAGTTGTACATATTAATGTTGATAATTTTATAATTTTTAGGTCTTAAAGATTAAGGTAAAGCCTGATGTTTTATTATACTAAATTTAAAACAGCTTATTTTTTTATTTTACCTAATAGATACCGGTTACTTTTATCAATTGTTGTAGCTTGATACCAATTTTTAGTTGGCTATTTTCCTAAATACCAATTACCTAAAATACAAACTTGTATTTTCATATTGCATTAATGATATTTGAACTGTTTTTCTTACGTCGGATAAAAATCTAACATTTTCTTTACCAGCAGATACTTTAATGGCAATACAAAAATTAAATATTCACAATATTATTATCATTGGTGGTACTGGTGTAATTTCGTTGTCGGTAGAAAATCAATTGGCTTCATTAGGTATTGAGACTAATAGAATAAGCGGAAAAGATAGATATGAAACAAATATAAATGTTTCATATCAACTAGATAATGTTAGTGAAATCGCAATTGTAACTGGAGATGATTTTGCTGATGGACTTTCTGGTTCTGCTTTAGCAGGTTCAAATTGTAATCCTATATTTTTAGTTGGAGAAAATTCATTATTACAGAAAGACTATTTAGATAAAAATTCCATAACTAATTATAATATTATAGCACTGGGAGGTACAGTATCAAAAATGGCTATTGACGGATTAGAATCTTCTAATATTGATTATGAAGAAAAAAAGATAAGTGATGTTAATAATGTAAAACTTGATGATATAACTAAGATAGTGTTCTATGATGGTAGAGGTGGACTAAATAAGCCGTTAACAATTGAAGATAAACAAAAGATTAAGGAATTCACCAAGTATCTAGATGGTGATAGTATAAAGAAAATAAAAAATCCCAATCCTCCATCAGGATGGGCACACTGCGCTGAATTTTACATCAATAACAAAAAAGTAATGGATATAACCTTTAGTAATCCATTAAAAACAAACAACAATAATTACTACGACGTTATAAAAGGTAAATTAGATGCTAATACAATTGATAAGTTCCTAAAATCTATTGATTCTTCTTGGAATACAACAAATTGAATGAAAATAATTATAAAATTGGATAACATCCATAGTTTTGTGTAAAATTAAACAGATATGACTAATTTAAATTTGAAATTACTATTGTATGAATTCTAAGGTTATTTAGTTTGTAATTTAAAAATTATATGAGACAAATATACAAAAAAGGAGCTACAATTTAATATAGCTTCTTTTTTGTATGCCAGTATGCTTACTTAGCCTATAGGGTGAAAGAAGCAATTTATATATTGGAAACAGATTTAAAACTTAAGTTTAATGAAACTAAAACCCATATAGATGACTCTGATAAAGGGGTAGCTTTTTAATGATATAAATAATATAATATCATAAAATAGAAAATTTTATAAATAAGAATTTTAACACTTAAATACTTGATTTAAATTGAAATATTTATAAATATTAGTGTAATATAAGAAAAGTAAATGTTATTTGAATCTATGCATTATGTTTACAGCAATATTTATGTACAGAATCTATTAAATAAATGAACATATAATTTACACAAGGAGGGTTTAATTATGAATATAGCAGCTTTTTTTGATATTGATGGTACTCTATATAGAGAAGGATTGATTACAGAAGTTTTTAAGAAACTTGTGAAATATGAAATAATTCCACCTGAAAGATGGTATAAGGAAGTAAAACCAGAGTATGAAAAATGGGATAAAAGACAGGGAAACTATGATAACTATCTTTTAAAAATGGCAGGAATATATATTGAGGCTATAAAAGGTCTTCATAGATCGCAAATAGATTTTATAGCTAAAAATGTAGTAACTCAAAAGGGTGATAGAGTATATACATTTACAAGAGATAAAATTAAATGGCATAAAGAAAAGGGGCATAAAGTAATAACAATATCAGGAAGTCCAATAGAGTTAGTAAGAGAAATGTCTATAAAATATGGTTTTGATGATTATAAAGGAGCAGAATATTTAATAGATGATAATGAACAGTATACTGGTGAAGTTGTTTCTATGTGGGATAGTGAAAGTAAACAGAAAGCTATCTATGAGCTTGTAAATAAGTATGATATAGATTTAAATCAAAGTTATGCCTATGGAGACACATCTGGAGATTTTTCTATGTTCAAGTTAGTAAGTCATCCTGTTTGTGTAAATCCAACTAAAGAACTTTTGCAAAAAGTTATAGATGATAAGGACGTTAGAGAAAAAATACAAATTGTAGTTGAAAGAAAAGATACTATATATGACCTAAAACCGGAATGCATTAATAATTTTAATTAAGGCATATGGAAGAAAGTAATAAGTCAAAAATGTTATTATATTTGAAAGAAGATTTTATCTAGAATTGTTTTATGAAATCATTCTGATAACCCCAAATTATACTAACATGCTGACTATTTATTTTCTTTCATATGCCTAATATTTAAATGAAATTTATGTTTTATCTGAATTAAATTTCACTTGATTGGTAAAAAATGATATAATATTACGACAGATATTTTAGAGAATTAATTGGAAAAGAGTGGTAGAGTGATAGAAAGGCATGATGTTGTCGAAGTTGAGGAAATATTAGAAGAAAATTTGTTAAGTATAAATGGAAAAAAACACTTATTTAAAGATGCTATATTTTTTGATTTAGAACATTATATATATAAAAAACCTATTTGTATAGGTGTTTTTGGATGTTGTTATTTTGATGATATAGCAAATAAGCTTAATACTACACAGTATATGATAGAAAATAGAAAAGATGCGAAAGCTATACTAACTTTAGCAAAAGATTATTTTTATACTATGAGTTCAAAGTATGGTAAAAAGTACTTAGTTACTTTTTCAGGTAATAATGATTTTACAGTAATTAATTATCTTTTTGAAAAGTATAATATAAATTTTAATATAGAAGAACATTTTAAACATATAGATCTTCAAAAAGAATATGAAAGAGAAAAAAAAGTTTGTATTGGGCTTAAGGCATTGGAAAAAGAATTTGGCATAACTCGCGAAAGTGAAGTTATAAGTGGCTCTAATTTAGCTAAAACTTTTAGTAAAATTGTAAAAGACAGTGGATATGTACAGAGAATGCCCGAGGAGAAAAGAGATAAAATACTTTTGTATAATGAACAGGATGTAGTAAGTTTATTTCAGATTTATGTGAATTGGAACATTGTAATGAAAAGAGATAAAATATTAGAAGGTTAAAGACCTTTTCTAATACAGTTTGATGTAAAAAAGGGAGGTTTGATTTCATGTTCAGCCCAATAAGAAATACAAAGGTTTATGAACAGGTAATAGAACAAATTAAAAATATGATTATAGATGGTACATTGAAAAAAGGAGATAAATTGCCTTCAGAAAGGGAACTGGTAGAACATCTTCAGGTTAGCAGAACATCTATAAGAGAAGCTTTAAGAGCACTTCAAATTATAGGGTTAGTTGAATGTAGACAAGGTGAAGGAAATTATATTAGGGAAAGCTTTGAAAATAGTTTATTTGAGCCTTTGTCTATGATGTTCATGTTACAAAAAAGTAGTTCTTCTGAAATTATGGAGATTAGAAAAATTATTGAAGTAGAGACTACTGCTCTAGCTTCTCAAAGAATTACAGATGAAGAATTGCAGCACATGAAAATATTATTAGATACAATTAATTCTAATAATGAAGTTGATAATGTTAAAATTGATAAGGAATTTCATTATAAAATTGCAAAAGCTTCTAAAAATTATTTAATAATTAATATTTTAAATGCAATTTCATCTTTAATGGATGAAGTTATTAAAGATGCAAGAAGAAGGATATTGGTAGATGAAGATAATAGAGAAGTATTATTCAAGCAACATGATGATATATATAAAGCTCTTAGGGCACACAATCCTAAAAAGGCATCAGAAGCTATGAAGAAGCACTTAGATTTTGCTAATGAATATTATAAAGATTTTTAAAATTATTGAAAGAGTAGTACTTATAAATAGAAGTAATACTCTTTATTTATATAAGTTTTATTAAATGGTTATTAACTTTTAGTAATTGTTTTTGCAAACATAATATTTATAAATTAACTTGTTATTAAAATAACTAAAATTCTATTAAATTGCATTTTAAAAGAAAATTCAAAAAATTTTTCTTTTAAAACATTAAGCATAAATGATATTAAATCAATGTGCAAAAGTGAAAGTGTAAAGTTCAAACTTATTGTTAATTAAATAACAATTATGGAAATTATTAAAATACTGTGGTAATATTAGAACAATAACTGGTCATACCATATTACCAATTTGTCAGCAGGAGGGTAAAAAATGAATATGTATGTATTGTTTTTTATTGCATTGATACCAAAACGTTACTGGTAACTTTAATTTTAGCAATTGCAATATGGAAGATGCCTATAGTTGATGCCTTGAAAGCAGGACTAGAAGGCGCAGCAAGCGCAATATGGCCTATAATTATAGTTATAATTGCAGCGGTATTCATCTATAACCTATCTATTTATACAAAGAGTATGGACCTAATTAAAAGCATGATGACAGGCATTACCACAGACCAGAGAATTTTAATTCTTATACTTGCCTGGGGATTATAATAGCAGGAATTGTAGGGGGATTAATTCAAGGAGCTAAATTTAGTGAAATACTAACTGTTTTAGGTAAAACAATTAAACAAATGACAAAATCAGCTATAACTATAATAGCTATTGTAGCTCTTGATAAAGTTATGAGTTACAGTGGAATGATTAAGTCTATAGCAGTGGTTTTAGTTGCAGTAACTGGAGGTTATTATCCAGTAATAGCACCTATTATAGGAGCCCTTGGAACTTTTGTAACAGGAAGCGATACTTCAGCTAATATATTATTTGGACAACTCCAAGTTGAAGCTGCTAAATCCTTAGGTTTAAATCCATATTGGCTAGCAGCAGCTAATACAGGTGGTGCTACAGCAGGTAAGATGATTTCACCACAAAGTATAGCAGTGGCTACGGCGGCTACAGGACTTGCAGGTGCAGAAGGTAAGATTTTAAATGCAACGTTGAGGTTTTGTATAGTATATGTAATCGTTTTAGGAATTGTAGCTTACTTTGGAGGAGCAGTATTTAATTTGTAACTATAAAAAATTGTATTCTACATTAAATATTAGGGGGTATAACATAATGGCAAAAATTAAAATTCCTTATCATAAAGAGATGCTAGAAATTGAGATAGAAGATAGAAATTTAGCTGGAGTTTTGGAATCAAAGGCAAGAGAATATAGAACAGATTTATCTCAGGAAGAAATAGTTGAAAAGGCTTTAAATAATCCTAGTGGAAGTGAAAGCTTAGAGAATTTAGTAAAGGGTAAAAAAAATATGGTCATTATAACTAGTGATCATACAAGACCTGTACCAAGTAAGATTACAATGCCTATACTTTTAAGGAGAATTAGAAAAGTAAATCCTAATATAGATATAAAAATACTTATTGCTACAGGATTTCATAGGCCCACTACTCAAGAAGAGTTAATAAATAAATTTGGAGAAGAAATAGTCAAAAATGAGCAAATAGTAATACATTATTCCACAGATGAAAGTACTTTGGTTAAGGTTGGAACTTTACCTTCAGGAGGAGAGCTTATATTAAACAAATTAGCTATGGAAACGGAACTTTTAATAGCAGAAGGTTTTATAGAAGCACATTTCTTTGCAGGATTTTCAGGTGGCAGAAAGAGTATACTTCCAGGAATTGCATCTGCTCAAACCGTTATGGCAAATCACTGTTCTGAGTTTATAGCTAGTGATTTTGCAAGAACGGGTATACTTAATGGCAATCCTATACATAAGGATATGCTTTATGCAGCAGAAAAGGCAAAGCTTGCTTTTATATTAAATGTAGTTATAGATAGTGAAAAGAAAGTAATTAATGCTTTTGCAGGACACAGTCAATTTGCACATGAGGAAGGATGTAAATTTGTACTGGAGCTTTCAAAGGTAGATAAAATAGAAGCGGATATAGCAGTATCAACTAATGGGGGCTATCCACTAGATCAAAATATATATCAATCAGTAAAAGGAATGACAGCAGCAGAAGCCACTTGCAAGGAAGGCGGCGTAATAATAATGGTTGCTGCCTGCAATGATGGACATGGCGGACAATCTTTTTATGATAACTTAGCTAATGCTAAAAGTCCTAGAGAGCTTTTAGATAGAATAGAAAAAGTACCAAGAAATAAAACTGCCCCAGACCAATGGGAATTTCAAATATTAGCAAGAATGCTTGATAAATTTACAGTTATATTGGTTACTGATATGTGTGATCCACAGATGATAAAAAACATGCATATGGAACATGCTTATACCTTTGAGGAAGCACTTAAGAGAGCTTATGAACTAAAGGGTAAGGATGCTAAAGTTGTAGTAATACCAGATGGGGTTTCAGTTATAGTTAGATAGAATGTTAAGTTTCAATTTTAATATAGGAAATAATAAAATTTTATGGAGGTATTTTAAATGGAAATATTAGTATGTATAAAACAAGTACCAGGAACTTCAAAAGTAGAAGTAGATCCAGTAACAGGAGTTTTAAAAAGAGATGGCGTAGATTCAAAGATGAATCCATACGATTTATATGCACTAGAAACAGCACTTAGAATAAAAGCAAAGGTAGGAGGAACTGTTAAGGTTATAAGCATGGGACCTCCACAGGCTGCAGAAGTTATAAAGGAAGCCTATATGATGGGAGCAGATGAAGGAGTTCTTCTTTCAGATAGAAAGTTTGCAGGAGCAGATGTTTTAGCAACATCTTATACAATATCTCAGGGAATTAAAAGTATGGGAAAAGTAGATTTAATACTTTGTGGAAAGCAGACTACAGATGGTGATACTGCTCAAGTAGGACCAGAAATGGCAGAATATTTGGGAATACCACATATAGCAAATGTAAGAAAAATAGAGGATATTAAGGAAAAGTCAATGGTAGTGGAAATGGATATGCCAAATACAATAGAAGTAGCAGATGTTAAATATCCATGCTTATTGACTGTAGAAAAGGATATATTCCAGCCAAGACTTCCATCTTATAAAAAGAAGCTAGAAACTAAAGACAGAGAAGTTAAAATGTTAAGTTTGAAAGATTTTGAGGACAAAAATGAAAATAAATATGGATTAAATGGTTCACCAACTCAGGTTGAAAGAATATTTCCACCAGCAGTAAATACAGATAAAGAAATGTGGAATGGAACAGGGGAAGAATTATCAGCTAAGCTTGAAGATAAACTTAAAAAGATGAAATTTTTATAATACTTCCAGTAATAAATATTATAAGTAAAAAACTAGCATAGAACAAACAAAGGTAAGCTTAGTTGAACTTATTTGTGGATATGCATGTTCTTTACATGACATTGAAAAAGGTTGAGTATTAGGGAGATTAATAATGAAGTAAATATTTTAAGGTAAATTTAAGGAGGAACAGGTTATGGGTAAATTAGTAGTAAATCAGGAGAAATTAACTCCTTCAGCTATAGAAGAATTAGTAAAAATATGTCCCTTTGGAGCTATGGAAGAAAAAAATGGGAAAATAGAAATAAATGCAGGTTGTAAAATGTGTAAGCTTTGCGTTAAAAAGGGACCTGCAGGAGTGATGGAATTTATAGAAGATAAAGTAGAAGCTATAGATAAAAGTCTTTGGAAGGGTGTAGCTGTATATGTAGATCACGTAGAAGGTGATATTCACCCAGTGACTTATGAGCTTATTGGAAAAGCTAAGGAATTAGCATCAAAGATAAACCATCCTGTTTATGCAGTATTTGTAGGACATGATATAGAAAAAAGATCAGAAGAAATACTACATTATGGAGTAGACAAGGTATTTGTATATGATGATGAAGAGTTAAAGGACTTTAGAATAGAACCTTATACTAAAGCTATGGAAGACTTTATAAATAATGTTAAGCCTTCAACTTTACTTGTAGGTGCAACTACAGTAGGAAGATCATTAGCACCAAGAGTAGCAGCTAGATTTAGAACAGGACTTACAGCAGATTGTACAATACTTGATATGAAAGAAAACACTGATTTAGTACAAATAAGACCAGCTTTTGGTGGAAATATAATGGCTCAAATAATAAATCCAAACCATAGACCACAGCTTGCTACAGTAAGATATAAGGTTATGGATGCACCAGAGAGAAGTGAAGAAAAGTCTGGAGAAATTGTAACTTGCAATATAAAGAAAGAAGAATTAGCTTCTAATATAAATGTATTAAAGGTTACCAAGAAGGAAGTAGAAGAAAGTATATCTGATGCAGATGTAATAGTAGCAGTAGGAAGAGGTTTAAAGGCAGAAAAGGATATGGAAATGGTAAAAGAGTTTGCTGCTTTACTTGGAGCACAAATAGCAACTACAAGGCCACTTATTGAAGCAGGTTGGGCAGATGCTAAAAAACAAATAGGATTAAGTGGAAGAACTGTTAAGCCAAAGCTTATAATCACTTTAGGAATATCAGGAGCGGTACAGTTTGCAGCAGGAATGAACAATTCTGATTGTATAATTGCTGTAAATAAGGATCCTAAAGCTTCTATATTTAATGTAGCTCACTACGGAATAATAGGAGACATTTATGAAATAGTACCAAAACTTATATCTAGTGTAAAAGAAGGAAATGGTTTAAGAATTTAATTTTATTCCCTTAAAAAGTTGCATGATACAATGATTAGCTTAATGAAGTTAGAATTAAGCAATTATTAAAATTAAAACGAATTTGGAGGTAATTAGGATGGAATGTCTATGTAATAAAGAATATAAAAAATTAGATAAAAAGGACATTGATTTTTTAATAGATATTTTAGGTGAAGATAGAGTTTATACAGGAGAAAATATCAGTGAAGATTTCAGCCATGATGAATTAGGTGGAATAAGTAAAATGCCAGAAGCTATGGTGGAAGTTTTAAGCACAGAGGAAGTTTCTAAGATAATGACTTATGCTTATGAAAATAATATTCCTGTAGTAGCAAGAGGATCAGGTACTGGTTTAGTTGGAGCATCAGTTCCAATCCGTGGCGGCATAATGGTAAATTTAACAAATATGAATAACATACTTGAAATTGATGAAGAAAATTTAACTCTTACATTGGAGCCAGGAGTTCTTTTAATGGAAATAGGTAAATACGTAGAAGAACATGATTTATTCTATCCACCAGATCCAGGTGAAAAATCAGCAACTATAGGTGGAAACATAAACACAAATGCGGGTGGAATGAGAGCTGTTAAATATGGAGTTACGAGAGATTATATAAGAGGGTTAGAAGTAGTTCTTCCAACAGGAAAAGTAATAGAAGTAGGTGGAAAGGTAGTTAAAAACAGTTCAGGCTACAGTATAAAAGATTTAATTTGTGGTTCAGAAGGAACTTTAGGTATTGTAACAAAGGTTATACTTAAATTAATTCCACTACCAAAGAAAGCTATAAGTTTACTTGTACCATTCCCTAACTTGGAAATGGCAATAAATACAGTACCAAAGATTATAAAATCTAAATCTATACCAACAGCTATAGAATTTATGCAGAGGGAAGTTATACTTGCAGCAGAAGAATTTTTAGGAAAGAAATTCCCAGATAATTCATCAGATGCATATTTGCTCTTAACCTTTGATGGAAATAGTACTGCTGATATAGAAAAAGATTATGAAAAAGTAGCTAATATCTGCTTAGAAGAAGGAGCACTAGATGTATACATTTCAGATACAGATGAAAGAAAAGAAGCTGTATGGTCAGCTAGAGGAGCATTCCTTGAAGCAGTGAAGGCATCTACTACAGAAATAGATGAATGTGACGTAGTAGTACCAAGAAATAAGGTGGCAGAGTTTGTAAAATATACAGATGAACTTCAAAAGAAATTTAATATAAGAATAAGAAGTTTTGGACATGCAGGAGATGGAAATCTACACGTATATGCATTAAGAGATGATTTATCTAAAGAACAGTGGGAAAAGAAATTAAGTGATGTATTTGAATGTATGTATAAAAAATCTCAGGAATTACACGGGTTAGTATCTGGGGAGCATGGAATAGGTTTTGCTAAAAAGAGCTATATGTTTCAACAATATGGAGATGACTATATAGAACTTATGAGAAATATTAAATTGGCCTTTGACCCTAAAAATATATTGAATCCAGGAAAGGTTTGTGAATAGTTTAAGATTAAAAAAATTTTAGATATGTTCCAGTTTTAGAAAATATGTCAGAATATCAGTATTTCTGACATATTTTATTTTTTGCATATAAGCATTGTGATTCAAAATTAAGTTTTAAGAATAAAAATAAAAATAGTTGTAAAAATAACAACATGGATAAATTTTAATTGTGTAAAAAGGAGGTTGAGAATATTGACAGTTGCTTCAAAGCTGAAACAAACAATAAGCAGTTTAAAAGGAGTTGAAGGAACCTTAAGACTTTATTCTCTGCAGGCACAAAGTAAAGAACTTAAGGTTGTATATAGAGATGCGGTAAAAGGTATTGGTGAAATCACTCAAAATTTAGAAAAGAGAGAGAAAGCTATAGAACTTGAAGAACCTCAATACAAAAGTAACTAATTTGGAGGAAATAACATATGAGTACATGGATAGTGGTATTGTTAAGGTCTGTGGCATTATTTTTTTTAACTTTAATTGTAGTAAGAATTATGACAAAAAATTATTCGGTTAGAATTACTCCATTTAAGATTATTAATTATGCTGTAATTGCTATTTTAGTTTCTTTAGTTTCAGTAAATGCTATTTCAAATTGGGTATTTGGAATTATTACTTTAGCAGTTTGGATTTTGCTTCCCATCGGATTAGACTATATAGCTATGAAAAGTAAATTTGTATACAACTTAATTAATGGTAAAGAAACAATTTTAGTTAAAGATGGCAAAGTTATGGAGGAAAATTTAACAAGTTTGGGATTTACCGGAGAAGATTTTTTGAGAGAATTACGTTCAAAAAACGCATTTGACTTGGCAGATGTAGAATTTGCTGTAATGGAATCTACAGGGGATATGAATGTTATTTTAAAGTCAGACAAAAAACCAATTACTCCACATGATTTAGGAATTAAAACTTCTCCACAAACAGCACCTCAAACAGTAATACTAGATGGAAATATAATAAATGAATCTTTAAGTAATTTAAGATTAAATCAAGCATGGCTTAATGAAAAACTAGAAAATTTAGGAGTGTCTTTAGATAATGTTTTTATTGGTCAAGTAGATTGTAGTGGTGAATTATACGTAGATGTTTTTGATGATAGTATAGAGATTCCAGAGTCAAGTGTAAAAGAAATGATATATGCAAGTTTGGAAAAAAGTCAAGCAAGTTTAGTAACGTTTTCTTTGGAAACTGAAGATGTAAAGACCAGGTCTATATATTTAAATGATGCCAATAGGCTTAAAAAAATTATGGAAAAGTTAGAACCTTATTTATTACGTTAGAAGGTGAAAAAAGTGGCAAGTAAGAAAAATAAAAAATTAACACCAGCACAGCAGAAATATCAAAGTTATGCCAGTGCAGTAGAGCCCAAAAGACCTGTTCTTCTTAACTGTGTTAGGGCATTTATTGTAGGAGGAACTATATGCACAATTGGTCAGAGCCTTCAGTATATATTTATTAAGTATTTTCATTTTACTGAAACTACTGCAGGAAATCCAACTACTGCAATTTTAATTATAATATCTGTGCTGCTTACTGGTTTTGGAGTTTATGATCATATTGCTCAATGGGCAGGAGCAGGAACTGCTATTCCAATTACAGGTTTCGCTAATACTATTGCTTCTAGCGCTATTGAACACAGAAGTGAAGGTTATGTTCTAGGTGTTGGTGGAAATATGTTTAAGATAGCAGGACCAGTAATTACTTTTGGAGTTTTTTCAGCCTTTGTAATTAGTATCATAAAAATCACTATTAAGTGGCTAGGTGGGATGTAAATGTTTACGGGTCATCAATCATGGATTTTTAAGTCTAAACCAGTTATATTAGCCTCATCTGCTGTGGGAGGTCCTTTTGAAGCAAAAGGAGCTTTAAACCAGGACTTTGATACTCTTCATGAAGATATTTGGGTAGGTCAGGATAGTTTTGAAAAGGCAGAGAAGAAGATGCTAGAAGAAGCCTGCCAATTAACAATTAAAAAATCTAATATTAAAAAAGATGAAATACAGTTTTTTGTAAGTGGGGATTTAATGAATCAAATAATTACAAGTAGTTTTACTGCTCGTACTTTAGGTATACCTTATTTTGGAGTTTTTGGTGCCTGTTCCAGTTCTATGGAAGGATTGGCATTAGCTTCTTTAATGGTAGAAAGCAAGGCTGCAAAATATGTAATAACAGGTACTTCCAGTCACAATGGATCAGCAGAAAAGCAATTTAGATATCCTACAGAATATGGAAGTCAAAAACCACCTACTGCACAATGGACTGTAACTGGAGCTGGTGCAGCAGTAGTGGGGCATGAAGGAAATGGACCTAGAGTTACTTCTGCAACTATAGGCAGAGTGATAGATATGGGGATTTCTGATCCTTTTAATATGGGAGCAGCTATGGCTCCAGCTGCAGTAGATACTATTGAAGCCCATTTTAGAGATTTTAATATCAAACCTTCCTATTACGATGTTATTGCTACTGGTGATTTAGGAAAGGTAGGTCACCAAATTGCTAGTAATTTATTGGAAGAACATGGTTTGGAAGTCCCAGCAAATATTTTTACTGATTGTGGGAAAATTATATATAAAGATGATCAACCTGTTTTTGCAGGAGGTAGTGGATGCGGATGTTCTGCTGTGGTTACTTATGGGCACTTTTTAAAGCGTATGCAAAAAGGTAATTTAAGAAGAATTTTAATAGTGGCAACAGGAGCGCTAATGTCACCAATGTCTTATCAACAAAAGGAAAGCATACCTGGTGTTGCACATGCAGTGTCTATAGAGATGTGAAAAGAAGGGTGAATGATATGACAAAGTTCATTTTGGCATTTATAGTAGGTGGTGGCATATGTGTAATCGGTCAAATTATGATGGATGTGTTTAAACTTACCCCTGCACATACCACAACTACTTTAGTGGTGGTAGGAGCAATATTAGGAGGTTTAGGCTTATATGATCCTTTGGTTAAATTTGCAGGAGCAGGAGCTTCTGTGCCTATAATGAGTTTTGGAAATGCCTTAGTAAAAGGTGCTGTTATGGAAGCAGAAAGAGATGGACTTATAGGTGTGCTTACTGGAACTTTTGAAATTACTAGCACAGGTATTTCTGCAGCAATTATATTTGGATTTTTAGCGGCTTTAATATTTAAGCCTAAAGGATAAGTAAATATTTATTTCAGAGGACAGAGGACAATTGACAGAGGACAGTGAAGGATGATTTTTTTCCGCTGAGCTACGGAAAATCTTCAATTAAATTTTTAATGACTCGTTTCGCAAAGCTAAATATTACTGACTTATAAATTTAAAGCTTATTTTGCATTATCAAAATAAATTTTAAAATAAATTAGTTTTCTGACGCAAGTAGCAAAACTCACCTTCATTGTCCTCTGTCAATTGTCCTTTAAAAATAATACTTCTTATTATTTTTAAACTGTGAAAATTGAGTAAGAAATTTTAGGTAAAGGAGGTGATAAAATGACAGTAGGAACTCAAATGCAGCAAGCAATTGCAGGAATGCAAAGTGCAGCTGCCACAATGAAAACATTTGCTTTAGAAACTGAAGATAAAAGTGCAAAGCAGGATTTTCAGCAAATAGCAAAAAATCTTGATAGTGCTCTTGAAACTTTAAAAGGAAGACAACAATATATAGAAGAACAGGAACCTCAATATAAACAATGTTAATGTACATAAAAGCTGAAGGATAGTTATCCTTCGGCTTTTTAAGTTATCTAGAAATTGGGGCATCATCATTAATAATTCTATTAGCTTCTTCTTGTGAAAGATCATAATTTAGAAATGTCTTATAAAAATTTCTTGTTTCTTTAATTATATCTATACTAGCAAATTTATCTGGATTTATAATTTTTGCAGCCCATTGAATTTGAAGTGCCTCTTCTGCAGCTGCATTTATACCACCAGCTGTATCTATCAATGCATTAATTATTGTATTGCTGCCATCTACAGTTAATGGTGAAAGTGAAGTTACGTGAAGGACTTTAGGTATTTGCTCTTTAGGAATTTTAGATATTATATTTGTTATAGTATTAAGCTTGGCATCTAGATATGATATGTAATTAGCAGCTCTTTTTTTGCTATCTTCTCCAAGGATGTCACCTATAAGTTTTACACATCCTTTTAAAAAATTTAATATCAGCACAATATTATGCTGTTAAAATCATTATGGTACTTGTTTCAGTATTAAGAAAATAATGTTTACAATCATGTAACAAAGCGTTATACTTATAATAACATAACGTTTGGCAAAAAATCTACATTTTTTATGCTTTAAGTGAAATTGAAATTTGAAAACTAGAGGAAGTTTTTAGAGGAAAGTAGGGTTTTAAGGAATATTTCAATGACATTTGCGTGAACTTTGTATATTTTATGTTAACGTTTAAATGAGATGCTACGAATTAAGGGGAGCTTAAATATAAAAATGAAAATTAATATTTTTATATGATTTTAAATATTTAAATAATATTTTTAATGGTTATTTATAAAAGATGCTGATTTAATTTTTGTAATATGACTAATTATAGTTAAAGAGGGGGTAAACTACGTGGCAGAACCATTAGAGTTAGATACTCTATCAGAAAGTATAAAATTAGAAAATCATAAAAGAAAATCAGAAGAAAAAAGAATATTTTATGTAATGCTTATTTTAGCTATTTTACCTATAATAGCTATTTTAATTTCATTAACTATTGGAAGATATTCAATATCTTTACCTCAGTTTTTTAGTGTTGTATCATCAAAAATTTTTGGACATGATATAGTACAATATAACACTATCGAAACAGTACTTTTCAATGTTAGAGCTCCTAGAATACTATCTGCTTTGATGGTTGGAGCGGCTTTAGCTATATCGGGAGCTACATATCAAGGATTATTTAAAAATCCAATGGTTTCGCCAGATATACTTGGAGCTTCTGCTGGAGCAGGATTTGGTGCAGCATTTGGAATCCTTATGTCTTTTAATGGTATAGGCGTACAAGCTTCGGCATTTTTATTTGGACTTTTAGCAGTAATAATAACTTATACAATAAGCAGTATAATATCAAGAGGCAATAATGCTACCTTAGTACTTGTGCTTACTGGTATGGTTGTTGCTGCTTTATTTACATCATTTATTTCAATTACAAAATATGTGGCAGATCCATATGAAAAACTTCCACTTATAACCTTTTATCTTATGGGAGGATTATCTTCTGTTACTATGAAAGATATTAAAATGTTATTAATACCAATGATTATTGGAGTTGTGCCAATAATTTTGCTTAGGTGGAAGTTTAATGTGCTTTCATTTGGAGATGAAGAGGCTAAGTCCTTAGGAATTGATACTTCAAAGTTGAGATTGATTGCAATTCTTTGTTCAACTTTAATGACAGCAGGAGCTGTATCAATTAGTGGAATGATTGGATGGATAGGACTTGTAATACCTCATATAGTTAGAATGGTTGTTGGTCCTAATTTTAAAGTATTATTACCAGGCTCATTACTTATTGGAAGTACTTTTCTTTTATTAGTTGATGATATAGCCCGTTGTGCATTTTCTATAGAAATTCCTTTAGGAATTTTAACATCATTAATTGGAGCTCCTTTTTTTATTTATCTTTTAATTAAAGGAAGGAGGGGATGGATATGAAGTTAGAAGCGAAAAATGTAGTTTGTGGATATGGTAAAAAAGATATAGTGAAGGATATATCTATGGGTGTAAGTTCAGGGGAAATATTATGTCTACTGGGACCAAATGGTGTAGGGAAAACGACGTTTTTTAAAACTATATTAGGACTTTTGAAGGTAAGAGGTGGACAAATACTTTTAGATGGACAGGATATACATAATTGGTCTAGAAAGCAGCTAGCTAAAGCTATTGGATATGTACCTCAAGCACATACACCTCCCTTTCCGTTTAAAGTTTTTGATGTAGTGTTAATGGGTAGGACTGCGTATCTTTCAACGTTTTCTTCTCCTAGCAAAGAGGACAGGGATATTGCAGAAAAGGTTATAGATGACTTAGATATATCTTACTTAAGGGATAAAATATACACAGAAATAAGTGGTGGAGAAAGGCAAATGGTTCTAATTGCTAGAGCTCTTGCACAGCAGCCTAAAATACTTATAATGGATGAACCAACTTCTAATTTGGATTTTGGGAATCAAATAAAAGTACTAGAACAGATAAACAAGCTTTCTAAAAAGGGATTAGCAGTTATTATGACTTCACATTATCCTAATCATGCTTTTCTGTGTTCTACAAAAGTAGCATTTATGCAAAGAAACAATGAATTTAAAATAGGAAATGTAGATGAAGTTGTAACAGAAAACATGCTTAAAAAAGCTTATGGTATTAATGTTAAAATCATTACTACAACTAATTCAAATGGAGTTAAGGTAAAATCATGTGTACCTATAATTGATTAATTTGAACTTTCTGCAAATTAAAATTTTAATAAAGTAAAGGGGAGTATATAATGAAAAAAATTTTTCTTACAGGGGAAAGAAGTATAGGAAAATCTACATTATTAAAAAAAGTTATTAAAAATATAGATTGTTCTATAGGAGGTTTTGTTCAAGAAAAAGAGTTTACAGAGGAAACAAAATTCTTTAGAGTTGAGTCACTTTATAATTTACAGGATAGTTATATCATGGGGAAATATGATATGAAAAAGAAAAAGCTGTATACAGACATGAATATATTTAATGTTATATCTCAAGATGTACTTTTAAAAAGCTTACATAATAGGGAGTTAATAGTACTTGATGAACTAGGATTTATAGAAGAAAAAGCTCCATTATTTAAAGATACTATTTTTAAAATACTTAATAGTGGTAAGCCTGTTATAGGAGTACTAAAAGAATGTGAAGGGAATTTTGTACAGAAAATAGCAAATAGGGAAGATGTACAGGTAATTAAAATTGATAAAAATAATAGAGATTTTATGGAAGATAAAATTCTTCAGATTTTAGAAAATAATAATATAAAATTAAAAAAAAGATTGATAGTTGAAAGTTAATTACTTAACTTTTGTACATATAAAATTCTGACTGAGCATAATGCGAAGCAATTTTTAAGCTGCAAAAGTTGGATAAAATAACATTTAGAAATCATGGGGGGAGTAAAAAATGAAAAAAATATCTAAAGTTTTAATTCTATTACTAATTGTATTTACTTTTGGAGCCTGTGGAAAAACAACAACTACTACAAGTACAACCAGTTCAGATAATAGCAAAAAAATTACTGTTACTGATGGACTAGGAAGAAAAATAGAACTATCAAAGCCTGCAGAAAAGGTGTTAAGTAATTATGCTGTAGCGACACAAATATTGTGTACTTTAGGGGAACAAAATAATATCTTAGGTCCAGATGGAAAGGCTATACAAAATCCATTAGGTTATTCACCAAAGACAGGTGCGAGTAAATCATCTGCTACTAAAGGCGCTAATGAGTTAAATGTGGAACAAGTAGTAGCAGCTAAACCAGACCTTGTTGTTATACAAAAAAAGAGCAAACAAATTGTACCAAACCTTGAAAAAGCTAATATTAAAGTTTTTGTTGTAAATGCAGAAGGTCTTGATGAATTAAAATCTACTGTGAAAAATTTAGGAATAGCTACTGGTAAAGAAAAAAGAGCAGACGAATTTATGGATTATTATACACAGAAGTTAGACTTCATTAATAATAAAATTAAAACTGTAGACCAAAAAAATAAGCCTAAAGTATATATGGCAGGGGGAAGTATGTATTTAACTCCTGGAAAGAATATGTTTCAAAACTCATTGATTGAGTTAGGTGGCGGAATAAATGTGGCAGGTTCTTTAAGTAGTGCTAAGTGGAATGAAGTATCTGCAGAGCAGGTAATTGGTTGGAACCCTGATATAATAATTCTTACACAATATTGTGGAGTAAAACCACAGGATGTACTTAATAATGCTGGTTTAAAAGATATAAATGCTGTAAAAAATAAAAAAGTTTATTTAATGCCTTCAAAAATGAGTTCATGGGATATGCCTTGCCCACAGACAATTTTAGGAGTAATGTGGTTAGGTACAAAGACAAATCCTGAAGTATTTAAAGATACAAATATAACAAAAGAAGTGGATGATTTTTATCAAAAATTTTATGGTACTACTTATACAAAACTTGGTGGTACTTTAGATTAATTATATTAAATAGAACAGTAATGAGTAAAGAAATCATTAAAGAGGCTGTGTGTTAAGAAATTTGTATATGTTATATTGATTTGTAAATAGGTGGCAAATACAATATAGTGTGAAATTTATTCTTAGTGCCACAGCCTCATTTTTATAATTACTATTAAATCTTTGTAGATTGTTATAAACTACATATAATAAATTTCATATTAGGCACATTCAATAAAACAACTAGTCAAAGATGTTAGTCTATTTTGTATCAGACAAGGAAGCAGGTTCCGCTGACGCAGTATGATGAAAAATAGGCTAACATACTGACTAGTTATTTTATTGAATGTGCCTTAAAGCTAAAGGTGGATAAAAAGCATATATCTGGCAATAATATTATTAAAAAGACTAAATTATGATATAATTTAGTTTGAAACTGTATATATAACATCATAATTAAATTTTACTATTTGCTTTACTCAAAGTTGAGGTTTAATTTTGATTTTATAGTAAAATTAAGATTTTGAGGTTGTATATTTACAATATAAAATGGTATTTGTTTTGACTGAAATTTTTAAATTTAGTTATTTTGGTGTATAATTGGACAAGTAACTTGTCGAAATGAATATTTAAGGATTAATATATAGAGAGGTTTTTTATGAGTAAAGCTTTATTTATTACAGAAAAGCCGTCAGTGGCTATGGAATACGTTAAACTTTTAAATGTAAAAGGTACAAAAAGGGATGGATATATAGAATCAGATAAAGCCGTGTTTTCATGGTGCGTAGGACATATGGTGACTATGAGTTATCCAGAAGCGTATGATCCTAATTTAAAAAGATGGTCGCTAGACACTTTACCTTTTTTACCTAAGGAATATAAATATGAAATTATTCCAGCAGTATCAAAGCAGTTTAATGTAGTTAGAGGATTATTAAAGAGAGAAGATATAAATACAGTATATGTATGTACCGACTCAGGAAGGGAAGGAGAGTACATTTATAGACTTGTAGATCAAATGGTAGGGGTACAGGATAAAGAAAAAAAGAGAGTGTGGATTGATTCTCAAACAGAAGAAGAAATACGTAGAGGTATAAAAGAAGCAAAGGACATTTCAGAATATGATTCATTGGCTGATTCAGCATATTTAAGAGCTAAGGAAGATTATCTTTTAGGAATAAACTTTTCCAGACTTTTAACTCTTAAATATGGAAAGACTGTGGCTAATGCTACTGGAGATAAATTAGTAGTAATTGCAGTAGGTAGAGTTATGAGCTGTGTTCTTGGAATGATTGTAGATAGGGAACGTGAGTTTAGATCATTTGTAAAGACGCCTTTTTATAAAATTTCAGGAAGTTTTGACGGTAATTCTAGTGGAGAATATGAAGAGGAAATGGTTTACGATGGTGAATGGAAATCTATAGAAGGTTCTAAATATAAGGATTCACCTCTTTTATATAATGAGGGTGGTTTCAAGAAAAGAGAAGATGCTGAAAAGTTTATAGAAGAAATAGGTGAGAAAATTTTTGAAAAGGAGCCTGTTATAGAGAGTATAAAAAAGACTGTAGAAAGTAAAAATGCCCCTTTACTTTTTAATTTAGCAGAGCTTCAAAATGAATGTTCAAAGAAGTTTAAAATAAGTCCTGAGGAGACTTTAAATAAAATTCAGGCATTATATGAGAAAAAGCTGCTTACATATCCAAGAACAGATGCTAGAGTTTTATCTAAGGCTGTAGCTAAAGAAATAGATAAAAATATAAGAAAGCTTTTAAAATATGATGGAGATAAAGAAATAAAAGGCATAGCAGAAAACATATTAAATAATAAATGGTATTCAAACTTAGAAAAAACTAAGTATGTAAATGATAGTAAAATAACAGACCATTATGCTATTATACCAACAGGAGAAGGGCTTCAAAGCTACAATGGTCTTTCAGATTTGGAGAAAAAAGTATATAATTTAGTACTTAGAAGATTTTTAGCTATATTTTATCCTCCAGCTAAATATAATAAACTCGCTATTACAACTTGTGCGGGTGGAGAAAGATTTTTTACTACAGATAAGGTTTGTGTAGAAGAAGGTTACCTTAATGTATTAAAAGAATATAAGAAGAATAAGGAAGAGAAAAATTTAAAGTTTTTAAGTAATCTTAAAAAGGGTCAGATAGTAGATGTTGTTGATATGGAAGTGAAAGAAGGGGAAACTTCACCTCCTAAAAGATATACCTCAGGATCTATAATTATTGCTATGGAAAATGCAGGTAAGCTTATTGAAGATGAAGAACTTAGAGAGCAGATAAAGGGAGCTGGTATAGGAACATCTGCAACTAGAGCTGAAATATTAAAAAAGTTAGAAAAAATAGGTTATATTATGTCTGATAAGAAAACTCAAGTTATATTTCCAACTCAAAAGGGAGAAATGATATATGAGGTTATAAAAAATTCTATACCTACACTGCTTAATCCTACACTTACAGCCAGCTGGGAAAAAGGATTGAAAATGGTATACGGAAAAGAAATAGAACCTGATATATTTATGAAAAAGCTAGAGGATTATACTAAACTTAATGTAAAAAAAGTCATGGATAGAATGAATATGGGATATATGCATAGTTTCTTTGATGAAGTTAAGGATAAAAATAGTAATGGTGTAAAAAGTAAAGGTTCTTCTAAGAATAAAAAATCTTCAGTAGTAGATAAAAGTGAAAGTGGCAATAGGGAATCTTTAGGATTATGTCCTATATGTAAAACAGGAGATATTGTGAAGAATAGTAAAGGCTATGGTTGCAATAACTGGCAAAGCGGATGTAAATTTTTTGTATCAGAAATTTGTGGCAAAAAGATACCTGTTGAACAGATTACAAAGCTGATGAGTGATGGAAAGACAGATATTATAAATGGCTTTAAATCAAAGAAAGGCAATGAATTTAATGCAAGACTCATAATAAAGGAAGGAAAAATAGAATTTTCCTTTGAAAATTCATAAATACATTAAAAGATCATGTTGGAGGAATCCGGCATGATTTTTTTATAAAATGTGATAATTAGGTATTCTACACATCTTTATAATAAAAAACGTATAATTTTCCGTATATTGTGCAAATTTATATTATTAACCTATGATAATAAGGTGTTACGGAAAATAATTATCATGTTTAAGAAGGTGAAGCAATGGATTTGAAAAGAAAAGCAATCAGAGTAGGAGTTGCTGCTTCCTTATGTATATTGGTGTCAAATTTGTTAAAATTAAAATATACTTTTTTTGTTGTGCTTCCTGCAGTCATGCCTATATCCACTTTTTTTGGTGAAACAATTAAATTTGGAGCAAATAGGATTATTGGTAGTTTTATTGGGGCTCTAATTGGAGTTATACTTATAACTCTTCAATGGCAAAATGCTATTTTAATTGGAATAGGAGTAATGCTCATTATTTATATTTGCAGTTACCTTAAATGGGATAGTACTACATCTATTGCTTGCTTAGTATTTGTGTCTATTATGCTTGGCGTAAAAGGGGCTGGAGCTATTTTATATAGCATCCACAGATTGTTGGATACATTAATAGGCATATCTATTACTACAATTGTAAATAACTATGTTTTCAATCCCAATATGCCTAAAGTACTTAAAAATAGAGCTCAAGATATACAACAAAGTCTACTTAATTTAGCTAACGATGAGGAGTTTATAGAAGATAAGAATAAATTAGATAATATTGAAAAAAGCATAAACAGTTTAAAGGAAACTTTCAAGATATATTCTGAAGAAATTAAGGTTAGTTCAAAATTTTTGCCTGTAAAAAATAAATTAGATAAAATGGTGGATATTTTTTCTATCATTTTTCAACAGGTAGGAATAATTAATTATATCAATGTTAATGATGATTTTCATGATCTTAATAAGGAACATATTAAGATGATTATTAGTTTTCATAAGGATATATTTTTTCGTGAAATGAAAAATTTAAACGAAATTATAAAAAGTATTTAGTCAGTGTACATATTATTTGCATTTTTTATGCTGCTATACGTAAATAAAATTAGAATCAGTAAATATCTCAATTTTACACTTTATCATTTATAGTATATTTTAAAATTATAAAATATGGTAAACATGAATATTATGCACGTAAAAGTAAATAATATCTCTGTATAAAGGTATTTTATGTTAATGAATGGTGCAACTAAGTTATATAAGGAGGAGTTCGTAATGTCAGGTCCTATAAACATAGGAGTAAGTATTCCTAGAAAGGAATCTTTAGATAAAGTTACAGGTGCAGCTAAATATACAGATGATACAATAATCCCTGGTATGTTGCATGCAAAACTATTAACAAGTCCCTATGCACATGCAAATATAAAGTCAATAAATATAGAAGCAGCTTTAAAAGTAAAAGGAGTAAAATCCATAATCACTGGAGATTATTGTAAAGCGTTGTTTGGTGCAAATGTTGAAGATAGACCGCCTATAGCAAAAGATAAGGTAAGATACTTTGGAGAACCTGTAGCAATGGTAGTAGCAAATAGTGAACAAGAAGCTGTGAACGCCATAGAACTTATTAAAGTGGAATATGAAAAGCTTCCTGTAGTAAACTCTGTTAATGAAGCTATTAAACCTGATGCACCTTTGATACACCCTGATTTATCTAAATATGCTTGTGTTGTTGATTTTGCAAATCCTAAAGAAAATAGTAATATTGCAACCCAGATAAAAATTCGTAAGGGTGATATGGCTAAAGCATGGTCAGAAAGCGATGTAGTGGTTGAGTCCAGTTTTACAATGCCTCAGGCAGATCACCTGGCTATGGAAACTCGAAATGCAAGGGCACAAGTATTACCTGATGGACGTGTTATTATATACACTTCTTCACAAGCACCTTTTCATGTAAAACAGATTATAAGCAAAAAATATAATATTCCTGAAGGTAATTTGATAGTTCGGGTTCCTTTTGTAGGAGGAGGATTTGGTGGTAAAGCTTGTATACAATTAGAAACTTTAGCCTATTTAGCATCAAAGTCTGTAGGTGGTAAAATGGTTAAGATAGCAAATACAAGGGAAGAGGATATTAGAATGTCACCTTGTAAAATAGGATTAGAAGCAAGTCTTAAAATAGGTGCTGCTAAGGATGGAATGATAAAAGCATTAGAATGTACTTATTTGGTGGATTGTGGCGCTTACAGCGATACAGCACCAACAATGGCCAAAGCTATAGCAGTTAATTGTACAGGACCTTATAATATTGAAAATATTTATTGTGATTCGTTTTGTGTGTATACTAATCATACCTTCGCAACATCTTATAGAAGTTTTGGCCATGTATCTTTTACATTTTGTATTGAAAGATTACTTGATAAATTAGCAGCAGTTTTAGGAATGGATATGCTTGAATTAAGAATAAAAAATGCAATTTCTCCCGGAAACTTTTCGCCTACTCAGGTAAAAATAACTGAAAGCAATACAGGATGTTTGCAAAGATGTCTTAAAAAGCTAAAACAAGTTATTAATTGGAGGCCTGAAAATATAATTGAAGCTAATGGTGATATGGTTCACGCAAAAGGTATAAGTTGTTTTTGGAAAACCTCAGATTCCCCATCAAATGCTACTTCTGGAGTAATTTTAACATTTAACAAAGATGGGAGTATAAATTTAAATTGTGGTGCTGTAGAAATTGGTCCTGGTATGAAAACTACTGCAGCACAAATATTAGCTAAAAGAATGAATATGGATGTAAGTAGAATTCATGTGTTTATGGGAGTAGATACTGAAGTTTCACCTAGACACTGGAAGACGGTAGCCAGCATGACAACCTTTATGGTAGGTAGAGCAGTTTTAAGAGCAGCAGAGGATTTAATAAAACAATTAACAAAGACAGCTTCCATAGCCATGAAATGTCCAGAAGAAGATTTAGAAGTATCTAATGAAAAAGTTTTTTTAAAGGATGATCCAAGTATATATATAATTTTTAGAGATTTAGTATATGGTTTTTCATATGCTAATGGAATATCTATAGGAGATCAAATAATAGGCAGGGGTAGCTATGTAATGAGACATATAACAGAACTTAATAAAGAAACTGGAAAGGGAAAGCCTGGACCATCATGGACAGTAGGTGCACAGGCAGTTGAAATTGAATATAATCCTAAAAATTATAACTATAGAATTTTGAAAGCCGTTACCGTTATTGATGCTGGAAAAATAATTAATCCTAAAGCAGCAAAAGGATTAATAATGGGCGGTATGAGTATGGGACTTGGTTTAGCTAGTAGAGAAGAATTTTTATATGACGATGAAGGAATTCTACAAAATACAAGTTTGCGTATATATAAACCAATGCATTTTGGTGAGAATCCTGAATATATAGTGGATTTTATTGAAACTCCTCAAATTGATGGACCTTATGGAGCAAGAGGATTAGGTGAACATGGAATTATAGGTATTCCAGCGGCTTTTGCTACAGCGTTATCATTAGCAGCAGAAAGTGACTTTCTTAAAATACCTATTACACCAGAAGTCATCTGGCAAGCTAAGACTGGAGGAAAATATGATACCCTTTGATTTTGAATACTATAAACCTGAATCCATAAACGAAGCTGTTACTTTATTTAGAGAATTACAAAGTCATGGAAAAGAACCTAAATATTATGGTGGTGGAACAGAAATAATAAGTATGGCAAGAGTTAATAACATTTATACAGGAGCTGTAATTGATATAAAAGGGATACCTGAATGCAATATACATACGCTTCAAAATGATAGTTTGATTATTGGGTCAGCTGTTACACTTACAAGTATAGCAGAACAAGACTTTTTTCCGCTGCTCAGTTTAACAGTAAAAAGAATAGCTGATCACACTATACAGGATAAAATAACTTTAGGTGGAAACTTAGCAGGCACAATAATATATAGAGAAGCTGTACTTCCACTTTTATTAAGTAATAGTGGAGTAGTAATAGCTGGAAGCTGTGGTATAAGAAAAGTACCCATAATGGATATCTTCAATGAAAAAATTCAAATTGATAATGGGGAGCTTATTGTACAAATAGAAGTAAAAAGAAGTTTTTTGGATATGCAACATTTACATGTTAAAAGAACTAAAAGTGATAAAATTGATTATCCTTTGATAACCCTTGCAGCACTAAAGGATAACTACGCTATTAAAGTTGCATTTAGTGGACTATTTAAATATCCTTTTAGATCCTTCGCTGTGGAAAATATAATCAACGATAAAGCGTTAAATGTAAATCAACGTATAAATAATATAATAAGTAGTATATCATCTAATATCTATAGTGATTTAAATGGGTCTTCAGAGTATAGAAAGTTTGTATTACAGAGTATGCTTTTAGAGACAATAGAAAAGCTTGAAGGGGGGACTTAAATGCTGCAGGTTTTGGAAAAAGCAATAATTACAATAAATGTCAATGATGAAGATGTAGAAGTAGTTGTTAAACCATCTGATATTTTATTAAATACTCTAAGGCTTCAACTTGGTCTTACAGGAGCAAAACCTGGTTGTGAAAATGGAGATTGTGGATCTTGCACAGTTCTTGTAGATGGATGGCCTATAAAATCTTGTTTAATGCTTACAGTTGAGGCAATTGGTAAAAAAATAACTACTATAGAAGGTTTAAAAAATACTCCAATACAACAAGCCTTTGTTGATAATTTCAGCTTTCAATGTGGGTATTGCACATCAGGATTTTTAATGGTTTGTCATGCTTTAACTAATATTCATCCAGATGCAAATGATTATGTTATTGCAGAATGGCTTGAATCTAATGTGTGCAGGTGTACCGGTTATGAAGAAATTAATAATGCTATTAAATCAGTGTTAAATACAGGTAAAAGTTAAATTTTAGTGTAAAAGAGAGCTGGCGCACTAAGGAATTTACATACAATATATTGTAGTATTTGTCCTTAATGCGACAGCTCTATTATTTATTAAAAATAATCTCTTATTTTAAAAGTATGCTAATATTAATAAGGCATATTCAAAAAATAACAAGTCAGTATGTTAGTATATTTTGCGTCATACTGCGTCAACAGAACCCTTTGATAGAACAACTATCAGCGGAACCTGTTTCCTTGTCTGACACAAAATATACTAACATCTTTGACTTGCTATTTTCTTTCATATGCCTAATATAATTATCAATTATACTGAAACTAGTTTAAAAATTAAGTTTCAGAACATTTGGGAGAAGGGTCTACATCAGTATTAATGTTAGTTTGAGCATTTTTGTTTCCGTGATTTAAAAATGCATTTAATAGTACAGCAACAACTGATGCAGAAACTATACCACTACTGAATATAGATTTAAAAATTGCTGGAGTGTGGTTAAGTAAATTAGGTGAACCTGTAATTCCGAGACCTATTCCAATAGAACAAGCAACAACAAGCATATTGCAATTGTTATTAAAGTCTACATCAGAAAGCATTTGTATACCAGCTACTGCAACCATTGCAAACATTATAGTTGTAGCTCCGCCTATAACAGGTTGAGGAATAATTGTAGCTATAGCTGCAAATTTTGGAATTAAACCAAGGCATACTAAAATGATACCCGAAGCAACTACAACAAAACGGCTTTTTACCTTGCTTAGTGATAAAAGACCAAGGTTTTGATTAAAAGTTGTGTAAGGGAAGGAATTAAAAATACCTCCTAAAATTGTAGCAATTCCTTCTGCTCTAAGACCACGTACAATATCTTTTTCGGAAATTTCTTTATCACAAACTCTTCCAATTCCAAGAAAAGTACCTGTTGATTCAATCATTACAGTTAACATAACAAAAGTCATCATAATTATTGAACCGATATCGAATTTTGGTAAACCAAAAGTAAATGGATGTACAAAGCTTACCCATTTTGCATTTATAACTGGTGAGAAGTCTACTTTTCCCATAAAGGAGGCAACTATAGTACCTAAAATAATACCATTTAAAACAGAAATTGCTTGAAAAAATCCTTTGAAGAATTTGTTTGATAATAAAACAACAATCATTACAAATCCAGCTAATAAAAGATTAGATACACTTCCGAAGTCTTTGGCACCTGAACCACCACCAATACTAGTTATACCTACATTTATTAAAGAAAGCCCAATCATGGTAACAACAGAACCTGTTACAACAGTAGGAAAAAATTTCAATATTTTACCGTACAGTGGTGCAATAAGCACAACAATAATTGCTGCTACGATTATGGAACCATAAGCTGTTTGCATCCCTAAATTTTTACCTACGATTATAAGTGGACCAACAGCTGCAAAGGTACAACCCAATATTGCAGGTAGTCTAATACCAATGTTAGGACCTATGCCAAGTGCTTGTATTAAAGTTGCAAGTCCGCAAGTAAATAAGTCAGCTGCAACTAAAAGTTCTAATTGCCAAGGTGTTAAACCTACTGCACCACCTATAATTAATGGAACAGCTACAGCGCCTGCATACATAGCAAGTACATGCTGTAAACCTAAAGTAAACAGCTGAGGAGCAGGAAGAACTTCATTTACCTTATCAACTGTTTTTATCTTTTCATTTGTCATAATAAAAAAAACCTCCTAATAAAAATATGTAAGATAGTTGCTTGATCAGTTTCACAAGCTATGATTCGCCTTTATTAGGCTTTCATAATTTTCTCCGCCAAGGTATAACATAATTACACTATAGGGAGTTTTTTAACAATAGTAATTGAGTAGTTGATTTTAAATATAAAATAAAAACTCCGCTGCAAATTCATGGTGAATCTGCAGTGGAGTTTAAAAATAATCCTATTAAACATTTATAATTTAAAGGCATATAATTTTTTCCTCAGATTCATCCATAGAAAGGAAATTTACGGTTTCCTAGTAGAGACTCCTAAACCTAAATTATTAGGATTATACGGATGACTTATTCAATATTATGCACCTATGGTAACATAGTTTTAAAAAAATATCAATATATTTTGACCAATATCAATATAAATATTCGTATTTAATAGTACTTTTTTAAGATATATTAGAAAATAGTTCGTGATACGCCGAATTATAGCGTTTGCAATTAATTGGGTTTTATTGAGATGTGATAATAATGTAGTGTAAAAATAATGTGACGCAAAGGTGCAGTATCAGTTTTGATTTTAACTTTTACTCCATGATATATGGTAAGTGTTTCATCACTGCTAAATGTTTTAATTATTCTAAAGCTCGAAATTTTTGAAAGCCTAAGAACTTTGTCAAACTCGGTTCCCTCAAACAAAACTAAAGTTCTAAGGCTTTCAAAAATTTTGAGCTAAGAATAATACTAAAACAATTTAGCTAAAGTGATGAAACACTTACCATATATCATTACATAAAAGTTAAAATCAAAACTAGTAACTTCAGTTGTACATATTAATATTGATAATTTTATAATTTAGCCCTTAAAAATTTAGACGTAATACAGCTTAACGTTTATTCGGTTACTTGAGTCGCATTTTGCTTATGTTAACTCAAAATTTTGTATGTGAAAAGTTAAGTCCATTAAATGAATAAAAGCTGTGAAATAAAGGTAGTAGTGCCTTTATATTCACAGCTTTTTAAACTAAAAAATAAATATAGGTTTATTGTGCAGCTTTAAGTTTTTCGATACCTACTTGAATTCTTCTTAAAGTTTCTTCTTTACCTATTATTTCAGCTATTTCATAAGCTCCACCTGGAGTGGATTTTTTACCTGAAACAGCAGTTCTTACAGGCCATAAGACTATACCATTTTTAACTCCAAGTTCAGCAACTAAATCCATACATACTTTTTCTATGTTTTCAAAAGTCCATGGAGTTAAAGCTTCAAATCTAGGTAGTATTTTTTCTAAAACATCTAATGAATTTTCATAATTTGTTTTCATTTTCTTGTGAACATAAAGCTCTGCTGAATGTTCTGGAAGAGCTTCGAAGAAGTCTACCATATCAGGTATTTCGTTTAATACTTCTACTCTTGTATGTAAAAGAGGGCTTATTTTAGTAAAATCTAAATTTTTAGTTATAGCCTTTTGATAATAAGGAAGAGCTAATTTATGAAACTCTTCTAATGGAAGCTTCTTTATATATTCTCCATTCATCCATTTTAATTTTACATCATCAAATATAGCTGGTGATTTGTTTATATTCTTATAATTGAATGTTTCTACTAACTCTTCAAGAGAGAATATTTCTTTTTCACCACCTGGATTCCAACCAAGTAAAGCTATGTAATTTAGTATAGCATCTTTTAAATAGCCTTTTGCCATTAAGTCTTCGAAGGAAGCATCTCCATTCCTTTTACTTAATTTGTGATGAGTATCCTTCATTATTGGAGGACAGTGCACATATACTGGAACCTGCCAGCCAAAAGCTTCATATAATCTATTATATTTAGGTGATGATGATAAATATTCACTTCCACGAACTACATGAGTTATTCCCATTAAGTGATCATCTACTACATTAGCAAAATTATATGTAGGGAATCCATCTGATTTTATAAGTATCATATCATCTAATTCTGAATTATCTACAGTTATGGTTCCGTAAATATCATCTTCAAAAGTTGTAGTACCTGTTGAGGGGTTATTCTGTCTTATAACATAAGGTATACCAGAAGCCAACTTTTCTTCTATTTCTTCCTTAGATAAGCTAAGACAGTGTTTATCATATTTAGCAGCTGTATTATTAGTTTCAGCTTCTGCTCTTAAAGATTCCATTCTTTCTTTAGAACAGAAACAATAGTAAGCCTCACCTTTTTCGATTAATTGCTTAGCATATTCTATGTATATATTAGTTCTTTCACTTTGAACATAAGGACCTACTGGGCCGCCTACATCTGGACCTTCATCATGTTTAAGTCCTGTAACTTTTAAGGTGTTATAAATTATATCTAGAGCTCCCTCTACAAATCTTTCTTGATCGGTATCTTCTATTCTAAGTATAAAATCCCCATTTTCATGTTTTGTTATTAAGTAAGCATATAACGCTGTTCTTAAATTACCAACATGCATATATCCTGTTGGACTTGGGGCAAATCTTGTTCTAATTTTAGCCATTGTTACCACTCCTATATTTATTAAAATAAAAACCTCTCATCACAGAGACGAAAGGTGATTTGATACAATATTACTACCTATAATAATATAATAACTAACTATTGGTGTCAAGGTACACAGGAAAAGCAAAACCAAAGTTAGATTTGGGAATAAATGGTATGTATAAATATTAATCACTTAAAATAAGTGCATTATTATGTTATTGACAAAAGTTAAACAATTATATAAATACAAAAGTATGTATATGGTTAATGAAAGTCAAAAAATAAGCAAAATTTGGGAGGATACGACAAAAAAGTATAAGAGTACCGTTAAAATTAAATTTAAGATCTAAATTTGATTAAATTATATGTTATAAATACTTTAAAATAATATTGGGTTTTAGTATAATAAATATGTAACTGCAGTTTGTAATTTAAGTAAATATTAATCAATATTTAAATAGAATAATACAACTTAATAAAAATCTTAAATATAAATTTTACATAAAAACTTATGAATATTTAATGCATAAATTTTATATTATAAGTTGCAGACAAATTAAACTTGAAAGAGGAGATAATTATGGAAATTAAAAGTAAAGTTTTATCGTTTTTTGTAGTGAGTTCTATAATTCCGTTTATGTTAATATTAACTTTAATTTATTTTGTAAACGGTACTTCAGGAAGCTATGATTTTAAATGGAAGATTTCAACTATTATTATTACCTTTTTGTCTGTTATTTTCATAATTTTAGCAATTTTTAAAGGTAAAAGTTTGATGGAAGCTGTAGAAACTACTGATGAAAATAATGATGAAGAAAAATCTGATGAAGATGGTGATGTTGAGGTTAAAAGATCATACGAACAATTGCAATCTGTGATATCTGTATTTTCAGGCAGTTCTCAAGAAATGTTAGCTTCAGCTAATGAAGTTTCAAACTCAATACAACAAGTTGCTCAAGGTGCTAATGATCAATCTAATGATATTATAAAAATAGTGGAGAATTTAACTAGTTTATCAAAAGAAACAGATATAGTTCAAGAAAAACTACTTGTAGTAAAGAAAAACACCAATGAAACTGAAACAAAAGCAGTAGAAGGTGAGGAAAAAATATATGAACTTATAGATTTTATTGTAAAGATAAAAGGTGCATTTGATGTAGTTTCGGAAAATATAAATAATTTATCTGCTACAGTGTCGGAAATAGGTAAAATTACAGATGTAATAAATGCTATATCAGAACAAACTAATCTTTTGGCTTTAAATGCATCGATAGAAGCAGCTAGGGCGGGAGAACAAGGAAAAGGTTTTAGTGTAGTAGCAGAGGAAGTTAGAAAACTTGCAGAAGAATCTAAAGTTTCATCAAAGAAAATTATAAATCTTGTTAAGTCAATTTCTCAAGGAACAGAAAAGGTAATAGATAATTCAGGTAAGGTTGGAATACTTTTGGAGGATCAAGCAGTAATAGCTAATGATAGTATAATATCTTTTGAAGATATTATAGGTTCGGTAAAAAGTATACCTGTACTTATAAAAGAAACAGAAGAATCTCTTAATAAGGTTTCACAAAATAATATTTCTGTTTTGGGTATGGTGAAAAATGTATCAGAAGTGGCAGAAGTGACTTCTGCAGCATCAGAAGAAATATCTGCATCCTGTGAAGATCTTTTATCCTCCTGTGAAGAGATTTCAGGGCTGTCTGTTAAATTAGAGAAAGAAGTAGAAGATTTGAAAAATAAAAAAGCATACTAAAAAGTAAAGCATATTTGGAATAAAGTAAAACACATTTGAATACTAATATTAAGTACCTTGAAACCCAGCATTTTAAAAGTGCTGGGTAAAATTGTGTTTTATTGAAGTACTTATATAAGAATTGACTGGTTTGATTCAATTAAATTAGTTTTTTATGTCATGGATACCTATTGTAATACTTAAGCTAAGCAAGATTCATTGATATTAAGATATACTATTGGAAAAAGGAGCTATAAAGTGAAAAATGCATAAAAAATAGCATAATTCAGGTGGGAGCAAAATTGACACAGGCGTATATTATTGGTATAAATAATATAGCACATATGTGGAATGTTACACATATATTAATATTAAATAAATGGAATATGCTATAATATTAAACGGGTGAAGTATTTAAGTATTAAGGATATGGGAGGAAAAATTATGTCTATGAAAGTTGCTATTAATGGTTTTGGAAGAATAGGTAGAGCAGTACTTAGGATTGCTCAAAATAGATTGAATGAGGATGTAGAAATTGTAGCTATTAATGCTAGAGCTGATAGTGAAACTTTGGCTCATCTTTTTAAATATGATTCTTGCTATGGAAGATTTAACGGAGAGGTAAAAACTACCCCAAATTCTATTATAATAAATGGTAAAAGTATAAAAATATTAAGAGAAAATGATCCGGAAAATTTACCTTGGGGAAAAATGAATATAGATATAGTGGTAGAGTCCACAGGAGTATTTAAAGATAAAAAAAATCTTATGAAGCATATAAAAGCAGGAGCTAAAAAGGTTATATTAACAGCACCAGCAAAGGATGAGGATATAACTATAGTTATGGGAGTTAATGAGGAAAAATTAGATGTAGAAAAGCATACTATAATTTCAAATGCTTCTTGTACAACCAACTGTCTAGCGCCTTTTGCAAAGGTTTTGGATGATAAATTTGGAATAGTAAAGGGATTGATGACAACTATACATTCGTATACTAATGATCAAAGAATATTAGATAAAACGCACAAAGATTTAAGAAGAGCAAGGGCAGCAGGTGAATCAATAATTCCAACTACTACAGGAGCAGCAAAAGCGGTAGGTAAAGTACTTCCAAATCTTAATGGAAAGTTAAATGGTTTTTCTGTAAGAATACCTACTCCTACGGTTTCACTTACAGATTTAGTTTGTGAACTTTCTAAAAATGTAACAGTAAAAGAGATTAATAATGCATTTAAGGAAGCAGCTGCAGGAGATATGAAGGGAATACTTGGTTATTCAGAAGAACCACTAGTTTCTATAGATTATAAAGGTGATGAGAGATCTTCTATAATTGATGGCCTTTCAACAATGGTAATGGAAGATAATATGGTAAAAGTAGTATCATGGTATGATAATGAATGGGGATATTCTTGTAGAACTGTTGATTTAGTAAATTATACTGCAATGGAAATGCAAAAGCAATGTGAATACAAAATTGGAATGGTTGTTTAGGAAAAGTTTTAATATGAACTTTAGAAAACTTGGGACTTAGGGATAAAAATGGTTATTTAGGGGAAAAATAAAGACTGTCAATTGTCAAATTGACAGTCTTTATACTTGTCAAATTGATAGGCGTAATGTTAATAATTTCGGACTTTTTGTGAAGGAAAACATGAATAAATGTAGAATTAATTAAGTAAAATGATTTAGCTGATTGGGGGTAATAACATGGCTAATTTAAATGTAGATCTTCACGGAATAAAATTAAAAAACCCTGTTATGCCAGCATCTGGACCTCAGGTTAGAAATGCTGACTGTATGCTTGAATGTGTAAAGCAAGGGGTGGGGGCATTAGTAACTAAAACTATATCTGAGAAGTTTGTTAGAACTGCTAGACCTTGCATGCAGCAAACAAAAGATGGTGCGTTTTTAAATAGCGAATTGTGGTCTGAACTTTCTGTGGAACAGTGGGTGGAAAAGGGATATTCGAAATGTAAAAGTTATGGAGTTCCTTTTATAGTAAGTTTAGGTTATACTGCAAGCGAAATTGAAAAAGTACTTCCTATCATAACACCTTATGCAGATATCATTGAAATATCAACTCACTATATGGAAAAGGATTTAGAGTCAGTGGTAGATTCCCTAAAAATAGCAAGTAAAAGTGATAAGCCTGTTTATATAAAAATAAGTCCAGGTATAACAAAAATAGGCTGGTATGTTAAAAGGCTTGTAGAAGAAGGAGCGGCAGGATTTGTTGCAATAAATTCTCTAGGACCATGCCTTCATATAGATGTGGAAACGGGGCTTCCATATTTGGGAGGAGAAAAAGGATATGGATGGCTTTCTGGAAAATCTTTAAATCCTATAGCGTTAAGGTATGTATATTCTATAGCTAATTCTGTAAAGGTACCTGTAATAGGTGTAGGTGGTATATCTACAGGAGAAGATGCAGTAGCTATGATTATGGCAGGAGCATCAGCAGTTCAAATTTGTACTGCTGCTATATTAGAAGGAAATGGAGTTTATTCTAGAGTATCTAATGAATTGAATCAGTGGCTTGATGAACATGGTTTTGAAAGTGTAGAAGATATCAGGGGATTAACTGCTAGAAAAATGAAGGAAAGAAAAGTTATAAGAGAGCCTATATTCCCAAAAATCAACAAAGAAAAATGTACTTCTTGTGGTAAATGTGTTAAAAGCTGTGCTTACAATGCTATAACTGTAGGAGATAAAGCATCAGTAAATACAACTAAGTGTTTTGGATGCGGTCTTTGTTTAACTAGATGCCCTGAGACTGCCATAGAAGTTTAAAAATTCATATACTAAAAAATAGACATAGATAGTTTTAAATTATCTATGTCTATTTTTTATATAAATATTTTAAAGAGTCATATGTTTTACATTTACTCCTTCTATATCAGTTAATTCTTCTTCCAAAGAGTTTACTTCATTTGAATCTGAGCAAATATGTAGAAGAATACGTCCAACTTGGGAAGAAGAATCCACTGCAACTTCATGAAGACCCAGTCTTGTTTTTATTATGGAACCGTATCTAGTTAAAACGGTTTGAACCTCTGGGGCATGAAGGTTTCTTGCATCAACTGATAATGCCATAATTGTAGTTTGCATAAAAAATCACTCCTTTTAATGTTCAGTATGTATTATAACCCTGTTTAAAAAAAATAAGCATGTTTTTTTAGAATATAATTAATTGATAAAAAGTTAATATTATAAAATAAAAGGTTTAATACTGAAATTAAATTTCAGTGTTAAACCTTATTTTTATATAAATCCTTATAATCGTTTAATAACAAGTGCTCTTTTAAAAATTATAGAGATCTTCTAATATTAAATTTAAATATTGTTTATTTCCTGTCTTATCTTTTCAATAATAAGTTCTTTATCCATTGAATCTAAATCTTCTATAGAGTTTATAACTGAAATAATTCTATTCCTAATGACACTGAAATTTTGAGGAGTTAATTCAGGAATAAATGTGTCTCCAGGTTTAGCTATATAGGTAGAATATCCCTTTGCCTGAAGTAACTCGTTAAAGCTTTCTTGAGCTTCAGCATCACCATGAACTAAAAGAACTTTTTCAGGTTTAGTTTTAAAAGCTTCTAGCCATTCTATAAGTCCATTTCTGTCTGCATGACCAGATAAACCATGTAAATTATATATTTTAGCATTTACTACTACTTCTTCTCCGAAAAGTTTTACTTTTTTTGCACCATCAACTATACTTCTTCCTAAAGTTCCCTCTGCTTGGTATCCTACAAATATTATGGAACTTTCTTTTCTCCATAAATTATGTTTTAAATGATGCTTTATTCTACCAGCTTCACACATGCCGCTGGCAGATATTATAATAGCGCCACTTTGAATTTTATTAAGTTTTGCAGATTCTTCAGGCGATTTAGTAAAAGTTAATCCAGGAAAACTTAAAGGATCACTTCCTTTGGCCAGGATTTGTTGAGCTTCTTTATCATAATATTTATGATATCTAGAAAAAATAGCTGTGGATTCAGAAGCTAAAGGACTATCTACATAAACGGAAACTCCTTTTAAAATATTACTTTCTATATAATTGTTTAAGGTATACAAAACTTCCTGAGTTCTTCCAACTGCAAAGGATGGAATTATTACATTTCCGCCTCTCTTGAAAGTGCTTTTTATAATTTTAGCAAGATCAGTAAGTTCTGATGAAATGGAAGTGTGAAGTCTGTTTCCGTAAGTAGTCTCCATTATTAAATAGTCTGCATAATCAATTAATGTAGGATCTTTTAAAATAGGTACATTTTTATTACCCAAATCACCAGTATAAACTAACTTAATTTGTTTTTTATTATCTTCAATAAGCATTTCTATTATAGCTGAACCCAAAAGGTGACCAGCGTCTCTAAATCTTACTTTAAAGCCATCGAATAATTCTATCCACTGATCATATGGGTATCCGTTAAATAAATATAAAGCTACATGGGCTATCTTTTCAGTATATAAAGGTTCTAATGGAGGAAGGCCTTGACGTGCTCTTTTTCTATTTTTCCATTCAACTTCTGACTCTAGTATATGTCCGCTGTCTGGAAGCATTACACTGCATAAATCCTTAGTGCCTTCTGTACAAATAACATCCCCTTTAAAGCCTTGTTTGTACAGTAAAGGTATTCTACCACTATGATCTATATGGGAGTGAGATAAAATGATATAATCTATATCTTTAGGATTGAAATTAAAGGTTTCATTACCTCTTTCTTTTTCATCCCTTCCTTGGTACATACCACAATCTAGAAGTATGTTTTTATCTTTTACTTTTAAAACATGACTTGAGCCAGTAACACAACCAGCTGCTCCATAAAATTCAATTTTCATTAAAAGTCCCCCCTTGTCTTATGTTGAGAATATTTTAGTTATTATGTCTATTATACATTATAATCAGAAAATTTTAAATATTTTTATTACCATGAAATTAAATATTATGAAAATTTTTAGTATTTTATTAATTTACTGTATGATTTTTGTTAATTAATTATATTTAAAATAATATATACACAAAAATGCAATAAGTGTTTTTGTAAAATAAAGAAGACATAGGATATAAAATTAGTATTATATCAAAAAGTTTTTGGATATATAATATGATATGAATTAGGGTGATTTTTCTAATTTTTTATATCTAAAGATGTTTTAATTATGTCTATAAAGTTTTTTATAATTAAAGCCGTAAATCCCCATATTACATAATCTTTGTATTTATAAAAATATTCTGGAACATTTCCGATTCTAAATTTATAATTTTTGCCATTTCTTATAAGTTCATAAGGAAATGAATTTTCTGGTTTAGGCATTAAAGCTAAATTATATAGTTCAGGAGGATTTTCTATAAAAAATTCTATAGGAACTTCAAAAATATGATCTACTTCATCCTTATTAGGTTGTATATTACTACGGTTTAAGGTGCCTATAAATGGATACATTATAAAGTTGTAAGGGGTTATAATATAGTCCATTTTTCCTATAAGTTCTAAGTCATCTCTTTTTAAATTAAGTTCTTCCATTGTTTCACGTATGGAACCATCTAGAGGAGATTCATTTTCTTCTAGTTTACCTCCAGGAAGGCATATGTCGCCAGGTTGATGTCTTAAATTAAAAGATCTTACTTCAAAAACTATATTAGTCTTACCTTGAACTTTATGAAGCAGTATCATAACTGCATTTTTTCTATAAATCCCCATTAGTCCTTCTTGCCTATTTTTAAATATTTTTTTTATATTATTTATCATATAATAACCTCCCAACTTTATTTTATCTTGGATTTGACGAGCAACCCATGTAAGTGTTTATACTATGATACTTTAATTTTAAAATCTTTTATAAAGAAATTAAGAACTATCAATAGCTTGCACATTCACTTGCCAAATTGAAGTTCGTATTATATAACTTTACTAATTACCTAAAATATGCTTTATATGAAAATTGTCAAATGTCTTTGTAAGTGATATACTAATGGTTGTTATAACCTAATTATAATACTTTAATGCATAATTTGCATAATGTTATGTATTAATAAGTTTTAAAATAATTAAGAATTGTAATACAAAATTATACAAGTAAATGGAGAGATGAAATTTGAAAAAGAAAAAATTATCTTTAATACTAACACTTATTATCGCTTCTTCTTTAAATTTTAATGTACTAGCCGCAGGAAATTCTGCAGCTAAAGAAACTGAACCACAAATTTATGGTAAAGCAGCTATAACAATAGATATGAAAACAGGAGAAATAATTTATGCTAAGGATGTAGATACAAAAATGTATCCTGCAAGTACTACTAAACTTCTTACTGCATTACTTCTTGCCGAAAATAAAAACAAAAATGATGTTTTAAAATATACACAAAAAGCTAAAGTTCAACCGGCATCTTCCCTTAATACAGATTTACATCCTATAAATGCAGACGAAACTATGACAGCTCAGGATGTTATGGATGGATTACTGCTTTATTCTGGTAATGATATGGCTTATGTAATAGCTGAAGGCGTAGGAAAAGACGATGCTGATTTTATGAACAAAATGAATGAGAAAGTAAAACAGTTAAATTTAAAAAATACTCATTTTGTTACTCCCAATGGATTACATGATCCTAATCACTATACTACTGCTTATGATCTTAGTACAATTGCTAGTACAGCTTTTCAAAATTCATGGGTTAGAGAGTCTATGGGAAAGCAGAAAGCTTCAATAAAAACCTCTAAAGGTACTATTTTTGCTATACAGAATAGAAATAAGCTTCTAGGTAAGGAGGGCTGTATTGGAGGAAAAACAGGTTATACTTCTGATGCAGGAAAATGTCTTGTTACTGTATATGAAAGAGATGGCAGGAAGATTTTAGGCGTAGTGATGAAATCAGTATATGATGCAACAGATATGGCTGTATTTAATGATATGGAAAAAGTAATAAATTGGAGTTATGCATCTAAACCTACTGTGCTTTATAAAGCAGGTGATATAGTTACTACAAAGACTATAAAGTATAAGCCTTTAATAATTGGTCCTGAAAAAACTATAAATGTACCTATATGTGTAAAGGAAGATATAGGATATTATGATAACTATGTAAATAAGAATGAATTAAGTAAAACTATAAATTTATCAAATATTAATACCTCCACTTTAAAAGGAGAAAGCTCTATTGGAAATTTAACAGTTAAAGAAAGAAATTTATCAAATAATTATAAGTTATATTCTACTATTTCTAAGGCAACTTTAGCTAAAAATAATGTACCATATTATGCAGCAGCAGCTGCTGCAGTTCTATGTATAATAGGTATAGTAGCATACTTGGTAAAGAAGCTTATTGATTTGAACAGAAGAAATAAAAGAGGAAAATATATTTAGAGTTTTTATATAAAAGAGGATATGCAAAATGATTTTAAAATGTTTTGCATATCCTCTTTTATATTTTTGTGAAAAATCATTCAAATGATAGATATTATAGATGGTGAATAGATGATATATGGTATGAAATATTAAATGTGGGTATAAATTTAAAAAATTCAGTAAATTCCTTTATTTTAATTAACAAATATTGTATAATGAAAATCAAGGTATATAAATTCTTTGGAAGAGGTGTATGATAATGACTGAATGTCCTTTTTTATCAACTTATGATAATAGTATAGAATGTTTTAAAGAATGTGCTTTGTATAATTATAAAGCTACAGGTGATAGCTGTCCTTTTCAGAATTTGAATGAATATATGATGGGAAAAGTAGATTATAAACACGAACTAGAATCTACGCAAAAAGATTTTATCTTTGCTAGAGAGTCTTACAAAGAAATGCAAAATCAGTATTTGTAAAAGATGGACAGGCTAAAGAAGTAATTATAATTTAAAAATATAAATATAATATGGGAGTGTTATTACAAAGGTTGTTTTAAAATGGTTTTCGCAGGAGCTTTCAAAGTTAAAAAATAAAGGGTTTGGTATTAAAAGTAGTTTACTTTTAATACCAAACCCTTTTTGTAACTTTAACAAAGGTTTTAATATAAATGTTTTAGTTATTTTTATAACGAACTTTTTAAAATAATGTTTTACAAATTATTCTTCATAGGTATTTGAATATTTATGAAGTAAGGTTTGTTTTAAGTCCCATAAGTTCTTTGATAAATCTACATAATAATTATGTGGGTTTTCAAATCTTAAAACTTCAGGCCACATTTTCTCTGTTTCAAGAGCTACTACTTTTTTAATATCAGAAACACTAGGATTTTCATATATAGGAGTTCCTTTATCAAAAATTTTAACCATTAATTCTTTTGCGTAGTAATCTTTAATCTTTTTCTTTTTCCAGGTAAAAACTGGGTCAAATATTTCAATAGGCTCATTTAAATCTAATTTTTCATCACGTAAGGTTATTAAATCTGCAATAGCCTTATTATCTGCTTTATCATAGATTCTATATACTGTTTTAAAACCTGGATTGGTTATTTTTTCTTCATTTTCACTTATCTTTATTTTTGGAATTATATTTCCGTCACAATCTTCTACAGCAGATAGTTTGTATACTCCTCCAAATACGGGTTCAGATCTTGCTGTAATTAAGCGTTCACCAACTCCAAGGGAATCAATATAAGCACCTTGACTTAAAACATCTCTTATAATAAACTCATCAAGAGAATTTGAAATAACTATTTGTACGTCGCTAAAACCAGCTTCATCAAGGATTTTTCTGCATCTTTTTGTAAGATAAGTTATATCTCCACTATCTATTCTTATACCCTTAGGTCTGTGACCATTAGGAATTAAAACTTCATTAAACACTTTTATAGCATTTGGTAATCCAGATTTAAGTACATTATAAGTATCTATTAAAAGTACACAATTATCAGGATACACATCAGCCCAGGCTTTAAAAGCCTCATATTCTGTTGGGAAAAGCTGTATCCAGCTGTGAGCCATAGTTCCTACAGCAGGTATACCAAACATTTCTTCAGCTATAGTACAGGCAGTAGATGAACATCCGCCGATAACAGCAGCTCTTGCACCATAAATAGCACCATCATATCCTTGAGCTCTTCTTGATCCAAACTCCATAACTGGTCTATTTCCAGCAGCTCTACAAATTCTATTAGCTTTTGTAGCTATCAAGGTTTGATGATTTATTGTAAGAAGTATCATAGTTTCTACAAATTGAGCTTGAATGGCAGGCCCTCTTACTGTAACTAAAGGTTCATTTGGAAAAACGGGATTTCCTTCAGGAACAGCCCATACATCACAGGAAAATTTAAAATTTTTCAAGTAATTTAAAAACTCTTCTGAAAATGAATTTTTGCTCCTTAAATATTCAATATCATCTTCAGAAAATTTAAGGTTAGATAGGTATTCTATAACCTGCTGAACACCTGCCATAATACAGTATCCGCCACCATCAGGTACTCTTCTGAAGAACATGTCAAAATAGGCTATTCGATTACCCATATCGCTGTCTAAATAACCGTTTCCCATTGTAAATTCATAAAAATCAACTAACATTGTAAGGTTTCTGCCAGTCCTTATGTTAAAGTTTTTAGTATATTCCATGGTTAAATCTCCTCTATGTGTTTTAATTGAATTAAGAATGTTAACAATTTATAATGTATATACACATTGTAATACTTTACTAAAATTATTACAATAGTATAGAATTAACTTATAATAAGCCATTATGCAAGAAATTATATGTATTTTAATAATGTATTAATATTCATAATTTAAGCATAATAGGTTAAATTACGCAAGGAGAAAAATATTTTTAATATGAATGACTTAGATATATATCAAAAAAAATCAGTTTACACTAAAGATGAAAATGTGTTAATAGTAGCACCACCAGGATCTGGGAAAACTGCAGTAATTGTGAACAGAACAGCATATCTTATAAATGATTTAGGTGTCAATCCTAATAATATGGTGGTCATAACTTTTACTAAAGCAGCTGCTGTAAATATGAAAAAAAGGTATATAAATATGACTGGCAGCAAACATACACCTTTTTTTGGAACTTTTCATGGGCTTTTTTATAAAATACTTATGAGACATGTAAGAAAAGTTAATATAATAGATAGTTCAAAAACTTATAGAATAATAAATGAAGTTTTAATATCTTTCTTAGATTCAGTGGGAGATGAAAAAATTAGAGAGGTAATAAATAATATATCTCTTTTCAAAAATAGTAAGGAAGAATTAGAATATTTTAAGCCAAGTATAGATAAAGATATTTTTGTACAGTGCTTTAGAGTATATGAAGAGTATAAAGAAGAAAATCAACTTATGGATTTTGATGATCTTCAACTAAATGCTAAAAAACTATTTTTAGAAAATCCCAATCTTTTAGCATCATACAGAAGGCTTTTTAAGTATTTACTGGTAGATGAATTTCAAGACTGTGATAGTATTCAAATAGAGCTTTTACAGATGCTTGGGCAAAATAATTCTATTTTCGCAGTAGGCGATGAGGATCAGTGTATCTACGGGTTTAGAGGATCAAGACCTGACTGTATGGTTAACTTTAATGAATATTTTAAAGATGGTAAAAAGATATTTTTATGTACTAATTATAGAAGTAATGAAAACATAGTAGATATTTCAAAGAAAATAGTTGCAGGTAATAAAAATAGAAATAATAAAGTCATAGAGTCAAATAAGAAAACAAGAGGTATTATAAATTTTTTTAAATTAAGTGATGAAAAAGAACAGGCATTAAATATATGTAAAACAATAGAAAGTTTATGCGAAGATCAATCTTATAATTTAGAAGACTTTGCAGTATTATATAGAACTAATTTAGAAAATAGAAGTGTTGTAGATGTTATGCTGAAAAGAGAAATACCTTTTAAAATATTGGATAAGCAGTATAACTTTTTTGAGCATTTTATATGCAAAGATTTAATAGCATATTTAAAATTATCACTGGATATTTCTGATAAAGAAAGTTTTGCACGAATAATTAATAAACCTTTTAGGTATATAAGTAAAGTACATATTGAAAAGGTGAAAAAGGATATAAAAAAAGAAAGTTGTTTTAAACTTTTAGTAGAAGAAGAGGATATAGCTATTTTTCAAATTAAGAATTTAGAGAGATTAGAAAAGGATATATTAAAATTAAATAAAATGGGTTTAAGGGATGCTTTAAATGTGATAACAAAGGATTTAGGTTATTATGATTATATTAATGAATACAGCCAAAGGTTGAAAATGGATAGTAGCGAATTAATAGACGTAATAGAGGAATTTAAAATTTCTGCTTCTGATTATAATGGTATAATCCCATTTTTAGCACATATAGAAGATGTAGAGGAAAGACTTAAGAAAAAGTCAAAAGAAGAAAGTGGAGTAATACTTAGCACTATACACGGCGTAAAGGGAATGGAATTTAAAAATGTATTTATTATAAATTGTAATGAAGGTGTAATACCACATATAAATAGCATTCCTAAAAATGTAGAAGAAGAAAGAAGACTTTTTTATGTGGGAGTTACAAGAGCTATAGATAATTTAACTTTATATAGTACTAATACCTTTAAAGGGAAAGCGGCACATATGTCCAGGTTTATTGAAGAATCAGGGGTGTATAAAAGTATTAGGGAAGAAAGTACAGAAAAGTTAAAAGGTAAGTTTAATATAGGAGATGAAATTACACACAAAACCTTTGGTAAAGGAAAGATAATATCCTATGAAGGAAGTTATGTAAATATTAAGTTTAATAATTTTGTGGAAAGAAAATTTGATGCTTATGTGCTTAGTAATAGTGATTTGCTTATAAGGTAGCTTAGGCATACTCAAAAAAAACAAGTCAGTATGTTAGTATATTTTGCGTCAACAGAACCCTTTGATAGAACAACTATCAGCGGAACCTGTTTCCTTGTCAATCACAAAATATACTAACATCTTTGACTTGTTATTTTTTTTCATATCCCTTAAATAATTATGAATAAAGTTAAATTTTTAGAGCAAAATAAAATTTGTGAAACGTATAAAGATTTTAAGGAGGATTTAAATTATGAATGCAACTTTAATGGCACCAAATGCACAGTATCAATCTTGTCTTGACGCTTGCAGTAAATGTATGCAGTTATGTCAGGAATGTTTTAGAATGTGTTTATCAGAACCAGATGTAAAGGCAAGAGAGCATTGTATACTTGATTTAATTGATTGCTCAGAGGTCTGTGCAACAGCTGCATCTGCAATGGCTAGAAGAAGTTTCCACATAGACCATATTTGTAATTTGTGCGCAATAGTTTGTGATGAGTGTGCATCTGAATGTAGTAAATTTAAGGATGAGCATTGCAGAATGTGTGCTGATGCATGTCGTCAATGTGCTGATGAATGCAGAAAAATGAAGAGTATGTAAAAGGTCACCACAATAAAAATGTATTTTTAAATAATCACTAAACTTTAAAAAGTTTACTAGGTAAAATTTAATAACAAAAACAGGCCTCTTTGATTGTTAGAAATTTTATGATAACAAATAACACAAAGAGGTTTTTGTTATATCATTTTATAAAAATACAAAAGTATAATATGCTTCTATATTATATTTCCCCATAATAATTGGATTTTTATTAATTTTATGTTATAATTAAGTTAAAAAAAGTACATATTTAAATGATCTTGTTGGAAAATGTCAAATCTTGAGGATCTTAATTTTTCAAAGTTAGCAATATTAAGTTTTGTAAAAGTAAATTTTCTTAAAAATAGAACTTTATAAATAATCTATATTAATTATAATAACTAGCATAATTAGAAATATTAAAGTCGATCAATTAGTAGCTTTATAGCTATTGCTTAGAAAGGGATTGAATCCACTAAAACCTGATACAAGAAATAATTACATATGATTGTAATTAACTTTTTATGTGAAAAACTTATAAATGTAAACGCTTTAAAACCATACAATTACTTATTTGAATATTATTGGAAATAATTGCCAAATAAAGCACGCGAAAAGATTTAAAAAATAATATTTTGCCGAAATAGGTAGAAATATTAAGTTATTTGTAAAATATACGATACAGATATGAGTACTATAATAAATTGTAAAGGAGGATACTTTATGAAAAGTATTAAATCAAAGATAACATTAGTAATTTCTTTAGTATGTGTTTTAAGCTTATTGTTATCATCTATAGTTACTTATTCCATATCCTATAATTCTATAATGAAAGAGTCTAAAAATGGACTTGAAACTTCTGCAGATAAGTATTCAGAGCTTATTAACGGTTGGCTTGATGGTCAGGGAAAAATACTTAATGAAACTGGTGATGCATTAGAGAATATGGATTCTTTAGATGATGCAAGAATTATGGCATATTTTAAGAAAAAGTTACAAAATAATTCGAATGCTTCAGATATATACATAGCCTTTGCTAATAAAAAAATGCTTGTTGGAAGTGGATGGGTTCCACCAGCAGATATGGATTTTACGCAAAGAGTTTGGTATAAAGAAGCAGTTAAAAAGAATGGATTAATTTATTCTACACCATATATGGATGCTAAAACAAAAGAAATGATGGTAGGTATAGCAAGACCTGTAACTAAAAATGGTGAATTAATTGGAGTTTTAGGTTGTGACATTAAATTAGGAACAATCACAAGCATTCTTGAAAAGGCTAAACCTATAGAAAATAGTTATGCTTTTTTAATTGATAATGAAAATAATTTTTTGATTCATGCTAATAAGGATTTTAAGCCTACAGACAAAGGGACTCAAAATGTTAATAAAGTTATGAATGGACAGTTTTCTAAAATTTTAAGTAACGATATTACTACTTTAAAAGATTATGATGGAAAAGAAAAATATTTTGTAACCTCTAAAGTAAAAGTAAGTAATTGGACAGTAGGATTTTCAGTACCTGTATCTGAAGTAATTAAACCAATGAAAAAATTAGTATTCTCTTTTACTTTAATAACGATTGCAGCGTTATTAGTAGCTGTTGCAGTTTCAGTATACTTTGGTAAAAAAATAGGAGATCCTATAATAACTTTATCAAAAGCTATGAAAAAAATAAGCAATTATGATTTAAGTTATGATAATAGTTGTGAAGATCTATTGTCTTATAAGGATGAAATAGGACAACTTTCTAATTCATTTACTATAATGCAGAAGGAATTGATAGAATTAATTAAAAAAATAATAGATGGTTCTCAGGATATGAGTGCTTCTAGTGAAGAGCTTTCAGCAACTACTGAGGAATTAACATCAAAATTTCACGAAATAAATGAAGCAACTAAAAGTATAGTAGATACTATACAAGAAACAGGTGCTTCTTCAGAAGAAATAACTGCTTCCATAGAAGAAATAAATTCTAATATTATGGAATTAACAGAAAAAGCTGAAGAAGGAAGCAATGTTGCAAATGAATCTAAAGAAAGAGCAGTAGAAGGTAGTAATAAAGGAAAAGCATCTATAGAAGAAACAAGAAGTATTTATGAAGATAAGAAACAACAAATATTGAAGTCAATAGAAGCTGGAAAGATAGTGGAAAATATAAGAAATATGGCGGAGACTATAGCAAGTATAGCAGAGCAGACAAATTTACTTGCGCTTAATGCAGCTATAGAAGCAGCTAGAGCTGGTGAACAAGGTAAAGGCTTTGCTGTGGTAGCAGATGAAGTGAGAAATCTTGCAGAACAATCATCAGAGTCAGTAACGGTTATTCAGAATACTATTGAAAAAGTATATGAAGCATTTAAAGATAGTGCCGATAATAGTAATGATATCTTAAAATTTGTAAATGAAAATGTAGATCCACAGCTTGGAGAATTTAAGAATATGGGAAATCAATACTATAAAGATGCAGAGTTTACTGCACAAATGTCAAAGGAAATAGCTCTTATGTCAGAAAGACTTAATGCTACAATAGATCAAGTAAGCGAATCAGTACAGAGCATGGCTGGAAATGCCCAGAAATCATCTGAAAGTGCAGAAAAAATAAAAACAAGCATTGATGAAACAACAAAAGCTGTAGAGCAAGTAGCGGTGACAGCTCAGGGACAAGCAGAATTTGCTCAAACACTTACTGAAATGATTCAAAAGTTTAAAATTTAAATTTAGCATCCTGCGGAGGAATTAATATGATAAAAATAATTAATGGTAATGATATTGATCTAAATTTAATAGAGATAGAAGATGTTATTAATATTGATTTACTTCAAAAGTTTCAGGACAATTTTGCAGAAAGTATGGAAATTGCAAGTATAACTGTAGATGTTAATGGAAAACCAGTAACTAAGCCAAGTTCTTTTACAGATTTTTGCATGAAGTTTACCCAATCTACTAATGTAGGTAATGACAGGTGTGCTAAGTCGCATAAAAGAGGCGGCGAAGAAGCAGCAAGAATAGGAAAACCACATATTTATACCTGTCATGCAGGATTAGTTGATTTTGCTGCACCTATAATAGTGGAAGGTAGACAAATTGGAACAATTTTAGGTGGACAAATATTAACTTCTAATCCTAACGAATCAAAATGTAAAGAAACTGCAAAGGAAATAGGAGTTAATGAAAACGGATATGTAGAAGCAGCAAATAAAATAAAGGTTACTACTGAAAAGAGTGTAAGAGCAGCAGCAGAAGTACTATATATTATTGCTAATGCATTATCAAAAATAGGATATGAAGAATTAAAAATTAAAAGTATGTCTCAGGTACTTTCGGATAGTTTTAATCAAATATCAGCAACTATGGAAGAGTTATCGGCATCTTCAGTTAATGTTACTAATAATCAACATACTTTAAGTGAAGAAATAGTTAATGTAAAAAATATATCTATGGAAATTAATACAATACTTGATTCAATAAAAAGCATAGCAGATCAAACAAAAATGCTTGGCTTAAATGCATCTATAGAAGCAGCTAGAGCAGGAGAAGTTGGAAGAGGTTTTGGAGTTGTTGCAAAAGAAATAGGAAGTTTGTCCCAAAGTTCCAAGGAAACAGCTCTTAAAATATCAGAACTTACAGGTAAAATACAGAAATCAGTGGATAAAACTATAGAATCTTCTACTGCTACGCTAGAAACTACAGAACAACAGTCTGCTGCAATTGAAGAAGTTACTGCAAATTTGCAACAAGTTACAGAACTTACTGATACATTAAATAAATTAGCTAATTCTCATAAATAAAAATGTTTCTATTATCAGGTTTAATGAAAAATTTTTAAAAATGGAAGTATATTAAATAAGGATAACATTCACATGAAATTCAAAGTTTTATGCGAATGTTATTTTAATATGTTTATTAAAGGAGTGAAAGTATGGAGTGGAAATTAAAGAAATTTGAAGAATTAACCAATGAGGAGCTGTATAAAGTACTACAATTAAGAAATGATGTATTTATAGTTGAACAGCAGTGTCCATATGAAGATTGTGATGGAAGAGATAAAGAGTCATATCACTTATTTCTTGAAGACAAGGATAACATAGTTGCTTATTCTAGAATATTAAAAAAAGGTGTTTCTTATGACGAAGTATCAATTGGAAGAGTAGTTGTAAATAAAAATTATAGGGGAAAATCTATAGCAAGAGAATTGCTTATAAAAGCAATTAAATTTATTGAGGAAACTTTAAAAGAAACAGAAATTAGAATAGGTGCTCAAGCATATTTAATAGGTTTTTATGAAAGTCTTGGATTTAAGGCAGTTTCTAGTGAGTACTTGGAGGATGAAATTCCACATTTAGAAATGCTTTATAAGAAATCTAAATAATTTAAATCGAGGATTTAATATACCATGTATTTATAAAAAATATAAGTAATAGAACTCGGTATTCTAAGATAAATAAGGGACTTTTCAAAATATATATATGCATTTTGAAAAGTCCCTTATTTATAATTCAGCTACAACTAAGAACTTGCTTTTTATGTTTTGTGTGATTGTAACGGAATAAATTGCTTTTTAATATAATAGAAAAAGCACACTAAACATAAGTGATGCAAGGAGATGTTGAAATTGAATGATGATTGCTTGAAAATATTATTTGATAATTGTTTGAATTTAAGGTTGAATGATTTGGGAAATATTATATTAAGTTATAGATCTAGGCAAGAAAGGTTTAAAGAAAGATTTTCGATAATCTTTATGGGGGATACCCATATTAATAAAACCTGTGGAGAAGAAAAAGTAACAAATTTAGAAAAATATTCTCGCTTGTTGAAAAAGGCAATGCAATGTGAAAATGTATTATGCATTATCCATGGGGGAGATGGAACAAACAATGGAACCAAGGAAGGATTAATGAAGTTTGCAAATAAAACTAAAGAAATATTATATAAAGATACTGTAAAGGAAGATTATATTCCTTTTTTTATGAATATCGGAAATCATGAATACACTAATTCTACAGCTAGTGAAATTAACTATATTGAATTAATAGGTAGAACTAACCAAATAATAAGTTTAATTCCTCAAAAGCTAAGTATTATATTGTTAAATACAGGATGCAAATCTGATGGATTTTTTAATAAACACAGTTACTTTAAAAAAGAACTTAATAAAATAGAGGATTATATAAATGAAACAGATGCACATGTAAACTTTCTTATAGATATGCATATTCCACCTAGTATGGGAGAATTAGAGGACAAAGATCATAAAAACAAAACACCACATTCTCTAAATTGTATATTTACCAATAATTTCAATGAGTTTATAGACATATATAGTAGTAAGATAATTGCGATAGTAACTCATCATCTTCACTGTTTTTATCAGAAAAATACTTGTGCACCTGTTGTTAAATATGGTAATATACCTTTTTATTTAACTGCCAATGCTGGCCACTGTACTTTTTGTGAAAACAGGATTTATCCTAGTGAATTTTTAAAGTTCGATTTTCAGTTGAATGGTGATTTAGATAGAGAGTTAAAGATTATTAATGTTAATAGGATAAGATTATAATAGAGAACTTAATGTAAAAAAGTGGTTGCAATATAAATAAAATATTAAAAAGCGTTTGATATCTATGATTTTAATTATCAAGCGCTTTTTGCATATTTACAATTAATCATTGCTAATAACACTTAAGATAAAGTTCACAATGTCTTTTGCAGAATTAGCAGTATTATAGTTTCTTTGGGACTTTTTTATTTTGTTTAAATTTTCTCCATTATTTTTCATCAAATTCTCTATAGTATCTTTCATTTTTTTTATATCTGTACATACTACTGCTAGATTATAGTTTTCGGCAAATTTAGGATTGCCTTCCTCTTGCCCAGGTAAAGCACCAGTAATGACTAAAGGTATATTAGATGCTGTACATTCCATCATAACATTTGGACTGCCACGGGTAATGGCAATGTCAGAAGAAAACATCAACTCCTGTATATTTTCCATAAAACCATAGATTTCAACTTTGTCACCATACTTTTCGCCTAGTGATTTGGTAAGTGCATTTCTAAGTCTTGTATTTCTTCCTGCAATAATTCTAACAATGCAGTTGAAGTTACCAAGAAGAACTTCAGCTATTTTTCTCATATTACCAACACCTTCACCACCGCTCATTATTAAGCATTTTAAAGGTTCATCTGATTTATAACCACTATGTTCTTCGTGATTATAAAACCTTGAACGCACAGGAAAGCCCAAAACTTTAATTTTTTCTTCTGGAATACCATATTCTATGCACTTATCTTTTGCTTCTACAGTAGGACTTATAATATAATCAGCTCTAGTATCTGCCCAAAGAGGATAGATACTCACTAGATCTGCTATTAAAGTAACAAATGGTATTTTAATTTTATTTTGTTCTAATACATTTATAACAGAACCATTAAAGTTAGGATGTACAGATAAAATTAGATCAGGATTAACTTCTTTTATAAGCTTCAGTAAATTATCCCTTATTATTAATTCAATAAATTCATTAACTAATAGAGGCTTTAGGGTAGAAACATTCCATACTAACTCCCATAAACTTTCAGATTTTCTTGTTATGGGACCATAGGATTTACCTATTTTTAAAAGGGTATTACCACCCAGCGAAAATCCATCTACCACATGAATTTTAACATTGTTATTTTGAGAAAAAACTTCACATAAAGATTCTGTTATACTTTTGTGACCATGTCCTGTGTAATCAGAGGAAATAATAAGTATATTTTTAGTCATAATAAATATCATTCCTTTCTTAAATATGTATCCATGAGAACATTTAAAATTGCAAAAAATTTATTCTAGCTCATAATAAATTAAGTAAAAAACTTTTTTATTTAATTATGTTACGTTAAAAATTAATTTTTTATGTAGATTTGGTAGAAACTATACTTTATTAGATAAGTATTTATTCAACTTTCATTTAATATAATGAGCAAGTTGCTATGTAACTGCGAGTAACCGAATAAACGCTAAGCTGTATTCCGGCTGATATATGTTGTGCAGGAACACTCGCTTCATTTAAGAAGTATTAATGCTTGATCTATTAAAAAATAGCTACCTCCTCAAATGTGACGTCCTGTCACTTTCGGAGCTTTTGCCTTCCTGGCAAAAATTACGCTATTTTTCAATATCTCAAGCAAAGAACTTCTAAAATTCCCTCGAATGTTCCTGAACAACATATATCAGTCTTCATACAGATTAACGTTTCTTCTTACTGCAGCGTACATATATACTATTATTTATGTATTTTTAAGTTATCTATCTTTAATTATAACTTAAGGTGTATCTTGTAAAATCAGTAAACAGTATCTATTAGAAAGTTGCTTTGAATATGAGTGAGCTTATGAAAAGGGGTGAAGATTTACGGATAAGAAAAACTTAAAAATGATATATACCATATCGGTCTTTGTAGCATTAGCTGCTTTTGATAACATTATTATAGGATTATTTCCACCGCTATTTTCTTCTATAGCTAAAGATCTAAAGATAAATTTATCTGCACTTGGAGTTGTATCAGCTGTTAATATTTTAGTTACGGCACTTTCATCAGTTTACTGGGGATATCTTTCAGGAAAATTTAAAAGAAAGAAGCTAATTATTATAGGTACTGTTTTTTGGTCAATATCAGTGTTCTTGACCTCTATTAGTAATAATTATATACAACTTTTGATTTTTCAAATTTTTACTGGAATAGGTCTTGGATGTATAGCATCTATTGGATTTAGTGTTTTAACTGATTACATTCCCCACAAAAAGCGTGGTATGATTTTAAGCCTTTGGGGAATGTCACAAGGTTTTGGTGGAATTGCAGGATCCTTAATGGCTTCTCTTACTGCTACTTATGCAGGGTGGAGAGAACCATTTAAAATTGTAAGTATAATAGGTTTTTTATTAATTATTTTATATCTTTTTATAAAAGAGCCTAACTTAGGAGAAGCTGAACCTGAGTTAAAGGAACTTGTTAAAGAGGGATATGAATATAATTACAATATAGAATTTAACCAACTATATGAATTAGCTTTAAAACATAGTAACGTTTTATTATTTTTTCAAGGCTTTTTTATGAATATTACAACTGGAAGTTTGATATGGCTGCCAACGCTGTATATTTCAAAAATTCAGTATCAAGGATATGATAATAAAACTGCAGTAATTGCTTCAGGTTTTCTTTTTGCTTTATTTCAAGTAGGCGGGTTAACATCATCATTTTTTGGTCATCTAGGCGACAGGGCTCAAAGAAAAAGCTATAAAGGAAGGGCTATACTAACTTCATTTTTTGTTTTTATTACTATGCCATTTTATGTATTAATGTTTATAGTACCAATGAATAAGTTATTATTGCCCGGGAATTATAATGCACCTTTAATCTTTTTTAATTTATTAAAACAGATAGCTATAAATCCATGGATAATGACAATGTTTATTTTATCTTTTTTTGCATCATCAGCGCAATCTGCAAATACACCAAATTGGCTTGCATTGATAACAGATGTAAATCTTCCAGAGCATAGAGGAACCTCCTTTAGTACAGCTAATCTTGCTAATAGCTTAGGTAGAACTTTAGGAAATGTTGGAGTTGGAACACTTTTAGCTGCTGTGTCTAGATACTCAGTAGAACCTAATAACTATATAATTACTTTGTCAATATTTCAATTATTTCTCATTCCAGCGGCCTTTTGTTATGTAAAAATGGCTAAAAGTAATGTTAAAGACATTAGTGAAGTTAAAGAAATTCTTTATAAACGATCAAAATCAACATAGCTTTATATCATTTTCAGCATTCTAGTAAACTATTAAACTTTCATATGTTAAAAATAATGCGACGCAACTAAGATATTGAAGTACGGTAGTAGTTTGTATTTTAACTTTTACTACGTGATATATAATAAGTGTTTCATCACTGCTAAATGTTTTTAATTATTCTAAGCTCAAAATTCATGAAAACCTAAGAACTTTGCCAAACTCGGTTCCCTCAAACAAGGCTAAAGTTCTAAGGCTTTCCTTAACTTCTCGCTAAGACTAATAAGAAAACAATTTAGCTAATGTGATGAAACACTTATTATATATCCCTACGTAAAAGTCAAAATTCAAACTAGTTACTTCAGTTATACAAATTTAGGTTTATTGTTATATATAATCTGGCTTAATCAAAATTGTATTTGATTAAAAGTTAATATCGCTAAAGAATTGAGGCGGAGCCTGTTGTTTAATATATTAAATTTATGTAGAAGTTATTTTCTGTTTTATAGAAATATCTCGAAAGAGATTAACAAGTTAGATAGTTTTCTATTAAATGCTTTGTATCTCTTGATGTAAGTAGTAAATATTGTGAAAGCTACGCTTTTTAAATATGGAGTTACAAGCCTTTTGAAATAATGCTATACGCAATGTACTAAGAAGAAACGTTAAGCTGTATGAAGACTGATATATGTTGTGAAGGAACATTCGAGCAAATTTTAGAAGTTCTTTGCTTGAGATATTGAAAAATGTCGTAATTTTTGCCAGGACGGCAAAAGCTCCGAAAGTGACAGGACGTCACATTTGAGGAGGTAGGCATTTTTCAATATCTCAGGCATTAGAACTTCTTAAATGAGGCGAGTGTTCCTTCACAACATATATCAGCCGGAATACAGCTTAACGTTTCTTCGGTTACTTGCGTCGTATTATGCTTTAAATGTAAGGCTTAAATCCATGTTTTCTTTTTAAAGTATCTAATCATTAGTAATGTAATAATTATTACAATAACCCAAAAGAGTCCGTAACCATAAGGCATCTCTAATTCTGGAATGTACTTAAAATTCATACCGTATACTCCAGCTAAAAATGTTATTGGAATAAAAATAGTGGATATTATAGTTAAAACTTTCATAACATCATTTGTTTTGTTGCTTATACTTGAAAGATAAGTATCTAACATACCGGATAACATATCTCTATATACTTCTACAGTATCAATTATTTGTATAATATGATCATATACATCTCTTAAATATACTATAGTGTTTTCAGAAAAACGAGAGTTATCACCTCTTACAAGTATGCTTACAACTTCTCTTAAAGGCCATATAGAATTGCGCAAAAAGAGCATTTCTCTTTTGAGATTGTGTATACTTTTTAAAATTCCCTTTTGAGGATTATTTATTAATGCATCTTCAACAGAATCTATTTTATTGCCGAAGTTTTCAAGTATAACAAAATAACTATCTACAACGGCATCAATTAAGCCGTATAGAAGATAATCAGCCCCGAGTTTTCTTATATTACCATTAGATACCTTAATTCTATTTTTAACATTATCAAATACACCTATATCTCTTTCTTGAAAACTAATAATGCAATTATTAACAAAAACAAAGCTTACCTGTTCAGATTTTATTTTCTTTAAGTTCTTATTATAGGTAAGAACTTTTAATACAATAAATATACAATCATCATAATCGTCAATTTTAGCTCTCTGTCCTGTGTTTAATATATCCTCAAGTAATAGAGGATGAAGATTAAATTCTTTACCTATTCTTTCTATAATGGACACATCCTGAAGACCTTCAATGTTTAACCAATTTATTTTTTTATTATCAATATAGGAGAAGCATTTATCTATATCATTTGTATGAAATGTTTCTTCTGTTTCCTTATCATACTTAATAAATGTTATTTCTGAATTTTCTTTAAACCTGCTGCCGATGTGTACAAGAGTTCCAGGGGCAGAACCTACTTTTTTAGGATTATTAACAATATATCTGCTCATATATTTCACCACCATAATAACTAATCTATAATTTTTATATTACGAGTTTTAGTAACTAATAATAATTTTAACATTAAAAATGAAAACCTCAACTTTTGTAGCAATAAAAGAATTTTTAAATTTTTATTTCCATTGTATGCCAAATAATTTTGTAGTATACTTATTTTGGAAATAATATTGTAGTGGCTTATAATAGTGTCATTTTAAATAGTAATATTTACTTAAAGTGTATAGGAATATTAGAGATTATAGTTATCAGACAACTTTGTTTTTAGGTCGCTTTGTATTAGCGATTTTTTTAATAGAATAAGTTACATTTTTATATTAGGTAAAAGTGAAAGGAATGACTTGTAGTATGATTTGTAATAAGAAAAGTATATTGAGTATTCTTCCATATATAACTGCTTTAATGACTAATTTTATTTTTGGACTAAGTTTTTTATTTTCAAAAAAGGCCTTAGGGGTAACCGATCCTATAACTCTTCTTTCTTTCAGATTTTTAACTGCTTTTCTCGTGATGACACTACTTATAGCTTTAAGAGTAATAAAAGTAAATTATAAGCATAAACCTATAGAATGGCTTATTGGTATTAGTTTTTTTGAACCTGTAATTTATTTTATCTTTGAAACCTATGGGTTGCAAAGAACAGCATCTTCTCTGGCTGGACTCATGATTGCTCTTATACCAGTAGTAGTAACAATTTTAGCGGCATATTTATTGAAAGAAAAGCCAACTCCAAAACAAACTGCAAATATAATATTATCTGTGGCTGGTGTAATTTTAATAGTGGTAATGGGAAGTTCTGACAGTAAGGAAAGTTCTATTTTGGGCATAATATTACTGTTAGGAGCAGTGTTTTCAGCTTCATTTTTCAATATAATATCAAGAAAGATATCAATAAAATTTACTGCTTTTGAAATAACATATTTTATGATGTTTATAGGAGCTATATGTTTTAATGGAATTTCTATTATTAAACTTGCTGTAAATAAAAAATTATCATTTTATTTCGCACCATTAAAAAGTGTAACCTTTATAACTTCAATATTATATCTTGGAATTATATCATCTATAATAGCATATTTTTTAGTGAACTATACTCTTTCCAAAATGGAAGCTTCAAGATGTTCAGTGTTTGCGAACATATCAACTATCGTATCGGTTACAGCTGGGGTAGTTATACTTAATGAAAGTTTTTATTGGTATCATGTTATAGGTGCAATTATGATATTAGTAGGGGTAGGGGGCACAAATTACTATAGAGCAAAATCTGAAGAAAGTGAAGCCACCAATATATAAGTTATACAATTCATTATATATATCTAACTTGAAAATCTTAATTTTGTTATAAAATTAAAATTGAATTTTAGTATGCATTGAAGTAATGTAAGATTTAATTATGATGTTTGCATATCTATAGTAACTTTTGAATTAATAAAAGTTATTTGTATTAGATTAGACAGCTAAAAGCGAATAAGTATACTAAAATTAATTTTAATACTATATTTTATTATTTAAAACAATTAATAAGTTTGACTTAAGCATAATATATGTTATACTATATACATATATGTGTGAATTAATTATAATATTAGGAGGTACAATTTCATGATAGCGTTTAAAACTATGTGGAATGATGTATGTGGAAGTGTTTCAAACAATAAAATTAAAGATGTTGAAATTTTAGAAGAGTTTAAAACTGGATTTGTAGTTAAGGATGAAGAGGATACACATTTTATAACTAAGGACGATTTTGTGGACTTTTGGTGTAACATGCTTTGCTTTAATGAAGTTGAAAAGGATGCTATATTAAAAGAAGAAAAACAAAAATTAAAGTATGTTTATGAAATAGTAAAAACATTACCTTATATAAATGAAAAGGAAGGTATATTAAGGGTAAGTGAATAGCTCATTAAGGCTTTACATGTAATTTTTTTAGTTAAATTTTTAGCATAGTCTGTTATATTTTATTCATTGTATATAAAATAAGAATTAAGTACTTGTTTAACATCATTTTATAATGAGCTTTACCAGAGAAGGTTAAAGCCAGGGTAGCAGTAATTAATTTAGCAGAATAAGTATGGTGAAGCTCAAGAAATGATATTTAATAACTCACGCATTTTAAACAGGAAATATTTTGCATTTCTAATATGATTAAATATATTATCAATTCTAAAGCATTAAGTTATTTGATGCTATCTTATAATTTTCAATAAAAGTTACAAAGTATTCTTTATTTTTAAAATAAGATTACCTAAAGTTATTCCTATAAAAGTTTCTTATTGGTAACATCTGCTACAGAATTCAACTGAGTATTATAGTATACTTAAGGCAGTTAAAAGAGATTACTAATAAAGCTTTTTAATGAGAGTGAGGAATGATTATTATGAATATCAATAATTTTGTAAGACAACATGAAGCAATACATGAAAGCATAAAGGATATAGAAAGTTTAATTGCAAGGAATAATATAGAAAATGATTCTTTTGAAATAGCTAAAAATATTAACGTATTGACAGGTATATTAAAAGTTCATTTGCAGTCAGAGGATAAGTTCCTATATCCCCAATTACTAAAAAGTAACGATATTAAACTTAAAAATACGGCAGAAGAATACATAGATGAAATGGGAGATATAAGTATTGAGTTTGAAAAGTACAAAATTAAATTTAATACTAAAAATAAAATTAATGAGGATGTGGAAAATTTTAAAAGATGCACAGCCGAAATTATAAAAGTGCTTAAAAATAGGCTTGATAAAGAAGATAAATATTTATATCCACTTATAAAACAGTAATAAAAAGAATTCAATTAATTTAAATGAATATATTATTATGAACACTAAGTATATAGTCTAATATGATTATCTGTTTAGTGTTTATTTGTATTATTTAGTAGAAACTAAATATGTTAAAAAGAGAATAAATTTAAAAACATTTTTTTAAAACTTGAATATTCAACCGTTTAATGTAATAATATCTATACAAATGATACTATAAATGGTAGAGGTAATAATATGATATTTTTGGGACATGTAGGAATAACAACTGCGGCTTTTAAATTATATGAGAATGTTGCTTTCAAAGTAAAGGTTAATAACAATGAAAAATATATAGATTATAGGTTAATTGCTATCGGAGCTGTACTTCCAGATATTATAGACAAGCCAATAGGGGCTTACTTTTTTAGAAGTACATTTCATAATAGTAGAATATTTGCTCATTCATTAATATTTTCTGTATTATTAATAATTATAGGAATATATTATTATAAAAGAAGCAGAAATAATAGTTTTACATTACTAGGAGTGAGCAGTTTAATACATCAAATATTTGACAGTATGTGGCTGTATCCAGGTATATGGTTTTGGCCAGCTTATGGACTAAAGTTCCCTACCAGGCCGGAGGGAAATTGGATAGCCAGTAATATTGTAAATTTGCTAACAAATCCTTTTGTGTACGGACCTGAAATATTAGGAGCATTTATTATTGGTTACTATGTTATTAAATTAGTTATTAATAAAAGGGTAAAAGAATTTTTGAAAACTGGCAGGTTATAATTTATTAATGCTAATTGCAACAAAATATATGAAATATGAGTTATATTATACTTTTATACTAATTAGTGATAACATTATAAGTGAAACGAGGTGTAAAAGAATGATATTTTATCATTTTTCAAATGGAAAGTATAGCAAACTTATTCCACAATTAGGAGAAAGAAAGAGCATAGGGAAGAAAGTAACGTTTTTAACTACTAATCCTAATATGTTTTTTGAAAATGACAATGGAGGTAATTTTTTCGAGTATAGATATATTATAAATCTTGATAAGAATGATCCCCATTTACATGCTGATGATAAATTTAATAATATGATGGAGAAGTTTAATAGAAATTTTGGCTCAAAACGTGGAGTATTTAAGTGGTTTTTCTATGATAATCCACTTGATTATATTTGTATATCAAAATGGAATGAGAAACTATGTAAATTTAGTTAACAATAAAATAATTACATGTTAAAAAGGCTTATTAAATTAAGTCTTTTTTATTTAAAACTAAATACATAAATGTAAAGGCTAAATTAATATTATTCTTGTAAGCGTATTATCTCATGTCTTTAAGATAACTTATTACATATACTCTCTATACAATATGATACTATTCTGTAACCAATAGATAAAGTTATACAATATAAATCCAACTAAATAGATTAGTTTACAAATATTTTATAATTAATTATAATGTTTGTAAGGCCAAATACCATATTCTTAGAATTTGAGCTTTAAAATTATTAGAGTAAAGAGGTAAATATTATGAATGATACTAAAGTTAATCCACAAGATGTAATATTTGCATTAGATATAGGTACACGTTCTGTAATAGGTACAGCGGGTACAGTTAGGGATAAAAAATTTCATGTAGTGGCTGAATACTGTATGGAACATGAAGAAAGAGCTATGATAGATGGTCAGATTCATGATATTGGACTGGTAGCTAATGCAGTAAATAATGTAAAAAAACAGTTAGAAGAAAAACTTAACATGAAAATGGAAAAAGTATCTATTGCAGCAGCAGGAAGATTTTTAAGAACTGTGGTAGCTAAGGCACAGCTTAAAATTGATTATGATAAGGAAATAGATAAAGATACTGTAAGAAGCTTAGAGCTTACAGCAGTAAAGAGTGCAGAAGAAAAAATAAATGAGCAAAGAGAAGGAAAGCTTTACTGTGTTGGATATAGTGTAAAAAATTATTACTTAAATGGATACATAATAAATAATTTGCTTTCACATAAAGGAGAAAACATAGAAGCGGAAGTTATAGCAACTTTTCTTCCAAGGTCTGTAGTAGATAGTCTTTATTCTGTTATGGAAAAGGTAGGACTTGAAGTTGCTAGTATGACTTTGGAACCTATAGCTGCTATGGAAGCGGCTATACCACAAAATTTAAGGCTTTTAAATTTGGCTTTAATAGATGTGGGTGCTGGTACTTCAGATATAGCTATAAGCAGTAAGGATACTATAAGTGCTTATGGCATGGTTCCTTTAGCTGGTGATGAGGTAACAGAAACTATTGCACAAAATTACCTTGTAGATTTTAATACTGCAGAATACATAAAAAGGCACTGTACTAATGAAGAAAAGTTAGTATATAAAGATGTTTTAGGATTAGAAAATGAAATAAATTGTGAAGATGTAATTAAATTTATTAGTCCAACAGTAAAGAAGATAGCAGATGAAATAGGAAGTAAAATTATAGAATTGAATGGAGATAAATCGCCTAATGCTATTTTCATAGTAGGAGGAGGAGCATATACTCCTAATCTAAAGGAATTTTTAGCAGATAAACTTAATATATTGCCTCAAAGAATAGCAGTCAAAGGTAGAGAGGCTGTAACTGAATGTGTATGTCAGGACAATTCTTTAGGAAGTACTGGTGTAACAGTTTTAGGAATAGCTTTAATTTCTATAAAAAGACTTGGACATGATTTTATAGATGTAATTTTAAATGATAAAGTAATAAGTTTATTTAATTCACATAAACATACGGTAATGGATGTAATGATGCAGGGTGGTATTAATCCTAAAGTGTTAATTGGTAGAAATGGTAAAAATATAAGATTCACTTTGAATGGAATTAAAAGGGTAGCTTTTGGAACACTTGCTTCATCAGCAGAAATTGTAATTAATGGAGTTAAGTCCAGTATAGATGAGGAAGTTAAAGAAGGAGATAACATAGAAATAAAATATGCAAGGGAAGGCAGTGATGCAGCACCTTGTGCTTTAGATTATGTTAAAAAGCTTTACTCTATAAGTTTTTTTATTAATGATATAATAGAAAATTTAGAACCAATAGCTATAATAAATGGAAAAAAAGCGGATATTAATGAAAAGATAAAAGAAGATGATGAAGTTGAAATAGTATTCCCAGAAAATTTAGGTCAATATAAAAAGTATTTAGTTGAAAACAGTGAAGAATACAAATATTATTTAAATGGTACGGAAATTTCAGATGCCTATGAAATAAAAGAAGGAGATAGAATCTATAGTATAAAATATGATGAAGTAGAGAAACAGAAAATTGTAGAAGAAACAGAAAAGCAAAAAGATATAGAAGATATGGAAAAAACAAAAGCTGAGGAAGAAGTAGATAAACCCAAAGATGTAGAACAGACTGCTGATGAAAATGAAATTAATACTGTAGAAGAAAATACAGAAACTGAAGTTAACAAAGAAGAAATAATTTCAGAGAATAAAAAAACAGAAGAGAAATCTGATATTTCACAAGAAAATAATGAAATAAAATCTGAGGATTTGCATAAAGAAGAGAAAACAGAAGATAAACTTGAAGTGGTAGTTAATGGTAAAAATATATATTTAAAAGGTAAAAAAGAATATGTTTTTATAGATATATTTAATTATATAGATTTTGATTTAACTATTCCTAAGGGAAAAATATATTTGCGTTTAAATCAAAAAGATGCAGGTTATTATGATAATCTTTCAGGTGGTGACATAATTGAAGTTGGCTGGGAATAATAGTATAGATTGGAGAGTTAAATATGGAACTAGATTTCTTAAAATTATCACAGAATATAAAAGATGAAATTGTTAGCATAAGAAGAGATTTGCATAGGAATCCAGAATTAGGATATGAAGAACATAGAACTTCTCAAAAAATAAAAGAATTTTTACAAAAAGAAGGTATAGAATATACTGAAACAGCTAAAACAGGAATTTGTGGAATAATAAAAGGAAATGGAAATAAGACCATAGGACTTAGAGCTGATATGGATGCCCTTCCATTAGAGGATAGAAAAAACTGTGATTATTGTTCAAAAATAAAGGGAAAAATGCATGCATGTGGACATGATGCACATACTTCTATACTTTTAGGTACAGCTAAAATTTTAAACAGCATAAAAGGCAGTTTGAATGGAAATGTAAAGTTGTTCTTTGAGCCAGCAGAAGAAACTACAGGTGGAGCTAAGGTTATGATAAAAGAAGGAGTTCTAGAAGATCCTGAAGTTAGTAATGTGATAGGATTGCATGTTGAAGAAAATATACCAGTAGGAGAAATAGGTATTAAAAGAGGAGTTGTAAATGCAGCTTCTAATCCTTTTACCATAAAAATTAAAGGTAAGGGAGCTCATGGAGCTCGTCCACAAACAGGCATAGATCCAATAGTTATAGCTAGTTCTGTAGTAATGTCTCTTCAAAGTATTGTAAGCAGGGAAATATCGCCAACAGATGCAGCAGTTATAACTATAGGTACTATTCACGGCGGTACAGCTCAAAATATAATACCTGAAGAAGTTACAATATCAGGTATTATGAGAACTATGACTACAGAAAATAGGGCTTATTTAAAACAAAGATTAGTTGAAGTAGTGGAAGGCATTGTTCATTCTATGCGAGGAGAATGTGAAATAGATATAGAAGAAAGTTATCCTTGTTTATATAATGACGATGCCATGTTAGATAAGGTGTTTAATGCTGCTTATAGCCTGATAGGAAAAGAAAATGTAAAAATACTAGAGAATCCAAGTATGGGAGTAGAAAGTTTTGCTTATTTTTCTATGGAAAGACCTTCGGCTTTTTATTATCTTGGATGTAGAAATGAAGCTAAAGGAATAGTAAATCCAGCTCATGGAAGTTTATTTGATATTGACGAAGATTGTATTCCAATTGGAATAGCACTACAGTGTAAAATTGCATATGAACTTTTAAAATAATAAAAAAAGAAGCAAAATATGTTTTTATTAGATTGTTTAAAAACCCAGCATTTTTAAAGTTGCTGGGCAATTTTTTGTTTTATTCAGTATAAGTTATCAGGCGTTAAAGATAATTTTTTTACATAAAAAGGTAAAATTATAGAGATTTCATTTTTATATTATCACAAATTTAAATATTTATATATTGATTTTGACAATAATAGTGTTATATAATTAGATGTTGTTTAATTAGATAAATTGTAAATAATAGCATAATACAGAAATTTGATGCAGAAAGATATATAATACTATTAGGAGTGATGATATGAAAATTGAAATAGGACCAAATGAAGCAGGACAGAGATTAGATAAGTTTTTAAGAAAATGGCTTAAGGATATGCCTTTAAGTGCTATATACAAGAGTATACGAAAAGGTGATGTGAAGGTAAACGGCAAAAAAGCTAAAGAGAAATATGCACTATTGGATGGAGATTTAATAGAAACAAGAGATATAACTTCAAATCAAACAAAAAAGAAGTTTACTAGAATAGAAAATAGTTTTTTAAAAATAGCCTATGAAGATGAAAACATGGTAGTAGTTGAAAAGTGGCCTGGGGTTTTAGTACATTCAGATGGAAAAAAGAAAGAATCTACTTTAACAGATTATGTACTTTCATATCTATATGATAAAGGCGATTATACTCCAGAAAATGAAGTTACATTTACACCAGCTCCTTGTAATAGGTTGGATAGAAACACTTCTGGTATAGTTATATTTGGAAAAAATTATGAAGCTTTAAAATTATTAAATGAAATGATAAGAGAAAAGAAAATACATAAGTATTATCAAGCTTTAATAAAAGGAAGAATTAAGGATGGCTTGTATAAGGCTTATATTCATAAAAATGAAAGTGAAAATATATCTCAGGTTTATGATGAACATAGAAAAGATACAAAAGAAATTAGTATGAATGTAAAAAACATTCAAAGTTGTGGAACTTTTTCTTTAGTTGAACTTGAATTGTTAACAGGAAGAAGTCATCAACTAAGAGCTCATTTAAACCACCTTGGTAATCCGATATTAGGAGATACAAAATATGGTACAGCTAAGTTAAATAGCTTTTTCTTCAATAAATATGGTTTAAATTATCAATTTTTGTACGCATACAAACTTATTTTTAGGGATTGTACTGAAAAGTTTATTTACATGCAAAATAAAACTGTAGCAGCAGGATTGCCACCTATATTTAAAAAGATTAAAAATGATATTTTTGATAAGTTTTAACCATTAATCCAAATTTATATTTAAATATATTATAGATGGTTTATAATTAATATGGGGGATATAGATAAGGAGTTTTATTATGAAGGAACAGTCGACTACTAAGGGTTTTGCAATACTTTCTGCAGCGGGTATGATGGTAAAGGTTCTATCTTTGCTCTATATACCTTTTTTAATAATGATAATTGATAATGAAGGATACGGGATATATGGAGCTACATATCAGGTATATGCCTTTATGTTTGTAATTACTAATTCAGGAATACCTGTTGCAATATCAAAGCTTATATCTGAGCTTACAGCAGTAGGAAATTATAAAGATGCAGTAAAAAGCTTTAAAATAGCAAGATTTATACTTTTAATTTTAGGAATCCTTATGTCGCTTATAATGTTTATTTTTGCTAAACCTTTAGCTGAATTAGTTAAATATAACAAAGCATATTTGTCACTTTTAACATTATCACCAGCTATATTATTTACTTCTGTTGCATCTGCTTATAGAGGATATTTTCAGGGACGTGCCAATATGACGCCTACAGCAGTATCACAGGTTATAGAACAAGTAATGAATACTATTTTTTCTTTAGCATTTGCTGCATATTTTGTTAAATTTGGCTTAGAAGCTGGTTGTGCAGGAGCTACTATAGGAACCTCTGTAGGAGCACTTATTTCTGCTGTTTTTCTCATGTATTATTATGAAAGAAATAAAAAGTTTAAAGTTCCTAAGGGATACTTTAATGAAGAAATAAGAAGATTTACTACAAAGCAGCTTATAAGAAAGATAATTAAGTATGGAGTGCCTATAACTATATGTGTGGGTATGACCTATGCTGGAAATTTAGTAGATGTATATAATACAAAAGCAAGACTTATGGCAGGTGGTATTACTGATGTTAATGCTAGCATATTAGCAGGTTTTCTATTTAAATATCAATCTCTTTTAAATGTACCTATTGCAATTATATCTTCACTTTCAGCTGCAATTTTACCTGCTATATCAGGTGCAATAGCAGTAAAGAATAAGAAGCTTGCAAGGGACAAAATAAACTATTCTTTTAGGCTTTGTTTTTTAATAGCAGTACCTTGTGCTGTTGGACTTGCTTCTTTAAGTGATCCAATTTATAATATGTTAAAGTTTCGTGGAGGAGCATTTATTATGGCCTATGGTTCTATAGTTTTAGTACTAATGGCTATTATGCAGATACAAACCACTATCCTACAGGGAATAGGTAAGCTATTTACTTCTACATTCTATTCTGTTATAGGTATAGTTTTTAAAATAGTTTCTAATTATTTTTTAATAGCTATACCTAAGATAAATATTTTAGGAGCAGTAGCAGGAAGTATAATAGGTTTTGCAATTCCTATAATTTTAAATCACAGGATTATTAAAAAGTCTTTAAATTTAAAATTAAGTCTTTTAGTTCATTCTGTAAAACCAATTATAGCTTCAATACTTATGGGAGTTTTAGCTTTTGGTACACACTATGCTTTGAATTTTTTATTTAGTTTCATACATAAAGGATATTTTTCTAACATGATAGCTACAGTAATAGCTATTGGAGTAGCAGTTGTTATATATGGTTTCGGATTAGTACTTTTAGGTGGAATAAGAAGGGAAGATTTAAATTTGTTACCATCTAAGCTTACTAGATTAATTCCAAAGTTTATATTAGATAAGGTGAAGTAAATATTGTCTAATGATTGATATTAAAATTTAATAAAAAAATGGGTCTGTCGCACTAAAAATAAATGTTGCAACATATTGTGATTTACAAAGCAATATATTGTATAGAAATTTATTAGTGCTATAGTCCCATTTTTTTATTTAATAGAGATATTTTAATTATACAATAAGTAATCTAATAATTAGTTAAGTGTACTATTATTGACTTTCGGGGTGAAAATTACTACATATGTTCAATTAAGGACTATAATCCACAAAAATCATTAAATTTGAAGGAATTTTAAAAAACTTGTAGAATATATAACGAAGGAAAATTAAATTGTACTAAAGAAAAGGCCTATAAAAGTATACCAAGGAGGAAAAAAAGTATGAGTTATTGTCACTAATGTGGAGGAAAAGTCGAAGATGGGAATGTATTTTGCACTAATTGTGGAGCAAAGCAAGTTGAAGATTTATCAGGAGAAACGGGATATCAGGAAAGTCAAAGCTTTGCACCAAAAAATAATTCATTTAATTATCAAAAGGAAGTATATGATTCATATGCAAACTTAAAAAAACAAGTGAATTTTTCAAGCTTGAGGGACATTTTGATGAAAATGTTATTTAAGCCTGTTTCAGGTGCAAAACAATTTGTACAAAACAGTGAGAAATCTTCTGTTATAGGATTGACAATTTTTCTTGTAATAATACAAGGAATTTTAGGTATGTGGAAGGTAAATCAAGTTATTTCAACAATACAGAGTATAGCTTTAGATTTAGTTCAGAAAATATCCAATATAGCAAATCTAATAATACCAGGATCATCAGGAAAGATGTTAAGTACCAATGATATAATGGATCTGACAGGGGAAATGAGTAAGGTTAGATCACTTATAAACATACCATATGGAAAAGTATTTTTGCAAAATAGTGCAGTATTTTTATGTGCAATTATAACACTTTTTATAATCATATATTTGGGAACTACTATTTTGTCAAAAGATAAGAAAGATCCATTTGTAGTATATAAAGCATCACTTATTGTTCTAGTTCCAACTCTATATTTTGAAATATTTTCAATTTTGTTTTCTTATGTATTATTTTATATAGGTGCAGGTGTATTTTTAATTGGAGTAATAGTTTCACTGGCATGCTTAACTGTAATTATTAGAGAAGAACTGTTTGTAGACGAAAATCATACAGTATTTATAATTGCAGTATCATTTTTAGGAATTTTTATTATAGTTTCAATGTGTATGCAGAAATTTTTAGTATCAAATATATCCGATATAATAATGTCTGTTACAAATGTAATGAAGAATGTTAGGTTCTAAAGTTAAAAAATGTGGAGGAAGATGAAATGAGTTTTTGTGGAAAATGTGGTGCAAAACTAGAAGAAGGACAAAAATTTTGCCCAAAATGCGGTAATGTTTTAAATACAAAACAAAATGAATCACATCAGAATTTTAAAAATAATAATGAATATACATATGAAGATGAAATTAGAGTTCCTTCTAATGAAATAAGAAGAGACTTAAAGATGTCTAGAAAAACTCAAATAGGAATTATGGCAGCTGCAATTGTTGCAGTACTCTTAATTGGTTTTTATATAGTAGGAAACTCACTAACAAAGCCTTCAAAAGTAGTTTCTAAGTTTGAAAATGCGGTTGCTTCAGGAAACAAAGCAGATTTAATTAGTACTCTTTATTGTGACGACAATAGATTAGAAATAAATGAAAAAACAATTGTACCTTTATTAACTTATTTTAAAGATAATCCTTCCTATTTAAATACAGTAGTGCAAGGGTTAAATAAGGATGCTGTAAATGCAAGTCAAACAAAGGCATTATCTAGAATGAATGGAGGTAACTCTAAGGCTATTTTAACTCTTGCTTATTCAGGAAAAAAATTTTTGTTTTTTCCTGATTACAGAATAGCTATAAAACCAGGTTTCATTCAGGTTAAGACAAGTGTAAAGGATGTGGCTTTCTCATTAAATGGTACTGACATTGGAAAAAGTGATTCAGATAACTTTAGTAAAGAATTTGGACCATTTATACCAGGAAAGTATAGTCTTTTAGCAAATTATAAAGGGAAATATGCTTCTTTAAGTGATTCACATGATATTAATTTTTTTGATAACAGCAGTGATAAGATAACTGTAGAAACATTTACAAATGTTAATTATGTAAATGTAAAAAGTGATTATCCAGATGCTAAAATTTTTGTGAATGGTAAAGATACGGGAGTTAAAGTTTCGGATGCTGGTAATTTTGGACCTTTAAATAGTAATACCAAAATATATGGTATGATTACTAAAGATGGCAAGGTATTAAAAAGTAGTGAAGAAACAGTAGATAAAGGCGACAAAGAGGTTTATTTAAGTTTTTCTCAAGCTGAAAGCAGTATTAAAAGTCAGGAAAATCAAATTCATAATCTAGTATATTGGTATACTTATTATTTTACAAGAGCTGTAAATTCAAACAGTTTTACGTTATTAGAAGATCTTTTATATCCAGGAAGTCAAATTTATAATGAGCAAAAGAGTTATGTTCCGAGCACGTACAAAAGCGGAATAAGAGAAGAAATTAAATCCTTTAATATAACGTCTTATAAATTAAGTGAAGACAATAAATCGGGTACTATAAATACAGAAGAAGTTTATGATATAAATGATAATGGAACATCTTCAATAAAAACTTTTAAATATACTTATACATTTAGATATAATGAAGCAAAAAATGGATATCAAATGGAAAGCTTAAAAGCTATTGAATAGTTAAATGAAAACTGCTGATAAACTGTTTTGTCAGCAGTTTTTAAAATAGGCTATACTTAATTTATATTAGTAATTATAATATGTACATACATTAGTTTTGTATAAGCGTTTTAATAGCACAATAAAAATTATAGGAATATGTGTAAAGGAGGAATTGTTACAATGCGTTACTGCGTAAAGTGCGGTGCAAAGTTACTTGATGAAGCTAAGTTTTGCACTGAATGCGGATCACCACAAAAAACAACTTTTCAAAATGAAGCTATAAGAGTTAGAAATGACTATAATAATGAGAACACACAGGCAATACCTACGATAAGAGAAATGCCAAACAGAATGGTTCAGGAAGAAGATCATGGTTATTCTGATGAAGGCATTTTAAAATCAGCAGTAATAGGAGTAATAATAGGAGTAGTTGTTTTATTTATAGGTTTTACTTCTTATTATGTTTATACAAAGGTTCACAAGTCTCCCCAAACACCAATAGTGAATACAAATACAGTAGATAGCAGTAATAATGTATCAACTGATTCGAGCAGCACTTCAAAAGATATTGAAGAAACAGATAAAACTAAAGATAATACCAAAAATAGTAATAATGCTGCAAATACTAATAGTAAGTCTGATGAATATATGTTTAAAAACAGCGGAAATGAAAGACTTGAAGATAGTCAGGTGAGCTCTTTAAGTAAAGAAAATTTGGCTATTGCAAGAAATGAAATATATGCAAGACATGGTTTTGTATTTCAAACTGAGCCGTTTAAAACCTATTTTAATAATAAAGCCTGGTATAAGCCTAATTCTTCTTTTAAAGGATCTGATGAAGAATTAAGTTCAGTAGAAAAGGCTAATGTGGATTTAATACTTAAATATGAAAATAAATAGAAACTTATTCTGTAATATAAAAATAATGCGGCGCAAAGTGCAGTGAAAGTTTTGATTTTAACTTTTACTACGTGATATAGGATAAGCGTTTACTCACTGCTAAATATTTTCAATTAGTCTAAAGCTCAAAGTTAATGAAAGCCTAAGAACTTTGCCAAACTCAGTTCCCTCAAACAAGGCTAAAGTTCTAAGGCTTTCATAAACTTTTCGCTAAGAATAATAAGAAACAATTTAGCTAATGTGATGAAACACTTACCCTATATCACTACATAAAAGTTAAAATCCAAACTAGTAACTTCAGTTATGTAAATTTAGTTTCATTGTTACATATAATTGGGCTTAATCAAAATTATATTTGATTAAAAGTTAATATCGCTTAAAAATTGAGGCGCAGCCTGTTGTTTAATATATTAAATTTATGTAGAAGTTATTTTCTATTTTTTTATAGAAATATCTCGAAAGAGATTAACAAGTTAGACAGCTTTCTATTAAATGCTTTGTATGTTTTAATATAAGTAATAAATATTATGAGAGCTACAAGCATTTTGAAATAATGCTATACGCAATGCACTAAGAAGAAACGTTAAGCTGTATGAAGACTGATATATGTTGTGCAGGAACATTAGAACTTCTTAATGAAGTGAGTGTTCCTGCACAACATGTATCAGCCGGAATACAGCTTAACGTTTCTTCGGTTACTTGTATGAATAGATTTGTATTCGGAAGTTGAGCCGAATAAAAGAGCAGCTTGATTAATAAGCTTAAATTATGCTTTAATTTAAAAGCTGCTCAATTTCCGAAACAAATTATAGAACGAATACCGCGGGGCAGTTACTATGGAGTTTCAATCTTTCTCTTATTCCCTGGAAGCTATCGCTTTTTATATTTTAACACAAAATTTGGAATGCTAGATTAAGATATATCATAGTTTTTGCTACTTTATTGGGTAAAAGATATACTTTCCCCCTCCCCATAGTTTATTTTGCTATTTTCATTCACATTGACTTATGCAGTTTTTACAGTCATACCTAGTGGAGCACAGGTTTTAGGCTGTAACTTTCTTCTTGTTGACATCTTTACTTTACAATAAGGACATATGTTAATATCTATTCCAGTAAGTTTTAAAAGAAGTTCTGCTGTACTTAATTTAGCTATGAATTCACTCTTTGAGCTTGATACCTTAAGAATCCTTTTGCATTTTGTTAGCTTAGTTACACGATTGCGATTACTTAAAATTCCATAATGTCTTATCTTAACAAATTTCTGTGGTAGTATATGCATAACAAATCTGCGTATAAATTCTTCTGCTGTAACAGTCATAAACTTTTCTTTATTATTATCACTATAATCTCTCCATTTAAAAACTACATAACCATTTTGAAAAGCCACAATTCTATTATTGGAAATTGCTACTCTATGAGTATATCTACCTAAATACTCAAGAACATGCTCTGCACTCCCGAAGGGAGGTTTACAGTAAACTATCCAATTCTTCTTATAGAGTTTATCTATAAAACATTGAAAGACATCCTTGTATTTCAAATCCTCAATATCATTTACAAACTTCAATTGAGGATTATTATAGTATTCTTTCTTCAGATAGTATAGAAACTTCCCTCGGAATTTTTTCGATAGAACCTTAACAGGTATAAAGAACTTTTTCCTAGAACTTATCCAACGAGTGCCATCTAAGGATAATCCTCCACTAGGAACTATACAGTGAATATGAGGATGATTCATAAGATTTTGTCCCCATGTATGTAGTATAGTAGTAAAAACTATTTCTACACCTAAATATTTTCTATCTCTTGAGAGCTCCAATAAAGTTTCTGAAGCAGCCTTAAACAAAATAGAATACATCTCTTTTTGGTTCGTAAGGACTAAAAAATTCAATTCTTGTGGTATTGTAAATACAACATGAAAATAGGATACAGGTAGTAAATCATTTTTTCTAGCTTCAATCCATTTCTCCTTGGCTAATGTTTGACATTTAGGACAATGTCTATCTCTACAAGAATTATATGAAATCCTTATATGTCCACACTCTTCACACTCATCTATATGACCACCTAATGCTGATGTTCTGCAATCCTTAATATTACTCAATACTTTTCTCAAATGTGGCGGCAGCCTATGCTTTCTGATATACTCATCTCCATGTTTTAAAAGTATATCTTGCACCTCAATCATTTTCTTCACCTAATAAAATATCTAGAGGACTCTTTATGCTTAATAAATCCATCCTTCTAAGATGTAGATAAATTGTTGTAGTAGTTATACGAGTATGTCCTAAAAGTCTTTGTATAAAGCAGATATCAGTACCAGCATCTAAAAGATGAGTTGCAAAGCTGTGTCTTAAAGTGTGAACAGTTGCATTTTTAGCAATTCTAGTTTTCTTTAATGCTTTTTCAAATATTCTCTGAACACTACGTGTACTTATGGGGTCAATACAGTACCTTCCAGGAAATAAAAATTCTTTAGGTTTATATTTTTTCCAATACTCTCTGAGAATTTTAAGATTAGCTTTTGATAAAAGACTGTACCTATCCTTTTTTCCTTTACCTTGCCTTATAAATATTTGCATATTCTTGCTGTCTATATCCTTAATTTTAAGCTTACAGACTTCACTAACCCTCAAGCCTGCAGAATAAGTAGTCATTAGGATAGCCTTATGCTTAATATTATCCGTAACATCAAAAATAGATTTAACTTTTTGAGGAGATAGTACAACTGGAAGCCTTCTCGGCTCCTTCATTCTTGGAATTTTATCAATATTCCATGGCTACATTAAAATTTTTGTGTATAAAAGTTTTAATGTAGAATAAATTATATTAACAGATCTTTCCGTTAATTGCTTTTCTGTGATACAATAATATAAGTATCCATTAATTTCCTTTTCGCCTAATAACTGAGGCGACTTGTTGTAAAACTTAGCAAAGTTACTAATATTCCTAAGATAATATTTTATTGTTATGGAACTATAACCTTTTAATTCCATATACATTTTCATTTTATTTCTTAGTTCTGACATGTTAACACTCCTTTTTATTTTTATTTGTGGCTACCCTTATATTTTTGACAATATAAGGAAAAAAGAAGTGTTCATGATAAAAAAGTGGTAGTTACTATTAATAACTACCACTTTTCAATATATTTTAGATTTTAATCCTGAAGTTTTTATTATTTGATTAGCCGCCACCGCTAAATAGTGGTTTCGTTCTATGGTAATAATATGATATACTTTTGATGTAGTATATTAATTTATATATTAATTAACATGAATTTAGATGATTGCAGAATTGAAAATTAGAAAATGTGGATAACTTTTGAAAATTTACTTAAAAATCTAGAAAAAAAGAGTACGACAAAAAGCCTTTTGATAAAAAGGCATGCGTAGCATGTAGTTTGATA
>NZ_JABBNI010000019.1 GCF_012926525.1 Clostridium muellerianum
TTATTATCTCTAGCAGGCATCATTTTTCCTGCATTGAATTTGCTTGGTGCAAATGGTATATCTACTATTCCTGCATCAAATCCTTTTACTGTTCCTACTGCTAAATCTCCATTTCCAAGTTCAAATAACTTATCCATCATACATTTAGTTTCTGCTTTTATTATGCTTATTTCTGTTTCAAGTTCCTTTGACATTGGAAGTCTCTGTCCCTGGAACATATTTAATGCCATTTTTGTTGCTTTTATTCCTGCTGCATTTGCTTCTTTTGTTGGTATTCCTACTGCTTCATGTGGTGTTTTTACTATAACCTTTGTTGCTCCAGCTAGTGCTGCTGTTGCTGCTCCTGATGCTATTACTCCAAATGCTTTAGCTTCATCCTGTGGGAATCCTCCCATCCATTCATGGAATACTGTTGTTATATAAACATCATTATATCCATATTGTTTTAAATATTCATTTACCTGTTCTTCTAATGCTCTTATTGCTGCAACATCCTGAACTAAGTTTCCACACTGTCCATATCCTACTGTTATGTTTTTAACTCCCTGTTCTGCTGCAAGCAAAGCTTCTATTATTGCTACTGTATTCGATGTACTTGGTGGAACTAAAGTTCCTGTTAAAGGTCCAAATGGTTCTCTATTGATTGATATTCCCTGTTCTTCATAATATCCAACAAGTCTATCACAGTACTGCCAGTCCAATAAGCTTTTTTCTATTGATACATTCTTAGCATATGGAACATTATATGATATTCCGCCGCCTTCATTTGAAGTCCATCCTGCTGCATGTATTATTTCTGAAAGCAATCTAGAATCTGGTGTACCATGTCTTGCTTCAATTGGTAAATTTACTGCTTCAAATACTTCTCTACATCCTTTTACCCCATGGTTTACTCCTGGGAATCCATTTAGTAATGATCTTCCTGCTGCTAAACTTTCTTTTATTCCTATTTCACATTCATCATATCTATTCTGTCTTGTATAACTATCTATTGTTGATGGTAATAAATCTGCATCTCCTTCATCTTGAAGATGCTTTAAAAGTTCTATATGTTCATTTATTAGCGCAACCCCTGCTCTTGGCTGTGCTAATGTTATTCCTGCTTCCTTAGCCTTTCTTAATTTTACTGAAAAGTTCTTATGTTCTGGCACCTTTTTTAAATATTCTACAGCTTCCTTTAAGTCTACCTCGCTTCCTGTTGGCCACTGGCTTAATACTTCTTTTCTCATTTCGAAAAATTCTTCATCTGTCCACTTTTTATTTTTAAGTTCCACCTGAATTACCCCCTAATCAACTTTTACTAAGTATTTTTTCATTAATATGGTTTGTACACGATCTTTATTTAATCTTCAACTTTTAAGTCCTTTTTTAAATCAGCAATTGTAACTTCTGGTGATGTTCCTGGTGCATATACTCTATCAAATCCCATTTCTCTAAATTTCTTATGTACATCTTCCCACTTTTGTTTTCCTACTACTAAATTTCCACCAGCATATAATAGTATTCCGCCTAATCCTGATTCATTAAGTTTTTCTCTTAATCCTCTGCAATCAATTTCTCCATGTCCATAAAGTGAAGATACTACTATTGCATCTGCATTAGTTTCTATTGCAGCATTTATGAAATCTTCTTGTGGAGATAACACACCAATGTTAACTACATTAAATCCTGCTTCTGTAAATGAATGTTGTAATATTTTGTTTCCAACTGCATGGCAATCTGAGCCAATAACACCAATAACTAAAGTTTTCATCATGAAACCCCCTAAAAATTGCTTTTAAAAATTTATTTATATTTCTAAAAATTATAAACATAAGTTTGTACAGTATTAATTATTAAAAATCCATAAAGAGTAATGGCTTAATGGATTAATCCATTCCTCTTTTTTATAATACCACATGAAAAAATCCATATCAAACGTTTTCAGAAAATATCTTTTTTCAGAATATTGTGTTACATTTAGTATTCTTTCATACATAGCCCCATCATACAATATTAACCATAACTAGTTATGTAATACTGTTGATTCACAAGCTACTTCACCTTATACCAATAAATTTTTAATATTATCTATCTTTGAATAAATTAAAATACTCTCTAAACACATTAAAATATGCTATGAATATCTTAATGTTAAAAATTGCATAATTTCATTCATTAATAATAACTTTTATATTTTATTATAATTTCCGCCAAGACATCCAATCCAATTTTGGGATAAATTTACATAATATCAGGATAACATTTTTTAAATCACATCAAAAAAGTGGACTTTTTAAAAAGTCCACTTTTTTTGATTTTTATTATTTTTTACAATATTTAAATGCACAACTTTAAGGTGAATGTCCAATCACTATAAGGCATATGAAAGAAAATAGCAAGTCAAAGATGTTAGTATATTTTGCGATAGACAAGGAAACAGGTTCCGCTGATAGTTGTTCTATCAAAGGGTTCTGTTGATGCAGTATGACGCAAAATATACTAACATACTGACTTGTTATTTTTTTGAATATGCCTAAGCTATTTTAATTTTTTTATAAATTCTTCTATTCTATCTGACGCTTCTTTTAATTGTTCCATACTATAAGCATAAGAAATTCTCATATAACCTTCTCCCCCAATTCCAAAAGCTGATCCTGGTACAGCAGCAACTCCTGCTTCTTTTAGAAGTCTTTCACAAAACTCCTCACTTTTCATATTAAATTTTTTTATAGCCGGAAACATGTAAAAAGCTCCCATAGGAACATTTGATTCAAAACCCATCTTAATAAATCTATTATATAAATAATCTCTCCTTCTTATAAATTCTCTTCTCATGTATTCTACATCTTCCATACAACTTTTAAATCCTTCACAAGCTGCCCATTGAACAATGGACGCTGCACATGATACATTATATTGATGAACTTTCATTATAGCATTCATAAAACGTTCTACTGCACACACGTACCCTATTCTAAGACCTGTCATGGAAAACATTTTTGAAAAGCCTCCAACAGCTATTACTTTATCTCTTATATCATCAAATTGAGCTATAGAATAATATTGGTCTTCAAAACATAATGAACTATACATTTCATCACTTATAACTATAATTTCATTATTTTTAATAATCTTATGAAGTTTATTGTTATCCTCACCTGATAAAATAGCTCCAGTTGGATTACATGGATATGATACTACTATAACTTTAGGTTTCTCTTTATTTATTAAATTTTCTAATTCCTTAAAGTTGATAGAAAAATCTTCATTTAAATTATAGTTAACAACTTCTCCTCCTATAAGTTTTACACAACTTTCATAAGCTGGATATGCCGGTGTGGGTATAAGAACTTTGTCTGAAGGATTTAATAAAGCCGCGAAAACATCCATTAACCCTTCACTACCACCAATAGTAATACATATTTCATCCTTATCATAGTTTATATGTTGAGTTTTTAAATACTTTGAGATTTCTTCCCTAAGTTCCACAATTCCTGCATTAGATGTATATGTAGTTTTGTTTTCATTTATTGCTTGAATCATGGCTTCCTTTATTTTTTCAGGTACATTAAAATCAGGCTGACCTAAAGTTAAAGAAATAGCATCTGGGTAATTAACTACCTTATTAAAAAATTTCCTTATACCTGAAATCTCTATATTTTGCACATTATTAGATATTACATTATCTTTAATCATTACTATAAAGCCCCCTTAGATTTATTATATAACCCTTGCAAAATTTTATCCGATGGCTACCATCCGTAACACTCCCATCACATACAGCGAAAGCGATTCACACAAAATCATAGATTTTGGTTCTCTGCTTTTCTTTAAGGTTGGAGATAACGGCTGATACGCCCCTGGATAAGTTCTTCTAAGACTCAGATGGAAAGAGGGGCATTCCTCATAAGTAAACTCCACCTGAGTCTAAGAATCACTTGATAAAAACATAATAGCATAAAAAAAGCAGGGTGTACATCTTACTTTCCACCCCTGATTTTTATATCCATTTAAAACACTAAATAAAAATCCTTACAGTGAGAAAATCATTGTAATAATAATATCTCACTGTACTATATAATAAAAGCACTGAAAAATTTCAACTAATCTTAAGCCTAGTCTTTAGAATAATTTTTCATTCATAATATTAGTTAACTTTAATTTTTCAATTCTATCTTCTATTTCTTTTCTATCTGTAGTATATAATCCAAATTTCTGCATTCTCTTAAAATATTCAGCTCCTGCAAAAGTATATCTATTTCTTCTTCCTTGTTTTGTCATCATTTTATAGTTTGCAAAAGCTATGATATCTCCTATTGCTGTGCTCTTTGGAAGAATTAAAGGAGGCATCTTTAAGGCACATCTTACCGCATTATGCCCAGCTAAGCTTCCAGTACATATCGCTTCTGTATGACCTACAAAAAGTCCACTTTTTTCACCGCCGCAGAATAAATTACTTATACCTTTTACTTTCATATCATCCGTTCTAGGTGCTACAGATAAATATCTAATGGAATTACCCTTTCCACCTGCGTAAGGATCAACATACTTTGAATTTTCTAATCCCTTAATTTTTCTTAGCTTTTCTAAAGGATAGTAAGATGTCATAAGTTTTGCATGGCCAGTATCCAATAATATTACATTTTCAGCAAACTCTTTTAATGCATACTGCTGGCATACCTTTGCTTTCAACTTATCCATGTTTACATCTTCTTTAGGAACTTTTAAAATAACTACTCCTTTTTTATCTAATTCTTCTACTATACTGTCATCTAAACTTTCTTTGCACAGCTTACAAGAACCACTAAAAGCTCCATATATATCATCATCTCTTTCCCCTTGAAGATCATCTACACCAGCTCTCATACTTATACTAACTCTTGGTCCAAATGCAGGACATCTAAGCACGCACATTGAACATCCATTTCCATATCTTAAGCAATTTCCCATAGGTCCTGTAGAGCCTGTAGTTTCAATAAATACATCTCCTTCTACATAACTACCATCTGCTAAATATATTCCTTTTATTTTATCTTCTTCCTTATCTACATCAATTATTCTACATATCATATTTAATTCTATACCAATATCCTGTAAGTACCTTTTTACTGCTGGTTCAATCTTATTTACATCATACAACCATGCATGTTTGTGTCCAGGAAAATCTACATTTTTATGCCGTGTATTACTATCAGTTATATTTATCAAATCCCCTGTACCTAAAGCTATTAACTCTTCTGAAGCAGTATATCTTCCATTGTTTCTCATTATTCCTCCTACATTTCCAAGTCCTAAAAGCATATCAGTTTTTTCATAAAGAGAAACAGTATCTGCACCTGCCTTTTTAGCACTTATTGCTGCTGCACAGCCTGCCCATCCACCACCAATTATAATTACCTTCATTAAAAAACCTCCTAATATTAAATTGTGAATTTTAAAATTTCCCTATCTTTATTTTTTATATAAACCTTCTTTCTTTAAATACATGTTTAGGATCTATTTGTACCTTACATAATTTTTTTACTACATGGTTTTTATATCTCGTGCTACAGGTACCACATACTCCTTCTCCGCAGCACATCTTAGAATTGTTACAGCAGGAAAAATTAATATTTTCATCAATAAACTCCATAGTTTTGTAAATCAATATATCTGGACCATCACAATGAATTAAATTTACATTTTCTACTTTTAAAATTTGTTTCATCATCATTTTAAATTCTTCTGTAAGTTCACCTTGTTCTAACATTTTGCATTCCAATATTTCTGAATTACATTCTTCAAAATACTCTTTTCCAAAAATGTTTTTAAAAGGTGCTTTATCAATTATTGCTATAATTTTATTTTCATTAGAATGTAATTTTTTTAAAACAGGTATTAAAGGTGCTATGCCTATTGCTCTTCCTATAACTATTGATACACCTTCCCTTGCTCTATAAACATTTTTTAGCCCTAATACTCCATTCCAAAATGGTCCTCTAACTAACATTTTTTCATTTTCGTTAAGTTTACATATACTTTTTGTTTTAATTCCTTTTGTTTCTATAGCTATTTTTAATGTGTTTTTTTCTGTATCAGCTTCCATAATAGAAATTGGTGTATCATAATAATTTGTAGACTGCGGATTTCTTATAAATATGAAGCTCCCTGGGTATACAAGATCATGCACTAAACTGTGAGATGCGTTTATCGTAAAAATATATAAACTTTCTTCTATCTGCTCCTTTTTTACTATTGTACATAAATAATTTTTCCTTCCTTCCTTAGCCTTGCTCTTATTTAAAATATACTCTTGATATATGCACACACCCTTCCAATTTATGCAGTCACAGAAATTTTTTCCTGAAAGTTGTGAGCATAAGACACAATCCCCTGTTTCAGATAAATGACATGGACAGTATATACTTCCAGCATCAATACAATCTTTCATTTCATAATCCAATTACATTACCTCCAAAAGCACTCTACTATTAAAATATTTCACTTGATACCTTTTTGTTACTGAAAAATACTTTACCCCTTTAATTGACAAAACATATTTATTATAATAATATTAATAACTATAATATTTAACTTAGGAGGTTATCCCTATGAACTATGATTTAACTAATCCATATGAAATAGCAAGATACATAAAAGAAGCAAAGAAATCTACTCCTGTTAAGGTTTATGTTGATGGTGACATACAAAATTGTGACCTAGGAAACATAGAAGATTACGGCAACTCTAGCTTCCATGTACTTTTTGGCGAAGCAGAAGAAGTCTCTAAATTTTTAGATGATAACAAAGATAAAATAAAAAAATTTAGAATAGAATATGATAGAAGAAACTCAGCAATTCCTCTTGTTGATGTTACAAAAATAGATGCTAGAATTGAACCTGGTGCTATTATAAGAGATAAAGTTAAAATAGATAAAAATGCTGTTATAATGATGGGCGCTGTTATAAATATAGGTGCTGAAATCGGCGAAGGCAGTATGGTCGATATGAATGCTGTTGTTGGTGCAAGAGGCAAGCTTGGAAAAGGAGTTCACTTAGGTGCAGGTGCTGTGGTTGCAGGCGTTCTTGAACCACCAAGTAAATCTCCATGTGAAATAGATGATGATGTTTTAATAGGTGCTAACGCAGTAATCTTGGAAGGCGTAAAAATAGGAAAAGGTTCTGTTGTAGCTGCTGGATCTGTAGTTGTAGAGGACGTTCCCGCTGGAGTAGTAGTAGCTGGCGTTCCTGCAAAAATAATCAAAACAGTAGATGATAAAACTAAAGATAAAACTAAAATACTAGAAGATTTAAGAAAATAAATAAACTTCATTTTAATTAAAAAGCTGTGAATTAAGGTACTAACCCTATATTCCACAGCTTTTATTTGTATTATTTTATTATGATATTTGTTTATCCACTAATGCTTCATTTATTCCTTTTTCATGTTGGCTTTCGCTCTCACTTACTTCATCATCTTTAACCGCTTTTTCCATTTTGGATATGGATACTTCATAGGCAACTTTCTTAATTGTTTCTGTATCAGATATTTTCTTTTGATACTCTCTACTTTGTAATCTACCCCAAACTTTTATATTATCACCAACTTTTAATGTCTTGCAGAATCTGGAATTTCTTACCCATGCAATAGTTGGTATGTAGTCTGACTTATTATAAGCTCTGTTAACTGCAAGGAGTATATCCGAAATTTCTCTTCCAAAAGGAGTTGTCCTATAAACTGGTTCCTTACAAATGAATCCATCTAAATATATCTGGTTAGGATTTTTGCTTCTTTCCTCACAATAGTATATATTCCTTGCAAAAACCGTTAATATCAACCTATTTGATCCATCCATAAACTTATTATAAGACCTTAACTGACCTTCTATTATTAGCTCTGAACCTATTTTAATATCCATTCCACCTATAAGTCTTTCTGATACAGTTATAAATAAAGCATCTTTTGCTTCACTTAGTCTTGAAACTTCTACATAAAAAGTATAAAACCCTTCACCATACATTTCGTGACTAAATTGTAATTCTGAAATTACTCGCCCTTCTAAATAAATTTTATTATTCAGCATTGAATTTTCCATTATAACCCTTCTTTCCCTTCGTTTTCAAATTATCTTATCATCATATAATTATTCACAGACTGACTAAATTATACTTGTAAAAATTTAAATTATATTTAATTGTTACATTTAACTTGATAACATTTACCATTCTTAAGATTTGTTACCACATTTCCATTATAATACAAATTTGACCTTAGTTTCAATAAGGTTGTGTTTTATTTATATTAATTTGATATTTGTTTTCCATCATAATCTATATGATAATTTTCTTTATATATTAAATCTCCAACTTTAACAAATTCATACCCATCCTTTTTTAGCTTTTCTATAACTCTTGGTAAATTATCTGGTGTATACTTTGCATTATTATGAAATAATATAATAGAACCATTTTTTACCTTTTTCACAACCCTATCATATTCTAGATTTGCTCCTTCTTCTCTCCAATCTATACTATCAACATCCCATTGAATACAATAATGATTTGTATCTTTTACTGTTTGTATAACTAAATTGTTATATGAACCCTCTGGACATCTAAAGAGTTTTGTTCCTTCTCCTGTTAGGCTTCTTATCTTAGAATCATTAATATCTATATCCTGTATTATTTTATCTCTTGATATCTTAGTCATATCAGGATGTTTATTTGAGTGATTTCCTATTTCATGTCCTTTTTCATAAATACTTTTAACTTTATCTGGATATTGATCTACCCATCCTCCAACTAAAAAAAAGCTAGCTTTTATATTATACTTATCAAGCACCTGTAAAATTTTATCAGTGTTATCTGTTCCCCAACTCACATCAAAGGTTAACGCAACCTTCTTATCTTTTGTATCAACACAATATATTGGGAGATTCCTATTAACATTGATAAATACACCTGTATTTTTATTTTTGCAAACAACAGATCCAATTACTGCAATACAAAGTATAAACATCGTAAAAAAAACCTTTTTTACTAATCTTCTCTTCAAAAGTTTCCCCTCCAAAACATTTTACTCTCATAACTTTATATAGTATTATTTATATGTAAATATTACTTAAACTTTAAAAATATCAATATTTTATAAATAAAAATAAAGCACTTAAGTATTTTTAGCGCTTTATTTATTTTCATATATTTTATGTTATAATATATTTGATATAATACTATTAATTTTAATTAGGAGGATAAAAATGTTTGAAGATACTTTAGAATTAGCGGAAAATAAGCTTCTATTACTTTTTATATTTGAAAAAATTAAATTCCCTGTTTCTAATAATCAGATAACACAAATTATTTTAGAGAATAATTTTATAAATTATTTTACTCTTCAACAATACTTAAATGAATTGCTTTCCTCTAATTTTTTAAAGTACACAAATGAAACGGGCAATCACAGACTTATAATTACAGAAAAAGGTATTAGAGTTCTGTCTTTATTTGTAAACAGAATATCTGAAGATAAAATAAAAGCTGTTAAAGATTACTTAAGTAAAAAATTAAGTAGTATAAAAAAAGAAGTTACTATAACTGCTGATTATACAATTGGGAAAAATGATAACTTTATTGTAAACCTAAAAGCTGTTGAAAATGATTCTATACTTATAGATATTAAACTTAATGTGGGCTCTAATAAAGATGCTAAAGATTTATGCCATAAGTGGAAAAATAATTCCTCAGACTTATATAATAAAATCATTCAACTGCTCATAAATGAAAACTAATTTAAATTAAAATCATACCTGTAGGTTCTCCTCCTATAGGTATATATTTTTTGCTTTCATTTGTTATATTTACTTTAATTAATAAATTATTATAATTGTCACCTATATAAATACTGTCACCATATTTTATTATTCCCCTCGGCATTCCACCTACTATTATGTTCCTATTTTCTTTATAACAATTTATATCTACAATGCTTATAGTTCCATCACCAAAATTAGATACAAAACAAAATCTCTCATTACAAAACATATCTACTGGAGAATTGCCCACTGTTATTCTATTTATAATTTTATAATTTTTTAAACTCATTAAAGCTATGCTTCCCCTAAAATCAGCACCTATGTTACTTTCACATATGACAGCATATTGACCATCTACAGTAAATACTGCTTTAGTAGGATATTCACCAACTCTTATATTCTTTATATTTTCATTGTTAACACAATCAATTAAGGTTATACTATCATCTTCCATATTGGAAATTAATAAAAGTTTTCTTTCTTTATTTAAACATATGCTATGCGGCAAACTACCACAAGGTATCTGTGTTATTATTTCTCTTTGCTCTAAATCAAAAACTACTAAGTTATTAAGATCACCACATATTATATATGCATTTTTCCCAAATACCACAACATCATTGCAATGTACACCTATATAGCAGTTTCCTTCTTCTACTCCCTTTTCCATATCAAGAATAGATATACTATTATTATAATTGTTAGCTGTTATAATTTTCTTATCATTTAAACATATACCATGAGGGCCAATTCTATCATTAGCATTACCAGACTTTAAAAATATCCTTTTTTCCTCTTTAAACTCATTTAAATTTACTTTTGAAATAAAATCAGAAGAAGTATTACATACATATAGATAATTCAAATTTATCCCCCCCTCACAAATATAATATGAATATTTATGAAAATGGACATATTTTTTTATCATTTATATTGAGTAATTTTTCAATATTATATATAATAATTTTATTATTTAAAAAATGTTTACTCACAAAGGGTGGTGATATTTATGTACAATTACTCAACAAAAGGTGTTTGTTCAAGTGAAATAAACTTTGATATAATTGACAATAAGGTATACAATGTATGTTTTACAGGCGGATGCAATGGTAATTTAAAGGGATTATCAAGTCTTATAGAAGGCATGGATGTAAAAGATGCTATAAAAAAATTAAAGGGAATTACTTGTGGCGGAAAAGATACTTCTTGTCCTGATCAACTTGCTATCGCACTAGAACAAGCTATATGTTAAATTTTAACAACAAAAGAGTACAAGGTTGTTCCCATGTACTCTTTTGCCTATTCTATATTAGGCATCTTCAAAAAATAACAAGTCCATATGCTAGTCTATTGCCTTATTAACTTTTCTAATAATTTTTCTCATTCCACCTATCATGTATAAAGACCCCGATATCACTAAAATATCTTCTTCCTCTAAATAAGATAATGCAGTTTTATAAGCTTCTTCATAATTGTCCTTAGATTCACAGTTACTATTATATTTTTTAATTACTTTTTCCAATTCATTAGCATTCTCCGCCCTATAACTATCAGGTGTTACAGCTATAATCTTTTCTGCCATTGGTGCTATAGTACCTACCATTTTCTCTACTTCTTTATCTGCTAATATACCAAGAATTAAAATCATTTTTCTATATTTAAAATAGTGTTGTATATTTTCTTTTAATTTTGTAATTCCATCTATATTGTGTGCTCCATCTATTACCACCAGAGGCTTGTTTTTCATTACCTCAAGTCTTCCAATCCATTTAACATTCTTTAATGCATTCATTATGTTATTTAATTCTATATGGAACCCTTTTTTTATAATTTCTTCTATGGCAAAAATAGCCGTTGCACAATTCACCATTTGATGCTTTCCTAAAAGAGATAATTCTATATTATAAACATTCACAGGAGTCCTTACTGTTAACTTTTGTAAACATTTATTACTGTTACTACTTACTTTTTCACTTTCAACATACTGTACACAATTAAAAGGAACTCTTACTAAATTTGATTCTTTTTCTTTACATACCCCTTCTATTACCTCTTCTACGGATTTTTCCTGGGGATACATAATTACCGAAACACCCATTTTTATTATTCCTGCCTTTTCATAAGCAATTTTCTCTAAGGTATCCCCTAATATATTCATATGGTCTCTACTTATAGACACAATTACACTAGCCATTACCCCTCCATCAAGCTTGGAATCGTATGGTTGTACTACATTTGTAGAGTCTAATCTTCCTCCTAAGCCTACTTCAATTACTCCGAAGTCTACTTTTTCTTTATAGAAATAATAAAACATAGTACAAGTAATTATTTCAAATTCAGTAGGATGATCATATCCCAATTCTATAACTTTATCAACTGCTTTAGAAACCTCTGTAACAATATTACTTAAAGCTTCTTTTGATATGTTAGTTCCATTTATCTGAATTCTTTCTTCAAATTCTTCAAGGTAAGGCGAAGTATACATTCCTACTTTAAAACCTGATTCCATCAATATTTTTGAAATCATAGCTGTAACAGATCCTTTTCCATTAGTACCAGCTACATGTATATATTTTATTTTCTTATGTGGATTCCCTAAAAGTTCTAATATTTTTTCTGTTCTACTTAAGCCTAAATTGCTTCCAAATTTCGCCGTATTAGTTATATACTTCATAGTATCTTTATAATTCATACTGTCACATCCCCATATTTTAATTTTACCTTATGACTACCTACTGTAACATTCCAATTTCCATCAAAGAGGGAGATAACAGTAGCTATGTCCCTAGATAATTCATCTAAACTTAGTGAGGGAAACAAACTCCTGCTAAGCAAGATTAATTCACAAAATAACTAGTATAATACATAAGTTACTTTTTGAAATCTATCCTGAATTCCATTTTATTTTACTAAATTTTTAATATTTAATCAATTCTAATATATATATTTTACCATTCTAAACATTCATTATATATTAAAGAAACTATAATTTTTTTATGATTATATTCCTACCGTTGATATAATAGCTAAATTTATATTTTAAAGTTAATTTTCTAATAAATTAAAAACTGCTGACAAAATATATTGCCAGCAGTTACACAAAATAATTATGCTTTTAACTATTTTAAACTTTCTAATCTTTCTAATACTGATTGAAGCATTTCCTTATATTTTTCACCCTTAGCTTTCTCTTCATTAACTACTGCTTCAGGTGCTTTTGCTACAAATTTTTCATTAGCAAGTTTCTTTTCTACCCTGTCTATTTCTTTCTCTAACTTTTCTTTTTCTTTATTCAATCTTTCAAGTTCTTTTTCAAGATCTACTAGATCAAGTAAAGGCATAAACATTTCTGCTCCTCTTGTAACTACTGAAACTACATTTTCTGGAGCTTCTTCCTTAGTGTTTAAGAATTCTACTGTACTTGCTGATGCAAGTTTTTTGAAGTAATCTTCACCATTCTTAAATGCTTCTAATGCATCATTTTCTGTTACATAGGCCATTACTTTAGCTTTTCTTGATGGTGGTACATTCATCTCTGTTCTTACATTTCTTACTGACTTAATAGCCTCAATTATATATTCCATATCCTTTTCTGCTTTTTCATCATTAAGTATTTCCTCATACTCAGGCCATTTTGATACAACTATTGACTCATAATCAGTATAAAGATGAGTATATATTTCTTCTGTTATAAATGGCATTATTGGATGTAATAATTGTAAACTTGTAGATAGTACCCTATTTAAAACATTAAAGGCAACACCTTTAGCTTCTTCATCTTCTCCATACATAACAGGTTTAACAAGTTCTATATACCAATCACAGAATTCACCCCAAATAAAATCATAAACCTTTTGTGCTGCTATACCTAATTCAAATTTTTCTATATTATCTGTTACTTCTTTTATTAAAGTATTCATTCTAGATAAAATCCATTTATCAGCAGAACTGTAATTTTTACAATATTTATACTTATTCATTATTTCTTCATCAAGATTCATAAGTACAAATCTAGATGCATTCCATATCTTGTTTGCAAAGTTTCTAGAAGCTTCTACTCTTTCAGGATAATATCTTATATCGTTTCCTGGAGCATTTCCTGTAATAAGAGTAAATCTTAAAGCATCTGCTCCATACTCATCTATCACATCCAATGGGTCTACACCATTTCCTAATGATTTAGACATTTTCCTTCCCTGTGAATCTCTTACTATACCATGAATTAATACATTTTCAAAAGGAATATCATCCGCACAATAAAGTCCCGAGAATACCATTCTTGCTACCCAGAAGAATATTATATCGTATCCTGTAACTAATGTACTATTTGGATAAAAGTATTTGAAGTCTGGTGTTTTTTCTGGCCACCCAAGTGTTGAAAAAGGCCATAAAGCTGAACTAAACCATGTATCAAGTACATCTTTATCTTGTTCTAAATTACTTGATTCACATTTAGTACATTTTGTTGGTTCATCTACACTTACAATAACTTCACCACAATCTTTACAATACCAAACAGGAATTCTGTGTCCCCACCATAATTGTCTTGAAATACACCAATCCTGAATATTCTCCATCCAGTTAAAATATGTCTTTTCAAATCTTTCAGGTACAAATTTAACCTTTTTAGTCCTAACAACATCTAAAGCTGGTTTTGCTAAAGATTCCATCTTTACAAACCACTGTTTTGAAACCATAGGCTCAATAGTACTTCCACATCTATCATGACATCCTACATTATGAGTATGATCTTTAATTTTAACTAAAAAACCTTGACTTTTTAGATCTTTAACCATAAGTTTTCTAGCTTCATATCTGTCAAGTCCATCATATTTACTTCCTGGAAAATTAATTTTTCCATCTTCATGCATAACAATTATTTCTGGAAGGTTATGTCTCTTACCAACTGCATAATCATTAGGATCATGAGCTGGAGTAATTTTTACTGCACCTGTTCCAAATTCCATATCTACATAATCATCTGCTATTATAGGAATTTCTTTATTAACTAGAGGAAGCATTAATGTTTTACCTACTAAATGAGTATATCTCTCATCTTTAGGGTTAACTGCAACAGCTGCATCTCCAAGCATAGTTTCTGGTCTTGTAGTAGCTATTTCTAAATATTCATCGCTTCCTACTACTAGATACTTAATGTGCCAAAAATGGCCTTCCTGTTCACTATATTCAATTTCAGCATCAGATATAGCCGTTTGGCATTTTGGGCACCAGTTTATCATTCTATGACCCTGATAAATTAATCCATCATTATATAACTTAACAAAGAAATTTTTAACAGCCCTATTTGCTTTTTCTTCCATAGTAAAACATTCTCTTGTGGAATCTATAGAACATCCAAGCTGTTTTACTTGATCTCTTATTCTTCCTCTATATTCATTTGCCCAATCCCAAACTTTTTCTAGGAATGCTTCTCTTCCCATTTCCTTTTTCTTAAGTCCTTGTTTTAAAAGTTCATTTTCTACTTTAACTTCTGTTGCTATACTTGCATGATCTTGTCCTGGAAGCCATAAAGCGCTATAACCCTGCATTCTTTTTGTTCTTATGATTATATCCTGTATAGTATCATCTAATGCATGACCTAAATGAAGCTTTCCCGTTATATTTGGTGGTGGTAATACTATAGTATATGGTTTTCTATTTTCATCCACCTTTGGAGTAAAATATCCTTTTTCTTCCCAATTCTTATAAAGTTTGCTTTCAAATTCTTTTGGATTATAGGTAGTTGCCATTTCATTATTTTTTGACATAAAATTTCCTCCTTAAGTTTCCTTATATATTTTTGTATCTTGCCATTATATATTCATCTGCATATTTGCCATTTCGGGCAGCAGCATATTTCCTAGTTCCTTCAATTTTAAATCCAAAGCTTTTATATAAATTTATAGCTTTTTCATTATCAGTAAAAACTCCTAATTCAACTCTTACAAGCATAAGCCAGTTATCTGATAAATCAAGAATTTTTTTCATTAAGCTTTTTCCTATACCCTTACCCTGATAATCTTTGTGTACCATTATTCCCATAGAAGCTGAATGTTTTGTTCTCGGATTACAATTTACATTAAGCCCTACAACACCTATAACTTTTTTAGTACTATTTTCATTTGTTTCAGCTACAAGTATATGATCGTATTTAGTTAAATTATTTATAAATGTTTCAGACTTAGAAACTCTCTCACTAATTATTCCCAAAATGTTTTCTTTTACGCCATCCATAGTTCTAATTTCATTTATGTCTCTCGCATCCTTTAATTCTACTGGTCTAACAATAAAATTCATACTTTTACCTCCATAAACAGAAATATTAAATTTTTAAAAAATAAAAAAAGGCTTTTCGTCCTTAAAAGGACGAAAAACCTCGCGTTACCACCTTTTTTCCTGCAAAATTACAGGCTCTTAATACAACTAACGGTTAAGAAAACCGTCTTTATCTACTAAATTTCAATAAAGAAGCTCAGAAGCTACCTTCAAAGTAATCCATATAGAAAGCCTTTCAGCTAATAAACTTTCCTCTCTTAATATATTCCTTACCTTTACTCCTCTTCTTCACAGCTAATAAACTATATTAACTTTAAATATTATTATAACCTTAATTATTAAACTGTCAAGTATGTTTTATAAATTTCCAACTACTTATATTTATTTTGTATTTATAATAGCTATTTTCTCACCGTGTTTCTTTTTTCCTAATTCTATATTAATATCTTCTACGCAGTCCATATTAGTAATAATCACTGGTGTAATTATACTTTTAGCTTTCTCTTTAATTACTTTAGAATTAAAAGTTAAAAGTAAATCTCCTTTTTTAACCCTATCTTCTTGTTTAACATGGGCTATAAACCCCTCACCGTTCAGTTGCACAGTATCAATTCCTACATGAACCAGTACTTCTAATCCATCATCTGTTACAATAGCTATTGCATGGTTACTAGGAAACAATACCTTTATTTTACCATCTACAGGAGCATATACTTCATTTCCCAATGGTATAATAGCAAATCCATCACCTAACATTTTGTCTGCAAAAACATCATCCGGCACTTGTTTTAATTCAACTATTTCTCCATCCACAGGATTAAATAGTGTACATGTATTACTTAGAACTTTTTCATTTTCATCTACCGAAAGCTTATCCTTTGATAAAATCTCATCATTCTTTGAAGTTTCTATAATTTCACCATTTGCAATAATTCCTTTTATATCATCTTTAATTCTTTCTGCCTCTGTACCAAAAATAGCTTGAACACTATTCCCCGCTATTAATACACCTGCTGCTCCAAGTGCCTTTAATGTATCCTTGTCAACTTTAGAAATATCTTTTAATGTAAGTCTCAATCTTGTAATACACGCGTCCAAACCTTCAATGTTGTCTTTTCCACCAATAGCTTTTAAAACTCCAACTGCCTTTTCACTACCTTTAGCATTTATATGTGCTACTTTAAAACTCTCTTCATCTTCCCTACCTGGTGTCTTTATATTCATTGCTTTAATTGTAAAATAAAATACACAGAAATATAGAGCAAAATATGCTATACCAACAGGCCAAATAGACCACGGATGTCCGGCAAACTTAAATCCTAATAAATAGTCAATAAAGGATGCCGAAAATGTGTATCCCAACCTAATATGTAATAGACTGGTAATAATTCCTGATGTAAATGCTGCAAATACATGGAATACAAATAATATTGGTGCTACAAATATGAAAGAAAATTCAATTGGCTCTGTTATTCCTGTTAAAAATGCAACAAGAGCTGCAGAAATCATCATACCAGCTGTTTGCTTTCTCTTTTCTTTCTTAGCAGCTACAATCATAGCAACAGCAGCACCAGGAAGACCAAACATTAAAATTGGAAACTCTGACGCCATAAATACTCCTGCAGTAGGATCTCCGTGAAAATATCTAGCAGAATCACCAAAATAAGTTACACCACCTGAAATATATTGTCCAAATTGATATAAAAATGCCGGATAGTACATATGATGTAATCCAACAGGAATTAATAATCTCTTACCCGCTGCATAAAAAGCTGGTCCGAACACGGATGTATCTGCCCACTGTGCAAACACATTAATTCCATTTTGAATTGGAGCCCAAATATTTACACCTACTATTCCAAATATTAAAGCTACAATAGATGTAATAATTGGCACAAATCTTTTCCCGCCAAAAAAACCCAAAACCTGTGGTAACTTAATATTATGAAATTTATTATATAAGATTCCAGCAATTAAGCCTATACAAATTCCTCCCAAAACCCCCATATTGATTGTAGTCTTTGAAACTATATCTGTATAAGCTGCAGTTTTCATAAAAGCTGCTACTGTCATATGCTGCTGTGCAGCAACCTTTGCTGCTAATACTTGCGCTGCATTAGAACTAGCTACTTTTATTATAGCTTCAAGTATAAGCTGTCCTACTACCGCTGCTAGTGCTGCAACTGCTTCTCCTCCCGAAAATCCAATTGCCACACCAACTGCAAAAATCATTGGCAAGTTAGTAAAAATAGCATCTCCTGCTTTAGCCACATAAGCTAGGTTTAATAAATCCGGTTGGCCGAATCTTAATAATAATCCAGCAGCTGGTAAAACTGATACTGGAAGCATCAATGATTTACCGATTTTCTGTAGTACTGCAAATAACTTTTTCATATTCATTCCTCCCGTTCAGTATATTTTCCAAAAAAATTTTTCAAAATTAAAAGTGTATAATAGACTACTATATTTCTTTTAATATATCCTAGTGTATTAATTTATATAATCGAATATTAATGAAACAAAAAACACGAGCCAAAAGACAATAACCATACAATGGCTACCTTCTTTAAGCTCATGCCTAATTTAATAGTAACACTGCTTATATATCCCTAATTCGATTTATATGCAAAGCAATATATCCAATTTCATCTTCTGGAACATCCACAGAAAATAAATTTTCAATTTTCATAGCAACTTTAATTGCTATCCCATACTCATGGTAATATTCCTTTTTTATTGTGTCAAGTAAATTGTTTTTGATAAATTTCTTACTCAATATTCTTTCTATCATAAAATTTAAATGTGTAATCGTTCTTATATAACTTAAGGATTTTATATTAATTTTCTTATTTAACAATTTAAATATAAACTGCATAATTTCATTTATTTTTTTAGTATGTAATAATGTGTCACTTACCTTCTTTTCAGTAATGGCTGCATTAATATGCATACATATAAAGCCTATTTCATCTTTAGGCAAATTCACCTGAAATCTTTCATTGATCATTTCAAGTGCCTTTTCTGCCAACTTATATTCCTTAGGATACAATACTTCTAATTCATATAAAAATGGATTCTCAATTTCTATGCCTTCCTTAATCCTTGTAATAGCAAAGTTTATATGATCTGGAAGAGATATATGTATAGCTTCACTAATTTTCATTTCTAATTCTTTTTCACATAATGAAATTATTTCTTCTGAAATTCCTATAATCTCACTATTAATCTTTTTTAGTACTTCATTAAATTGTTCATTAGATTTTTCTGATTGCTTTACAAATATTCCTTCAATTCTATCTTCATCAATTTTAACTCCCTTATGACAATTAAATCCAATAGCCTTTCCAACTACAACAAATTCTTCTGAATCCTTTTCAGCAATCACTACATTATTATTTAAAACCTTCTTTACTGTATACTGTTTCAAATGTTCTCCCCCTATATATCATATTTGTTTCGGTTTAGATATATAAAACTTAATTATAATGTTATATTTCTATTATATCACTTTTTAAATCATAGTACTTTTATTGTACATAAAATCATCTTCAAAAAATAAGCCAATAATAATTTTTAATATTATTATATCCTATGCAATTATTTATAAAAAACATTAGCATAACTCTTATACTCATCATATTATAAACTAGTGTATAAATAACTTTGGAGGATATATATGAAAAAAAGAAGACTTTTTATTTATTCTCTCCTTACAAGTTTCATGTTTATTGTTACTATTTTCGCTGGTTGTGGTGGCAATAAAAAAACTGCTAATAATCTTACTACTGTAAAATTAAATGAGGTGGCTCGTTCTGTTTTTTATGCTCCTATGTATGCAGCTATAAATCAAGGATTTTTTAAAGATGAAGGTATAAACATAGACCTTACTACTGGACAAGGCGCCGATAAAACTATGCAACAAGTATTAAGTAAATGCTCTGATATTGGTTTCTGTGGACCTGAACAAGTAATTTATATTTACAACCAAAATAAAGAAGATTATCCTATACTTTTTGCCGAGCTTACTCAAACTGATGGTTCTTTTCTTATAGGACGTAACGATGTAAAAGACTTTAAGTGGGAAGATGTTAAAGGTAAAAGCATTATTGGTGGCAGACCTGGTGGTGTTCCTGAAATGAGTTTAGAATATGTATTAAAAAAGAATGGTATTCAACCTGGCAAAGATGTAAATCTTATAACTAATATTGCTTATACTGCTACTGCTGGAGCTTTTAAGGCTGGCACAGGAGATTATGTAGCTCTTTTTGAACCTACAGGAAGTATTCTTGAAAAAAATAAATCTGGATATATTGTAGCTTCCGTAGGAAAATCTGCTGGTGTTATACCTTATACCTGTTACTTTTCAACAAAATCCTATATGGATAAAAATCCTGAAATTATAAAAAAATTTACTAAAGCTATTTATAAAGGACAAATTTGGGTTCAAAATCATAGTGATGAAGAAGTTGCAAAATCTATAAAATCATTTTTCCCTGGAACAGATGAAAGTATCATTGTATCTGTAATTAAAAATTATAGATCAATAAATGCTTTTGCTGTAACACCTGTAATGAAAGAGGAAAATCTTAATAGGCTTATGGACATAATTCAATCCTATAATCAAAGTCTGATCTCTAAAAAGCCGCCTTTTGATAAGATAGTAAATAATAAATTTGCTGAAGAATCTATAAAATAACATTTTACTACTCATGTGGAATATTTTTCTTAAAATGTGGATATAAATTTATATATAAATTGTACAATTGCAAAATCATTAATTAAAAATACAACCATAGATAAATTTATATACAAACTTGAGGAGGATTCAAATGAGTTACTTTCACAAGGCCAATGAGTGTTACAATTCAAAAGATTATCAAAAAGCTATTACACTATATCAAAAAGCAGTTGAATTTAAAGATAATGAACCTGCTTCTCTTTATAATTCATCAGTATGTTTTATAAAGTTGAAACAATATAATAAAGCAATTTCCTTACTTAAATCAGCTATCAAACTAAAAAGGGAAAGTAAATACTTTTTTAATCTTGGATATTGCTATATAATGCTTAATGATAATAAAAAAGCACTAATTTACTTTAACATGGCTTGGTGTTTAAACAATGATGATATTGATTGTGAAAAAGCTATAAATGTTATAATAAAAAAATATTTATCTAAATAATCAGCAAAAGACACTGTTTATTTTGAATTAAAAAAGCCATGAAATATAGGTTTTTACTACCTTAATTTCATAGCTTTATTCATATTGATAAAAAACAATAGACTTGTCTATTTTAATGTTTTAAATGAATACCCTTTTGATTTAAAGTATTCTATCACTTGAGGTAATGCATCAACTGTTGTAGTTTTAGCTGACGCATCATGCATTAAAATTACTAAATGTTCCTGATTTGCATAGGTTTTAACTTTACCCAATAAACTGCTTACAGGTACATTATTATGTTCTGCATCTCCCGTTAAATCATTCCAATCAACATAATGGTATCCTGATTGTTTAACTGATTTTCTAAAAGGTTCTAACCTTTGTCCAAAAGATCCCCCTGGAAACCTTATAAGCTTTAAGCAATACTTATCACCTATAATAGACTTTAACACATTATCGCACTTATCTAAATCACTTATAAAAGCTTTAGTACTTGAATACACATAATGCATATCATGTGTATATGTGTGATTTCCTATTACATGCCCTTCTGATAATTCCCTCTTTACCAGTTGCTTATTTTGTTCTGCAGATTGTCCAATAACAAAAAATGTAGCTTTTATATTGTATTTTTTTAATATATTTAATATTTTAGGAGTATTATTTGTAGATGGACCATCATCAAAAGTTAAATATACTACTTTTTTACCATCTTCTTTATAAGGATCAAATGCTCCATCGTTTTTTTCATTGCTGGGATTTACACCAGTTTCTCTTTTATCCATAGATTGCTGGTCTATATCACTTGTCTTAGAGTTTGCAGCATTAACTACAACATTTCTTCTTTGTGATATTTTACCACCTATAAAAAAACCAAATGAAAAAAGAAGCAATAAAGAAACAGCTAATACTATAAAATTTCTTACTTTCTTTTTTTTATCTTCTTCATATTCCTCCATTTACACCATCCCCTATATTTTTATCTTGATAAATTATACAGCTTTTTCTTTGGTGCATTATATTAACTTTTATCAAGCCTAATGGATTTATATGATGATTACCATTCTCCCGCTATTTGTGCATTTTTGTGATCAACTTGAAATCTTCTATTATTAAAATAATTCCCTCCTTTATAAAATGTAGGATCTACATTTATCCATTTATCTTGTTCTGGTACATATACCTGATTCCACGCATGGCTTACCCAGCTAACTCCATTAAATCCTTCACCTGTTATTAATCTTGTCTTTATTCCATTTGCTCTACACATTGCTACATATAAGCAAGCATAATCAAAGCAAATCCCCTTCTTAGTGTTAAATGTATGTATTGCGCCAGATTGTACATTAAAATCATTATTTAAAACTTTATTAGCCTTATCGTGATCATAAGCTATATTACTACCAACCCAATTATATAATATTCTAGCTTTACCTATTGTTGTATCATCTTTTGAAGCCAAATCTTTAGCAAACTTATTTATTTCACTATCAGATTTCACTCCTTGATCCAAAGTAACCCCATTATAGTACACTACTGCCTTTTCTTCGCTATTAATTCTTCCAGGCGTAGTTTCTTTAGTCTCCCCTTGTTTAATTACGATTTTAAAAGAATTATTAATAATGTTTGGAAGTTTTTTTGCTATACTAGAATTTGTAATAGGTATTACAGCTTCCTTACATATAGCGTTATATGGTTTGGAAGTTTCTAAATACCTGTTTAAATTTTTATTTGTACTAAATATAGATAGTATATTTAATACAAATGTCACCAAAAGTAAATAACATACAGCCTTTGGGAGTTGAAAAATCACTCCTGTTAATCTCTTAAAAAAGTTACCTTTAGACCTTAAAAATCTTTCTATTGCATCTAACATTGGATATACAGTTAAGTAACTCATAAGATCTAAACAAACTTTTATAATCTTGTAAATTATTAATATTATTATAGGTATTATTAAAGCATAAATTATAAGATTATTGCTTTCTATATACTTTAAAATATCCACCGGTATTGATCTATATATTTTTTGATAAATACCGGAATCATGTTGGATAAACACTTTTCTTCCAAAATAAATCCCCAAAAACATGGAAATAATAAAAGATATACTCCTGTTAATTTCATTAATATCCGTCTTTAAATTATGAGAAGAAAATTTAAATAAAAAACCTTTTAAAAGTGGATAAAGAAATACTAAACCAAGCATTAATGTTACCATATTAATATTCATGCCTAACATTTATAATCACCTCTTAACTATATGTATAAAGACATTTTATCATTCTATATTTAACAAAATATTTACTGCTTTAGCCTAAGAGGTTTATTGTTAAATATATGAATCTTCATTATTTACAATAGAATTCAATACAGATTTTATATCTTCCCATGAATATCCCCGTCTTAAAAGATAATCACTGAGTTTCTTATAAATCTTGTTATAATTGTCTTCAGACTTTATTATAATTCTATACCTTTTTTCTGCAATCTGATACAACTTATCCAGGTTTGCCTCCTTTGTACAAATTGCTTCATCCTTTTTCTGAAAATCACATAATTCTTTTTTTACAACGCTGTTTAATATTTCTGAAACTATATCCGAATTATATCCTTTTCTAACTAAAAATTCTCCTACTCTTCTATAAATTTTTCTATAATCTTTTTCACTTTTAATTATTACATTATATTTCTTTTCTGCTAGCCTAAATGCTGATTCTTTTTCAATATCTTTATCCACGCATGCAAGCTTTTCGTCTATTTTTTGTTCACTAATACCCTTTTTTATTAAATCATACCTTATTTTTTTTCTTCCACTTACTTTTATTTTATCTTTTATATACATTCCGATAAACTTTTCATCATTAATAAAACCATATTCTTTTAAAAATTCTGTAGTTCTGGATACAGTTTTTTCATCATACCCCTTTTCAAGAAGTTTTGAAATTATCTGAGATTCTGTCTTGTACACTTTTTCTATAATTTTAAGGGCAGTAGATTTACATTTTATATAATTATCTTCTGTTATTATTTCATTTAAATAATGAAAATCCACATTCTTCCCTTTTACAATATTATGAACATATACTAATTGCGCACTACAAGCAAATGCAAATTCTTCATTAATATATACATTCACTCTATCCTTGTTTCTCTTTTGTATTTCAACTTTAGTAATAATTTTTTTTAAATTTTCCATACGTAATCACCTTATTTTTGACTTTTAAATATGTGTATAGTTGGCTCTTTAAAAATAAGCCTAGCAGCATTATATATATCTTCTTTTTTAACATTTTCTATATCGTCCATGTCCGTAACAAATTTATAAATATCATCTCCATCAATTACCTGATGAAGTACATAGTTTCCTATATCAGTTGAATCCTCTAGTGTAAACGCAATAGCAGTTTTCAAAACCTTCTTCATATGCTTTATAGTATTATTATCAAATATTATTTCTTCATTTTTAATTTTTTCGATACACTCATCTATAACCTTTAAGGATTCGTCTATATTTTCTTCGCCTACAGCAGTATATATATATAATGTTTTAACATAATTTGTTAAATCCAAATCAGTATACACATCATAAGCAAATCCCTTTTCTTCTCTAAGCTTTCTAAATAATATAGAATTAGCACTTTCTCCAAATTTATGATTTAATATTCTAAGAGCTAATTCTTCCTCCTTGCTTATGTTATGAAATGTAAAAAGATAAATTATTGTACTTTGCTCTATATTCTTTTTATAAGAAATCTTTTTTATAGGAATATTACTTTCTACAATAACTTCCTTCCTTTTAAATTGTTTCCATTGCCATTCATTAAAATACCTACAAACTATATCAAAAACCTCTTTATGATCAAAAGGCGAGACTATAGATATATAACAATTATTAGGAACATAATATTTTTTATAAAAATCTACTATCATTTCTCTATTAAGGTTTTTAACACTTTTTTCATCACCTATTATTTCGTATTTTAATGGACTCTTATCAAAAGCTATTTCATTTACTTTTTTAAAACTTAAATCTTCTATATCATCTCTACTCGTTCTTATTTCTGCTAGTATTACTTCTCTTTCTTTTTCAATTTCTTTTTCCGGAAAAATAGAATTTCTAAGCATATCAGACAAAACTTCAATTCCATTTTCCAACTCTTCATTTAAAGCAGTAATACTGTAAACAGTAGTATTCTTATCTGTATATGCATTATATTCGCCACACAAATTTTCTAAATCCTCATTTAATTTTTCATTACTTCTATTTTGAGTTCCTTTAAAAAGCATATGTTCTATGAAGTGGCATATTCCTTTTTCATTAGTATTTTCATATATTGATCCTATCTTCACTCCCATATGTATGGAAGCTATTTGGGTATCCTTCTTTATAGTAATTAACCTTATTCCATTGGGCATATTTTTTTGTTTAGCATTGAACATAAAATATCTCCTTCTATTTTAGTTAGAATTAGTTTATAAATACATTATATTTTATATTATAATAAATAAAAAGCTACATATAATAAATATCATAAAAATTTAATTTGCTAATATCTAAGTACTATGATATGATAAGATTTGTTTTGTATTATAAAAAAGAAAGAGGAATTTGAATGGAAAATATTAAATTTAGTGATTTAAACCTTCATAAAAAGGTTTTGCAAGCTATAGACGCTATGGGTTTTGAAGAACCTTCACAAATCCAATCTGAAGCAATACCCGTTATTTTATCAGGTAATGACATGATAGGTCAAGCACAAACTGGTACAGGTAAAACTTTAGCTTTTGGCGCTCCTGTATTAAGCCAAATAGAATCTAATGATAAAATATCTGCATTAGTGCTTACCCCTACAAGAGAACTAGCTATACAAGTAAATGATGAATTAGCTCGTATTGCAAAGTTTAAAAAGACAAGATTACTTCCTGTCTATGGTGGTCAGCCAATTGATAGACAAATTAAATCCTTAAGAAGAGGCGTAGATGTTGTAGTTGGAACTCCAGGTAGAATTTTAGACCACATAAAAAGAAACACTCTAGATTTAAGTGGTGCTAAGTTCTTAATTTTGGATGAATCTGATGAAATGCTTAATATGGGATTTATAGATGATATAGAAGAAATTATAAAATCCTTAAACAGGGATAGACAGACACTTCTTTTCTCTGCAACTATGCCAAAAGAAATAGCAAAACTTGCTTCTAAGTACATGAAAGCTGAAGTAAAGCATATAAAGATAGTTAAAAATTCTTTAACTGTTGAAAAAATTAAGCAATATTATTATGAAGTAAAGCATAAAGATCGTTTTGAATCACTATGCAGAATTTTAGATATAGATGAACCTTCCAGTGCTATAATCTTCTGTAAAACTAAAAGAGGTGTAGATGAACTTGTAGAATCTATGCAGGGAAGAGGCTATAATGTTGAAGGTATGCATGGTGACATGGGCCAAAATCAAAGATTAAATACATTAAGAAAATTTAAAGAAGGTACTTTAGACTTTTTAGTTGCTACAGATGTTGCTGCTAGAGGTATTGATGTTGATGATGTATCCCATGTAATAAACTATGATCTACCTCAAGATATGGAATCTTATGTTCATAGAATTGGTAGAACTGGAAGAGCTAATAAAGAAGGTATCGCTTATTCTCTTGTAACTCCTAGAGAATACATTATGATAAAGCAATTAGAAAAGTTTACGAAAAGTAAAATAAAGAGAAAAGAAATCCCTACTTTAGATGAAATCTTCGAAGCTAAGTATAACAGCATGTTAAAAGATGTAAAAAACACTCTAGATCAAAATGACTACAAAGATTTTATTCCTGTAGCAACAGGTTTAGATGAAGATTATAATTTAGTAGATGTGGCTGCTGCTCTTATGAAAATGCTTTTTGATAGAGAGTTTAACTTTGATTATAATGAAGATATAGAAAAATCAACAAAACCTATAAGATTATTCTTATCTGTAGGTAGAATAGATAAAGTTACTCCTGTTAAAATACTAAATTTCCTAGAAGAAACTTCTGATGTAGATGTAAATGAAGTTGGAGATATAGATATATTTGATAAGTTCACTTTCATAGATATACCTGAGAATTTATTAGAAACAATTTTATCAAAAAGTAGTGGTAAAAGGTTAAATGGAAGAAGAGTTAATATAGAAGTAGCAAAAAGTAAGCATTCCCATAAATAACATGAGAAAAAATCCTTAATTCAAACAAATTATAATTGTGAATTTTTCTCGTGTTTAAAATAAATCCACAAATGTTTTACATTTGTGGATTATTTTTTTAATCAGTATTTAAACACTAATAACAAATAATTAAACCTATTTATATTAATGTAATATGGAAAGAAAGGAGAAAATTTATGACTAAAATATCTTTTAAAGGAAGTACAATGCTAAACCCTGTACCATCAGTTCTTATAACTTCCCAAAATAAAGAAGGAAAAGTAAATGTATTTACAGTAGGCTGGATTGGTACTGCATGTACTAAACCACCTATGATAACTGTAGCTATAAGACCTGAAAGACTTTCCTATGAATATATAAAAGCAACAGAAGAATTTGCAATTAACTTACCATCTAAAGATATGGTTAAAACTGTAGACTTTTGTGGTGTAAGATCCGGGAAAACTATAGACAAAATAAAACAATGCAACTTAATATTAGAAAACAGCGAAAAAATAAAAGTTCCCAGTATAAAACAATGTCCAGTTTCTTTAGAATGTAAAGTTAAAAGTATCACTCCTCTTGGAAGTCATGATTTATTTTTAGCTGAAGTTTTGTCCATTCATGTGGAAGAAAACCTTCTCGATGAAAATGGTAAAATTCATTTGGAAAAAGCAAACTTAATATGCTACTCCCACGGAGAGTATTTTTCTCTCAATTCCAAGCCTTTAGGCAAGTTTGGATATTCAGTACAAAAAAAGAAAAAATCAAAAAATAAATTCAAAAAGTAATGCTTTTACTCCCCTCTGTTTCATAAACTATTACAGGGGGGATCTTTATGTCAAAGTTTAAAAAATTACTAATAATTCTACTCTTAATATTAATTGTTGAAATAATAATAATATACGCTGGCTATAAGTCATCATCTAATAGAAATGCTTTTAATGTGGATAAATTAAAAAGCTCTTATGTTATTCTAGCCGATGTTTCTTCTAACAATTTAACAATTTTTAAAGATGGTACTACCTTTAAAGTTTATCAAATTGCAGGTGGGAAACCAAGCACTCCTTCCCCCTTAGGTACATGGAAAATAGTAAGCAAAGATACCTGGGGTGACGGATTTGGTGGCTATTGGATGGGATTTAATGTGCCATGGGGTAAGTATGGTATACATGGCACATTACATCCAGGTTCCATAGGCTGGAATTCATCTCATGGTTGTATAAGAATGAGAAATTCAGATGTTAAAGAATTATATAAAATTATTCCTTATGGTACCACAGTTATTATTTGGGGAGGACCTTACGGTAGCTTTGGGGACCATCTTAGAGTACTGAAACCCGGAATGATAGGGGCCGATGTGTATCAACTTCAAATTATGTTACAATCAAGAGGCTACTATAAATCTAAGCCTAATGGTATTTATAATGATTACTTTAAATATTCAGTTCATAAATTTCAAAAAGATAATAGTATTCCTGTATCTGACACCATAAGTTCCGCCTTCTATTCTAAACTTAATATACATTTAATGGATTAGAATATCATTATGTTCTAAATACATATAAATAATATAGATAAAAATAAGAACTGAATTTCAGTCCTTATTTTTATTTACTCATATTAATGAATAATTCATAATCAATTATAAACAAATTTTATCTTACAAAAAGATTCCATTTATAAATAACTTAATTAATTTTAAACGTATCTATATTCTGTTCAAGCTTCACTGCCATACCAGACAATTTTTCTGCTGCTTCTGATAGTTCTTTCATTATAGCTGCCTGCTGTTCTGCAGAAGCTGCTGCATTTTGAGTATTTGCAACAGAATCATTAGATATACTTAATATTTTTCCAATTGAATCTACTAGTGTTTCAGTACCTGAAGTAATTTTCTTAGTTACAGACGATACATCCTGTATTTGGCTAGATACTTTACTTATATTATTTAAAATACCATTAAAAGAATCACCTGCATTTTCCACCATGTTTCTTCCTAGTTTTACCGCACTATTACCTTCATTCATAGTTTCAATTGTTTTGCTGATTTCCTCCTGTATATCATTTATTAGATGACCTATTTCATTAGAAGCATCGGCCGATTGTTCTGCAAGCTTTCTAACTTCATCTGCAACAACAGCAAACCCCTTGCCATGCACTCCAGCTCTAGCTGCTTCAATTGCTGCATTTAATGATAAAAGATTAGTTTGTTCTGCAATAGATTTAATTAAATAAATAATTTTTTCTATTTCACCAGACTTATTTCCCAGTAAATTAACTATTTTAGATGAATTATCAACTGTACTGCTCACATTTTCCATTTGTTCTATAGCTTGATTTAATATTTTATTTCCCTGCCTAGCTTTTTCATAAGTTTCAATTGAATATTCTGTAACAGTTTGTACGTTTTTAGAAATATCCTCCATACCATTATAAATTTCTTGTACAATTTTATTGGCTTCATTTGCAGTATTAGCCTGTTTTTCACTACCTAAAGCTATTTCAGAAACAGATACTGCAATTTCATGAGATGCGCTTTGTGTTTGTTCAGAACTTGCAGATACCTCTTGTGAAACCGCTGCTACCTGCTGCACACCTTCTGATACATTTAAAATAGTGTTTTTTAATTTGCCCGTCATTATATTTAAATAGTTACTCATACTACCAATTTCATCTTGAGTTTCAACTTCTATAGTATTAGTAAGATCTCCATTAGCTATAGCTTCAGATAATACGTGAACCTTTTTTATACTATCTTTTATGTATTTACTAAACCAGAATATAAAAATAATAATTATGGGAACTATAATTACATTTACTATAATTTGCTTACTTATTAATGATTTAACTGGTGCCAAAAGCTCATTTTCTGAAATAGTTACTGCTACAATCCACCCTGTTTCTGGTATGCTTGTATAGTAAATTCTATTTTTACTCTTACCTTCATAATAAGTACTACTTCCTTGTCCATTTTTAATCATTTCTTTTCCTACAGAAGCCAAACTCTTATTAGAATCATCTGAAATTTTCTTCTTCATAATTTTATCTGAATTTACATCTGCTATATATGTTCCATTATTATCTATAAGAAAAGCTGTACCACTTTTACCAATTTTAAAATTTTTGATCATGTTTTGAAGACTGCTTAAATTAATGTCTGCTGTTGCAACCCCCATAAATTGTTTATTTTCATCATAAAAAGGAGCTGTAGCTGTAACCATAGTAACTTTAGTCACATCATCCATATATGGAGGTGACCAAACAGCATTCTTTTTAGTATTTCTTCCTATTTTATACCAATCATACTTAAAATAATTAGCATCTTCCTTATTATACTCATCTGTATAAACGATTTTACTATTTTCTCTATAAGCATATGGTCCATAATGTTTTTCGTTTGTATTAAATTTATTAGGCTCAAACCATATACCACAGGCAAAAGTTTCATCGTTAGTTTTAATAAGATTTTGTAATAACACTTTATAATTATCTTTTGCAAGCACTCCGTTAGATGATTCTGGAATTTTAGATAATATTTCACTTATCTTCCTATGCTGTAAAAGTGATTTTTCTGTTCTTTCTACTATATAATCTAATTGATATTTTACTTTAACATTTATTTGATCATTAACTATTCTTTGCGAATTTTTATAACTTATAAATGATATAGTGAACATTGATGCTAAAAATAGTGAAAGTATACAAACTAATATCATAGTTCTTATACTTTTAAATTTAATCATTAGATATCTCCCCCTTATAATATTTTTAAATTATGTGTATTGATTTTTCACTTAAAAACAAAAAAACTCTATAGGAAATAACCTTCCTATAGAGCCACACTGCTCTTACAAATGCACTCCATTGTGCATAAAATTTTTAAATCTTGTAAAATCCATACTCACACTTGTTAAGTTTACAATTTTATTCTATTTTTGTCAATGTTTTTATATTACTTTATAGTAAATTTCATTACAACAGGCTTGAAAAGCCTTTTTCCCGATTCAGAAACAACCATTTCATTTATAATCAAGTAATAACTTTTGCCTGATTTATAACTTTCCAAAGGCTTAACTATTATTGTATCTTTACTTATGTCAAAGCTTACATTAACGTCTATCTTATTATTTAATTCATCTAATATATATATATTATTTTTAGTTGCCGTAGAGCTGGCTATATTTTTATTAAATTTTAATTTCCATAATTTATTTTTATCCACGCTAGTTTTTTCTTGTAATTGCATCGAATTACTAATATCCACCTGATCTGAAATTTCATTAGTTACTATTACAGTACAAGTATCTTTAAAATTACCATCATCAGATACTGCAGTTATATAAACTTTACCTGACTTTAAAGCTTTTATATTTTTCCCATCAAAAGAAATTATATCTTGTGTATCACATTTCCAATTTATTAAGTTGTTAGAAGCATTAGATGGCACTGCGCTTGCAGTTAATGAAACTGTTTCTCCTAACTTTAAAGTTATTTGATGTTTGTCCAATTCTACAGCTTTAACTGGTACATTAGTAGTACTTATATCATATTTTGTATACGCGCCTGGATACCTTTCCCTTTTCCAATCATGATCTTTTGCAAGCTCATCATCTGTTAAATTATAATAATCATAGGATACACGTTTAGGAATATCTGGTACTGGATCATCCCATGTACAATCTAATTGATACCATTTTCCATTAAGATTTACTAAATTCCAAGCATGGTTATCCACGCTACTTCCATCTACCTTACCAACTACAATTCTAGATTGTATTCCTGACTTATTTAACATTTTATATACTAAAAGTGCATATCCCTGACATACTGTGGTGCCATCATGCAATGCATCATACGCACTATGCTTTGCAAGTGTTTCATCATAAGCAGTATTTTTAACTATGTAGTCATGTATTGCTTTCTCTTTTTGATCCTCTGTCATAGAATCTCTTATTATACTTTTAAGTATAGAATCTACTTTCTCATCCACCCAATTTTCCTGATCGAGTGTTAGTAAATATTGTACAGTAAAATCTATATCTACATCTTGATTATAACCATGATATCTTACTTCAGAGCTTACAATAGAATTTGCTACATAATCATCAGCTGTATCAACATAATCTAATACTTCATTTAGTATTCCCTTTAAATCGGAAAAATTTCCAGTATAATGAATTGAAAACTTTGTATTTCTATTAAAATAATTATCCTTAGCTATTTGCTTTACCTGTTCTATAGTACTGCAAGAATTATTAGCAAGAAGGCTTGGTCCTTTTACTTCCTGCTTCGCAGACTGCTGTACAGATGCATTCAGAAGATTTTTATTCTCTCTAATTATATTATCACTATAATAATTTTTATTTATATCATTCACTTTAATGCTATAATCATAATTTTCAGTTATATTTTTAACTTCAGCTGCTTGTACAAAATTAGGAATAAACATAAACAAAAGTATGATTAACATCCTAAACAATAATGTCGAATTTTTTTTCATATACATCACTTCCCTGCCATAAAATGAATTATATTCATTATATCATATATTTTATTGTAATTTCCTAAATTTATCTTAAATTAAACTTAAAAATAATTACATTTATATAAATAAAATAAGCATAATGCAAAATGCACTATGCTCATTTTATTTATATAATGTTTTGAAATCCCTCACCAAGAACTTCATTTATTTCATTAACAGTAATAAATGCTTTATCATCAACAATTTTTATATAATCCTTTAGCTTTAAAAACTCTTTTCTACTTAATACTGTAGTTATAACTTCTTTTTCATGATTTTTATAGGCACCTTTAGCGTAATATATAGTAGCACTTCTTTTAAGTTTTTCAACTATATAGCTTTTAATTCCTTCTGCTTCATTACTTATTATTGCTACATGTTTATAAGTATTAAAACTTTTTATTACATTATCAATAATAGTTGAGTTTATTAATACTCCGAGTACTGCATACATGCCTTTATCTATTCCAAATATTGAAGCTGCCGCTATTGTTACTACTATATCTGGAACTAAAACAGACTTACCTATACTAATTTTGAAATATTTATTTATTATTTTACCAATAATATCAGTTCCTCCTGTAGAAGCACCCTGGTTAAATACAATACCCATTCCTAATCCACAAACTAATATTCCAAATATAAGTTGAACAAGAATATCATTACTTACTGGACGTATTTTAGGAAATAATTCTTCCAAAATCAACATCATTCCAGATATAGAAAAACTACAAAATATAGTCTTGCCACCAAATATAGGTCCTATAACTATTACTCCAATTGTAAACAAAACAATTTCCATTGCCATCATTAATATACCAATAGGTATTTTGGGGAAAATACTATTTATAATTATAGCAGCACCGCTTATTCCTCCAGCAGCAATTTCATTTGGAGCAAGAAAAAAATAAGTTCCAAACGCAACAAGAAATGCACCTAATAAAATTAAGAAAACGCTTTTTAATTTTTTTTCCATATTCACTCCTCCTATATAATAGTATTCACTAAAAAAAGCATATAAATCTAAGTAAATATTTTCTTAGACTTATATGCTCTCATAACACATAGTAAAATCTTTGTGTTAATGTCTTTTTATAGGCTTAATTATATCTTAAGCTTAAGTATATGGTAACATATAGAATATTTTATTGTCAATATATACTATATGATAATTCATAATATTTAAGATTATCTTTGATATTATGAATAAAATGAAAGTTCATATGTATTCACCAATAATTTTTTAATTGACAACAAAAGTACAAAGTATTAAAATTTAATAAAATGAGTGAGTACTCATTTTATTTGACTAGTACTTTTAAAATAGAATATATGATGAGGTGATTTTATGAATTTAAATGATGATGAAATTAATAATAGTGTAGAAAAGCTTTTAAATAGCGACCAAAATTTAGAAGATAGTATAACCAAAAGACAATGGCAAATACTTGAGGCAGCCTTAAAAATATTTTCAGAAAAAGGATTTCAAGGAAGTAGGACTAGTGAAATTGCAAAAGAGGCTGAAGTAGCTGAAGGCACCATATTTAGGTACTATAAGACAAAAAAGGACTTGTTAATGGGACTTTTGGTACCTCTAATTATAAAATTTTTTAAACCTTTAATTATTAAATCAGCACAAACAATAATGGAAAATAAAGAAAATAAGCCTATAAATGAGGTAATGGAAGAATTACTTTTAGATAGATTAAATTTAATAAATTCAAATTTTTCACTAATTAAAACCATATTTATGGAAGCTGCCTATGAACCAGAGCTTCTTAAAACCATTCAAAAAAATTTTGGTCCTGTAGTAATTCCTTTTATAAATAACTTTGTAGAACAAAACATTGATAAAGGAAACTTCAAAGAAAAAGATTCGCTCTTTATAACTAGAACTATAATGAGTTTACTACTTGGATATCTGGTGCTTACTAATGTTTTTCCTGACTCCTTCAGTAATGAAAATGATGAAGAAGAGATAAAAAAAATAGTAGATATTTTTTTGCATGGAGTTGCAAAATAATATAAGGAGGTTTTTTTGATGAATAAAAAAAATGCTATTAAACTTGGAATTTTACTTCTAGTATTAATATTATCAACTTCATCCTTTTTTATATTTAAATCACTAAAAGATAAACAATCTAATTCATTTATATATTCTGGAACTGCAGAAGCTGACACTATTAATGTAACTTCCGAAACTTCAGGCAAAATTGGTGAAATTAAAGTAAAAGAAGGTAGTAAAGTTAAAAGTGGTGAACTAGTAGCAATAATATCATCTGACGAAACTCAGGTAAATTTGCAAAACTCAGAAATTAGTATAAAAAATGCAGAAAATGAATTAGGAAAAATTCAAGATGGTAATAGGATAGAAGAAATAAAAGCTCAACAGGCCGTTGTAGAACAGTTTCAAGCTGCAGTAAAACAAGGAGAATCCACTGTAGAAAGTTCAAAAAATAATTTAAATTCTGCAAATACTAATTATAATTATAAAAAGAAATTATATGATGATACTGTATCATTATATAATAGTGGTTCTGAAGCAAAATATAAAGTAGATGCAGCCAAAAATGATTTAGATAATGCATCTAGTACAGTAAATAATGCTAAAGATGCATTAAATGGATCAGAAGCCCAATTAAACAATTACAAATCTCAATTAAATGCTGCTACTGAAAAATTAAATCTATTAGTAAATGGCGCTACAGAAAGAGAAAAAAATTCTGCACAATATAATGTTGATAAAGCAAAAAAATCATATGAACTATCTAAGATTGCATTAGATAAAAATAATTTAACAGCAACTATAGACGGCATAGTACAAACTATTAACTTTAAACAAGGAGAATATGTCACCCCAGGAACCCCTGTTGCCACTTTAATTGATACTAAAAACCTTTGGGTTAAAATTTATGTACCTGAAAGCATGCTCACTAATATTAATTTAAATAAAAATGTAACTCTTACAAATGATTTTATAAAGAACAAAACCATAAAGGGCAAAATTATATATATATCACCAACTGCTGAATTTACTCCCATGAATATAGTTACAAAAAAAGATCGAATGAAAATGGTCTATGGTATTAAAGTTCAAATACTAGATAACTTGGACATTGTAAAATCAGGAATGCTTTTTGATGTGAATTTAAAGTAATGGAGGTACAATATTATGAATTATGCCATTTCTATAAAAGGTCTTACGAAAAAATTTGATGACTTTACAGCAGTAGATAATTTATCATTCGATATTCCTAAAGGTAAAATTTTTGGTTTCTTAGGTCCAAATGGTTCAGGAAAATCTACTACTATCAGAATGATTTGTGGAGTACTAAAACCTACCTTCGGTGAAGGAAAAGTTTTAGGTTACGATCTTATAAAAGATACGGAAAAAATTAAACAAAACATAGGATATATGTCTCAAAAATTTAGTCTTTATGAAGATTTAACTGTAGAAGAAAATTTGGAGTTCTACGGAAATATATATATGCTACCTAAAAAACTCCTGGAAAAAAGAAAAATTGAGCTTATTGAAATGGCAAATTTAAAAGGTAAAGAAAAAAATTTAGCCGGAACTTTATCTGGTGGATGGAAACAAAGGTTAGCACTTGGATGCTCATTAATTCATAATCCTAGTTTACTTATATTAGATGAACCTACTGCAGGCGTAGATCCTGTTTCAAGAAGGGAGTTCTGGCATACAATCACTGAGCTTGTTAAAGGTGGTATCACAGTTTTAGTAACTACACACTATATGGATGAAGCATCAATCTGCGATATAATCGGATTTATATATAACAGCAAACTTATTACTATAAATACTCCAGAAAACCTTTATAAAGAACATAATACAAAAAACTTAGAAGAAGTATTTATAAACTATGTTAAAAGATTCTCTAATCGACAGATTATATCTTCATTTAATGATTTAAAAGTATCTGATTAAAAGAGGGTGATATTTATGCAATATAAAAGATTACTTACCATTACTAAAAAGGAATTTATACACATAAAAAGAGATAAGGCAAGTCTTGTTATAGCTTTAATAATGCCAATTATGATGCTTTTATTATTTGGTTTTGCAGTAAATACCGATGTAAATAATGTAAACCTAGCAGTTTATGATGGAAGCAAAACACTTGAAAGCAGAGAACTTTTAAGCAAATTTACTAATTCTTACTATTTTAAACTCTATGGATCTATGGATTCTTCTGAAGAAGTTGAAAAATATATAAGCATGGGTAAAGTAAAAGTCGGATTAATAATACCACCTGATTACACAAAAAATTTAAGAAGAAATTCTCAAGCAGAAATTCAAATTTTGGTAGATGGGTCTGATCCTACTATAGCAAGAACCGCCATGTCTTATTCTCAACTTATAGTAAATAATTATTCTTTAAAAATAAAACCTGTAAATGTTAAGAATCCAAATTTAAAACCTTTAGTACTCTATAATCCAACTCTAGAAAGTAGTAATTTTAATATACCCGGGGTAATTGGACTTATTTTACAAAACATAACTGTAATACTTACATCCTTTGCTATGGTGAGAGAAAGAGAAAAAGGTACCATAGAACAACTTATTATGACTCCTGTTACTTCCTTTGAACTTATAATTGGCAAGCTTGTTCCCTACACTATTATAGGATTTTTCGATATGATAATTGCTTTAATTTTAGGAAATATAATATTCGGTGTGAGCGTAAAAGGCAGTATTCCCCTATTAATATTTCTTGGAACTTTATTTTTAATATGCTCCCTAGCAATGGGTATGCTTATATCTACAGTGGCTAAAAATCAACTTCAAGCAATGCAAGCTTCTATAGCCCTATTACTTCCAAGTGTACTTCTTTCAGGATTTATGTTTCCAAGGGAATCCATGCCAAAATTAATATATTATATAAGTAATGTACTTCCTATGACTTACTTTTTACAAATATTAAGAGGAATAATCGTTAAGGGAGTAGGAATTTCTTATCTTTTAAACCCTATTATTTCACTTTTAATTTTAATTTTAATAATTATAGGGGCAACTATGAAAAAGTTTAATAAAACATTAGATTAAAAATAAAGTTCACTTCAATAAAAGAAGTGAACTTTGTTTTAGTTTAAAATTTTTAAAACTTCTACTTCATACTCTCCATCTGGTGACTGAACAGCAACTTTTTGACCTACTTTTAACTTATATAAGGCCTCACCTAGTGGAGATTCTATACTTATTTTCATGTTTTTAGCATCTGCTTCTACTGAACTTACAAGAGTAACTTCTTCTGTATCATCAATATCATAGAATTTCACAAGAGCTGTTTTATTAATACCAAATACATCAGCTTCATTAGAATCTTCAATTATAACAGCATTTTTTATTTGTTGTTCCAACTCCATTATTCTTGTTTCAGTCATGGATTGATCATCTTTAGCTGCACTATAGTCAGCATTTTCACTTAAATCTCCTTGAGCACGTGCAACTTTCAAAGCAGTCTTAATTTCTACTCTTTTTACAGTCTTTAAGTATTCTAATTCTTCTTCTAGCTTCTTCTTACCTGATTCTGTTAGCATTACACTACGCATTAAAAAATCACCTACTATTCTTATATTCTGTCAAATTAACAAATTCAACCTCATTTTACTATTATAATATTAGTATATTAATAATACAAGAAGCAGGTATGGATCAATCAAATTAAATTTTCACTAACTTTTCTTTTGACTCTTTATAATATATGGTACTGTAATAACTGCTATATTTTGTTCTCTTAAAAGAGTATTCTTTAAAATTAGTGCAGTTTGATTATGAAGGATATTCCCCCACCAAGCGCTAACCACAAATTGTGGCATAACTATGGTTACTACATCCCCTGGACTCGAAGGATATTCTTCTGAAAATATATATTTCATTAAAGGTTTTTTAATTTCCCTATAAGGAGATTTTTTTATTACTAAAGGAACTGCTATATTATATTTTTCCCATTTTCTTTTAAGTTTTTCACTTTCCTCATCATCTACCGACACATGAAAAGCCACTATATCATCTGATAAACATTTAGCATAATTTAAAGTTTTAAGCACAGACTTATTTAATCCACCAACAGGGACAATAAAATGCTTTAATTTTCTTTCATTAAATTTTGGTAAATCTTGATTTTCCATACTTAATTGCTCTGCAATTTCGTCATAATGTTTTCTTACATTCTTCATCAAATGTACTATTAAAGGTATAAGAAAAAATACAACCCAAGCTCCGTGTAAAAATTTAGTATACCCTATTATTATGGCCGTAATTAAAGTAACTAAAGCACCCACTCCATTTATAAAAGCTTTGTGCCTCCATCCAGCTTTTCTACTCTTTATCCATTTTCCAACCATACCCGTTTGAGACAAAGTAAATGAAATAAATACTCCAACAGCATACAATGGCAGTAAAAAATGAGTTTCTCCTTTAAAAAGTACAGTTAAAAATATAGCCGCAAAAGATAAAACTATTATTCCATTTGAATAACTTAATCTATCACCCCTTGTTAAAAACTGCCTTGGAGCATAACCATCTTTTGCTATAAATGATAACAATAAAGGTAAGTCAGAAAAAGCTGTATTTGCAGCCATTATTAATATAAATGTTGTAGCTATCTGCATTATATAAAACATTATTCCCTTGCCAAATACTTGTTCTGTTATTTGAGAAACAACCGTTTTGTCAAGAGTAGGTACTGCTTTATATAATGTAGCTAAATATGATATACCACCAAATATAATCATTATTATCAATGTTAGAAAAAATAAAACCACTTTAGCATTTTTTTGAGCTGGTTCTTTAAAATTAGGAACTCCATCACTAATAGCTTCTACCCCTGTTAATGCAGTACATCCGCCTGCAAAGGCTCTTAATATTAATAGAATAGTTATATTACCTGTAGCTTCAGGAATAGCTTGCACTTGTGTTGGAGTGTAACCCAAAATATAAAACTTTATTATTCCATATACTATCATTATTACAGATACTGCTATAAATAAATAAGTAGGTAAACTAAATAATTTAGATGATTCACTTATTCCTCTCAAATTTCCTATCCCCATAATTATAATTATTAACATAGTTATAATGACTTTGTGAGTTAAAGCTTTAGGGAAAGCTGAAGTTATGGCAGCTGTACCTGCACTAGCACTTACAGCAACTGTAAGTATATAATCTATTGTTAATGATGATCCTGCTATTAATGCCCAGGTAGTACCTAAATTTTCTTTAGATACTTTATAAGATCCACCGCCATTTGGATAACTATCTATAGTTTGACGATATGAAAATACTAAAATACATAAAAGCATTACAATAGCTAAAGCTACATAGAATAGATATTTATAGGATAATATACCTATAACAGGAATTAAGACCCATAAAATTTCTTCTCCTGCATAAGCTACAGAGGATATTGCATCACTAGAAAGTATTGGAAGTCCCCTAAACACACTATATTTTTCATGATGAATTTCTTCAGATTTCAAAGGCTTTCCTATCAAAAATTGTTTTAAATTCGCTAACATAACACTCACCTCAAAATTATTTTACCCTATACTTTAATTTACAATACACAACAAATATAATTAAAGATTCTAGAAATAATAATAAATATAAAACTCAAAAGAGATTAAAACGCATTATCAACTGATAACACATTTCATCATTAAATGTATTGACTTTTAAGCTTTTTTAAATTATTATATACTTATAGTAATTATCAAATGATAATTACTTGTAATTTTTAGGGGGCTTTAAAATGAACTCAAAAGTAAAAGTTGCAAGACTTTCTATAATTTCTAATTCAAGTCTTATAATAATGAAGATATTTGTAGGTATTTTTACTGGTTCAGTTAGTATTATATCTGAAGCTATACACTCAACTATGGATTTAGCTGCTGCAATCATTGCTTTTTTTTCTGTTAAAATATCTGATAAACCTGCAGATGAAGATCATCCATATGGTCATGGAAAAGTTGAAAATATATCCGGTGTAATAGAATCACTTCTTATTTTTGCAGCTTCAATATGGATAATAGTAGAAGCTGTAAAAAAATTATTACACCCTGAAGCTGTAGGTTCAATAGGAACAGGCTTCATAGTTATGTTTATTTCTGCTTTTGTAAACTATATGGTATCAAAAAAGATATATAAAATTGCTAAACAAGAAGATTCTATAGCTTTAGAAGCCGATGCTCTTCATTTAAAAGCAGATGTTTATACCTCTTTAGGTGTTGGTTTCGGATTGCTGTTAATATGGATTACTAAACTACACTTCTTGGATCCTGTAGTTGCTATTATAGTTGCTATATTTATTTTAAAAGAAGCTTATCATCTTTTAAAAACAGCTTTTGATCCACTTTTAGACGTCAAACTCTCTGATAAACAAATAAGTGCAATAAAAGCTTCTATAGATAAACATAGTGCTGTCTATTGTGATTTTCATGATCTTAGAACTAGAAAATCCGGACGCACTAAATATATTGATTTACATTTAGTGTTTCCTCAAGATATGACTATAAAAGATGCTCATGATATATGCGATATAATAGAAGATGATATTGAAAAGTCTTTAAAAAATACTCATGCTATGATACACTTAGAGTCTTGTGATAAAAATTGTTCTTACTGTAAATATTCTGGAAAGAAAAAATGTAATCAAAAACACTGGTATTTATAATTAAATTATAAATACCAGTGTTTTTGATTGCTGCTCTTAACAGTTATTTCTATCTATCTAAAGCATTTAATGCTCTTAGTAAATTTTCTATATCCATTCCATGAACCTGAGCAGCTTCTGCCAATGATTCAGCTTGTGCTGAAGGACATCCTACACAGCCCATTCCAAAAGTCATTAAAGTTTCAGCAGCCTTTGGATTTGCTCTAATTATTTCTCCAATTGTCATATCCTTAGTTATTTTTTCCATAATACATACCTCACTTTTTTTTATTTGCAATACTAAACTTATCATATGCATATTGTGTTAAAATTATTTAATTTTTAAATTCAGTATCATATTGTAATTGTAATACTTAGTTATTCCTATATCAAGTATTATTATTCATTTTTACTTATTTATAATTTAAAATTATTTTTTAATTCATCAGTTACAATTTCGTACCTTACAAATTGATGAATTAAAAAATTTAACAAACTGCAGATATATGAATTCCATTTTAATCATTTAAGCTTAATAGAAAATCCACATGTAATCATGTAAGCTTCATCACTTAAACTTCCTATAAATTGATTTATATGTCCTACAATATCACTAAAAATTCTTCCCAGCTTATACTCTGGTACTAAAGTGCAGCCAACTTCATTTGTAACTACGATCATTTCTTTATCATTTTCTCTTGCTGCAAAAATCACCTTTGCCACTTCCTCTTTTACTTCCTTTTCTAATTCTGCTATTTCCTCCATTGAAATGTTATCAAAATCATGATATTTTTCAAAAATTAAATTTGTAATCATAGTACCTATACACTCTAACATTACATACTTATTAGTATCTTTCTTCAAAACTTTGTCTAAGCCTTTAAATCCCTCATATGTAGACCATTTTTGATTTCTATTCTTTCTATGTATTTCTATTCTTTTTTTCATTTCTTCATCTGTAGCCTTAGCTGTAGCAATATACAACACATTATCTTTGCCTTCCAAAATTTGTTCTGCAAAAGTACTTTTTCCGCTTCTACTTCCACCTGTAACTAAAATTACTTTTCCCATGTTTTTACTCCTATATCACAAAATTTTTAACTATTGCTGTAATAATAATTAATACAAGTATCTCATTTAACTCATTACTTGCCCCTAGAGTATCTCCTGTTAGTCCACCTATTTTACTTTTACAAAATAAATTAAACATAAACGTAAAAATTACACCTGAAATCATTAAAATCACAACATATTTCCAACTTATTATTAATGATAAAACTCCTAAAGTCATTATAAGGCTTATAAAAAGTTGTTTTTTTCCTACATTACTTATAAGAAAATTTCCTGTACCTGTACTTTTAGCAGTGTTACCTATAAAAGCTATAAAAACAGTACAAAACCTAGATATTGTTGGAGATAGTATAATAACTATGGACATCTTTGGAGCTATATATGTTAGAAGTGAATATCTAAAAAGAAAATTCATTATTGTGGCAATACATGCGTAAGTTCCTATTCTACTATCCTTCATTATTTCAATTATTTTTTCATTACCTTTAAAAGCAAAGAACCCATCAAAGGTATCTCCAAGTCCATCTATATGAAATCCACCGGTGACAATAACTCCAACTAAAATTACTAACACTACTGTTACATCAACCGGAAGTATATTTACAAATGCTTTGTATACAATCCATTGTATAGTTCCTATTATTAATCCTATAATTGGTAAGAAAACAGACCCTCTTTTAAAATCTTGCATTTCACAAGGTAAATTCATATTTACAGGTATTCTAGTAAAGAATTGAATTATCAATAAAAAACTACTGAATATTTTTTTCATAATAACCTCCCCTATTTCTTTTTGATACACCCTTTAACTAAACATGTGATATGCTATCTATATACATATTCCCATATTCATACTTAATAAGAGTTATATCACCATTTTTTGAACTAAATTTCCAAAAAAAATCTAAATTATTGTCTAAAATATAACAATATACAGATTTTATAATCCCGCTATGAGTTACAATAAGAATATTATCTTCATTAATTTTTAGGATGTTATCCATAAAATCCTTTACTTTTAAATAAAATTGTGTAAAGCTCTCACCTCCCGGTGGCACTGCATCTTTCCAATCTTCACAAAAGGCTTTCCAATTTTCAGGATAAAGCTTTTTTATTTTATCATAATCCTTTCCTTCGAATTCCCCAAAATTTCTTTCATTCAACCTACAATCTTTAATTATATCACACTTTTTTTCACCTAATATAATTTTTGCTGTCTGCTTGGTTCTTTTCATTTCACTTATATATGCTCTATTAAAATTCACATTTTTTAACATTTCACAAGCTTTTTTCGCCTGTACGAAACCCATTTCATTAATTGACACATCAGATTTTCCATAATAAAAATTACTTTTATTGTATTCAGTTTCTCCATGTCTTACAAAATATAAATTCATATAATCTCCTCATCTCTGTAGTTCACAAATAAATTATATAGCAAACATTACAAATAAACAAATCATTATAAAAAAATAACCTGTAGATAATTTCTTATCTACAGGTAAAATTTAATTTTTAAGCAATATCTTCATCTGATTTTTTAAACTTACTTTTTCTAGATAGATAAATTGGATAACCTATTAAAGTAAGCACAATACCTAATCCTGCATTCATAGGCTGAGTAAATAAAGTATTAAATATTATATATATTCCGCCCAAAATTGCTATAGCTGGAATTATAGGATATAGTGGAACTTTATATGGTCTATGAAGATCTGGTTGTTTTTTTCTAAGAGTAATTACTGCACAGAATGTCATAACATAGAATATCCATATTACAAATACTAATAAATCTGTTAACTGGTCAAATTTACCTGAAAATACAAGTATTGCTGATACAATACCTATTAATATACTACTATTTATAGGTGATTTAAAAGTTGGATGCAACTTTGCTAACCACTTACTTCCTGGTAATTTATTTTCTGTTGCCATTGCATATGGTATTCTAGCTCCTGTTAATATATATCCATTTAATGCTCCAAATATAGACACTAATATACCTACAGTTATAATCTTTCCACCTGATGGCCCAAAAATTATTCTTGCAACATCAGCAGCTGGTGTTTTTGTTGCAGCAAGAGTAGATGCTGGTAATACAAATAGGTATGCTACATTTATTATTACATATACTGCCATAACTAATGATAACCCACCAACAATTGCCCTTGGTAAATCTTTACCAGGATTTTTCATTTCTCCTGATATAGCTCCAACGTTTATCCAACCTTCATAAGCAAACATTGTAGCTACTAGTGCTGAACCAAGGCTTGTAGCTATTGGATGCTCAGCAGCTGTTATTGGTAATAATCTTACCACTCCACCGCCACCATTCATAAGTCCAACTACTATAATTGCAAATAAAGGTATTAGTTTACCTACTGTAGATACCGTTTGAATAACTCCGCCTGTTTTTGATCCTAATGCATTCATACATATCAAGAATATAATAACTATAATTGCTACTGGCTTTAACATAGAATCACTTAAACTTAATAATGATACTACCTGTGTTGCAAATATTATTGCAAGTGCAGCTATATTTGCTGGAATATATATAATGGTTTGAGCCCATCCTAAAAGATATCCCCAAACATCACCATAAGTTTCCTCCAAATATGCTACCATACCACCTGTTCTAGGTATTGCTGCAGATATTTCAGCCGCTGTAAGTCCACCTGCTATAGATATAATTCCGCCTAATATCCAAGCAGCCATTCCCAATCCAGGTGCTCCTGTTGCTGTAAATACAGCTTTAGGTTTGAAAAATACACCTGAACCAATAACCATACCGATAACGATTGCAAGAGCAGGTACAAGTCCAATTTCCTTTTTTAATTCATTTTTCCCCATCTTTGGATTACCTCCTATTAAATTATAATATATATTTTACTCGATAAAATCTTAACATTATTTTTGCTTTAAATCAAGCTAAATTTGTCAATGTAATTTGTTTTCGGACACTTTATAAAAAAAATTAGGTTCTTGTGGACATTTTTGGCAAAATACTAGTTAAATTGTGTTTTTTTACTTTTTTAATTGTTAAAAAATAAACTATCTTTATATATTTAGCGGAAAAGTTAACATTTCCCTACGCTAGTAATAACATTTAACATCATTTATCCTATAAAATTTGTATTCTTTATTTTTAAATTCCTTGACTAACTTATGCAACACAGAATCCTCTGAATAATTATAATATGGATAACCATCTCCTCCCCTATACACTTTTATATCTTCAAATTCTATATAAGGATGATAAAAAAAGCTGCCTAATAAATTTCTAGAAAGTTTTCTTATTTTATGTATCATATTATCACAATCTTTTTTACCATCCACATAATCAAGAGGTGTAGGAATATAGATTGCCTTTTTTTCGTTATTATTAACTTCATAAATATTTTCACATGATGTTATTCCTCCATCTTCCGAATAAGGTTGGTATATATAATTAAATTTTTCCTCTATAATACTCAGCTGATTCTTTAAAATTCCATAATGAGGTGTTTCAAAAAAATTACATTCTATGTCTAACTTTTTTGCAGAATTCAAAGCCTTATCTACTCTTTCTTTTGAATAAGCTTTATCTCCTGGAATATTATCATTTTTGCTCCTATGAAATTCTAATCCATCAATGCTTGTAGTATTTCCATATTGATGTGTATATCCATGCAATCCCATAATACCACCCTTTTCCATAAAATAATCTAATGTAAATAGAAAATCTGCATTATACATACTATAAGTTTCTGAAATATCATTATCTATACTTTCAGAAGGCTTTATATATCTAGGAACCCAAGCTATATGGAATGGTATGCTTTGTTTATATAAATAATCTGATATTATTCTCAGTTTTTCCAAAGACTCCTTAGAAGAATATAATCCTCCTGCAGTAATGTCTTCCAACCTTATTAAAGCTGCTTTACTTCCAACTTGTTCTAAAGGCTTAACTGTTTCTTCTCTATTCTTGTAAAAACATATAGTCTTATTTTGTATATCCCAATAAGTTTTTAAATCTAAAAATCTAGCAAAATCAATCATAGATGCATATACTACATTATCTTGTGTAATAATTTTCTTTTTTAAGCTATATTGTTTTTTATTAGCAATAAATTTATTATTGCTCGTATCAATTACTATATCATCATCCTTCCATTGAATATTTATAATACCATTCCTTATAGAAACTTTTCCTTCTATCTTTTTAAGTATTTCACTTATAGGCAAATAATATCTATTATTTTGTACATATATAGGTAAATCTAAGTTCAATGCTTTATTTTCAAAATTAATTAATATAGAATCTTTTTTCATACTTAATCCATTAAATTCAGAAATGTTCTCCTTACCCTTATTTAAGATTTGACTATTTACAAATTTAATGCTAAATATAAATAGGATAAAAAATATTGTAAAAAATATCAGTAGTTTATTTTTTAGCATTTTCTGCATTTGATCACTTCTTTCAATATTTTTTCAATGCCCTTACAAAGTTTAAATACTTAATATATATTTAACTGAATCTAACAAAAACTTATATTTATATTTTCTACACTTTTTTATTAAATATGTTATTAAAATAAATTTAAAATGTTAAAATATAATAGTAGTTTAATATTTTAATACCGAAAACTTGATAGTAATCATTAGCATAAAATTATTTTTGACACTTGATAATTTTTATTATATAATATAATTAATTATATAATAAGGATGGTGTATATGAATAACTTATCTAGTATTTTTAGAGAAAAAAAATTAAAACTTACACCTCAGCGAATTGCAGTATATAAATTTTTACAATCAACGAAGGAACATCCATCTGCTGAGATAATATACAAGGCTCTCCAACCAGAATATCCTACTATGAGTCTTGCGACCGTCTATAAGGCTTTAAAAACTTTAGTTGACGTAAACCTTGTTCAAGAACTTAATGTGGGTGAAGGAAACTTTAGATATGATGGAAATGTTATGCCCCATCCACATATACAATGCCTTCACTGTGGAAAAGTAGATGATATTGAGGGAATTTGCTTTTCTGATCTAAATGATAAGGTTAAAAATTATACTCAATATGAAGTTCTTGGAAACCAAGTATACTTTTATGGCATTTGCAAATCCTGTAAAGATAATGCTTAGAGACTTATTAAAAAAGCAGCTGTATTAGCTGCTTTCTTATTTTGTGCTAAAAAATTTAGCTATGTGAATAACTATCTATCGATATGCTTCATTTACAATATCTTCCCACATCTTTGTACTTTGTTTTCCTGATAACATTTCATCCATTTTAGAAGATATAGCACTTTTTAACCTTTCAGGAATATTCTCAACAAATATTATGTTATTTTCCGTACTCTCCTGCAAATGTTTTACCACTGCAGATTTAACACCTGATTTTATAGAGCTATTGACTTTTTTATTTCCACTGACAAGTCCCTCACCTACAAGTTTTTTTTGAAAATTATCACTTACTATAAACTTTATAAAACTGTTTGTTTCCTCACTGTTTTTACTATTTACAGGTACACAAATTATAGAATTACAAATAACAGGAACATTTATTTTTGAAGAGCCACCGTTCAAGGAATTATCAACTACTTTTATATTTTCACTCTTAAAATCTTTAAAGTAATATGATGAACTTATAATTAAAGGTATATCACCTTTTACAAACTTATTTATACTACTATCATTTCCAATTTCAAAAGTATTTTTATTTATATTATTCTTTTTTACAAATGTTGATATATCATTAAAAGCTTGCTGCATTTCATTTAAAGATTTATAAAATTCAGCTCCACTATCATATTTACTTTCTAATTTTCCCATACTAACTTTATTATTTATTATCATGGAAGCTAACGCACTATTTATATCTAAACTTTCTGTTATAATTACAGGAACTCTTATTGACATATCATTTAAACTTTTTAATATAATTTTTAATTCATCCATGTTAGATGGGACTTTTAAATTCAGCTTCTTAAAAGAATCTTCATTATACAATACCTCCATAGTATAGGGAATTAAACCTATTCCATAATACTTATCATTGAATCTTCCATAAGCATTCACTACAGTATAGTACCTATCACTAAATTTATTTTCATCATAAAAATTTCCTATATCGCTTAATAAACCTTTTCTACTCAATTTAATCATATTGCTTCTAGAAGTAACTATTACATCAGCATTTACATTTTTAGCTATATCGTCCTCTATTTTACCTCCTATAACATTATTAACACTTACTTTAACTTTAGCATTATCTTTTTTGTATTCCTCTATAGCTGATTTTAATATACTTGAGGATTCTTTATCTTTTAAATCCACATATACATTTAACTGCTTTTCTTTTTCTAGATCCTTGGACTTATTGCAGGCGATACTATTGATAGCAAATAATAATATCAAAAATATTGCTGTAACCTTTTTTCTAAAAATCATAGAATTTTGTTACCTCCTTTCTAGCAAAAGTTAAATATTAAAATTTTTTTATTTACAAAGTACTTCTAATTTTATTTTGTACATAATAATTAAATATATAATAATTTCATATAATTAAGTGGAGGTGAAACATATGAAATTTAGAGTCATATTTCTAAAAAAGAAATATATTTACTTTATAGCATTTACTTTGATACTTTTTATACTGATAGCTGTATTACTTTTATCAAGACATTACTCACCAACTTTTACTAACATTTCTGAAGACAAAATGTTAAAAGCTGACTTTGATGGTGATGGAAAAGAGGACATACTATCAGTTAGGAAAAATAACGATAAGTATTCTGTAGATGTTAAAATTAAAAATAAAATTTTCCCTATTACAACATATAAAAATTCTTCAACCTTATGTAATTATTCATCCTATTGGCCTATGAGAATAACTCTTATGGATGTATCCAGAGATAAACTTCCTGAGATATTTATCCAAACTTCAAACAAAGACAACCCTCTTCAATACGTTTTTGTTTGGAATTATGAAAAGTTTGATAATGTACTTTCAAATTCAAATAATATTTTAGGCTTTATTGATTGCAAAAATAACAAAACTCCAAAGGTTATCTCTGGCAAATTTCAAGACAATACTATTAGTCTTTCAAATTATATGTTTTTAAATTATAAATTTAAAAATTATAACTATGAAAATAATACTACTTTTATGGGTGCAGATACTATATGTACTTTTATTCAATTCGTACAAGGGCTTCCTGGTACTGAAAACTTTAAACCTAAAGATATTTTTAGCAGTAACTTATCGAATAGAGAATTACAATCAATATCAAAACTTTCTTCAGAAAATAATACCTATATATTTCAAGACAGTATATTTAAAGAAAATAAATGCAATCAGGATGGAGATGTGTCAGAAGTATATTGGACTCTAAATTTCAGAGGCATATCAAATTTAGATAAAAAAACAATAAAAAATTACACTATAAATCTCTTACTAACACCTGATGAAAATAGTAAAGATAATTACCATTTTAAAATTTCTTCTTTATTTTAAGTAAAAACAAAAGGGACCGTTTTACGGTCCCAAGGGGGATGGGGGGTTATAAGTATCAAACAAACTTATATGTAACTTGTTTGATACCTTAGGAGATCATATCTCCCAATTACATTTATTATAATATCCCATTTGTAAAAATTTTATTCAACTTTAATTAATTTTTTTAATATTTCTTATAAATATATTCTATTTCCTTTTTTATTTCTTCTCTCAATTCTACAGGTTCTATAACTTCTGCATTTTTTCCAAATCCTAATATCCAACTTTTTATTTCATCTAATTCGTCTAAATAAATAGTTAATAATACAGAACCATCCTCTAGATTTTGTATTTGTTCATTAGGATGCCATTTTCCGTTTTTTATGAATTCCGAAACCTTTTCATCAAACTTTATTATAATTTTATTTTTATCTCCTTTAAAAATTGCCCAATTTTCATCTAAATATTCTTTTAAGGAAAAAGTATGGGGTATCATATATATTTCCTCAGTTACTTTTAAGTTTTGTATTCTTGATACCTTAAATGTTTCAACTTTATCATTTTTATAATAATATCCTATTATGTACCATGAACCTTCTCTAAAAATTAAATTATATGGATCTACTTTTTTTATAGTTAAGTTGTTTCTATTTATGGAAAAATAATTTATACTTAAAGTTCTTCCTCTACTCATAGCATAATTTATTTGAGATATTTTGTCCTGTAGATTTTGTAAGCTGCCAACTTCATTAATTTTAAAATTCCCATCTTCATTTAAATAATTTAATTCATTATCTGAATTTATATACAAACTTTTTATCTTTGTAACAGCTTTTTGTAATTCACTTTCATAAACAAATCCATTTTCTTTGGTAAGTATTTGCGCAGACATAAGTAAAGCCTGCAGCTCTTCTTCACTAAGTTTTGATGGTTTCATGAAAAATTCTTGATCTATATAAAATCCACCATACCTTCCTTTCTTGGTATGCACTGGTATGTTTGCCTTATTTAAACTACTTATATATCTATATATGGTTTTTTTATCAACTTCTAAAGTTTCTGCTAATTCTGTAGCAGTAGTAAGCCCTTTATATTGTAATGTAATTATCATTTCTATTAAATGAGAAATTTTAGACATACTTTTTTACCCCCAATATAATTTTATCCTAATATTTAATTATATCGGTATTTTTAATGAAATTTTTAGTGTATTTCACATAAAATATAGAAAATAATTTCTAAGTACGAAAAATTATTACATTTAAGTACGAAAAATAGACATACACGGTAATAAACCATATATGTCTATTTTTATATTTAAATTGCAGGCAATTTTTGCGCTAACAATACCATAGTAGTTACAAGGTTAAATGTAAAATGATTAAATACAGAATACCAATAACCTTTCTTCTCTATTAGATAACAATTATATAATCCTATCCAGAGTATTAAAGGAAATGCTTTTAAATTAAAATGTATAAAAGCAAAAATCACACTGCTTATTAATGCTGAGAAATAAATCCCTATTCTAGGTATAAATATCTTTTCAAATATTAACCATCTAAATACAAATTCCTCAACAACTGGAGCAAAAATTATAATTATTGGAATTAATATTATGAATTTATTTAACGGCATATTAGACATCTCTGTAACTACTTCTTGATCTTTAACCTGTACACTAAACATAGAAATAATTATTTTTTCTATAATAGAAATCATAAATATTACCATATAGGAAAAAGCTGCTGATTTTATAGCTGAAACTATGTTGAACTTTTTCCTGGTAAACCCAAATCTTATAAAATCATTACTTAATCTACTGCTTATAGTTTCTTTAAAATTGTGTTTTGAAAGACACAAAGAACATTGATCTTTATAAAAATTATGTGATCTATTTGCATCTCTTAAATATTTAATATTAATTGCTGTAAGGATAAAAGGTAAAAGATTGTTAGTAAATACAGATAATATCATATAAAATATTGCTATTAGAAATAATACTATCTTACTTTTGTTTCTTTCCCTAGAAAATCTTATGAAAATTACAAGTGGAGGAACATAAACAAATAAAAATACTAGTAAATTCTTGATAATGCTATATTTTATCATTGTATATCCTCCTTATTTTATATCCTCACCCTAAAGCAACTAACCATTTACGCACTCTTCAATTGCATCTAAAAGCTCTTCTTTACCCAACTTTTTTAACGAAGAAAAAGTTAAAATCTTTTCATCCTCTCTTAATTGAAAAGTATCCCTAATGACATTAAGATTTTTTCTAAGTTCAGCTTTTTTTAATTTATCTATTTTAGTTGCTACTATAAGGGCATCATAGTTATAATGCTTTATCCACTTATACATAATTATGTCATCTTCACTAGGTTTATGCCTACAATCAACAAGAAGTACAACCTTTTTTAATTGTTCTCTTCCTGTTAAATATCTTTCAATTACTTTCCCCCAACTTTCCTTTTCTGATTTTGAAACCTTTGCGTATCCGTATCCAGGTAAATCAACAAAGTAAAATTCATTATTTATCAAGAAAAAGTTTACCAACCTAGTCTTTCCTGGGGTACCACTAACTTTAACCAACTTTCTTCTATTAACTAAAGTATTTATTAAAGATGATTTTCCTACATTAGATCTTCCTACAAAAGCTATTTCCACCCTATTATCTTGAGGATATTGACTGTTTGCAACTGCAGAAATTATAAATTCCGATTGCTTTATTTCCATATTTTCACTTTCACCTACTCATTTTTAACTAAGGCATTTTCTAAAACAACATCTATCTTATCTGCCATTATATAGTTTACCTTGCTTGTAACTGTCTTTGGTATTTTTGCCAAATCTTTTTCATTATCCTTTGGTATTATTATAGTAGTAATTCCAGCTCTAAAAGCTGCTAAACTTTTCTCCTTAAGTCCACCTATTGGAAAGAACTCTACCTGTCAAAGTTATTTCACCAGTCATAGCTACATTATGTTTAACCTTCATGCCGCTTAAAGCAGATATAATTGCAGTTATCATTGTAACCCCTGCTGATGGACCATCTTTAGGTACGGCACCTTCTGGAACATGTATATGTAAATCTTTATCTTTATAAAAGTCACCTTTTATTCCATACTTATGTGCATTAGCTCTAACATAGCTATATCCAGCCTTAGCAGATTCTTTCATAACATCTCCCAGCTTACCAGTTAGTTCTAACTTTCCTGTTCCAGGCATAACACTTACTTCTATAGGTAAAGTATCTCCACCATATCCTGTCCATGCCATTCCCATTACTACTCCAACTTTATCTTCTTCATCAGCTTTATCATAAGTAAATATTTCAGGTCCAAAATAAGATTTTACTTTACTTGAATTAAGTACAATTCTTTCCTTATCTTTTTCTATAATTTCTGCTATAGCTTTTCTTATTGCAGAAGATATCTTTCTTTCTAAGCTTCTAACCCCTGATTCCCTTGTATAACTATCTATTATAAGTTGTATAGCTGAATCAGATATCTTTATTTTATCATCACCTATTTCATGTGCTTTTAATTCTTTTGCTACTAAATGTTCCTTTGCTATATGAAATTTTTCCTCACTAGTATATCCTGAAACCTCTATTACTTCCATTCTATCCAATAATGGTCCAGGTATATTTTCTAAGCTGTTAGCTGTAGTTATAAATAATACATTTGATAAATCAAATTCTAATTCTAAGTAATGATCTCTAAATGTACTATTTTGTTCACTGTCTAATACCTCCAAAAGTGCATCTGCTGGATCACCTTTAAAATCATTACTCATTTTATCTATTTCATCTAATAAAAATAAAGGATTTTTAGACTTTGCCTGCTTCATTCCATATATTATTCTTCCTGGAATAGCTCCTACATAAGTTTTTCTATGTCCCCTTACTTCAGCTTCATCTCTCACTCCACCTAATGACATTCTAACAAAGTTTCTATTTAAAGCATGCGCTATAGATTTAGCTATAGATGTTTTTCCAACCCCTGGAGGTCCTACAAGACAAAGTATAGGTCCTTTTAAAGAATTACTCATTTTTTTAACAGCTAAATATTCAATTATTCTGTCTTTTACATCCTTAAGACCATAGTGTTCTTTTTCTAACACTGCTCTAGCAGACTTTATATCCAAATTATCTTCGGTTTGTTTATTCCAAGGTAGATCTAGTATCCAATCAAGGTATGATCTTATTACTCCACTCTCAGCTGAATAACTGCCATTGCTTTTTAATCTTTCTAATTCATATAAAGCTTTATCTTTAACATTCTTAGGAAGTTTTGCTTTACTTATTTTGTTTTTATATTTAGTTATCTCTTTTTTATCTTCGTCTTCTTCTCCAAGTTCCTCTTGTATAGCTTTTAATTGTTCCTTTAGATAGTATTCTTTTTGTACCTTATCAATTTTATTCTTTACCTTTATCCCTATTTTTCTCTCTATCTTTAATACATCAACTTCATTAACTAATATATCTAAAAGCTTTTGGAGTCTTTCCTCTACTTCATAAGAATTCAAAAGTTCCTGCTTTTTTTCTTGTTTAAGCATAAGATAAGAACTTATAACATCTGCAAGTCTTCCTGGATTATTTAATTCTTCTAATGAAACTATAGTATCTAGTGGTATAGTTCCTGATAGCTTTATGTACTCATCAAAATTTTTTCTAATTGAACGAACAAGCGCTTCACACTTGTTATCCTTAATACCATCCTCATCCGTTAACTTTTCTACCTTAACTTTTAAAAATGGTTCTTTTTCAACATAGCTTTCTAATTTTCCTCTACTTTCCCCTTCTACTAGTACCCTTATAGTATCACCTGGCAACTTAAGAATTTGTTTTATATTACAAATAGTTCCCATTACAAATATATCTTCTTCTTCAGGTTCTTCAATTTTAGCTTCCTTCTGAGCAGCTAAGAATACTTTTTGTTCATTAAGCATTGCTTCTTCAATAGCAACTATAGATTTTTCCCTACCTACATCAAAATGTAAAACCATGTATGGAAATACAGTAATGCCTCTTAATGGAATTAGAGGAAGAACTTCTAAAGTTTTATTCATTATTTCTCCCCTCACTTTTAAAAATTTGTCATACACTATAGACATTCAACTTCAAAATCTTAATTTCACTATAAAATCAAAACTAAACTCTAACTTTGATTAACTCAACTAACAAAACTTAATTATGATATTGTATATCTATAAATATAATTTAATATATAATTAGACTAATATATTATACCCATAAAATAGCTTTTTTTCAATTATTCTATTTAACTTGTTTAATTTTTTTAGTTACCTGTGCTAATACTCTATATTTTTTATATTAAAAACCATATAAAAAAGTATTTTAATGAAAAAAACAATTTAGCATTAAAATACTCTTAGATTTTTACGCTTTTAACGATTCTGCTGCCAATACATCCGTATTATTATTTATGCACTTAGACTTTTCTTTTCCTTTTGTTAATGAAATTTTTATTACTTCTTTTATGTTTTTAACTGGTATAACTTTCATTCCTTCTAGCTTTGAAAAATTCTCCTGCCAATTTTCACTTGGTATTATAACAACTTTAGCACCTGCTTTTTTAGCTGCCTGAACTTTTGCACTCACTCCACCAACGGCTTTAACATCTCCATGTATAGACAATTCTCCTGTCATTGCCACCTCATTGTTTACAGCAACATTATTTATAGCGCTATACACTGCTACAGCAATACTTATACCTGCAGATGGTCCATCTACTGGTGCACCACCTGAAAAGTTTATATGTATATCGTATTCATCACAGTTTAATCCAAAATTTCTTTCAATAACAGTAATTACATTTTCTACAGAACATCTAGCAGTACTAGTTCTTATCATTTTTCTATTTTGACTGCTTATTTCTTCTTCTTCCACAATACCTGTTATTTTTAATATTCCTTTTCTAATGCTGCTTTTTTTAGCTGTGGCCTCTATTTCCATTACAGCTCCAATATTGGACCCATAAACAGCTAAACCATTAACATAGCCCACAGAAGGCTTATCACTTATTGTTTTTTCAAATCTTGGCGAATACTGTCCATTTTCAATTACCCATTCCACATCTTCTATTGTAATATTATTTCTGTCCTCATTTAGTGCTATACCTGAAGCTAATTGAATTAAATTTACAGCATCTCTACCATTTTGACAATATTTCCCTATCATGTTGCATGCTTTATCCTCTATAGTAAACCCTATCTTTTTTATAGAATTAAGAGCTATAGTTTCAATTTCTTCTGGAGTAAGCGCTCTAAAAAACACCTCAACACACCTAGATCTTAACGCTGGAGTGATTTCTTCCGGATTCCTTGTGGTTGCCCCAACAAGTCTAAAGTCAGCTGGAAGGCCATTATCGAAAACATCTTTGATATAAGTTGGCATATTAGCATCTGATGAACTGTAATATGAACTATCTAAGAAAACCTTTCTATCTTCTAATACTTTTAAAAGTTTATTCATTTCTATAGGATGTAGTTCTCCTATCTCATCAATAAACAATATACCTCCATGAGCTTTTGTAACTGCTCCTGGTTTAGGTTGTGGTATACCAGCAACCCCTAATGGTCCTGCACCCTGATAGATAGGATCATGCACAGAACCTATAAGTGGATCAGCTATTCCTCTGTCATCAAATCTTATAGTGGTAGCATCTATTTCTATGAACTTTGAAATTCCAGTGAAAGGCGAATAGCTTTTATTCTTAGCATACTGTAGTACTAATCTAGCTGCAGCTGTTTTTCCAACTCCAGGTGGTCCATATATTATTACATGCTGCGGATTTGGACCGCAAAGTGCTGCTTGAAGTGCCTTTATTCCTTTTTCTTGACCTATAATTTCGCTAAAGCTTGACGGTCTACTTCTTTCTGTAAGAGGTTCTGTAAGCTTTATGCTTCGTAGTTTTTTTAAGTTTTCCATTTCCTTTTTATTTTCTCTATCCACAACTATCCTATTTGACTTTTGACCTTTTAGTGCATTGAAAAAATAAAGCCCCATAACTACAGTAAATATCATTTCAATAATCATTAAAGTGTACATCATTACTAAAAACCTCTCTCCGCTACTTTATTCCTTAATTATCTGTTAGAATATTATCATTCTATTCATGGTTACTTTTACTTTCATATTATGCACATTTTTCATTTTGTATATTCTATAAAAAGCTTATATAATAAATTTTTTACCAATTATTAATTAAAATTTATTTAAAACAAAAAAAGAGTACTGAATATAAAAAACAGTACTCTTCTATAGTGCTATTATGCACTTTCTGATCCTTTTCTCGATCTAGATTTTTTTACTTTTATAGGAGTTCTTTTATCTCCTTCTGCATTAATAAGCTCTGGCTTTTTTGTTTCAATAGTATCTTTATTTATTACTACTTTAGCAATTTCTTCTCTTGAAGGAATATCAAACATTATATCCTTCATTGTATCTTCAATTATAGCCCTTAAGCCTCTAGCACCTGTATTACGTTTAAATGCTTCATTTGCTATGGCTTCTAAAGCTTCTTCTTTAAACTCAAGCTCAACATTGTCAATTTCAAAAAGCCTCTTATACTGCTTAACAAGTGCATTTTTAGGCTCTTTTAATATGCTAATTAACGCATTCTTATCCAATGCATCAAGAGTTACTACTATAGGAAGTCTTCCTACAAATTCAGGAATAAGACCAAACTTTAAAAGATCTCCTGGCATTATTTCTTGTAAAAGCTTTCCTATATCTTTTTCTTTTTTGGATTGTATTTCAGCTCCAAATCCCAAAGTACTTACTCTTGTTCTGCCCTCAATAATTTTATCAATTCCATCAAAGGCACCACCACAAATAAATAATATGTTAGTAGTATTTATTTGTATAAACTCTTGGTGTGGATGCTTTCTGCCACCTTGAGGTGGCACTGAAGCTACTGTACCTTCAAGTATTTTTAATAATGCTTGTTGTACTCCTTCTCCAGATACATCTCTTGTTATAGATGGATTTTCAGACTTTCTAGCAATCTTATCAATTTCATCTATATATACAATTCCTCTTTCTGCTCTTTCTATATCATAATCAGAATTCTGAATAAGCTTTAAAAGTATATTTTCAACATCTTCACCTACATAACCAGCTTCAGTTAAAGTTGTAGCATCTGCAATTGCAAATGGAACATTTAAAAACTTAGCTAAAGTTTGAGCTAAAAGAGTTTTTCCTGAACCTGTAGGTCCAAGCAATAAAATATTACTTTTTTGTAATTCTACATCTTCATTATTTGCATTTGAATTTATTCTCTTATAATGATTATAAACTGCTACTGCAAGAGATTTTTTTGCTTCACTTTGACCTATTACATATTGGTCAAGATAATTTTTTATTTCTATTGGTTTTGGAAGTGAGCTCATATCTACTTGAGTATCTTCTTCAAAATCATCAGTTATTATCTCTGAACAAAGTTCTATACATTCATCACAAATATATACACCTGGTCCTGCTATTAATCTTCTAACTTGATCTTGAGTTTTTCCACAAAATGAACATTTTAATTGCTTTTTATCATCAATTTTGGCCATCTCTACACCTCTCTATAAGGTTATTTCTTCTTTACCATAATTTCGTCTATAAGTCCATATTCTTTAGCTTCTTCTGCTGACATAAAATTATCTCTTTCTGTATCTTGTTCTATCTTTTCTAATGGCTGACCTGTTCTTTCACTAAATATAGTATTTAACTTTTTCTTTATTTTTAGTATTCTTTCAGCATGAATACTTATATCTGTTGCTTGACCTTGGAATCCACCTAGTGGCTGATGTATCATTATTTCTGCATTTGGAAGTGCAACTCTTTTTCCTTTTGCACCTGCATTTAATAAGAAAGCTCCCATTGAAGCAGCCATTCCTATACATATTGTGGATACGTCCGGTTTAATATATTGCATTGTATCATAAATTGCCATTCCAGCTGTTATTGATCCTCCTGGGCTATTTATGTATAAATATATATCCTTGTCAGGATCTTCAGCCTCTAAAAAAAGTAACTGTGCAACTACAAGACTTGCAGTTACATCATTAACTTCTTCAGTTAACATTACCACTCTATCTTTCAAAAGTCTAGAATAAATATCGTAAGATCGTTCTCCTCTATTAGTTTGTTCTACAACAACTGGTACTAAACTCATAACTCTCTCCTCCTTTTTGAATCCTAATAATGATTTCACCCATTTAAAATTAAAAAAATTTATTAAATTTAAAATTAATTGCCAGAAAAACTCCTGGCAATTAATCCTTTTAACATATTATGCTATTGCTTTACTATTGTCTACTAACATCTTTATTACTTTTTCATTGATTACATCAAGTTTTAAATAACTTTTCTGTGAATCTAGGATTAATTTTGATGTTTTTTCTATATCTTTAGTTCCATATTGTTTTGCCATTTCTGTTGCTTTAATTGCAAGTTCTTCTTCTGTTGGCTCAACTTTTTCTACTTTTGATATTTCTTCAATAGTTAAGTCAGTCTTTACTCTCTTCTCTGCAGTTTCTCTCATATATTCTCTAACTTTTTCTTCTGTATTGTTTGTATATTGATAATATGTTTGAAGATCTAATCCTTGATACTTTAATCTCATTTCTAAGTCTTTTAACATATTGTCAATTTCTTTATCTATCATAACTTTAGGAATATCTATTGTTGCATTTGCACATACTGCATCAATAACTGCTTCTTCATATTCTCTTTTAGTTCTTAATTCATTTGCTTCTTCCATTTTCTTCTTTAAGTCTTCTTTTAATTCACTTAATGTATCAAATTCTGATACTTCTTTTGCAAATTCATCATCTAATGCTGGTAATTCTTTTATCTTTATATCTTTAACAGTAACTTTGAAAGTTGCTTCTTTACCATTTAACTCTTCTTTACCATATTGTTCTGGGAATGTAACAACAACATCTTTTTCATCCCCTTTATTTAAACCTACTAACTGATCTTCAAAGTTATCTATGAATGTACCTGAACCAATTTCTAATTCATAATCTTTTCCTTCTCCACCTTCAAATGCTTTATTATCTACAAAGCCTTTAAAGTCTATAACTGCTAAGTTTCCTTTTTCGATTGATCCTTCTTCTTTTGTTTCAATTCTTGCATTTTTTTGTTGCATTGCTTTTAATTCATTTTCTAATTCTTCTTCTTTTACTTCATATACATTTTTCTTAACTTCGATGCCTTTATAATCTCCAAGTTTTACTTCAGGTACAACAGTAACTTTTGCTGTATATATGAAATCTTTTCCTTCTTCTATTTGAACTATGTCTATCTGTGGATAATCAACTGGCTTTATGTCATTTTCCTTTAAAGCTTGTGGATATGTATCATCACAGCAGAAGTTTATAGCATCTTCATAAAATACATTCTTTCCATAATACTTCTCTATTATATTCATTGGAGCTTTACCTTTTCTAAATCCTGGTATATTAAACTTTTTAGCATTTTTATTAAATGCCTTTTTAATAGCCCCATTAAATTTTTCTGCCTCTACTGTTATTTCTAATTTTACAACATTATTTTCTATTTTTTCTACTTTAGCATTCATTACACTATTCCTCCTAATCACCATACGTGCTTATGTTAACCACAACATTATAACATACATTTTAAAGTATTAACATACATTCAATTAATGTTATGAGTTATTTAATATTTAAAATTTAAATTTCTGTATTATAATTATATACCTAAAAATATAAATTTTACAATTATTTTTTAATTTATACTTGACTTATTAAAAATTCCTTTGAATTTTTAATTTCATCATAATTATCATAGTTATTACTATACACTTCAATAATTCCTATTTCATTATAACCTATTTCCTTTAATTTACAAGATATTTTTTTAAAATTTACTTCACCTTTTCCAGGCAATAAACAAATATTATTATCATCCCTATCATTTACATGAAAATTGGCTATAAGACTCCCCATTACATCTATATATTTTTCTGGAGGCACATGTGCCTTATAGGCCTGCTTTATGTCTAATGTAAAATGTATAGGATATTTTACATTGTCTTTTATCTTATTTAAAAAGCTTAAATTTGATGACATGCACCAGGATACATTTTCTTGAGCAAGCTTTATACCTTCTTCCATAGCTAAATATGTTAATTGATTATATATTTCTAATATAAACTTATAATTTAAATCATTTATATTCTTCCATCTCATTCCGTGAAATGTATAACATTTAGCCCCTAACAGCTTTGCCGCCCTGCATATTTTCTTAAAACATAACAGCATATCATCTCTTCTTCTTTTATAATCATCAAAAAGATATGGTTCAAAAGCTGAGGATAGACAATGAACTGAATGAATTTTAAAATCATATTTTAATTTTTGTTCTAAAATTCTTTTTATAAAATCCTCTTCATATTCACTTGGACTGTTCAAAAATATTTCGCCGCTTTTAAATCCTAAGTTACTCATAAAACTAATACTGTCTTCAGTATTAAGATTAGGATAAAAACTAGCTGATGATATTCCTATTTCCATTATGTCCTCCAAAATTATTCACTAACACTTCCATCAGGCGTTAAATATACAGTCTTGCCATCTGAAATTACTGTTAATCCTTTATCTGTTATTTTATCTAGCTTTACATCTTCTCCCTCAATACCTTGAACAAGAACATGATTTTTGTTTGCTATTGTTTCAATCCAAACATACTTTGTGGATTTTCCAAGCCATGGAAGCTGACTTATATAAGCAATGTTATTTTCATCTATAAATTTTGGGGAGGAACACCATACATAATTAGACTGAGATGAAATTTGAGCATCTCTTGTTATTACTGTTCCATTACTTGCAGTATACTGCATATTACTTAAATCTTGTTTATTTCCATTTATATCTATAAGTATAATACCCTGAACTTTCTCATCATAAACTATCATATTTTTACCTGACGGACTTATGCTATAAACTGTATTAGTTCCTGCTGGTGATAATTCCTTAAATATCTTATCGCCATTTTTAGTTTCATATACAGCATTTACACTTTTGCCATTACTTAAATTAATTGCATAGCCTTCTGATTTTTCTTGTTTCTGTTCTTTCTTAGCAGGTGCTTCTACTTGTTTTTTTGTTTTTTCATCTTGATTAGTCTGATTTGTAGCAGTGTTTTTAACTACATTGTTATCCTTGCTTAAATCCTTAAATATTCCTTGGATATATATTCCTATGAATACTACTACAATAGCAGATATAACAACAATGAAGGTGATTGTTTTCCTTCTTCTTCTCATCTTTTTTTCATAATCCTTACTAAATATACTTGGTTTTGCCACCTTCAATTCCTCCTACATAAAATATTTAAAATGTATTTACATTTTCTTATTATACCATAACACTTCATTATTTATTATAACTCAAAAGTTTAAATAATAATAATAATTTTTTGTTATTAATAATACAACCTCAATATGTCTCAAAATTCAAAATTGAAATTGCCTACCAAATTGCTTATTTTGAAATACAATTTTAAGAATCATATCTTATTTATATGTACCAAAAGCCGTGAAAACAGGGCACTACGCCCTACTTTCACGGCTTCTAAATAAGAGCTAAACTTAACATTATTCTAAATTCTATAAATTCAGATTCTTGCCCGATACCCCTCCCTGTTAATTTAAATATTCTGACATACTCATATAATCTACTTCTTCATCATTTTTCTTAATATTCACAGCTGTCAAAAATACTTTTGCAGTATCTATACATGTAAACACTGGTACTTTGTATTCTGCAGCCTTACGTCTTAGTTTAAATCCTTCACTTTCAGGATTGTTACCTCTAGTTGGAGTATTTATAAGCATATTTATTTTTCCTTCTACTATTAGTTCTGAAACTTGATCCATATTTATTACTTCACAGTCTATCCCATTCTCCTTTAAATACTCCCCCGTTCCTTCTGAAGCATAAAAATCAAATCCTAAATTTAAGTAATCCTTTATTATTTCTATTCCTTCTTTTTTATCCACGTCTTTTAGTGATACATACGCACTTCCTTCTGTAACTATATTCACACCAGATGCACTAAATCCCTTATATATAGCTTTACTTAAAGTATTGTCTACTCCAAGTACTTCTCCTGTAGATTTCATTTCTGGTCCTAAATACATATCTGCATCAGCTAACTTTTCTCCTGAAAAAACAGGTACTTTTACAGCAAATAAATCTTTGTTCTTTAAAAGACCTGTACCATAATTAAGCTCACTTAATTTTTTCCCTAGCATAACTTCTACAGCTATTTTAACCATTGGAACTCCTGTAACTTTGCTAAGTATAGGTACTGTTCTTGATGCTCTAGGATTAACTTCTATTACATATACATTGTTTCCATCAAATACATATTGTATATTGACAAGCCCTATTATGTTCATATTCTTCGCTATTTTTTTTGTATATTCAATTAATGTATTTATTGTTGCTTCTTTTAAAGTGATATAAGGATATACTGTTATACTATCTCCTGAATGTACTCCTGTTCTTTCAACATGCTCCATTATTCCTGGCATTAATATATTCTCGCCATCACATATAGCATCAACTTCTATTTCTGTTCCTTTAACATATCTATCTATAAGAATGGTATGATCTGTTGAAAGCTGAACTGCCTCATTCATATATTTTGTAAGTCCTTTTTTGTCATATACAACTTCCATAGCACGTCCTCCAATTACATATGAAGGTCTAACTACTACTGGATATTGAAGCTCCTCTACTACCTTATAAGCTTCCTCTATATTTGTAACTGCTGCTCCCGTTGGTGATGGAATATTAAGTTCCTGTAAAAACCTTCTAAACTTATCTCTATCTTCTGCAAGATCTATAGCTTCAAAAGAACTTCCTAATATCTTCACACCCTTTTCATAAAGTTTTTGTGCTAAATTTATAGATGTCTGTCCACCAAGCTGAACTATAACACCTTCTACCTTTTCTTTGTTAACAATGTTCATTACATCATCAATGTGAAGTGGTTCAAAATAAAGCTTATCTGCTGTATCAAAATCAGTACTTACTGTTTCAGGATTATTATTTATTATTATTGCTTTATGCCCAGCTTCCTTTATAGCCCATACACCATGTACACAGCAGTAATCAAATTCTATTCCCTGTCCTATCCTTATAGGTCCTGAACCTATTACTAATACCTTTTTATCATCAGTTATTATATTTTCATCCTCATCCTCATAGCATGAATAATAATAAGGTGTTTGTGCTTCAAATTCTCCACTACAAGTATCAACCATTTTATATACTGGATATATATTATTTTTAACCCTTAAATCATCTACCTGTTCTTTAGATGATCCAGAAATCCTATATATTTCTTCTTCTATAAATCCCATAGCTTCTGCATCATATAAAAGAGTGGCATTCATTTCTTCTATTCTCAATCTATTTTCCATAATGACAATATTATTTATGCCATTTAAAAACCACCTATCTATTTTAGTTATATTATGCAGTTCTTCTACAGTAACTCCTTTTCTTAAAGCCTCTGTTACAGCAAATATTCTTTGGTCATCCTGCATTTTTATCTTTTCTATAAGTTCATCTATAGTCATTTGTTCCATCTTGTCAATCTTTAAAGTAGAGAACTTTCCATCTAATGATGTTACAGCTTTTAATAAAGAACTTTCAAAGTTTCTGCTTATTGCCATTACTTCTCCTGTAGCCTTCATTTGAGTTCCTAACATTCTCTCTGCTTTGCTAAACTTATCAAAAGGCCACTTTGGTATTTTTGTTACTACATAATCTAAAGTTGGCTCAAAACAAGCACTAGAAGTTCCAGTAACATAATTTTTCAATTCATCTAAACTATATCCAATAGCTATTTTCGATGCTATTTTCGCTATAGGATACCCTGTAGCTTTTGAAGCCAATGCGCTGGAACGGCTAACCCTAGGATTAACTTCTATTACAACGTAATTACTACTTTCTGTATCTAATGCAAATTGTATATTACATCCGCCTTCTATTTTAAGACTTCTTATTATATCTATAGCTGCTTTTCTAAGCATATGATATTCTTTATCTCTTAAAGTTTGTGAAGGTGCTACTACTATACTATCACCTGTATGTATACCTACAGGATCTATATTTTCCATGTTACATATGATTATACAGTTATCTTTTCCATCTCTTATAACCTCATATTCAAGCTCTTTCCATCCTGCTACACTTTGTTCTAAAAGTATTTGACCTATAGGACTCATTTTTATTCCTAAATCACATATTTCTAAAAGTTCAGCCATGTTTTCAGCTATTCCACCGCCAGTTCCTCCAAGTGTATATGCAGGTCTTATTATTACTGGAAAGCCATATTTATTTACAAAATCCACACATTCATCTACATTAGTAGCTATAATACTCATAGGTATAGGTTGATTAGTTTCTATCATTAATTTTTTAAATTCTTCTCTATCCTCTGCTTTTTTTATAGCTTCACTATTTATTCCTAATAGCTTTACTTCATATTCATCCAGTACACCATTTTCTTTTAATTCCATAGCAAGATTTAAAGCAGTTTGTCCTCCAAAACCTGCTAAAATTCCATCTGGTTTTTCTCTCTTTATTATTTTCCTTACACATTCTAAATTTAAGGGTTCTATATAAACTTTATCTGCTATATTACTATCTGTCATTATTGTTGCTGGATTACTATTTATAAGTATAGTTTCTATTCCTTCTTCTTTTATAGCTTTGCAAGCTTGAGTTCCCGAATAATCAAATTCAGCAGCCTGACCTATTATTATTGGACCTGATCCTAATATTAAAACCTTTTTTAAATTTTTATCTAAAGCCATTATTTCTACCTCCTGTTTTGCAACCTTTAATTACTCATTCATTGATTCTATAAATTTATCAAACAAATATGCTGAATCTTGTGGTCCTGGTGCTCCTTCTGGATGAAACTGCACAGAAAATACAGGAAGTTCTTTATGTCTCATACCTTCTACTGTATTATCATTTAAATTAATATGAGTTATAATCATCTTTTCTTTTACACTTTCAGTATCAACTGCATAACCGTGATTTTGCGATGTTATATATGCTCTATCCTTTTCTATATCATAAACCCCATGATTTCCACCTCTATGACCATACTTCATCTTGTAAGTATCTCCACCAACTGCTAAAGCTAACATTTGATGGCCTAAACATATTCCGAATACTGGATACTTATTTATCACATCTTTAATTAAATTTATTCCTTCTTTTACTGCTTTAGGATCTCCAGGTCCATTACTTAAAAGAATTCCTTGTGGATTAAGTTTTACTATTTCTTCATAAGGTGTATTATAAGGTAATATTGTTATATCACATTCTCTATGTTTTAAATTTTCTATTATATTTGACTTTACTCCAAAATCTATAACAGCAACCTTAGCTCCTTTTCCTGCTATATGAATAGGTTGTTTTGTACTAACCTCTTCCATAAAATTTTCTCCAAGTTCTGCTTCATTTAAATATTCACTAAGCTGTTTCTTATTTAATTCTTTTGTTGATATTACACATTTCATAGCCCCTTTGCTTCTTACCTTTTTAGTTATACTTCTTGTATCTAAATCATATACTCCAACTACATTCATCTTTCTAAGCATTTCATCTACAGTATTTTCACTTAAATAATTAGATGGATTATTGGATATGCTTTTAACAATCAAACCTTTTGCATGTATTTTATAAGACTCATCTTCAAAACTATTTACTCCATAGTTTCCTATTAGGGGATAAGTCATTGTTATTACCTGTCCTGCGTAAGATGGGTCTGTAAGTATTTCCTGATATCCTGTTATAGAAGTATTAAAAACAAGCTCTCCTACAGAAGTTCCACTCTTACCAAATCCTTTTCCTTCATATATACTGCCATCTTCTAAATACAATAATCCATTCATTTTTATATACTCCTCTACACTTTTTTATAAATAAAACCTCCTGCATATGGCAGAAGGATTAAATTTTTTCACTTTAGAATTAGTGTTTATACATAAATTATACATAAAATAAATCTTTGCTTTTCGCCTTTCATAAGTTAAACTCACCTTTTATTAGTTAAGACATCAACAGTTATTTATTTTTATTCATATTCATTAATATTTACACATAGAATATCACACCACCGATTTGTTGTCAATAAAAGCTTATAAATAAAAATGCTATTATGATTTTATTTAATTAAAATTTTTGCATAACATAAAAACAGACCCCAAACTTTAATAGTTTGAGGTCTAAAATAAAAATATATATAAAGAAAAATACTTAGCTATTTAATATTCCTGCTGCCAGGTTTTACATATGGAGTGCCCTGTTTACACATAGGACATTCTTCTTTGTCATAACTTTCAATTTGTAATTTTACAGCACTATACAAAGGGTACTCTATTTCTACCCCTTCTGCTCTTCTATCTACTATACAACTTATTCCAACTACTTCGCCGCCTAAACCCTTTATAATTTCAGCTACTTCTAAGAATGATTTACCAGTAGTTATAACATCTTCTGATATTATAGCCTTCTGACCTTTCTTTATTTCAAAGCCTCTTCTTATAGTCATAGCTCCATCTTGTCTTTCAGCAAATATTCCAGGTTTTCCTGTTTGTCTTGCCAATTCATAAGATACAACTACTCCTCCCATAGCTGGTCCTACTATAATATCAAAGTCTACATTTTTAAGCTTATCTGCAACTACTTTTAAAACTTTTTCAGCCTTATCAGGATATTGTAATAATTTTGCACACTGACAGTATCTATCACTATGTTTTCCTGATGATAAAAGAAAATGTCCCTCTAGAAGTGCTCCTACTTCCTTTAATGTATCTATAACCATTTTATCTGTATTTTCCATTATAAATTCCTCCATTATATTGAATTCTATATAATTCCTCTTATTTCACTTAAGTCTTTTATATTCTCTTTTTTCATATAGCTTTCTATTCCATTTATAATATCCAAACATATATCTGGTTTTATAAAGTTTGCTGTTCCAACTTGAACTGCACTGGCTCCTGCCATAATAAATTCTATAGCATCCTTAAAGCTGCTTATTCCTCCAAGTCCTACTACTGGAACATTTACTGCTTTGCTAACTTCATAAACCATTCTAAGTGCTATAGGTTTTATTGCTGGTCCTGAAAGCCCTGCTGATATATTATCAAATACAGGTTTTCTTTTGTTAATATCTATAGCCATGCCTTTAAAAGTATTCACAAGTGATATTGAATCCGCTCCTGCTTCACAACACTTACAAGCCATATCTACTATATCTTCTGCATTAGGAGAAAGCTTTACTATCAAAGGTTTTTTACAAGCCTTTTTAACTTCGTGTACTACTTCATAAGCAACTTTTGACTTAATACCAAAAGCCATTCCTCCTGATTTAACATTAGGACAGGATATATTAAGTTCTAACATGTCTATATCTGTATTATTCAGCTTTTCTACACCATTTATATAATCTTCAACAGATGCTCCACCTAAATTGGCTATTATAACAGTATCAATTTTTTTCATATTTTCAAGTTCGTACTGTATAAAATGATCAACCCCTGGATTTTGAAGTCCTACACTATTTAACATACCACTTCTTGTTTCACAAACTCTTACACCATCATTTCCTTCCTTTGGATTTAGTGTAAGACCTTTAGTACATATTGCTCCTAATTTTGACACATCATAAAAGTTAGCATATTCCTCACCAAATCCAAAAGTACCTGATGCAGCAATAACTGGATTTTTCAAATCTACTCCACATATATTCACATTCATCTTAATTCTCCATTCTCAACTATTAACTAATAACTCAACTTTCATACATACAAAATTTCTACTTATGAGCACATTGCGACACAACTTTTTCAGAGGACAAAGGACAATTGACAGAGGACAGTGAAGGAGGATTTTTCTCCGTTACACTACGAAAAATCTTTAATTAAGTTTTGGATAGATCGTTTCGCTAAAGCGAAACATTGCTGACGTATATAAATTCCAAAATTGTTTTGCGTTAGCAAAATAAGATTTAAAATAAATTAGTTTTCTGACGTAAGGAGGAAAACTCACCTTCACTGTCCTCTGTCCTCTGTCCTTTGTCAACTCTATAAAATTTCTTCTCCTAAAAACACTGGACCATCCTTACAGGTTCTTTTGTTTCCATGTTTTGTCTTACAAGTACATACTAAGCATGCTCCTACTCCACATGCCATATGCTTTTCCATGGAAATATATACTTTTATGCTTTTATCTTTGCATAACTTAGCTACTTTATTCATCATAACTTCTGGTCCACAGCACAACACTACATCATAAAGTTCAGGCTTAAATATATCTGTTATATACCCCTTATATCCTTCTCTTCCAGTTTCCGTAGATATTTTTATATTTTCAACAGCTTGCTTAAATTCATCAATAATATAACTTTTATCTCTAAAGCCTGCATATAAATCTATGCTGCACTCTTTAAGTGTTTCCGCTACATACTGCATAGGAGCAGTTCCTATACCTCCTGAAACTATAGCTACTTTTCCTTTTATATTATCTATATCAAATCCATTTCCTAATGGTCCCATTATTTCCACATCTTCAAACTTCTTTAGTCTACTTAAAGTTTCAGTTCCTTCACCAACTACCTGATATAAAAAAACTATTTTTTCTTTATCTATATGATTTATGCTTATAGGTCTTGATAAAAGAGGTTCTCTATTCCAACTTCTTAACATATAAAACTGACCAGGCTTTCCATTAAAGTTTCCCTTAATAGTTAATTTGTATATTCCATCTTCTATCTCAACATTTTCATAAACTTTTTCAGTTGAATAATTCATTTTTATATTTTCCATAAATCATTCTCCGTTCCTAAAATGATTATTGCATATTATTTTAGTTATTAACATTCAATTTGCTAAGTATATCGTCTCTCATTCTTATAGCTTCTTCTCTTGCATATTGTGCATAATTCTTTTCTCCATTCTCCACCTTTTTATAAGCAAGCAATATTCCTCTTGAAGAATTAACTACTCCACCATTACCTTCTTTAAGATAAAGAGCTACATCTTCAGCCTTTCCTCCCTGTGCCCCATAACCAGGTATAAGAAAAAACATCTTATTTAAATCAGATCTAAGTTTTATTCCTTCTTCTACATGGGTGCAGCCTACAACTCCGCCTATAGAACTATACCCACAACTTCCCATACATTCATTGCCTATTTGTTGTATTTTTTCGCCTACTACACTATAAACCTTTTCTTCTTTCTTTGTATCTATATACTGTATATCTTCAGCACCTTTATTGGATGTTCTAACTAATAAAAACAAACCTTTTTCTTTATTCTTTACATAAGGTAAGTAAGGCTCAATTCCATCTAAACCCATATATGGATTTAGAGTTAAAAAATCACTTTCAAAATCACCTTCAAAGTGTGCTTTAGCATACATCTCAGCTGTTTTAGCTATGTCTCCTCTTTTTATATCTGCAATTACTATAGCTTTTTTATTTCTTATATATTCAAGAGTTTTCTTATAAACCATTAATCCTGATATACCTAATGCTTCATAATATGCTATTTGAACTTTATAACAGCTAGCTATATCTAAAGTTGCATCTATTATATTTTTATTATATTCAAAAATAGCATCTTCTATTGAATTATTTTTATCCATTACCCATTTAGGAATATATTCTATGTCAGTATCTATACCAACACACACATGGCCCTTTTTTTCTACACTTTCATATAATCTATCTATTATCATTAATCACAGCTCCATTTCCCATTTACTGGACTTTTTATATTTGGTTAAATATTGTTTTTCCAGCCTTTAATGTTCTTACCACACTTCCATAAACTTCTTTTCCTTCAAAAGGTGTATTTTTACCTTTTGATCTAAAAGCATCAGAACATATATTATATTGTTTTTCTGTATCTACTAAAACTAAATCTGCATCGTATCCTATTTTTATCTGGCCTTTTTTAACATCCATTATATGAGCTGGATTTTTAGACATTATTTCTGAAAGCTTACTTAAACTTATTCCTCTTTCTTTAACAAGCTTTGTATGACATACTGCGAAAGCTGTTTCTATACCCGATATTCCAGGTGAACCATTTTTCTTATCCTCCGCAGTATGAGGGGCATGATCTGTACTCACAGCATCTACCCAGCCCTCTTCTATAGCCTTTATTAAAAATTCCACATCTTCTTTTTCTCTAATAGGTGGATTAACTCTATAGTTATTATTCGTAAGTGCTATATGGTGTGGTGTAACTTCACAAGTTACATTAATACCATTCTTTTTAGCTTCTATTATATACTCCATAGACTCCTTTGTACTTACATGCGCTATGTGAACTGCACAACCTGTAAATTTTGCTAGTGATATATTTCTCCAGGTCATTGTATTTTCTGATAACCTTGTATCTACTTTACTAAGTAAATGTTCCTCACAATGACACATAACAATTTTGTCTTTTTCCTTTGCTTTAGCCATTGCATTAAGCATAACTTTGCTATCCATTACGTCATTTCCATCTTCTGATATGATTTTTACAGAAGAATGTAAATTATCTAAATGACTTATATCTCTTCCATCAAAATTATTTGTTATACTTGCTACCTGATGAACATCTATAATTCCTACTTCTTTAGCTCTATTCAAAACATAATTTATAGTATCCATATTGCTACATACAGGTTTAGTATTAGCCATAAGATTTACCATAGTATATCCACCTTTAGCTGCAGCTAAGCTTCCGCTTTCGATATCTTCTTTATTTGTGAAACCAGGTTCTCTAAAATGTACATGTAAATCTATAAAAGATGGTAATAAGGTTAACCCCTTAGCATCTATAGTTTCACAATTATTATTTAAGCTTTTACCTATTTCCCAAATTACACCTTTATTTATATAAACATCTCCAATAAAACTTTGTGACCAATCTACTATTTTTGCGTTTTTTATTAACAGTTCCATATAAATATCCCCTCTCTTTCAGCTTAAGGTATACAGTTTTAAGTTCACAGCTAATACATTAGCTGTGAACCATAAACTTATAAACTGTATGCAGTTCTACATATCTGAAACTTTGTAGGTTTCGTCACAATATAAACATCTGTACTCACCATGTTCTTCATCAACTAAATGAAATACATGAGTTAAATTTCTTTCTACAGAAGTTATACATCTTGGATTTTTACATTTTATTATGTTTTCAACCTTTTCAGGCAGCTTTAATTTTATTTTTTCTTTTATAGTTTCATTTTCTATTATATCTATAGTTATATTAGGATCTATAAAGCCTAAAACTTTAAGATCTAATTCTAAAATATTCTCTATTTTTATTATATCTTTCTTCCCACACTTCTTACTTTCTGCATTCATTATTAATGCAACTGAATAGTCTACATTATCTAAACCTAAGTAATTAAATATTTTTATTCCATGTCCAGCCTTTATATGATCAATTACTATACCATTTTTCACACTATTTATTGTTAACATATTATATTTTCCCCCTTCAACCCTATTTAACACCTAAGAGTTTAGCAATTAATGCCATTCTTACGTACATTCCATATTTAGCTTGTTTAAAATAACATGCTCTAGGATCCTCATCTACTTCATAAGATATTTCATTAACTCTTGGAAGAGGGTGCAGAACTATCATATCTTTTGATGCCTTAGACATTTTTAGCTCATCTAATATATAACTATCTTTAAGTCTTATATAATCTTCTTCATTAAAGAATCTTTCTTTTTGAACTCTTGTCATATAAAGTATATCTAATTCTCCAATAACATCTTCTAACTTTTCTACTTCTTTATACTTTATATTGTTTTTATTTAATTCTTTAATTATATATTCAGGGATTTTAAGTTCTTTAGGAGCTATTAAAACAAATTCATTATTTTCATATCTAGACAAAGCCTTTATTAATGAATGAACTGTCCTTCCAAATTTTAAGTCTCCACAAAGACCTATTTTTAGATTTGATAAACTGCCTTTTATAGACTTAATTGTTAATAGATCTGTAAGTGTTTGTGTTGGATGCTGATGGCCTCCGTCTCCAGCATTTATAACTGGTATAGGTGAATTTATAGCTGCAACTTTAGGTGCTCCTTCTTTAGGATGTCTCATAGCAACTATATCTGCATAACATGCTACTGTTCTTATAGTATCAGCTACACTTTCTCCTTTTGCAACTGAACTTGAATTTGGTTCTGAAAATCCTATAATTTGACCACCAAGCCTTAACATTGCTGCTTCAAAGCTGAATCTAGTTCTTGTACTTGGTTCATAAAATAGTGTGGCTAGTAACTTACCCTGACAAACATGGGCAAATTCCTCCGGACTTGCAATAATTTGATCTGCTAATTTGAAAATTTCCTCTAATTCTTCTAATGAAAAATCCATAGGGTCTATTAAATTTCTACCTTTTAACATAATATCTCCTCCTTCTTAGCCTCTCTGTGCTAAATTTAAAGGTATAAAAAATGCCTTCCTTTATAAAGATAAAGAAGGCATGATTCCTCAAATAATTTCAATTACATTTTTTCTCACTTTGCCTTCCTGATCTCACTGTATCAGTTTTAAAGGTTATAAAAAAATCTTATATTTAATTTTTTATCTTGTTCATTGTATCATAAACTAAATATGCAGTCAACATCTTTTCATCTTATTTTTTCATACACCTTAACACTAATTAGAATACTATCATTTATATATGCTAAGTTCTTAATTAAGATCTTTTGCTGCTAATGCTGCTCCTATAGCTCCTGCATATCTACCTAATTCACTAGATCTAACTTTTAATTGAAGTTTTTCAGATAATTTTTCTATTATATATTTATTTTCACTTAATCCACCTGTTAAAAAATAATTAAAGCTATCTGAGTGTTTTTGACATAATGATTTTACCTTACTCGTAATAGAATCTACCACTCCTGAGGCAATATCCTCTCTCCTTTTTCCACTTCCAATTAAACTTATAACCTCTGATTCTGCAAAAACTGTACACATAGAACTTATTGTTACCCCGTCTCCTTCCTGTGACATTTTACACATTTCTGTTATATTAAGTCCTAAAGTATTTGCCATAAGTTCCAAAAATCTACCTGTACCTGCTGCACACTTATCATTCATTGTAAAATTAGTTACTTTTCCATTCTGTACAGTTATTATCTTAGTATCCTGTCCTCCTATATCTATAACAGTACAATCTTCACCTAAAATGTAGTATGCTCCTTTACCATGACATGTTATTTCTGTAACAGTTTTATCCGCATAAGGTACAGAAACTCTACCATAACCTGTAGCAACAATTCTACAATTCTCTTTGTTTAAATTTAATTCTTTTAATCTTACTTTTATATCTTCCGCAATTTTTACACTGCTCCATCCAGTAGGCAAAACAAAAGTTTCTTTAATTTCATCATCATTAAAAATACAAACTTTTGAAGCTGTTGATCCTATATCTATTCCAATGTAAAACATTAAAAACCTCCATTTAAATAAAATGGAGAATAGAAAACTCACTTTCCCATTCCCCATTTAAAATTTTCTATTTACAAGTATGGATTTGTTACCTTTCTATCCACAGAGTGAATACCTAAAGTTTTCACATTGTGTATAACTATTAGATCTTTTATTTCATTTTCATCTTCTTTATTATACATTATTGAAATACCACAGCAGCTTGAAAGCTGTCTGGGTGTTGGTACTATTGTATACTTTATTTTTTGTTCTTTCAATATTTTTTCTAATTTCATACCTTCAGTATGTGAAGGAAATAGTATATAGTATCTTATTTGCTGCATCTTACTTACCTTCCTTTTAAATCATTTCAAGGAAAGCCTCTACTCTTGTTTTTATTTGTCCAGCATCTTCTGTTGAATAATCAGTTTCTATATGCATAACAGGTATATTTTTTTCTTTTAATGCTTTATCCACTGACTTATGCTCTACTGCATAAGTATGACAGAAAGATAAGTTAAAATCTATTACGCCGTCTACATCATATTCTTTTGAATACTTTATTATATCATCTATTCTACCTGTATTAGGAGTAAAACAGGCACAATTTATATTCAAATATCTATCAGCTAAATTTTTAATCAAATCATCTATAGTATTTCCTTCTTCTGATACTTCATTTTCAAAATATCTTGTACCTGTACAAGTTTCTTCCACTACTACTTGAGCATTTAATCCCTCAATTATAGAATGAAGTTTCCAATTTGGCAATGCCATAGGACTTCCTGTTATCATTAATCTCTTTTTCCCTTGATCCTTCAAATTTTTAACTCTTTCATCTAATTCATCACAAAGCTCATTTAACTTTTCAACAAATCTATGAGGATCATCATAGAAAGCAATTTGAGATATTAAAAGGCAGTCCAGCCCACTAATTGGCGATGGCTTATACTTTCTTAAATCGTACAATCTCTTTAATGCTCTTCTTTTAGCATTGGCTGTTCTTATAGCCTCTTTAAGACTGTCCACTGTAACCTTATTTCCTGTAAGCTCTTCCATTTTTACAATAACATCTTTTATTTCACTGCCCCACATTGCATAATCCTTAGTTCTTTTCATTTGTGGTAGATCCATAACATGAACTGGAACGTAATCATTTAATACTTCCCAAGCTTTTTTCTTACCATCACAAGTAGTTTCTCCAATTACCATATCACAAGATTGGAAGTAAGGGCATGTACCACCAACTTTAGCTCCCATAAATGCTTTTATAAGGGGACACATATTTCTTGGCAAAACTTTTTCTCCATCCTCAATCCAAAATTGTGAACCTGCACAAAGACCAACTCCAATAGCATTAGCTGCAAGTATTACTTCATCTGGTACAAACACGCAAAAAGTACCTACTACTCTTCCACCTTTTTTTCTATGTTCATCTAATTCTTGTATTCTAAGTCCATGTACTTCAGCAACAACAAAATTAAAATAATTCATACCTTCTGGTCTATCTTCTTGATTTAAATATGTATCACCATAAAGTTCTGGTAGCACAGCACATAACTTATCATGTTTTTCCAAATCCACGCCTAAATCAGTCCATAATTGTCTATAATCTCCCATTATAACTACCTCCAAGTATACTTTTTATAACTACATATTAACACAATTCGCATTGAAAACGTTATTTTAATATTTAATAGCATATAATTCATTTATAAGTTATTCTTCTACAAAAACTAAATCATTTCTACAAAAGCACCAATTCTAGTTTTAAGTTGTCCTATATCAGTTTGAGAATAATCAGTTTCTATGCTTAAATATGGTATATTCTTCTCTTTTGTCACAAATTCTTTTATTCTATAAGTTTCTACATTATAAGTATGACATGCTTGAAGTATTACATCTACAACTCCATCAACCTTATATTCATCTATTAGCTGTGATAATAACTCTATTCTATTATCATTTGGTGTCATACAAGAACAAGCTATATTTAAATATTTACTTGTAAGCGCATCTATAGGATCTATGGTTTCATCTACTAAAAATCCTATATCTTTAACACCGCCACAATTTTCGAAACAAACAACTACCCCTCCATTTTGTTCTATGGTATTAATTATTTTATCAGTAGATTCTCCTAAAGGACATCCTGTTACTAATATTCTTTTTGCCGAACTTAATACTTTGTTTTCTCCTTTTTTATAAGCTTCTTTAATATTTTTTGTCATATTCCTTATGGTTTTTATTTCTTCCTCTTTATCATAACTAAAAGCAGCTCCTCTAAGGACCTTTAATATATCCATACCTAGAATAGGTGGTGGCATCATCTTACCTAATTCATAAAATTCTTTTAAAGTTTCTCTCTCTATATTTTTTAGTTTAATTGCATCCTTTAAATTTTCTTCTGTTATCTCTACATTAAATTCTTTTTCCACTTTTTCTTTTAGCTTAATAATTTCATTTTTCCATAGTTTATAAGAATCTTCACCTTTTGTAGTCTGCGGCAACTGCATTACATGTACACTTTTTATTTTTCCAAGCATTTCATACATTTTTTTCTTTCCATCACAGGTAGTTTCTCCTACTATTAAATCCGAAAAATATGTATAAGGGCATTTATTTGTTATAGCAAAACCATAACTGGATTTTATAAGAGGACATAAATTCCTTGGTAAATGCTTTTCTGCATCCTGTATTGGTTCTTCACTAGTTCCACATATTCCAATAGGTATTGCTCCTGCTGCAGCAATTACTTCTTTTGGAGTAAAAGCACAAAATACACCTACCACCTTTTTACCTTCATCCTTTAAGTTTTTTATGGTTACAAAACCTTTTCTTCTTTTTTCTCCAAATTCATTTATTTGTTCTGGTAATTCATTCATTTTAATATCCTCCGATTTATATATTAAAGTTTTTTAACATAAGCTTATGTATTAATAAATATGAACATACAACCTTTAGACATTCTTAATTCTATGATAGCATATATGCACTAATGCTACTTATTAAATTTATTTATACATACTCTCATATATATAGTAAATTTATATACTTGTTTTTCTGCATTAAACCAAAATCATTGGCAAATATTAATTACTTTATCAAAAAATAAATATCAGCCCTATAGGCTGATATCTATTTAACAAATCTAATTTTATAAAATTTTTTAGAAGAAATTTATACACAATTTATTGATGTAACTTTACTGCATATCCATGGTCTTTTAAACTTTTTAATATGCCTTCACCATGTTCTGCAGATTGAACTGTAATTTCAAATGATACATCAGCAGATTCAAGTCCTTTTTCATTCCAGTTACTATTTTGTCTTACTGTAACAACATTTCCTCCCATTTTTCCTATTTCAGATATTAAAGCACCTAATGTTCCTGCTTTATCTTGAAGTTCTACTTCAAATCTTATTCTTCTCTTCTCTAAAACTAATTCTCTTTCTATTATTTTAGCTGTAGTTGCTATATCAACATTTCCACCACTAACTAGAGCAACAACATTTTTGCCTTCTATTCCCTTTACTTTATTAGCTAATAAAGCTGCTAAAGGTGCTGCTCCTGAACCTTCAACTACCAATTTATTTCTCTCTGCTATTTGGAACATAGCATGTGCTATTTCATCTTCGCTTATTGTAACTACTTCATCTACATATTTTTGAATGTACTTGAAGCATTCATCTCCTACTGTACTAACTGATATACCATCAGCTAAAGATTTTGCTCCTGGCACAGTAGTAACCTTTCCTTTTTCTAGTGCAGCTTTAGTAGATGGTACTATTTCTGGTTCAACACCTACTATTCTTATTGAAGGTTTTATTGCTTTAGCTGCTGTAGCCATACCAGATATTAATCCACCACCGCCAATTGGAACTACTATAACATCAACTTCAGGTAAATCTTCTAAAATTTCAAGGGATATAGTTCCCTGTCCTGCCATTACATCCACATCATTGAATGGTTCTAAAAATGTTGCTCCTGTTTCTTTTTGTACTTCTACAGCTTTATCATGACATTCATCATATACTTGACCTGCTTGAATAACTTCAGCACCATATCCTTTTGTCGCTGCTACTTTTGCTTGTGGTGCAGTTAATGGCATTACTATAGTAGATTTAACATTAAATGATGTTGCAGCATAAGCAACTCCTTGCGCATGATTTCCAGCTGAAGAAGCTATAACTCCCTTTTTCTTTTCTTCTTCTGTTAGGTTAACTAATTTATTATATGCTCCTCTTAATTTGAAAGCGCCAGTTTTTTGTTTATTTTCACATTTTAAATACACATTGCAACCACATTTCTTTGAGAAAGTGCTTGTATAGAACATAGGTGTTTTTCTTACAACTCCCTTGATATTTTCCTGAGCCTTTTTAATTCTTTCTAAATTTAATTCCATAACTTATTCCCCCTACTTGTATAAATATTTTATATAATTCATCCACATTGGATAATTTCTGTCACGTAACTCTAAATGCGAATTAAATATTGCATACATAGCTTTGAATAAAAATTATACTTGTGTAACTCTTAAAATTAAGATATTTTACAATTTGTCTTTCTGTCAAACGTTTACATTTGTACGTTGTGTGTAGATATATGTGTCTCAAACACAAATATGCAAAAATGTCTTTTTATTTTCTTAACTTTTAAATACATTCTAACATATTTATAAGCTTTCTACAATGAATTTTTATTAGAAACTACATTTTATTGCAATAAATTTTTATGAATTTTGATTTTTTTATTTCATAATTATAATAATACACTTCAAATTTCTTTATAATTAGATAAATACAATCATGCAGATCTCTGCTTATTTAAAACCTAAGTTATTATGCCCTTAATATTGAACAAATATAACAGAATTAAAAGAATCGGTTAAAATATAAATTTATATATGATAACAATTTTATATTTCTAATTATTAACAAATTCAAAAATATATTTTATAATAAAAAAATAAGCAGATTTCAAATATCGAAATCTGCTTATATCAATCACTATGGTGCGCCCAGCAGGATTTGAACCCGCGGCCTCTGGATTCGAAGTCCATCACTCTATCCAACTGAGCTATGGGCGCTCATTAGGATATCTGTGCGTTTTACTTACTTCCAGTTCTATAAATTAAACTTTAAAATCTACAAACATAAAAACGCATATATTTTGGAGCGGGTGAAGGGAATCGAACCCTCGTAACTAGCTTGGAAGGCTAGCACTCTACCATTGAGTTACACCCGCATATTGGAGCGGAAGACGAGATTCGAACTCGCGACGTTCACCTTGGCAAGGTGACGCTCTACCACTGAGCCACTCCCGCATCTTGAAATATATGTGGTGCAGGTGAAGGGAGTCGAACCCCCACGCCGTTGGCGCTAGATCCTAAGTCTAGTGCGTCTGCCAATTCCGCCACACCTGCATGTTATATATTTGGTTATATTTTATAGATAATAGACACCATTTTAAATAAATTATAAAATTCATTATCTTTTATCTACTTTTGGTGGCTTACCGGGGAATCGAACCCCGGACAACATGATTAAAAGTCATGTGCTCTACCAACTGAGCTAGTAAACCATATTAAAATGGGGTGGACGAAGGGACTCGAACCCTCGACAACCAGAACCACAATCTGGCGCTCTACCAACTGAACTACGTCCACCATGACATAAAAATGGTGCGCCATCAGGGATTCGAACCCTGGGCACCCTGATTAAGAGTCAGGTGCTCTACCAACTGAGCTAATGGCACATATGTGGTGCGTCTTAAGGGAGTCGAACCCCCGGCACACGGCTTAGAAGGCCGTTGCTCTATCCAGCTGAGCTAAAGACGCATATATATGGAGCGGGTGAAGGGAATCGAACCCTCGTAACTAGCTTGGAAGGCTAGCACTCTACCATTGAGTTACACCCGCAATATGTCTTTTTTTAAAGTGGTCGGGGTGACAGGGATTGAACCTGCGACCTCATGGTCCCAAACCACGCGCGCTCCCATCTGCGCCACACCCCGGTTTATAGTTTATGGTGCGCCATCAGGGATTCGAACCCTGGGCACCCTGATTAAGAGTCAGGTGCTCTACCAACTGAGCTAATGGCACGTATATGGTGCGTCTTAAGGGAGTCGAACCCCCGGCACACGGCTTAGAAGGCCGTTGCTCTATCCAGCTGAGCTAAAGACGCATATATTGGAGCGGGTGAAGGGAATCGAACCCTCGTAACTAGCTTGGAAGGCTAGCACTCTACCATTGAGTTACACCCGCATATTGGAGCGGAAGACGAGATTCGAACTCGCGACGTTCACCTTGGCAAGGTGACGCTCTACCACTGAGCCACTCCCGCATATTGTAATATATGGTGCAGGTGAAGGGAGTCGAACCCCCACGCCGTTGGCGCTAGATCCTAAGTCTAGTGCGTCTGCCAATTCCGCCACACCTGCATATATTTCAATTATATTTTGTAAACATTCCATAGATATATAGACGTTTTAAAGAAATTAGAAAAATTTATTTCTTAATACTTTATTGTCTTTTATCTATTTGGTGGCTTACCGGGGAATCGAACCCCGGACAACATGATTAAAAGTCATGTGCTCTACCAACTGAGCTAGTAAACCATATGGCTGGGATGGCAGGATTCGAACCTACGCATGTAGCAGTCAAAGTGCTATGCCTTACCGCTTGGCGACACCCCAATGTTTATAATATTAGTGGGGTGGACGAAGGGACTCGAACCCTCGACAACCAGAACCACAATCTGGCGCTCTACCAACTGAACTACGTCCACCGCAATTTGGTGCGTCTTAAGGGAGTCGAACCCCCGGCACACGGCTTAGAAGGCCGTTGCTCTATCCAGCTGAGCTAAAGACGCATGTACTGGAGCGGGTGAAGGGAATCGAACCCTCGTAACTAGCTTGGAAGGCTAGCACTCTACCATTGAGTTACACCCGCATATCTAATTATAAACACAATAGAAACCCTTTTGTCAAGTTTCGTGGTCGGGGTGACAGGGATTGAACCTGCGACCTCATGGTCCCAAACCACGCGCGCTCCCATCTGCGCCACACCCCGACATTCAAGTTTTATCTTGAATGTTTTTGGAAGTTCTTATCAACTCCCGACAACATAGATTATTCTACACGATATATTTAAATCCGTCAATAGTTATTTTAATTTTTTTTCATTTTTTTTATTTAAACCCCCTTTATACTGGGATTAATCTTACCATTTTTTATCTCTATTGTTGCCACACTATTGAATCCATCCCTTGGTACACCAGGACTTCCAGGGTTTACAAACCATATACCATCTTCATATGCAATTTTAGATACATGTGTATGTCCAAAAAGCACTATATCTGCTTCCATTTCCATTGCTTTATACCTTATTCTCGATAAATCATACTTTACATCATATCTATGACCATGAGTTATAAATACTTTTTTTCCACCAATAACTTGCATTTTTTCACCAGGCACGTCCACCGAAAAGTCACAGTTTCCTTTAACATTTATAATTTCACCCTTATAGTATTTTTTTATTTCTGTAACATCCTGCACATTATCTCCTAAATGTATTAATACATCAACATTTTCCAATTTTTTTATAGCATTTTCAATAACCCATACATATCTATGGGTATCACTTATTACACCTATTACCACTTTTTACTCATCCTCCATAAGATTTTTAATTTCATCCTCCAATTTCTTTAAAGCATTTGCCCTATGGCTTATAGAGTTCTTCAAATGAGAATCCATTTGCGCAAAAGTCATTTTATATTCTGGTAAATAAAATATTGGATCATATCCAAATCCACTTTTTCCTCTTTTTTCACAAACTATCATACCATTTATTTCTCCTTGAACTCTAATAGCTTTGCCTTTATCTGATATAAGAGCCATTGCACATACAAACTTAGCTTTTTTCTCTTCATCACTTTTTCCTTTTAATAGTGATAATAATTTTTCATTATTTTTCTTATCATTTCCATGCTCACCTGCAAATCTTGCAGAATAAACTCCTGGTGCTCCATCCAAACATTCAACCATTAATCCTGAATCATCAGCTAATACCATTGCATTCTGTATAAACTTATGTATTTCGCTAGCCTTTTTATAAGCATTTTCCATAAAAGTAGTGCCATCCTCTTCTACTTCTATATTTATTCCTGCTTCTTTAAGAGATAATACTTCTATAGAGTATTTTGACAGTATCTCCTTTATCTCCACTATCTTATGCTCATTGTTACTTGCAACTATTAATTTTTTCATTTTCTATCACCCGTTCCAATCCATAACGAATCCATCTTTAAACTTTCTTTTTGTATTTGAATTACATGATTTACTCCTTGTTCAGCTAATGAGAGTAATTCATTGAGATCTTGCTTTGAAAAAGGTTTTTCTTCTCCTGTACCTTGTATCTCTATAAATTCTCCAGAATCTGTCATTACCACATTCATATCTACATTAGCTTTTGAATCTTCTTCATAACATAGATCTAACATCTTTTCATTTCCTACAATTCCTACACTTATAGCACTTACAAAATCTCTAATAGGATATACATTAAATGGATGTTGTTTATGCAGCTTATTTACAGCATCTACTAAAGCTACAAAAGCTCCTGAAATTGAAGCTGTTCTTGTTCCCCCATCTGCTTGTATAACATCACAATCTATCCAAATTGTTTTTTCTCCTATTAATTTTAAATCTACTACAGATCTTAATGCTCTTCCTATTATTCTTTGGATTTCCATAGTTCTTCCATCGATTTTTCCTCTATTGATATCTCTAACTTTTCTAGCTTTAGTTGCTCTAGGTATCATATTGTACTCACAAGTAATCCAGCCTTCACCTTTGCCCTTCAAAAAAGGTGGTACTTTATCTTCTATTGAAGCCGTACAAATTACCTTCGTATCTCCTGATTCTATTAATACAGATCCTTCAGCATACTTAGTATAATTTCTCTGTATCTTTATATGCCTGATTTGGTCATTTTTTCTACCATCAATTCTCAAACTTACCCCTCCAATAACACCAGTATAAATTATAAAAAATATTGAATTTATACTATTCTTTCTTTTAGTACAAATAATTCATCACGTTGCGGTGGAAGTACTTCCTTCTCTATACCTTCTTCTACTAAAATACCATTTTCTTTAACAATCTTACCTATTATGGTTGCTTCAATATCATGACTTTTTAATATATCTAATAACTTATCTCCATTTTTAGTTGTTATAAGCATACTTCCAGAAGATATAAACCTTAAGGGATCTATTGAATATTCTTTACATATTTTTTTAGTTATATAACTTATAGGCATATTTTCTTTATACACTTTAAATCCTAACTTACTAGCCCTAGCAACTTCCCATAATGCACCTAAAACTCCACCTTCAGTTATATCATGCATTGAATTAACTCCAAATTCACCTGCTATAACTCCTTCTTTGACCACACTTAAACTATTTACATATCCTTTAGCTTCTATTATTTCTTCATCTGTTAAAATATTTTTAATTTTATCTTCATAATCATTTACAACTATACTTGTGCCTTCAAGACATAATGATTTAGTTACTATAACATCATCATTTTCTTGGGCTCCAGAAGTAGCTACAGCCCTATCTTTTATTCCTTTTCCTATGACACTACAGGATATTACCATTTTATTTACAGCTCTAGTTATTTCTGTATGGCCACCTAAAATTTCAACATTTAGTTTTTTAGTTTCTTCACCAATTTCCTGCATAACATTTTTAATATCTTCTAGTGAAGAACCTTCTGGTGCTAATATTGTTACTAACATTCCTAAAGGTTCTACTCCACAAGAAGCTATATCATTACAGTTTATATTTACTGCTAATTTCCCTGAATTTTTTTCCGCTCCAGTAATAGGATCTGTTGAAACCACACATTCATATTCTCCAAAGTTTATAACACTGCAGTCTTCTCCTATACCACTTCTAATTCTAACATCATCTCTAATTGATCCTCTAGAATTATCTATTATATATTTTAAATCATCCCAATCTAATTTTCCCACTTTCATTAAAATTTCTCCCTTTCCATAAAAATAAATAAGCACTATTTCACACTCTACTTCATATTATTTATATAAGGATTAATTTATGGTAGGTGTATGTTTTGAAATATATTGGCCCATTTTTAAGAATCAATAAATTAAAAAAAGAAAACATAGAACATCAGCTCTTTTTCTTAGCAAAAGAATCTTTAAATCAAATTGTACTATATTCTAAGTGTGGAGTATACACTCCTATTAAAGAACTTAAAATAAAAAACTTATCTAGTTCTGATATTAACACATTTGGAAATATTTCTCCACTTCTCTGCCTATATAAAAAGGCTAATCCTAAGCTCATAAATATTGATAATAATTTATGCTGGGATGATGAAGGCTTTAAAAAAGAAGTAAACATTGGTAGTAATGCGCTAATGACTCTTTCTATTCTTGAATTATGTAATTATTATAAGCGCTTTGAAGGTGTTAATACTAAAAAATTTAATTTAGCTAAGCTTTACATGGGAATTTGTAAAAATCAACTAGAATTTTACGCTTCCCATTTCAGAAACGAAGATGGTGTTTTTGTTGATAAAAAAGAAACTAAAAATTCTTCTAATGGTGAAGTAAACTTTGAGGAAAAAAACAAAAAGTTTAAATTTTCATCTCAAGCCTTACTTATGAACGCGTATTATATATATTCTTCTTTAAGTGATGATGAAGAAAAAACATTCTATGAAAATTTTGCACTAGATATTCTTAATATGCTTGTTGAATTTAAAGAAGATATATATTTGTTATCCCATGAAGAAATTTTAAAATTAACTCTATGTTTAAATATTTTTTATAGTTATTCAAAGAATAAAAAATGCAAGGTACTTTTATTAGATTTATGTGAATTGCTATCCGATAAAATTAACGATACTGCCGCTATTTCTGATGATAACAAGTTAGAATATGATTATTTGAAATATATAAACTACTTCCTTTTATATAAAAATATGAGCATTATTAAATTTAAAGAAGATGCCGAAAAAATATATAATAAACTTTTAAATCTTTATGATCCTGAAAAAGGTATTTTTATAAAACATACAGAAAAAAAGGATATAACATTTTCTTGCACTGAAATATCTCTATACTTACTAGTTTGCTTGATTCATGGTAACATGAGTAAAGAACAAGATGATACTAACCTGATTATATTAGATATATTCAAGCGCCAACTTGTAGATTCAGGTATTATATTAAGTTGGCCAGATGTTCCTAATTTAAATGATATAGAAAGATATAATAACTACACATTGAAATCAGAAGATTTAATAGATGAACAATTCTTCAGAACACCTTCTATACCTACACCTGAGAGCTGTGAACTTGCTCCTATATTTATAAAGCATGTTACTTATAGTAAAAGAAAGGAAACTTTTAAACCATCCAAGGTTTCTTTTGATAGTTATAAAAACATGTTTATATTCTTTCTTATCATATACATTCTGAAACCTTAAGTATAGGTTTTTATAAAAATCCCCTTCATAAATATAAAGGGGATTTTTATGGTTTTCTCATTGTCTCTAATGCGTGAAAATCTAGACTTCCTTTTTTACTTATATGAACACCTGTTATATTTGTCTTTTTGCAAACCAATGTACTATTAAAATATACTGGTACAACAGGCATATCTTGCATTAGCATATTTTCGCTTATTCTTGCCATAGTTATTTTTTTATCCTTATTATTCTCCATTTTTATTTTTGTTAGGCTATTATCAAATTCAACACTTTTATATCCATATATATTACTGTGAGATACTGACTGCCACTGTTCTAAAAATGATAACGGATAATTATATGCAGCTTCATACTGTATACTTGCTATATCATAATCATTCTTTTTTATTTCATCACTAAATTCTTCTTTACCATACCCTATACATTCTACTTTTATTTCTAGATTTTCTTTTAAATTTTTGGCTACACTTTCACATATTTTCTTATTTTCTACTGCATCCAAATAAATAATTTTTAATGAATCTTTATCTTTATTATATTTGCTATTTTTTATAAAATTTAACGCTTTGTCTTTTTGTATGCTGGCTGATAAAAACTCCTTGTTAATGTAATATCCATTAGCACTATCACTAACACCTGGTGGTATGAATGATACTCCTGGTTTTGCTAAATCATTTAATACATTTTTTACTATAGCATTTCTATCTATACACTCTGATACTGCCTTTCTAAAGTTTATATCATTTACTATGCCATCTTTCTTTAAATTAAAAACTAAAGCTCCTACAGAAAAATTTTGCTGTTCTAGTATATTCCTCTTATCTATAAGTTTTTTCACTTCGCTTACTGGTGGATTTGTGAATAAATCAATCTTGGAGTTTTGAAATGCTGCAAGTGATGTTTCACTTCCTTCGTTAAAAACTAAATGTAGTCTATCACTTTTAACAGAATCCTTATTCCAGTAATATTTATTTTTCCTCAAAATAACTTCTTTAGTATTTTTAAAATCGCCTATTACAAAATAACCAGAATACAATATACTTTTAAAATCTTTATTCCAATTCTTTAATTTGGTATCCATCTTCCTTATTCCATATATCGGCTCTGATAATATGTTTAAAAAATAACAGCATGGATAGTTTAATCTTATTTCCAAAGTTTTTGCGTCTAATGCCCTGATTGCCACATTATTAAAATCACATTTCCCATTTCTATAATTTTCAGCACCAAATACACAATACAGTTGTTCTGCATATACATTTTCACTGTCTTTGCTTAAGATTTCTTTAAAAAAGACCACAAAATCTTCTGCCGTGATAGATGTTCCATCACTCCATTTTGCACTATCTTTTATTTTAAATGTATAACAAGTTTCTTCTTTGTTTAAACTCCAACTTTGAGCTATTGCTGGTGTCACTTTTCCAGTTTCATCAATTCTAACGAGTCCTTCAAATAAATTGGTTAATAAATCTTGTTGCCTTAAATTATAATCATTAAGCATAATTAAATCTTTGGACATTTCCCCAACACTACATACTATGTAGTTTCTTACCTGCATACTTTTACTACTCTGTACATCCTTTTCAATGCATCCATTAAAAAATGTAAAACTTATAATTAATAAACAGAAAATGATTTTCTTCATAGAGTATCTCCCTTGTATAATAATATATTTAAATTATTAGCAGTTACATAAAAAATAAACAAAACTTTTTATATAAGTTTTGTTTATTTTTTATATTTTGTTTAAGGAAGATATTCCAAAAAACTTAATCTGTCAATATTCATTTGTTTTTTTATAAACTTTTCTACATCTATTTTTTTTACCTTATTATGAAAAAGATTGCATTCATCACTATATATTTTCTTTTCAAAAAAACCTGTAGCAATGTAAATACCCCTTTCTATTTTACAATGCTCCAACCAATTCAAAAATTCTTCATAATCTCTCATCATTATGCTATCTTTCTTATGATACTTTAACAAGAGTTTTTTTTCTCTTCCAATTAGCTTTATAATTAATTTATCTGAATTTTTTAAAATTATTTCATATTGTATATTATAATTCCAACAGCTTTTGGTGATATTATTCAGAACTTCATTTATACTCACTTTTTTTAATTTAGTTTTTGCTCTATATAATTCACTTTTTTCTCCGCTGAAACCCCATTTCTCTAGTAATCCCCTCACACCTTGCCTCCAAAAAATTATTAAATATTAATTTATTATATGATTCTATATTGATTTTTGACACAGATTAAAATTAACATCTAAATTTTATACAAAAATGGGGTTTTACTGAAATATAAAAAGGCAATCTTAAAAAGATTGCCAAAAATTATTAAGCTTTAATTTATTCTAGTAAACCTTCATAAATATAAAAAACATAGTTCCAATTGCAATTATTATGCAAGTTATCGGACATATAATATCTCTATGACTAGCTTTGAAGTCAAACATTTTTCCAGCCCAAGCAATCATAGTAAAAAATATACACCATTGCATAGTATTATAACTATTAAAATACTTTACATATGTAAATTGATATGTAGTAAGGAGTGTTAATATTAATGTAAGAATAGTTAAACAAACCCCTATCCATCCTAGCAAATTTATAGTTTTTTTCATTTCCTCTCCTCCACATATAGAGTACGTTTGTGTACAAGCTAAATCATTTTTATGATAACCTTTTTTCTGTATTTTGTAAATACCTATTTAACCACTTTTACAAAACTTTACTATTCTTTTAACATCTGCTGAAATTCTTCTTCATTTATAACTTTTATGCCAAGTTCCAACGCCTTATCATATTTTGAACCAGCCTCTTTTCCAGCTAAAACATAATCAGTTTTTTTGCTTACACTTCCTGAAACCTTAGCTCCAACTAATTGTAATTTTTCTTTTATAGTAGTTCTAGTGTAGTTTTCTAAACTTCCAGTTACAACTACAGTCTTATCACTAAATGGACTTTTAGATATTTCTTGTTCTTCAAAAGTTGGTTTTACTCCTAATTCTAAAAGTTCACCTATGCTCTTTATTATTTTCTCCTCACAGAAAAATTCTATTATACTTTTAGCAACAATTTCTCCTACATCCTGAATTGATATAAGTTCCTCCATAGTGCTTTTCTGTATATTCTCTAATGATTTAAAATTCTTAGCTAAGTCGGTAGCTGTTTTTTTACCTACATTAGGTATCCCCAATGCATATATAAAAGATGCCAAATTACAATCTTTACTCTTTTCTATAGCACTTACAAGGTTTTGTGCTTTTTTTTCAGCGAATTTATCTAAGTTCAATAAATCTTCCTTTTTTATTCTATATAAATCAGGTATAGATTTTATCTGAAGTTTTTCAAAAAGCTGTTCAGCAGTTTTTTCACTGAAACCTTCTATATTCATTGCTTCTCTACTTCCAAAATGCACTATACTTTTTACCATTTGAGGTTTGCAGGATAAAGTATTATCACAGAAATAATGAACACCATCTTGTACTAATTCACTATCACAATAAGGACATTTCTTTGGAGGTTCTATTTCTACACTACCTTCTAAAGTATCCTGATCAATTCCAATTATCTCTGGAATTACATCATTAGATCTTCGTACAAGCACGCTGCACCCAATTCTAACTTCTTTTCTTTTTATGTCATCCATATTATTAAGTGTTGCTCTTTTTACTGTAACTCCAGCTAATTCTACTGGATCTAGTATTGCTGTAGGAGTAACTCGGCCACTTCTTCCTACATTCCATTCCACATCTAAAAGCTTTGTAGCAGCTTCCTCTGCCTCAAACTTATAAGCTATAGCCCACTTAGGAAACTTTATTGTATATCCTAATACTTCTCTTGTCTTAATATCATTAATAGCAATTACTACTCCATCTATATCATAATTTAATTCATGTCTTATTTTTTCTACATACTGTAATTCACTTTCTATTTCTTCTATACTGCTACATACTTTAATATACTCATCTATAGGAAATCCCATTTCTTTTATAAAGTTCATCATTTCAAAATAACTTTTAAAAGCATTGCCTTCATTATAACCCACATCATAAAAAAAGGCGGAAAGTTTTCTTCTTGCTGTTTCCTTTATATTTAAATTTCTTAAAGCTCCTGCTGCTCCATTTCTTAAATTTTTAAGGGGCACATCTGAATTTTTATTATATTCTTCAAAAGCTTCTCTTGTCATTATAGCTTCTCCATGCACTTCTATAACATGTTTATTATTTATTTTTAAAGGTAATGACATTATTGTTCTTGCTTGAGCAGTTATATCTTCCCCTATTTCACCCGTTCCTCTTGTAGCAGCCTTTATAAGAATACCATCATTATCATAAGTACAGTTTATAGTAAGTCCATCAAATTTTTTAGTAAGTACATATTCAAGTTCAGGTAGCTTTTCATCATGAGTGGAATTATAATCATCCAAAATCTTTTTATTTCTCAAATGCCAATCTATAATTCCCTGAACTGTTTGTGACTTATCTAAGCTCCACAACTTACCCTTGTGTGTGTACTTTTGGAATTCTTTTAATATGTTATCTCCAACTCGCTGTGTAGGAGAATACGGCAAAACTATTTCCGTTTCTTTCTCTAGTTTTAACAATTCATCATATTTTAAATCATATTCTTTATCTGAAATGCTTGGATTATCAAAAAGATAATATTCCTGTGCATATTTATTTAATTCTTCAACCAGTTTCTCAATATATTCCTTTTTAGCAGCAATTGTACTCATATTTTTTGATGCCCCCCTTAAATAAATTCTAATGCAGCTATTCCATACATTAAATTTTTAATTCCCATTTTATCAAAGGCTATAGTAAGTTTTATCTGATCTCCACTTTTGGAAATTCCTACAATAGTTCCTATTCCAAATTTATTATGTTTAACCTTTACTCCCGATTTAACATCTTCAACTTTTAAAGAATTAGCATTCTCTTTATGTGTATTTAAATTAGTTTTGACAGCAGGTATATGTTTATTAACTGTACTGCTAACTGTATTATTAGCTCTATTACTATGCATATTAAAGCTTCTTGATTTAATAGAGCTTCTCATTATATCATTATCATTCTCTTTTAGATCCTTTGATATTTCACTTATAAAATCAGATTGAGAATAAGATACAGTCCTTCCAAAAACTCTTCTTGTTTCTGCAGAGGTCATATACAATTGCTCTTTTGCTCTAGTTATTCCAACATAACAAAGTCTTCTGGATTCCTCCATCTCATTTAAATCATTTAATGATTGACTTCCTGGAAATATTCCATTCTCCATCCCAACCATAAATACCACTGGAAACTCTAATCCTTTAGCACTGTGGACAGTCATCATAACTACAGTATCCGCATCTTCGCTAAAGTTATCTATATCCGAAACTAAAGTAACTTTTTCTAAAAACGCTGATAATGACTTGTCTTCTGAAGTACTCTCAAATTCTACTGCAGCTGACACTAATTCCTTTAAGTTTTCTATTCTGCTTAGTGCATCTACATTTTGTGAATTCTTTAATTCTTCTAAATACCCAGTTGTATCTAGTATTTCTTTTATAAGGCTTGAAACAGATATTTCATCTTTACTCCTTATAAAACTATTTATGAGACTTACAAATTTCTTTATAGATGACATACTTCTTGCAGATATACTTAATATTTGTTCTACATCAAGAAGTACACTATACATACATTCTTCCATGGAATTTGCAAATTCTTGAACTTTTTTTACTGTAGTTTCACCTATACTCCTTTTAGGAACATTTATTATTCTCCTTAAACTTACATCATCAAGAGGATTATTTATAAACTTTAAATAAGCTAGTATATCTTTTATTTCTTTTCTGTCATAAAATTTTAATCCTCCAATTATTCTATAAGGAATGTTATATTTCATAAAAATATCTTCAAAAGTACGAGATTGCGCATTTGTTCTATAAAGTATAGCAAAATCTTTATAATTGATATTTTTATCTTTACCAATTTTTTTTATTTGTGAGCACACATAATTTGCTTCTTCCATATCTGAATAAGCTCTATATATTTTTATTTTCTCTCCGCTTTCATTTTCTGTTCTAAGAATTTTTCTTTTCCTCTCCGCATTGTTTTTTATAACATCATTTGCAGCTTTTAGTATATTACCCTTAGATCTATAATTTTGCTCTAATTTTATAACTTTTGCATCAGGATAATCTTTTTCAAATCCTAATATGTTTTTTATATCTGCACCTCTCCATGCATATATACATTGATCATCATCACCAACTACACATATATTTCTATGTTTAGTTGCCAAAAGTCTTACTAATTCATACTGGGATTTATTGGATAGCAATAGGTAAACTTTTGATTTGTTAAATGTGATTTTATAATTTATTAACTATAAAATAAAAGATATGAGATATACTGAAGGAGATTCTAACATAATCTCCCCCAATATATACTGCAAA
>NZ_JABBNI010000020.1 GCF_012926525.1 Clostridium muellerianum
TTTAACATTTGTATATTATCCCAGTAGGCTTCGCCTAAAAAATTGGAAGCTAAAGGAATATTATGGTTAATGCTAACAGGAAATTATGTGCAAATATAAGTTTTATATTTGTACGAAATTTAGGTAAATAATATATTTGTTATCTATACCAAATAAAATATGAAAATCTAATTAATTTCTTATAGATAATTAGAAAATTAACATCCTATAAATTATTGATCTAAATATTACTTATAGAGGTATGTCTTTATGATTTTAAATATTATATTTGGTTTTATTATTCCCTGGGTAATTGCCTTAATTATTATTCGTGAACGTAACATTATATATTCCCTTGCTCCCTTTGCTAGTGTTATATCATTTATAGTCAACAATTTAGGATTCTACTATTTTTGGAACCTATATCCATTTAAACTTGTTAACCTTTCAGGAGTACCATTTAATATAGGACTGTTCTGCATTTACCCATGTATTAGTATTGAACTTATGAGAAAGTATGATGTTAGTGCCTACATTGGCTTGCCTATAACAAGTTTAATACTAACATTATTAGAGGGATGTGGAGTATTGATTGGTAGAGTAGTTTATTATAATCATTGGAATATAGCTGCAACATACATTTCATACTTTACTTCACTACTTATATCCTACACATTCTATAAAGTTTTAAAGAGACAAAATCTTATTTAAATCATTACGCCGTACTTTGTTGATGGCGTAGTGTTTTCACAATATTACACAAAAACATCTCAAAATTCAAATTAATAATGGAATATTCTATTAAATTATTTAATGTTCCAAGTAGAAAATACTTCTTACTGTGCAAATAATATAAGTAATCTCCACTTCAAATTAAAATTTATCTTACAAATACATCATTTGTACAATCATCATTCCATATATATTCAATATCATTAGCAATTTTTGTAGCTTTATCTTTACCAAATCTATCTGAAACAAAGCCTAACACCATATCAATTCCAGCTGAAATACCTGATGACGTATAATATTTTCCATCAACAACCCAACGTGCTTTTTCTATCCAGTTTACTTGGTCACTTACTGATTTTACCCATTCTAAAGCTTGTTTATTAGATGTAGCTTTTTTATTCTTTAAAACTCCACACTTTGCTAATACTGCTGAACCAGTACATATAGATAAACAATATGTAGATTTCTCTGCAATTGATTTTAATTTATTTAAAAAGGAGATATTATTAACTAATTCTCTTGTCCCCATTCCTCCTGGAATAACTAATACACCATTTTCATCTGCCGAACTAATAGGTTCGGTTGCAATTTTAAGCTTTTGTGCATTGGTAATAATACCCCCATCTTCTGAATAATAATGTATTTGATAGTCTTCTACTTGCCCTAGTATTTCCACTGGTCCAAATATATCTAGAGTCTCAAAGTTATTAAATAGTATAATATTAATATTCATTTATTCTCCATCTCCACTATAAAATTTTATTCACCAAAACGATCAACTTTCCTATACCCTAAACGCTCATGAAAACATGTACTGTCATCGGTAATATATACATTATCAGTAAATATATAGGCTACACCTGCATTCAAATTAAGGATATTTTATAAAACAATATTGCCTCAAGTCTATAAATTCTTTTCCTTAAGATAAAATTTACCTTTTCTCTAATTTGCATCTCCTAATTTAATAATTATTTATTTTTTCAGTTGTTTTATTAAAAAAGAAGATTATGACCCAAAGCAACTCAAAGATACCTTTTGCTTTATCCTTTCTTACTTTTGTATTTTCATCTCAAATAAAGCAAATTCACCTCTATCAGCTAATAAAGTTTTGCCAACTAATTTAAACCCTAAGCTTTCATATAAATTACATAACTTTTTCTTATTCCATCCTGTATCTAATCTTAAATATCCAATGTTTCTTTTTTTACATTCCCCTATAGCAAATTCAACCATTTTTCGTGATAATCCCATTCCTGAATATTTTCTTCTAACACATAACTTATGTATATATCCTGCCTCGTTCTCTTTTTCTTGGGGCCAAAACAGAGTATCCTTCCATTGTAATATCATGCAGCAAGCATTATCATCTGAAACTTGTCCTATACAAAAGTCATCTTCATTGTTACTGATCATTAATTTTTCTCTTGTAAGGTACTCGTCTTTCCAGACATTTAACCCAACTGAACGTCCCCATTTTGTTACTTCTTTCATTATATTAATAGCAGCTTCAACGTCTCCCTTCAATACTTTAAAGTTATTTACCATATTTTTACCCCCCTAAATAAAATATATTATCTGAAGTTTAATTGATTAAGTCGTAAGATCCTACAACTGAGATTTAATTATCATGAAAATTATACGACGTTATCCACATTTTTACATAATCCTAGAGGTAATTTTACACTTTTATCATTCACAAACTGACTAAGTTGCTAATTTTAACAAAATTGCTTCTCAATAAAAGACTTTGTGTCAATTTATTTTTTGCTTTAAATTTTTTTATGAATTATGTTAATATCTACATTATAAAAAAGTAAGTACATCACTGCATAAAAGAGCAATGATGTACCTATTTTTACACTACTTTCATTTTACTACTGTACTAACTTGTTCATTATTATATACATACCAGTTTGCTTGTTTACTTTTACTATTTGAATTCATAAAATCGTCAAATTCTTTTTTTGTAACTATTTTGTTTCCAATGTAGTATGTCTCTGATATATTTCCATTTTCTTGGTTGGAGACTTCTGCTGCTATTTGAATTTCATCACTACCATTTTCATTAAATTTAAGTTTTGCAAAAGTATGATCAAAAGCACCACCTGATTCTAGAAAAGTACCATCGCTTTTTAAATCTTCTAGTGCTCTTAAAACTCGATGATATCCATATACTTTGCCATTCTTATAGTGAAGTATTTCATATGCTTCTGGTGCATTAGTTGATGATAACTCTAGAATAACTTCTGGTATGTTATCACCATCCATATCAAGCACTGTAAAATGTGTTATACTTTGTTTATTAGTAATAACATTGTTATCATTTAAAAAATCATTTAAGCTTTCACTTTTGCTATCATCTGTACTAAAAAACATAGCTCCATTTTGTAACACTGCACTATAGGCTGACATTGCCGAACTACTATTACTTATTAGTAATCCCAGTAGGTTATCTGATATAGAGCCTATACCACCATAAACCAAAACACTTGAATATTTCATGCTGTCAACGAATTGTTTTTGAAGCTTATTGTTATTATTGTTAACTAAAAGAATTGGTGCATTTTTAGCTGCTGCATATGCTGTTCCTGCTAAAGCGTCTGCAAACTTACCATCTGTATTGTCTTCTCCGCCATACGCAAATGCAACAGTGTCACTTTGTAATTTAAATTGATTCATTATATTTAAATTTGTTTCATATCTGTCTGCACCAGTTAAATTAACTATATTTTCTTTAGAAACACCAGCAATACTTGGTATATTATCTCTGTTAGTTTGAGATATAACACCATTTCCACCTACAAAATAAATTTTTGAAGGTTTTATTTTTTTCAATTCTTCTGCTGTAGAACTAGAAATGCTATTAACATCTGTCATGAGAATTGGATAACCTTTAGCTGCTGCTATACCGCTTATAGAAATTCCATCTGCATAACCTGCACCACTTACAAAAATTACAGGTGTTCCTTCATCAACATTCATTTTGTCTAATACAGCTGAATTTGTATCATAGTCACTTTGCCCTGAAATTCTCTCTACATTGATAAATCCAAAATTTTTAACTGTGCTTTCTACAGCTAAACTAACTCTTTTAGTGTTTCCGATGATGTAAACATTTTTGTCTTTAGACAAATTGCTATTTAAAAAGCCTAATGAAGCTTTACTAAGAGTATTACTTTCTGTAAGCAAAATAGCTGCCCCCATTTTTTTAGCGAAAACACAGCTTGAGATAGCATCATGATAATCTTCACCATTTACTATTACTATTGCATTTAATTTATCAAACTGCCCTGCTATATTAGCAGATGTTTCATATCTGTCCTGTCCACCTAGTCTTGTTACTCCAGCCGCTTTGACCTCAGTAAAAGTAAGAGATGAAATGATTAAAAAGCTTGCTAATATTGTAACTATCTTGATTTTTTTACTTAACACATATATTCCCCCTTATAGTTTATAATAGTAAATTTATTTACTTTTGTATTGTATCATAATATAACAAATATTCAATTCTTGAATAAATTTATCCAAAAAAAATAATATTGTATTTCTATCAGCTTGTGTTCCATAAAGATTCACACTAAATACGGCTTGATCATCAAATGTTGAAATGGCTAATTGAAAATAGGGACTATATTTGATTGACCCTGTCATATAAGCTTTAGTAATTTCAGCTTTTCCAATAGGTTAATGCTCTTAATAATTGATTGTTTAACATTTTACCGTACCTTTCCCTCAATGGAATATCAGTAATAAATATACAATAACTTTCACATTTGAAATTTATTAAGTTTATCATTTGATTTTCTTTAATGAAGATGAAATATCTTTATATAATAATGTCTGCATACTATTATCATATTTCGCTACATCTGCTTCCATTAACGCTTCTCGTATACACTCAACTAAATTTGATTTATATTTTGCAATATTTGGCAATACCTTAATACATTGTCTAGACGTAATTGGCTTTTCGTCCAAGATATGTTTTAAATAATTATCTATAATTTTGTCAATTTTATTTTCCGTGTCCCATTTAGCATTAACAGATATTAGGACAATGCCTCTGTTTCTTATATATGAATTCTTATTTTCAATCATTTCAACAAACCTATCAAAAAATTTATAAACCTCATTAGATTTTTCACTTTCAGTTTCTAACATCTGTAATGCTTGATATGCAACTTTATTATCTTTATAACATAATCTTTCAATCAATTCTGTGATATTATACACATTTTCACCTTCTTAAATCAATACTAATAATTACAATACTTAGCCGCTCAACTTCTGCACATATAAAACTTTAGCTTAATATAAAAAGCATAATGCGACATAACTTTTTTCAGAAGACAATGAAGGTGAGTTTTCCTCCTTACATCAGAAAGCTAATTTATTTTAAATCTTATTTTGCTAACGCAAAACAAATTTCCAATTTATATAAAGCAATATTTCGATTTAGCGAAATAAGTCATTAAAAATCTTCCTTCATTGTCCTCTATCCTCTTAAAAAAGTTTAATTTTGTATGTTTGGGTTAATTATAACACACTTTATAAACATTACATTCATTTATCATTAAATCTCTTTTGAGCATAAATCATAACAAAAGCAGTCTGTTGTATGGTCGTTTACCATTCCTACTGCTTGCATAAAAGAATAGCAGATTGTACTGCCTACAAATTTAAATCCATCTTTTTTTAACTGTTTGCTCATTTTGTCACTTAGTTCATTTGAAGAGGGAACTTCTTTTATACTCTTCCAAGAATTAATAATAGGCTTGTTATATAGAAACTTCCATTATAAAATATGTAACTTAAGTTTCGCACCTTAAAAAATCATCCTATAATTATTCTATCATGCTAATATTAAAATTTTTACACTTATTGGTTGTAGTATACAAAAAATTAGTTCAAAAATACATATTCAATACTAAACTGCAAAGTTATTCCTAATAATATTTTTATATGAAAAAACGCTGCTTTTATTTTCCCAATTAATTCTTCATCATCCTTATATAATTTTAAATAAAAAAATACCTTTATAGCTTATATTTCAAAGATTTAAAGGCACTTTCACTTTTCTTATTATTGGTAAATTTCCATATACAAAAGTAAAATTTAAATTATCAGTGAATCTTATATGAAAGTAATTTTTATAAAAAACTTCTATTTTTTTCTTTTGAAAACAGCTGTTACTTCTACTGTTTGTCCGTCACTTCCACCTATTGGAATACAAGATACTAGTTCCCAGCCTTCATTCCCAAGTTCATTAAGTTTAAAGTTAAAGTCTTCAATTTCTAACAATGTACTAAAGAAACCTTTAGTTTCAAATTTAATACTTTTATATTCCCATTTGTCCAGCTTAATCCCCTCCTTTATTTAAGCACTCTACCCCAATTGTTACACTATTCAATAAACATAATTAAATTACTCCTAATATGCATCTAAATTTATCATATTGGATAATGTAATCATCAAGCATTAGCTATAATTAAAATTGTTAATAGCATTATCACACAAATTGTTCCAGTTAATGCAATAATATTAAGGATTTTATTTATTTTTAAATCTGCTTTGAATGACCTATGAAGAACAAAATAAATTACAATTCCAATAATTCCTCCAAAAGTATTTCCTATAATATCAGTTATATCAGACACACCTATTGCAAATATAAACTGCATTACTTCATAAAACAAACTCACAATTACTATTGGAAGAATTTTTCTAAAAAAAGACCAGTTGCTTTTCAACATACTAATGTAAAGTCCAAAAGGAACAAATACAAGCACGTTGTTATATATCTCTGAAATTTGAATCCTATTATTAGCAATTACAGATTTATGGAATGGAATTAAGTTAATACTACGAAACTGGTATAATTGCTGAATTGAGAATTGCATTTTAAATAGTATAATCCAAGTTAATATTATCAAGTATACTATCAGCAAACAGGTTGTTAATATTTTTTGTTTTGATTCTTTATCTACCATATGTGCCCCCAATACATTTTTGACTATTCTAATTTACTTATACTTATTCAATAAACACAAAGATGAATGCATTATTTAAAAAATGTGGTTATGACTTAGCTGGAGAAATGAGTTTTTTAGGAAAGGAAAAAACATTCTACTGCTATGAAAAAGTATTAAATAAAGATAAAATATATTTTAATAAAGAATCATGTGTATGCAAAGTCACACATGATTCAGTTTTATTCTATAACTTAAAATGTGTTAATAATATTAAGCTGAAACTTCTTCAGCACTATAAAAAATCCTTTAAATCTTACAATTCTCCTTTTAAAATGTCCATATATACTTCATCATAAAATTTGCCTTTAAAATAATAAGCTTGTCTTCTTATTCCTATTTCCTTAAATCCAACTTTTTTATAACAACTAATTGCTCTTTCATTAAATGAAAAAACTTTTAACATTATATTATTCAGATTTAAATAATCAAACCCATAATTTAATAATAAATTAAGTACTTCCTGTCCATATCCCTTATTACGATTTTCTTCATCACCAATAAACAATCCAACTTCTGCACATTGCCTTGATTGTTCAATTCCCTGAATCCCACAATTACCAATTAATTTATCATTTTCTAAATTAACTATCGCAAACTGATATTTGTCATTATTTTGCAAAATCCATTTCTTTTCACTTTCCAAAGATGCAATTCTACAGGAAGTTCCTATCCCATCTGTAACACTAAAATCATTAAGCCATTTAACGTAAGTTTCTGCATCTTCAACATTCATAGGAGATAAATAAATCCTTTTTCCTACTAACTTTTTAAAATAATTCATTTCTCATTTCACCTCTAAATTCACTATTAAGTAAAATTGAAATATACTTATATGGATATTATACCATGTTTGTATTTTTTTATATAATAGTTTATTTTTGGTTATCAGATTAAATATAATGATTCAAATATTATCAAACTAATCCTTCCAGGATATAATTTTCAAATCTCCCCACTTATTTAACCAACTTGATACCTTTTTATCATAAATTTGTTTTATTATTTCTTAAATCAAATGTTTCAATTGGCTTTGGACCTCTTAATATTTTTCTTTTTATATGAAGATCACCCGATGAGTCATATCGAATACTCCATTCAATTAACATTATTTTCCCATTTACTATTTCAATACCCTGTATTCCACTTTCACGTACACAGGAACCGTCATTGAAGTAAGGTAATTCATTAACTTTGGGAAAATGTGGTCTATGCGTATGCCCACAGATAACCATAATCTTGTTCTTTTCGATCCAATTACTATAAATGCGTTCAATTTTATGAATCTTTTCAGCATTTCTTACAGGACTTGCAGGATTGATGAAGCCTATTGAGTGAAGATATCTCCAAAAATACCTTACTGTAAGCTTAGTAAAATGCCACAATCTGTCATTCATCCTGTCTCCTTGATGACCATGAACAATCAGTATTTCCTGTCCTGTATTTTTATGTTTAAACAATACTGACTCACATGGGATAATCCCAGGAAATAGCTCTACATATTCCTGATTATAATCATCGTAGAATTTATAATAATTCTTTTTTACAAAATCGCTATACTTTAAGTATATATTGTGGTTACCATATAACATAATTAACCTTTTGGAGTCAAAGAACTTTTTTAATAGAGAATATACCTCATCATGTGCCAGCCTTATTGCTTTAAAATTAGAACTTTCCCAAAGTTCATCTCCATCTCCGACTTCTACATAAGTATATCCATTATTAAAATAGAATTCTAATGCAAATAAAAAGACATTTTGATTTTTTGCAAATTCGTCAGATGGTGTACAATCTCCTCTATGACAATCACTGAAGAATATATATTTAGAATTATTGTCAAAATACTCAATTTTGGCATTATTATAAGCTTCCGTTAATCTTTTTTCTGCTAATTTCTTTTCTGATATCATAACGCACCTCTTTTAAAACTAATAAAATTACCTTTCATATTATATTTTATCTTATGTAAAAACTTACTCACTTATTATACAAAGAATAAAGCATATGTCTCTTATAATAATATTACTATAAGACATATGCTTTATTCCTTACTAACAAAACATCTCAATAATTTTACAAACACCATGTAATTATATTTTGATTATTTTCACTTAAAAAGTAGTTCATAAATATTTTTATAATTTGATTTATTTTTAGAAGTTATATATAATACCTCAAAAACGATTAAATTTTATATTAATAAATTTCCATTGATAGCACTTATACTTTGTATTCAATTATTCAAAAGAAACAAATTTCAATACAAAAATCACATTTTTATTTTTTTATTATAAAATAACTATTATTTACCCCATCTTCTTTATATTTTATAAATCCGCATTTTTGCAGCACTTTTTGAGATGCAAAATTATCTTTCTCAGTTAATGCTATAATTCTTGAAATGCCTTGCTCTCTTAACGCCCATTTACAAATTATCTCTACTGCTTCTGTCATATATCCATTACCTCTATATTTTTCATTAATACCATATCCAATTTCAACAATACCACTTTCATCAGCCTGTCCCATAAAGCAGGCACTTCCTATAGAAACATTCTCTTTCCTCAATATTATTTGCCAATTTGTATACCATAAATAATTTTCCTTATGTTTTTCAGCTTCCTTATAAAGTCCCTCCATTGCCTTTTGAGTATGGTCATCTAAAATTTCATATGAATTATTTAATCCTAGTTCATTCTCTATTTTATCCATACCCTTTAACATCAAATTAAATTGTTCCAAATTTAGCGGTATTATGGTTAGTCTTTTAGTTTCCAATTTCATTACTAAACATTCTCCTTAATATCAATATTTTAACTATGAAAATTATACTATTTATATTTGCATTAAATAACCGCCAAAACTTTTCATAATTAAAAATTCGCCATAAAGCATTTTCCTGCTAAATGACGAATTTTAATTACTCTATTTTCAATTTGGCCTTTGATAATATTTTTTCTATACTTTTAGGACACAAGTAATACATTTCAGAAAGAGAGTCTATAGACACTCCTTTTTTATACTTATTATAAATTTCTAAGTTTCTATTAAAATTCTCATCTCTGCTTCCTGTCAATTCTCCCCATGCCCTCTTATTACATTGTTTTCTTGGTATATAAATATATTCACCATCAATATAATCCTGAATTATAGATACAAGCTCTGCTGGTAATATATCCAATGCTCTTTTATAGCCCAACTCTGTGCTCCTCCTAATTTAAAACTTATTTTAGGATTTTGCAAAGGCTATTTACATATTAGTTTGTACTGTACATACACTAGCCTTTGCTATGCACATACAATCAACATTAACACAAAAATAATCTCCCTTCATTTCTAAATTTAAATTAGGCTAACACCATAAAATTAATTCTATTTAATTCTTAAATTCCTTATAAAATCTACGCTTAATCCTGTTTTTAAAGCTATAATTTCTTCATCTAACACATCCAGTAAATTCTTTGCTATATCTATTTTCTCTTTTTGTATACCTTTTTCCATGCCTTTTTGTATACCTTTTTCTTCTGCCGTTCTAAATGCTGCTCTATAATCCCTTAATCTTTTTAAATCATTTTCATATTCTTCTCTTTCTTCTTTATCAAGATACATTATTTCTAGCTTTTCTACAGCCTTTTTTACTACCTCATCTTCTGCTAATTCCTTAGGTATTCTATCTAAATCCAATTCATAGGCCCTATTTAAAAACGCTATCCATCTATCTAACGTACTATTTACCTCATTAAAATCCTTTTTAAACTTATCAAGTTCTATAAAGTGCATTTCAAATAAATTTGATAATTCTTTATTACTTTTTTCATTATACACTCTATATACATTGTGAAAATCTTCTTCTTCTAGATAGTTGAAATCCAATATATTTATAGATATAGTTTTTCTTAAAAGTGTAAAATCATTTCCACTTTCCATTTGATCTGAATACACCTTTGCCCAGTAATAAAATGCCCTTTTATCATAATATCCCTGCTCTGCAAGCTGCATTTCTATATCATACCAGGTTCCTTTTTCATCTACTGCTTTTATATCTAATATTGTCATTTTACCATTTCTATAATTTGCTATGTTATAAGGATTTTTTAATTCTATATCTTTTATTTTTTCTTCTTCTCTTATTATTGAATTTATAAATGAAATTAATATATCCTTATTTTCTGGGCTTCCAAACAACTTTTTAAATGCAAAATCTACCTTTGGATTTATTCTGCACAACTTTAATCACCCCTTATTACTTACTACGTTTACTATTATATAATATCACAAATTTACTTTTTTAAATATATACTATATTAAAGTGTTGAAATAATCATGTATTTTGAGAAATTACAATTTACAAGGGAAAGTGATTAGATAAATTCTATAAAGAATTTATCTATTAATTCTTGCCACCATATATATAGAAATACATCCTGCAATTTAATTTTATTCTACCAATTCATAATAAGGAATAATAAAAGTTTCTTTAAATCCTAAACTCTTTGCTAATTTATACGAGCCAGTATTTTCTCTTTTACAAGCCCATATTGGTAAATATCCGTTTACTTTGCAATAATTCAACATAACGCTGCAAATAGCTTTTGCAAAGCCATTACCCCTATATTTTTCTGATGTTTCTATACCAATTTCTAATTCATTTTCAATCTTCCATGAGGAAAATGCTGCAGATACTATATTATTGTCCTTCATTAACGCATATCCCTCCCCATTTGCTAAAAAATCTTCCTTGGACTTCCAAAAATATTTCGGTATCACAGTACCTTCTATGCCATCGTAAATATCAGAATCTATTAATTTTATGCTATATTCAGATTCAAGCTTCATATTTTCATCAGCATTTTTATATTCAAAGTTCACTCGAGCCCATTGAATTATATGGTCCTTTTTATTTTTTTCAAGAAAAATTTTAAGTTCTGATTGGGAATACTGCTTTGATAACTTTGAATAATCTATTATTTTATTATTTAATATTTTTCTCAACTTATCATTCCATTTTTCAGGATAGACCTGCAACCATTCAGATTTCAATCTATGACCATCTACATTTAACATATAATCAGCGAGGCTTGTATTAAACTCTAAATTTTCAGTATCTCCAAAAAGTAGAGACATACCATATAGAGTAGAAATAAGAACAGTTCTAGGTTTATCTAAGTTATCAACAAACACTTTTCCAGGAGCCTTTGATTGCAGCACACACCTTGCAAATAAAGTATTATATGGAATCTCATATATTTTTTCTAATACTTGTCTATATTTATTTTCTTTTAATAATTTCATTATATCCCAGCTTTCATAGAACTAATTTTTCAAATTAAAAAGTTGTATTGTATTCTGCAGAATACATTAAATAGTGTTTAAACTATTATAAATTAAGTATATAATTAAAGAATTAATAGTTCAATTTCAATATATTTAATCTGTACTACTACAAAATCAATTTGAGGTGCATTATGAAAAAAATAAATAAGACTGACTTAGTAAAAAAATATATATTCAAAGAGATTAAGGATGGAAACATAAAAAAGGGTAATCGTCTTCCTAGCTGCAGAAAAATAGCATCTGAACTTTCTATTAATAAAATCACTGTAAATAAAGCCTACAATGAACTTGAAAGAGAACATAAATTATTTAGTATTCCCAGAGGAGGCTTTTATCTAGTTGATTATGAAGAAGATTTAAAGATAGTTCAAAAGGAAGTTGATTTTAATACAGTAAAACCTGATGATAAACTAATTCCTTATAAAGAGTTTACTCACGTAATCAATAAGGCTGTAGATCAATATAAAAACACTTTGTTTGGCTATGGGACAAAAGCTGGATTATCACCCTTTAGGGATACTCTTAAATCCATGTTTGAAAAGGATGGTATTTATACAACTTCTAAAAATATTGTTGTAACACATGGTGCTCAACAAGCCATAACTCTTGTACTTCAAGCAATTTTTCAAAACACCAAAGGAAATTTACTTGTTGAAGTGCCTACATACAATCTTGCATTAGAATTTGCAAAGTTCTTAAAGATAGAAACTATAGGTATTGAAAGGAGATTTAACGGATATGATTTTAATGAATTAGAAAGAATCTTTAAAAACGAAAACGTTACTGCATTTTATATAATTCCAAGGCATCATAATCCCACTGGATATACACTCTCTGAAAACAGTAAAAGAAAAACCTGTGAGCTTTGTAATAAATATAATGTACTTATCATAGAAGATGACTATTTAGCAGATTTGGGAAATGAAAATAGATCCATGCCTATTCATTATTATGATATTAATAAAAGTTCTATTTACATACGGAGTTTTTCAAAAACTTTTATGCCCGGAATAAGAATAGGTGCAGCTGTATTTCCTGAATCCATTATTAAACCTGTATTAAATCTTAAGTATCTAAGTGATCTTAGTTCCTCCAATCTTACACAGGCAGCTTTAGATATTTTCATAAAATCAGGCATGTATGAAAAACATATAAAAAAAGTGAAAAAATCTTATGAAATAAAGCTAGCAAAAGCTAAAGAAATTTTTAAAGCATTGAGTCCTGAAGAACTCATATGGCATGTTCCAAAGCATGGAATATTTATATGGCTACAACTGCCAACATATGTAAATGTTATGGAACTTGAGAAGAAGCTCTATAACCACGGAATTTTGATAAAAACTGCTGAAGAATTTTTTCTAAAAGAATATAATACAAAGCATACTAATTGTTTAAGACTGTGTATATCTAGTGTTTCAGAAAAGAATATAAATAGTATTGCTGATGTAATTTTAGCAATTAGAAGCTTTAAATTTAGTTTATAACATTTTCGCGTCGTTCATTATTAAATTAAATTTAGCGTTTAAAAAATCTGCTGTTTTTTACTTAAAAAACGCTACAAGGAATCTAGTAAAAATAAATCAATATATAACCAGATATTTAGATATTAGTAAAAGGATATACTGTTTATACCCAGCATATCCTTTTTACTAACATTTTTAGTTCAGATGCTATTTAAAACCTAAAAAATTGGTTTATTGTCTAAATTATCACCTTCGCTACCATTTGGATTACTTCTCAAATATTCTCTACCATTTTTAGCTTTTCCAACATTTACTCCCTCTATTAAATCGTCCTTTGCCATCATTACTGCTTCGTCTATTGAATACACATTGCCATTTTCAAGCATTACATCAGTTATATCACCTTGAGAATTTTTCTTTACCTTCATAACTTTTGATTTATCACTCACAATTAACACCTCACCTATATTTTTTCACATCACTTCATGAAGTTTCTTTTTTAATATTATTTGTGATAATTTTATAAATTATTCCCATCTAAAAAATCTAACAGAAACAATTATACAAATCATAGCAAGTACAGCCATTATAACAATAGGAAAAATAACACCTTCCACAGGCAAACCAAGAGAAGCAGCTTTTAAAAGCTTTATTCCTTGTGTTAGAGGCAATATATCAGCTGATTTTTGAAGTGCTTTCGGCATTACTTCATATGGTAATGTTGCTCCAGAAAAGATTAGCATTGGAAAGTACAAAATACTCGCTATAACACTTGCTATTTTTGTATTTGGTGCAATGCCTCCAACCATAATGCCAATGCTAAACATGGACATCATTACTAAAAAATACCCACCTAAAAATTGAAGCCATGAACCGTTTAACTTATAACCAAAGAAAATTGCTGCAACAGCATAAACAAGCACTAATGAAACAAGTGAATAGAGAGTATAAATGACTACCTGAACTGCTAAAATTAATGCTGGACTTGTTGGCGTTACTTTAAATCGCTTCAAAATCTTTTTATTACGATAATCTGATACTACTAAAGGAAGTCCCATAACGCCACCAGCACAAATAGCTATGGTGGATATTGCTCCAAAAGATTGAGCTAAAAAAGTATATTCTGATCCATAAAAAGCGGGCTTGTTTCCATATATAATACCTAGAATAATCATTACTACCACTGGCATGCATATTGCAAAAATGAACATATCCATTCCTCTCAGGGATAGCTTTAGTTCAATTTTAAGCATTGTACTAAATGTTTTCATATTTGTTTTCCTCCTCTGTGTACCAAAGATAAGCATCCTCAAATTTTTCAAAAGGGCTTAAATCAACTGCTTCTTGTACTGTTCCATCAAATATTATTTCCCCACTTTTAAGAATACAAATTTTATCGCATAAAGCTTCAACTTCATCCATGAAATGAGAACTTAAAAAGATAGTAAGACCTTTCTCCTTCAATTGTAAAAGACATTTCCAAACATCACGCCTTGCTTTTGTGTCAAGCCCTGTGGTTAGCTCATCTAAAAATACAACTTCAGGCTTTGGAATCAATGCAAGTATAATAAATAACCTTTGTTTTTGCCCTCCTGAAAGCTTGCTGACAAGACTTTTTGTCTTATCAGAAAGTCCAAATTGATTTAACAAAGCTTTATAATCCTCAGATAATTTATAAAGTGACTGCGTAACCTGACACAATTCGGCCACTGTTATATTCTCCTGATAATTTGATTCTTGAAATTGAACACCTACTTTTTCAAACAGCTCTTTACGTTCTATTTGTGGATTCTTATTCAAAATGGACACTGTTCCACTATCCGGCTTTTTTGTTCCTAAAATACACTCAATGGTCGTACTTTTACCTGCACCATTTGCTCCTAAAAGACCAAATACCATACCACGAGAAATTGTAATATTTACGTTTTCAATTGCCGGCACTCTTCCATATAATTTGCTTAATCTTTCAACCTTAATGACGGTTTTCATAACTTTCTCCTCCTTTGAACTTATTTACACAAAAAGAATAACACCAATACAAAGATTGGTGTTAAAGTGTAGGGTTTACCCCATCACATTTCTTATCATTAAGCCTTATACATCTTCAAAAAAATAATAAGGCACCTGGTAGTCTATTTTCTTTCAGATACCTTATATGAACTTAAAAATCATTTTATGAAAATTGTCTTTTCATTTTTTTAATGTGAAACAGCATTACATGAGCATTTTTTTCAGCCCATTTCAAAGAAGTAATCAATTTATCACATACAGATATGATTTCATCATTTTCACTAGGAGTATCAAGCACTTTTTTAATATTCACATTTGGATTTTTAGATAATGCTTCAATCATCCTTAATATAGCTTCAAGAGAGTAATTTGCACAACGAAGGGAACGAATAATTTTTAATCGTCTAATATCTTCGTCTCTATACACACGATAACCATTTTGTTTTCGCTTTACACTTAATAATCCATTCATTTCCCAATTTCTCAAAGCATCCATGGAAACTTGTAAATATTCAGCAGCCTCTTTCCTTTTAAAAGATAATGTATCTGTTGTTTCATTAGATAATAATTGTTTTACACTTTCTATGGCTTCTTCTGCATTACTCTGTTCTTTTTGTATTTGCTCTACATAATCCTGTGTAAGAGAAATAGCTTTTTTAAAATTTCCTGCTGCAGATAATTTTACAATCTCAACAACCTTTTTACGCAGACCATTTTGAAGCACTTCAATTTTAAAAGCAATTCTTGCAAGCTTAAATTGCTCAATATGAAGGTCTGTGAAAACACGATAACCATTAGATTGCCTGCGAGGTTTAGGAATAAGGCTAAGTTCTTCATATAGCCTCACCGTGTTAGGATGTATCCCTATTATTTTTGCCACTTCTGCCGTCCTATAGGTATTCATTTTTTAATTCACCTCTATTCTATAATACCATCAATCAAAAGTCTGGTGTTATAGTGGAGAGTTTAATTATATTAGTTATCCTTTTTCTTTACTGGTTCGCATTAAGTCCCTATATAAAAATATCATAGTAATAAAAAAACTTAATACCGCAAAACCGATATTTAGAGTTTTGCTATGTATAAATTCTCCTATAAAAGGCATTACCATAAGAAAATAAATTATAATTAGAGGATATGCTAATTTTCTCAGTTTACGAGTCTCCACAAATTCAGACATACTAGCAACAAATAAAAATATTATAATTATTGTTATTATGATTTCTGGTAATTTCACTCTCATAAACATTGCTGCCACTTCAGCTGCACTCATAATAAACGCTAGTATTGTTAGAATATTTGCTATAGATTTAAATTTCATAAATACCATCTCCTAATATCAATCACACTACTAGATATATATAATGAAATGGCTTACTTTATGCTTAAAGTAAATTGGGGCGCTGTTACACTAAGTATAACTTAACTTTTGTACATGCAATTTTGACTTAATATGAGCATAATGCTACACAAGTGAATGTAAGCGAAGTAACTTTAAACTGTATACATAATACATTATTACAGCGTAAGACTCCACCTTAATTTCTAAGCGTTATAAGTTATAGATTAAATATAATTTTGAATTGATAAAATCACCTATGACAATATAATTATATGTGTACGTTTGAAGTTACTAGTTTTGATTTTAACTTTTATGCAGTGATATATGATAAGTGTGTCATCACATTAGCTAAATTGTTTTAGTATTATTCTTAGTTCTAAGTTTTGGAAAGCCTTAGAACTTTAGTCCTGTTTGAGGGAACCGAGTTTGACAAAGTTCTTAGGCTTTCCAAAACTTAGGACTTTAGAATAATTAAAACATTTAGCCGTGATGACACACTTATCATATATCACGGAGTAAAAGTTAAAATTCAAACTTTCACTGCATCCTCATATCGCATAAATTTTAGTACTATATGGATTTTATTTAATACAAAGTGCTTGAAAGCATAATGTATCATTACTATAACCTTTGATGAGATTTTCTTCATGCTTTATGTATACTGGATTACCACCATAAACAGGATGAATATATTTCACTTCTATTTCATTACTTTGAGTAGTATCACAAAGTTCTTTAAGAATAAATAACCCTTGTACAACAGGATTTTCTGTTAGATGAATAGAATTTGTATCTCCTGTTACGTGACTAAAATTTGAAATTTCTTCTTTTGAAAAACTGCGCCATAAAGTTCCACAGTCTTTAACATTTTCTTTTTGAACAGATTCTTTAACCTTTACATTCATCATTAAATAAACTGTTAATGTTTCTGCAATTTCATTATTAACATATCCACTACAGTTAATTACACAAAGCTTTCTGCTGCTTTTTACAATTTCATTTTTATAAATTTCATTATCTAGTTTTGATTGGAAGCGTTGATATTTTACTTTGGCAATAAATGCACCATCGTAAAAAAAATCTTCCTTCATAGTAAATGCTTTAAATAAATCTATCATTTAATTTTCCACCTTAATATCAATATAATAGTTAGGATTTTCCACCGTCTAAATCTCCCAATGGTTTTACTGCATTACCATACCACCATCAACATTTATAACTTGCCCTGTAATATATTCTGACATGTTTGAAACGAGAAACAAAACAGCACTAGCTACTGCTTCAGGCCTACCATAAGCTTTCATTGGAATTTTGGATAACATCTCTTCAGTTACTTTTTCTGGAAGTGCTGCTGTCATATCTGTTGCTATATATCCTGGAGCAACAGCATTTACCTTTATGCCACGATCTGCTAATTCTCTTGCTGTTGTTTTAGTAAAACCTATAAGCCCAGCCTTAGAAGCAGCATAATTTGCCTGACCAACATTTCCTGTTATACCTACAACACTAGCCATATTAACTATACTGCCAGATTTTTGTCTTAACATCTGCTTTGATACAAATTTAGTACAGTTAAATGCTCCCGTGAGATTTGTACTTATTACCTTATCCCAGTTTTCTTTTTTCATGGTCATCATTATACCATCACTTGTAACCCCAGCATTATTTACTAATATATCTATCCTTTTGAACCTTGCAATTATAGCTTTTACAACCTCTTTCGTTGATTCCTCTGAACTCACATCATGTTTTAAGCCTAAAGCTTCAACATCATAAGCTGATGATATTTCATTTGCTGCTTGTTTTGCTCGTTCTTCATTAGTTCCCGTTACCACTATTTTTACTTTTTCTGCTGCTAATTTCTCTGCAATAGCTCTCCCAAGTCCTCGTGTTCCTCCTGTTACTAACGCCACTTTATCAGTTAAACCTAAATCAATCATATTGTTACCTCCAATTTATGAAATAGTTTTATTTAATGTATTCTCTAAGCAACCTTTTGAATCCATTTAAATTATATTCATAAGAAAATCTTACTACGTTCCTTCGTTCATTAACCTCCATATCACCTTCCAATGAATCCAATAATAGATTAAGCATATTATCAAATACCATTCTTATAATTTTGTAACTTTGAACCATATCACAATTATTCAAACCACACTTCTGTAAAAATGCAATTTCATGTTGTGTCATATTTTCCATTATTTCTTTTTTCAAATTCTCATATCTTGTTCCTTTACTATATCTAAGTAAAATTAACAATCTCTTTCTCTTTGCTATTAAATCATCTATTCTTCTATGGGTTGGAAGGTACCTTTCTAAGTTTTGCTGATTTTTCAAAAAAGCTTTTGTTAATATTGGAAATATTCTAGAATTATAATCTCTCAATATATCTGCAAAAGATTGCGGTAAAACAGTATAAAACAACTCTTCTTTGTTCTTAAAATAAATGTAAATATTGCCTACCGAAATATTTGCTTTTGCAGCAATATGACTCATTTTCGTATTTAAGTATCCTTTTTCTAAAAATATATCTATTGCTGCATTTTCAATTGCTTTTTTAACCTCATCTTTTTTTACTTGAACCATTTTATTCTCCATTATCTTAAAACTGAATTTATAATTCATTTTTATGTTAGTACTAAATTGTTTATTTGTCAATCATATGATTTATCTCAGTATCATACTCCAAATAGGCACTGACAATAAAGTCATAACAGTAGAAAACACCACTAGTTTTGTACCAAATACATAATCTCCATCATACTTAGCTGCTAAAATAGCTGTAGTACTCCCTGCTGGCATTCCTGTTAAAAGAACTGCTACACCAATAATAAGCTTATCAATCCCAGCTAATTTGCATCCAATAAACACCAATCCAGGAATCATTACAAGTCTGATTACAGTAAAATATATAACATCCTTATTAATCATAGTTTTTAAATCATCAACTTCTGCTATAATACAACCTATCAATATCATGGTAAGTGCTGTAGTACACTGACCTAAATTACTTATAGTTTTCTCAATGAATACAGGTAGATGTATTCTTGTAACCATTAATAAAAATCCAATGTAAACAGCTATCATACAAGGATGCAGTACTACTTTTTTAATTGCTGATTTTTTATCAGTTTCATCCGTAAACTGTGACAATCCAGCTGACCACATAGCAATTCTATTCGGAATACAAAAAATAGACGAATACATAAGTCCTGTTGCTCCAAATATACCTTGTGCAATAGGATTCCCTAAAAAACCTGAATTGGATACTAGTGTTCCATATTTGAAAATCTTTCTTTTTCTTATATCATAACTATTAAAAGCAAATTTACAGATAATATAAGAAAGGGTCTGCGCAAGTGCAGCAATCACTATAATAACTACAAACTTCTTTAGTAATGCCATATTGAAATCAATTCTGAAAGAAGTGATTATATTGCATGGTAAAATAAGATTTAAAACCAATTCAGTTAATACTGATTTTGCCTTTTCTGTAAGTACTCCCTTTTTCCTCATAAACACTCCAATAATCACTATTAAAAACATTGTACCTTGGAGTGTCCACATTGCATTAAAGTTCATTAATTTTACTTCCTTTCATTTTGCCATGTGTTCGTAAAGTTGAGTTATAATAAATCCTGCTTTAACATTTCCCTATAAATATGTTTTATGGCTACAAATTGGCCTCCAATAAAGTACCCCTCATCATACAGATTAATATGAACTACTTTAACAATAGCAGGTATAGTCATTTTGTTATACTTAAATATCACTTCTAGTATATCATCTATATCAAACTTTGTATTTGATATAAATCCTATTCCTGAAATAGAAACATCTACGGTTAACCTTTCCAAATGAACATGTTTAGAATTTACACTTATAATTCTTAACATATCATTATAACCATACCTTTTATTTATTCTACGATCTCTTTTAAATATCTGATACCTATCAAATAAATAACTAAAATTATTCTTTTTCATACTACCTCTCGCTTTTTTATGAATATCAAAATAATGACACTATTATATTCTTCACAAATCATATTTTTCAAAACATTATATCATATTGTAGAAATTTGACGCAATTTTTTATCCATAATTATTCTGTTCAATAAAATTTTTCCACTATAAACTTCTAGACAATTAGAAAAAGAAGGAGTATAATGCAATCAAAAGAGAATATGTCATTCTCTTTTATAGGAGGTACAAATATGGTTCAATACAAAAAAGAAGATATTAAAGAAAAAATTGATAACGCAGCATTAAAAATCTTTGTAGAAAAAGGATATGAAAAAGCAAAAATTTCTAACATTGCAACAGAATCAAATGTTTCAGTTGGAAATATATATAGGTACTATAAGAGCAAGGAAGAAATATTTTATTCAATAGCCCCTGAAAGTGTATTAGAAAACCTAAAAAGTATTTTGATCAATAAGCTTACATTTGCAAAGGACAAAACGTTAAGTGAGCTAAACTCAAAGAATGATTTTCAACTTGTAAATGAAGAATTTATCGATTATATGATTAAAAACAGAGATCAAATTTTAATAATGTTTATTGGAAGTAAAGGTACAAGATATGAAAGTCTAAAGGATGAAGCTATAAATTATATGATAAAAATCATAAAAGAAAATTATTCAAAAGAAAACAATAAAATTATCTATGATTCCATGAACTATAGGATTATTAAAATCATATATAAAAATTTCATTGAAATGATAATGCAGATTCTTAAGGAGTCAAATTCCTCTGAAGATATAAAAAAGTCATTTAAAATTATAAATCTTTATCATCTATTTGGAGTTACCAATTTATTTAAATAATTAATGAAAAATAAGGAGTGTCACGAAATGAAAACCATAATATATTATTTTACAGCTACAGGAAACAGCTTGGACGTAGCTAAAAGTATTGAAAAATCTCTTGAGGAAACTGAACTTATATCTATACCTAAATTAAGTGATTATAAAATTGTAGCACCTGCCGCAGAAAAAGTAGGTTTTGTATTTCCAGTATATGACTATAGTATTCCTCTAGTAGTAAAAGATTTTTTAAACAAATTGGATTTATCTAATACAAGTTATATTTTTGCTACAGTAACCTGTAATTTCTTACCTGGACTTGCACTTGACAAAGTTGATTCTATATTAAAAGAAAAGAAAAAGAAATTAAATAGTGGGTTTGTAATAAAAATGCCTGGAACTTATATAGCTATGTATGGTGCAAATTCAGAAAAAACTCAAATAAAAAAATTCAAACAAAAGGATAAAAAAATTACTACAATTATAGATTGCATAGAAAACTGTAAAAATCATGGTATTGAAAAAAGCAAATTAATTATTGATAGACTTTTAGCACCAAAGTTTGAAAAATCCATGGACAACTTTCCTACTAAAGACAGAAGCTTTTGTGTTGATGATAATTGTATAGGATGTGGAATTTGCAGCAAAGTTTGTGCCTTTGATAATATTAAAATCATAGATGGTAAACCTAATTGGCATCATGGATGTCAGCAATGTTTTGCCTGCATACATTTGTGTCCAAAAGTCTCCATACAAATAGGAACGGATACAATAAATAAAAAAAGATACAAAAACCCTAACATTTCTCTGCAGGATATTATAAGTGCAAATAGTTCGTTGAAAAAAACTGAATAAAAATTGTACTATAAATAGCTGCTGCCAAAAATTAATGAGGGATGCATAAAGGCTTTTCTCAGATATGAATATTAAAATTTTTAAATTTTAATATTCCATTTTTTATAATTCAAGTTAATCCTCTAACAACAATTCAGATTTAAATGCTATTACTGCATTTCCAGAGACTTTAACTTCTACAGGTTCTTTATTTTCTATTTTTACCTCAACTTCAATGATACCTTTCCTTCTTATAGTTTCACCCTGTATTGCCTTAAATTTAAATGAAGAATTGTTACATTTAACAAGATTATGATGAACAAGATATGCTCCCAAAGGACCATTTGCATTACCAGTTACAGGATCTTCATTAATACCTATTGCAGGCGCAAACATTCTTCCGTGTACTAAAATATCACTATCTTCTTCATTAACTGTAAAAACATAATATCCATTACACTTAATAATGCCACTTAATTTAGAAAGTGCATCGTGCTTTGGTTTAAGTGTATTTAAGGTTTCAACACTTTTTATACCAATCATAACCTTAGAATGGCCCGTTGAAACAATCTGAACTTCATAATTTTCCAGTAAATCACTGTTTTTTATATTAAGTGCTTTTAAAAGTTCTTTTTTATTTGTGCTATCAATAATATTGCCGAATTCAACTTTTCCCTGAGTCATAACAATTTTATAATCACCATTTTCCTTTGTTATATCAACAGGCAAAATTCCAGCTCCTGTTTTATGATAAACCCTTGAAGTATCAAGTTCATTTTCAATAGCACGCACATAATGAGCAGCAATAGTAGCATGCCCACAGATTGGCACTTCATTCGTTGGAGTAAAAAATCTCACATTAACATCATACTCACTACTGTTCGAAGAAAATATAAAAGCCGTCTCTGAATTGTTAAGCTCTCTAGCTATTTTTTGCATTTCACAGTCAGTTAATCCATCTGCATTTGTTATTACTCCTGCTGGATTTCCTGTGAATTTTTCCTTTGTAAATGAATCAATTTGATACAAGTTATATTTTCTTATCATTATCTTGCCTCCTAAAAGTTTATAGATTGCAATCCATTTTATAAATTCCTATAAATTGATATTAAGTTATTATATAACTAATTATAATGTTACTATAATATACATACTAGTACGCACTTTTTAGTCACATACTTACCATTTGGAAACGATGATAAGTATGAGTAAGTTGAAAATAAAGAACTAACAAAAATTTAGGGGGGGGATACAAATGTAGACTTTAAAATTTATAAAGTTTATATGTTTTAAGTGCAATAAAAAAAGAACGCACATAATGACATGGTTTAATGATTATGAAAATTTATAGATCAGCAGCAAAAGCTGTGAATAAAATAAAGGATAAAATATTAAAAATAATAGCAATTCTAAATTTATATAATAGAAATCTAAATATGAATTACAATAACTTTAAAGGCTTATACAAAAAAAGTAATAAAATTCTTTTAGAAGATAATTATATTTCTTTATATATGTTGTATAGCAACAAATGGCCCTAATCATATAAATTCAGCTATGCTATCAGCATAGCTGAATAATTGCAAATATATAATTACAAATTACAACATAGCTTTAATTTCAATACTCTTTTCCTTTGAAAGATCAATATATCTTTTTCCAATACTTACAACAGGTTTAGTAATATTATGTGGAGGTACATATAAAATTTCGCCTTCTTCACCAGTATTCAACAATACCTTTGAACCTACATAACAAGCTGCTATATTTTCTAGAAATGTATTCATTACATGTATATCAAAATATTCTAAGCTGTTGTTTTTAAGTATTTCAAAAGCTTTAAAAGGAGTTTCTCTTTTCCTATAAACTCTATCTGAAGTAATTGCGTCATAAGCATCTACAACAGCAATTATTTTACAATATATACTGAGTTCATCACCGTTTTTCCCTAAAGGGTATCCTGTACTGTTCATCCTTTCATGATGCATTAAAATAACTTCTTTAACTATATCTGAAACAATATTAGTACCCTTCACCATATTATATCCATATACAGGGTGTTTTTTTATTTCACCAAATTCTTCTATATCAACTTTTCCTTTTTTATTTAAAATTTCTATAGGTACTTTTACTTGTCCTATATCATGAAGAAGCCCTGCCTCAACTATTTGGCTTATATCTCTTTTAGTTAAACATAACCATTTGGCCAGAAGCATTCCATAAAAAGATACATTTACGCAATGACTATATACATATCCTTCAGAGTTTTTTAATTCACTAAGACATTTAACAATATAATATTCATCATTTATAGCCTTATAGATAGAATTAGATATTTTATTCATTTTCGCAACTTCTACCTTTTTTCCTTTAGATAGATCATTTACTACTTCGCTTATTTCTATAACATTCTCTTTATAATTTTTCTTCACATCAAAAAAATTAGTACTAATAAACTTAGGGGTTCCTTCCATTCCTGCAGCATAAATCCAAACATATTTTATCTCAAACGCAGCAAGTTTCTGTATTATATAATAATTTATAATCGTATTTTCTACTGCAATAGTTGCGCCATATTTGCTTACTACCTTTTGTGAAATTACATCACCTGCTTTACAATCCGAAACTAATACACATTTTTTTCCCACATCTATCTCCCCCAAAAATATCGAAATTATTATTTTTAAATTGTGCAAATTCACTGTAGTGATTACTGACACTTTGGAAAAGATATTAATACTTTTTAATATCTTTTGATTTATTATTTTTTAATTTCTTTAATATTTTTTTTATTTTTATAGTAAGGACACATCTTTGAGCAGCTTCCACAACCACTACATTTGTCATTTCGATTTATCACATTTTTGCATAATATATACACAGCTAATATTATTATAATTCCAGCAATAATAAACTCCTCTATTTCTTTATAATCCATAAAAATACCTCATTCCTATATTAAAAAATAGAAAGGAAATTATCCACGCAGTAGCAAATTGATAAAATATGGAAAGAAGGGTAATCTTCACTCCAAATTCTTTCTTCATTGTTATTATCGTAGATGCACAAGGACTATATAATAGTATAAACACTAAAAAACTTAAAGCCGATGCTAAATTAAATTGATGTGGAATAACCAAAGATAAGTTTCCTCCATACAAAACTCCTAATGTCCCTGCTATAACTTCCTTACCCATAAGCCCTGTGAGAAGAGAGACTGAATTCTGCCAATTGCCAAAGCCTAGTGGATTAAAAATTGGGGATATAAACTTTCCAACCGCTGCAAGAAAACTATAATTTATATTTACCATACCATTGAAATTAAAATTAGACAATACCCATATTATAATAGACATGGAAAAGATTATAGTTCCAATTTTTTTTAAAAATCCTTTTCCTTTTTCCCAGGTATGCATTAAAAGCAGTTTAAAATCAGGCATAATATAGTCCGGTAGTTCCTCCATATAAGGTTCATCTTCCTTTTCCTTAAATATAAATTTAAAAATTAAACTAAAGAAGAATGATATTGAAATTCCTGTAAAATACAGCATACCTAAAATTATAATTTCTTTTTTGGGGAAAAATATAGTAGCAAAAAGCATATATACTGGAAGCTTTGCATTGCAGGACATAAAAGGTATAAGCAGTGCTGTAATTACTCTTTCTCTCTTATTTTCAATATTTTTTGCAGCCATAAGTGCTGGAACAGAACATCCAAACCCTATAATCATAGGAATAAAGGATTTTCCAGATACTCCTCCAAGACTCATAATTTTATCCATTAACAAAGCTGCTCTGCTCATATATCCACTGTCTTCCATTAATGAAAGTAGTGCAAAAAGTGTAAGTATTACAGGTAAAAATACTAAAACTGAACTGATTCCAGATACTACTCCATCAACTAAAAGTGATTTAAACCATGGACTTTGATTCTCTAAAATTCTGCTTAAAAAAGGTATAGCATAATTAAAAAGTGCACTTCTAAATACCTCTGCTAAGGGTGTGCCTACCCATGAAAAAACTAACTTAAATATAAAATATATAATAGCTATAAATATAGGATATGCTAAGTATCTATTTAAAACAAATCTATCAATTTTTTCTGAAACTTTAGCTGTACTCTTTATATTTCTTACAGTACATGTACTTACAACACTTTCTATATAAGAATAAGTTTCCTTTTCACTATTTGTATCAACACTTACAGGCTTAGATACATTAAATGCTTTCTTTTTTATATAATTCTTTAACTTCTTTACTTCTTTATATTTTATATTATTCATAGGTATAATTTTTGTATCTAAAATTTGAGATAATTTTTCTACATTTATATGTATCCCATTTTTTTCTGCCTTATCCACCATATTTAAAACTATTACCATAGGTATATTCAATTTTTTAAGCTGTATAGTAAGATAAAGATTTCTCTCTAAGTTAAGAGCATTTACTACATTTATTATTAAATTCACTTTGTTATTAGTTATATGATTATTAAATATTTTTTCTAAATTTGAACCAGTATCCATAGAATATATTCCAGGGAAAACTGCTATCTTAGTATTGCTATCTATAAATCCTTCCTGTTTTTCAATTTTAGAATTTCCATCTTCATCAGAAGTTTTTTCAGCTTTTGCTATCTTATTAAATAGAACTTCCTGACCAACATTAGGATTACCTATTAAAGTACAAAGAATCATATATCTCTCCTTTTCAAAATTAAAACATAATGAATTTCAAATGATAATAAATATTATAACATTTGATAATATTTAAAACAAATTCACCTTAAAATTCACAATAAAAAAAACTCCCATCCTCAGCTAAAAAGCTAAAGAACGAGAGTATTAATTATGTAGTACCACCTGAATTTATAAATGCCTAGCAACATTTAATCTTTTTCGGTACTTAAAAAATATATATTAACTTATTTTTTTATTTTAAATGAACTTTTTAATGATACTATTCTATTAAATACTGGCTTTTCTTCAGTATTATATTTAGTATCCACATTAAAATATCCTACTCTGATAAATTGGAACTTTTCCTGTGGTTTTACACCCTTCATATTCTCTTCTACAAATCCCTGTAATACTTCTAATGAATTTGGATTAACTTTATCTAAAAAGTCTTTTCCATCATCCTCTTCTTCTTCTTCATCTAATATTAGAGGCTGGAATAATCTAAATTCTGCTGGAAGAGCGTGGTTTGCATCTATCCAGTGAATAGTTCCTTTTACCTTTCTTCCTGTAAATCCTGTTCCACATTTTGTTTCTGGATCATAGGTACAATGAAGTTCTACTACATTTCCATTTTCATCTTTTATAACTTCATTACATTTTATAAAGTAAGCATTTTTAAATCTTACTTCATTTCCTGGAAACAATCTAAAGTATTTCTTTGGAGGATTTTCCATGAAATCTTCCTGATCTATATATAATTCCCTTGAAAATGGGATCTTACGTATTCCTAATTCTTCATTTTCAGAATTATTTTCAGCATCAAGCATTTCTACTTTGCCTTCTGGATAGTTTGTTATAATAACCTTTAATGGTCTTAAAACAGCCATTGTAGCTGGAACCTTTGCTTTTAAATCTTCTCTTAAGAAATGTTCCAACATTTGTTCATCTACTACACTGCTAGCTTTTGCTACTCCAATTTCTCTACAGAAATTACGAACAGATTCAGGAGTATATCCCCTTCTTCTAATACCTGCAATAGTTGGCATACGTGGATCATCCCATCCATCCACAAACTTTTCATCTACTAATTTTTTTAACTTTCTCTTACTTGTAACCGTATTTGTAACATTTAATCTTGCAAATTCAATTTGTCTAGGCTGACATTCCATTTCGCTCTCTCTTATTACCCAATCATATAAAGGGCGGTGATCCTCAAATTCTAGAGTACAAATTGAATGTGTAACTCCCTCAATAGCATCTTCAATAGGATGTGCAAAATCGTACATAGGATATATGCACCATTTATCTCCTGTATTGTGATGAGTAGAATGAGCTATACGATAAATTACAGGATCTCTCATGTTTATGTTAGGCGAAGCCATATCAATTTTAGCTCTTAATACCTTTTCTCCATCCTTAAATTCACCACTTCTCATACGCTCAAATAAATCTAAATTTTCTTCTATTGTTCTATTTCTATAAGGACTTTCTGTTCCTGGTTTTGTCAAAGTCCCCCTATGTTCTCTTATTTCTTCTGCTGTTAAGTCACATACAAAAGCTTTGCCTTTTTTAATAAGTATTAAAGCCCTCTTGTACATTTCATCAAAATAATTAGAAGCAAAATATAATGCATCCCATTCAAAACCTAACCATTTAACATCTTCCTTTATTGACTCTACATATTCTGTATCTTCCTTTACAGGATTTGTATCATCAAAACGCAAATTAGTTTTTCCATTAAACTCATCTGCTAATTCAAAATTCAATGTTATTGATTTTGCATGACCTATATGTAAATATCCATTTGGTTCTGGAGGAAAACGAGTAACTATTTGTTTATGTTTTCCTAACTCCAAGTCTTCTGCAATAATATTTTTAATAAAATTGGATTTAACGTTATTTTCTTCCATGGTTCCCACTTCTCTTTCTATTAGCTTAATTTAAACTTTTCAATTCCAATGAAATAAATATATCATAAAACTGCACTTTTTTCTATAATTCACATAGAAATTCATATTTTCCGATGAAATACATATAAAATTCCTTTCTTTATTATACAGGCTTATGAGTGTTTTTTCAAATTTAACAGCATAAACCTACTTCTTCTTATTCTTGCCTTCTACAGCATTTTATTAAAATCAAGATTCACTTTATTTTAAAGATTATAAACTACAATACATATTATACTCAATATGCAAAATTAAATTATGTATAGAACAATTGCATATTTAATTTATTTGTAATTTTTTAGATAAAAATCTCTTCATTGTCAATTATAGTTTGATATCTCCCCCTAGACATTTAACTGTTTATATTATAATATTAAATATAGAATATTTAAACAATTGCATTTATTCCCTTTAGTTTTATCATTTTTTAAATTGGAGGTGTTTTTATGGATTATAATTTAAAACAAGTTGAAGATTATTTAACGAATATCTATGGAATGCATTTAGGCGAAAATAAAACTATAAGTAAAAAACTAATGAAACAGCTAAATAGAAAAAATCTTATTGCACGCAGTGCTAGATGTGTATATTTAGTAGATAATCTCATAATAAAAACATCCTCTGATTCAACTTTTGGCAAATTACCCTTTGGTGCTGAACAATGTATTAATGAATTTAATTTATATCATTCCAAGGATAGTTCAGTAAACCCTTTTAAGAAAATATTATGTCCTGTTTATGCTATATATAAAAGTAATTTTATATATTTAACTATACATAAGCCGGTTGTACCTCTAGCCAAAAATGACGACTGCCCTGACACTATATATTCCCATATTGAAAAGGATTCATCTTTTTCCAATATAAATTTATTTTTATCAATTTTAGATGAATTTAAGGAAAAATTAGTATTTAATTCTCCTGCTATTCAATATGAATTTTCCAAACTCAGCACCTTTGGATATGATGAAAATAGAGAGTTATGCATATTAGATTACGGAATTTATTAACAATGTAATTTTATAATTTAAAAATAATGCAAAGCAAAGTGCAGTGAAAGTTTGGATTTTTATGTAGTATATATGTAGACTGAAGTAAGAAGAAACGTTAAGCTGTATGAAGACTGATATATGTTGTGCTGGAACATTCGAGCAAATTTTAGAAGTTGTTAAGCAGAGAGCTAAAATCTATGATTTTGTGCGAATCGCTTACTCCTCTGACAAAAGGAAGTGGAGTTTCATTACTCTAAAAATACCGTAATTTTTGCTAGGACGGCAAAAGCTCTGAAAGCGACAGGACGTCGCATTTGAAGAGGTAGGTATTTTTCAATATCTCAAGTAATTAGAACTTCTTAATGAAGTTAGTGTTCCTGCATAACATATATCAGCCGTAATACAGCTTAACGTTTCTTCGGTTACTTGCGTCACAATGTGCTTATAACATAAAATGCACATTTGCTATACAATTTACTTATTTAAAATGTTTAGCAATAAAATCTGGCAAATCTTTTTCAGAAAAACTTCCATACTCAATATTTTTTCCATCTTGACTATAGAATCCTATAATATATTTTGCTGATTTATTTCGCCACTCATCTTTATAAATTCTAATAGAAGTTTCTATTTGATTCTTATCAGTTATTTTTAGGTTCTTTACACTATTTTCATCAATTTTAACTTTACCATTCTTTAATTTTTGTAACCAATCCTCCATATTATCAACTTTTTCTACTAAAGCATATGATATATCTTTAGACGTAATCCTTGACCCTTCTAAATACCCTTTTTGCTTTAACCACTGATCAAATAATATATAAGATTTTTTCCATGGAAGATGTACATTACTTTCTCTATTATTTCTTTCATCGATTAACTGGGGATACTTTTTTAAATTATTATCATCAATCATAAAATCTATATTTGACCATGGTTTTATTTGTTCATTATCTGGCTCATATGTTTCATTACTAATATCCTGTTTTAAAACCTCTACAGCTTCTTTAATATCCTTTGGATCAATTATTACTGTTTGTTTATTGATACTTACATAAGGACACATTGTAATTTTTTCTATATCTGAACTATTTACTTGTAAAATGTCATAATTCATTTTTTTGTATTCTTTAGATTCATAAATAGGTTTTAAATACTTAGTATAATCTTCAAGTGAAACATTATATCCCCTTTGGATTTTACTTCCATTCTTTAAATTATATATGAAAATGACTCTTCTACTTTGTCCACCATTGTTCTTATCATTATTTTTTGATTTTTCTTCTATAAGTTGTTTATGAAAATTGTGAATATTTTCAATATCTTTTTTATCAAAATAAACATCTCTATTATGTTTATAAAAATTTAAATGATCAAAGCTTTCACTAAAATATACACTATCAACACTATTTAATGATGGCATCTTCTTTTCATACCCTAATATATCAAGCTTTACTCCTACTATGACTAAAATAATTACAATAACATAAATTAAATAACCTTTTACATTTTTAAATACCCTTATAGATTTTTTTACAATCATCTCTGCGCCAAAGTATCCTATAAGAGAAGCAATTAAAAAACCAATTAAAAGCCAGTGTACACTTTTTTGTGCCACTCTAAAATATATTCCACCTACCAACATAGCACAAAATGTTACACCATACTTAAACACATATTCTAAACCTTTAAAAGCAATACTTTTAGATGCTGCCTCTAATTTTCTTTTATTATATATAAACATTCCTATAAAATATAGGATAATACATACAAAAATATATATCATTATTTCATTAATGCTTATTTTATTAATACTATTACTATTATTATTCATACTAGTAGCCATTTGCCAAACCCTTGTTACAGGTGAAAATTTTTCTATGTTATCATCATTATATACAAAGCCATATAAAAATCCATCAAGATTTCCTGATAATAAAATTGCTATTGCTACTGGCAAAACTAACAAGATATAAGTTAACATTCCCTGCATAATTGAGCTTCCTACTACCATTCCAACTAATATACACATAAAGAAAAGTAGCAAACATATTATAATAATAATTTCAATCCATTGAAGCACATCATAAGGACTATAATATTTGCCCAAATACATTACTATATCTAAAAATACACATATAAAGCCATTTATAATTACTGGCAAAACTAATAGTAAAGCCCCTACAACTGCATGACTTCTATACAGTACACTTCTTTTAATAGGAAGGCTGTGAATCATATCTGACGAATTTTTGACCTGAATATATCTAAAAAGTAATATAGCAGTAAAAACAGGTGCTATTAGAATAAAAAGAATTTGCGCGTAACCATTAGCAAAATAGAATACTTTTTTAAGTATATTATAATCATAAGCATACTGCTTACCGCTGTTTATCATTATTACTTTTAATGGCACTGTTAAAAATAGAAACAATGTATACGCAATACTTATCCATCCAAATCTTTTTAAATCATCTAAAATTATTCCTTTATTAAAAAATGATGTTTTTGATTTCATATCCTACATCCCCCATTTCATAGATAAAAATTTCCTCTAAAGTTAAAGGCAAAATGTCTAAAATTACAGGATCATACTTATTTATCTGCTCTATAATTTCTTCTTTTTTTCCTCTAACAATAAATAATTTTACGCTGCCTCTTTCTTCCTCATATAGGATATCAACATCTTTTAAAATTTCTTCCTGCACGCTTTCCTTAAACGCCACCTGAATTTTGTGAATATCTAACTTTAAATCATCTAAATCTTTTTCTAAAATTAAAGAACCTTTATGCATTATACCTATGTAATCACATAAATCTTCAAGTTCTCTTAAATTGTGAGAAGAAATTAAAACTGTCATCTGCTTTTCTGCTACATCCTGAACAATTAAATTTTTAACCTTTTGTCTCATAACAGGATCTAATCCATCTAGAGGTTCGTCCAACACTAATACCTGAGGCTGCACAGAAAGAGAAAGCCAAAATGCCACCTGTCTTTGCATTCCTTTTGAAAGGTTGTTTATCTTTTTATTTTCATCTATATCAAAAGCCTCTCTCAACTTTAAATATCTTTCTTCATTCCAAGTTTCATATATTCCCTTATAAAATTTAGCCATATCTTTTATACTGTACTGTGAAAAGAAATACAGCATATCAGGAATAAATATAACTCTAGACTTTATATCTACATTTTCAAATACACTTTCTCCATCTATAAGTACTTCCCCACTATCCTGTTTATAAATTCCAACTAAAGTTTTTAAAAGAGTGGTTTTACCCGCTCCATTAGAACCCACTAATCCATAAATAGAACCCTTATTCACATTTATATTTACATTTTTCAATGCTTCCAAGGCTTCAAAAGATTTGCTTACACTCTTTCCTTGAATCATTTACTATCCCCTCCCTTAATATTTTCATCTATCTCTGAAACTATCCTATAAATTTCATCTTTCTTCATGCCCAAATACATTGCCTCAGATAAAATTTTAATTAATTCCTCTTTTAGTATGCTTAATTTTTCACTATTTTCATTGTTTTCTATTGAGGCTACAAAGTTCCCCTTTCCGGGTATAGAATAGATATATCCCTGTCTTTCAAGCTCCCTATATGCTTTTTGGATAGTATTGGGATTAATGGTGATTTCACTCGCAAGGGATCTCACTGAAGGAAGCTTCTCATCCTTTTTTAAAACTTCACTAATGATAAGTTCTTTAAACTTTTCTACTAATTGTTCATAAATAGGTAATCTACTTCTTAAGTCTAACTGAAACATTTACACCCTCCTTCCGTAATAACTGTACTATTATTGTTAGTACAGTTTTATTATAAACTAGTTACTTATGGTTGTAAATACAAATTTATTATATTGCAAAAGTTCGAAACCAGTAAAAAAGATAAGCTTTAGCAGATCATGTTCAATAAATCATAACCTTACTCTTAAACAATTATTAAAATATAAAAAAGCAAAATTAATCCATATAACAAAATATAGATTAATTTTGCTTTTTTACATGTAAAAATGTCTTATTGTTTTATCATCATTAACATTTTATCTTATTAATAAAATTCACACATTACTTATTAAATTTCAAAATTGTTAAGTACAATTTTTGAGTATCATTGCCACACTCTATAACCTTTTTATAATCAGTATTTTTATTCATTAACTTCATTTCCTTAAGGTTTCAAGATACCATTAGATCCATTCTCACCATGACCTTCCTGGAATTTCATTAAGTAGTAGGACTGTATTTTTTCTAAACTTTCTTCCTTTATGAACTTATCTGGTACTTTATAAATAAACTTTTCTAATTTCTCTTTAAGTTCCTTTTTTGATTTATTTACTTCTTCCACAAAGTTCACCTGCTTTTGTCTATAGGCCGAACATCTTTCGTAAGGAACACTTGGTCTAAATGTAACATTCATACTTATTTCATCATTACAATCTTCTACCATATCTGAAAGTTGTGATTTATAATAATTCTGAATTTTTTCTCTTAATGACTTACTAGTTTCATCTACCACAAAGTAATTGAAATTAAAAGATTTATACTCTTCTCTTTCTATAGTATTAATAAAATCTATAATTTCAAAATTATATTTATCCATTAAATTTTGAATATACTCTACAATACTATTATTGTTATCAAATAATTCAGGATCACTTTGTGCCGTACACCAAATACCATTATGATTTTCATAATTATACATAATATACGAAAAGCTATTATCTAAATAGCAATACGCAGCAATACATAATCTTTTAAAATCATCACTTTTTATAAAATTCAAAGCATTATTGTCCTTTGTAGAATAGTTTTTACCTTGAAAATACTGTTTTTTGTCCTCAGCATATCTTTGTTTTTTATATTCCATTTTTTTTAATTCATCGCTTAAAAGCACCTGTGATTCATTAATAGCAGTATTCATAACATTATCCCCCTTATATAATGTAGTTGTGACATTTAGTAGAATCCATTCTTGTTTTCTAGAAAACATTATCAACTCAGTTTTAAAAAATTATCAATTACTTAAATTCTATATCACATCTGGGTAAACATCAACATGTATGGAAAATACATACATAATTTTTTAAAAAAATAAGAAAGTGCAATTATATTTACACTTTCTTATATATAAACTTCTGAGAAAACTGTCTCCTTGTGTTACAAAAATATCCATCACATATTGGACTTATTATTTCTTTCAGATGCCTTAAATCACATCAAAAAAGCTCATTTGGTCACTTTCTGGAAGCCCTTTTAAGCATCCAAACTTTTTAAGTAAATCTGCAGCAGAATTACCAATTTTAGCCCGTTTCTTTACATCTTTTATAGAACTAAATGGATTTTCTTTAGCAGCATTATATATACCTTCTGCTGCTACATTTCCCATACCAGATATACTGTTTATAGGAGGTCTTAACCCCTCCTCTTCTACTAAAAATTTAGTTGCATGAGACTTATATAAATCAATTGGAAGGAACTTAAAACCTCTCTCATACATTTCCAAAACTATTTCTAAATCATCATACATATCTTTATCCTTAGGTCCAGCTTGATTACCCATCATTTCAATTTCCTTCATTTTTTCTTTAACCTTTTCTTTTCCAAATATCATAAATTCGCTGTCAAAGGCCTTTGCTCTGATGGTGAAATATGCTGCATAATACGCCTTAGGTATATGAACCTTAAACCAGGCTATTCTAAAAGCCATCATTACATATGCTGCGGCATGGGCCTTGGGGAACATATATTTTATCTTTCTACAGGAATCTATATACCATTCAGGAACATCATGTTCTCTCATTAAAGCTTCATATTCGGCCCATTTTGCAGGGTCTTTTAATGCTTTTCCCTTACGTACAAGCTCCATTATCTTAAAGGCAGTGTTGTTGGGCAAACCTTTCTTGATAAGATAAATCATAATATCATCCCTGGTACACACTGCTTCACTTAGTGTAACTACTCCCTGATCAATTAAGTCCTTTGCATTTCCAAGCCATACATCAGTACCATGAGAAAGTCCTGATATACATATTAAATCTGAAAATGCTTTTGGCATTGTATCTAAAAGCATTCCACGTACAAACTTAGTACCAAATTCAGGAATACCAAAGGTTCCTACCTTTGAATTTATCTGTTCCGGTGTTACTTTCAAGGCTTCTGTAGATGAAAATATAGACATAGTCTCCTTATCATCCATAGGTATTTCATGAGGATTTATTCCCGTTATATCCTGAAGCATTCTTATAACTGTAGGATCGTCGTGCCCCAGTATATCTAGCTTCAATAAGTTTTGGTCAATGGAGTGATAATCAAAATGTGTTGTTATAATATCTGAATTAGGATCATCTGCAGGATGCTGTACAGGACAAAATTCAAATATTTCACGCCCCTTTGGAACAACTATGATTCCTCCCGGATGCTGTCCTGTAGTTCTTTTTATACCTGTACATCCAACTGAAATTCTGGTTATCTCCGCTTTATTTACTGGAACATTCTTTTCATCATAATATTTTTTTACATAACCAAAGGCTGTTTTTTCTGCTATAGTTCCTATAGTTCCAGCCTTAAAGGTTGTGCCCTTTCCAAAAATAACTTCTGTATATTTATGAGCTTTTGCTTGATATTCTCCTGAGAAGTTTAAATCTATATCTGGCTCCTTATCTCCATTAAAACCTAAAAAGGTTTCAAATGGTATATCTATACCATCTTTAAATAGTTTTTCTCCACAGACGGGACACACTTTATCCGGTAAATCAAAACCATTTTTAACTCCATAATCTGAAAAATCCGAATACTTGCAGCTAGGGCACCTATAATGAGGCGGAAGTGAATTTACTTCCGTTATGCCAGTCATATTTGCAACAAAAGAAGAACCAACAGATCCTCTGGAGCCTACCAAATACCCATCATCATTTGATTTCCATACTAACTTTTGAGCAATAATATACATTACTGAGAATCCATTTTTTATGATGGAATCCAGCTCCTTATCTAATCTAGTCTGAACAATTTCTGGCAGTGGATCTCCATACAGCTCGTGGGCTTTACCATAAGCAATATCCTTAATGGTTTGTTCACAGCCATCTATATGCGGCGGACATTTTTCTGGTGAAATAGGACTAATCTGCTCACACATATCTGCTATCTTATTGGTATTTGTAACTACCACCTCATATGCCTTTTCTTCTCCTAAATAGGAAAATTCCTCAATCATCTCTTCAGTGGTTCTTAAATATAATGGAGCCTGATTATCTGCATCCTTAAAACCCTGACCTGCTTCCAATATACGCCTGTATATCTCATCCTCAGGATCCATAAAGTGAACATCCCCTGTTGCCACTACAGGCTTATTTTGTTTTTCTGCTAGGGCTATAATTTTTTTATTAATTTCTTTTAGATATTCTTTACCTGGCACTTGCTCCTGCCTTACTAAATAATCATTATTTCCTAAAGGCTGTATTTCCAAATAATCATAATACTTTGCAATGGCTTCTATTTGCTCTTCAGATTTTCCAAGTAGTATTGCTTGATACAGCTCACCTTCACTGCAAGCACTTCCGAGAATTAAACCTTCTGAATATTTTTCATACAAACTTTTTAATATACGTGGCTTTTTATAAAAATAATCCAAATGAGAATATGATACAAGCTTATACAAATTCTTTAAACCTACATAATTTTTTGCTAATATTATTGCATGATAGGTCTTAACCTTTTTATACGCTTGTGCGTGTGCAGCCTCATCTTGAGCATATATATCTATATCCTCAAGAGTTTTTGCTCCTCTTGCCTTCAGTTTTTCAATCATTATATTAAATACCTTAACAGTTGTAGCTACGTCATCTAAAGCTCTATGAGCAACCTCCACCTTTATACCAAGGTTTTTAGCAATTCTTCCTAATTTATAAGTTTTAAAATCAGGAAATACCGACTGTGCTAAAGACAATGTATCTAAATATGTAAAATCGAAGTCATACCCTAATTTCTTTGCATTATTCTTTAAGAAGCCCACATCAAATTCAGCATTATGAGCAACCAAAACACTTCCATTAATAAAATCCAGCATTTTAGGAAATACCTGATCTATGGTTTCTGCATCTCTTACCATATCATCGGTTATATTTGTAACCTCAACAACTCTTGGTGGAATAGGCTTTTTAGGATTTACAAAACAACTAAATTCATCTATTACCTTTCCATCTTTAACTTTCATAATTCCTATTTCAGTAATTTTTTCTATAACTGGAGAAAAACCTGTAGTTTCCAAATCCAGCACACAATAGGTAGTATCAATACTCTGTCCCTTGATATCTGTTACAGATGGCTTTTTATCTGGTGCCAAATAAGCCTCTACTCCATATATAATCTTCATATCAGGGTTATCTCTTCCTAAAAGCTTATGTGCTTCAGGAAATGCCTGAACTACTCCATGGTCCGTTATGGCAATTGATTTCATTCCCCAGCTCATAGCTCTTTTAATCAAGTCAGTGGCACTGGTCATGGCATCCATCTGACTCATTTGGGTATGCATGTGAAGCTCTACCCTCTTCACTTCTGCCTTATCCTGTCTCTTAAACTTCTTGATACCTTCTGTTTCAATTATAGTATTAGCAATAATTTCAATTTCATCAGAAAACTTACTATAGCCTGAATTTCCAGCAAGCCTAATACCCTTAGCTTTTTTAAGCCTTGATAATACGCCACCTTCTTCACCAGGCTTACAGAAAACCTTACAGGTCATTGAACTTGATCCATCATATAGATCAAAAGAAATTAACGTTTTTCCACTTCTTAATTCCTTTGCTTCTATATTAGATATTTCACCTTCTATGGCTATCCTACCCTCATCTGGTGTGATATCGGTAATTTTCACTATAGGTTCCTTAATATTAGCATTTCTCCCTAATATTAAGCATGAAGTTCCTTTTTTCAAGACAGCTTCCGATTTTACTTCCTGTTTTTTTTCTAGAACCATCTTTGGCAATTTAGGAGCACTAATATCTGATGTGCTATTAATTTCTTTTTTAATAAATAACATTTCACTTGCACGTTTGTCCTCTGCCATCTTTAATAATTCTTCACCACTTACATCATCAACAAAACTTATCTTATATTCTGTACCATATAAGTTTTTTACGGCTTTATGGATTTTCTTATCATAATCCATAGTTTTTAAAAAGTTCGATACTGGGATTTTAAAATTGAAACTTATGGTATTTTCAGACACTTTATATTCACTATTATTTATCACTGCTTTTAAGGCAGGATATTTATTTGACACTGAAAATACGATATTTTTCAATTCCTCTTCTATAGGCTTTTTATCCGTTCCTTCAGCATACTTTACAGCAATTCTAGAACCATTTAATGCAAATCTTTCTCTTATAAACTTATTAAGATATTCAAATTCTTTTATTTCAATATATTTATCTGAGCTGATTTTCATTTCTAAGGTTTTAGTTTTTTTACTTAAGACTACAGATTCTACAGTGGCATTATTTATATTTCCACCTACTTCATAATCACTAAAAATTTCATTTATTTTCTTCATTATCCTCTTTTACCTTCTCCCAAAAATTTTTAGCATGTTACTATTATATAAGATAATCTTATACTTTGTCATGTAGAAAAAAAATAAATACTTATTATAAAAAAACATAATCTGCATAAAACCTATAAAAACATTATAATATTCTTATAAATTTTACACAGATTATTTTATATCTTGTTTTTGTATACCTATCTAGAATAAATTTGTTATTTATCAAATGTAACTACATAAGTATTTACGTTATTTTTATTAATAATATCAAAGGAATCACCATAAGTAAATGATAATGCGGTTCCTGCACTATCCCAACAAATATTTGAAATACAAGGAGTTCTTTTAATTTTCTTTTCTTTCATATTACCATCTTTATCTTCAATTTTAATTGTATCGTAGTTATTTTCTTCGTTTTTATCTTTTAAACTAGATGCTTTTACTATCTCCTTTATGTCTCCAGTTTTAGTATCTATAACCTTGACTGACGCATCTGGTTTATTACTATTAGAATTTATTTGATTATTACTCTCTACATAGGCAGCCTTACTTCCATCAGGTGAGAGTATGTAATTAGATGTAAATGATCCTGAAGCTATTCTACCTTTAGGTAATTTAACATTTTCCAATACTTTACCAGATTCATTCATAATAAGTGCTCCAAAAGTTCTATTTATATAAACTCCATTAATTGCATCACCATTATTATCAAGCTTATCCATAATAATTATCTTTCCTTTTTTATCTGCATGGGAAGAATATTTATCGAAATAAATATCCTTTATTTCCCTAGTTTTTACATCTATGGAGCATAATTTTGCTCCCTCTTTACCATTTTTATATTGAGTATAATAAAACTTACCTTCTACACTGTTTCCTAAATCTTTAATATCATCTACACCAGATATCCATGCACTATCATGTTCTTCACCATTATAATTTCCATCAGTATATACCTTTCCACTTATATCAATTACTGCCCAATGATTGAAGTAATTTGCTAAGATTTTATTGCTACTTATCCATATAAATTGAGCATCACTATTTAATTTTTCAGTATTTACATCTTTAATTTCACCTGTAGACAAATTTAATAATTTTACATTTTTATGAAGAAGATCCCCTGATTCAAGGGCTTTTTTCCATTCTTCACTTTCAATTTTAGGAATACTCCTTGCTTCTGCATAAAGAACATATTTCTTATCTGGTGACACTCCTAAAAATTCATCTATATTAACATTTTTAAAATCTCTAGATTTTTTTGTATTTAAATTATATATACTACAATATCTTATAATTGTAGTGGAATCAGGATTTTTAAATTCACTTTTTTTAGTTAAAGTCAAAACCTCATTTTCATTCATCCATGCTGCACTCTCAATATTCTCGTACTTGTCAATTTGATATCCATTTTCATTAATTTTGGCAGAAGGCTTATATTCCATAACTTTTATATCACTGGTAGACTTAGCAGATACATCACTGGTTACTTTAAATATACTTACACCTCCTATAACTCCTGTAACTAAAATCAAAGCTAAAATTTTCTTACCTAACATTGAATTTTCCCCCTTATGTTATTGATAAATTCATGTTATCAAAATTTTTTCACAAAGTTATAAACAAATGTCACAATCTTGTAAACTTTATGGAGAAAATTCAACATAAAAGGTAGTACCTTCATTTAACTTAGAATTTACACTTATAGTTCCTCCTTGTTTTTCAACCAATTTTTTAACTAAGGCTAGTCCTAATCCAGCTCCTCCAGTTTCACGGCTTCTATGTTTATCAGCCCTGTAAAACGGTTCAAAAATTTTAGTAAGCACTTCTTCCCTCATACCTATTCCAGTATCTGCAACACTTATGATTATTCTGCCTTTGTCATTTTTATAGCATTCAATATTTATACTTCCCTTTAACTTATTATATTTTATAGCATTGTCAATTAAATTTATGAAAACATGTTTTAAACTTTCCTCATCCAAGTTTGCATCAATATCTTCAGCATTACATTTTAAAATCAAACTATTTTTCTTTATTTTTGCCATCATTGATTTACATGTTTCATTTAATAATCTTCTTAAATTAACTTCACTTTTTTCAATTTCAAAATCATATTTTTCAAGAGCAGATAAATTCAATACATTATCTACCATGCTTGAAAGCCGCTCACAGTCTTTAGATATACTTAAAGTTCCTTCTTCAATTAATTTTACATCATCATTATACATTCCAATAACATCTGCATAAGCCTTTATACTGGTAATTGGAGTTTTAAATTCATGTGTTACATTTCCTATAAACTCTTTTTGTTGCTTGTCCATCTTTCTTAGTTTATCCACTGCTCTGCTTAAAGAATCTCTTTCAACTTTAAGATCTTTAATATTTTGTTCTATAGTATTACTCATAAATATAAGACCATTGTTCAATTCACCTAATTCATCATTTCGGTTTATTTTATGTACTTTACTAAATTCACCTCTGGGGATACCTTCTACTAAATTTTTCATTTCATATATATCTCTAGTTAGCCTAGAAAAATAAAAACTTTCCACAACTATACCAAGTATCAAAGCTAAAAAACCTATACCATAGAATAACTTCTTTATATTATTGTAAAACAAATTATTTTCCTTAATTGAATATTCTAATTCTAAAATTGCTACTGTATTTCCATTATATTTAATTGGTGAATAAAAATATATTACATCCTTAATTTCTCTAAAAGATACCTTATTTTTATTGGCATAGCCTATCATAATTTTTTTCTCATCATTTTCATTTAATTTTGCATCTGTCTTAAATCCTGAAAGAAGTTCTCCTTTTGTATTATATATATTAGCAGGTATAGTTCTTAACCATGTCTTGTTAAAAATGCTTCCTCTTGCTAAACTACTACTATAATTAGCACTTTTATTTAAACTCATTCGCTCACTAAAATATTCTTCAAACATATCTTTTTGTTTAAATAAAATAGTTTGTGTCTCTTTATCCTGATATCCCTTTATTCCACTAAGCACAAAAAAACTTAAAAATGATATTACAATAAGTAATAGTGAAGCTGTAAAAGATATTAGCTTAAATTTAATTCCCATTTTCAATTAATTCATCAACCCCTTTATAACCAATACCATATACAGTTTGTATTAAATCTTGATAACTATTACCTAGCTTTTTTCTTATTCTTTGAATGTGTGTATCTACAGTTCGTGTTCCTCCAGCATAATCCATATTCCATATTATGTTTAAGATCTGCTCACGAGAATACACTATGTCTGAATTTGAAAGAAGTAAATACAATAAATCAAATTCCATAGGTGTAAATTCTACTAAAGAATTTTTTATACTTACAGTTCTCTTTTTTTTATTGATGCTGAGATCACCTATATTTATAGTTCCAACATCTTTTTTTTCATCAATAGTTTTATTAAGCCTCCTTATAAGAGACTTAATTCTTGCAATAAGTTCCCTTATATCAAAAGGTTTTGTTATATAATCGTCTGCTCCAAGTTCGAGCCCAAGTATCTTATCTACAATATCTTCTTTTGCTGTAAGCATAACAATTCCAATATTTTTATCTTCTAACTTTTTACAAACATCATATCCATTTATTACAGGAATCATTAAATCTAAAACTACTATATGTGGCTTATAAATATCTACTTTATCAAGTGCTTCTTCACCATCATAAGCTCTTTCCACCAAATATCCTTCTCTTTTTAGTGCATAAGTAACTACATCTAAAATGCTCTTTTCATCATCTACTAAAAGTATTTTTTCATTCACTTTTTTGTTCCTCCACACTTACATTTCAATTAAAACTATAATCCTTGTCCAGTAAAATTATACCATATAATGCTAAGTGTCAAAATATTTACTTTAACCTCATTTTATTACATTATTATGTAACCAATTATTTTATCATTTGTTCTATTAGCAGCATCATTGATTATATACATTAAAATTCCAAAACTTTAAAAAAATTTCCGAATTATCCTGTAATTGGAGAGAAACTTTTTTAATAATAAAGTATAGATGTAACTATAAAGGGAAATATATTTTTGTGATAAATTATAAAGGAGGAAAAAAACATGGATGAAAAAAATAAAGAAATTTTAAAAAGCTTCAAAGAAAAAAAGACAGATGCAGAAGTTGCAAGAGAACTAAATACTGTTAAAAATCAACAGGATTCTTTAGAACATACATTAAACGAAATTAAATCAACATTAGGAAGTACTTTAAACAAAAAAAGTTCTTCAACTCAAGGAATGTCTCAATCACAAGGTCAATCTCAAAATAATCAACAAATTTCAAGTGAACTCAAAACTGAAATTCAAGGACTTAGAACTCGTGCTCAACAACAACAGCAACAGGTTCAGCAGCAGTTACAGTCTTCTATTCAACAGGCTATGTGTGCTTTAAATGAAGCTAATGATCAAATAAATGCAAATTATGCACTTACACAAACTAATCAACTTATAGATCAAGTTCAAAGTCAATTAAATCAAATGTCTCAACAAAATCAACAAGGTCAGCAAGGAATGCAAAATCAAATGGGCCAGCAAGGTCAAATGAATCAACAGGGTCAAATGGGTCAAATGAGCCAACAGGGAATGCAACAAGGATATCAATATCATCACGGACAGGGTGTACACTAATAAAATATTTAATATAAAAAAGGGTTATCTCAGAATTTAGAGATAACTCTTTTTTATAACATCTAAAGTTTTCAAATTATTAAAAATTTTAAAATGCATTATAAAAAGACAAGATATCCCAAAAGATATCTTATCCATTTATGTGTATAAGAAAAAATCTAATTTTTGCATCACCCCAGCCTAAATCCCAAGGCACATGATATCTATCTGTAGTATGAGAATTTATTAGTGGATAACCGTGACTATCAAAGCCTGTTACCACTGCAAAATGGTCTATATTACCTCTACCTTTCTCATAGGCAACCAAGTCTCCAATTTGTAATTTCGCAACTGCACCACTTGGTAGTCTTTCTGAAGACTTAGTTAATTCCTTAAAGGTACCAACACTAATTACGCTTCCTCTTCCACTACTTATTAAATAATCTTTTAAACCATCTGCATTAGACCACGCTCTACTGCCTGGAGTCCACGAACCGCCAATAGGCATGCCTCCGCCTTCTTTATCTCCCAAAACTTGTGATGCAAAATTACTACAATCTCCTCCTATACCATTATAATCACTATATTTTTTGTTGTATTTAAAATTATTACTACTTCCCCAGGCAGCTCCACAGTATTTATCTGCATAAAAAGCTGCCTTCTCTCTATCATAAAAACGCTTTCTATAGTCTACTTCTTTATAACTGTTATCTATATCCAAAATAGTGTTTGTTGTTTCTGGAATACTATCAGTAGTAATAGAATAACCATGTAAGGCATCCTCAAAACAATCAGTATACCAATCATTATAAATAATCCATTTTTCATTTTTTTTAGTTAAACTGGTAGTATGTCTTATTCCAACTCCAAAAGAATTAATTGGAGAATTATCGTCATTGTTATAAACATAATCAAACTTGTATGATTCTTGTAAAGCTATTCTTATTACACTGCCTCTAGGATAAATTTTCTTTATTCTCACTTTAGATTCTACTTTGCCAAAGGTTATATTTCTTTGATTTGCCCAATCATTAAGATATTTTACTCGTTTAATCTCATGCTCCAGTGCCCACTTACCATATCTTTGTGAGGTATCAAAAAGTGCTTTTAAAGGTGATACATCTCCAGATACAAAAGCCGCTGAACGCGCATTATATATTCTTTCAAGTTCGGATTTTAATTGATTCTCATCAATGTTTTCAATTGAATTTTGTTTTTTAGAATCTGGCTCATTTTCTTTCTTATTACCTGGTTCAATAGTACTCTGCACAATTTTATTCTTTTGCCAATTATTAATTTGTGCACTATTTTTATATAATCTATTTCCATTTGATTCTGTACTCACAACTTTTGAAGGTTTCTTTAATTGTGCTTCTTTAATATAATTAAGTTCACCTTTATAGCCTAGAATAAAACTAATAATTATAGCCAAAGTAAAAAAGATTATATAATTAAATTTTTTTATCATTATTAACCCATCACACTCCTTTTTTAACCTCCTGCTATATAATTTTCCCTCGCATCACTAAGAGTTATTCAATTTAACTTAAATTTTATATCTATTCTGGGCTGGTAAATAAAGCATGTGCAAATAAGAAAAGGCATTAAGATAGAAATTTAACTACATACCTGTTTGCTTTTCTAGCAAATTTACTACCTATAAATATCTAAAAGATTGTTGCTCTCCTATTGAAAATAGCCAAAAATACTTGTGTAAAATGAAGGTACAGTATTGCGCATCCTGGCAATACTGTACCTTCTACTGATAAAAATAAAAAGCTTCTATTACTTAGCTAATATAACTATATCAAATTTTATACTTTCTCTTAAAAAACAAGCATTAATAAAAAAGTTTGATTATATTTCTAATTAACTTTTTGTGCCTTTATTATTAAAAATGGAGGCCTTTTTCTTTCTTGCTTTAATTTAGTATTTAAATTTTCAGCTTTTTTAGTTGCAGTAGGCTCTAACATTTTAACTAAATTAAAACCATTTTCAACTAGCGTATTTACAATAGTAGAAGTTGTTCTATGATATTTAATCACTCCATCAACAAACCACTGTTGTTTCCTAATACCTTCTTCATTATAATTATCTAAAATCCAATGAAGTCTCTTTCCATTTTCATCTTGAAACCAACCATTAGGAATTTTTTTTGCAGTAGCAATTGGATGTTCTTGAGAAAAAATAAGTATACCACCTGGTTTTAGTACATTACTAATTCTTTTTACTATGTCTGTAAAATCATACACATAATGAAAAGCCAGTGAACTCAGTACCATATCAAAACTTTCTCTTCTAAATTTTATTTCCTCCATACATGTATTTTTATACTCTATTTTCTCATCACTATATAGTTTTAAAGCTCGTTCAATCATTTTTTCAGAAATATCAATTCCAACAACTTTTTTAGCTCCCTGAGAAACATACCACTTACAATTTTCACCATACCCACATCCTAAATCTAGTATCTCCTTATTATTCAAATCTGGTAATAAAGATCTAAATGCTGGAATCTCTAACACATCATTAAGCCCATTAGAATTAATCCTTAAATTAATATACGAGTTATAAAAAGTACTATTATCATAAATATTTTGTTTCATCTTTCCTCTTTCCTTCAACCTAAATTCAACAAATAATTTTCATATACATTAACATTATACTATTTATCATTAAACATTTTTAAGTATAAATAGCATAATATAAATATTTCAGTAAATTATATTTCAAGTTGAAATTATAATTAAAAATTTTCAAAATAGCAGTATTAAAAGTATATTACATATTCTTTTTATATTCTGCAATATCCTCAATAGAAACTACAGTCATATGATGTTTCTTAGCAAAATCAACTATTTGTGGTAAACGAGCCATAGTACCATTAGAATTTGTAAGTTCACATAAAATTCCTGCTGGCTTATAACCTGCTAAACTCATAAGATCAACAGTACCTTCTGTATGACCACGCCTAACTAAAACACCACCTTTACGTGCACAAAGTGGAAAAACATGACCTGGATGACATAAATCTTCAGGTCTGCAATTGTCTTTTACCGCAGTAAGAATTGTAGTAACTCTATCAGCAGCAGAAACTCCTGTAGTTACTCCATCCTTAGCTTCAATTGATATAGTAAATGCAGTTTCATACTTACATGTATTTTTAGATACCATTTGAGACAAATTCAATTCTTCAACCTTTTCATGTGTTAAGCAAAGGCAAACAATACCACTACACTCTCTTATTAACATGGCCATTTGAGGTTGTGTAATAGTTTCTGCAGGAAAAATAAGATCTCCTTCATTTTCACGATTTTCATCGTCAACAAGAAGTATTCCATTTCCTTGTTTAAGATTATTTAATGCCTTTTCCATACGTTCTAAAGAGTTTCCAAACTGACTTAATAATGATCCATTCATAAAAATTACCTCCAAAATTAAAATAAATTTTACATAAAATATCCTTCTCTTTAAAATTGGACTTATATTATTTTACTGTGAAATTCACCTGTAAATGTAACATAATACTTGCACATCTGTTTTCTATATGCTAAACTTTTATCCGATGACTCCCTACTTCTAATACTTCCACATTTTTCAGTTGAAAGTACAGAGTAGTTTTGTCACTGGATAACAGGTTCTAAATATCAGATGCACATGATTATAAACAAGAACTCTGTTTCCATAAAAATTAACTTTTCTTTTATATAATGATAGCTTGGACTCTATTCATTATATATAAAAGTTAAATTTTATTTTTCTATAATTTTTTATAACCACTGGTTTTTAACTGGTGGTTATATATTTTTTGAACTTTTCCCAAATTACATGTAAAAAATCCCCTTAAGCAACCTTAAGGGGATTTGCAAATACAATAAATATACATACTAAAAAATACATATAACTGTATTCACCTTCTTCCATCCAGACTATACTGTCGGCTTCGGAATTTAACCGAATCATGCCTTATAAGGCTTGCGGGCTTTACCGCCGATAGGGAATTTCACCCATCCCACGAAGGACACTTTATGTAAATCAGTGTTAGTTTAGCACAGTGGTTTCCACATGTCAACATAAATATGAAAATTTTAACACATAAAAACTGCAATTTTGCTACTTGTTATTTATTAAATTATATTAGAATTTATAATTGCATAATAAAAAAATCTCTATACAACACCACTACAATCGTACAGAGAATTTTTTCATTCATTTAGGCACATTCAATAAAATAACTAGTCAAAGATGTTAGTCTATTTTGTATCAGACAAGGAAGCAGGTTCCGCTGATAGTTGTTCTATCAAAGGGTTCTGCTGACGCAGTATGATGCAAAATAGGCTAACATACTGATTAGTTATTTTATTGAATGTGCCTTATACACTTTCAGTTTCTACCATGTTGAAACTTCACTGGGTTTTGACAAATACTAATCTTTTCTCTATTAACCATCCATATACCTAAGCATACTAATATGAGAGCAATAATATTTTTAAATTCAAGAATCTTTTCTCCCAAAAAAATTGCTGAAAGTACTGCTCCAAATATTGGAGTTAAAAAATTAAACATAGATATTGGACCTACTTTGTTATATTTTAAAAGCAAATTCCATAATGAAAATGCTGCTGAAGATAATAAAGCCAGATAAATAAGCACTAAAGAAGATTCCATTGTAAAATGATAAACTCCTCCTTTAAATAAAACCCCAATAAGTACTAAAACTACTCCTCCTATAAAAAGCATGTAACCTGTTATTATAATTACATCCATACTTTTAGTAAGTTTTTTTCCATAAATAGCAGAAGCCGAAAAAATAAATGCTGCAATTATTACAAATCCTTCTCCAAGAAAGCTAAAAGAAAAATTTAATAAATTATTATTAAAATTTACTATTATAACTCCTATAAATCCTACAATACATCCAATTGCCTTTTGCTTATTTATTCTATCATCTACATATATATAATGAGCTAAAATAACACTAAAAAATGTTACAGTAGAATTCATTATAGAGCTTTTAACGCCCGTAGTATTGGCAACTCCAATATAAAAAAATATATATTGTAATGTAGTTTGAGTAAAACCCAATAGAGATAATTCTAGAACATTCTTTTTTGAAATGTTAAATACGCTTTTTCCACACTTTTGTGCAATAATAAGCAAAATTATACCTGCTATAGTAAACCTATAACCTGCAAATACAAGTTCTGATGATACATCAGATTGAGAAATATTAAATAGTGCATATCCGATTTTTATTGCAGGATAAGCACTTCCCCATAATAAGCAACATATTGTTGCAATAATAGCAACAAATTTGGGGTCTGTAAAAATCTTTTCGCTGTTCAAAATAATCAAAGTCCTTTCTCTTATCTATACTTATGTATATAAAAAATTATAATAACTAACTTTTGTATTCCTATTTCTCAATACATCTAAATTACATTGAATTTCATATTGTTTATCATAAATAAGAATAAATCATATTACATTTTTTAGCAAGTTCAACCCAAAATCATAATAATACATACAAATATATTTAAACAATTACAATTTTAAAATACTCTTTATTGTTGATATTATTAACTCATTATTCATAAATCGTTAACTTATGTACAAATAATCTGTAGTAAAATATAATTATTAAAATTTTCCACAACAGATTTCAAATATAAAAACAATAAATTGTATGGAAGGGATGCATATAAATTGAACAAAATAAAAATAATGAAAATAATTGCTCTACCTACTTTAGCCGCCTTAATTCTAGGACTTGTTTCTTTTAAATCCCATAATGTAAATGCAACAGCTGCAAATCTAGTAGATATAAAGGCATCCGAATCTGAAAATTTAACAGTTCCCACTTTATCTTATAATGATACTAGTATTACATTAGCATGGCATAAATCAGGCAACTACAACAATATTGTAAATTATAATATCTATATGAATGGAAAACTTATAGGTAACGCAAATAATAATACAACTTCAAAAGCTAAACCATTTATTGATAATTTTTATAAAGATTCAAGCAACAGTTCAGCTGTAAAAATAAGCAATCACACTTATACCGTTACAGGACTTAAACCTGACACTTCTTATAATTTTACAGTTAGAGCTGTTGATAATAAAGGTAATGAATTAAAAGCTAGCAATGCTGTAGTACAACGCACAACTAAAGTTCCAAATGTATTTGATGTTACTAAATTTGGAGCAGTAGGTGATGGAAAAACTCTTGATACAAAATCTATTCAAGCAGCCATTGATGCCTGTACACCTGGCGGAGAAGTATTACTTCCTTCAACAAAGACCTTTAAATCAGGAGCTCTCTGGTTAAAAAGCGATATTATTTTCAAAGTTGATGGAAAACTTTTGGGATCTGAAAACCCACAGGACTATTTAAATAGCAATAGCACTACAAAAAAGAGTATTAAAAGTAATGCACTTATTAATGCCAATGGTACTGGAAATGAAAAAACTAAGAATATTAAAATCATAGGAAACGGTGTAATTGACGGAAATGGATGGAAACAAGGCACCCCTGAAGCAACAACTGGATTTCCGAACTCTTTAAAAAGTAGTTTAAAAACAGTTGAAGCGAATGGTATTCTTGCAGCTAATCAATTCAAACTAGCTAAAAGTAATGGTCTTTCTGATACTAAAGCATATTCAACAAGATCCAATTTAATTTCAATTAGTCATGTAGACAATGTATATTATGGTGATGGACTTTTTTTCGTTAACCCATCTCAACAAACTATAGGAAGCAGTAATTGTAATAATGTAGTTATAAATAATGCTTTAATTAAAACCTTTGATTGCAATAATGGCGATGGAATAGATTTTGACTCAGAGGGTTTGACTGTATTAAATAGTGTTTTTGATACTGGTGATGATGATATAAACTTTACTGCTGGAAAAGGAGCAGATGCTGAAAAAAACCGTAAACCAGTAAATAACGTATGGATATTTAACAATTACTTTGGGCGAGGTCACGGTGCTGTAGTGGCAGGTAGTAATACAGCTGCCTGGATAAAAAACATATTAGCAGAAGATAATGTATTAAATGGTACAGGATCAGGCCTTCGTTGTAAAACAGCTCCTAACGTAGGTGGTGGAGCAACAAATATTATCTTCCGTGACTCTGCACTTAAAAATATAACTGATGGTGCTGGTGAACCATTTATATTTACTTCTGATTATTCTAATGCAAGTGAAGTTAGTACTTATAAACCTGCTTTAAACTTACCACAGTTTAAGCACATTTTTGTTACAAACTGCAGTGTTAACGGCTCTAAAAATAATGCTATCTTTGTATGTGGATTGGCTGGAGCTTATCATGATGATATACATTTTGAAAATGTATCCTTTAAAGATACTAAACCAGCTAAAATATCTTATATGAGCAATAGCACCTTTAAAAATGTAATCTTTGATAGCAGTATAAAAAATCCTTGGATTGTTACAAATTCTAAAAATCTTTCATTCAATTAATATAAAATAGTAATTTCTTATAATAAAACTTTATAAATTTTCATATTTTTACAAATTAGAAATGTACTATCTGTAGGCGGTTTAAATGACTATTTAAGCCGCCTATAACTTTACAATAATAAACACAAACAACTTTATTTTGTTAATTTACTTATAGATGTTATTATAATTTCTTATAGATACTATTACAAATGCTTATATCACGCCGTAAAGCAATAGCAATTTTTTATATTTTTTGAATTGCGCATCATATCCATGTATAGTAAAAGTAGGTAAGTATACTTACAAAAATATTAAGATGATGGGGTATTAAAGTATGGAAGAAAAAGTTTTAACTGTATGTCCTTACTGTGGTGCAGGCTGTAATTTGTACTTAGTAGTTGAAAACGGCAAAATTAAAAGAGCAGAACCTGCAAATGGCAGAACAAATGAAGGAGAATTATGTCTAAAAGGATACTATGGGTGGGATTTTCTAAACGATCCTCAGCTTTTAACTGCCCGTATAAAGAAACCAATGCTCAGGAAAAATGGAGAATTAGTAGAAGTTACCTGGGATGAAGCTATTAAATTTACAGCAGAAAAGTTAACAGAAATAAAAAATAAGTATGGTGCAAACTCCATAATGGGTACAGGCTGTTCTAGAGGCCCTGGAAATGAAACAAACTATGTAATGCAAAAATTTATACGTGCTGTAATAGGTACTAATAATGTGGACAACTGTGCTAGAGTTTGTCATGGTCCTTCTGTAGCAGGACTAGCTACAGTTCTTGGTAACGGTGCAATGTCCAATACCATTCCCGAAATTGAAAACGCGGATTTACTACTTATTTTTGGATATAATCCTGCGGAATCTCATCCTATAGTTGCCAGAAGAGTAGTAAAGGCAAAAGAAAAAGGTGCAAAAATTGTAGTTGTAGACCCTAGAGTTACAGAAAGCGTAAGAATTTCAGATCTATGGCTTCAGCTAAAAGGCGGAACTAACATGGCACTTGTAAATGGTTTTGCCAATGTACTTCTTAATGAAAACTTATACAATAAAGAATATGTTTCTAAATATACTGAAGGCTTTGAAGAATACAAGGCTGTTGTAAATAAATATACTCCTGAATATGTGGAGAAAATAACAAATGTTTCTGTTGAAAATATTAAACAGGCAATGAGAATGTATGCCAGTGCAAAAAATCCAATGATACTTTACGGTATGGGAGTATGTCAATTTGGTCAGGCTGTAGATGTAGTTAAAGGTTTGGCTGGTTTAGCTTTATTAACAGGAAATTATGGAAGACCTAGTGTTGGTATAGGACCTGTAAGAGGCCAAAATAATGTACAGGGTTCTTGCGATATGGGTGCTATCCCTAACTGTTTTCCTGGATACCAAAAAGTTACCGATAAAACTGCTCGTGAAAAATTTGAAAAAGCCTGGAATGTAAAACTTTCTGATAAAGTTGGATATCACTTAACTGAAGTTCCTAGACTGGTTTTAAAGGAAAATAAACTAAAGGCCTACTATATAATGGGAGAAGATACTGTTCAAAGTGATCCAAATTCAAATGAAGTAAAAGAAGCTTTGGATAAATTAGAGCTTGTAATAGTTCAAGATATATTTATGAATAAAACAGTTTTACATGCTGATGTAGTACTTCCTGCCACTTCCTGGGGTGAACATGAAGGTGTATACAGCTGTGCAGATAGAGGTTTCCAAATATTCCGTAAGGCTATTGAGCCAACTGGTGATGTTAAACCTGATTGGCAGATAATTTCTCTAATATCTACTGCTATGGGATATCCAATGTATTACAATAATACAAAGGAAATATGGGACGAAATGAGAAGTCTTTCTCCAAAATTTGCTGGTGCATCCTATGAAAGAATGGAAAAACTAGGAGGAATAGTATGGCCTTGTCCTTCTGAAGATCATCCTGGAACTCCTGTACTTTATGAAAATAACATATTTAGTACACCAAGTGAAAAAGGAATTTTATTTGCTTCTGAATGGAGGCCTACTGAAGAATCCCCAGATAATGAATATCCACTAAGCTTATGTACAGTTAGAGAAATAGGACATTATTCTGTAAGAACAATGACTGGAAACTGTCGTGCTCTTAAGATGCTTGAGGATGAACCTGGTAAAATACAGATGAATCCTTCTGATGCCAAAAAACTTAAAATCAAAAATGGAGATTTAGTAAAGGTAAGTTCAAGAAGAGGTTCTGTTATGTCAAGGGCATCAGTCACTGATAGAGTTAGAAGTGGCGATACTTACATGACTTATCAATGGTGGATTGGAGCTTGTAATGAACTTACTTGTAACAACTTAGATCCTATATCAAAAACTCCAGAATATAAATATTGTGCAGTTAAAGTAGAACCTTTCCCTGATCAAGCTTTAGCTGAAAAAGAACTAGCACAAAAGTATACTGAATTGCGTAAAAAAATGGGAGTAGTAAAAGATACTTATGAAGTAAATGCTTAATTATTTCTATAGTTTTTTCTCTTAGGCATCTGAAAGAAAATAATATTTCCAAATGCGAAGGATATTTTGCATCTGGCAAGGAGGCAGGTTCCGCAGATAATAAACTATCTAAGGATTCTGCTGACGCCGCATGACGCAAAATAAAATAGTAAATGGACTTATTATTTTTTGAAGATGCCTTAGTACTACTCTCCCTAAAAAAGATTATTATAAATATCTTTGGGCTAATTTATTTTTTTTAACTAATTGCATTGCCATAATAAATAGATTAGAAATAAATTTTCTTAAAGAAAAATACAATTATTTAATGGGTAATACCTTGGCTTTTTATAACTCCTAAACTAGATATAGAAATTATATTTCAAGTCTGGTATTATCCTTTATTTACTTTTTAAAACTATAATAAAAAGCGTTATCTTATAATTAGTATAACGCTTTTTACTATTATTGTAAATAGTATATTGAATATATTTGACTTGTTATTTTCTTTCATATACCTTAACTCTTTTAATTTCAGTTAAATTTGAAAAGAAATAAACCATTATAAATATAACAGGAAAATTATATCTAGGCTGTCCTTCCGTAATAAAGTACACACATGAAAACATATAAAAGCAAATTAAATTATAAACGCTGTATGGATTAATCTTTTCTTTATTAAACATGCTGCAAATTATCCTTTTACTATATACAATCATCACTATAATTGATATTAAAGCTGTAAATATTGATACGCTACTTGAATAAACAGTTAAACCATCTTCTATATACTTATTTAAACCAGCTCCATTAAAGCTGTAGCTTATAGAATACCCACCAAGATATGTATTGTATAATCTTTTAAATCCTAATTCTATAAACTGCATTGGATGATCTTTTATCCACTTTTTAGCTGCAGTACTTAGCATTTTATTCTTTTCTGTCATATTAGCTTTTATATACTCTTTCTTGTTTACAATTGAATCTTCAACTTCACTTGCAGGCATCCATGCACCATAGTGATTTTGAGAATTATTATTTATGTATAAAACTATACCACTATTATTTGATACATATGTAAACTGGCCTATTAGCTTTGTATTTCTATATATCCAAGGTGATATAACTAATACACTAGTGATTAAAATTATTAGCGAATGTTTTATCACCTTTATAGCTTTAATTTTTAAAATTATCTCTATGATAAATACAGCGAAGAAAAATATTATAAAGAATGGCTTAATCATAGTATTTACACCCGTTAGAATACCGATAACTATATATTTGTGTTTAATATCTTTATGATATACTAATGTTATTAAAAGCAATATAGTTGTAAATAGTATTTCTGTTCCTAAAATACTGTTATAAAAAATATTGTCTGGAAAAAGCACAAATAATGTATATATTAGTTTTCGTTTGTTTGTCTCTAAATTTGTATTTTTTAAAATATTATATATTAACATATAATTGAAAAATGTCAAAACTAAATTAAATACCTTTGCCACTGCTAAACTGCTTCCAAATACTTTATATATGCCTCCTAAGATAATGGAATATCCCACAGAAGTATAGGTATTTCCCCAGGATCCCCCCCTAGCAATCTGTTTTGCAATGCCATTATAATATGCAAAATCTGAAAAAGGCTGAGTCTTTACTATAGAAATCCATAGAATACAAATAAGAATACCCAAAACTGTTATTGATTTATAATAGTTTTCTTCTGAAAATGATGCATCATCAGTAACTTTATCTATACTTTCCACAAATATTTCTCCTCTACTTCTTATAATTTGTATTTATAATTAGTTTTTTCTTATGTAAAAAAATATATTAATACTATAGCCCAAATTTGAACAATTAACAATATACAAATCCAAGATTGGTAAAAGCAGTACATTTTGGTTTAAACTAAAAATAGATCATCTTTCTTAGGAAATTCAAAGTAAATTTCCAACCTTATATTATTTCAATACTTAACTTGTATATATTTTTTTAACAAAAGTACTGAATTAAGAAATAACTTTCAACTGTATGGAGGCTGATATATGTTTTGGAGCGAGCAGTTCCTTCAAAACACATATCAGATATAATACAATTGAAAGTTACTTGGACTACATTGTACGGCATAATGCTTTTATTACAATTTTATTGGAAACTCCTTTTCATTTTCTCATAGGAGTAAACCATTAGCACAAAATCAGGATTTTGATCTCCCGCTTAAATAGAAGCAGCATATTCCTGAATTACATTGTACACTCCATTTTTATTATTATTTTCTGCAATGAAATTAGCATGTTTTTTAACATCTTCTGGAGCATTCTCCATAGCATAGCTGTAATATGCCTCTTTAAACATACTTAAATCATTATAATAATCTCCAAAGACCATTGTATTATTTTCATCTACATCAAATTTTTCTTGAAGTATTTTTATGGCATTTCCTTTACTAGTACCCTTATTCATTATATCTATCCACTTGCCACCAGACACTACAAATTCAAGATTTTCATTTAAATTATTTTTTAAATATTCAACAGTTTCTTGTTTTACACCATCCTTTATATAATAAGTCATTCTATAAATTGAACTTTTTACTTCTTTAAAAGCTTTTACTATTACCCAAGGTACTTCAACAAATTTAAACTCCTCCAATATAGTCTGCGATGGATCTACTATATATGCATCCTCTGCAGCTCCTAAAAATAATTCTTCTCCAAAATCTCTTTTCAAATTTGCTACATGTTCTATATCTTTTGGCGAAATACAGCTAGAATAGAGAGTTTCTCCCTTATTATTATATTTTACTAGTGCACCATTATGCGATATAAATATAATGCTTGTCTTTATTTTTTTAAAATTTTTGCTAAGCTGTGAATAAAATCTGCCACTAGCTGCTGCAAATTTTATATTTTTTTCTTGAAGATCATTTATTAATCCAAACATTTTTTCGTTTATCTTTCCCTCATCATTTACCAAAGTACCATCCATATCACTTGCTATAAGTTTTATCATTAAATTTCCTCCCCAATATAATCTCCGATGACTACCTACCTCAATACTACAACTTATATCAAAGTTGTAGATATTTCTACTTTCTATATATTCAACAATTTATATTATATATATTGTGTATAAAAACTCAATACTTTTTATTTAAAGAAGAGGTAATCATATCTCCTTTAATGTTTACTTTTTCATCTTTTACAGTATTTTCATATATTGTTCATTATGTTCTTGTAATCTGCTTGTCCTATTATTACCTCTCCTGTTTTTTAGCTACTTCTTGATGTTTTCCTTTTGGATAATTCTGTAATACTCATCCAAAATAGAATCCAGCATTTGACTTGCAATTATTACTTCTGGATCCAGCAAATCTGATTTTTCTCTTATTAAGTCATTCATGTAAGTCCTAGTTTCATCAATTTTCTTCAATAACTGTTCTATTCTATCCATAATACTCCCTCCTCTCACGACCAATATTATCATTTTGAGGAATATTATGGATTAAATTCTATACGAATCATATTATTAGGGTATTACATAAATAAAAATGCTACATATTTAACCATTATGTTACATAAAGTGCAGTAACAATCTTAATTTTAACCTTTAATCTACACTTCAAAGGTTTCTAAAAAGTGTCTAGCTGCAGATGACAAATATCTATTTTTCATCCATATTATAGCTGTCTGTGTCTCTACAGAAGTTAGATTAATTTTCCTATAATTTAAATTAGAATTCGGAATAAGTCCAGTAGCAGCTTTAGGTACAATAGCTACTCCAATTCCAGTACTTGCCCAAAGAAGTATAGATCTAACATCATCACCTCTACAAATAATCTTGGGCTTAACTTCTTCTTTTTCAAATGCATCAACTATAACATTCTCAAATCTTCTATCAATTACTAATGGTGTATCCACAAGTTCAGCAATTTCCACAGCTCCTTGTTTATTATAAGAATATGAATTGCTGCTAGCTGTTACCATTGGCTCTTTAGGTAAGCATATTGATTCATAAATTTTAGAATTAAATGGAGTTCGTATAATACCAATTTCTATTGTTCCGCTATTGAGCAATTCCATTATCCTATAAGTATCGCCATCCCATATTTGAAAATCAATCCCTGGATATTTCTCATGAAAACTATGGATTCTCTCCGGCAAAAGTGTTGCCCCTGAAGATGGTACTGTACCAATTAACAAAGTTCCTTGAACCCCTTCATTAATATCCTTTAATTCTCTTACTGTAGTTTCCATTAAGTTTAACATCTGTTCAGCACGATATCGTAATTTTTCTCCCGTATCTGTTAATTGTATTTTGCGTGTGCTTCTATCTATTAGTTTCACCCCTAGTTCATACTCCAACAATTTTAATTGATGGCTAAGTGGAGGTTGAGCTATATGTAATCTTTCGGCAGCTCTCGTTATATTCTCTTCTTCAGCAATAGCAAGAAAATACTTTAATTGTCTTATATCCATACAAACAATCACTTCCCATACATTATTCATACTTTATAAGTATGATTATAATACTTTATATATATTTTTCATATAAAATCTTCTTTGTTATAATAATAGATGAAAAGTTAAGCATGCTTAAAAACTAGTACTATCAAATATTTAAGTTATTTAATTTCTAATATATTTTTATCTTTTATAAAACTAAAATTTTAGGGAGGGATATCCTTGGATAATAACTTAATTTTCTTATGTACAGCTTGTTTTTTTGCAGCTTTTGTTGACTCCATATCTGGTGGTGGAGGTATAATAAGCTTACCAGCATATTTATTAGCAGGCATACCACCACATCTAGCACTAGGTACAAATAAGTTTACTTCCTGTTGTTCAACCTTTTCCAGCTCAATTAAATTTGCACAATCTAAAAAAGTAGATTTTAATATATTAAAATACTTAATTCCTTTTAGCTTTATTGGTGCTATTTTAGGAGCAACTACTGTACTTAGTATAAAAACAAGTTATCTTAATACTATAGTACTTATACTCCTACTATTTGTTGGGTTATACAGCTTATTTTCTAAAAATGTAGGAATAGAGGATAAATTTAAAGATATTTCAAAAAAAAATATAACTCTAGGTATTATTCTTGCTCTATTCTTAGGCTTTTACGATGGCTTTCTAGGAGCTGGCGTTGGTACTTTTTTGATTTTTGGACTTATAAAAATATATAATTTTAACTTTGTAAGAGCAGGGGGAAACTGTAAAGTAATGAACTTTGTAGGTAATATTGCATCTATCATTGTATTTGCAGTAAGAGGAGAAATTAACTATAAAATAGGTTTACCTGTTGCAGTATTTATGATAATAGGTGCACATTTAGGAGCAAAAATAGCTTTAATGAAAGGTTCTAAAATTATAAAGCCTATTTTTGTGACTATGTCTTTAGCTGTCGCAGCTAAATTACTGTATAGCATGGTACTTTAGAGGATACTATTATGAAGTTTGCTACTATAGGTATTAAACTTATAGTGCTAAAAGATTCTATTCTTCTTATATATAAAAAAAGCTTAAGGACTTCCCCCTATTTAATAAAATCAGGTTGTCAAAGTCCTCAGGCCTTACTAAAATTTAAGCTTTATCTATAAACCATAATCTGTAATAGGTTTAGTATTTATTATAACAGTACTTTTATCTGTAACTCCACTTTGTACAATAAATTTTCCACTAGTTATCCAAGTATCTGGACAAGTAATAATTATATCGTTACAATTTAAATTTAATTTTGTAATTATACAGGAATCATCAAACTCTAACGTTGTCTTTCCTTTATTAATTTGTACTGTTCCAAACTGTCCAGCAGTTGCTTTACCAGTTGTAGTACCAGGTATAACACCGGTTATAACTAAATTGTCAACTACTCCACTATCTACTGTTAAATTTGTATTAGTACCATTTATATTTAAATTGGTAATTACTGTTTCTTGTTCCAAGGTAACCTCGGAAAATACTGCCCCTAAATCTAAATCAGTAATTTGTGAATTGGACACTTCAAGTATTGCTGTTACTGCACTTGCGTCCATATTAATTTTTTTAATTGTACTTTTTGTATCTATTCCAGAATAGCTGTATTTATCTAATATAACTTTTCCACTGCTTATAATAGAAACATTATTTGTATTCATTCCTTTTATATTGAACACACTATCACCAGTTGCTCCACTTATAGATACATCTATCTTATTACTGTCATTTATCGCTGCAGTTACATTATTAAGTGATACACTTTCCTTGTCTCTTATATTTACATTCAATTGTCCATTCTCAATATCTAAATTGTTCACTTGAATTCCACTACAACCGCTCTTTAAATTTACTGCAGTATTTACTGGTAGTGTCAAAGCATATTTATTAGTTCCACTGCTATCTAAAATAATATTTCTATTTATATCAATTGAATTTGTTAATGTTATTCCCTTTTCTAAAGTTACCTGTTTTACACAATTATCTGCAAGAGCATTCTTTAATCCTACCTCATCACTTACAAAAGCTTGATTTAATTTTATTGTTACCTTGTATACCTTGGTCACTAAAGTATCCTGAGATTTGGATTCAACTAAAATCACATCATTAATATTGAAAGCATTTGTAGTCCATTGTTCTGCATCAAGTGGTGTACCATTTACTTTTACTATTATAGTCTCATTAGTTTCACCTTTTTCTATAGATATACCTGTTAATGTTTCACTATCACACTTTACTAAATTTACTCCATTAGGATTTGAAACTGTTACTAAAGCTTTACTTAAATCTATATCATGGCTTACTATTTTTATAGAATTTAAGTCAGCCTTATGACTAGCTAATACTCCATCTATTAACGTTTCATTAGTATCTGAATAGTATACATATATTTCTTTTAAATTATTTTTTACATTGGATATTACATTGTTTTCTAAAGCTGTAGTAGATTTTTGAAGTCCTTGAAGTTCTATTGCTGCACTAAACATTCCATTTGGTTCACTTGTTTCTATTGGAGTAAGTGGGTTATTCCATACATTATCTACTGTATTATCTATAACATGAATATTATTTGACATAAAGAATTCTTTAATTTCAGTATTGAAAGCTTCTACAAATATACCCTGTCTTGCCATGTTACTTATATTATTATTCATTATATTTAATCCATTAATAGATGCTTGTGAAGTTGTATTTCCCGATTTATAAACTGTTATACCTGAACCACAAGCCGCTTCTGAAGTAGGTCTTACTATATTTTTAATTATATTGCCATAAATGCCACAATTATCTCCCTGAACATATATACCATTTTCTGCACACTCTTTTCCATCTATGGTTAAATTTACAATGGCTACATCATTGCTCTTAATTCCAATAACCGCACTATAATTAACAAAGCTTAACTTACTTATATTACTACCCGCAATTATTTGTTTCTTTTCTTGTACTAGTTCTACTAAAGGATTGTGACCTAATACGACTGGTCTTAATATTTCTATTGGATTAGATATATTTTCTATATCCGATAGAATATTGATAATACCTACTTCTGGCCACTCCCCTAATATAGTTCTTAAACTACTTTCTGTAGAAACATCATAAATCACATGATTGTCTGGTAAATTAGGAATATCAGTGTATACTATACGTTTATTTGGTGCAAAATCTATAAATTCACTACCTGTAATATTTATACGCCTAGGTATTGAATTATTCTCTCCAATTATTGAAATACCTTTAGTCCCATTTACAAGAGAATGTTCAAATTGTGAATTTATAATTATATTAGAACATTTACCGATAGTTACTACACAAGCTTGAATATTATATTTTAGCTTATTTTCAATTATTCTAGCATTTCTAACATCATGAAGGACTATAGCCTGATTATTACTTGTAAATTCGCATCCTATAATACTTATACCATATGATTTCTCATTGCAGTTAACTCCTACATCCCAATTATCAATTTGAAGTTCTGTAACTGCTACATCATTTGATAATATATTAATAGCTGTTGCTGACTTTTCTGTTTTAGACTTTAATACAGCATTAGAGGTTCCTTGTAAAGTTACAGGTCTATTTATTTCTAAAGCTTCATCATATACTCCTGGTAATAGGTTAATCTTAGCTATAGAATACACAAGTACACTATATTTCAATACTTTAATATCATCTACTGAAACTTCTCTATTATCTACAGCACCACTTATATTAGTTATACTTTTACCACTTATAGCTATATCTTCAAAAATGCCCTCTAGTATGATATTTTTAATGTTATTTTGAGTTAGTGCAAATATTACTGCTGAAGAATTACCTGCTTTAGCTGTATCAGTATTAGTTTGCTCATATCCTTCTACATGAATAGTATTTATATCTGTAACTCCACTTTCTATATTCATATTATCAATGTTTTTTCCGCTAATATTTAGATTATTAGCATTTAGATTTAAAGTTTCAACACTTGCTTCATCAGATAAAGTCAAAGTTGTATCCTGTGCATTAACTTGAACTGTTTTAACCTTTTCTTTTGCAGCTACTTGAATATTTGCTTTAGGTGCTTCTACTGCTATTCTTTCAACTTTTGCTTCAGGATTAACTGCAACTACTGCTCGTGGTGTTCTTACATTCACATTTTTAACTTTTGAATTAGCCACTTGAAGTGTTGGCGGTGGTGCTGTTGGTTTTTCTTGGGCATCCATATTAATGCTTCCAATGTCACTTGGTATAGGTGGTTGAGCTGCAGAAGCAGGACATGGATTTACTGCCACTCTTGCATTACAGGAAATTTGCACTGTGTCTGTTTTTACGCCATTTAAATTAATACTATTGATAGATCCTGAGAGTATTTTTATTCCACCACTAATATCTACATTTTCAATTGTCATACTTCCGTGTTCTCCTATATCTATAACCAGCTCTCCATCTATAATTAAGCTTCTGAGTACACTTTCATCAGCACCATTTCCAAATGTTATATCATTACCCAAATTTGGAGTTGTTAAAGTAAATTTATTAGTTCCATTACTATCCAAAATAATATATTTATTTATAGAAAGAGCACTAGTTAGTGTTATATCATTTAATAAAGATATATGACCTATAGAATCATCTAAAAGTGCAGCTCTCAATTGTTGTTCATCAGCTACATTAATAGGTTGTAATGTCTTTTGAATTATTGCTATCTTATATACATTGGTTACTACTTTATCTTGAGATGTGCATTTAACCGAAATTACATCATTAATATTGAAATCATAGGAATCCCATAATGCTTTATCAATTACAGTAGTCACTCCATTTCTTACTACTTCCAGAACTACAATTGAATTAGGTTCACCTTGTGTTATACTAATACCTGTTGTAGTCTGAGTACCTACCTCTAAAGCAGCCCCATTAGGATTGATATCTGTTATTAAAGCTTTATTTAAATCTACTAGATAAGTTGCTATTTGTATAGAACTTAAATTAGCATTATGACTTTTAAGAACTCCATTTATTTGGGTTTCGTCAGTATCGCTAAAGTATATATAACTTCTCTTTAGATTATTTTTAACATCAAATATTAAGTTATCTTTAAATTCAGTGGTAGATTTTTGAAGTCCTTGAAGTTCTATTGCTGCACTAAATATACCATTTGGTTCCTGTGTTTCTATTGGAGTAAGTGGATCATTCCATACATCATTTACTCTATTGTTTGTAATCGAAATATTAGTTGACATAAAGAATTGTTTAGTTTCAGTATTTAGTGTTTCTACAAATATACCATGTCTTGCTGTAGTGTTTATAATATTTGAAGCTATATTTAAAATGCTAATAGGTGAAGGACTTGCTGTAGTTCCTTCCTTATACGCTATTATACCATCACCACAGGCTGCTTTCCCTTCAGGTCTTACTATATTTCTAATTATATTGTTATAAATACTACAGTTATCTCCATGAACATATATACCATTTTGTGCAAAGTTATTTCCATCTACAATTAAATTTTGGATTGTTACATTGTTGCTATCTGCTGCAATAACTGCGCTATAAGGTACAAAGCTTAAATTGCCTATAGTAGAAGCTGCTGATATCTTGATTTCTCTGGATACTCCGCTTAATATAACAGGGCTTTTTATTTCTATTGGAGTAGCTATATCTAATATACTCTGTAGAATATTAACAGTACCTATTTCTCTCCAATTTGTGAGTACATCTCTTAAATCATTTTCTGTAGAAACACCATATATTACATGATTGAATGGTAAGTCAGGAATATTAGTATATGTCACACGTTTACGCCAAGTAAAACCTGTAAAGCTGCTGCCTGTAATATTTATATTTTCAAATGAAGAATAGTTATCAATTATTGAAATACCTATAAAATCATTGTTAGGTGAATTTTCAAATTCTGCATTTATATCTAAATTACTGCAGTTGCCTTCAATTGTGATAGAAGTTTTACTGTTATCCTTAAATTTAGTTTTCAATACCTTAGAGTTTATACTGTTACTAAATACTAACGCCTCATTGTTATTTATAAATTCACACTCTGAAATATCTATATTAGATAAATTTGAAAAATTAAGTGCAGTATTAAAATCCATCATGTGCACATTTTTTAAACTTATTGAACTATCAAATAAAAATTGACCCTGGAATCTAATTCCACTTGAATTTGGTTTTAAAGCTATAATATTTATATTTTTCAATTCAACCTGTATATTTTTTAAAGATAAAATATACATACTTAGTTCAGACAAAATTAAATTAGTAAGAATATTACCATGATCATCAACCATTCCTGAAATAGTAATACTCCTTGAAATATCAACTAAATGATTAGATATGCTAAAATTACCTGCTGGAATATTAATATTAGTTATAGAAACATCATCTAATGCATTAGATAATTCTTCATTATCTCTAATTTGTCCAACTACATTAAAAGATATATTTGGTGAATTTATTTCAGAACCTGCATTTATGCTGATAACTGTAATTCCAGTTTTATTTACTAAAATTCTTCCACTTTCATCTACTGGTATATTGATATCATTAGAAGTATAATTTAAAGCTGCTGAATTTTCATTTATAACATTTCTTTCTGCCATAATAGAAGTTCCTGTAGGTAAATATATTTCAGGATTCTTTATAATTACCAAAGATATTCTGTCATACTTTCTTGAAGAGGAGGTAGCAATTACTTTATACTCTCCATTAACAACTTCTACAGCTTTTTCTGAAAACCATACTAAACCATCATCACTTATTTCCAAAACAGCTAGAGTTTTTTTGTCTCCATCTTTTTTAACCTTATAAGCTGCAGAAAAATTATTACCAAGTTGATATAAATTGCAGCTTTCTATTGATACATCTCCATCCTGTTTACTGTCAGTAACTAGTTTTGAATCATCATACTCTACAATAAGTCTAGGCCACATATACTCCTGGGTATATTCTCTACTTCTGAACCATATAAAAGATGAAGCACTCTCAGATGCTATTACTTCTATTCCATGAACAACTTCAGTTTTGTCATTTATCCATTGGTTAACAATAGATGTAACATCTATATCAAAATATCCATTTAAATTACCATCACTCATAATAGAACTTGAACCTAGTTCTTCATGAGAAGGTTGATTGTTCCAGTTAACCTCCATTTCTTCAAAGTTCTGAAGTAATTTATAAGCTGTTACTTCCTGCTGTCCTGTTTTTTCTTTTTTATAAACGTATAATCTTAATAATACTCTTGAAATACTTACCTTTGAAAATATTGAAGAAACATCAAACTTTAAAAGGGTTTTATAATAATCATTTCCTGATGAAGAACTTCCAATTAGTAATGAATCTGATTTTCCAAAATTAACTTTTGCATTATACTTACTTATACAACTGTCCTCAATGGGAAAAAGCACTTCTATCAAAATTATCATCTCCTAAACTTAACATTTTACAAAGTTTGCTCTGAAGTTCAAAATCTACCTAAATTAGGTTTCACTTCATTAAAATTAATTTTCATTGAATATATTACGTCTAATAGTACATAATATGTTGCTTTTATACATTTGGGATAAAAATTAAAACATAAATTTTTATCCACATTAGCAATTCGTAATTCTTGTTATTTACAATAATTTTGCTAAACTATATAAAAAGTTTTCATAAAATAAATAACTCCTCAAAATACATATTCATGCATTCTAAGAAGTTATTTTTCACCTTCAACCCTAATATAGCCATTTGTAATTGAACTTGGATTCGGCAAGTAATTTATATAAGCATTGATATAGCTATATTTTATTAGTATGAAAATTTTTTTATAAGGAAATTAAGTAGTATCAGTGATTTGCAGATTTGCCTGTCAAATTGAAATTGAATTCATATTTTGATGGTAAAATTCCTTTATGTCTATTATACTCATGTTTCAATTTAATTTTCTCGTCTATGTCTTTGTTTCCACAGGTTCCATTTTCTATAAACCTATTAATTTGTTCATAAGAAAAGCCTAATTTATCTTCATCAGATTGTCCACTTAATCCATCACTTGGAGTTTTATGAACTAATTCATAAGGTAATCCTAAGTAATCTCCTACAGCTATAACTTCTTCAGTAGTTAAATCTCCTATAGGATTAAAATCAAAGGCACTATCACCCCATTTAGTTGTATATCCTACAAAGCCTTCTGATTTGTTTCCTGTACCACATACTCTATAATGCATGCTTGCTGAAACAGCATATAATGTAGTCATTCTAAGTCTTGGAGGAATATTGATTTTAGCATCAATAGATAAACTACTTTCTTCCATTGCCTCTATCAATCCTTTGTATGCTTTTTCTATATTCACTATCTTGCATATAATTCCAAGAAGATTTACAATTCTTAAACTGTCCGATATATCTTTCTGCTCACCATTTGGCATCAAAACTCCAAATACTCTTTCCTTTCCTAAAGCTTCAACCAATAATTTAGCACTTATGAAACTATCTTTACCCCCGCTAATTCCAATAACTGCCCCATGAGCATTAGGTTGACTTTTAAAATAATCTTTAATCCAATTTATAATATTTTTACATTCCTTAGCTACATTAAAATTCTTTCTCATTTTTAATTCCTCCATTTCAATGTATTAATAAGAAGTATCTTTTATTAATACAATAATAATACTAACCTTGATATGAAAACACTAATTTATATAGATATTTAAACTTGAAAATTACTCTTTACACCCTCAAAATAGCAGTCACTTTCACATAAAATTTAAATTTTCTACTTAAAAGCTTTTATGGAGCTTGTTTCTTATTTCTGATAATGAATAGTCTTTTATCAATTTACCATCTTTAAATACAACTTGTAATAAATTATCTTTACATTTTTCCTGCTCTTCTATTGTCAATTCATCCTTATACAAAATATCTTGTCCATCTCTATACACATAACACATTCCTTTTTGTGACTTTTTAAAATTATCTTTATCTGTCTTTGGAGCTTTAAAGATGAACTTTTCTTTACCATCTATTACTGCGTGAGTAGCCTTTAATGCAAATCCAAAAGTATCTCTAGTATTGTACTGATAGGTGTATGATCCTATACCAAATACACAATTGCTTACTGCAAAACCTTTTTCTTCCAACACCTTACAAATCTCTTCGCATCTTTGGACAGTTATACTATCACCGTAAATTGTACCTATTTTGCTATTTAAGACTTTATATCCTTTTGAGTTAATTTCACCACCAAATATATCCCATAATAGCTCAACAGTTCCCTTATATTCATTACTATCCTTTGTAGCATCTTTATCTCCGCAAATTATTTTTACTGGATCTCCACTATCTCCTCTAATAACAATCTTTCCATCTCTATTCATAATATCTTCTTTTAATTCTGGAAGTATATTGGTTATGACATTCCAGTAATCATAGGTATCAGATACTATGCTCAAAACTCCACTTGGAAATACTTCTGTTATCAATCTTTTATATGCCTGAAATTCATCTTCTCCATAGCTGCACATTACACTGTGCTCTGTAGAAGGTGTTCCAAGTCCAACTAATTCTTCTTCTACATTGCAATTATAATATTTCTCTAAATAACTAATAGCAGGTATTGTTGCCGTTCCTACAAATGAAAGTAAATGTGCTGCACCACTAAGCTGGGCACTTTCCACAGAGCTAAAACCTCTCATACTGAAATCACCACAAGCATTTTTTACATTTCCATTTTCCACAGTGAGATTAAAATATTTTTCAACTATTTCTCTATATCTATATGCAATAGTTGCACTAGTCATTGGCTGCCATATATTACAGCTCATAAAGGTTTCTAAATAGTTCACAAGCCATGGAAAATCCTTATGTGTATTGGTGATTTCAATCATTGGAGTTTTAATATTTACTCTTAATCCTTCCTCTACCGCTTTAATTTGTATTGGCAAATATCCTAAATCATGAAGAGACTCAATATGCTTTGTATCAGCTGCCATTTTTCCCATAGTTGTAGAAATAATTCTTTTATACTCTAAAACCACAGTTTCCTTGTCCCTATTAAAGAAGTTTTCATTAAAGTATTCAATTAAATACTTCTTTATAAAAGGCTGAAGACCAAACATAACAACTTTATTCATATTTTCTTTTCTAGACATTCTTGGAGTCCAATAACTTACTAATTTAGTCAGTCCCTTTGCATAACACATATGATGAATTGTTTTATAAAAATCTGTTAATAAAAATGGATTTATCATTATAAGTTACCTCCTATTAATCACTTTTACTTGTAAGCCTTCCATTACATCTAACGCCTTTTCATGTAATGAGTCATCAAAACTAGCACAAAGACTTGCATCCACTACAACATCTGCATTTCTAAATTGTGATTGGAACATTACCACATTGCTGATTACACATATATTAGTAACCACTCCAATTACCTGAATTTCCTCAATATCATCACCTATTTCACTTGCTAATTCAACCATATCCTTTGGTTTAATTCCAAATCCTTCTTTTTCATGATGTAGTGTATTTTTTAAATTTGAGAAATCATTTATTTTTCCATACAACTTATGTCCGTTAGTACCTTTAATACAATGCATTACAGGTAAGTTTTTGCCTTCCCTTGTATTTAAATATTCTTCATAATGAGTATCATAGGTAAATACTACCTTATGTCCATTTTGTATATATTCATTAATCCTATTGTATATAGTCTTCTCTAATGTTTTTGCCTTTTCAAAACCTAAAGTTCCATCCACAAAGTCACTTTGATAATCAACAACCACCAATAATTTTTTCATAACAAATACCTCCATTTAAACTCTTTAAATTTAATTATAGATATACAACATCATATTTAAATTTTATTATCTAATCAACATTAAAATTTATCTTTGATTTTAAGTAAAATTACTATTTTAGGTCATATATCTATAACATATTTATTCATTCTTAAACTTCTTAAATTTCATACACCTTAATTTTTTCATGATGCTTACTTAAAATACTGTCTGTTGCATATATAGCTTTTACTAAATCATTTTCTAATAGTTCCCCTTTAAAAACTGTATCTTCAAGGTGTGTAACTACTAAATATATTTCATCTGCTCCCATTTCCTTTAGCTTAGAGGCTGTTAATACAAAGGTACCTCCCTTTGAACATAAATCATCTACTATAATGGCTTTAAAATTTTTATCTTTTACACTGCCATTAATGTCTAACTTTTTTATAAATCCTGTTTTAAAATCTCGTTCTTTATTTGCAGTTAAGATTTTTTCATAACTTATATCTTTTCCATACCTCTTTGCTGCACCTGCATCTGGATAAACTAAGTATACATCTTCTTTTGCATTGTTCAACTTTTTTAGTAAATCCTCAGCTAAAATTTTTGACATATTCACTACCTTAACTCTGTCTAATAATGCAGTGCATACATCTGAATGCGGTTCATAAATTGTTACACTTTCAAAATTCAAACTGTTAATTAATCTGCATAAATGCTTTAATGTAAAAATCATTATTCCTTCAGTCCTATCCATTCTGCTGTAAGGCATATATGGAAATACCAAATTACTCTTTACTTTTAATTCATCTAAGTGCCCTTTTAAAAATATTAAATGAGTTATATCCTCATCATTTTCAAATTTAACCTTGATCTCATTATTACTTATTTTTAATTTTAAATTTTCACTATGAATCATAGATTCACCATTAGGAAACTTTTTAAACTCCACCTTTTCACCGTTAAAATAAATCATTTTTCAGCCTCCTCTAAAATAAAAAAATATCTTTTCTTATTATTCTTCCTAAAATTTTTATAATTCTTATAAAAACAAGCACATTTGTAAAAATATCAAATATAATTGCTATGCATCATATTAACAAATTGATATTAACATATTGTTAATATCAATTTGTTAATATGATAATACACCTTATTTTTCCACATGTCAATAGATATTTTAATTTTTTATTTTAAAAAGTATGCCTTATAAACATTAATGTCTGTAAGGCGAAAACTTTTGTTTATTCATAAAAAAGCTGTGGTCATTTCCACAGCTTAAAATATCTCTTTAATTTTATTTTAATTAAATCTATTTTTTCATTTTATTATATGTATATATTATCATCTATCGTTTAGCTAAAAACACATTATCAAGTGATTCTTAGACTCAGGTGAAGTTTGCTTGTGAGGAATACCTCTCTACATCTGAGTCTTAGAAGAACTTATCCAGGCACGTAGCATTGCTTATCCCCTACTTAAGTAGAGAGCCAAAATCTATGATTTTGTGTGAATCACTTACTCCTTCCACAATAGGAGAAGGAGTTTCATATAAAGAAAAATGGGGGTATTAGCAATGGTAGTGATCGGATAAAAGAATTTTATCTCTAACTTCCGTTAAAGCAAATCCTAAAAGATTTGATCCTTTCCAGTACAAAGGATTTTCTATGTTAGGATCATCCTTAGACATACCTATTCCCCAAATTCTATCATATGGACTTGCTTCTACCAAAACTCTATCTTTCGTTTGAATTAAAAATTCTTTAAGATTTTCATTTTGAGTAAACTTTGCATAGTTGCCATTAACTATGATAGAATATCGTGATTTTACCCAAAATTCTTCATCAAAGTTTTTCACCTTTCTACCTAATGTCTTCATTTGTTTAGGATTACTACTTTTCATTATTTCATCCAAAGTTTCATTATCTTTAAAAAGTCTAGCCTTCTCTGCCATCATATACTGCTCCATACAACAATAAGTATATCCATCAATAACAAAATTTGCTTTCCACCACTGGCTTAAACAAGTTTTTGTAATACTGCCATCTCTAGAAGGCTGATGTCCCCAAAAAAATAAATATTTAATTCTTTTTCCTTTTTGAAAATCCTGTTTTAAACTATCAATTGTATATTTCATTTTTATAATTTTCTCCTTTATATATTTCTTTTCCAACCTGAATTGTATCTAAATAATTTTGAAGGTCTGTGTCCTGCATCTTTTGTAAATTGATTTGTTTCAATAACCATGTTTGAAACCTTTCTTCTAAAAGCTGCTGCTAAAAGTTCTTTTCCTTGTATAACTTCATAAACCTGTTGAAGTTCAGTTAAAGTAAACAATTCTGGCATAAGATTAAAAGCTAAACTTGTATACTCAATCTTATTTCTTAGTCTATTGATTGCATATTCAATAAACTTACCATGATCAAATGCAATTCCCACTGATTCTATAATTTCTCTATCTATTTTTCCATCTAAATTCTCTGTAACCTTTATTTTAGCAGACAATTCTTCACTTTCATTCCAAAGTTTTATTTCTATTATCTGTTCATAAATATATCCTTTTTCCACTACTTCTTTTTTCTCTTGAAGTAGATTATACCTAACATTAAACCATGCTGCATCCTCTTCATGGCATCCTGCTTTAATACTCAACGAATTACTATCTATTAAAGCCATGTAAGATGAACTTATTACTCTAGTTCTAGGGTCTCTATTAACTTCTCCCCAGGTATATAACTGCTCTACATAAATATCATTAATATTGGTTTCAGCTCTTAATACACGTAAAGCTGATTCGTCTAAACTTTCATTAACATCTACAAAACCACCAGGAAGTGCCCACTTCCCAATACATGGATGATCTCCCCTTTTTACTAAAAGAATTTTTAAAGATTTTTCTGGAAGCTTCCTGTAATTTTCTTTTTCTTCGTTCATCACTGTAAAGATAAGCATATCCACAGTAAAAGATGGTTTTTGATATATACTATCATCATATTGTTTTAAAAATTCTTCTTCAGTTAGTCCTTGTTTATTTTTTATATGTATATCCTTCATAATTATCCCCTTAAATTCAGTTTTTATCTTTTTGATATTATCACGTTGTTGATAACATAATATACTTAACTCCTAATTTTGTCAATATATTATGTAAAAAACAATAAATACCAAAAAGTGTACAACTAGCATTATTGTGGCTTTTTATAAAAAAATAACTTACAAAAATTAATATCTAAATATAGATATACAACATAATAATCCAGTCCTACATTACTTTGATTTTATAACAAAATTAAGATTTTCAAGTTGGATCTCTACATATAATTGAATAATTCAGTATTAAAAATATTTATGCTTTCAAAAAATTAATAAATATATTTAAATACTATGGTATAATTTTTATAAGAAATAAATGTTAATTATAAGAAAATGTGACATATCAATTTTTTAGGAGGATACATATGAGAACAGATGAATTTTTTATGAAGAAAGCAATAGAATTATCTGCATTAGCAGTAGAACATGGAAATGAACCTTTTGGAGCAGTTCTTGTAAAAGATAACGAAATAGTTTATACAAATGAAAATCAAATATATACTGCAACTGACCCAACATTCCACGCTGAAGCTGGACTAATTCGAAGATTTTGCAATGAAACACATATTGTAGATTTACATGAATATACTTTGTATTCAAGCTGTGAACCATGCTTCATGTGCTGTGGTGCAATGGTTTGGACAAAGCTTGGCAGACTGGTTTATGGAGCAAGTGATATTGACTTATGCAATTTATTAGGGGAAACTGGCAGTCGCTGCAGCCAAATTGTATTTGAAAATTCACCATTTAAACCAAAAGTAACAGCAGGAATATTGCGAGATGAAAGTCTTCAAGTATTAGAAAAATATTTTTCTCATAATACAAAAGGTTAAACTCTAAAATGGAGGGCATTTAATATGATAATAAAACTTGAAAAATTTAGTTGCAAAGAAATTCCACAATTAATTTCATGGGTTCCTAATAAAGAATTTCTACTTCAATGGGCAGGTCCTTCATATACGTTTGAATTATTGGAAAATCAACTTCAAAATGATATAAATATGATGTTAGAAGAAGATCCTAAAAATATGATGTTTAGTGCTAAACTAATTGAAAGCAATGAAACAGTAGGTCATATAGAATTGCTATGGATAGATAGAGTAAATATGTCTGCGCGAATAGGCAGAGTTCTTGTAGGAAAAGAAGAGTATAGAAATAAAGGAATAGGATTGCAAATGATTAATGCCATTTTGAATATTGCCTTTAATGAACTAAATTTGCATAGGGTTGATTTGGGAGTATTTGATTTTAATTTACCTGCAATAGCCTGCTATAAAAAAGCAGGATTTATAACTGAAGGAAATTTTAGAGAATGTAGAAAAATAAATGGTAAGTATTGGTCATTGCTGAATATGAGTATTCTTGAAGATGAATATAGAAATTTAAAATAACGTATTTTTTTATGCAGTATTATAATGAAGATTTCTTATATAACTAAAAAAGTCTAAACTAACTTCCTCTAAAAATTAAAATTGCAGCTAATTCTCATCACTTATGGTGAGAATCAGCTGCAATTTTTAAAATATCTTTTCTATTATTTTTCTTCTACCGGTTTCTTTAAAACACCAAGTAATACTGCTGTTATTAATGATCCAATTAATATTGCTAAAGCATATAGCCAAGGGTTTCCTTTAACTATAGGAATTACGAATATTCCACCATGAGGAGCTGGCAAGCCTATATTAAACATCATAGTTAGAGCACCTGCAACTGCTGAACCTATAATTGCTGAAGGTAATACTCTAGCTGGATCTGCTGCTGCAAAAGGTATTGCTCCTTCTGTTATAAAGCTTAATCCCATTACATAACAAGTTTTTCCTGCATCCTTTTCTTGTCTTGTAAACTTATTTTTAAATATAGTAGTTGCAATAGCAATTCCAAGTGGTGGAACCATACCACCTGCCATAATAGCAGCATGTGGATAAAAATTGTTTGCACTTATCATTGCAAGACCAAAAGTATAAGCTGCTTTATTTACTGGACCACCCATGTCAACAGCCATCATTCCACCTAAAACTAAACCAAGCATAACTTTGTTTGCTGTACCCATAGAACTTAACCATGCTGCAAGTCCTGTATTAATTGCCTTAACAGGATTTGCCACAACAAGTAGCATTATTGCACCAGTAATAAATATTCCAAATAGAGGATATAAAAGCACTGGTTTTATACCTTCCAAAGACTGTGGAAATCCAGCAAATGCCTTCTTAAGAAATACTACTACATAACCACCAAGGAAACCGGCAATTAATCCACCTAAGAATCCAGCACCAGTAGTATTTGCAAGTAATCCACCAACCATTGCTGGAGCAAATCCTGGTCTATCAGCTATACTCATACCTATAAATCCAGCAAGTACAGGTATCATTAGTGAGAATGCTCCGCCTCCTCCACCAATGTCCATTAACAATTTTGCTATTGGGCTAAATGCTGGATCTTTTGGATCAAAAGCTTTTATTCCAAACATAAAGGATATAGCAATTAATATACCACCACCTACAACAAAAGGAAGCATATTTGAAACACCATTCATAAGATGTTTGTAAAATCCTGTTCTTTCATTTTTAGTAGGAGAACCTTCGTGACTTCCAGTATGATGATATACTGGAGCATCTCCATTTAATCCTCTATTTATAAGTTCTTTTGGTTTCTTTATTCCCTGTACTACAGGAACTTGAATTACCTTTTTACCTTCAAATCTAGCCATTTCTACTTGCTTATCTGCAGCAACTATTATAGCATCTGCTCTTTCAATTTCATCTTCTGTTAATCTATTCTTTACACCTGTAGAACCATTAGTTTCTACCTTAATGTCCACACCCATTTCCTTTGCTTTATTCTTTAAGGAATCTGCTGCCATATAAGTATGTGCTATGCCAGTTGGGCAAGCTGTTACTGCTAATATAAATCCTTTTGACTTAGCATGACTCTCTTCTTTTTGTGGTTCTTGTTCTTTTAAATATGCTTTTTCCTGATTATCAATTAAAGTTAAAATTTCGTCTTCTGATTTTGCTTCCATAAGTTTTTTTCTAAAATCTTCATTCATAAGCAAACTTGATAATCTAGATAAAGTATCTAGGTGATCATTATGTGCTCCTTCACTAGCTGCTATCATAAAGAATATATGTGCATCGCTTCCGTCTAAAGATTCATAGTCTATACCTTGTTTTGATCTTCCAAAACACAATGCTGGAACTTTGACTGCTGATGTCTTCGCATGAGGGATTGCTATACCGTCACCTATTCCTGTAGAAAATTGTTCTTCTCTTGCTAATATTGCTTTTTTATATTCTGCCTTATCATTTAGCTTTCCTGCTTTACTTAACTTATTTACTAATTCGTCAATTACTTCAGATTTTGTTTTAGAATTTAAGTTCAAAATTATAGTATCTTTTTTTAATAACTCTGTTATTTTCATATTTTTTCCTCCCTTTTGTAATTTAAAGGTTTTCATCTTCAAGTTTTAAATAGTGTTTATATTTTATTTAATGATCAGATGAGTTAAATGTCTAAATGACATTTAACAATCTTGCCCAGGATCAAATGCCTAAGTGGCATTTAATGATCTTCTGATGCAATAAAAGTATTCCTCATAAGCAAGCACCACCTAATCTTAAGAACTATTTTATATTTTTGTTATATTTATTTCTTTCAGTAATGCTTCTACTTGCTGCTTTTTACATAAGTCCATAGAAAATGCTGTAGCACTTCCTGATGCTGCTCCATATTTTAAAGCTTCAACTAAATTTAAGTTTTGAGAATAACCTGCTAAAAAACCTGCTATCATAGAATCTCCTGCACCTACTGAATTTTTTACAGTGCCCTTAGGTGCTGATGCTTGATATACACCTTCATTACATAAAAGTAATGCTCCTTTTGACGCCATGGATATAATTATATTTTCTGCTCCCATATCTCTAAGCTTTTGCGCATACCTTATGATTTCTTCTGTAGTTTCAATTTCTACTCCGAATATTTCACCCAATTCGTGATTATTGGGTTTTATTAAAAATGGTTTATATTTTAATGTTGAAGTTAATGCTTCTCCAGTAGTATCTACTATTACTTTAACCTTTTTATTTAAACATATCTCTTGAATTAGTGAATATACGTTAGCTGGTAGTGACTTTTGTACATTACCTGCAAGTACTAAATAATCATCAGAGTTTAAAGCTTTTACTTTTTCAAATAATCTATTTAAATCTTCTTCTTTTACGATAGGACCAGCTCCATTTATCTCTGTTTCCTCTTTAGATTTAAGCTTTACATTTATTCTTGTGTCCCCATTAACCTCTATAAAATCAGTGCAAACACCTTCATTTTGCAGTGAGTTTTTTATAAATTCACCTGTAAAACCTCCTATAAAACCTAAAGCCGTATTCTTTATACCAAAATTATTTAAAACTCTTGATACGTTTATACCTTTTCCACCAGGATATTTGTTTTCACTAACCACTCTGTTTACTGCTGCTGGTTTAAAATCATCTACTTTAATAACATAATCTATAGATGGATTAAAAGTTACTGTACATATCATTTGTTATCTACCACCTTTATAATTGCTTTTTCACTATAATCTTCATAGTCTTCCATTCTAGAATTAGTAATAATCACAGCTTCATTTAAATCTCCTACTTTTACAAAGCTAACTTCTCCAAACTTGCTTTCATCAGCTAAAACAAAAGTTTGTTTTGAATGTTTCATAGCATTTTCTTTTAGTATCGCTTCTTCTGAATCAGGTGTAGTATATCCACATTCTGTATGAATGCCATTAATGCCTAAAAAACATTTATCAAATCTAAATTTTTGAAGATTTTTTAAAGCATCTGATCCTACAACTGCTTTTGTGGTAACTTTAATTTTTCCACCTAGGATATAAGAATTTATATTTTGTTCTACAAGAGTATTTATATGCTTTAATCCATTAGTAACTATAATTATATTTTTCTTATCTATATACTGAATCATTTCAAATGTTGATGTTCCTGCATCTAAGTAAATGCTGTCCCCTTCTTCTATAAGTGATGCAGCAAATCTAGCTATGCTTCTTTTTTCATTTACACTTTGAACTTCTTTTTCTTGATAACTAAGTTCAGTCAACCTTCCTTTAGGTAACGTTGCCCCTCCATGTATCCTCTTAAGTACATTAACCTTTTCAAGTAGAGTAAGATCACGTCTTATTGTAGATTCTGATGTATTAGTTATTTCTACAAGCTCATTTATTTTTGCTATTCCTTTTTTCTCTAGAAATTCTAATATCAAATTATGTCTTTCTTCTGTAAGCACTTATTACCACCTTCTTTACTGCCTATGTAAACATTATAATATAGGAATTTTCAAAAAACAATCACTTTTTTTCAAAAATGCTCATGAATATTTTGGATTTCAGTCAAAATCAGTCACTATCAATTATTATGTATTGGTAATAGCTTTTTTTAGTTTAACTCATACACTGATATTATAATCAGAATTTTTTAACTAACATTAATCGATATGATAAATTCAATCTATATAAAAAAGAAATATACTTAATTTTGCTAATAAGGAGATGATTATATGTTTGATTACATCTTGCATGATAACAAAGAAATTTTTAATTTCTCACCATTTTCACGCTGAGGTTATCAATGTAATTCACCTGTAGGTGGTACAATTGGAAACTTAATATCACCTTCCCCAATCAGCGCACCCCCAAACTCTATTCCATCAAAATCTAGAGGCTATAATAATATTGATTTAACCGGAGTAAACATTAATGGAAATGCATTGAAAGGCCTTATGTTTAAACCCATATATATGTGGCTTAGAGATGGTACAGAATTTTGGTGCTGGATTTCATATATATTTTCACCACATCTTGGTGGCTTTATGTGGGACGGTTTTAGATGGATAAATTTTGAAGTTGATTTAAGGAAAATAGATGTGTATTCAGATTGAATGAAACAATTTACATTTTAACTTGTATTTAATGATATATGATGGCATTTCATCACTTTAAAGATTTTTACATCACGCAATGTCAATTATATTGTATTACTGGTAATTATATTATAAAATATAATCATCCTATACAAAACTTTTAAACATTTTTAATACAATATGATTTATACATGTAAGAAACTATAAATTTCATAGATATTGCACAAGTTAAGAATAAAGGAGTGATTTTATGCCGTTACCACAAGAAAACAAGAAATATACTTATGCTGATTATTTCACATGGCCTGATGAAGAAAGATGGGAAATTATTGATGGAATACCTTATATGCAAGCTGCACCATCATGGCAACATCAATCAATATCATTAGAATTATCAAGGCAATTTGCAAATTATTTAATTAATAAATCTTGCAGGGTATTTACAGCTCCCTTTGATTTAATAATTCCTGAAGAAAATAAAAAAGATGAAGATTGTGCAAATGTAGTTCAACCTGATCTTATAATTGTTTGTAACAAAGAAGGTTTAAAAGGCACAGGCTATTATGGTGTACCTTCTTTAATTATTGAAATATCGTCCCCCTCTACTACAAGAAGAGATAAAGTTTTTAAATTTAATAAATATGAAAAAGCAGGTGTAAAAGAATACTGGATAGTTGAGCCAGAAGGCAAATTTATAAGTGTATTTGTTCTACAAGATAACATGAGATATGGAAGGCCTGAAACATATACTGAAGAAAACAAGATTAAGGTATCTATTTTTTCTGATCTTGAAATTGATTTGAACACAGTATTTGATTCTATTTAAACAGCAATATAATAAATTGGCATTTCCATATTAGAAAATGAGGTTAATCTTATAATTTTCGAAATTTTCTTTAAGCAAAGTTCTTATCAAAACTTATTGCCATTGATAAGAACTTTATTTTATTAAGGCATATGAAAGAAAATAGCAAGTCAAAGATGTTAGTATATTTTGCGATCGACAAGTAAACAGGTTCCGCTGATAGTTGTTCTATCAAAGGGTTCTATTGACGCAGTATGACGCAAAATATACTAACATACTGACTTGTTATTTTTTTGAATATGCCTAAGTAAAATTGTATTCTAATTCTATATGATTATTTCCTGCGTATTTATAAGTATTTTACTCTATAAAGACCTATGTTATCCACACATTTTCTGTCATACTTTAAATAACTTTTACCTTATTAATTAGCTTTCCTATTTTCTCAATGGAACATTCTATTAAGTCACCATCTTTTAGCACCTTTATAGGTTCAAATCCCATTCCTACTCCACTTGGAGTACCAGTACATATAATGTCTCCTACCTTTAAAGTCATTCCTTTGGATAAATCACTTATAATATACGGAATATCAAATATCAAATTTTTAGTATTTGAATTCTGTCTTAGTTCTCCATTAACACTGCATTTGATATTTAACTCTACAGGAAATGGAATGTCTTTTTTATGTACTATGCAAGGTCCCATAGGACAAAAAGTATCTAAACTTTTTCCTTTAAACCACTGTTTATGCTTTCCTTGTAAATCTCTAGCAGATACATCATTAACTATGGTATATCCAAAAATATATTCTTCCGCATCCTCTTTTCTGATATTTACTCCGTCCTTTCCAATTACAATTGCAAGTTCAACTTCATAATCTACTTGATTCGTCACTTCATAGGAAAATTTTATTTCATCTTCATGACCTATGGCTGGTGCTGCTATCTTTGTAAAATATATAGGTTCTTCAGGTATACCAGTACCTGCAATTCTAGTTATTTTTATTTCCTTTGCATGTTCAACATAATTTTTTCCAAGACACAAAACATTTCTCTTTGGATAAGGTATAGGTGCTTTTATCTTTACATCACTTAAAGATAAAAGTTTTAAATCTACTTTTTTCTTAATAACATTTTCTATCTTTTTCAGCATATCTTCACTATATTTCTCTATTAGTTCAATCATACTTTGGGGCTTTTCCCATGACATACAATTTGCAATATCCTCTACAGATACTACCTTATCTCCTTTTATAATTCCTACGCTTTCTTTTCTCCCAAACTCATATGTTATAAATTTCACTATAATACCTCCTAATAATTTATTTAGTCTTCAAAAACCTAATTAAAGATTTTTTGTAGTATAGCAGAAAAAATCTTTAATAACTATTAGTCCTTCATTTTTAATTACTGAATTTAAATTGTTTATATTATTATAATAGTTTAAATAATAATTTTCTGCAAACTTATAATTTTATTATTCGGAAAATAAAGAATAAAATATTTTTATTGACAATATTTAAAATTATGTTACAATAATTTTAAACAATTTTATAGGTCACTGTGATAAAGAGGAGTAGTATTAAGTTTCTTTTAAGAGAGGCTGCAATCTAAGTGTAAGTAGCTAAGAACTTATTGTGAATGGCGCTTTGGAGTGATAAATAATAAAGTAGGGCTTATGCCAAAAAGGGTGGAACCGCGGAAATGATTTTCGTCCCTTGAGGTATAGTCTTTTTTTATACAATTCAAAATTTAATAATCTGCTGTGATAAAGAGGAGTAGTAATTATTTTCTTTAAAGAGAGGTTGTATTTGCTGTAAGCAACTAAGAATTTATTTATGAATGGAACTTTGGAGCAATATTCTATTGAAAGATGGACTTATGTCAAGAAGGGTGGAACCGCGGAAAATATTTTTCGTCCCTTTACTTGAATATAAGTCTTTTCTATATATCAAAATATATATGTACCAAAATATAAAAATAGGAGTGGTGTTATTTATGAAAGGTATTATTACTGTAGTTGGAAAAGATAAAGTAGGTATTATAGCAGGTATAAGTAATGAACTTTTACATCTAAACATAAATATTTTGGATGTAACTCAAACTATTATGGAAGACTTCTTTACAATGATAATGTTAGTAGATCTATCTAATTCTAATGTGTCTTTTGATAAAATTAAAGAAACTTTTTTATCAAAGGGAAAAGAATTAGGTGTAGATGTAAAAATTCAAAGAGAAGAAATTTTTAATTCAATGCACACACTTTAGGAGGAATTACAATGAATATAAATAATGTATTAGAAACTATAAAAATGATAGAAGAAGAAAAATTAGATATTCGTACTATAACTATGGGAATATCACTTCTAGATTGTTGCGATTCTGATGGAGAAAAATCAAGAATTAAAATATATGATAAAATAACTAGATGTGCTGAAAACCTGGTAAGAGTAGGTAAACAAATAGAAAATGAATTTGGTATTCCTATTGTAAATAAAAGAGTTTCTGTAACCCCTATTTCAATAATTGCAGGTTGCTCTAGTGATACTGACTATGTTAAATATGCTGAAACACTTGATAAAGCTGCTGCCACTTTAGGCATAGATTTTATTGGTGGTTTTTCAGCTTTGGTACATAAAGGCTATACTAAAGGCGATAGAATATTGATCCAGTCCATTCCTGAAGCTTTAAGTCATACAAAACTTGTATGTTCTTCTGTTAATGTTGGTTCTACTAGATGTGGAATAAATATGGATGCCGTAAGGGAAATGGGAACTATAATCAAAAAAACTGCAGAACTTACAAAGGATTCACAAGGTTTAGGCTGTGCTAAACTAGTTGTATTTGCAAATGCTGTTGAAGATAATCCTTTTATGGCTGGTGCTTTTCATGGTGTAGGAGAAGCTGACACTATAATAAACGTTGGTGTAAGTGGACCTGGAGTTGTAAAAAGAGCTTTAGAAAAAGTAAAAGGACAAAGCTTTGATATTGTTGCCGATACTATAAAGAAAACCGCTTTCAAAATTACAAGAATGGGGCAACTAGTGGCAAAAGAAGCTTCTAGTAGACTAAATGTTCCTTTTGGTATTATAGATTTATCCCTAGCGCCAACTCCTGCAATTGGTGATAGTGTAGCTCATATACTTGAAGAGCTTGGACTTGAAAGTTGTGGAACTCATGGAACTACAGCAGCACTTGCTCTATTAAATGATGCTGTAAAAAAAGGCGGTGTAATGGCATGCAGTCATGTGGGAGGACTTAGTGGTGCTTTCATACCTGTTAGTGAAGATGCGGGTATGATAGATGCTGTAAATAACGGTTCTTTAAATATAGAGAAACTAGAAGCAATGACCTGTGTATGTTCTGTTGGCCTTGATATGATTGCTATCCCCGGAGATACTTCTGCATCAACTATTTCGGCTATAATCGCAGATGAAGCTGCTATAGGTGTTATAAACAATAAAACAACTGCTGTAAGAGTTATTCCTGCTCCTGGTACAAAACTTGGGGATGTAGTTGAATTTGGCGGACTTTTAGGTCATGCTCCCGTTATGGCAGTAAATAAGTTTTCTAGCGAAGACTTTATAGCTAGAGGAGGAAGAATTCCAGCTCCTATCCACAGCTTTAAAAACTAGAAATTTTATTAACCTTATTACAATCTTTTGCATAGAATAAATTAAGTGTTATTTTGTTATAGTAAAAATTCACAATATAAAAATAATGTGACGCAAAGATTCAGTAGCAGTTTGTATTTTAATGTATTTTCAAACAACCTTTTGTCTTTTATAAAATCAGATTAAAGCTCATCCTCATTAAGTAATATTAGTGAAAAAATCAATATAGCAACAGAAACCCATACTGCTTTAGATCCAATAGATAATGTGAAAAGTCCGCCTAAAAAGGCACCAAATAAAAATGAAAATATCACAATAAAATAATGAGTGGCTTTTATAGCAGAATTCCTGTCTTTAGTTGTAAAAGCTATATAAGCTGCTTGTGAAGCAGAACGTAAATTACCAGTACACATAGTTGTAGCATATGGAGAATCAACCAATTTTCTAAAAGAAGAAGTTTGAATGGATGCTACAAAAGAAATTGTAACAGTTACAAAAACATTATAAACATTATTAGGTATAAATCCTATAATGAAAAGTAAAGCTATTTCAATAATTAATATAGCACGCTCTGAATTTTTTATAAAGGTAGCAGACGAATTCTTTTTAATGGTTTCAGCAACTACTACTCCCAATATAAATGCTAAAATAGGTAGAGCGTGTACTAAAGTTTGCATCCAATTTTTATTTAAAGCGTCTATGCCTACTAGAACAATATTTCCTGTTTGAGCATTAGCAAAAACACCATCTCTTCCTATGAAGGTATAAGCATCTAAAAATCCACCAACTATTGCTAGAAGTATTCCTAGATGTAAAGACTCACAAGTTACATTAAATATATGATTCTTTATTTTATTTTTTTCTATTATATTTGCATCTTTAGTAAGCAAGGTATAAGGACTCCTTTCAATGAAATGATAACTACTATTCATTATACTATTAATTTAAGCTATATGCATAACATTTTCACAGCGTAATAGACGATATCTTTCAGTGTAATGCTATTCAATTGATTTTTCTTTGATAATTGTAACTTATATATAATATAAATAAAGATGATTTAGGTTATTTAGAATTAGTCGATGAACATTATAGATAACTTTTTTAGTTAAAAGTTAAGAAGGAAGAACTAATAGTTAATGTTGATTTTTTCTGTTACACTACAAAAAATTATCCTTTACTATTAACTCTTCTTTATTAGCTCTTAACTTACTAAGCTTTGCTTCGCATTATGCTTATTTTCTAAAACTAACTACATATAAATAATTTAGAGGTGAATTTTACATTGTATATTTTATATCCGTTTTATTGTCCATTCGCTAATTATATGCGTACTCCAAACAATATTACAGTGAATTCAAAAGAGATAAACTCTAAAGAAAAATACATTCAACAAAACTTAAAAATCCCTGTACTAAAAGGTATATATAACAAGAACATAGAAAATGATATTAATAATTCAATTAAAAATGATATTATGGAATTCAAGCAGCAAATGGAAGACTCATCTACTGAGTATGGTACGAAGGCTGAAAAGCAAGGCAAAAAGTTTGTTCCTTTTGTAACTTCAAGCAATTATAGTATTACCTATAATAAAAATAACATTATAAGCATCACTATGTTTTACTACGAGTTTATAAGTGGAAAACATTCCTATATTAAAACATCTTATAACTTCAATTTAGTTTCTGGCAAACCTTTATCCTTAAAGGATCTATTTAAACCAGGCGTTCCATATAAAGAAATTATTAATAAAGAAATCAAAAGACAGTTATATAAAAATAAAGAAACATATCTTTCTGGTACTTCTCTAAACTTCAAAGGCATATCAGACGATCAGCCATTTTATTTAGATAATGGTAATATTGTAATATATTTAGGGTTTAACGAAATTGCATCTAACACATCAGAAATTCCTATAGTTAAAATTCCTTTTTATACTTTAAAAAATTATACAAAGCCATTTATCACATCACCATAAATACTTTTAAATAATATAGAATGTGCCAATGAATCTTACTTAGTGGGAATTTGTTTATCCCACTAAGTCCAGATGAATTATCCATAAGCGTATCTATTCAAAATAAACAATTATACATATTTGCACTATATTTACACTTATTTAACCTTAAATTTTGCATATAATATTTTTATACTTAAATTTGGTTTATATAAAAGAAGGTGGCTATATGCGTATATTAAGTACCGCTATTGCATCAATACTTACAATTAACACTTTAACTGGTGTTAACTTAAAAAAAAGCGAAAATAATATTTCTTCACAAAATGCTAATATGTATATTGAATCCATTTATGAAAACAAAAGACATTCATTACTGGACATATCAAATTTTTTAAAAAATAATCTAAGTAATTCTCAAAATGGACTTAGCACTAGAGAATATGAATGGTATTTTCAGCCCCGTAAGGATAAAAATCCACCCCTGGCTCCTAAAGAAACATCAAGTTTTGTACCAAAATATTCTTGCTATCATTTAGGAGATACTTCAAAGAAAGTTTTATATCTAACTTTTGATGAAGGCTATGAAAATGGATATACCGGTCCTATTTTGGATGTATTAAAAAAGCATAAAGTAAAAGCAGCGTTTTTTGTGGTTAAACCCTATATTAATTCTAATGAAGATTTAATCAAAAGAATGGTTGATGAAGGACATTTAGTATGTAATCATAGTTCCCATCATCCTTCAATGGCTTCTATAACAGATACAGAAAAATTCAATAAAGAATTTACTGAAGTAGAAGAAGCCTTTGAAAAAGTTACAAATGGCAAAAAAATGCCTAAATACTTTAGACCACCTATGGGAAAATATAGTGAACTATCCTTATGTAACACCAAAAGCCTTGGCTATAAAACTATATTTTGGAGCTTTGCTTATATGGATTGGGATCCTCACAAACAGCCTTCTCATGAATTTGCTAAAAAACGTATAATGGATAAAACTCATAATGGTGCCATTGTATTATTACATGCAGTTTCAAAAACTAATGCCGAAATATTAGATGATGTAATTACAGAATGGAAAAATCAAGGATATGAACTTAAAAGCTTAGATGAGCTACCAAAATAATAAAAAGGAGTTGTTAAAAGCCCCCCCTTTAACAACTCCTTTTTAAACTTATATAATAAATTAATTTAATTAGCCTTAAGTACTTCTTCTAACTTTTCTATAAATTTTTTAGTTTGTTCTATAGTTCCTGTACTTACTCTAAGCCAGGTATTCCACCCCCATAAATATCCTGCTCTTATTATTATTCCTTTTTCTAAAAGTTTTTGAAATACTACTTTAGAATCTTTATTTACATTAACAAATACAAAATTCGCACTTGATTTTATATATTCAAAGTTATTTTTTTCAAAATACTCTTCCATTAAGGCTAAAGATTTATAATTTAATTCTACTGTTTTTTCTATGTGTTCCTTATCTTCTAATGCACCTAAAGCTGCTGCTTGAGCAAGTCTGTTTACACTAAAAGTTAATTTTATTTTATACATAGCCTCACAGATTTCTTTTGATGTTAAAAGATATCCTAACCTTACAGCTGCTATTCCTGCTACCTTTGAAAATGTTCTTAAAATTATGGTATTAGGCCTTTCTTTTAATATATTTAAACTCTCAGGATATTCCTTATTTTTTATGGCATATTCGTAGTAAGCTTCATCAAATACAACAACTACATCCTGTGGTAAATTTTTTACTAAGTAATCTTCTTCTGATTTAGTCATTATGTTTCCTGTTGGATTATTAGGATTGCATATAAATATTAATTTAGTTTTCTCATTAACGCTTTCAACAATTTTTTTAACATCCTGTTTATATTCTTTATCAAGAGGAACATTAATTACAATTCCTCCTAAGAAGGATACATCTGTAGCATACTTACCAAAAGTAGGAGTAGCTATTAATACTTCATCTCCAGGATTTATAAATGTTTCCGCAATAGTTTTTATAAGCTCTTCTCCGCCACTACCAACTACAACATTTTCAAATTTCACATTATGTTTTTCTGCTAACTTTTCTCTTACCTTTTTTGCAGCAGAATCAGGATACATATTTATATTTTTAACTTCATTTTTAATATATTCCATTGCTTTAGGTGATGGTCCTAATGGATTTTCATTTGATGCAAGCTTTTCAATTTCATTTATCTTTAATTCCCTCTTTAAATCTTCAACTGGCTTTCCTGGAACATAAGCCTTTGCTGAATATACCTCATTTCTAAATAAACTCTTTGCCATTAATATTTCCCCCATCCTAAATATATTCTAAATTTAACCTAAATTATATTCATGCGCCTCTTCTTCTCCCTTTATAACTCTAAGTGCTCCTAAAGCAAGAGATTCTAACTCATTTTCTCCTGGTAATATTTCCACAGGAGCAATAAACTCTACTCTTTCTTTTATCCATCCTGTCATCATTTTTGAATAAGCAATTCCCCCTGTAATTACTACTGCATCAACCTTACCTTTTACCACAGTAGCAAGTTCACCTATTGCTTTTGCAATTTGATATGCCATAGCCTCATACACTAATTTGGCTTCAGCATCTCCATTTTCAATTCTCTTTTCTACATCCAATGCGCTATTAGTTCCTAAATAAGAAATTAAGCCACCATCTCCTCTTATTTTCTTTTTCATTGTTCGCTCATCATTTTTATAACACATTTCTATTAATCGTTTACAAGGCACTCTTCCTGATCTCTCTGGTGAAAATGGTCCTTCTTCATCAGTAACAGCATCTACCATTTTTCCTTGTTTATGAACAGTGAGTGATATTCCTCCACCTAAGTGAGCAACAACCAAATTACATTCTTCATAAGGTTTTCCCAACTTTTTTGCTGTCTTTAAAGCTGCTGCTCTCATATTTAGGGCATGAATAAAACTCTCTCTTTTTATATCGGCAAGTCCTGATATTCTTGCGATGTCCTCAAATTCATCTACAGCCACAGAATCATATATAAAAGCTGGTATATTTAAAGGCTTTGCTATTCTATATGCAATTATAGCACCTAAATTTGACGCGTGTTCTACTATTGGTCTTTTAGCAAGCCTTTCTACCATAGAGTCGTTTACTTTGTAAGCTCCTGACTTAACTGGAGGCAAAATTCCTCCTCTTCCAACTACTGCTGCTAAATGATGAGCGTCAAAATCTACTTCCTTTAAAAATTTCATTATAGCTTCATATCTCATATCATACTGATCCGCTATATTTTCATATTTTCCTACTTCTTCACTTGAATGTTCTATAGTCTTTTTAAATAATTCTTCTTTTTCATCATAAATAGCTATTTTAGTTGAAGTTGAACCTGGGTTTATTGCTAATACTTTGTACATTTTTTAACCTCCTGATTCTAACATTACTTGATGTATAGTTAAATAGCAAATATTATGCCATGCACTAAAGAGGACTCTTTTTTTAGCTTTTAATGTTTTTATTTCACGATTTTCATATTATACTATTTCCTTGTTAATAACGCTTATGCTAGTATTTAAATACCACTTTCCATCATCAAATTAATTTAAAACTCACCATAGTATCTAAAATTCTGTTTACTTCTTTCAGCATAGAATAATTGGTATTAATGGTACTGTCTTTTAGCACCATTAATACCAATTATTCTAAACATCAATTCATATGAAAATATTACATATATTAATCATCAAGAAACAGCTTATTTTGAAGCTGACATTTCAAGTTTCAAATACTTAAGCACTTTAATACCATATTCCGTTATCACACTGCCTCCTCTCCCCTTATATACTTTTGCCATAAGAAACTTTTCTAAATTAATCAATATTAATCTTGCTTCTTGCTCACTTATAAAAAATCCCTTATCCTTTGCTTTTTTATATATAGTTCTTCTTCCTATTCTGGTTTTACTAGTATAACTTTTTTTAAGTTCTTCCATTATAAATATATATTTATCGAGTTTTTCATCCGCTGATTCCAAAAACTCTTCCAACATCTTTTTCTCATCATAAGTTAAACTATTTTCATTCATATCAACTTCATCATTAAATGGTAAATCTTTTACATCTATATATTCTAATTCTAAATTAGCAAGATACTCAACATAATTTTTAAGTTCTCTTACATTTCCTCTCCAGTTATGATTAATCAACACTTCTTTTGCATCTTCAGTAAAATGAAATTCATCACCAAATTCAACCTTCATTTCATTAATTAAAAATAATATATCATCTTTTCTCTCTCTTAAAGGTGGAATTTTTAAAGGAAGTACATTTAATCTATAATATAAATCTTCCCTAAATTCACCTTTTCTAACCATTTCTTTAAGGTTTCTATTTGTAGCTGCTATTATTCTAATGTTTACTTTAATTACTCTGTCTCCACCTATTCTCATAACTTCTCTTTCCTGAATAACCCTCAAAAGTCTCATTTGAAGATTTATTGGCATTTCTCCAATTTCATCAAGAAATAATGTTCCATTATGAGCTAATTCAAAAAGCCCTAGTTTGCCACCTTTTCTTGCTCCCGTAAAAGCCCCTTCTTCGTATCCAAATAATTCACTTTCTAAAAGACTTTCTGGCAGCGCACCACAATTTACTGCTACAAATTGATACTCCTTCCTTTTTGAGCTATTATGTATAGCTTGCGCAAACATTTCTTTTCCCGTTCCAGTTTCCCCTGTAATCATAATAGAAGAATCAGATTTCGCCATTCTTTTTGCAATATTCTTACACTTTTTTATTGACTCGCTTTCTCCTATTATGTCTTCAAAATTATATTTTGCTACATGCCCTTTACCAATAAGTTGCTGTCTAAACTTATGCTGATTTTTTTCTATATCACTAAACTTTCTTACTATAGCAACAGCTCCATAAAGTTTTCCCGAATGAATTATCGGATGTACCGATGCTACTATATCATATCCATTTATTTTTATAAGCTTTTCTTTAACTGCCTCCATATTCTTTAATGCTTGTTTAAACGGAATGTCAGGCATTATCTCTAAACCATGTTTATTCATAACATAGTCTTTTTTATACCCTATAATACTTTCTGCCATTTCAGTATAAGTACATATTATTCCTTTATTATCAATTCCTATAATACCATCATCTAAAATCTGAAGTACTATATCTAGCTCACTTTCAAATCTGTTCGTCAATCCAATTATATTTGACAATCCAAAATTTGTAGTAACAATCTCCCTATAACTTTCTCTAATGTTTTGTCTTTGTAAAATACTACTTAAATTCAGTTTTTCCCCAATATCGATTATGGTATTAAGCTCCAAAAGAGTATTGCCTATATTAATAACCTTTTTACACGAATATTGGTTCCATGTAGACGTGCCCAGTACAATAGCATAATCTTTATAAACTTTCCTATTACTTCCCGGGTACCCTGGCTCTATATCTATATGCCTTATCCCTAATTGATACAGAACCCAAACCATCTGCAATGCCATTTCCTTACTTTCATCAATAAGCACTACAGAAGCCCCTTCCTCTATTTGCATAACTTTTTTTAAACCCACTTCTGAAATTGTCCTGTTAGCCATAATTACATCAATTTCTTTTTTCATATACGGTTTAATAAATTTGAAAACATCTTGAGATTGGACTAACACTAAATCTGCATTTATCTCTTTTTTAATATTGGGGCCTTCAATACAAAGTTTATCTAAAATTATATTATCTGAAAACAAAGTCTTTATTTGTTCATAATAAGTATTGGCGCTTAATTCACTGTAACTTATTATAAGAAGCTTTTTTTTATTTATTTTTTCTAACATCTTTTTCACCCTTTATACTTATTACATTTTCTTCTATACAATTAGTTATTTTACTATAGTTTTATTGAAAATTCTACTATCCTCCAGTATTCAAACATATAATTATAATACTAATACAAGTTATATCAAATGAATCTTAACTTTACTTATTCAAAAACTAACTGTTTTTTACTTTATCATTAATAAAGGTAATGCGATTATAATATGAAATAATCTTTTAGATATAATATATAGATGATTGCAGAATTGAAAATTAGAAAATGTGGATAACTTTTGAAAATTTACTTAAAAATCTAGAAAAAAAGAGTACGACAAAAAGCCTTTTGATAAAAAGGCATGCGTAGCATGTAGTTTGATA
>NZ_JABBNI010000021.1 GCF_012926525.1 Clostridium muellerianum
TTGTTTGGTGAGAGATTCAATTATAACATGAAATAGGGGGTCATTGTTTTTTTTATTTAAAAAACTCTGTAACCCTTGATATATAAAGAAAATTTATAAAAATAGTGTAAAAAAATTTTACACTAACCAAATATAGAAGGAGGATAAGAAATGAAACAAAAATGTAAAATATGGTTAAGAGCTGCAAGACCTTTTTCTTTAACAGCTTCTATAATACCAGTTACAATAGGTGCCATATTTGCTGGAAAAGAATCAAAATTTCAGTTTACATACTACCTAATTTCTTTATTGGCTGCTGTACTTTTACAAGCTTCTGTAAATATGCTTAATGATTATGATGATTTTACAAATAAAGTTGATACAAAAGAATCCGGCTCTTCTAGTGGTGTTATCTTTGAAAATTTGTTAACTCCTGGAGATCTATCTAAAGGGGGGCGTTTAATTCTAGCCTCAGGATGTATGCTAGGATTATTTTTAGCTTTTAAAAAAGGTGATTTCATTCTGCTTCTAGGAACCATAGGCGCTTTAAGTGGTTATTTCTATACAGGTAAGCCACTTATGTTAAAGTATAGAGGTTTAGGCGCTCCTTTAGTATTTATAATCTTTGGTCCTTTAATGGTTCTCGGTGGATATTTTGTACAACTTCAGAGGATCAGTGCCAGTGTACTTTTGTTATCCATCCCTATTGGGCTTTTAACTACAGCAATTTTACATGCAAATGATATTAGAGATATTTATAATGATAAAAAAGCTGGAATAAAAACTATATCTATAATAATTGGAAGGACTAATTCCTGTTATATTTACTATGGATTAATTTCTTTTTCCTATATTGTTGTTCTAGGTATAGCTTATTGTAAAGTTATCCCTATTGGAAGTTCACTTTGTCTAATTACATTGCCAGCAGCATTAAAAAATATGAATAAATTGCATATGTCTAATGGATCTACTTCTGAACTAGCTACACTTGACCAAGAAACTGCAAAACTTCAGGGACAATTTGGAGTTATCCTTATTATTTCGATACTATCTTCTTATATAAGATAATGCATTTTTAAAGAAATAACAATTACATATGCTAGTCTATTTTTTGTAATACTGCATCCACAGAACCCTTAGATAGCTTAAGCTTCTGCGGAACCTGTCTTCTTGTCTTACAAAAAATACCCGTCACATATTGGACTTGTTATTTTCTTTCAGATGCCTAAATGGAGGTATTAATCTTGAGCAATAAAAACTATAAATATTTAACTTTTACACTGTTTACAGCTGCAATTCTATGGTTCTTAATGTTTGTTATAAAACCCTTTAACTTTTGGATAGAAATGAGTGGATCAATATTACTATTAATATTGATGGCCTACTTTTCTAATAGAAATATCTTCTTCTTTGGAAAAATAAAAGGAAGATATATTCTAATTGGGGTAATTTCAGCCATAGCCTTATATGGGATATTTTACACTGGAAATATTATATCAGGATACTTATTTTCATTTAAAGATGCTCAAATTTTATCAGTTTACAGTAACAAATCAAATACAAACCTATCACTAATAGGTTTGTTGCTATTTTTTATAATTGGCCCAGGTGAAGAACTATACTGGAGAGGCTTTATACAAAATACTCTAGGTAAACAATTTGGAGAAAACAAAGGATATTTATTTTCAGTTTTATTATATACAGCTGTGCATATTGTTACAGGTAATTTTATGCTAATTATCGCAGCTTTGGTGTGCGGATTATTCTGGGGATGGCTTTACAAAAAAGAGAAGAGCCTTATTCCAGTTATTATCTCTCACGCTATTTGGGATTTAACAATATTTGTCCTGTTTCCACTAATGTAATTACTTTAATTATGTATATAAAAACATTCCAATAATTAATTTTTATAACTTCTTAATTTCTTCATAACTTCTTTATATATACACTGTATAATTCAATTACAATAAAAATTATTTTATAAATTAAAAAACAATTTGGAGGGATATATATATGAATTGTCATGGAGATAAAAAAGGAACTCATAAGCATAATCCATTAAAGCATATGATGCATATGATTCTCTGCTGTGGATTACCTATAATTATCATAGGATTATTGCCAATTATAACAAAATTAAGTCCTAATACTGGTAGTGTAATTGGGAAAATAACACCTTTTTTATGCCCAATAATGATGGTCTTTATGATACCAATGATGATAGGTAAAAATAAAAAAGAAAGTTGTTGTGATAGTAAAAAAAGTAATACAAATAGTAATGAAGTCCTATAGATTTAAAAGGATAAAGTTATTTTTAAGGAGAGAGTCTTTATATTAAAGATTTCTCTCCTTAAAAATAATCGCAAAATATTAACAACGGAAACTTGAATTATATATTATGGAACAAATTTAGTTATAAAAAGGGGATGCTGTGCATGATGAATACTACCATAGATGTTCAAAATATTTTCTCCTCTATAGCAGAAAAGTATGATAAGTTGAATTCAATTCTTACTTTTAATATAGATAAACTTTGGAGAAAAAAAGCTATTCGAATGTGTGATTTAAAAGTCAATGATAAAGTCCTGGATTTATGCTGTGGTACAGGTCAGATGATTTATCATGCCTGCAGAAAAGTAGGTAAAAATACTGAAGTTATAGGACTAGATTTCAATCAGGAAATGATTAATGTTGGTTATAAGAGACTTAATCATAGTATAGGAGATTACAAGTTCAAACTAATTAAAGGTGATATTCTATATCTGCCCTTTAAAGATAATAGCTTTCACCATGTAACAATTGCATTTGGTCTTAGAAATATTAAGGATAAAAACAAAGCTCTGTCAGAAATATATAGAGTCTTAAAGCCTGGAGGAAAACTAATTTGTCTTGAGTTATCTAATCCAGAGCTTCCTGTTATCAAAGAATTACATTCAATATATCTAACCTTTATTCTGCCCACTATTGGTTATATAGGTACAAAAGACAGAGAAGCTTATACCTACCTTAGAAATTCTGTAAAAAAGTTCATGTCGAAAAATGAATTAAAACATTTATTTGATAATGCTGGTTTTATAAGTACTGGTTATAAATCTTTAACTGCTGGAATTGCTTCTATTCATTATGGAGTAAAAAAATAGATACTAGTATAATATTCTATTAACTTATAGTTAGATAAAAAACCCGAATTTAGTTATAAAATTCATAACTAAATTCGGGTTTAAAATTATTTTATAGATTTTTAGCTCTATAGATATATCTTCATATTTTCTTCACAGCAAGTCTCTATAATAACAATTGTGTCGAGATATAGAAGAATAAATTATATATTAACTTTCTTAATTAGAATATATAGGTGGTGAAAAAATGAGCTTCAATAAAATCTCAATCCCAATAATAAAAGAACTTAATGAACTTGAATTAGAATTTAAAAACATTGCAGCAGAATTAGATGGGCCTATAAAAGAAGGTATATTTAGTTACTTTTTTTCAATTCCTGGCAAACGTCTAAGACCCACATTAACATTTTTATCTACAGGTGCTATTAATAGCACACTTACCCCATCTGCAAAACATAACTTAATTCAACTAGCAATAGGTTTAGAACTTATTCACAGCGCAAGTTTAATTCATGATGATATCATAGATGGCGACTTATTAAGACGGGGGCAAAAAACCTTAAATAAAACCTTTGGAAATAAAATAGCAGTGCTTACCGGTGATGCTTTGTACTCAAGAGCCTTTACTATTTTCTCAGATAGTCTACCAAAAGAATTTGCCAAGGTAATGGGTAGAGTCACCGAATCAATGTCTGCAGCTGAAATATTGAATGCTAAAAATCCATCACCAGATCGTGAAACTTATTTTAAAATCATTTTAGGAAAAACAGCATCCTTTATGAGTGCTTGTTGCATTCTTGGCAGCAGCATAGCTTATGCGACTTACGAAGAGTCTAATATGCTTTCTAAATACGGTGAAAACCTTGGTATGGCATATCAAATACTTGATGATTATATTGATGAAGATCCCGTTGCAATGAAAAATGTAACTATTGAAGATGGATTTCAATTTGCATATAATGCTAAAGCTTCTATCGGGAATTTAAAAGACTCAGCATACAAGCAAAGCTTAATTATGTTAGTAGACTATGTTTTAGATTTTTATAGTCCTAAGGTAGAGAATGCATTATAGTAACTAGTTTCTTTTACTTTAAGTTATAAATAAAAAATAGGAGTGTGTATACAAATGAAATTTTTTCGCGATAAAAGATTTGCTATTCTCTGGACAGTGCTTAGAATATGGCTTGGTTATGAATGGATATCTGCAGCCATTGAAAAAGTGTCTAATCCTACCTGGGTAGGAAGCAAAGCCGGAGTGGCTATAACGGGTTTTCTAAAAGGGTCTTTATCTAAGGCTACTGGCGATCATCCTTTAGTACAAGGTTGGTATGCTAGTTTCGTTCAAAGTGTTGCTCTGCCTAATGCCAAAGTTTTTAGCTATTTAGTGGCCTATGGTGAATTACTAGTAGGAATATCCTTAATTCTTGGTGCTCTAACAATTGTTGGTCTACTTGCTGGGGCATTTATGAATTTAAACTATATGTTAGCTGGTACAACTAGTACAAACCCTAATCTATATACTGTGGCTATTCTACTTATGGCTGCTGGATCAAATGCTTACATATTTGGTCTTGATAAATTTATCGTACCTAGGCTAAGTAAACTTTTCAATAAAAATTCTAATATAAAGACGTTAACATAATTTTGTCACTATTATCAACTCTAAAAAACAAAAATATTAACCTAATTGTAAAGGAAGGTATTCAAAATGAAAAACAAACTTATTAAAAAGTTATCAATTGTTTCAGCTTTAGTTCTAACTTTATCTACATCAGTATTAGCTGATGGTACTGGAAAAATGATAGAACAGACAGTTGATGGAATTAAGTCAACTCTTATGCTAACAGGAGATAAGGCTAAAACTGGTGAAAATCAGTTAACACTTAAATTATCTGATGATAAGAACAATCCGATAAATAACGCTGATGTTAAAGTATCTGTAGAAATGGATAAAGGTAGCATGGGTGATATGAGTATGGATGCCTCAAAGCCTGAAACCATACAATTTAAAAAAGGCCATGAAGATGGCGAATATGTTGGAACTGTAAAATTTAGTGATAAAGGTGAATGGAAAGTTAAAACAAGTTTTATGACAGGTTCTGTGGAAAAGATGGCTGATTTTAATGTTGATGTAGTAAGTTCTGGACCTAACTTCCTTGTTGTTGGAGGCTTCTTAGTGGTAACTGCCCTAATTATAATAACTGCTGGGATATCAAAGAAGAATAAAAAAGCCATAAAATCATAGAAAGTGAGGTAATGTTTTGTGTCAGAAAAGAAGAAAACTACGATTGATCAAGAAAAAACATACTCATCACATGACAAAAACCTTTTAGACAACAAAAAATTTGCAAGCTTTATGAAAAGCAAATGGTATCCAGGTGTTTTTCAATGGCCAGTAGCAATAGTATTTGCTTTTATAGTTTATCAACTTTTATTCGGTTCAACAAGCGCCCATGATAACTTTGGTACTGCTGCAACCTGGGTATTATGGTGGCCTCTACTGCCAATTATAATGTTATTATTAGGTAGATTTTGGTGTACAATCTGTCCTTTTGGCACCCTTAACGATCTAGTTCAAAAATTTGTTGGTAATAATCGTCCTGTACCTAAATTTTTAAAAAAATATGGAATTTGGATTATTGATGCAATATTCATCTTAATTACGTGGAGCGATCACATTTTTGGTGTTGTTGAATCACCAAGAGGTTCTGGTAACCTTCTCTTACTAATTACTCTAGGAGTAATTGCTTCCGGTGCTATATTTGAACGTAGAACCTGGTGTAGATATGTTTGTTTTTTAGGAGGATTGTCTGCTAACTATACTAGAGCAGGTATGATGGAACTTAGAGCCACTCCTGAAAAATGTGCTAAATGCAATGTTGCCGCTTGTTACAACGGAAATGATAAAGCAGCAGGATGTCCTATGTTTGAATTTCCAAGAATTATGGATACTAACGCAGAGTGTAATTTCTGTGGTAACTGCGTAAAGAGTTGTCCAAATAATTCTATTAAAATATCAAGACGTGTGCCCACTAGAGAATTGTGGTTTATCCGTAAGCCTAGGCTTGAAGAATCTTTTCTTGCTGTTGTAATTATGGGCATAGTATTTGTACAGAACATCACTATGCTTAACATATGGGAACCTATACTAAATTGGCTTGAAAAAGCTACTGGTACAGATAGCTACTATGTAACCTTCACCTTAACCTTTGCTATAGCAATGCTAATCCCTATAATCCTGTTATTAACAACAGGATTAATTGCTAAAAAGTTTAACAAAGATTCTGCAAAAGAAAACTTTACTAAATTTGGATATGCTATTATCCCACTAGATATGGCTGCCCATATAGCTCACAACCTTTTCCACTTATTAGCGGAAGGAAAATCAATCTTCTATACTTTCATGGGACTATTTAATATTGAAATGAGTGGTTCAACAGCAATTTTGGATACTCCAACAATACAATCTCTTCAATATATTTTAATTGCTCTTGGAACTATAGGATCAATATATACTGCATATAAACTTGCTAAGAGTAATTATGGTGGTAAAAATACTAAGTCCTTAAAAACTTCAATAGTATATAGTACTTTAATAGTAATACTAGGTATTATAAATATAGTACTATTCATGCTTCCAATGGCAATGCGTATGTAACTTAAATGCTATCGAAAAAACAATAAATTAATTGAATTGCATAAAATTATCTTTAAATAGAAATGTAAAAAGCTTTCTTTAGCTAATTTAAATTTACAACCAAAGAAAGCTTTTAATATTTCATTTTATTATATACCAAATAAAAATTTTATCCTATTATAAAATTAAATAAGTAACCAGTAAATACTATACCTAATGCTGCTACTCCAAAGAATACTGCTAATAGTTTAGGCTTTAAAACCCTTCTTAAAAGAATTGCTTCTGGCAAACTAAGTGCTGTAACAGCCATCATGAATGCTAATGATGTTCCCATTGCAACTCCAGCTCTTGTAAGTTCACTAACTAATGGAATTACTCCAGCAGCATTAGAATACAATGGAACTCCAATTAATACAGCTACAAATACTGCAAATGGATTATTCTTTCCTGCATATTTTGCCAATGCTCCTGCTGGAATCCATCCATGTATAAAACCACCTATGGCAATACCGATTATTACATATAACCATATTTTCTTTATCAAATCCTTAGTAAAATTCCAGGAATCAATTAATCTCTCCTTTGTAGTTGGATCGGGCATTTCTAAATCAGAATTCATCTGCATTTCATAAACGTATCCCTCTACATGCTTTTCCATTTTTAATTTTCCAATTATAATACCACTTACTATTGCAATTATTTCACCAGAAACTACATAAATTACAGCTACTTTTATTCCAAACAGACCATAAAGAAGTCCTAATGCAACTTCATTTACCATTGGTGCAGCTATTAAAAAAGAAAATGTAACCCCAAGAGGTACTCCTGCTTCAACAAAACCAATAAAAAGTGGCACTGCAGAACATGAACAAAATGGTGTAACAATTCCAAGTAACGCTGCAAGAACGTGCCCAATAAATGTGCTTCCTTTACTCTTTGCAAGTATCTTTCTTGTTTTTTCTGGTGGAAAGAAACTTCTTATAAAGGTAATTACATAAATAATAATTAATAGCAATATAAATATCTTTATGGTATCAAATACAAAGAAATTTAAAGCGCTTCCAATTCTACTTTCTTTAGCAATTCCAAATATATTATAAATAAGCCAATCAGCAAAAATTTGTATAGGTGTAAACATATTACCCCTCCATTCTAATTATAACCTTATAATTAAATACTTATGTAGTTTTCTAATATAATGGACTTCAATCCTATTAAACTAGGGTTAAAGTCCTGTTTTAATAAAGCTTATCTCTACATTTCATCATTAATATATTTCTTAATTTCATCAACAGTACAAACTTTACCATACATTTTAACCTTTTCATTAATAACTATGGCAGGTGTTCTCATAACTCCATATTTCATAATATCTTTAATATCCTCTACTTTTGTAATGTCAGCTTCTAAATTTAGCTCTTTAACAGCTTCTTTTGCATTAGCCTCAAGCTTTTTACAATTTGAACAACCTGATCCCAAAATTTTTATTTCCATAATTTACTCCTCCTAAATTTATATATAATTATTTTATTTAGAATCATGAAAATCACTCATAACAAGCTTATCTACACTATCAATTATATTTTTTATTTCTTCACTACTAATCCTGTAATGAGTATTCATCCCAACCTTCTCAGATGATAGTATACCCGCTTCCTTAAGTATTTTTAAATGCTGAGATAAATTAGCCTGACTGAATTCTATATCTTCATTTAATTTACATACACACTTTGGTCCATCATACAAAAACTTAACTATTTTATATCTTATAGGATGTCCTAATGCTTTAAAAACTTTAACGCTTATTTCTTCTTTATTCATATATTTATCCTCCGAGGAATATAACTATATAATTAAATTGTTATATAGTTAGTATATACTTAGTAATTTACTTTGTCAATATCACTAACATAAAAATCATATAAAAATTAAATAGCACCTTATGAACCACTCACTGTTTAGATAATTACTTAGTCTGTGCTTTATAATTTTTATGACCTCCAGATATGTTATAGACTTTCTTAAATCCTCTGTTTATTAATATATTCTGTGCTGCATTTCCAGTTACACCTTTATTACAGTATGTTATAACAACCTTTCCTTTATCTAGTTCACCAGCTTTTTTTCTTATCTGATCATGAGGTATATTTATTGCACTATCTACATGAGCTTCTTCATATTGCTTATTTATTCTCGCATCTATTATTGTAACATCTTTCCCATTATTAACTAATTTATTAAGTTCATCAGGAGTTATAAGCTCTCTTCCTCTATTTATTGCATTATCCAAAATCATTCCTGTATATATTACAGGATCTTTAGTTGTTGAAAATGGTGGTGCATAAGATAAATCTAAGTGGAATAAGTCTTCAACTTTAGCTCCAAAAGTTATTGCTGTAATAAATACATCTATTCTCTTATCCACTCCAGCGTATCCAACAATTTGAACACCAAGAAGTTTTCCTGTATTTTTATCTGCAATAGCTTTAATGACCATCTCTTATTTCTAATCCTATAAAACCAGTTCCTACTATAACTACAGATTTAGGTTTGTTCTTCATTATATATTCTTTGATTTTGTCTGCCTGTTTAACATTTCTTAAATAAAATACGTTGCTTTTTTCTACTCCTGGTATATTAGATACTATTGGCTTCGCGCCTGTTGCAATAACAAGTTTATCGTAACTTTCATTAAACACATTATTAGTATCTAAATTTTTTATAGTTAAAACTTTATCTTCAGTATTTATTTTTAGAACCTCATGTCTTCTAAACACATCTACATTATATTTTTTCTTAAAGAACTCTGCATTTCTTGGTGTCAAGTCATCTCTATCAACTATTTCTTCACCTATGTAATAAGGTAATCCACATCCTGAGTAAGATATATCATAATCCATATCAAAGATTTTAATTTCAGCATTTTCATCATTTCTTCTAATCTTTGCTGCTGCAGATGTTCCACCAGCTACAGCACCTATTATAACAACTTTCATAAACATTATCGCCTCTCGTAATCATTATTACTTAAAAATTTACACTAAAAATATTATTTAAAAACTATAAATATTAAAATCAATATGGTTTTTGCTAATTTCTTTGATTATATACCTATAAAATACTTTATTTTAAACTCTATAATATTCAACTTTAACAGGCTTTTTCAAATACTATTGAATCTATATCTAAGTATTTAAGTGAATTCCCTAATTAGGTATATATCATTAAAATCAACAAAAACCAATTAATAATTATATAACTTCCTTTCATTCAATAATAAATTGGCATTGTATACTATTTTTCTTGTTTCAATCCAAAATATTTTCTTCCCCACAATAAGGCTACGTTAACAAGTGCAATCATAACAGGTACTTCAATTAATGGTCCTATAACGGCAGTAAAAGCCTCCTGAGATTGAATGCCAAAAACTGCTACTGCTACTGCAATTGCTAATTCAAAATTATTACTTGCAGCTGTAAATGATAAGCTAACTGTTTTATGATAATCTATTTTTGATTTATAACTTATAAAGAAAGATACTGAGAACATAATTAAGAAATATATAAGCAAGGGAATAGCAATTCTTACCACTTCCATTGGCAATTCAATAATATATTTTCCTTTAAACATGAACATTATAACTATAGTAAATAGTAATGCTATTAAAGCTAAAGGACTTATCTTAGGTACAAAGGTTTTAGTATACCATTCCGTTCCTTTCTTAGGTTCCAAAAGTAATCTTGTAAGCATACCTCCAATAAACGGAATACCTAAATAGATAGCTACTGAAGAAGCTACTTCACCCATAGAAACATGAACTTGCATCCCTTGCAATCCTATGGCCTTTGGTAATACAGTGATAAATATATAAGCAAATATTGAATAGAATACTACCTGAAATATAGAGTTAAACGCTACTAATGCTGCTGCATACTCACTATCTCCATCTGCAAGACTATTCCATACAATAACCATAGCAATACATCTTGCAAGTCCTATAAGAATTAAACCTACCATAAGATGTGGATACCCTCTGAGGAATATAACTGCTAAAGTAAACATTAATACTGGTCCTATAACCCAATTTTGAACTAACGAAAGAGTTAATACTTTTGGATTACGAAAAACCTTTCCAAGTTCCTTATAGTTAACTTTAGCAAGTGGTGGATACATCATAACTATTAGTCCTATTGCTATAGGAATAGATGTTGTTCCAATTGACAAATTTGACAATGTATTAGATAGACCTGGCATGGCCCATCCTAAAAATATTCCTAATGCCATTGCAATAAAAATCCATAGTGTTAGATAACGGTCAAGCCATGATAATCTTGATGATTGACTACTCATATTACCCCCCCTAATAACTTCTAATTATCTTTAATCATTAATGAAACCTAATTTTTCATCTTTTAATTCAGAATAAAATATATTACTATTATATTAACAGCCTTTATTCAATTGTTTTTTCTACTAAACTTCTTATTTTATTTAATTAAATCTAGCAACCTATCACCTTTTACTTCTTTTTCTTTCCACTCAATAACTGCAAAATTTCCATCAGAAATTTCACTTACTTTATTTATCCAGGCTATCTCATTGCTTGCTTTTGCTCTGAGAACAGCATTGGTGGTATCAGTTGCAGATAAACTTGAATTTATAATCCACCATTTACTATTAATACCTGCCCTCTCTAAATCAGCCTCTAATCTCATAGCCTCATATACAGGTGTGGCTTCAGCTAAAGTTACAATTATAACTTCTGTTTCATTAGCATTTCTAAGCTTAGGTAAAAGCTTTTTAACTGATTCCGGTATATTCCCTTGTGAACGCTCAATTTCTTTATTGTAACTTTGGGTAGAATCTAACAGCAGCAGTGTATGTCCTGTTGGTGCAGTATCTATAACAACTATTTCATTTTCAGACCTTTCAACTATTTCTGCAAAAGCTCTAAATACTGCAATTTCTTGAGTACACGGAGACCTTAAATCTTCTTCTACATAAGCCAAGTCTTCTTCTCCCATTGTTTCTCTAGCCTTACTTAAAACTTCTTCTTTATACTTTTCCAATTCCTTTTTTTCATCAATATGACTTAAGGTAATACCATAGCTATCATCTAAAACAAACTTCAAGTGTGCCGCTGGATCTGTAGTAGTTAAATGCACTTTTTTATCTCTTTCTGCAAGACCTAAGGCAATAGCTGCTGCTATTGTGGTTTTTCCAACTCCACCTTTCCCCATTGTAAAAATTACTTTTTTATTTGTACTATATAAATCATCAATGACTGTTTTTAATTTTAGCATCTTTTCATTATTTAAAGTTTCATCACTATATTTAATATTATCTTCCTTTAAAAAAGCTCTTACATTTTCAAGACCTGTTACATTATAAGGTCTTAATGGAATTTTGTATGTCTTTAATTTTCTTAAATGTTTTGGTATATTTTTTAAAACTTCTTCTTGCTTTTTATAAATTGAACTTGAAAGGCGGTCATCATGAATTTTTAACACTCCATTAATAAGTAATATTTGATTATTTACTCCTATATCTTGTAGTTCCTTGGATGCCCTTTCTGCCTCCTTTAAAGGTGTTCTTTGTGGTCGCGACACAAGTATAAGTGTGGTCTTTTCTCCATCTGCTAAAGTTTTTACAGCATTTTTATATACTTCTTTTTTACTTTCAAGTCCTGCCAATTGTCCTAAACAAGATGCTCCATGTGTATTTTCACTTATAAAATTACTCCAAGCTGATGGAAGCTGCAGCATTCTTAAGGTATGACCTGTTGGTGCAGTGTCAAATATAATGTGTTCAAATTCTTTTTCTACTTTTTCATCAGTTATAAAATTAGAAAATTCATTGAAGGCTGCAATTTCCACAGTACAGGATCCTGAAAGTTGTTCCTCCATATTTTTTATTACTGAGTCTGGAAGTTTTCCTTTATATGGCGAGATAGCACTTTCTCTATATTCTCTAGCAGCTTGCTCTGGATCAAAATTTGCTACTACTAATTTTGGTACTTCTTTAATAGCAATTCCTTTATTATTTAACTCTGTATTAAATACATCCTGAAGGTTTGAAGCTGGATCTGTGCTTATAAGCATAATTTTTTTCCCTTGATCCGCTAAAGTAACTGCAGTTGCACACGCTGCTGATGTTTTTCCAACTCCACCTTTCCCAGTAAAAAATATATATTTAGTTAACTCTAAATTTTCTAAGGAAAAATTCTTTACCATAGTTATCCCTCTTTTCTTCAATTAGCAACATCCACCATTACAACCACATCCTCCAGACTTCTTTTTTAACTTAAGTCCAGTTTTTAAATAATCCCCTGGTATATCAAGTAATTTACAAAATTCCTCATTAGTAGGATATGATCCTTTCTTTACTACAACATTATCAACTATAGTAACTGGTAATACATCTACTCCTTCAATATTTAAAATCTCATTAATAACTTCGTTGTCAACAAAAGCCTGAGGACTACTTGTTAAATTGTGTCTTTCAACCACTATACCTTTTCTTTTCAAGTTATCTAGCACTGTAGCTACTCTTAACAATTCTGGATCAACTCCTGGTCCACATACTCCTGTTGAACAACACATAGCTGGATCGAAAATAATCATCTTTTTCATATCTTATCTCTCCTTTATTTAAAATAACATTTTATTTAATGGCTATCTGATGTAACAATCTCACTAAATAAGATTCATTGATTACTGCTCACTACAATTGCATTTATTTTTTTCTTTACAAATACAATCATCTGTATCAGTAAAAATCCCCATTAAAAACAACACTAATTTACTTGTATTATTATTATCCAAACAATAATGACTCCATAAACCTTCTTTCCTAGATTTTACAAGTCCACATTCCATTAACACCTTCATATGGTGTGATAAAGTAGGTTGTGTAAAATCAAAATGTTCTAGTATATCACAAGCACATTTTTCACCACAGGATAATATATCAAGAATTTTTAATCTACTTGGATCTGATAAAGCTTTAAGTATTCTCGCATTCATTTCATAATTTCTGTCCATTTTACCACCTCATATATAGATATCTATCTATCTATAGTATATAACAATTGTCCGCTCCTAGTCAATATTACGTAGTTTTTAATCATTAAATCATCAACTATATTTATGATAATCTATATTCAACATTTTATGCATTTATATATAAAGTGTTCCTATTATTCTTCGAAACAATATAAATTACTCAAATTTGTAGAGTTTTTATTTATGTAATAGTATTCTTTGGTAGATGAAAAACTAAAAATTCGAATATCAATTAAACCATAGCTTTATCTAAAGAATTACATGATATTTTTAAAGATAAGCATAAATTTTTATGCTGCAGAGTTCTAACAAAAGATATGAATCTTGGTTCTAAGGAACATATGAGACAGTTCACTTATTTTACAGGAGAGATCATAGAAGAATGTGCACAGATAATATCTGAAGAATTAAATCTACAACCAAAATAATCAACATTATTTAATATAAAACTCCCATATTTATATGGGAGCTTTAATAATTTGTAATTTTCTAAAAAGATTAATATATAACTTCATTTAAAAAACTTCAAATCGCTTAGCTTTCATTAATTTTTTATTATATGTTTTTTGTAGGTTTCTAATATACTTATAAGAATACTTTATTTAACTTCTACTTACTATAAAATGATAAATATTTTAAACTAATCTTCAGTGGATTTTTTTAATACTATTGAATCTTCCTCTAAATATTTAGGCGAATTACCTGGACTACTAAATGGCTTTTGCAACATCCCTACAAGTTCCCATCCATCCTCTCCATATTTATTTAATTTTTCTTCCATAGTTAGATTTTCATCTGAATTTAAAAAATGATCAACTGTAAACACCTTATATTGCCATGTCATAATCAATTCACTCCTTTTACATTATCTACATATTTATAAAATATATAATCAAAGGTATATCAATTCTTACTACATCTATTGTTAACTCAATAATATACTTCCCCTTAAACATAAACATTATAACTATAGTAAACAACAATGCTATTAAAACTAAAGGAATAGATGTTGTTCTAATTGATAAACCTGATAACGCATAAGATAGGCATAAATGTTTATTCTGCAATATTTCAACAAAAGATATGACTTATGACACAGTGTATTTATTTTACAGCATAAGTCGCAAAAGAATGTGCAAAAATCTTGATATATAACTTCATTTTTGAAATACAAGGTCATAAATATTATAATTCTAACCAAATAACTAATTAACTCCAATCACCTTACTTCTACGTTCCATTAAAACTACATCATGCCATACACCACTATTCATTTTACTAATTTTTTCTCTCACTCCAATTTCTCTAAATCCACAACTTTTATGTAATGCTATACTAGGCAGGTTTTCCTTTATAATTCCTGATTGCAAAGTCCAAAATCCTTCTTTTTCTGATAGCTCAATTAAATTTGTAAGTAGAGATTCTCCTATACCTTTTCCCCTAGATTCTTCTCCTATGTATATGCTAACTTCTGCAACACCTGAATAAACGCACCTGCTTGAAGTTGGACTTAAAGCCACCCAGCCTAATATCTTGTTTTCTAAACGAGCTACCAATCTGCATGATTTAGTATGACTACTATCCCAACTTTCCCAAGTTGGAATTTCTGTCTGAAATGTGGCCTTACCTGTATTAATACCTTGTAAATATATTTTTGAAACTTCTTTCCAATCTTCTTTTTTCATTTCTTCAATTTTATAATTCATTTTCCTTTTTCTCCTTTTTACAACTTTTTCAAGCTTATATATTTTTACATGTACCCTACAAAAGCAGCATCAATAAGCTCTCCCCCAATAATATGCTTTAAGCTTTTCCCTAATGTTATTTCCCATAATAATACCTCCATCAACAACATTTATTTTTATTTACAGCCTCCGTAAGTAATTTCAAGCTTTCAAGCACCTGTTCTCTCTTTTCTTTTGGAATAGCTTTAAAAATATTTTCATAATACTCCTGCATTCCACTTTCAACATTTTTAAATGCCTTCATTCCTTTATCAGTAAGTTTTATTGTTACATAGCGTCTATCTTCTGGATGCATTTCTCTAATTACTAGCTCATTTTTTACAAGATTATTTATAGTTCTGCTCATTGTACTTTTGTCCACTGTTAGTATTTTAGCAAGTTCATTTAGTGATATTTCCTCTGCCCTTCCAATTTCTACAATGGCATGACATTGTGAAATTGTTACACCACAACAGCTCGTATCTTCTTTTTCTAATATACCTAAGTTTCTCACTAATACTCTTATTAATTCACGTAAATAATTACTTCCCTGATTTCCCATTTAATCACCTCTAATTAATTGTAACATAAAACTGTTGTTATACGCAACAGTTTTGTATTGCAATTATATACAAATAAATTCTATTAATATAAAAAAGACAAAGTTCCTAGCTTAAAGTGCTAAAACCTTTGTCTTATAATTGAAATTTATAAAATTAACTATCCAAATAATTTTTAGTAAGCTCTTCCTGTATCTTCAAAAGTAATTCATGAAAACGCTGTTTTTCATTTTCAGTTAGAAAATTTAGAAGCATAGAAGTAAACTCCTCATATTGAGGTAATATACTCTTAAATATTTCTTTTCCTTTATCTGTTACTACAGCTTTTATACTTCTTCTATCACTTTCATTTGAAATTCTTTCAATTAGTCCTCTAGATGCCATTCTATCCACAAGTGTTGTTATGTTAGCCCTTGTTACATTCATTTTTTCCCCGAGAGTAGATAACGTAATTCCCTTTTCTCCAGCTAAATAAACTAAATATAACGCAGCAAATTGCGTTTCAGACAACTTAAAATCCTTATAAAATTTATTAAGTACTTGTTGTACTATATTAGAAGTTTTAGAGATTAACCCTAAAAGCCTTAACGAACTAATATTATTAACATCTAATTCTTTGCTTTCTTCATCCAACTATTATTCACTTCCTTCATTAAATATTTGATATTTATTAAATATTTATAATCAGTTTCCCCAAAATTTAATTAACATGTAAATTGTTGGTTTACTAACTATTTATACTATATACGCATACTAACATTATTGTCAAGCTATTTAATTAGCAATATTACAATAGCGACATAGCTTATTATAACAAAATAAAAACAACCTTTAAAGTTAATTAAATATAGTAATATAGATATAGGATATTAAGTGTAATATATATACTTATTCCTATATCTTTTTTGCATTCTATATTAATTAAAAGTAGATTAATAAATTAGTATAGTTGGTATAATATACTTGTAGCATATAAGAACGTATGTTTATATAATAAAAATATAAATTTTACAAGAGAGAATAAGATTTGAGAGTACAAGAGGTAAAGTTAGAGAACAACCAAAGAAGATACTTACTGGTTAATGATAATGGACTACCCATAATACCAGTAGCAAAATATTTAAAGTATATAGATAATGGTGAAAAGAGTTTTAATACTCAAAAGACATATTGCTATTCTTTAAAACTATACTTTCAATACCTACAAGAAGTAGGTGTGAATTACAGAGAAGTTAACATTAACATACTATCTTATATCATAAATAAGTGAGGTTTTTTTGAAAAAGTTATCGAGAATGTCAAGAATGCTAAAAACATCGTTGACTTGTTATAAAGTCTATTGGCAAGAGAAAAATTATGAGAATTACTTGAAGCAGATAGAATTGAATAGATAGAAAATGATGATGGCACTTCACTAAATTTTTGTGAGGTGCCTGCTTTTTATTTAATTTCTCTGGCTTTCAGTAATGCTTCCATAGTCTCTGCAGATTCTGACATCCCTCGCTCTATCCATTCTTCAATCCAACCATAAATTCCTGAAAAAATAAACGCGGCTAAGTATGAATCAAAGTTAGGGGATTCAGGTTTCGGACCGCAAATATCTTTTAGAACTTCTCGCAAAAGAAATATCAAGTTACGGTCCTTAAGTAAAAGATAAAATGAAGCGTTATCTTTAATATGACCAAATAGATGAGCTAACATTTTATCCTCATCAACTTTTTTACTGGTATCTCTATAGTCTGCTTTCCAATTGGAGATTATTTGCTCTATATAGGATTTAACAATAGATTCTTTATCTGGAAAGTTTCGATAAATGGAAACCCTACTCACCATGGCATGTTTAGAAATCTCACTAATAGCTATTTTGTTGAGTTCCGTTTTTTCTAATAGCTTTATAGTCGCAGAAATAATTTGATTTTTGGCATATGTGTTTTTTTCAATGTTATTTTTACTCATGACGTTACAAATTGCTCCTTATGTTTCATTTTATCTATCAGTAAGGTATTTACTTGATAATATTATCACCTCATGTTACACTTGTAAAGTCAAAATGCAAAATATGATTTGTATAATTTGAAATTATCAAATGCACATGAAGTCAAAAAATCGATATATTTACTGATGAAGTTCTGGAGGTGAAAAATGATAAAGAAATTATTTATATTAGCAATTATTGTTCTAATTGCATTCGTATTGGGACAAATAGCAGTACCAGCCATTATGAAAGTAATTTTTTTATAAGGAGAAAAACAAAAATGAAAATTATTAAAAAAATAGGATGGATTACGCTTTGTTTAGCAGTTTTTATTGGTGTATTTGGTATTTCTGCTTATAGCAAAGCAAAAAATATTTTTGGCGGAGAATTTTTTGCGGCGTTTGCTTTGCAGGGTGCTGCCACCAAAGAGACTTTATCTAAAGATGAATATAACACAAGAATAATCGACGTGAAATATATAAAAGCGGATAGTACGATAGATACTCGACAAGTAATTATTTACAAGCCAAGTGGTGCGACAGGTGACTTACCTTTAATATATATTCCACATTATTCCGCTGAAGAGAAGACAGCAGATTTTGTATCTTATATACGACATGGTTGGGCAGTGGCAGCACCATATCAATTTAAAAATGATTTTAATGGTGTGTTAGAAACAGATGACCTTGTTTTTAATAATGCTGCACTATATACATTAAGACATATGGACGGTATCGATAAAAAACGTATCGCTATCGTAGGCGGAAGTGCCGGAGGATATACAACGCTTATGCTTAATGGCCTTCAGATGGGAACAGTCGCATCGATAGCAAGTGCACCTATTGCAAATGTTTATTTTAACTTCCATGAATATTTTCCTGCGGCTGATAAAGTTAATCGTAACTCAGGACTTTTTGATTTCAAAATGCCTATTCAAGGTATGGTTTCTAAAGCTTTCCAACCAATCAATGACAAAATCAAAAAAGATGATGCTAGAACTTGGGAAGCTATATCGCCAATTAGTATGGCTAATGCAATTAGCAATCCTTTGGTCATGTTCCATAATACATCAGATATCCTTGTACCAGTTGATCAAATTACCCATAAATACACTTATGCAAAGAATGATGGAACATTACCTAAAGAATTTGTTCCTAAGTTGCCGTCTACCTACCCAGGTATTCTAAGTTCTACATTTGAGGAAATGGCTAATCCAGACGAATTAACGATAAAATATAGTAGATTTGCTAATAACCATGTTGAAGGCGTGTTACCATATGCCAACACACTTATTACAATTAATATAAACGATGATGGACCACCAACTGCAAAAGGTAGTCATAGTGCACCTAATTTAACAGGTAGTTATGATATTTTTCCATATTTAGAAGATATGATGAAACGTACACTTGATAATACAGAAAAATTAGTTCCACAGAAATTATTACTTCTACTTGAAAGATATCAAGGTGAAAGCTTAGCTCTTCCAGCTCACGAAGGAGTGGATGATACGGTTTATGGCTCTCTAGCAATATATCAAAGAGAAATAGTAGATGAATTAAAAATGTGGATGGATAGTCATACAAAAGAAGAAATGGACTCAGCGATGAAGTCAGCAGTATCAAAAATTTCAGATTCCAATAAACAACAGAAGTATAATAAAACATGGCAAGTTATATTGTCACAAATAAAATAAGGGGGATTTATGGAATAAATAGTAGAAACTAAAAAAACTATGAAAAAGTACGGAGTATGGAGGAAAATTGCTAAAATACTAGGCTCTTTATTTGCAATACTTGTAGTAGTAGTCATATTGGTTTATCTCCTTGTTTTGCAATATCCCAATTTAAAAGATAGTCCTGCAGTAAATGGAAAAAATAATAGCTATGGGCTTAATTTACTTGATAAGGAATATAAATAAAGTAGGGATTGATTTTGGAAATAAGGAAACTAAGACGGTAGCAATACCGTCTTTTTCTATTCAATAAAAGGAATAGTTTCATAGTTAGGGGGAAACGTTTCAGCGTTTAAAGTTATCGTTTCATTGTATCAAAGACAGTAAGAAACTAGATGGATTATATAGTACAGTTTAGTTGAATGTAAACATGTTGAAGGATTATCTAAGAAATAAGAATAATTCTATAAGTATTATTATATTGGTAAAAAGATAGTTATGAAGTCTTCCTGAAAACAAATATTAGTACTTAGCTCAAACCAAAAGGAAACCTTGTATAACTTTTCTTAAAAATTAGGTTACCATGAGGGATAAATTTTCACTATTAAAGTGTAGGGGGACTTTATCCTTTGCTATTTTTTGAAGAAGATTATTTATATAATCTTATTAAAGATACAAAAGCTCCATCTGTGTTAAATCGCAGATGGAGCTTTTTATAGTGTTATGAATCACTTGTTTATTTTAACATCTTGCCAGTTAGCGTTTGTAAGTATTTCCGCATTGTCACCAAAGAATACATTTCCTGCTTGCTTATCGCCTTTCAGCCAGTACATAAACCATGCTGTCATATATCCGTCAGCTTTTTGATATGTTTCTCCGTGATCTATATTTAATAATCTACCCATAACTTTATATTCAGTAGTTAATTTACTATAAATGTCTTTCATTGCATATAATGGACATATTCCTTGACCTGATGTTTCTTTTATACTTGTTGCTTCTCCTGAATCAAAATGTCCTGTTCCTGCAATAAAGAAATAAGGTATAGTTATTTTTGTTATATCATAAGCCCATTCAGTACCCAATTGACCTTCTTGTCCCCAAAATGATGCTGTTGCACTTGCTGTGTACATTGCCTTATAAAGTTTTCCGTTACCCCAGTTATTTACAGCGTTAATTGTTCCAACTCCACCTTGCGAGTGGCCACCAATACCAATATTACCAGTGTCTATTTTATTATAGAAAATACTATTTTTATCTTGATTTAATTTTAAAACATAATCTAAAGATTTTGAAGAAGATTCACCACTTCTTGAATTTTTATCTTCATTTCCAATTATTACAAATCCCCAAGATGCCAAATGTTTAAAGAAACTTTTATACTTAGAAGCAGTAATTCCTGTACCGTTTGCTATTACTACTACTGGATATTTATTAGAACTTTTTTTTAATCCTGTTGGATACCATATTTCATATTCTTTAAATACATCACTATCAGCATTAAACGACTTAAATGATACTTCATATTCTCCAAGTTTTGAATACTTCTTTTCTAAATCTTTTTCAGTTTTTAAATATTTGTAGTAATGATTTCCTCTGTATTCTAGTACTTTCCATAAAGTGAATACCCCTACAATTATTATTAATAATACAATTCCAATTATTTTCAACAATTTTTTCATTTTTACCTCGCTTTTATTTTTCTACTGGCATATACTTATCAAGATATTCAACTACAGTATCCATATATTCTTCAAATACTTTGTCATCATTTTGTAATCCATGTCCTGAATGAGGTGCTTCAAAATATTTATAATCCACATTATTTTCTTTTAAAGCATTAACTAAATGTCTTGATGTTTTAAAAGGGCATACCTTATCTTTTGCACCATAAGCAAGTATACTTGGTACTGAGTTTTTGTTTACCCATGCATAACCTGATATGGGTTTCATCGCTTGTACATATTTTCCTGATTCAATCATATCTTTTGTAATTTTACTACCAGCCATAACACTAAATAAACCTGATGCAGCTTCACTACTTCGATCTAATCCATAAATATCCCAATCTTTTGTAAAGAAACTTGATGGTCCGACCATTTCAAACATCATTTTTACTGGTATTGGTGATTCTTTGGCATCACGATAAGCATATAGCATAGCAAGTGTTCCCCCTGCTGATCCACCACTTATAGCCATCTTATCTAAATTGTATCCATGCTTTTTAGCTTTTTCTACTATTACAGGGATGCTTTTTTTTATTTCCATTGATTGAGAATAAATACTTGTACTTGGATCATCATTTCTTTGAAGTGTATAATTAATTCCTACAGCCACATATCCTTTAGAACATAACCATTTAAGCATTGCTGCATCATATGCTTTATCTCCAGTTCTAAAACCTCCTGAGTGAAGATAAACAACTAATCCATAACTTTTTTTTGAATTATCTTTTGGAACATACATATCAAATTTATTTGATTGCTTATCACCATAAGAAATATCCTTATAAATAGTTCCCATGTTATCATTCCATTCTACTGAAAATTTCTTTGTCCATTCTGCTTTATATTTCATTTTAAATATAGCAGAGCCAGCAAATGAAATGATAAATGCTAATATACATATAAATATAAACATTACGTTTCCTTTTTTCCTTTCTTTTTTCATAGTAAATTACCTCCAAACATTGTGCCACCTAACATAAAGTTAAGAAAAGCCCTCACAGTTAACCGACCTAATACAGCAGCAATAATGATAACGATAATAAGAATAACAACTCGTTTTCTTGTAATAGCCATAACGCTTACCTCCAAAATTTATTTGACATTTTAATGAAACAAGTGTAACATTAAGGTGTAACAAGTGTAACATCTTGGTTTTGCTTAGTCAATGGATTTAAGAAAATGGTACAAAGTGGGGAGGAATGTAACATCGTGGATAATGCTGAAAAAAACAGTTATGTAAAAAAGCAGATTACCAATGCTTTGCTTACCTTATTGAAAGAAAAAGAATTGAAGGATATTTCTGTAAGTGAAATTACTACTGCTGCTCAGGTTAGCCGTATTTCTTTTTATCGCAATTATGCTGATAAAGAGACTATCATCAAAGAGTATATGTCTTGGACATTAAATGAATGGAATAAGAACCACCCCAAAATGAGCGAACATACTGAGGACGATATTCTTGGGGATATATTTGCCTATATTACAGAATATAAAGATTTTTATTTGGTGTTAAGGAATAGGAGTATTTTCTATTTTCTTAAAGATATTATTATGGATGCTTTAGGACCGAAGGCGGAGTATCCAAACTTTGGTGCATACACTGCTGCTTTTATTGCCAATGGCATTTATGGGTGGATTGAAGAATGGTTTTTAAGAGGAATGCAGGAATCAGGTGAAGAAATGACCAAGCTGCTGAAAAGTAGAAATCTGTAAAAAAAATTTGGTGTTGTATTCCAAGAATACACCTAACCAGAATGTTATTCAGAGTCATTTCATATAGAGGATGCTGGTCATGAGTTATATATAATTATTTTGCAACAGTGAATTGAATAATTTAAAAGCTAAAGGGGAGATTACTGTATCTACGCATTTAAAAAGATTAGCATTAATGTATGATTTAAAAGTTAATGCTAAAGATATAGTGGCTGAATAATATTGGAAAAACCTCACTTGCAACTGATACGAAGAACCATACCACAAATGATATAGGTTCTCCTTATGTTGTGTCGCAACTTTCTTATATTACGAATTAAAGTCCAGCAAAATTATTGCTGGACTTTGTTAATATTACATACTACACATACATAGTATGTAAAGGTTAAGTTTTTTAAAGTTTTTTCAAAATTTACTCTTGATAATTAACTTTAAAGGTTGTTTTAATTATTTTTTCTATTTTAAATATTTACTTATGGGATTTTTGTGGTAAAGTTGCTTTAATTGCATCTGCTTGAGCTTGTGTTATTATATTCGCATTAACTAATTCAGTAAATAAGTCAGTTTTTTGTTTAGGATTTGCTGCAAAATAAGCTTTTCTTTGATCTGCTGTCATGCCTTTTACTTTTTCCATTTCAGCTTTTCTTTCAGTAGCCTTTTGTTTTTCAAAATCTATTATTTTAGTTTCTTCATCTGCTGTTATTGTTCCAGCTGTAACAAGTTTGTCAAGCTGTGCTTTAAGCCCTTGTTTTGATTCATTTTCATTATGTTTTGCTTCTTTTTGTGGTAAAGCTGCCTTAATAGCATCTGCCTGAGTTTGAGTAATTATATTAGCACTAACTAACTCAGCAAATAAATCAGTCTTTTGTTTAGGATTTGCTGCAAAATAAGCTTTTCTTTGATCTGCTGTCATGCCTTTTACTTTTTCCATTTCAGCTTTTCTTTCTGTAGCTTTTTGTTTTTCGAAATCTATTATTTTAGTTTCTTCATCTGCTGTTATTGTTCCTGCTGTAACAAGTTTGTCAAGCTGTGCTTTAAACCCTTGTTTTGATTTATTTTCATTATGTTTTGCTTCTTTTTGTGGTAGAGCTGCCTTAATAGCATCTGCTTGAGCTTGAGTAATTATGTTAGCACTAACTAATTCAGCAAATAAATCAGTCTTTTGTTTAGGATTTGCTTCAAAATAAGCTTTTCTCTGGTCTGCTGTCATGCCTTTTACTTTTTCCATTTCAGCTTTTCTTTCAGCAGATTTTTGTTTTTGAAAATCTAATATTTTAGTTTCTTCGTCCGCTGTTATTGTTCCTGCTGTAACAAGTTTATCAAGTTGTGCTTTAAATGATGTGCTTGAATCTTTAGTTTTGTTGTTTGCTTTTGTTCCTTGAAAAGTTCCAGTTTTACCAGCTCCATTTGCTGATTTAGCTGATACATAACTTGCCGTAGAGAAAAGTGTTCCACTTACCATTAATGCTGCTATAATTTTAGTTGCTAATTTTTTGTTTACCATTTTGATTTCCCCTTTCAAGCTTTCATATATTTTTATTTGGTTTATGTTTTTATATTAATGTGTTTGTGTGTCAATTTCATGGCAAACAAATGAAATTTATGTTAAGCATGAATAGCTTGGCAATTTTGCATCTTATAAAAAGTTAAACGGCTTCAGTACCATTAAATTTAGCACTTCAGCCGTTTAAGTAAATTTTTATTATTTTATAGATAAACTTTTATTATACATTATTCTTCAACAAGATATGTTTTAATATATTCAACAGCACTATTACCTGCTATTCTTCCACTATTTAAAGCAAAACCTAGTGAGTTTCCAGGTAATACAAAAGCATAATCAGGATTATATAGTGAATTAGCATCTGTTCCAGCAGCATAAAGTCCCTTTATAGCATCTAAATCATTATTAAGAACTTCAGTATTATAATTTATTTTTATACCGCCAGCACTTCCATATGCACTTAAGCCAAGTTTTAATGCATAATACTTAGATCCTTTAATTGGTAATAAATATTTAGGATTTTTATGGAATAGCTCGTCCTTTGAATCACAATAAGAATTATAAGTTTCAATGGTATTTTTTAAGGTTTCTGCATCAATACCAGTTTTTTCAGCTAACTCTTCTATAGAATCAGCAATAAACAATACATCACTTCCATTTTTCTTTGCTTCTTCTTCTTCCTGTCTAAAATAGCTCATATCCATACTGGAAGTAACAACATTTATAAGATCCAAGCCTTTTTCTTCATAATGCTTGATTATTTCTTCATTTATTATAGAATATGCAATTTTCTTTTTTTGTTTTTCAATAGCATTTGCAGTAAATACAGGATTTTCTATAACCTCTTCATTTATAAATCTTTCACCATCTAAGTTCACTAAAAGATTAGGTTGACGGAAAGGTAACTCTATAGGAGCATATCCACCAGTGTTAGGAGCAAAGAATACCATTTCCATAGTCATAAAGTCCTTTGAAGCACCAGCGTCCCATGCCATCTGAATTCCATCTCCAGTTAATCCAGGAATTCTATATGAGAACAAGTCTTTTCCCCATTCAAGTCCAACGTGCTCTTTAATAAATTCTGGATTATCACCAAATCCACCTGTACCAATGATAACTGCACCAGCATACACTTCTAATTCACCATCTTTATCATTGGCTGTTACACCAATTACTTCTCCTTGATCTTTAATGATACTCTTTACAGGTGTTTCTAATAATATTTTAACGCCTAATTCTTCTGCTCTTTCTGTCATAATTTTAATCATAGTAGCAGCTGCACGAAGTCCTGGCTTTCCAGTCTTAGGTTTAACAATATGCCAGGTTGCTTCTGAACCCGGAAAATATTTTGAAGGTAATGCGAATTCTACTCCCATATTTTCTAACCATTCAATAGTTCCTGCTGATTGCTCTAAATATCTTCTTATTAATCTTGCATCTGATCTCCAGTGAGTATATTCCATAAACTTATTAAATGCTCTATCCACAGAAATATCTATAAGTCTTTCTCTTTGCATTCTTGTCTCAACACCTAGAGGTCCCATTGCCATGTTAGCACATCCACCTGTAGTATTAGCCTTTTCAAGTACCATTACCTGTGCACCTTTTTCAGCTGCAGTAATTGCTGCAGCAAGTCCTGATGCTCCCCCTCCAACTACAACTACATCTGTTTCAAATTCTCTCATTTTTTACTCCTCCTTTAATATTGTCATTTATATACTAATTTATATTATTAACTTCTTCTGCGTCTTCTACCAGCCATTAGTCCACCACCATTTTGTGGTTCAGCCTTAAAAGTTCCAACTGGCACTGGCTCTTGTGGAAGTTTAGGTACCACTGTTCCTGCCTTTTGAATTGCTGCTTTTTTACATATTATTGTACATTTTCCACATCTATCGCAAACAGAAGAATCAATTATATGAATCAAATCTTTATCTCCACCAATTGCCTTTTGAGGACACTCTTCTTTACATTTATTACAGCCATTACACTTTTCAGGTGCAACATAGTAACTGAAAAATTTCTTACATACTAAAGCATCACATCTTTTTCTTTTTATATGTTTTTCAAACTCTTCGATTCCTTCTTCAATTATTTCTTTAGTAATCTTTCCAACCTCTTTACCATAGCTGCAGCATGATCCTATGATTAGATCCTCTGATATTTCAGTTAAAACTTCAATGTCCCCATCACGTCCCTTACCTTGAGAAATTGCTTCTGCTACTAAATTAAGCTGTAATATTCCTTCTCTACAGATTACACATTCTCCACAGCTTGTACGTCTTGTGCTATCAGTAAATACTCTCATTTTATCAACAGGACATGGATTTTCTGACTGTTTTTTATATTCTTCAATTATAAAATCCTTAATTTCTTCTAAAGATGCCTGTTTCCATAACTTTCTTTGCATTAATGCCATACTTTTCCACCCCCTTCTATTTAACTTTATACTGAGCCCATAATTTTGGCTTTCTAATTTGTGTACGTAAATCACACTGTAAACATCTATTTGATTCCTTGCAAGCTGAACTTTCACTTAAACAATGATTTACTTCTTTGAAATTTCTAATACGATTTTGAACATCTTCAAATCCATTTTCTGCTCTTTCCATGGATAAGAAATTTTCATCTTTGCCTATATATGAACTTGGAACAATGTCTTCTGTTAATTTATCTTCAATTACTCCATCTCCACCTAATTCAATATCTATGGCAGATGCAACTTTACGTCCAGCTGCAATTGCCCTAATTACAGAATTTGTTCCATATACTGCATCACCAACTGCATACATATCGCTATCACTAATTTTCATTCCATCTTCAGTAGTAATTGAATTTCCACGTCCAGTAGGTATATTCCACTTTTCTGGTATTTCTACTTTTTGTCCTGTAGCAAAAATAACTGTATCTGCTGGTATCACATGTTCTGAATCTGCTGCTATTTCAAGTTTCAATCTCTTATTTTCATCGAAACTAAAAGATGATACCTCCTGACATTTTACTCCTGCAGCAATATTCCCACTGCCTTCTATAGAAACAAATGTCCTAGAATTAAGAATCTTAATTCCTTCTTCTAATCCTTCTTGTATTTCATCATCGCTTGCAGTCATAGCTTCTCTACTCTCTAAGCAAGCCATTGTAATATCCTTTGCCCCTAACCTTTTTGCTACTCTTGCACAATCAAATGCTACATTTCCGCCACCTAAAACTACTACTTTTTCGCCTACAGGTAATGGTCTTTTAAGAGAAACAGCTTGTAAAAAGTCTATATTTTCATATACGTTTTTATAGTCAGCTCCTGGAATTGGTAACCTTACACCTTTCCCTGTTCCTATTGCCAATAAAATCTTATCAAAACCTTTAGATTTTAAATTCTCAAGTGAAGTTACTTCTGTATTGGTCAATATAGTAACCCCTGCACGTTCTATTTCTGCAATTTCAGCTTGAACTGCTTTCCTTGGAAGACGATATTCTGGAATACCAGTTGTCATCATTCCTCCAGCTACTGGTAATTTTTCAAACACTGTAACTTCATGTCCGCATTTAGATAAATAATATGCTGCTGTCAAACCTGCAGGTCCAGCACCTACAACTGCAACCTTTTTATTAGTTTTAAGTTTAAATGTAACTTTATCACGCCATAGACCTTCATCATGCTCTGCTGCAAATCTCTTTAATTCTCTAATGGATAAAGCTTTATTAATTTCTTTTCTTCTACAGGCACTTTCGCAAAATGCCATACATACATATCCTAATGAATGTGGAAATGGTGCTTTTTCACGAATAACTGCTATAGCATCTTGATATTTTCCTTCCTTAATATATCTAACATATTTTGGAACGTCAATATTTGCTGGACATTCAGCCTTACATGGAATAAGACCTAGTTCACGGTTTAAATTTTCCTTAAATACTCCTTCTTTATCCTGTAGTGCTCCTGTAGGACAGACTTCTACGCAAGCTCCACAAAAGCGGCAATTTTCTTGTTCTAAAGAATTGTGATTTCGAATATCAACCATAATTCTATCATCTTCTGTCACTGTATATTCAAGAACATTTACTCCTCTAACTTCCTTGCATACCCTTACACATCTTCCGCAAGATACACATCTATTCAAATCTCTTACAATAAGTGGATTAGATGTATTCACAGGTACACTATTTAATGTTCTTCTTAAACGAGAAGTACTTACTCCTAAATATTGAATTAATGATTGTAATTCACATTTTAAGTACTTAGGACAAGTTGTACAATCATCAACATGGTTGGCCAACATTAATTCCATTGATAGTCTTCTCATTGCATTTAATTTTTCTGTTTTTGTATGTATTATCATTCCGTCTTCTACCTTAGTAGTACATGCTGTTTTTATTTCGTCACATCCTTCAATTTCAACAACACACAATCTACATGCACCAATGTCAGGTAAATCTGGATGATGGCATAAATGAGGAATGTATATGTCTGCTTCCAGGGATGCACTCAAAATACTTTTCCCAGGTTCTACTTGTAACCTATGATCATCAATTGTAATCGATACTGTGCTCATCGTTTTCACTCCATTTCTCACATATTCTTCATAAGATACACATCCATTCAAATCTTCTGTAGTAATCGAATCAGATGTGTTTCCCTGTATACTATTTGATATTTTATTTAAAGGTGAACTACCTTCTAAATATTTAATTAATGTTGGTAACTCACAGTTTAAATTTTTCTGACAGCTAGTACAATCTTCAGCATGATTGGCTAACATTGATTGCAATAACAATCTTCGCATTGTATTTAACTTTTCTGTATTTGTATGTATTACCATTCCATCTTCTACTTTAGTATTACATGCTATTTTGATTTCGCTGCATCCTTCCACCTCAACAATACATAATCCACACGAATCAATATCTGATAAATCAGCATGATTACATAAATGAGGAATATATATACCTGCCTCTGAGGCTGCACTTAAAATACTTTTTCCAGATTCTACTTGTAGTTTACAACCATTAATTGTAATTGATACTATATTCATTATTTTCACTCCATTTTTGCAATACTTCACCAAGTTGTTATGTTATTGTTTTAACAATTTTAATATATAGTCTTCCCCTGGGGAAGAGTCAACATATTCTTACATATTTCTTAAATAATTTGCCTAAGCAAATAAACCGATATATAATAGGCATTAATAACAATTTGCTTGTATGGAGGGTATGGAAATTGAAGGATTTATATACTACTGGCGAAATATCTAAACTAATGAATATACCAATTAAAGCACTACGTCTTTATGATTCAATGGGTATATTAAAGCCTTTTCACATTGATGAAAATACACATTATCGTTACTATACTTATAACCAATTTTTTTATATTGACTTAATTCGCTACATGAATAAAAGTTTAAAAGTAACACTAGAAGATATAAAATTAATGTTAAATTCTTCTGATGATTATGAAACTCTTTTAGCTTGTTTATCCAAACATAAATCATCTGTTGAAAAGAAAATTTCAGAGTTGCAATATTCCAATAAAGTCATTACAGAAGCAATTAATAATCTTAAAAATATAAACAATATCTCTATGGATTTGCAAATATATGAACAATATCTTATGCCTCGCTATGTTGCAATTAAAAATGTTAATGTTTCTATTTATGATATAGATTTATATTGTAGAAGAAATGAAGACTTATTTCAAAATGGTACTTCTGTTGAAGAAAATGCAATGTGTTATATTTACAAGAAAAAGGATTATCAACCTGAGACACATGATTTATTAGTATCTCAAATTGGATATTTTACTGATAAACGTCTCAAAAATATAGAATATTTTAATCTCCCTGAAGGACGTTATTTATGTTGCAAATTTAGATATTCCGAAAAACTTTCTTCTCAGGTTATATCTGAAATCCTTAAATTTGCTAACAATAAAGGAATTAATTTATCTGATACAGCTATACAACTTTTTCAACGTTTCGATTTAAGGGCAAAAAACAAATATGAATACGAAATGGAAATACAAATATTAGAGATTGGAATTAATTCCATATCCCTTTGATAATTTAATAAATTGTTCTTATTTTTTTTAAGTTTTGTTAATCTTTAATATTAATTTATGTGATATTGTATTAGTACTAATATTCTACTCCAATGTTTTTATACTTAAAAATCAATGAATATTACTTAGTTTGAGTCTTACAGCAATTAGCCATCAGATAAATTATGAAAAGTTAATAATTTAAGGTAGGAAAAAATATGAAAAAGAAGAAACATAAGAAGAAAAAAATAATTGTATGGTCCGTATTAGTTTTTTTTAGTTTCCTTACAATCATGATAGTTTTAAACATAAATGAAATAAAACAAATAATTTACTTATATAATGATGCTAATACAAAGGTTGAATCCATTTCTGAAAATACCTTTAAAAGCAGAGAAACATCCTATATATATGATAATAAAAAAAATGTAATAAACAAATTATATGATTCTAAGGATGTAGACTATATACCTTATAACAAGATACCTGAATTGGCTACCCAGGCTTTTATTGCTATTGAAGATAAGGATTTCTTTAAGCATCATGGTGTTAGCATTAAGGCTATTGGACGAGCCGCTTATTCTATAATTAAAAATCAGGGTGAAATTACTCAAGGTGGCAGTACAATTACTCAGCAATTAGTTAAAAATGTTTTTTTAACACAAGAACAGTCTATGAATAGAAAAATAGAAGAAATGTTCATTGCACTAAAACTTGAGCATATGTATTCAAAGGAACAAATATTAGAATTTTATATAAACAACATTTACTTTGATAATAATGCTTATGGAATGGAGTCCGCTTCAAAAAAATATTTTAATAAGGATATTTCAGATTTAGATTTATCACAAATTGCTTTTCTTGCTGCAATACCAAATAATCCTGAGTATTATAATCCTTTGAAAAATGAAAATAACACTATTGAACGTAGAAATCTTATATTGTCAAATATGAAAGATTTAAATTTTATAACGGATAGCCAGTATAATTCTGCTGTAAGTGAAGATATAGTACTTAATCCAGAGAAAAGTTATAAAAAACAAAATTCTATAAATTCCTATGCTTTATTTTCTGCTGCCCAGGCTTTAATGAGTACAAAAGGCTTTACATTTAAAAATGATTTTAAAGATAGTTCTGAGCAAGCTGATTATAATAATAAGTATTCCGAACTCTACACACAATGTACAAACGAATTATATAAAAATGGTTATAGAATATATACTTCCATAGATTTAGATAAACAAAGTTTACTTCAGCAAACCATAGATGAAAAATTATCAAGCTTTACAGAAAAACAAAATGGCATTTACTCTTTGCAAGGAGCTGCTGTTACTATTGATAATAAAACAGGTAATGTTGTTGCTATAGTTGGAGGTCGATCTTCTGATAAAAACGATTTTCTAAATAGAGGTTTTCAAAGCTATAGGCAGCCTGGTTCCAGCATTAAACCTTTGATAGTTTACACTCCAGCCTTTGAAAAAGAATATTCACCTTCTAGTATTATTGTAGATCAATACATAGAAGGTGGTCCTCATAATGATGATAATAAATATGAGGGTGCCGTAAATTTAAGATATGCTACTCAAAGGTCTATAAATACAGTAGCTTATCAATTATTTCAAAAAATAACGCCTAATTATGGTTTATCATTTTTAAAAAATATGGATTTTAAAAAAATAGATTCAAGAGATTACAACTTAGCTGCTTCATTAGGTGGTTTAACTAAAGGTGTTAGCCCACTAGAGATGGCTTCTGCTTATTCTACCTTAGAAAGAGGTGGACAATTTATAAGCCCAAGCTGTATAACGGAAATTACAGATTCTTCTGGGAATACTATATATAAAAATGATGCAAAAACAAAAGATGTATATAGCAAAGATGCTGCTTATTTAATGACAGATGTACTTAAAGGTGTTTTAGAAGAACCTTTTGGAACAGGATATAACATTAAATTATCTAATATGACTGCTGCTGGAAAAACAGGTACAACTGATGACTCAAAGGATGGATGGTTTTGTGGTTATACCCCTTACTATACTACATCAATATGGGTAGGATATGATAAGCCTAAAACTTTAGATAATTTATTTGGTGCAACTTATCCAGGAGGTATATGGCATTCTTATATGGAACAAATTAATGCTGATTTATCTAACATTGACTTTGAAAAACCAGATACAATTAAAGAAGCCTATGTTAACAAATATACTGGCAAAAGAGTTGATAATAATTATCCCGGTGCTGTAAAAGAATTATTTTCTCAAAATAACTTACCACCATATGATGGAAATAACTATAAAAATACTACTGATACTCAAAAGAATGTTCCTTATAAAAATAATAAAAAGTCTGATAAAATGTCTTCTGTTGATACTAATACTGATATTAATACTGAATCTAACTATACTGTTCCTTATTCAACTGAAAATAAACCTAATGAAAACAATACTATTGAAAATAAATCAAACTAAAATAAAGGTAGGATCGCTTTGATCCTACTTTTATTTCATCATTACCATTTAAGACTGCATCCTGTTTTATATTGAAATTCTTCTTTTATTACTTTCATTTTTTCTTCTTCTAAATTTTCGACCTTTAACTCAACACTTAAACTTAGAGGATTAAAAGATGGATTTTTCTTTATTACTATACCTTTTCTACTGCAAAGTACCTGTGCTATTTTTATTATTTCATTTTGATTTACAGCACTGGATATACTCATATTCCATCCAGTAATCTTCGCAAGTTCGTTAATTTTTTCTGTATACTTTTTTCCAATGACAGGGGATATAAATGAAAGTTCTATATATCTGCCTTTATCATTTGATTTTATACCCTTTTTATATGGTTTAAATTCTTCTTTTTCAAAACCTTCTTCTATAAGCTTTAAAGCTTGATTTTGTTCTAAAGCCTTAACTTTATTTTCACTTTCTATAATGTCCTCTTTTACATCTTTAATTTTTCCAGAGCTCTGCAATAAAAGTTCCAATCCTGTTTTTTCTCTAAAAATATTTAATTTGCTTTGTTCTACCTTACATTCAGAATTCAATATTACAATAGCTTTTTTTTCTTCTAACCTATAGGATATTTTTTTTATATCCAAATTATATAAAAGCTCTAATATAAAACTATCTACTGCATTTATATTTACTTTATCACTTATTTCTACCTTCCATTTTGTTTGTTCTTCAAATTCTCTGCAAGCTTCATATATCTCTTTATCCACTACATCTGGAAAATCAAAGCTTAATATTACCTTTTTTTCATTATACATAAGTCCAGCTTTTTTAAAGTTATACTCTGATAAATATTTATTTATAAACTCATTTAATTCATTAGGTTTTAATTCCCTTGGCCTTAATTCTTCCTGTACCACTTCTTTACTTTTACATTTAAACAGAAATAGTCTTTTATTATCATTTTCAAAATACACAGATTCTACTATTAACTTTTGAATTTCATCCATTTCTAAAACTTTTATTTTATTGTTTCCAGTCCATATGTATATTAATTCTTCTATAGTAAAAAACTTTTCTCCATAATTATCTAGTATAAACTTCCATAATTCTTTTATATTTATTTCATTTAACTTATGGCTGGACTTTACAACATAAGGCATTTGTTTTTTCCACTGTTTTCTTGGATTTTTTATATTAACTTCATAAGATTCCCCACATTTTGGTGCATATACTCTTCCTCTTATTTCTGATAAAAGTTCATTTGAGAAGCTTTCTACCACCTCTTCATTACCATGTACCATAAATATATTATTAGGAGTTAGTAGATTTATAAGTGATTTTATTTCTCCTTTATCTCCATGAGCAGAAAGTCCTACTTTTTCTACCTTACATTTCACAGGAATACTTCTTCCATTTAACTCTAACTTTTTATCTTCTTCATCCTCTAATAAATTTAATAACTTTCTACCTGGAGATTCTTCATCCTGATATCCAGTTATAACTATATATCCATTTTCCATAGGAGCTATTTTTTCTGCATAATACTGGCTGTAACCTCCTGTAAGCATACCAGAACTTGAAACTATTATACATGGTTCTTTATCTTCTAATATCTTTTCTCTAATTTCTTTTTTATCTACAGCAATTATATTATCATCATAAAAAGGCTCAACCCCTCTTAATATTTTTTTACCAAGAGAATTTTTCAAATATAATGGATTTAACTTATAAACCCTATTTATATCTTTAATCATTCCATCTACATACACTTTTATATTTTTTATGGATTTTTTATTTAAAGCCTTTTTAATAATTAAAATAATTTCTTGAGATCTTCCTAAAGCAAAAGCTGGAATTAACATCTTTCCTTTATTTGCTTCACATTCTCCTATAAGTTCTATAAGTCTTTCTTCTTCAACTTCTCTATTAGCATGAAGCCTATCACCATACGTAGTCTCGAAGATTGCAGCGTCTGGTCTGAGCTTTGGAACTTTTAATCCTTCCACTGTTTTTTGTGGAAATACTGAAAAATCTCCTGAATAAAATAAAGAACCTTCTGGTGTAGTGATATACGCACAGGAAGCTCCTGCTATATGCCCTGCTGTATAAAAAGTTATCTTTATATCTTCAAATATAGAAAATTCCACCATGTAATTTATAGTAAATATCCTATTTAGCATATTTTCCACATCAACTTCTGCATAAAGTGGAATTTCTGCTTCTCTATTATTCATTATTTTCAGGCTATCATATAAAAGCACCTTCATTAAATCCTTGGTCATATTATTTGCATATATTCTAGCTCCAGGGTACTCTTTACTTATTATTGGCAGTGATCCTATATGGTCCATGTGAGCATGACTTATAATTATAGCATCAATTCCTCCATGCTCTTGAATAGTTCTAAAATCCGGAAGTGGATCTTTAAATACACTTTGCCTTATTCCACAATCTAAAAGTATGTTTTTATTACAAATTTTTAGGAGTATGCAGCTACCACCAACTTCTTTTGCTCCTCCTAGAAATGAAATCTTCATATAATACACCTACCTAAGTTTATTTACCGAACCTTTACAATTTAATCATATTGCGACACAACTTTTTAGCTGGAGTCCGCATTGAATATATAATGTATTTTCGTATTAGAGTTTTCAACAATTCAATTGAGAAATCTCTTTCGAGATGTTTTTATAAAATAGAAAATAACTGATTTTAAATTTAATATATTAATATGCCTGCAGGCTTTGCCTTAATTTTTAAGCATTATAATGTATTGATAAATATAACTTTTAATTACTAAAATAACTTATGACAATTTAATTGTATGTGTACGCTTGAAGTTACTAGTTTGGATTTTAACTTTTATGTAGTGATATATGGTAAGTGCTTCATCACATTAGCTAAATTGTTTTAGTATTATTCTTAGCTCAAAATTTTTGAAAACCTTAGAACTTTAGTCTTGTTTGAGGGAACCGAGTTTGACAAAGTTCTTAGGCTTTCAAAAATTTCGAGCTTTAGAATAATTAAAACATTTAGCAGTGATGAAACACTTACCATATATCATGGAGTAAAAGTTAAAATCCAAACTGCTACTGCACCTTTGCGTCACATTATTTTTAAACTGTGAAAGTTCAATCATCCTATATTATAGCCTAAATACATTTTTTGAGAAAGTAAATAATAAAACTACTTTTTTTGAAACTTTATTGCTAATATATGTGTATATAATATTATATGCAAAATTTCCACTATTTTATCCAATAGCTACCAGCCGCAATAATCCTGATAACGGCTGATACGTTCCTGGATAAATTCTTCTAATACTCATTTGATTATAAAAGTGGATAATCATAGATTTTATGGTATACTTAAGAAAATTTTACTTGATAGCTGCCATTATTAACATCTAAAATTATAAATAATCATTAACAAAGCTAGACAAGTTCTATTAGAGGGAGGATCATATTGGACATAGATAAAAAATTAATACTAAGATGTAAAAAATATGACAAGCCTGCTCTCATGGAATTATTTAAAATCTATGAAAAATATTTGTATAGATTATGCTATAGTTATACCCAAAATCAGCAGGATGCTCTTGATTTAGTTCAAGAAATTTATATAAAGATATTTAATAATATAAACAAGTTTAATGATGATATGCCATTTCACCCCTGGGTAAGAAAGCTTTCAGTAAACATTTGTTTGAATTTTAAAAGAACTATCAAAACCAATGTAATATCTTTAAATGGAGAATTCAATGAAGATTCTACTTTAGGTGATACTATAGCTTCTGATTTTAATGTTGAAAATGAAATTGAAAAAATAGATTTAAAGAGGATTATAAAAGAAAACTTGAAAACTTTGCCTGACAATTATAGATTAGTTATAATATTAAGGTACTATGAAAACTTAACTTATAATGAAATCTCTGAATTACTTTGTAAACCTCTTGGTACTATAAAAACAGAACTTTATAGAGCAAAATCTTTACTCAAAAAGAAACTAGAAAACATTCAGGAGGAATAAAAAATGAGCTGCAAACTTGATAAAAAATTTCTTTATGCTTATGCAGATAATACTATAGATCCTCTAGAAAAAATATTTGTAGAAGAACATCTAAAACATTGTGATGAATGTATTAAAACTTTAGAACTTATCCATAACATAGATAAAAACTTAAGTACTATAGATGATGACTTTATTTTTCCAGAAAGATTAAGCCTAATTTCCGAATTAGTAGCAGAAAACTGTATATCTAAAGTTGAAGAAAAAGATTTCAAATTAAAAATTACCAATATGTACAGATGCTATAAAACTTTCAAAAAAAACATAAAAAAACCAAGAAAGCTTTATAAGCAAAATCTATTTAACAAATTTATTAATAAAAATATAGATAAATCTATAAAATTTATAGAAAAGCCAATAAAAAAAGCTATAACTAAAAAAATTAGAAAAGTAAAGATTTTTAATCTATTTAATGCAAGTTAAATTAAAGTATATGTCTAAGAATCATTTTATGAGAGGATGTATTTAAATGTTTCTGTTTATCATATTTTTAAAGATATTATTGATTTTGATGTGTGTTATTCTTTCATTACTAATTTTAGTAATGTTTGTTCCTTTTAAATACAATTTAAATTCACATATCAATGAAATAGTAAAAATAGAAGGAATTATACTATGGATGTTTAACTTATTTAAAATCAAAATTTTACAGGAAGAAAATTTAAAAATAACCTTTTTTATAGGTAACAAAGTTATTTATGTCATCTCTGAAAAGGAAAATTTAGAAAGTGAAGAAGTTAAACCTGATAATAAAAAAGTAACAGAATCTAAAACAACTAATATTAAAGATTTTATAAAGAAAAAATTTATAAGCTGTGTACTTTCCTATTTTAAGGATATGTTAAAAATAATAAAGCCTGATGAAATAAGGATAAAGGGTGTCTATGGTTTTGATGACCCCTGTATTACTGGATTGTTGTGTGGATTTATACCAATAATTTCACAAATAATTCCCCACAGTGATATAAACTTAAATCCTGTTTTTGATGATGATGTTATAAATATAAAAACCAGCATATGCGGGAAAGTATTTTTATTTCTAATAGCTTTTAAAACTTTAAAGTTTGTACTAAAAAAGGATATTAGAAAAATTTTGTTAAAAAAATCTAAAACTAGTGAAACTTAATTAATACTTTATGTGTATTAATTATTGTAATAAAAATTAAACATTTTAGGAGGATTTTAATTATGTCAAATGGTTCATCTATTCCAGAAAATTTAGAGGTGTTATTTAATAAATTGCAAAACTTTTTAAAAACTGAAACTGTTGTTGGAGAACCTATTGTTGTTGGAGAAACTACTTTAGTTCCTATCATATCTGTAAGCTTTGGCTGCGGTACTGGTTCCGGTGGTGGTACTGATGATAAAGGAGCTAATGGTTCTGGCGGTGGTCTTGGATTTGGTGCTAAAGTAACTCCTAATGCCATGCTTGTAATTAAAAATGATTCAGTTACTATGCTTCCTGTAAACAATAAGAGTAATGTGGAAAACCTTTTACAAATGGTTCCTGGCATAATGTCCAAGTTTAAAAAAGACAAAAAAAATAATGATAAAGAAGAAAAAACTACTGAAGAAGCTTAAAAGTTAAGGGGCTTTGGTATTAAGAAATTTATATACAACATATTGATTTACAAACACAATATGTTGTAATGTTTATTCTTAGTACCATAGCCCCTTTAGACAAGTTCCCCTAATATACATTTTAAGAATATTCAGACCAAATGTTGAATCTCAATTATTTAATTCATTCCTGTTTGAGGATAGAATATATAAGTTGGTCATGCCTATTTTCACCAATCCAATAATGTTCTCGTAACCTTCCATCTAACTTAAAACCATACTTTTCTAAAAGTTTCACTGAAAAATAATTATTTGAAGATGTGGTTGCATATATTTTATTTAAATTTAATTCATCATTTTTAAAAGAGTTTTCAATAAATTTTGATACCATAATGCTACCTAATCCATGACCTCTATTATTATCTGGTAAGTAATAACCAAATTCAGCACTATGATTCCTTGCATTTAAATCAAATAACGATATTTTACCTAATGGTTTATTACAGTCATCTCGACTTACCAATACATATATAATTTGTTCACCTTCTGAAATCGCTGCTAATGTTTTATTGGCATACTCCTCAAATGACTTAATTAACTTCAACGGACGACAAGTATAGTATTCAAAGTTTTTTTCATGTATATTCCAATTAAATATTGTCTGTATGTGCTTTTCATTCAATAAAATTAACTGATAATTTTCATATGATTGCTTTAAATGATTTTCCACAATACTCCTCCATAGAGCTTTATATTAATTTTGTATCAGTATGAGACGTATGAGATTGTACCAATAAATTTTTGCTCTTTATAGTATCTTTCTCTGACTTCTACAGTTGGCATAATAAGACCTCCGTAATCATTCGTATATTCTATTCTTATCATAGCCAATTCTACAGATGGTAGTAAAATTTCAACACTATTCTTTAACAGATCTTAAAAAATATATTTTTAACTTTTTAATATTTCTTATATATACTATTTATGTAACACTAAATCCTTTACCATACACTTCATAGGAATCCTGAACTAAAACCAAAGCATTATTGTCTACTTCTCTTACAATTTCTTTTAATCTTATTATTTCCTTACTTGTAATAACACACATCAATATTTCCTTTTCCTCATCAGTATAACCGCCTCTTGCTTCCAGTTTGGTAGTTCTACCATTCATTTGTGTTAAAATAAGGTTATTGATTTTTTGAATATTATCTGATATTACATAAACTGATTTTGAATCTTTAAATCCTTTAATGTAAATATCAACAACTCTTCCTACTATATATACTGCTACAACGCCATATAATGCTTTTTCTATCCCAAATACGTAAACAGTTAATGTAACAATGGATAAATCAATACATATCATAATTTTGCCTACAGGCTTATGTATAAACTTGGATATCATCTTAGCTATTGTATCCGTACCCCCTACGGAAGCTTGTTTACTTAACAGCATTCCTAATGCAACCCCTGTTATAACACCGCCTAATACTGTAGCTAAAAATATATCCTTTGTGAATGGGCCAATTCCACTAGTTAATTCAACAAAAATCGGAACCAAAAAAGCTCCAAGTGCTGTATTAATAACAAACTTTCTACCCAGTATATACAATCCTAGTAAAAAAATAGGTACATTAAATACTCCTATTATTATTGATTTTTTAATATGAAGTACACTTTCCAAAACGATAGCTAATCCTGAAACCCCTCCAGGCACAATATGATAAGGAGCAAAAAATACATTTAATGCGAAAGAAAATAAAAAAATTGCAAATATAATAATACTTAAGTCAATTAATTTGCCTTTCATACCCATCCACCTTTCCTAAATAAATGTAAGTTCTAAATTATATAACATAAAAACCTCCCATCCTACAGCAGGACGAAAGGCTGAACTTTCTGCACATCAATTATAGTGAAACCAATACTACTCTTCTTCTATTCGTTTACATATTAAATTTTTAAAAACACAAATAGTCCTTTACAATAATTTATTATACACCTGGTCTTAGATTTGTCAATAAATTTAAAAGATTATTATTTTGTCCAATAATACTAAAATAAAAAATTATCAATCAATTTCAAACTTCACCTGAACTTAAAAATGATTTGATTACATCATCTTTTAATGATCCATAGTGTCCAAATATACGATTCTTATTTACTTTTCTACTATTTATATATTCTTTAGTTATATTTTCTATGTCATTATTGTCTATGATATATGGTATAATGAAAAAAATAATTTTGTACTAAAGAAAAGGGGGCTATTTTATGACAGAAAAGAATTATTGCCAAAATCTATATTTAAATTCAGGATCACTGCTTATATATAGGAATCTCTTAAAGGATCCAGTTATAAATAAATTAAGAGAAACCTTAAAGGAAGTTTCAAAAAATGATCCTAATGAGGAAACTATCTTAACTTCACACTATGATATGTATCATAACTTACTACAAAGTGCAGAAAGCTTAAACTTAAGTGGTAATGTACTAAAAGCTTATATTATAAATCTTTTACTAAATGATAAAAATTTTTTTAGCTTGACCTGTGAAAGATATGGTCATAATATACAAAAGGATTTATATAATATTGCTTTAAAGGATATGAAAATTATACGATCTATAATTGGGGCAAATTTAGATTCTATAATTTCTTCATTTACTTCTCCTTGCAGCTTTTTAATGAATTATTCTCCTACTAATAAATCGGAACAAGTACAGGAATTTAAAGATTATTTATTTAAGGTTCTAAATTCAGATTCCGATGAAACTCTATTAGATTCCTTAATAAGCTATTACTATAATATAGGTTGTGCTGAACTTTCAAATCATGTTGCATTTAAATGGGATAACACTAAAGGTTTGGTTGGAGTTAAAAGTTTTGATAAGGTAAATTTAGATGATATAGTAGGTTACGAATATCAAAAAGAAACTTTAACGAAAAATACTTTAGATTTTATATCTGGACAACCTGCTAACAATGTACTTATAATAGGCTCTGCTGGAACTGGAAAATCTTCTTCAGTTAAAGCAGTAGTTAATAAATTTTATAGCAGCGGACTTAGATTAGTTCAAATATCAAAGGAACAACTTTTATGTTTATCCGATGTATTAAAAGAATTAAAATCTAGAGGCAAATATTTTATCATATTTATTGATGATTTGTCTTTCGAAGAATTTGAAACAGACTATAAAGAGATGAAATCTGTACTAGATGGTGGTGTTGAAGGTATTCCTAAAAATATTTTAATTTATGCTACTTCTAACAGAAGGCATTTAATAAAGGAAACCTGGAATGATAGGATGGCTGATGAAGAAATCCATACAGCAGATTCTATGAATGAAAAATTATCTCTTTCCGAGCGTTTTGGAATTGTTATAACCTACGATAGTCCAGATAAAAAACACTATCTTAAAATAGTTCAATCTCTTGCCAAAAAACAAAAAATTGAAATTAATGAGGAAACTTTAAATCAAGAAGCTTCAAAGTGGGAATTAAGAACACATGGACGTTCAGGAAGAACTGCAAAACAATTTATAAACTATATTTCATCCTCTATATAACTATAGGAATAAATCACTTTTTAAAAATAATGCAACGCAATGCAAGTAACCGAATAAACTTTCAACTGTATTCCGGCTGATATATGTTGAAAGTTTATTCTTACTTCATTTTACATATATACTATTATCCCTATTATCTTAAAAGCGTAGCTTTCATAATAATTAATTTTTATCTATACATTTTAAGTTATCTATTCTAATCACAACTTAAGGCGTAGCCTGCAAATAGTAGTAATTTCATTAATTGTCTACTACATAAAAATACAAACTTTTTTCAAGTAATTCTCAAAATGAAACGAAGTTTCCTTAAAAATCCATTTTGTTATCAAACCTTGTAGAATTAAAGATTTATGCATTTTAAAATTTTAATTCATACTATTGAATTAAAATTAAATTTATTATATTAAAACATCAGGCTTCGCCTTAATTTTTAAGACTTAAATTATCAACATTAATATGTACAACTGAAGTTATTAGTTTGTATTTCAACTTTTATGTAGTGATATTCATCACATTAGCTAGTAGGAAAGTAATATCATATCTTTCACTCATAAATTTCTTTTCTAAAATTAAACATATCTATTTAATATCTGTTCAAAATCTGATTTAGGTCTAAAACCAACTATGTTTTCTACAGCTTCACCTTTTTTAAATATCATTATAGTTGGTATACTTGATATTCTAAATTCCTGTGAAATTACTGGATTCTCGTCCACATTTACCTTAACAAACTTTATTTTTCCTAGATATTGTTTATCCAATTCTTCCATAACCGGACCAATCATTTTACAAGGACCACACCATGGAGCCCAAAAATCTACAACTACTGGTATATCATTTGTAATAACCTCCTTATTAAATATGCTATCACTTATTTCTTTCATTATTATTACCTCCATTTTTAAATGAATATTTATTATTCATAAAAACTTTAATTTTATGCTTATAGAACTATTACTTCTTTTATAAAAATTATTTTTCATCAAAAGTCAGGCCTAAGATCAAGCAAACTTTACCTAATCTTGTGCCTACCAAACCTTCATAATTTCATAAACAAGTTTTACTTAATTAAATCATCTATTTTTTTAATTGTTGTTTTAAAGCTTCTGCTAATTGAGCTGGACAAGATGTATTTTTCTCACTACACTTAATGTTTTCAAGTTTATTAATAACATCTTCTACTTTCATTCCCTCAACCAATTTGCTTATGCCTCTTAGGTTTCCATTACATCCAGATGTAAAAACCACATTCTTTAATATATCATCCTCAATCATAAATTGAATTTTGGTTGAACATACACCTTTAGTTTTATACTCTATCATAAATAAATATCCTACCTTAAATGATAATTTTATAATTAAATCTGTATTTTATATTGACACCTAAAACTTATCCCAAACAATAACTTCATTTAATGAACTCTTTTTAGGCATTGGTGTGTTTGTGTCAGACGGATAGCCTAATGCAATAATTGATATAAGTTTTTTGCTTTCAGATGCGTTAGCTAAAGCTTCAATTTCCTTAGCATAAGGCATTCCATAACCTGCCATCCAACAAGATCCTAGACCTTGTGCTGTTGCAGCAATCAGGATATTCTCTGTAGCTGCTGCCCCATCCTCAACAAATGTTGCACATTCCTTAGTATCACAGAAAACTAAAATTATAGCAGGAGCCTTACCAATTACAAATTTTGCCCAAGTTGCAATTTTCCCAACTTCATCAATAGTAGATCTTTCTGTCAATACAACAAATGAACGTCCTTGTTTATTATGACCTGTGGGAGCTAACCTTCCACATTCAACTAATCCTTCCAACATTTCTTTTGAAACAGTTTGATCTGAAAATTTTCTTACACTTCTTCTCTCTAAAATAGCTTTGATTGCGTCCATAGTTATTAAACACTCCTTTTTATATCTCAGGTAATTTATCCTGGCGATATTATAAAATTTAATTAATTATTATTTATATACCAACTAGTAAGTATATTGTTGATAAACTTTAACTGCGGAAAAACAAAATTATTTATGCTTACTGGAACAAAAACATATATTATGCCACCGCCTTCTTATAGATTTAATTATATATGGTCTTCAAAAAAATAAAAGTACGCACATTGATTATATATAGTATACAAAAGTATACCTAGTTAATATCATAGTGTAGCTTTGCCCATTTCTACTCTTATTTCTTTTTTGGTAACTCACTTAATATAAATAATATTAGCCATCATAGTATCGTAATTCATAGCACCTATATTTTTATTTACAATTTTTCCATGATTATGAGTAAAGTAGGATGTTGGTACAGCTGAAATTATAGGAAAATATTTATAAAGCTTTTTTATTTGACTTGAAAAACTCTCTATTAAAAGTGCAGCTAAAATGAATGGCACTGCAAGTCCTAAAGAATATGCACAGAGTAACGTTATACCTTTATTTATAGTATTCATATTACCTGCATAAATCAGAATAGATGCTAATATTGGTCCTATGCAAGGAGCAGCTTCTGTCAGATGTTTAAATAATGAGTGTGCATTTTTCCCTCTTACATCAACCTTTTCAAAAAGTGGAAATGTTACTCCAAAATTCATTTCATAAAATCTCTTTATCTCACTGTTTTCCGCTGGATCTTGATCTGCAAATTGGTTGCATGGAAATCCTAAAATAATCAGGCCTTTTTCATTATACTTTTTATATGAACATTGACTACATTGTATCAGCATTCTACAATATTGAAATATATCAACAAATTTATTAGTAACTATGAAAAATAATAGTAATGACTGGAGATATTCCTCAAACAAAGGAGTATACATAGATTTGATTTACTCAAGCCTATGAACACTCTTTTGGTTATCAATTCCATAGTAACCTCTTTTTTATTGCTTATAGTAGACCTACCTTTGTTTTTTCAGCTTCACTATAGCTCATGTATTGAAGTACTCACAACTTTGATATATAGTATATACTATATATATTTAAAGTATCATTATTACACTGTTTGGAGATGATAATATGGACAAGGAAACAATAAATTCAAACTGCAAAAATAAACCATGCCCAGTGGAGACTACTCTCAACATTATCAGCGGAAAGTGGAAATGCATTATTTTGTACCGTTTGCTGGGAGGAAAAATGAGGTTCAACGAACTTAAGCGCTTGATGATAAATATAACTCACCGAGCACTGACGCTTCAATTAAGGGAATTAGAACATGATGGTGTTGTAAAGCGTACAGTCTACGCTGAAGTTCCTCCTCGTGTGGAGTATGAATTGACAGCACTTGGTTTTTCTATGGAACCAATTATTAACTCCATGTATGATTGGGGCTTAGACTATCAGAAAAATCCCATTGTATAAAGTTAATTCTTATTTAATAAATCAATATGTTCGAATTTTATGATCTACGCATCCCTTAAAATATTATACATAATATGATTTGATAACTTGTATAGGCGTAGGAGAGTTGTAAAAAATAAAAAAACATAAAGTTACACCGAACTAAACAACTAAATTATCTTATATAAGGAAGTGACGTTATGCCAAAGGATAGATTAAACAAAATTAGTTGTAATAATTATAGATGTGAAATTGAAGTTACTTTGGAAATCCTAAGTGGTAAATGGAAAGGTCTTATTATTTGGAATCTTAATATACATAAAGTTATAAGATATAATGAATTTAAAAGATTAATTCCGGGAATAACTCAAAAAATGCTAAGTCAACAGCTAAAAGATTTAGAACAAAATGGGCTAGTTAATAGAACTGTTTATCATGAAGTACCTCCCATTGTTGAATATTCACTTACTAAAATGGCAGAAGATTTAATTCCTATTTTAGAAGCAATGGACAAATGGGGAAAATATTTTGTAGCTAATTATAAACAAAGCCATATATCCTAAAATCTATTTTCTTTTATAAATAATTAAAGTTATAGCTGGTTATTAATCAGCTATAACTTTTGAATTGACTTAGAAATTTACTTCTTTTCCATAATAAGTAGCTTCAAATAATCTCTTCATCTCTTCTACAGATATTTCTCTTGGGTTAGTACCCGTACAAGCATCAGCTACTGCACCCTTAGAAATTTTATCTAAGTTAGACTTAAAGTCTTCTTCTGATACTCCAAATTCTTTTAAAGTAGAAGGCATATTCATAGCAATTCTAAAATCTTTAACTAATTGAATTAATGATTGAACTAATTCATCTGTTGTTTCTCCTTTTAACCCTAACCTCTTAGCTATATCAGCATAAGCATATCTAGCTGCTTTAGCATTAAACTGTATAGCATATGGTAAATATATTGCATTGGCAAGTCCATGAGGAATGTTAAATATCTTTCCAGTTTTATGAGACATTGAATGAATTATTCCAAGTATTGCGTTTGAGAACGCCATTCCAGCTAAACATTGAGCTATATGCATTTCTTTTCTAGCTTGATCTTCTCCCTTAAATGATTTAACTAAATTATCAACAGTCATTTCTATTGATTTCATAGCTAATCCATCTGTTATTGGATTTCTAACTTTTGAAACATAAGCTTCAAAGGAATGAGTTAAAGCATCCATTCCAGTGTTAGCAACCAATGCTGGAGTCATGCTTTTAACTAAATTAGTGTCAACTACAGCAACATCTGGAGTTATGTTATAGTCAGCTACTGGATACTTAATTCCTGTTTCATTATCAGTTATTATTGAAAATGAAGTAACTTCTGAACCAGTGCCACTTGTAGTTGGTATAGCTATAAATCTAGCTTTTTGTCTTAATTCTGGTAGGTTAAATGGCTTAGCAGCCTCTTCAAAAGTAAACTCTGGATATTCGTAAAATATCCACATTGCTTTAGCAGCATCTATTGGTGATCCACCACCAATACCTACTATTAAGTCAGGGTTAAACTTTTTCATAGCTTTCACCCCTCTCATAACTGTCGCAACTGAAGGATCATTTTCAACTCCCGAAAATACTGCTGTTTCAATATTAGCTTCTTTTAATAGTTCTTGTATTTTAGAAACTGTTCCATCCTTTATTAATCTTTCAGAACCAATAACAAGCATTGCCTTAGTTCCTTTTATTGACTTTAAATGCTCTATAGCATTGTCTCCAAAATAAATATCTCTTGGTATAGTAAATCTTTGCATTTATACTTCCTCCTTTTAATTAATTGCTTCTAAACTATTAGAAAATTAGTTGTTTGGTTTTTGTTTTTTCTTTATTCCCTATCACAAGTATCAGTATAAATCTGTTAACTTGAGAATAAAAGTAGGCACTTTTTGGTAGGGCAGTTTCGAAAAGGTAGGAAATATGATTAGTTGAATAAAATATTTTTAAATGCTTATTGAATATAAACCTCATCTTCTATTTAGCATTATAGTTGAATTCTTTCTATTAAACGAATTAAAGTCACATGATAGTCATTAATTCCCACATATCACCTAATGTCATCTATACTCGAAAAACTAACTATAATGTGGAAATAGGATCTCAAATTTAAGAAAAATATATAATTGTTATGTTTTCTCCAAAGTAAAGGGACAATTCACTACAACAGCCTCTTTTTAATATCTTTTTTTCAATAACAAATGCTATCACTCAACATAAGTTATTTTTAGAAAAAAATATCTAACAATAATGCTTTAAATAACAAAAGAAGCTTATTCAAGGCGACACAATTATGAGGCACTTGAATAAGCTCCAATAGAAATTTTTAAATATATTTTTAGAATTTACATTGCTGCATATACCATTAAATAAAGCTCTCAAATCGAATAATATATTCTTCTTTAAGTTCCAACTGCAATCTTTCTGATAATTTGCAGCCTCTCCTATCATATTGCTCTCGAAATTCAATCCAGTTATCTATGTATTCACCTGTTTTAGGATTGATCAATTTTCTATAACAGAGGTTCCAACTAATTAATTCGCTTTTAAGTTCATTAGAGATTTGAAGCTCATCTAATTTTATGTTCCATCCACATTTATCACACCAAATAGGACTCACCAAATCTCTATTTCCTTGAACTTTTAAGATATTGGTTTTATCTTTGCACCCGCATTGCATTAAAAATCACCTGACACTAACTTACTTATTTAAAGCATCTTCTAGATTTAAAGTAATTGTTCCATCCTCTAAAACTATACACGGAATACCAATACCTAAATTCTCTTTTACCTTATTAAATACATGACTTGTATCTCGAATATTTAAAAATCTCTTCAAATTTAAAAGATTTGTACTAATATCAAAAAACTCGTAAGCAACTCCTGCCTTATCAAGATTTATCATTGCCACTCTGCAGTCAGGACACAGTATCGTCCCATATAATTTAATCATTTTAACCCCTCCAAATTTCCTGATATTATAACAAATCATTTATGATAATTATCATAAATGATTTGTTATACTTAATTATACTAATCAACTACTGCAACAACTTCAATTTCAACCTTTGCACCCTTAGGCAATGCTGCTACCTGAAAAGCTGCACGTGCTGGACACTCTTCTTTAAAAAATTCTGCATAAACCCCATTCATTGCAGTGAAATCTCCTATATCCTGTAATAATACTGTAGTCTTTACAACATCTTCTAAAGTTGCACCAGCTTGCTGCAAGATTTCCTTAACGTTTGTCAATGATTGACGTGTCTGATCTTCAATATGATCAGAAGGAAAATTGCCAGTTGATGGATCCACTGGAAGTTGACCTGATACATAGATTGTGTTACCTTTCTGAATTGCCTGTGAATAAGGACCAATTGCTGCTGGTGCCTTTTCTGTATGAATACATTTCTTGCTCATAATTTTTATCTCCCTTTTAACTTTACTATTTATTTCAATTCTTTAAATTTCTAAAGAATTAAAGACTAACATTCTTATACATATAATTTATCACTTTCAGCATCTTTCTTTCAACGCTGCATGACAAATATAATTTTTCAATTCTCTTTTAATACTTTCTATAGCTTGATGTACAAAATCAGGATGTGTTGCGATATTCAAGCGAATAAATCCTTTCCAATTTTCACCGAACCACTCACCATAATCACAACCGATATGACATTTGTCCTGAACAAATTCCCTAATTTCATCTAGAGGAACATAAGCACGCAAATCTATAAAGGTTAAGTATGTTCCTTCTAAAGGAACAACAGTCACCTCTGGATAATCTTTCATTGACTCCTTCACATAATCATAGTTACTGTAGATAACTTTCATCAAATCCTGTCTCCAGCTTTCACCATGTCTATATGCTGCTTCTGCTGCAGTTATCCCAATGAGATTGGATTCAGCCTGGTAATAACGTTTACTGAACTCATCATAAATAGCTCTAAGTTCTGGATTTGGAATAATGATATTTGCATGTAAAAAACTAGCAAGATTGAATGTCTTTGATGGTGCATTGGCAGTAATTATAATAGATTCATATTTTCCACCTAAAACTGCTGCACTTGGAATAAACTTAACTCCTGGTGCTGTAATATCCTGGTGAATTTCATCTGAGATAACCAACACATTATGTTTCTCACATATTCCCAACATCTTGTCCAATTCTTCTTCTTTCCAAACTCGTCCTGCTGGATTATGTGGTGAAGATAAAATATACATTTTTACATCATTATCTACTATCATTTTTTCAAATCTATCATAATTGATTGTAAATTTTCCATCTTCATAATCCAAGTCACATGTAATAAGTTTACGATTTGTATCTTTAACACAGTTTAGAAAAGGATAATAAACTGGTGTCATGACTATAACCCCATCATTTTCCTTTGTAAACATATTTACAAACCAATAAAGTGCAGGAATAATACCTGGTGTAAATCTAACCCATTCTCTCTTTATAGAATATGAATGATGATCCCTCATCCACTGGTCAAGCGCTTCATAGTAGCTGTCTGGAACTTCTGCATAACCAAAAACTCCATGCTCAATTCTTTTTGCTAATGCATCTATAACTGGCTGAGGTGTTTTAAATTCCATATCTGCAACCCACATAGAAAGCAAATCGCTTCTACCAAATTTTCTTTTTAACCCATCCCATTTCGATGAATTCGTTCCGGTACGGTCTACATAATAAGTATGGACAAATTCTTCAACTGTCACAATAACCCTTCTCCCTTTAATCTTTTTTAATTTTGTTTAGAATCCAAATCATATCAGCATAATATTTTTATTTTTTGTTTATCACCTAAACATTTACAAAGAGATAATAACACCAAACGCTTACTTAAGTCAATATTTTTTGTTTTTTATTTAGCCATTAAACATTTCTACAAATTTCTTATCTTTCTTAAAAATCAGTTTTCTTCATTTTTTAGCTTGATTATAATTTTTTATATGCTAAAATAAATTTAAGAATATATAAATTTATTTTTTGTTTGATTGGTTAGTTCTTTTACTCATCCACATCAATCATAAGGCTTTAACAAAATATTAGGAGAATTATGCAACTATGATAAATGAAAACGATAAATCACTAATTGCACAAAAAGATGTATCTTCTACCAATGATGATTCAATAATTGATGCAACTTTTAATACACTAAATAGTCGACATAATAATATCTATAAATTTGTTATGTTATATAGCGACTACATTAATACTCCGCATAATTACGGAACAAACCATACTCTTTCTATGACAGAAGCACATGTTCTAACCTATATTGAAGAACATCCTGGTACTACAATCACGGACTTAGCTAAATATTGGAAAAAAACAAAAGGCGCTTTATCTCAAACAGTTAGTAAATTAGTAAGTAAAAACTTTGTATATCGCCACAAAACTAAAGATAACGCAAAAACTATACTTCTATATGTTACCGATGAAGGGCTTAGCGTAAGTAAAGCACATAAACTTTTTGATACACTTGAAATTTCTAAAACCCTTAAAGATTTATCAAATTACTGCACTGCAGAAGAAATTGATGCTTTTTATAAAGTTATTGCTGTATTTACGACACTTTTATAGTATATTCTCTACTAAACTAAAAATAAAAAGACAAGAAATTCTGGTTACCTGTGTAAAGAACTGCAGAATTTCTTGTCTTTTATTAATTATCAGTTTTAGACTAAGTTGAGTGCACAACAAATTCTAAAACACACTAAAAGAAAACTAAACTAAACTGAAAACATATACGCCTTTAATCTTATATGTATTATGTTATAGCTAACATATTATACATCTTCATTATCCTAATATCTTCTTTGGATATAGTTAGTTGATCAATAAGTCCTTGATCTTCTTTTAACGCTTTCTTAGAAATAAGCATTTTAGCTGCAATTGGCATAACTGGGCGAGAAGATATACCAAACATTAGCCCCCATTTTATTGACGAATCCATAAATGATGCGAGCATGCTAATTATAATCTGTTCCATAGGAGTAGCTTGATTCCTTAAAATAATATTGGTTAATGCATCATAATGCTCAATATATCCCCCATATGTATTTTCACACTCCTGATAATTTTCATAACTATCAATATTCATATAAAGCATGACTTTATATCTATTTTCTTCAGTTTTTGAAAGAACATCTATCACACAACGTATCAATTTATTTGCCCTTCCATCATAAATATAGGAATAAAATTGAGACGATCCTTGAAAAAATGCCGGTTTCTTACCAGTTACTTGACTTTCTATGCAACTAGGCTCATAGCAAAACAACTGATCTACCTGAATTCTTAACACCTTTGCAATATTGTACAATGTTACAATATCTATCACTATTTCTCCCTTTTCATACTTAGAAACCGTAGCCTTACTCTTATATATCTGGTCAGCTAGTTCTTTAATAGTCATCTTTTTGGCTTTCCGAAAATTACGAATCCGCTTACCTACTTCTATTGATATTTGTTCCAATTTATCACCTCATTATTTGTTTCTTAATAATTGACTATTTTTTAAATAATCCTCATAAAATATTTTTTTAAATTATTTTATCATAAATCATGTAATTTTTCTACTCTAGCGAAACTTTATTTAATATTTATCTTTATATAAGAAACTTTAATGGATTTGTCTCCTCTAACAATGTGTGATTTAATAGACTTAACAAATTAAAGAAAGGAAGAATTAAATATGACTTATAATTTTGATGAAATAGTTGACCGTAAAAATATTAATGCAATGAATGTGGAAGGTTTTCGTGAATACATTTTTCATGCAGATGCATCTATGAAATTCCCATATGCTGATGATGAATTTGTTAGAATGTGGGTAGCCGACATGGAGTTTGCAACACCACAAGTAGTTATCGATGCCATAAAAGATAGATTAGATCGCAGAATTTTTGGATATACCAGAGTATTTGATCCAAAGTACTACGAATCATTTGTTAACTGGACTGAAACCCGTTACAAATGGCACTTTGATAAAGAACATCTAGTTATGTCCAATGGTGTTATTCCTGCTTTGTATGAACTAGTTAGTTATATTTGTAAACCTGATGAAAAGGTTTTATTTGTTACTCCTAGTTATGCATATTTTAAGTATGCTGCTGACTTCAATGAACGTGAAGCTGTATGTTCAGACCTAATCAATACTGATGGTTACTACACTATAAATTTTGAAGATTTAGAAGCTAAGGCGTCAGATGAAAAGACAACTTTATGTATCTTCTGTAATCCTCATAATCCAAGCGGTAGAGTATGGTCACCTGAAGAACTAAAGCGCGTAGGAGATATCCTAATTAGCAATAATATGTGGGTTATCTCTGATGAAATTCACTGCGATTTGCTTAGAATTGGTCAAACACATACACCAATGGCTAAAATATTCCCAGAATACGACAAATTGATTACATGTATGGCTCCAAGCAAGACCTTTAATATGGCTGGATTCATGATTTCTAATGTCATCATCCCAAATGATGATTTAAGAAAAATCTGGCTTTCAAGGCACTATAACTTTGATAATCCATTAAGTATTGTTGCTGCTCAAGCTACTTACGAACATGGTGCTGATTGGCTTGACCAAATGAGAGTTTATCTTGATGAAAACTTCAAATTTGTTGGTGAATATCTTTCAGAGCATCTTCCAAAAGCAAAATATCGTGTATCAGAAGCAACTTATTTGGCTTGGGTTAACGTTGGAGCTTATTTCTCAAATGAAGAAAGTCTTCCATTATTCTTCGCCAATAAAGCAGGCGTACTTCTTGAAGGTGGCAATATGTTCGTTCAAAACTCTGATGGTTTCATTAGATTGAATCTTGCATGTCCACGTTCTACAGTTAAAGAAGGATTGCGTCGTATCTGTGATGCTGTTAACTCTAAATAATCTGTCTATCTAGACTCAAAATAACATAGTGATAGACATATAATAAATAATAATTGATTATAAGGAACATTCTTAGATTTATGTAAATCAAATCTAAGGATGTTCTTCATTTCTAAGTTTTTATCGTTATCTAAGTACTTTTTCTTCTATTTTTCCAGCTAAAACTATATTTGTTTCATGTTATTCCAAAACTTATATTATATTCCAAAAGCAGTTAAAAGTCTAAATAATTCACGAAACATTGTAAACGACTTCTATTATCTTAACTTTATAATCAAAGACAATTAATCTAGTAGCTATACATATTTTTAGACTTATTTCTTATTCAAATCGTTACATTCACTGTTACGTTGGTTTTTTACCGGATTGGAATCCATTAATCTTTATAATAGCTGAAACTACAGCATTTTCTTCAATAAATTCTAGTATTTTTACTAATAGCCGTATATTATACAACTTATCTTTGCAAAAAATGCTCCTGCTTTTCTAGGCAAAGTTAACAAAAACAATGTGCCATCTGCAGCTATACTTACTGTTTTTAGAGGTATTCTTATTGGTATTATACTAAATTACATTATTCCTGAAAAAGCATTTGTAATATTCTCTTCACCTACTACTTTTGGATTAATTTCTAGTTGGAGCGGAATTGTGATAAGCCACTATACTTAACAAAATCATTAACCACTTGTACTGATGCAAGGAAGTAATCCACAATTAGGCTAGAGTTTAAATCAATATTTATTTTAACAATAACGAAAGAATAGGAATAGTAAACAATGAAAAAAATGTAGAAAAAAATACTAACTTTGACCCAAATTGAGCATTTCCATTATATTGTTGAGCTAGCATGGCGGTTGTTGTTCCTGCTGGCATTGCTGCCATAATTACAGTAACACCAGTTACTAGCGAATCAATATGTAAGAATGATAAAACAATATAAAATGATAATGGTATAGCTACTAGTCTAATAAAAGAAAAATAAACAGCATCTTTATCAAAAATAGACTTTAAATCAACGTCACTTAAAAGCATTCCAATTATCATCATGGAAAAAGATGTAGTGGAACTAGATAACCCCTTGATTGTATTACTTAAAAATATAGGTAATTGAATATGAAATATCATAATTGCAAAACCAATTTCTACCGCAATAATACATGGATGTGTAATTACTTTTTTAAACACCTCTTTTTTTGTTGTTTTTGTAAACATGGAAATACCCGCTGACCATATAACAATTCTTTGTGGTAATAAGGCTACTGACATAAATAATAATCCTGTTGCCCCAAACATTGCTTCTGCTATTGGTAATCCGATAAAACTTGCATTGCTGCAAATTGTAGCATATTTCAAACATACCTGTTTACTTTCATCAAAATTGTTATATAAAAATTTATTAATAAAAATATAAAATAATTGAGCAGCACAAGCTAAAATCAAAGCTAAACTTGTTTTTAGTAAAATACTAGTTGTCATTTCTATCTGAAAAGAGTTAATAATATTACAGGGTAAAATAATACTAAACATAAGATTTATAAACTGACTCCTAGTTTCTTTACTTATATATCCTTTTTTACCTAAATAAAAACCAATTGCTGTAAGAGTAAAAATTTGTAATTGAAGATTTAATGATTGCATAACTTCCTCCTAAAATTTCATAAACCGCCGCTTATAAATGTACAACTACCTATCACACAATAAAGGGCATATATCCCACCTTTTTGGTAAATATGTCCTTTGATTTTGTTTGTATAATGTATAAATAAAGTTTCTATTTAATAAATCATATATTTTTATGTTCTGAATTAGGAGCCAAAATGCTGACAATGAGAAACTCCTTTTTTTGAAGCAACATCCATGTTACGGTACATTTTAAGATCCTCTCCAACTGGACAGACATCAATACACACGCCACAAGGCCAATGATGCTCATTTTTGATATGGACATGATATTGTGTACATACAACTTTGTCCATTGAATAAATATCTGTGCCGTTTTCCTTAAAACATTGTGACGGACAATTTTTTAAACATTTTTTGCAATGTATACAAAGATTTTTTTCAAGCATATCATCTGGATTGATAGGAGCATCTGTAAGAATTGATACCATTCTCACACGCGGACCAAATTCTTTGGTAATTAAATTGTGACTGTCTCCAATACTTCCCATCCCTGCATAGTATGCCGCAATAACATGTGAAAAAGCTGCATTAGGATTATCAAGTAAAACTTCAATATTGTAGTAACAATCTCTAGGAAAGAAAATTGCCCTGTAACCCATCTTTGTAGTAATATAATTTGTTAACTGATAAGCCATATCATCCAGAATTCGATTACTGGTATCATACAGTTCCTGATAAACCATGGATGGTGTAGTGTGAATCATTGGCGCATACAAAGGCACTCCTAATACAATTACATTCTTAGTCCATGGCCAAATATTCTGAGGCCAAAACGCCGGTTCTTGAATCGGTATTTCCTCCCACTTTGCCACAGAGCAGCAACGGACAAGATTTGCACCTAAAGAATGTGCTTTTTCAAAAATTTCATATTTTATTTCTTCGTTTGTCAAATTCATTTAATCCACTCCTTTTAACTACTTTTTTTGTTATTCTAGATATTTATATAAAAATAAATATATTCTTGTAAGTATGCCCATAAATATAACTAAACAGGAGTGAAAAGCTCCTGTTTAGAATTGTTTATATATAGTTCTTTCTATTGAATTGTCACAACCTGGCTCTTTTTGAAAGTCTCCTTCACAATTTCGTTACAAATACCAGGAGGATATGGAATAGACAATTTGCCATTTACAGGTTGATATTCATAAAGGCAGAGTGCTCTGTTAGATGGTGTCAATGAACATATGACCTATTACATACTTTCTTTACTTCAGTAATTCCACCACAAGTTCCTAAATCAGGCTGAATTACCTGAAGCGCATTCTGTATGCTGCCAACGTGTATATATTCTTTCTCCGCCTTCAGTTACCTTATTGTAAATGTATATTTTTATGAACCTTAAGAAATCTCTTTGTTACCAGAATCAATATCCAAATTCTCCTCTTTTTTCTTTACCCCCATTAGCCCCAACTGAATCGTAATTGCTGTACTCAGAATCAAAAATAATGGATAGAATTGATATTTTATTACTTCCAAATAAGTACATCCCAATGCTACTTGTACCATCATTGCACCAGCTCCATGCGGTACTATCATTACTGCTACACATGCACCTATATCCAACAGAGTTGCCATCTTCTTTGATGCAACTTTATATTTATCTCCTAATTCCTTTGCAACAGGAGCTGCAATTATAATTGCCATGACATTGTTTACAATTGTAGCAGAAAGCACCAAAGAAAGTAAACCAATGATATACTCACAACTCTTTCTGCCTTTAATTTTGTTTGTTGCCACTTTTACTAACCATTCAATACCACCATAATAACGAACCAATCCAGCTAATCCCGAAATCATCATTGCAAATACAGCCAGCCAGAACATACTCTCCATACCAGAAGAAAGCGCCTTTGCCCATCCAAAAAAGGTAGTAGTTCCAATTGTTATACCTATAATACCAGCTGATCCAATACCTATAGCAAGCACTAAAATTACGTTCAGTCCTAAAAGTGCAAAGACTAAGGTGGAGATATATGGAATTATGGTTAAAATGTTATAACTACCAGCTTTCACTGCTGTTGACCCACTGCCCATGCTAAATACTCCATAAGCGACAATGGTTATAATCGTTGCTGGAAGCGCAATTAAAAAGTTCGTCTGAAATTTTTCTTTCATATCTGCTCCAGCACCTCTAACTGCACAAATTGTTGTAGCTGCAATCATGGAAAGGTTGTCTCCAAAATAAGCACCTGTAATGACCGCAGCGCCTGCCATACCCGGATTCAAGCCTGCACCTTTAGCCAATGCAACAGTCACTGGAATCATTGTAGCCATTGTTCCCATAGAAGTACCAATACATGTAGAAATAATTGCACATATAGCAAAAATACCAGGTACCAAGAAATAGCTTGGAATCAAAGAAATTCCTAAATTCACAATTGATTTCTCGCCTCCAATTGCAGTGCAGACACTTGCAAAACCACCTGCCATCAATACCATGAGTCCCAGTTGCATAACACCAGGCTGCCCTGCATTTTCACAGTAAAGATCTATCTTCTCTGAAATAGTCTTCTTTCGATCGAAACAAATTATTGCTACCAAAATTGCAATCAATATAGCTACATAACGGGACATTATCGTGAACGGGTTCTTAGTTTTTAATACCGTAAATACAATACCACAACCTACATATAAGCCTAAAAACACCAAAAGCGGCAACAATGCCTTAGCACCATAATTCTTTTCACTTCTCTTTTCGTTCATACTATTTTCCTCTCTTTATTTGACTTTTGTACATTCTCTTTTGTATTTCCATTTTTTATGACACTTCAATGTGTCAATCAGCCTTTTAATAAACATATTTTTCTGAAAATGAATGCTGATAAAACATATACATACGTTTTCAAAAAAAAGTTTATAATCTGTCTGTGGAAGGATTCTGCCTATCCATTACTATCGATACTATAAATAACCTATACATCTTCGTCCCTTACAATAAGGTCTTTGTCAAGAGCACCTGAAATCATACTCAGAAATGACTCTCTGTAATCACTATAAACCTTTGCAGTCGCAGGACAATTTTTATTGTGATTTGGAGCTAAGCATTCATTTCAATGACCTATTAGAAATTATACTTAAAATCCACAATTCATAAAGCTCACCTCTTTATTAAAGTTTGACCGTCAAACTATTAACTACATAATATCATCATTTCATCGTATTGTCAATGATATAGCAGCATTATTTAAGATAAAAATTATTTTTTATGCTTGATATAGTTTTTAATTCAAACCTTTTTAACTTTATATTCTCTGCTGCTGTGCTATATTTACAATAGATAAAAGTCTAGTATAATCAAGCTAATTCTACATTTGTTTCTAGTAAATCATCCGAATTCCTCTTCTCATGCATTCATCCGTTTGTTTTAGAATTGCTTTCATACCTGCAATTTTAAAATTGTTTATCCACCCTTGTATATATCACTTCAACTTGTCCATAAGAAATCCATTTCCCCATCCATTACTTCCTGATGTATATTCCTTTATTTTCAATTTCATTTTGGCAATAGCCTTTGAAGGATACTATTATTTTGTGCAAATCAACGAAATAAGAATCTTTGTGATCTTATAGTAAAAGGACGTATCAAACTGATACGTCCTAATCTTTTCATATGACTCGTTATTTAATTGTAACAATTTCACTATTTTTAAAAGTCTCTTCAGCAATTTCGTTTCCAATACCCGGTAAATCAGGAATAGAAAATTTTCCATCCACAGGCTGATAATCATGTTTGGTAAGACCCACCATTTTAGGCATTACGGTATTAATATTGTATTCGTGTATTACAAAATTAGGGATGGCACACTCAAGCTGTAGTGAAGCTGCTGTAACCAATGGGCTTCCACAAACATGAATCTGCACACCCGTTTCATACAAATAAGCCATGTCACAAATCTTCTTTACCTCAGTAATCCCTCCGCATGTTCCTATATCTGGCTGGATGATTTGAATTGCATTTTGTTCAAAATATTGGCGATATTGCCAGCGGGAATATATACGCTCACCACTGGCTACAGGAATACCGGTTTCCTTGTAGACATAGGAAAGAAGATCAGGATGAGGAGTCGTAGGCTCTTCATAGTACAAAATGCCATATTTTCGAGCCATATTTCCATACTGTACAGCAGAAAGTTTATCTGTATAGCAATGGTTTTCTAATATAATATCAACCTTTTTTCCAACTGCATTTCGAACGGCAGCAATACGTGCCTCAACAGTTTCCATATAATTAGGATCCAAAAAAGCCGTTTGTGAAGTTTCCGGATAACGTCCTTCATCCTCTCGGAATGTAAGAAAATTGATTTTGATAGCATCGAAACCTTTTTGAACAGCAATTTCAGCTACACGGGCATAGTCTTGAGGTGTTCTTGCTGGCTTTCGATTTTCTCCCCAATCATTTTGCAGCTGGCTTGCATATGCACGCAGGCTGTTACGCTGTTTTCCACCAAGCAATTTATAAACAGGCATATTAAATGCTTTTCCTTTAATATCCCAGAGGGCAATATCAAATGCACTAATGCCTCCAAAAGTTAGCGGACCACCATTTAAGGCAAAAAAGCAGTGTCGGTAAAGTTTTTGCCAGATTACTTCGTGGTCTAATGGATCCATACCAATCAGCATCGGCGCAAGATCCTGCAAGATGCCAAATGCTGCATTCAATGTATCACCATAAGATAATGCCACTTCTCCATCTCCATAGATTCCGACATCTGTATAGATGCGGCAAAACAGGGGTCTCCACCCGTCCTCAACAGGATTGGAAAAAAGAAGATCGATTTTTGTGATTTTCATAATTTATTCTCCTTTGTTTTTATTTTTTAATGAGATACTTCAAAACTGGATGCTAGTTATAGTAAATATAACGAGAAACAGTACATAGAACTGGTATTTGAGCACTTATAAATAAGTACATCTCAGCTCCTACCTCAGATAATCTTTTTTGTTACTACATTAACCATTCAGTCAATACCGTTGTAGTATCTTACAAACCCTATCAGGTCAGAAATCATCATAGAAAATACTTCCACCCAGAATATACTCTCCATTCCAGATGAGACGACCTACGCCCACCCGAAATATAAAGCAGAGCGGCAGCTCCATAATTTTTGTTATTTTCTCTTTCATCCCTTTTTTGTCTATGCATTAGGTTTGTGTATCAAACTTTTCCTTCCTTCTATTAGGTACTTTATTCGTTGGCCATATTACACGTCTATAATAGTTTTGTAGTCAAACTATTTAAAATTATATTATCACTGTGATAGGTTATTGTCAATAATTTGTGGTTGCATAAATTGTACGTATTTGGTTTTCTAAAGCTAACATGATATGTCTTGCCAAAACTATCAACGTATGTGCCACCCTAAAATCGTAAGAACGACTTTGAAACTCTTTGCCAGGTTTCAAAAATGATTTCTTTAGATACCTTTTTCTTAGCAATACTATGCCCAATTTTATGTTGATTTAAAAAGAACAACACACCTACAATTCCTACTACTTCCACTCACATCACCTCCAGTCTTTGTGCTACAATAGCAAAGACCAAAAGAGCTGTGCACTAATTATTAGCACACAGCCCTTGCCGAATTAAATATAGTGTTTATTACACTATTTTTTCTTTTGCTATGTTGACTCTTTTTTAGTATAAAATTTATAGGCAATATATGCTATAATAGCGTATGTGCCTGCCACAATGAAAGAAACTCTCATTGTGGATCTAAGAGTCATACACCCAATAACAATAACTAAAAAAACTAACCCTAAATAGTCCCCATATGGATAAAACGGAGCCAAGTATTTAATTGTATGCACTTCATTATTCATTATCTTTATTCTTCTGAATTTTAAATGACTTATAAGAATTACTGCCCAGCAAGTAGTTATGCTAAAAACAACAATTGAAGAAAATATTGTAAAGGCTTGTTCAGGAAGAAGGTAGTTTATTACAACTCCAACTAGCATCATACAAAAGATAAACATTACTGCCACCTGTGGCACCTTTGTGTTATTAACCTTTCCCAAAAATGCAGGTGCATTCTTTTGTAATGCTAAATTATATATTACTCTACTATTAACAAAAATACTAGCATTTAATGTTGAAACTGCTGCTATAATAACAACAAAGTTTATTACTGATGCTGCTGCAGGTATACCTATCCTGCTAAATACTTCTACAAATGGACTTCCACTACTTCCCATAGTACTCCAAGGGAAAAGTATTACTAAAACAACTATTGCACCTACGTAAAAGATTAATATTCTCCAAAACACTGCGTTTATAGCTTTGGGAATACTTTTATCAGCATCTTCTACTTCACCAGCTGCAAGTCCTAGGTCTTCAACTCCTCCATAAGCAAATGCTGCCATTGATACTGACACTAAAATTCCCTGTATGCCATTTGGAAAAAAACCGCCATTATTAACTATATTTCCGAAACCAACAGGTTGTCCATGATTACCCACACCAAAAAATATCATTAAAATACCAAAGATCACCATAAAAGCAATTGCAGTGACTTTAATAAATGATAACCAAAATTCAGCTTCGCCATAGACTTTTACCCCGATAGTATTTACTGTAAATAAAATAATCACGATTATTAATGCACTGGCCCATATTGGAAATTGAGGAAACCAAAAATGTACATACTTACCAAGAGCATTAAGTTCAGCAGCACTTACAGCAACTACGATTACTGGCTTGCTCCAACCAAGCATAAAACCTAAATAGCGGGAAATATAACGATTTGCATATGAAACATATGACCCAGATACAGGTTCTGCTACAGCAAGTTCTCCTAGAGCCCTCATTATAAAATATATTGCAATTCCGGCAAATACATATGTCAGTATAATAGCAGGGCCAGCTGCTTTTATAGCCGATGACGCTCCATAGAAAAGGCCTGTACCTATTGCACCTCCTATAGAAATCATCTGAAGATGACGGTTTTTAAGATCTCGTTTTAGTTCCTCCTTTTCTAAAGATTTAACTTTAACTTTTTCACCCATTATTTTAACCTCCCTCATAATCTTTAAAAAGATCAATTCACGGAATCCATAAGTATTCATGGCATTGGTAGGCCTTCTATCAATAATTTCATGGAAATTGTACTTAAAAAACGTCCTTGCTTATAGTTTGTCTATCAAACAATTATATACATAGTAGCATTGTTTGATCGTAATGTCAACGATATCATGACGTTATCTAAGATACTCATTGATTTTTATTTTTTAGGGTTTTATATGCAAACTTTCTCCACCTTAATACTACGCCTCAACATTGACAAACCATAAAAATCTAGTATAATCAAACTAGTTACACATTTAGAGAGGGGGGGGAGCATTGGATTTTCATAGTAAGGATGTTAACGATATTTTTGCCAACCTTGATAAAAAGGTTGGGATTGTATTCCGACACCAAATGCTGATGTCGGTTTATCAGTCGATTCCTAGAGATTATGATCTGGGGTTCTTCATGAGCGAAGTGGAGATTCACGCTCTAGGCTTCATCCAAAAAGAACCAGGAATGACAGCTAAACGGCTAGGCCAGCTCACCTACCGTACGAAAGGAACCATATCTTCCATGCTATCGCATCTGGAGAAGGAAGGCTTTCTCGAACAGCGGATCAATCCTGAAAATATGCGGGAACGTAGACTCTATCTTACTTCCAAAGGTGAATTCGTGTGCGAACAGCATGACGCCTTCGATCGCAGAACCACCTACAACTATCTTATGGAAGCTGCAAAGCACTGCACGTTGGAAGAGATCAACGGTTTTTTCAAGGTAACACACTATCGAAGTGAATACTTCGAAAAGGTCATTGAGGAAGAAAAAGCAAAATACTCCGCATCACAAAAAAAGGCTAAGCAATCGGACGACTGATATCCCAGCCGTCCTTATTCTTATACACACAGCACATGCACAATCTAACGAGTACAAGTTGATAGTGCCAATCAAATAACCAAGAGCAAGTTACAGATTGACTCCTTCGTTTTGTACAAAATCTAATAAATTCTCCATTTATCTTAAAATTAAATCCTTATTTCAACTTGGATTCGACAAGTAAATTTTTCAGAGCTAAAAAAATCTACTTATATCAATATCTATCGTCAGTACTTGCCGAATCCAAGTTCCTCACAGTGTAACCTCATGTGATAGTCTATAATATTCATATCAAAAATTTCCTACTTCTTTTACTTTTCTCGATATCTCTTCTTTTAATTCCTTTGTATAACTTTTCCCTTTCATCATTTACCTCCAATCACTTTCTACATTATAATAAATGTATTAGTAATTTTCAAAACCAATTTAGGGGCTTAAGAGAAACCATATATAGTATTATGTTTTTACTTTGCTGATACCAGTTAATTAAATTAAATGAGACTGTTGCAATAAGTAATTTATATAATATATGTTGTTTAAAAATTACAAATTAAGACAACATATATTACCTTTTACTCTCAGCGCAACAGCCCCATTATTATCAATATCCACTATTTGTAAACAATCATATAACAATAGTTATAAGAAACATGAATCCAGTTCCAAAATAATTTATCTATATTTATTTTATATAATTGTCCAAAGTTGCTTTTAGTCGTTCTAACCCCTCATAGATATACTTTGTTGGGCATGCTAAATTCCAACGTTCAAAACCTGCTCCTGCTTCTCCAAAAATGTGTCCCTCATCAAAGAACAATTGTGCTTCCATACGAAGAATACGTTCCAGTTCACAGTACTCAATTCCAAGACCATTAAAATCCATCCACAGCAGATAGGTTCCTTCCATATCCATAATCTGAATCTGAGGAAATTCCCTTTCCATGAATTCTATGATAATTTTACGATTTTTATCGACTAGTGCAACAACCTGTTCAAGCCACTCTTCACAGTATTCATAGCCGAGACGACATGCTTCATATCCTAAAATGTTACATTTAGGATTAGTTGTATGAGTCATAAGTTCTGTCTCAAAAGTCTTACGTAAATCTGGATTAGGTATAATAACATTAGCAGTCTGCATACCAGCTAGGTTAAAAGTTTTACTTGGTGCAGTGCATACAATAGAATGTTGTTCAAATTCTTCGGAAATAGCACCAAATACAGTATGTTTAAATTCAGGACTGATAAGATCATTATGGATTTCATCTGAAAAAATCATTATGTCATTGTCAATACATATGCGACCTATCTTTGTCAATTCTTCTACTGTCCACACACGTCCAGTTGGATTATGTGGGCTACACAAAATCAAAAGTTTTGTATTTGGATCTTTGGCTTTTGCTTCAAAATCTTCGAAATCAATAACATAGGTACTTCCTTTTCGAACTAATTTATTTTCTACTAGAACACGATTATTTCTAGAAATTCCAATATACATAGGATAGTATATAGGAGTCATCAGCATAACACCTTCTCCTTCTTTAGTAAAGGCTTTTATAGCTGCAAAAAAAGCATCAATAACACCATGAGTATCTTTTAACCATTCCGGATTAATATCCCAATTGTGACGTCTTTTCGTCCAATTGCACACAGAAGTTTTATATTTATCATTAGGATTAGCATAGCCCAATACATTATTATCAATAAAATCTTTTAAACCTTTTTTGATTTCTGGTGCTGTAGTTAATTCCATATCTGCAACAGAAAAAGGAATAACACCATCCTTGGTATCAGGATTAATTTCTCTCATTTCATCCCATTTCTTGGAACCTGTCCCATAACGGCTAACAACCGTTTCAAAATCATATTTTTTCATAACTTACCTCCTAAATTTTCTCTTAAATGACCTAGTCATTTAAGTACACATGATACATATAACATTAATATTTTAAAATCATATGTATCATGATTAAATATTTATTATAGCTTTATATTTACTTATTTCATAATTTAAAAAAAGTAACTAACTCCATACAACTATTTTTCTTTATCTTGTTCTTTTACACATATATAATTTATCTTATAAGAATGCCAAAAGCGGTGCTGCTACTAACATACAACCGGCAAGCACAACAAGCGCTAATGATGCATGTTTAAACTTTGCTAAAAACGGAACCTTGTATACTAAATATGTAGGAATTAAGCAATTCACCAATCCATATATTGGTCCAAATATAATGATAAACTTTACAATTGAGAAGTTTATCAGGATAACATACCAAGGAAGAAGAATTGCAACAGCAAATATTCCATACTTTACCATCGTTTTGTTTATTTTTTCTTCTGGCAAAATACGATGAAGAATATTCATGATCAAACCTTGAAGAGCTTCACGAAATCCCAAAAATGCTCCAAAGAATGCAGTCATAATTGCAAAAATATTTAAAATCAAGCTAAAAACCTTTACTGTATTGCCAGGTATTCCTTGGGCAACCATAGCTAAAGCTGAAATATTTTGATTATATGCTGCTATAGCTTGTTGTTGACTCATAGCAAAATTAAATGAAATCGCATAAAAGAAAACAGAGATAAATAAGATTGTATATGCTATATTCATAGCTCGTATAGCTTTATATTTGGCTAAAACAATAGAATCATTATGTGTTCGATAAGAAATTACCATTGGACTTAAACACTGTACGAATAAAATAGAAGTTATCGTAAATGGCATCATGATAATAGCTTGTTTTATCAAATATCCAAAATTGGGAAAATTCACAATATTGGCTACGCTCCAATGTTGCATCATAATAAAAGCTAAAACAACAATAACACTTAATTTAGTAATTACCATTCCTGAAGCAATCTTAAACAAAAATTTTTCTCCTTGAGATGCTAAAGCTACCAAAATACAAATAACTGCTAATCCATAGAGTGGAGTTCTACCTAAGTTAGTACTTGTTACACCAAAAGAATGTAAAAATGTAGCACTGTCATTTGTACAAGCAATTGAATAAGTAAAGATTGCCTTAATCAACATTAAAAAATAGACAAACCCTAATATCAATCCCCAATTCTTACCTAAATAGTCACTAATAATACTAGGGTAACTTTCACACTTTGGTGATACTACCAATGTATTAATATATAGTCGTTGAGACAACCATAATGCTGGATAACCAATCAGTCCAGAGAACAAATAAACCCATATGCCTACTCGACCTACCTGTACAGGTAAAAATACAATTCCAGCTCCGATTGCCATACCAATACACATAATTACCCAACCAAAATCAGTACTGTTAAACTTTGTTGCTGCTTTCCATTCTTCTTCAGTCATACCAGCTTCTTCTGCATAGTTTCTTGGTAAGGACAGTTTTTTTACTGATCCTACTTTTTCATTAATCACAAGTTTTCCCTCCTATTTTGTAGTTTACATTAGTGCATTTTAATATTATATATGTATAGTGATATTTTGAAACAACATTACAGTAAATAAATTATCATAAAAATAATTACATACTTTTTATAAGAGAAATTTTTAAGTTTTCAAATTCTATGGCTTTAGATCAATATCTAACCTTTATAAGCAATTACTTCTACTTCAGCTAATACTTCTTTTGGCAACTGTTTTACAGCTACACAAGAACGTCCTGGTTTTGATGGAAAATATTTTCCATAAACTTCATTAAATGCAGCAAAGTTATCCATACTAGTTAGAAAACATGTAGTTTTTAATACCTGATCCATTGTAGCTCCTTCTGATTCCAATACTGCTGCAATATTTTTCATTATCTGCTCAGTCTGCTCTTCAATAGTGTTTCCAGCAACTTCACCTGTTACAGGATCTAATGGAATCTGTCCGGATAAGAATAAGAATCCACCAACACACTTTCCCTGAGAATAAGGTCCAATAGCAGCAGGTGCTTTTTCTGTACAAATTGTTTTAATGTTATTCATAATTATTTCTCCTCTTTCTTTAACTTTTTTTATTTTCTCTATCATATAAATTTTGGGAAGACACTCTATAATTCCAATCGTTGTAGTAAAATCATACACTTTGTAATGATATTTTAGTCATTTTTATTCTTTTATAGAACGCAGTAATCTCTTTTTTTACACAAGCTTTTTTTCTCCATATTCCTAACCATCTGAAGAATAGCATCTTATGTACTACAGTTATGTACCGCTCTCTCCTATGTTCCTTTTACAATATCATGAAGTGTAGGCAAATCTCCTGCATTTCTTCCGTAATGCACATATAATATACATCCATCTTTTGCAATAGCAAAAGCTGCTGGCAGCTGAAAAGGATCACCACTATCTATTCCATGAACATATCCTGCCTGTTTAGCCATGTCTACTTTTTCAAGAGAATTGCCACCTAGCATTTCTTCCCTAGATTTTGCTTTCGGTACAGCAAACATGCTATAAAGTACTTCTTCTAAATCGCATATAATGGGAATGTCTAATAGCTGTTTAACTTTAGACATTTCATCTAAATCAGACTGTACTACAAATGCCAGTTCATAAGGACAATCCTTCCATTGACGATATTCTTCTGCCAATCGTTCAATCTCATATTGTGCTATAGTACAACCGTAAAACCTATGCAGAACTAGAATCAGTGGTTTTTCATTCATAAGGTCAAAGAGATTGTGCAATTTTTTATTTTGTATTTTAACACTAACATTGTCTATAAAATGTCCCACTTGTTTTTTTATTTAAATCACCTCCTTTTCTTTAGTTATTTAAAGCTGTACTAGGCAATATTTCAGTTAGTATTGCATACATATATTTTCCAATTATATCTTCTGCTCAAACTTTAACTCATTTTGAAATAAAAATTCTTCTCTAAATATCTCCTAGCAATACTTATTTTTTGATTTTTGTTATACAGGATTAGGTTCATTCAAATCCTTTACATAAATAATCTCACTAAGAATAATATTGTGTCAAAAAAAACACACACCATACCATAACAGTAGATCTTTTGATAAACTCAGTTCAAAAATTTAAACATAATTTAAGCTTTTCAATGATATTTGTTTCGTCAATTGAACAAAAATAGTTTTTAATTTTCAATTGCATAGGTCTTCATTTTGTGATATTATTAATAAAAATTTTAATTTTGAAAGAAATAGATATATTTTGGTTTACCAAGGATATCTGATACTATGCTTGAAATCATGATATTTGATACTGTTAATAAATTATCAATAAAACAGATATGGTAATCAATTTTCAACACTTATATTACTTACAAACAAAAATAGAGTATACAGGTGCTAACTAAATACTCATACTTTACTGATAGTCGTTATTTCAACAAAGATTGGCTTATATGATCATTTGCACACTTATTTGTACTTAAAAGACTAATCTTCACATGTTTTTATACGGATTATAATAAAGTATAATCACACTCACCTCACCATACTCTATAGTGTACATCTGTCTACTTTTCTGTATTATTAATGGTAATTAGCAAGTTTAATTACTCCTTCATTAATTTTATGCCTTGAGCATATTGAAAGGAATGATTGTTTTTTATGAACAAGGAAGTTTTTCAGGAAACATTAAAAAATAACCCTTTTTCTTCACTAAATGATCTTGTTTTTAATACTATTCTTCAAGATATAGTTACTATTGGCCTTACTCCTGGAGAAAAAATTTCTTCCCTTCACATTGCGAACCAATTAGGAGTTAGTCGATCACCAGTAAAAATTGCTATAGAAAGACTTCTATCTGAAAAACTTATTATAAGAAGCGAAAATGGAAATTTGAATGTTGCTCCTTTAAGCAAAGAAGATCATTTGTACATCTGCGAAACAAGGAAGATAATAGAAGGCTCTGCATCATTTTATGCTGCAAAAAGAATAAACAATGTTGAACTGAAAGAGTTAGAAAAAATTTTAAAGAAAGCGGATAATATACTATTATCTCATATTGATAGCAATTTAAATAATATAGGCAATTTAATCTTCCTAGATATTCAGTTTCATTCTAAAATATTAAATGCATGTAGAAATCCTTATATTATTGAGATGTATGATAATATTAAAAATAGAGTTCAAAGATATAGCTTTTATCAAAAGTATAGATACAAACATAATTTAATGTCAACAGATTTTTTTTACGAAAATAATAGAGAACGTTATGCAATCTTAAAAGCAATTGAAAACGGATTATCTGCAATTGCACAAAGTGAAATGGAATTTCATATAGATAAAATGAAATGGAATTTCTCATAGATAGAATTTTACACACAAGTCAAACTTCATGAGCCTTCAAGATACCTATATCCATTTCACATTCTCCTGCTTTATTTCTTATATATCAACATGGCTATCTACTTCACTTTTAACTGTTAGACCGTATAGATCACTTCTCCAGTGTACATCAGGTCGCCATATCCATCAAGCAAAAGTTTTTTTCATACTTACACCTTATAACAGAAGTTTCAGCAAAAACACCAAAAACTCCTGAACCTAGTATCACATCGAATTTTACAGTGATTAAATAAGTTTATAAGTAGATAATGCAATAATCAAAGATTCATTATATGTGAATACTATATCTCTTTAGCTTTAAAAATACACTGTATTGCTGAAGACCCAAAATTAGATATTACTAACCCTAAGATTATTATTATACCGCCTAACCACTGTATTATTGAAAGTCTCTCATTAAGGACAATTTGTGCTGTAATGAGACCTGTTACAGGAACAAGAAGTGATAGCGGTGCTACTTTACCAGTTGGATACTTTCCAAGCAATTTATTCCACATTCCATACCCAAATAGCGTTGCACAAAATGCCAAATAAAGAACAGAAAATAAAGACAATATATTCAAATTACTCAATGATCCCAATAATGTTTTCGGTGTATCCAATACCAAGGCAATTATTAGAAAAGGTAATGGAGATACAAGACTCGACCATACAACCACACTTAACATATCTATTTTTTCGCCTTCTGAAGCTGCTTTCTTAGAAGCATATCTTATTATTATATTTGAAATTCCCCAAAAAGCAGCTGCAATAAGTGTTAATACAAATGCTCCAAAAGGAATTGAAGATAATCCATTAACTCCAATATTTCCACCTATAAGACACAGTCCAACTCCAGCCACTGAAAGCCCTATTATTTGAGATCCCTTCAAGGGTTCTTTTAACAGCACAGCCGCAAATATAAATGTGAAAAAAGCTTGAGCCTGAAGAACAACAGAAGAAACGCCAGCTGGCATTCCAATATTCATTGCATAAAATAAGCAGGAGAATTGTCCAACTCCTACAGTCATTCCGTAAGCAACAATGTATTTCCATCCTACCGACGGACGTTTTACAAAGACTATTGCAGGCAATGCTGCAAATATATATCTCAATGCAGCCAATAACATAGGTGGCATACCATTAAGTCCTAATTTTATAACTGTAAAATTAGCTCCCCATACTATCACAACTAATAATGCAAGTATTAAATCTTTTCTTTTCATAACTATTATTTTCCTCTTTTCTTTCTAGTACTTTTGTTGACTATATTATATCAACATTCTATAATATTTAAATATATTAATAAATTTATTATTAACTATAAGAAATAATAGTGAAGGAGTGATTTTCATTGTATAAACATAAATTAGAGAAGGAAATTAAATGTCCTCTTGAATACGGTTTGGATGTGTTTGGAGGAAAGTGGAAATCAAGGATTATTTGCGTGTTGGCAACTAATGGTATAATGCGCTACAATGAAATCCGAAGGGAGTTGTCTAATATCACAGATGCAGTTTTGGCTGCAATGCTTAAAGAGATGATAGCAGATGAAATTCTTAGTAGAAATCAGTATAACGAAATGCCTCCAAAAGTAGAGTATTCTTTAACTGCCAAAGGTAAATCAGTTGTACCAATACTTCAAAGTATTTGCCACTGGTCAGGATCTTATAAAAAAGTCGATGTGGAAACTGCACTGACTCCATGTAAAAGTTGTAGTCAAATATAGGAAATATTCCTTAAAAAATAGCTGGAAATAGCTGATCGCTGTCTCCAGCTATTTTTAAATATAACTATTATTTTCAATAGTAACTAATAAATTTATCAATACTTGTTTTTATAATTGAATATAGCTACAATATAGTTGACCCGGGGAAAATATAAACATAAATAGTATACACTTAAAAAATAAGGAGGAATTTCTAATGAAAAACTTAAACAAGAATGTTATCGACCTTTTAAATGATCAATTATGGTATCTTGGAACATATTCTGATGAACCTAATGCAGTACCTGTATTATTTAAAGAAATAACAGCTGAAGGAAAATTAGTCATTGGGGATGTATTTCTTCGTATGACTCTTGAGAATATTAAAAAGAATGGTAAAATAGCTGTTTCTGCATGTGATGCGAAAACTATGGAAGGATATCAAATCAAAGGAACTGCAGTTCATTTAACAGATGGTGAACTAGTAGATAAATTCAAAAAAATTGTATCTAATGCAATGAATAATGCAGTAACAGCAAAAGGTGTACTTGTTGTAACACCAGAACAGGTAATTGTTACAACTCCAGGAGCAGACAATAATAAAGAGTTATAAATTTTTATATTAGCTGAATGATATGAATATATTATTTAGTAGTTTTTGAGTTAACCTTGCAATAAAGCCCCCATCTTATTAATCCTATAAAAAACAGAACCTTGTTCAGGTTCTGTTTTTTGTGTGTTCATTTATTATTTAGGATAATTGTTGTTTTAAAGCTTCTGCTAGTTGAGCTTGACAAGATTTGCGGAAAGTGAAGTTAAAACTAAAACTTCTACTACATCTTGCGTCACAATATGCTTATTTTATCTATGACTAAAGTTGAAATATTTAATTAGCATTTTCTTTCCCATCAACTTCTTTATTGTTTTCTTCCTTCTTTTCATTAGCATTACTTGTAGCCTTATTTAAGAAATCCATAATATTAACACCAGTTAATGCTTCTACAGTTTCAGGGAGCTGAGACATAATATCACTTACATACCCTGTAACCTTTGCAGCGCCTGTACCCTTTCCTTCACCTGATCCATTGTCAACAATAACAATTTTCTCAGTTTTAGATAATGGTTCTGAAACAGCCTTTGCAATTTCAGGTAATTTTTCTATAATCATTTGAGTCATAGCAGCATCATTATATTGCTTATATGCTTCTGCTTTTTTCATCATAGCTTCTGCTTCTGCTTTACCTCTTTCTCTAATAATATCAACTTCTGCCATACCTTGAAGTCTTAATGCTTCAGATTTTGCTTTACCTTCTAATTCAATTGCTCTTGCTCTTGCTTCTGCATCAGCAATTTCCTTATATTTAACTGCATCTGCTGTTTGAACACTCATATATTTATCTGCTTCTGCCTGCTTTTTAACAGTGGCTTCAAGTTCTCTTTCTTTTCTCATTGCTTCTTTTTCAGCAAGTTCAATTTCTCTTTGCTTCCTTGTAATTTCTACTTGAAGTGAAGCATCTGCCAATTCTTTTTCTTTTTCCTTTTTAGTAATTTCTACCTGAACCTCTGTTTCAGTTACTTCTCTCTTAGCTTTATTAGCTTCAATTTCATAAGCTAAATCAGATATAGCCTTAGCTCTTTCCTGTTCTTTTCTATAATCTTGCACTTTTAATTCTTTGTCTTTTGTAGATTCAGCAATTTGTGTTTCTGATAAAAGTTTTGCAGCTTCACCTAATCTAACTGCTTCTGCTGTTTTTATTTTTGTTTCCTTTGCTGCTTCTGCTTCTGCAATTTGTGCATCTCTTTTTACAGCTGCTATTCTTGGTTTACCAAGTGCTTCTAAATAACCATTTTTATCTGAAATATCTTTGATAGTTAAAACCTTTAATTCTAACCCCATTTGTGCTAGATCTATTGCTGCAACTTCTTGAACATGAGATGCAAACTTTTCTCTATCTCTGTATATTTCTTCGATAGTCATTTTTGATACAATTTCTCTAAGTTTACCTTCCATAACATTCTTTGTGGTGTGTTCGATAACTTCAAGAGTATGTTGAAGTCCATTTGATGTATTAAATTGTTCTGCTGCAGATAAAATTGAATCTGTATCTGATTTTACCTTTACAACTGCAACTCCATCTGCAGTAATTCCTACGCCTTGTCCAGTTAATGCCCCTTCTATACGAACATCAATCTGCATATTTTCTAAAGAAATCTTATCTGTCCTTTCTAAAAGTGGAACTACAAATCCACCACCACCAGTAATAACTCTTTTTTTAAGTCCTGTTATAACAATAGCCTTATCTTGAGGTACTCTTTTCCACATAGAAAAAATTCCTATAATAAGAAGTAGTATGACTCCTACAATAATTGCAGGAATAAAAATAGTTGACATAATTAGCACTCTCCTTTTAATAAACTTTAATTTTCAACCTCTAAAGGTTCAACATAAAATACATTACCTTTAATTGAATATATCATTACATCTTTTCCTTGAGCTATGGATTTTTTGTTAACATGTTGTGCTGGAGCATTATACTTGCTTCCATTAACGGTATAGGATATAGTTCCAAAGCTATTCTCATATATTGGTGATATAACTTTTGCTTTCATTCCTATAAGTTTATCCTGGGAAACTGCACTTGTATTTTGAGCCTTATATAGTGGTACCAGAACAAATCTATACAGTAAAAAAGAAACAAATAATCCTAAAACAAAAGCTACTGCAAATATAAGTATTGCATTTAACTTATATCTAGTTCCTAAAATTCCAATACCGCCAAACACAGTAATAAAAGAAACTATAGTTATAGGTTTTAGTGGAAAAAGTGAAAATCCATTTAATCCACCATGAGTATCAGTATGAATATCAATATGACTGTCAAAATGAATTGCTCCAAATAAGTCTCCAATTACAAATGTTACTAGGGTATATATAACCCCTACCCAAAACAAAATTGTATAAGCATTTTCCATATAATCCCCCCTCTTATAATCAAATCATATCATATATAAGATATCTCTACTAATGAAACTTTAAATTTATAGTAGGTAAGTTAAATATATACTAATTTATATTATATGATTATGTATTGTATTAAGCGGTATTAATTATCTCTTTATGTTGATTTAATTATATTATTGTTGTATAAAAAATACAATTGCCATTTCAGCTATAATTTTACATAAAAAGCTTAAAAATAATAGTCTACATGTATAAACATTGTAGACTATCACTTTTGCTTCCTTTTACTCTTGTATAATATATTTATTAAGTATTGACTTACTTAACCTTTTAATTTTTCTTTAATTCCAAGTCCTATCTTTTTTACTGTAGGTAATATTAATTTAAATTCTTTTGGAATATCCTGTGTCAGACTGTACTCTGTATCTTCTTCAGAACTTTCGCTATCTTTAAAAGCATACTGTACTATTAGCTTTTCTTCATCTTTACATATTAAAATACCTATAGAAGATTTATCTTCCTCTTTCTTCAATTTACCATCTATTAAAGAAAGATAAAAACTAAGTTTCCCCAAATATTCTGGTCTAAACTTACCTATTTTTAATTCAATATTTACATAACATCTTATATCTAAATTATAAAATAGTAATCCTACATAATAATCCCCTTCTTCTATTTTAATATGATAATTACTTCCTACAAAAGCAAAACCTGAATGAAGTTCAAGGAAGTATTTAGTAACATAACTTTCAAATTGTTTTTGTAAATCTTTTTCTTCTGCTTCATCTAAAAACGTCAGAAAATCAAGCATATAACTATCTTTTGTCAGTTGAATTGATATATCTTGCTTTGATGTTATCTCTTCAATATAATTATTGTCTTCATCTACATTATCTACTATAGGTTTATTTTCAATATCATCATTACACTCACTTTTACTATTTTCATCTTGATTAATATCTTCACTATAATTATCTTCTTCTAAAGTATTATTTAAGTTCTGTTCCTCACAATCCTCAAGTTCCAATTCTATTTCACAAATAAGAGTATTTTTGTCCCAGGAATTTTCTATAATTTTATTTATGTAATATACCTTCTTATCATAATCACTAACTTTATCCATCAAAATTATATTATGCGACCAACTAATTTTTGAAGCAACTTCCCTAACAAATTCTTCATCTGTATATGCTTCAGCAAATTTGCGCATGTACCTTAAATTTCTCTCCGAAAAACCTTGCATACTTGGGAATGCTATTTTTAAATCCTTTGATAACTCATCAATAATTAAATCTTCTAGTACTCCCTCTGTCTGTTTGTTCAAAATCAAATTTCCAATACTCCAATAAAGCATAAGTAATTTTTTATTTACTGATACTACAGCCTTCTGCTGTGAGTCAATTATTTTATCTTTTAGTTCATTAAAAAAAGTAACATAACCTTTATCATATTCCCTTAACATTAAAGTCACCTCATAATTTCTTAATAGCTTAAGTTGATTATATCCCAATATACAAAAAAAGTATATGTTGTTAACCATATCGTTACAAATTTTATCACTATACCTAAATATAGAATTTACGTTACAATAAATTTAAATACTGAAAAAAATTTGAAACTTTTTTATACTTTAAAGTATCTAACCTATGTAAAAAGAAAAATGCTGCAGCATTTGAAAGAAGGTATACAATGAACATAGAGACACTTGTGCTTAAAAGCAAAAGCGGAGATATTTCTGCATTTATGGAGCTTTTAAAAATAAAACAAGACTTATTTTATAAAATTGCTTTTACCTATACAAAAAACTCATACGATGCAGAAGATTGCATATCTGAAGCTGCTATAAGAGGTTTTGAAAAAATTAAACAATTAAAAAATCCCAATAAATTCTATAGCTGGTTTACTTCAATACTTATAAATATATGTAGAAAAGGATTTAGAGAAAATACAGTTACCTCATCAGAAAAAGAGATAAATAAAGTTAGGGATATATTCTCTTATAATTCTATTGAAGACAAAATTGTAGTTGAAGGTTTACTTAATACATTAAAAAATGATGAAAGAGAAATATTGGTTTTAAGATATCTCAAAGATTATTCTATTCAAGATGTAGCAGAAATCATGGATATTCCTATAAATACAGTTAAAACAAAAATATATAGAGCTCTTAATTTTCTAAGATCAAAGAGTGGGAGGGCCAAAAATGAGTATTAATAATATTCCTGAAAAATTAATGGAAAATGTTGAAAATAAACTTAGGAAACATGTTGAAAATAAAAAGAAAAAACTGCATTTTTATGCATCAGCTGCCGTTTTAATTATAGCAATTATGCTGCCAATATCAGTTTTTGCATATAGTAAATACTATAATAATATACCCTTTAAACAAGAAATAGATTTAGCTAGGCAAAATAATAATATTTCTAAAATAAATAAATCATTTGAATATAAAAATGTAGAATTTACTATAAAGGATATAATGGCAGATGAAACAGGAATAGAGGTTATTTACAACGTATCTAATCCTAAATATTATATAAATGGATTAAGCTTTAAAGATGCAAACAATAAAAACTTTCACCTATGGGGATACTCCCTACCAGATTCAAGTGACAACTCAGACAAAAAAGAAAAAGCTTTTTTCATTTTTATTGGTAAAGAAGAAGCAAAGTATATACAAAAAAATCCTATCACTATAAATATAGACAATATTTCATATAAAAATATTGAATACAATAATAAAATATTAGCTAAAATAAGTTCATTTATTAATCCTAAAAACGATAGTTTTAAAGTAAACTGGACTTTAAAAACGCAAGTAACTATGCAAAATGTTAAAAATATCCCTATAAATAAAGAATATAGCCTTAATATAGGCACATTAAAACTTAAAAATTTAAAAGAAGGAATACTTAAAACTATTCTAGAATATGATTTTACTCCATCAGATGGAAATATAACTAAAATGCGACCATTATTCTCAATGCGTCTAGATAATAACTATACTGATAATATTAATGAAGAAGAAAAACTAGGTTACGAATCATTTGGATATATCCATGGAGAAGAATTTAAATCTATATATTACAAGAATATAAAAGAAATAGGCATACGATTAGTAGGTGCATCTATTAATTATTGGTATAACAAAGAATATGAAATTTCTAAAGACAAACTTCCAATGCAATTTGATTTTAATGGCGAAAAGTTTAAAATTACATCTATGACACAAAAAGATAATTGTACTAAGTACAGCGTTGAATATGATAAGACAAATAGAATTTATGAACGCATTGGAATTATCCCAGTTAGATTTAGTGATACTGATAATTATGGTTCTGAATCACATCAGAAAAATGAAAAAGTACAATTTAAAGACCAAGCATCTAGAAATACTGTTTATAATACATTAATAAATAAAGCTCCTAATTTAAATTCTATTTATAATAATGCAGGTTATTCTGGTATTGGAGTAAATAATGCTGTTGTAAGTGAAAATTTCACTTTTAAAGGCCGCAGTGTTCCTAATAAATTTAAAATTGAAAGTGCAGCAAGAAGTTTTCTTTATGATACTGATGAAATAGTAATTCACTAAACTTTCTCAAACAAAACCTTATTTTAGCCAATAAAATTTACTTAGTAAAAACTTCACTTCCTTACCTAACTTAAACAAACTACAGAACTTTCTAAGAATAGGATTTAACATTTTCAATGTTAAATCCTTTATTTAATGATAAAAATTTAATTCAAACTTATTTTCTAGCACTTTGAGTATAGATTTACCTTCAAAATATGATTTAAACACTCCATAATAAATCATTTAATGTATTATCTAATAACTTCTGTTTCCTAATTTTTATATTAAAATATTTTGATTTAAATTCATCCATAGTAGATTGTTGTTCTTTTTCAAGCTGCAATAGTATAAACTTTTAAAGCATTTACAGCTTATTTTTCAAAATGCCTTACTATTTTTTCGGCCTTAATATCTACAAGCACCACTATAAAAGTAACTGTTCCCATAAAAAGAAGTATATGCTGAATTCTTATGGCATTACTTAGATATCTGTTATATATATTATTTACTCCATTTTCGTTGGCATTTATTAATTGAATATCTCTTATTATAGTTCCTTTATAAAAATTAATATCAAATACATTTTCAGTAGGTAAATATTTGTCTACAACAATTATATTAAATTTTATTATACTAAATATAACAATAATTCCAATTAAATAGAAAAGTATCTTACGTGAAACAATCTTAATCACTCTAGTATTTTCTTTTATTATCTCTCTTAAGTACCTATCTTTTATATTTACTTTTAAAAATATTACTGCCCCTTTAATATGCTTTATCATGATTTTAAGTAAAAAAATAATTGTAAATGTACCCATAATAAAATATAATATGTGTATTTGCTCATATATTATTTTCTTGGAAATAGTATAATTATACACATTATATGTAGATAATTTATTTCCCAAAACTTTAGTTAATTTATCATATATAATCTTTTCACCATTATCACTAGTTTCCTTTGTTGATATTATATCTAAAAAATTTCCGCCTTTTTCACTAGTGTTTTTATATGATGCATATGGTACATATATTCTCTTATATCCATCATCTGATGCATTGTACATCAGGGACTTGTTTTCCTTATACACTCCAATAATTTTATATTTTTCATTATTTATGATAAGGGTGTTCCCAATTACATCTATATTTTTAAAAAGAGAAACTGCTAATCCATCACTTATTACAGCAATTTTATCTCCATTCCTCGCTGATAAATAATCAATTTTTCCACCTCTTATAATTTTACTAGGATATAAACTAAAATAATTTTCATCTGTAAGTACTAACTTAGTTTTAATTTTTCTTCCTGGTAAAATTCCATATATATTTGCTGTATTTACATGAACTTCTTTATACCCTGTTAATTTTAAATCCTTACATTTTTCTTTTACCTTATTAAGTTCTTCAAATGTAATACCATTATCACTTACTTTATTTTTATATTCTATTATGCTAGAAACATTTTTACTCACCTTTAAATTTAGATAATTACTTACTATAATCATAATAATTAAAATAGTACTACTTACTATAAGTCTGATCCTTGTAAATCTTTTAATATTCACAATATCACCTCTATTTGCCTGCAAACTGAATTTTAACCTCTGTTTTGTCAGAAAGAGGCTTTGATGTATTACTTACAATTCCATAACTATCTTTTGTCTCATCATTACTTTGTGAAGACTTAATAGAACAATTCTGGTCATCATAAGCATTTACCTGTACAAAAACTTTTTCTACATAAAATTCACTACCTAAAGCTCCACTTCTTTGCTTCACCAAAAATATATAAGATTTTCCCTGATCTTCATTTAGACAACTTTTAGGTATAACATTATTATATTTTTTTGTACCTTCTGCTGTGTTTATTGTAACCTTATCTCCCTGCTTCATATCTACCTCATCTTTTATGTCTGCTGAAAATTCATATTCCTCTTTTTTGTCATTGTATTTTTTTTGAGCTATATTAGAGCTTAATTTCTTATCTTTTATATTTCCACTAGAATCTTTTTCTACAGTAGGTATAAAAATATTTACTTTATCTCCTATTGAATATTTTTCTCCCTCTTTATATGAAACTGTCCATTTAACAGAAAAATTAGTTTCACTATTTATCATTTGAAATAGTGGCATACCTTCTCCACTTACAGCTGCTGTTTCTTCATCACTTCCTGAATTTCCTCCTGAACCTTGTGAACCTATACTTACTATCTTTCCGTCTATATCTGATAAAATATTTCCATCATCAGTTAACCCTTTGCGAATTTCTTTATACTGCATATTTTCTGTCTCTAATTCAAACTTAACTTCTTTAATTCTATCTTCATTACTTTTTGAGGTATCTTGTTCACCTGAACTAGATTTTGATTTATCGCCTTCTTTGCTTTCTGTAGGCTTTGGTGGATTTTTTAAATTTTTAAGTTCATCTTCCAGCTTCATTATTTTTGCTTTCTCTATTTTTTCCTTTAATATAATTTCATCATTATCTACTGTTGCTAATATATCTCCTTGTTTTACATCCTGATTCACTTTTACTTTTATCTCTTTAATATGCCATTCAGGTTTAGAAACAATTTTATGAGTATTTTGATATTGTACCGTTCCTTTTAAATCAAGACCTTCACCTATTGTTCCTGGTTTCATATTAACTACATTAACTTCTGGAAGAAGCATATTTTTTATAGTTTTTGAAAAATATGTGCAAAGCACTATAATGCTAATGAAAACTATAATAAGTATTGTTATAATTTTATTTCTCTTGTCTTTTTTAATGTCATTTTCCATATACATCTCTCCACTTCTATACATAAGACTTTCACCTTAAATTTTACTTTCCATCTAAGTGCTGTATACCTTCAAGCAATTGTTTCTCTCCTTTAAGAAATATAAATATAGCTGGCATCATAAATATTACTCCACAAGCAAAAGCTAATCCTATATCTTTAGAATTAATCTGTGATAAAAAAGTTGAAAGGGGCTGCTTGCTCTCTTCAATCAAAATCAAAGGCTGTTCTATCATGTTCCAGTTATCAACAAAGCATAATATAGCAAGGGAAACTACAGCACCCTTACATTGTGGAATAATAATTTTAAATAGTATTTCAAAATTGCTTGCTCCATCTACTTTTGCTGCTTCACATTGTTCATCTGGTATAGCTTTCAAAAATTGTGTCATCAAGAAAACCCCAAAAGTTGAAAATATCCCTGGTAATATTACTGATGCATATGACCCTACTAAATTTAGTTTTTTCATTATTATATAAATTGGTACAAGAGTTACTTGATAGGGCATTATCATTAATAAAATGAACATAAAAAATATAGGCTGCTTAAAAGGAAATTTCATTTTTGCAAAAGCATATGCTCCAAAAGTAGACACTACTATTTGTCCAATAACTATTGGAACAACTAATATTACAGAATTCCAAAATTTAATTAAAAAATCAGGTTTTCTAAGCAAAATCTCATAATACTGAATTAATGTAAAAGAATCTGGTATAATATGGAATTTGTAATTTTCAATTGCATTCTTTACTTCATATACACCCATAAAAGAACTTGATATCATATATACTACAGGTATTATGGCGGTTATTGAAAAAATAATTAAAATTGTATATTTAATTATTTCTACTACTTTATTTTTCTTTTCCATAATTAAACTCCCCCTATACCTCATATTTCTTTTGAAGCTTAAATAAAGAATAAACTAAAACTGCCACAAGAATAAACACTATAACTGATGCCGTTGACAATCTTTGATAGTTTAAATTAGTAAAATTATTATTCATAAAATGCTGGAGCATATATATACTAGAGGCTGGATATTGTCCTGAAAGTAAATAAGCTTCTCTGTATACTCTTAGTGAATTTATTATTGAAATTATAAAAACAAAGAATATTGTAGGCATAATTAAAGGTAAAGTTATTCTAAAAAACATACTCACTTTTCCACATCCATCTATAGAAGCTGCTTCATAATACTCTTTAGGTACATTGTTCAATCCTGCAAGAAATATTATCATGTTGTATCCACAATTTTTCCATATGTATAACAAAATCAGTATATAAAAAGACCAATTTGTTTTAAGCCAATCAGGCCCCATTATTCCAAACTTTAAAAGCATTCCATTAAATACACCAGTTTGTCCAAAAAATATCTGCCATACTAGTACTACTGAGGCTAGTGGTATTATTAAGGGAAATGTAAGCACTGTCCTAAAAAAAGATCCCTTTTTTATCTTACTGTTTAAAATAAGAGTAATCCCTAAAGATATTATCATAACCGCCGGTACACTTACTACATTAAAAATCAATGTATTTTTAAAAGCTAACATAAATGCATCATTATGGAATAAATCTACAAAGTTCTGAAATCCTACATATTCTACATCTCCTACTCCCTGAGTAAAACAATAAAATAAGCTTATTATAAAAGGAATACAAAAAAATAAAAGAAATCCTATTATAGAAGGAGACGCAAAAATATATGCTGTAATACTTTCTCTTTTCCTTAAATTCATAAATTCCATCCTTTCCTCTTTTTAAGTCTAATTTTATCAAAGTTAATGTTAAGATAACATTAAGGTACTATTATACATATCTCATTATCTAAAACACATCATATTAAAAAGAATTCTTTTCGTGGATTATGTTTTGAAGTTATCCTCATAATTGTATTTAATTACAAAACCTCTTTATATCCATAATAATGCAGTATAGGAACTATTTCTTCAAAATTTTCTAATTAAACCTTAAAGAATTATCAGGTGATTCTTAAATTCAGGTGAAATTTACTTATAAGGAATACTACCTCATCTAAACTTAAAAAAAACCTATCCTGCATCCAGCAATGGTTGTACCATACTTTGATAGCCATTTTCATCCAGTCCCATCAGAGTATTATCAATGGTACTAGTAGGATAACATAATGCTTAGTCATATAAAAAAATAACAAGTAAAATTACTAGTTATATTTTTGTACATATAAAAAACACCTTCTGTTTGCATTAATATGAACAAAATACACTAGATAACTTTACTAGTTATTTTTGAGTATTATCTTTTAAACTATTTGTTAAATGTAAATATAATTATAGTTTTAGCTATAATACTATCTTCTTGTTTTTCACTACTTACACGAACGAATGTATCACGTTTAACATCATCCAAGCTTCCAGTTTTATCAATGTGGCTCTCCCCTCCACCTATAATATTACGTAGTATAACTTTTGTATCTTTATTAAGTTTAATTACTTCTTTAGCATTAGGATCATTTTCTGCATTTGGAATATCTTTTGTAATACCATCTTTTTGAATAGTTTTTAAAATTATTATCTTATCTCCAGTCCTTTCTTTAATAAAACCTTTTAAATCTGAGTTATTTTCAGTTACACTTGTTTTAGATTCATTATCTTTCTCTTTCTTTTTATCTACTTTATTTACATTATTACTATCTGTATCTTTAGTATTTTCTACTGTTTTTTTCTCATTATTTGTGTTAATACTAGCTTTATTGTTGCTCTTCATTTTTACAACTACATACCCAATTGTAACAGCTAAAGCAATAATTACAATTGTAGTTATTATTTTATTTACATTATACTTAGATTTCATGTTCCTATACCTCTTTATTCATTAATATACAGCTTCACTTTATTTTCTAACACTTTTACTGCACTTTCATAAGATTCCTTATCCTGAAAATATGGCTTTAAACATTCTTTCATTAAATTTTCAATTGTATAATCTGTAATAACAGCTTTTTCTACTTTGTTTGTTATTTTGTTATAATATCTTTCAAAGTTTTGTGATAATTTCTGATTTATTATTTTAGTTGATGTATAATCATCTTGACTTTTTCCAACTTCTTTTGATATATATTGCTTCTTTATATTTTCTGCTGCTTTTTTATTAACTGGCATGCATTGTATTCTTAAATTCTCCTCTGGTGACTGTATTTTTTCACTTAAAGCAATTTTTATAAAATTATATGCAGCATTTTTATTTTTGGTCTTTTTACTTATTGCCATAGAATGCCCTACAATTGCATTTACTGTATCCTTTTCTTTATAAGCTGGGAAATTATTTATAACTGGTTCCTCTTTTGTACTACCATTTATCACACTTTCTAAAGATAATAATTGACCTGCTATAAACATTTTATCTCCTGAAAATAATGTATTTCCATTTTTCAGCCCATTTATTCCTTCATTTCCTTCATAACCTTGCATATCTTCTTCTTTTTTTGATGTCTTATATATCTTTTTATAATTTTCTATTATTTCCTTAAACTCCGGTTTATCAAAATGTACTTTTTTATTTTCATAATCAATAAAATCAATACCACTACTTGCTAAAAAATCAGTTATTCTTATAGGTGCAGGAAATAAAATTTTATTTTTATCTCCATTTATTGAAGCAATATATGGTTCTATTGCTTTTATAAAATCATTTTGAGAACAATTTTCTTTTAAATTAATATTGTTATTCTTTAATAGTTGTACTGTAGTTGCATACTGCATTACATAATAATTTAATGGCATTAATGTTAACTTTCCTTTGTACATTCCTGCATTTATAACTGTAGCATTATAATCTTCCTTCTTAAAATCCTTATCATTTTCTATAAAAGGTTTCAAATCTTCAAGCATAAGTGATTTTTGAAGCTTTTTTGCATTAATAATGTCCAAATATAATATATCTGGTCCTTCCCCTGATAAAGTATCATTAAGTATTTTTTTACAATATCCGTCAAATCCTCCATCTTTATTTATATCAAACATTACTTTTTCAATTTTAATTTGTGGGTACTTTGATTTAAATTCACTTATAGTAGATTGAAGGATATGATCATTTATTTCTCCATTATATGCTAAAATATAAATTTTTAAAGGATTTGAATTATTCATATTATTGCTAGTATTTAAACCTTTTTTATTAATCATTGGATATATTCCTATTATTGCAATAATTGTTACAATTATCGCAATAGTTATAATTTTATTTCTTTTCATTATCATTCAGTTTTCCTTTCCTTTCTTACAACTATTATTAAATGAAATAATTAATGGCTAAAAGAGCAAGTATACCCGAGCTCTTTTAAGTACTGTAATAATGAGATATAATGATCTTGATTTTGGACATATAAAAATAGTTGTTTAAAAATATACTAAATATTTTCACATTCTTTAAATCTGATTCTATCAAAATTAATGTTAAGATAACATTAAGATAACTATCACAAAGAGGTAATCTATACCCTGTAAGATAGACACAAACAGGCTGTCCATCTAGAAGCTAAGCTCTAGGTGGACAGCCTGTTTTATTGTGTACTCGGCAAAGGGTACAGTTTATTACAAGTATAGGTTCAAACTTAATTAAAAATCCATATTACTGTTTATTTTCTTCCTAATATAAAAAGTATACTAATAAATATAAAAATTTCTTTAAAATTTTTGAAATCACTCACTAGAAACCTCATACTATTTAAACTATAACTTGTTCTGTTTCTTTATCAAATACATGTATTTTAAATGCATTCATAGCAACTTCTATTTTATCACCATTTTTAGCCTTTGAAGTACCTGTAACTCTCACTGTAATACTAGAACTCTCCTTTTTTAAATAAAGATATGTTTCTGCTCCCATATGCTCTGTTACTTCCACATAAGCAGTTATTATATGTTCTTTATTTCTAGTTATAAATTCTTCATCATCATCCAAATCTTCTGGTCTTATGCCCATTATAACATTTTTCCCAACATATCCTTGTTTCTTAACTATACCACCTTTATCTTTTGGCAGAGATAATACCTCTTCCTGAAATGATAAACAGACTTTTCCTTCTTTTTCAATAACTTCAGCATCAATAAAATTCATTTGAGGACTTCCTATGAAGCTTGCTACAAATACATTAACTGGCTTATTGTAAATATTTTGAGGCGTATCAACTTGTTGAATTATTCCTTCCTTCATAACAACTATCCTTGTTCCTAAAGTCATAGCTTCTGTTTGATCATGTGTAACATATATAAATGTAGTTTGCGTTCTTTTATGTATCTTTGCTATTTCTCTTCTCATTTGAACTCTCAATTTAGCATCAAGATTTGATAACGGTTCATCTAATAAAAAGACTTTAGGATTTCTTACTATAGCCCTACCCATAGCAACCCTCTGCCTTTGACCTCCTGATAAAGCTTTTGGCTTCCTATCTAACAAGTGATCTATCCCCAATACTTTAGCTGCTTCTGTAACCTGTTTTTTTATAGTATCTTTAGGCACTTTTCTTAATTTTAGTCCAAATGCCATATTATCAAATACTGTCATATGAGGATATAGGGCATAATTCTGAAAAACCATAGCTATATCCCTATCTTTAGGTGACACTTCATTAATTAAAGTATCTCCTATATATAACTCTCCTTGTGATATTTCTTCAAGCCCAGCTATCATTCGTAATGTAGTAGATTTTCCACATCCTGAAGGTCCAACAAATACTATAAATTCTTTATCTTCTATTTCTAAATTAAAATCTTTAACTGCCGTAACATTTGCTGGATATACTTTGTAAACATGCCTTAATGATAAACCTGCCATTTAATTTTCCTCCCAAATATAATTTAATTATTGACAAGTTGATTTTAACTCGGTTTGAAAATATTATCTATTCTCAAAACAAACAAAATTTTACAAGATAATTTGTAGGATACTACATATTTTATTGTAAAATCTGCTCCATATGTCTGAATTCCATAAAATCCTTTACCAGATTTTCATTCCATTATAACCAACTTTGTTTCAAATATTTCATTATCAAATCTTCATTAGTAGTTATAGCCAGACTAACCTCATCATCTGCAACCTTATTAATTCTCGACCCAAAAGATAACTTTTCTGTCATGCAAAATTGTTATCCAAGAATTATACTTATTCTATAAAATTCATTCCTGTTAATTTTTGGGAAACATCAATAAAAACTTGCTATATTCGCCTTTTTTGCTTTCTAGAAATATTGTGCCCTTATGTAATGACATTACATGCTTAATATATGCAAGTCCAATTCCTGTGCTTACTTTACTGTTAGTTCCATAATAAGGAGTAAATATTCGATTTAATTTAGTTTCATCTATTCCTATACCATTATCATAAATTGTAACATTAATATTTTTATCATCCTCTGATACATAAATATTTATTTCATTAATTTCTTTATTTCTGTCAACAAATTTTATTGCATTACCAATAAGATTTTCAATACATCTTTCTATCCAAATTTCTTTTCCTTTGATTAATCCTACACCATCTTCTGGTAACTCAAGATTTATATTGTTAAAAACGCCAGCATAATTGTCAACTGCCTCAGCACATATTAAAGCTATATCAACCAATTCATTATTATTAGATAGCTGAGGCGTTGACATAGCTAAAATATCATTAATAATTCCTGTTAGCCTATCAATATACGATGTAATCTTATCTGTTTCCTCTCCTACCTCAAGCTTAGCCCTTAAAACAGCTAAAGAATTTCTAAGTTCATGGGATGCATAAGAATTCAATCTTCTCAAATCTTCGTACGAAGTCTTTATTTTTCCTAGTGCTTCATTATAAGCATTAGTAAGTTCATATATTTCATCCTTAGTCTTTGGCAATTCAATAAATTTTATATCCTTAAATTCTCCCTGCTCTTTAACTTTCCTGGTAAATTCCATTAATGGTTTTAATGCAAACTTAGCATATCTTCCACTAAAAATAAAGTTTATTAATACAATTATAATAATCATTATTAGAATAATATAATTAAATCTATTGTATATGTTATTCATAAAAATATGTTCAAATTGTGATGTAGTTATAGCTAAAACATTATTCTTAGTATTCTGATTTTTAATTTGATTATTAAGTGTGCTGGATAAACTGTTATTTTTATTTATAATTTCATATAAACTAGGAAAAGATAGGTTATCATTATGCAAAAGTTTATTTGATTCACTATTTACAGTTGAAGCTCCATTTTTTTTAACTTCTCCAATTATACTTGTTTTTTTAGGAGTTTCTTTCTGATCAAATTTATATGCTATACTAGCATAACATCTAGAGTACGATGGATATTCTAATATTACTATTCCGTTACTATTAGGGATGTCTTCCATTACATAGATATCTGATTTTTCTGTATCTGTTTTAATTTTATATGATGGTTTACTATTTTTATATGCTGTTTTGTCTGTTGTTACATAATACTTACTTTTATCATAAATTTCACTTATCATATTTTCAAAACTATTGTTTTTATAACTTTCATCTAAAATTTGTTTGTTCAAATTAAGATTTTTCATTATAGGCTGTTTTTGAACATTTATTTTTAACAAATAATATGAAAGAGTTGCAACCAAAATAATTAAAAATATAGTGAGTAAGCTATATAATAATGCTATTCTATTTTTTATTTTAAGCATATTCTATATCCCTTTCCTTTTAATGTTTCAATTAAACTTTTTCCATTGCTTTCTCTAAGCTTTCTTCTCAAATTAGTAATATGTACTCTAACAACATTAGAAAATTGCTTAGAATCATCTGCCCATACATGTTCAATAATTTCTTCTGATGAAATTATATTAGGATAACTATATGATAATAATTCCAATATATCATATTCCCTTGCAGTTAGCTTAATCAATTTTTCATTCATCTTTACTATCTTACTTTTAGTATCCACATATAAATTTCCCATTGTTATTATATTAGATGTTTTATTATAATTACGTCTAATTAAAGCATGTAATCTTGCCCTTAATTCTTTAAATTCAAAAGGCTTGCCTAAATAGTCATCCGCTCCACTATCTAGTCCTAATACTTTATCATCAGTATCCGTCCTAGCTGTCAGCATTAATATGGGTATATCAATAGATTTTTTTCTTATAGTTCTGCAAACAGCAATTCCATCTATTTGTGGTAAATTAATATCCAAAATAACAGCATCATATTCATTAATATCTACTTTATATAATCCCTCTTTTCCATCATAAGCTAAATCACAGTTATAATCATATTTTTTTAGTCCTCTTTCAAGTAATTCACATAAATCTTTATCATCTTCTATAATCAATAAGTTCATTTTTAATCACCTTTTATAAAATTATTTAGTATATATATGTACTAAATAATTTTATCACATTTAACATTAAGATAATGTTAATCTTTAAATTTCTTAATCACATGTAACAAAATTTAAAATTGATATATACTATGTTATATATTCCAAACATTAATGACTTTAACAAAGAAATATTATTCTAAATACTGTTTTCTCTTTAGTACTTTCTACATCATTTCTATTTTATAAGCATCTTTGTTTTTCAAATTTATCCTTCCTTCCAACCACTAGAATTATATATATTTGTATAATTATAACATTATATTCATGCTTTTGTAAAAATTAAAGTAAAATACCTATAAAATTTATTTTCTTAGCATTTTTAATTATATTTAAATACAACTAATTTTTTAGCTATAATAATATCTCCTTGCTTTTCTCCCCATGTAACAACATTTCCCTTTACTTTAATGTCATTAGCAATTCCTTTGCTGTCTTTACTAGTAGTATGTTTATCATTACTAATACATTAATAAAGATTATGTTTATTACCTTTACACTATAAACATAATCTTCATTAAATTACATAAAAAAATACTCCCTCTTACTAAAAGTTGGGAGTATCTCTTGCTAATTACCTAAGTTTCGTACAAACGAAACTTTAGTAGTTTCCATATTATAGTTTCCAAAAAATAAATAATGGATAATACCAAGCCTTGAAGTATAATTTTCTTTGCAGAGAAAAATTAAGAAAGGCA
>NZ_JABBNI010000022.1 GCF_012926525.1 Clostridium muellerianum
GCCTTTCTTAATTTTTCTCTGCAAAGAAAATTATACTTCAAGGCTTGGTATTATCCATTATTTATTTTTTGGAAACTATAATATGGAAACTACTAAAGTTTCGTTTGTACGAAACTTAGGTAATTAAATTTTTGATGACTCATTTCGCTAAAGCGAAATATTGCTGATTTATATAAATTTCAAGCTTATTTTGCATTAGCAAAACAAGATTTAAAATAAATTAGTTTTCTGACGAAAGGAGGAAAACTCACCTTCATTGTCCTCTGTCAATTGTCCTCTGAAAAGAAGGTTGCTTCGCATTATTTTTAAACTTCAAAAATTGAGTTAAATAAAAAAAGACCTTCTTTCGAAGGTCTTCAATATACGACACGAATACAGTTTTAGCTTAAAAACTAAAATCACAACATCGCTCGATACTTATCTCTCCCTCCGAGAGCACTATATCCATTGGAACAGGTAGGTATACTGACTTAGAATCTTCTTACTCCTCACACCTTCCCAAAGGCTCATGCCTTCAGTGGTATATTGTGAGTTTCATCATCCTTACAGAAGCGGGGGCTGCAGCGGCTTTTCACCACTTTCCCTATTAATTCCCATCAGGGAAGCCTGTACCAAATATTATTAAATTTGTAAATATCTTTATATCAATATTACATCTTTTACTCTCGTTTGTCAATAAATTATAAAATTTTAATTAAATTATTGTAAACTCTAATATTATGACAAATTAAGTTATTTCATCCAGTCGTCAGAGTAACCATCATGTATTCCATCAGCAAGATATTTCCAAACTATGATATCTCCTTTATGATATATCCATTGTCCACTTCCTACATTAGGTTTTTCAAATTCGTTTTCTCCTTTTTTTCTTACATAGTAACACCATCCAGACAACTTTCCTGCCTTTTTCTCCTCAAGTCCATTTATAGCAGCAAAATATATAGTAGATGCTGAACCGGTTGCCTTAAAACTTATTTTTGCTTCATCTAAAAGTTTTTCCGTAATATAGCCTACAGTATCTCCCTCCATATTATCAACATTCTTTTTCAAAAACACATTATTTCCATTAACTGTATCAATAAACTGAAATGAATATTGTTCATCTGGATCACTTGGTTTTACCTTTATATTTTCAGCAGCAGATGGCTTAACTTCTGAATTTGCTTGTGTATTACTTTCGCTGGAACTACTTGCACCAGATATATTTGCTGTAGTGCTTGTTTGTGTATTACTACTCTCCTTATTTTTAGCAGCAGCTGCTTTAGTAGAACTGTCTTCGGCCTTTTTATCTTCTTTTTTATTTTCTTTTTCATTTTTTACATCTATACTTTTTTTAGCTTCACTTTTTGTAGTATTGCTCTGCTTTTTTTGAGAAGTTGACTGTTCATTAGTAACATTAGCAGCATACATTCTTTGTACTCTAACAGCTAAAATAAACAAAAGAAAACAGATAACAAAAGCTGATGCTGCTATTACATATTTCTTTTTATTTTTATTCATATTTCAATTCCCACCTAATTTTTATAAATTTATCCGATCGCTACCATTGCTAATACCCCCCTGCTTTCTTTATATAAAACTCCTTCTCCTATTGTCGAAGGAGTAAGTGATTCGCACAAAATCATAGATTTTGGCTCTCTACTTAACTGGGGGATAAGCACTGCTACGCGCCTGGATAAGTTCTTCTAAGACTCAGATGGGTAAAATGCCTAAATGGCATTTTACGAGCTTGCTCAGGTAAGAGGTATTCCTTACAAGCAAACTCCACCTGAGTCTAAGAATCACTTGATATAGCTTATATCAAGCTTCATCTTATAGCGCTTCAGTACTGGTAAAAAACTATCATAAAAAATTATGGAGAATATAAAGGATCCTCCTCCATGTAAAATATCAAAGGTCAAACCTGCTATATATGCTCCTATAATACTTTTAATACTTATGGGTTTTATAAAAGCAGATACATACCATACATTCATAATCCAATCAAACATAAAACCGAACACAAAACATACTATGGAAAATGTTACAGCAGAAACTCCTTTTCCTCTTTTTCCCCATATTCCTGATAGTATTCCCACAAGTCCCCATGAAAACATCTGCCAGGGTGTCCAAGGTCCTTGACCAAAAAATATATTGGATAAAAAAGCTGTAGTGCTCCCAATTAAAAAGCCTTCATAGGGACCAAATACAAAACCAGAAAGTGCTACAAGGAAAGTTACAGGTTTTACATTTGGAATAGGCGCAAAAGCCATTCTAGAAACTGCTGCAAAGGCACTTAAAGTTGCTATTATAGCTATTTCCTTTGTACCTGAGTTAGATTTTTCAAAATAAAAATAACTCATAAAAAGTATGAAAAACACTCCTAATGTAATAATCAAAGAAATCCCCGTCTGCATATCCTTATTTAATGTTATTAGCATAAGAAATATAACAATAACTGCTGTAAAAGTAATTATAAGCTTTTTCATATTGAGCTTACCTCTCTTTTAAATGCTTTCTTTATTTAAAAATATATAGGCCTCCTTTTCCTTCTTTAAACATTTTGTAAGCTTCAAGTGCTTGAAGCGCCTGTTCTGTTCCCATAACATTATATCCAGTTTCTTTTGTATGATAAAAACCACCACCATCTACCTGATATTGAAGTAATCCATCTAAGGCATTCTTATTATTTTTAGTAAACTTATCTCCTGTAGGATCTATTCCATTAGCACACAAAGCTATAATAACCTGAGAACAACTTTCACTATTAACCGTTCCCCATGAAGAAAAACCACCATCGGCATTTTGTATAGCAGAAAGCCTATTTACTGCTTGATCTATAGCAGTTTTTACATCACTTCTATCCTTATAAGGTGCTAAAGCTATAAGTCCCATCCCTGTCATATCTGGATCTGCAGTATCTCCACCATAGGACCATCCTTTATCTTCAGTTCTACCCATTAATATTTCATTTATAAGCTTTTCTCTTGTCCAAACAGCATTTTCTGGTACATTAAATTTACCAGAATCTAAAGCTATAAGTGCAAAAATATAGGCATTTATACCTTGATTTTGCATATCTCCATTGTTATATATTTTTTCTATCAAGTTATATCCATTGAAATTAGTAGGATCTTTTCCTATAGCCATTAAAGCTAAAGTAGTTCTTTCATAGTCCGTAGGTTGACCCATAATACCATTACAAGCTTTTAAATTACTTTCTAGATTACTTAAATAGTTTGCAGGAACTTCCTTTCCATACCTTGATAAGACTAGTGCTTCCCAATCGTCTCCTGAACCTTTTTTAAATTCCTCCAATATTTTATTCGTTCCAAGCTGCAGTGCATTATCTACTTTTTTTCCATAAATATCTTCATTAGCATTTACTATAAAATTACACTTTACATTTTCCTTTAACTGTTTATTTTTTTTAGAACGAAGCTTATTATTTATATTTATTACATAGTGTTCCCCTAGTTTATATCCTTCCTTAGGAGCATCAACTATTATGGTTTTACTATTTCCTAGTCTTATATTTGTAACTAAAACATTTCCTTTACTATCTACTACAGTTATATTACTTTTAGCTTCATCATTAAAATCTACATCCTGATTAAATTCTAAATTCCATGATTTATGAGCATCTGTAGTTTCTCTATTTAATTCTTTTGCCTTAACAGCACCACTAGTGAAAATGGTTGAAGCTATTATTGCTGCTATAAGTATATACTTACTTTTTCCCTTTGACATTTACATCCACTCCTCTTTAACATATTTTAAATTTTTATTGGATTTCATTTTTAAAAACTACTTTTACCCCAATCATCCTCATATCCATCATGTATTCCATCTGCAAGATACTTCCAAACCACCACATCACCTTTATGATATATCCACTGTCCACTTCCTACATTGGGTTTGTGAAATCTAGCGTCACCATTTTTCTTAACATAATAACACCATCCAGACATCTTTCCTGCTTTCTTTTCTTCAAGACCATCTATAGCAGCAAAATATACAGTAGATGCAGATCCTGTAGCTTTAAATTTTATCCTGGCATCATCTAAAATTCTTTCTGTTATATATCCTACTGTTTCACCATCCATGCTGCTGATGTCTTTCTGTAAAATCATTTTATTTCCATTTACTGCATCAATTATCTGTAAAGTCATTTGACTATCAGGATCTTCTGGTTTAACCTTAACATTTACACTAGATGCTGCTTTCACTATTGGACTTTTTTGTGAAGTACTTGCACTACTTGGGCTGGAATTTGAAACCTCTTCTTTAGTTTTGGTTTTACTTTCATCTGCTTTTGCAGCTGTTTGAGCTAACGCAGCAGTATTGCTTTTTACATCTTGTGCTTTGGCATTCTCTTTTACAGTTTTATCTGTCTTTGGTTTAGTTTTAGCAACTTTACTTTCAACTTTGTGAGCAGCTTCTTGTTTATTTGTAAGAGTTTCTGCATACATTCTCTGGGCTTTAATTCCAAATACAAACATAACAAAAAACACAATAAAAGCTGCTACAGCTATTAGATATTTCTTTTTATTTTTGTCCATAACTAACCCCTCCCAACTTTTTATTATTCTTGATATAACTTACATCTAGTTTTCTTTTATACCTTTGTAGTACTGGAAGAAAGCTATCATAAAAAATTATTGAAAATATAAAAGAGCCTCCTCCATGTAAAACATCAAATGTCAAACCAGACATATATCCTCCTAGAAAAGTCCATATATTTAGAGGTCTTACAAATCCCACTACATATTGTATATCCATAATCCAATCAAACATGACACCAAGAAAGAAACAAGCTATTGAGAATTTCATAGCTGATACTTTTTTATTTCTTTTTCCCCAAAAGCCTCCTATAATTCCTACTACTCCCCAGGAAAACATCTGCCATGGTGTCCAAGGTCCTTGACCAAAAAACATATTAGATAAAAAAGCTGTAGTACTTCCTACTAAAAAACCTTCATAGGGACCAAACACAAAACCAGTTAATGCTACAAGAAAAGTTACAGGTTTTACATTTGGAATAGGCGCAAAGGCCATTCTAGAAACTGATGCAAAAGCACTTAAAGTAGCAATAACAGCAATTTCCTTTGTACCCGCATTAGATTTTTCAAAATAGAAGTAGCTCATAAATAGTATTAAAAACACACTTAAGGTGCAAATTATAGATACCCCTGCTTCAAAGGAGCTTTTAACTGTCAATGCCATTATAATGAAAATAATAACAGCAGTAAGAAAAATTATAAGCTTTTTCATAAGCTGCACCTTCTTAAGGCTTCTTCTAAAGTAAATATGTTTTTATCCTTATCCCTTACCAGCTTATTAATGGATGTAGTATAAAATATGCCCTGTCCTAAAATATCTTCTCTTGCTCCCTTTGCTATAATTCTGCCATTAAACATAATCATATAGCCTGTACAAAATTTACTAGCAAAATCTGTATCATGAGTTACAAGTATAATTGCTGTTCCCTGATCATTGAGTTTCTTTAATATATTGCCTAATCTATCTTTAAGATCACTTTCAAGCCCTCTTGTAGGTTCATCCAGTAATATTATCTCTGGTTTTAATACTAAAATAGATGCTATGGCAACTCTTTGTTTCTGTCCACCACTCAAATCTCTTGGATTCTTGTCTTTAACATCATATATTTCAAGATCCTTTAAAACCTTTTCTATTACCGCCCCATCATATGAACCATAGTTATCCATAGTAAATCTAACTTCATCATAAACACTATCTTTTGACAGATAATCATTAGGATTTTGAGAAACATATCCTATATGTTTAGCTACCTCCCTTATATCCATATTTTTTACATTATCATCATGAAGCTTTATAGAACCTTTATACTTTTTAATGCCCATAATAGTTTTTAAAAGAGTACTTTTTCCAGCACCATTAGCTCCCATTATGCTTATGAAATCACCTTTATTTATCTTGAAATTTATATCACTTAAAACTTCTTTAGAATAATATTTGCAGCTCATCTTTTTTATTTCAAGTAAATTTTCAGCATTTTTTTCTTTAGGTGTACTTTCTTCTTTTCTAATTTTTATATCACTATTTAAAAATCTTATCCTGGCGTCCTTAAAACTTTTTGGCATAGATTTGAAATTTGCCTTTTTCAAAAATTTCAAATAATCTGGCATAAAAATATATTGATCTTCACTACAGTTATTATAAAAATTTTCTTTATTTCCAAATAACTTTAATCTTCCTTTATCCATAATAGCTATAGAGTCTGCCGCATCAAACCACCTGTTTACTCTGTGTTCAATGACAATTATGGTTATCCCTAATTCTTCATTTATTTTTTTTATTAAATTCATAACCTCTTCCGCTGCCGAAGGGTCCAATTGGGAGGTAGGTTCGTCTAAAATTATGCACTTAGGCATATATACAAGTGCAGATGCAACTGCTACCTTTTGCTTTTCTCCTCCTGATAAAGAGGTTATATCTCTTTCTGCAAGATGAAGTATTCCTAAAAATTGAAGTGCTTCATAAACCATTCTTTTTATGACCTTTTCATCAGTTCCAACATTCTCCAATCCAAAAGCCACTTCTCTATGTACCTTATTCATCATAAGCTGCCTTTCTGGATCTTGAAAAACCATAGTTACTTCTCTTGACCTCTCTTTATGCTTCATTTCCCATAAAGACTTTCCATCTATTTTTATTTCACCGCCTATAGTCCCTCCATAGAAGTTAGGAACAGTCCCCACTACCGCTCTCGCAAGAGTAGATTTACCAGACCCAGATTTTCCAGCTATAAGAAGAATGGAATTTTTCTCTAAGGATAAGTTTATATTTACAAGGGATTTCTTTTTTTCCATAGGATAAGTAAATTCTAAATTGTTAATCTCTATAAAAGCCATCTTTCTTCTCCTCACTATTAAAGATTACAAGTAAAGTAATACATACAACAAATGCAAAAATTGCAGCTATACCAATGTTTATAAAGTTTATAATGGTTACTCCATCGTATATATTAAACTTTACCCAATTTTTAAATTCTGCTATTCCATAAAATATAATAAGAGCAATACTTAATACTATTATTTTGTAATCTCTAATGTAAAATTTCTGTCTTTCATACACACTCCTATTTCCACTTAGAAATCCTCTTACATAAGCAGCTTCTCCTATTGCAAAGGAGCCTTCCATAGAGTCCTCCAATAATATTGAAAGTACAGGAATGTAACTGGCAGTCTTTTCTTTAGATTTTTTCTTGTTAAACCTTACTCCTCTAATTTCATATATTTCCTTTAAATTCTTAAATCTGTCTCTCATGCTTGGTATAAGTTTAAAGCTTATCATAAGCATCAGTGTTGACTTTGGCATTACTGAAGAAAAGTAGGATACTGCTCTATCAGTATCGATCATGCTTTCAAATATTAGAAAGATATATATAACAGCTAGAAACTTAAAAGAAAAAACTATAGCATATACTACTGCTTCTAAAGTAAATCGTTTATGAAATAGATAAAAAAGAGTAATACTTCCAGAGCTTACAAAAAACATATTAATCACTACTATCAAAACAGCAATTGGTATAAAGTAGTAAAAACCTGTTTTAAACTTCCGTTTTTCTCTAGAACAAATTATCATTGATACAATAAAAACATAAACAGATGCTAATATTACAGGATTATCATTAGAAAATATCATAATTATCATGGATATAAAAATAAGAGTAGCAGTTAGTACATGATATACTTTGAAATCTTTGTAGTATTTAGCTTTATCCTCTGCAATACCTTTCTTCACTAAAACTGTATTTTTATTTTTCAACATTTTCCTTTTTCACTTCCTTATCAAGCACTTCTCATACCTCTCATCTAAATAGAATGTAACTATTATAAGTGCCAGCCATTGAATAAAGTACTTCAGAAAATGACTAATAAAATAGCCATTCTCTAAAGTTCACTTTTAAATTTTTCTATTTAACATGTATTTCTATGATATCCGAAAGTGGATTCATAGCTTCTAAAGTATCCCATACAAAACCTTTTAATGTGTATACTCCTTGTGATGGAAGCTTTAACATACTAGTTAAAATAGATGAATCTCCTTTTTTAATAGTCTGGTTTCCGCATACATAATCGACAAATTCACCATTACCGTCATATAATGCTAATACTAATGATGCATCTTGATCCTTATCAGAATTATTCTCAACCTTTATGGATATTTTAGCATCATCACCTAAACTAAATTCTGATTTTGTTGTTATATTGGTTATTTTCATAGTTTTACTATCTGGCTTTTTGATAGTAAACCCTGAATATATAGATCCTTTTCCTGATTTAAAAAGCTTATATGCTGCTAGTGCTTCTAATCCCTGTTCTGTGCCCATACCATTTATAGTATTATCTGCATGTCCAAATCCTTTATTGTCACCTGTTGCAAAAGTCAAAAGTGCATCTATTGGATTTTTCCCATTTTTTATAAATCTACCATCTATAGTAGGATCTATTCCATTAGCACAAAGACCTATTATAACCTGAGAACAACTTTCACTATTTTTTGTTTTATAAGATGCAAACCCTCCATCATTAGCATCTTGAATTTGTGACAATCTACTTATTGCAATATCTACAGCTGATTTTACATCTGCATTTGTACTATAATATGGAGCTAATGCTGAAACAGCCATAGCAGTCATATCTGGATCTGCTGAACCACCACCATATGACCATCCACCATCCTCTTGATAACTCAAAATTGTATTAATTAATTTTTCTTTAGTCCATACTGCATTATTAGGTATATTAAAGTTTCCTGCTTGCAAAGCTATAAGCCCAAATACATAAGCGTTTATTCCCTGATCAGCCATATTATTGTTGTTATATATTTTTTCTATAAGATTCTGTCCTGCAATATTAGTGGGATTACCTCCACATGCTAATACTGCTAAAGTAAGTCTCTCATATTCAGTAGGATTTCCTAAATCTAATACTCCATTTTTTGTAGCCGCTTTTATTCTTTGCTCTAATTTTGAAAGATACCCTTCTGGTATTTTCTTTCCCGTTTTATTAAGTCCTAGTGCTAACCAATCATCACAGTTATCAATTGTTATAGTTGAGCTTATTCCATCTATAAGATTATTTATAGATTTTGTATAGTCTTTTTTCTCTACCTTAGCAACTGTTACATTACAAGTTGCTGTTTTTTGTCCATCTGCTGAAGTAACTGTTATTGTTGTTGTCCCTTTCTTTAACGAAGTTACTTTTCCGCTTGCATCTACTGTTGCTATTGTTTCATCACTGCTTTTCCAAATTACATTCTTATTTGTTGCATTATCTGGCTGTACTTTCGCTGTTAACTGTACTGTTTCTCCTTCAGTAAGAGTTGATTCTGTTTTATTTAAGTCTATTGCTGTTACTTTATTTTCTACTGCTTTTACTGTGGTTTTCTTTTCTTTATAGGCGTCATCTTTTTCAACTCTAATAGTATGCTCTCCTGCTTCGTTTATAGCTATTGTAGCGTACCCATCTATATCAGTAGTTGCAACTTCTTTACCATCTACTTTTACTGATACATTGTAAACACCTCTAAATACACAAGTAACCCTAAGTTTTATAGGAGTTCCAGGATCAATAGAAGAGTATGGTACATTCTCTATTTTTAAAGGCATTGTTTTAGTTCCTGGTGCTACTAAAGAGTGCCAATCCCATTTGTGATAATCAAATTTTAAGATATCCCCTGCTTTAGGATGTACTCCAGTTGCCCCTACAGGTGTAAGACTTCCATTTAAATATATAAACCAATCAATACCATAATACCCCGCTTTTCTATCTTCAATAGGCATATCCTTTAGAAATACATTTAACAATCCATCTATGCCATTTATAAAGCCTGGTCCTTGTAATTCAGTAACTTTAGTTACACTTTTTAAGTACTCCATGGAATTTTCATTTTTCTTGTCTTTATCAATAGTCATAGTAAAAGTCTTTATTGTACTAGCTCCATTGTCTCTAGTAATCAACATGGTAAAAGTATTATCTGTTGGCAACACCTGTTTCTTAGTCACATCTACGCTGCATGTTGCTGTTTTTTCACCATCTTCTGTAGTTACCGTTATAGTTGATGTTCCTTCTTTTACTGCTGTTACTTTCCCAGTTGTATCCACTGTTGCTATTGTTTCGTCACTACTTGACCATTTTAAATTTTTATTTGTTGCATTATCTGGAGCTATTGTTGCTGTTAACTGTACTATATCTCCTTCAGCAAGAGTTGACTTTGTTTTATCTAAGCTTACCCCTGTTACTGATACATTTACATTTATATCATTACTACTTTCATCTGCAAAAACATTTCCTACATTTATCCCTAATATACTTACTAACATAATAAAAGTCATAAATATAGAAATAATTTTCCCCTTGACGTTTTTCATATTGCATCCCCTCTTAAAAGTTATTTAATTTTAAATTTAAAGAATTATTTTATATTAAATTAATTTATTTAACTTCAAATTCACCTATATTAACTATGCTTGTGCTTGAAGCTTTTATATATCCATGGTATTTTCCTGAAGCAAGTTTTGTAATCACATTCATAGATCCTGTTATCTGATTAATATATTTTAAATTTCCTTGCTCATCATATAAAGTTATAGCAATAATATCACTGCTGTTCTTACTATTTCCTTGCAACTTTATATTGCCTTCTTTTGTTTCTATTATATTTAAGCTAACATCACCAGGTATATTGATAAGATTTGTATCTGTTGTTGGAACTTGTCCTTTAGTTACTTTTACAATACAAAATGCTGCTTTATTACCATCTGCTGTAGTAACTGTTATAATTGTTGTTCCATCTTTTAGTGATGTTACCTTTCCACTTCCATCTACTGTTGCTACTGTTGTATCACTACTTGTCCAAGTTACATTTTTATTTGTAGCATTGTCTGGTTGTATTGCTGCATTTAGCTGTAATACTTCTCCTACTTTTAGACTGGCACCTGTCTTATTTAAGCTAACCCCTGTTACTGGAATTAATTGTGTAGGTTCATCTCTGCCAGTAACATTTACAGTCCTAGTTTTGGAGCCTCCATTTTTTTCTACTGTTATTGTATGTGTTCCTAAACCATTAACAGTTATTGTAGCGTATCCATCTATATCAGTAGTTGTCACCTGTTTACCATCTACTTTTACTGATGCATCATAAACTCCTCTGTATACACACGTAACTCTAAACTTTATAGAATCTCCTAATTTAATAGAATATGGTAAACTTTCCAAAGTTAAAGGCATTGTTATAGTTCCTGGTGCCACTAAAGCATGCCAATCCCACTTGTGATAATCAAATTTTAAGATATCCCCTGCTTTAGGATGCACACCAGTTGCGCCTACTGGTGTAAGACTTCCATTTAAATATATAAACCAATCAATACCATAGTAACCTGCCTTTCTCTCCTCTATAGGCATATCCTTTAGAAACACATTTAATAGCCCATCAATACCATTTATAAATCCTGGACCTTGCAATTCAGTAACTGCAGATATACTCTTTAAATATTCCATTGCATTTTCATTTTTATTGTCTTTATCTATTGTCATAGTTTCTTTTTTTAATGTCGCAGCTCCATTATCCTTGGTAACTAATAAAGTAAAAGTATCCTTTGAAGGCTTTTGCTTGGTTACAGTTATAATACAAGCTGCTGTTTTATTACCATCTGCTGTAGTTGCTGTTATAGTTGCTATACCTTCTTTTACTGCTGTTACTTTTCCTCCTGTGTCTACCGATACTGATGATGTATCACTACTTGACCAGGTTACATTTTTATTTGTTGCATTGTCTGGCTTCACTGCTGCTGTTAACTGTAATGTATCTCCTTCAGTAATACTTGCTTCTGTTTTATCCAAAGTTATTCCTAATACAGAAACTGATTTTTTTTCTTCTGTTGGTATTGTTTTTATATCCTTGTTATCTTTATCTTTACATTCAACCTTAACATCTTTTGCTTTTTCAATGCTGCCTACATTTGAAGTACTATCATTGAACTTTATAGTAACATCTGCATCAGCAGCAACTTTTGATATTTGAGCATTATTTGCTTCTATTGTTGCTTCTTTTTCAACCTTAACATTTTCAAATTTACCCTGGAATTTTACGTTTGGTTTTGAATCTGAATTCACTTTAACTTCTGGAATAGGAGCATTAGTTGAAGCAACTAGTTTAACATTGGACTTTACCTCTATGTTATCTGAAAAATTTCCTCTTAACTCTAAAGTACCACAATCATTTTTATCATTGTTTTCAGCAGTAACTTGTCCAAAATATGATTTAGAATCCACTGCATCAAGTACACAACTATTTACTACCTGTGTATTTTTTATTTGAGTTTCATCTTTTCCTTCAATTCTTACATTACTTATACTGTTAATTTCAATTAAATCTGATTTTACATTACTAAAGTGAATACTATTTACTCCTCCAGATTTTACAACAATCTTACTTGCAGTAACATTTGTAATATTGCTGTTTCCATCTGCACCTGGATCTATTATAAGTTCTCCATCAATCTTTACATTTTGAAACGAAACATTATTTGCAGAAATGATTACGTTTCCACTTATTTCACTTTTATTTCCACTAGCGTTTCCATCATAATTTTGACCTACTGTCTTTAATTCTAAATCAGTTATATCTGGATCATCATGTCCACTTGACGCAACTGTTACGGTCTTACTCTTTGATGCTCCATCCTTTTCTACTGTTATTTTATGTGTTCCCGCACCATTTATAGCTATTGTAGCGTATCCATCTATGTCAGTAGCTGCTACTTGCTTACCATCTACTTTTACTGCTACATTATAAACACCTCTATATACGCAAGTAACTCTAAGCTTTATGGATTGTCCTGAGTTAACCGAAGATGGTACCTTTTCTATATTTAAAGGCATTGTTGTAGTTTCTGGAGCTACTAAAGCATGCCAATCCCATTCATGATAATCAAAATTTAATGTATCTCCTTTTTTAGGATATACTCCAGTTGCACCTACTGGTGTAAGTTTTCCATTTAAATATATAAACCAATCAATACCATAATACCCTGCTTTTCTATCTGAAATTGGCAGATCCTTTAAAAATACATTTAAAAGTCCATCTATACCATTTATAAAGCCTGGCCCTTGCAGTTCAGTTACTTTAGTTACACTCTTTAAATATTCCATTGAATTTTCATTTGCTTTATCTTTGTCTATGGTCATAGTAAATGTTTTTATTGTACTAGCCCCATTATTTTTAGTAATTGTCATAGTAAAGGTTTTATCCCCTGAAGATCCACCTGAGGACCCACCTGAAGAACCTCCTGATGAACTGCCACCAGATGACGTTGGCGTATTAGTTGGTGTTGTTGTAGGAACAGTTTTACCATTAAATAAATCAATCAATCCATTTAATATACTATCTGCTACTACAGCCTCACCACCTAAGGCTATAAGCTGTGTTTTGTTAGACATCTTAGCTTTTATAAATTCTGCAGTCTTAGCTGGCATAGTTTTATAAACAAGAACTAAAGGCGAAGAGTTTTGTGCTGCAAGAACTGCTCCTGAAAGTGCATCAGCAAATTCATATCCAGTTACTCCATCTCCATCTGCTATAAATATTTTTTCAAATTTTAATTCCTTTTGGAATTCATTCATTATAGCAAGATTAGTTTCAAATCTATCTTGTCCACTTAATCTTTTAGCATTAGACAAACCATTTTGAATTTTTGCATCTATAACTCCAGTTCCACCAACTATGTAAACATTTTTTATGTTTTTATCTTTTATATAGTTTTTTATCCCATCGGTAAGATCATTCTTATCTGAAAGCAATATGGGCATTCCTTTTTGAGCAGCAATAGGTGCTATGGATAAACTATCTGCATAACCATTTCCTGAAGTAACAACAACACCATTTACTTCTCCTAAACTTTCAGCTATCTTTAAAGAAGTCTCATATCTATCCTTTCCCCATAATCTTTCAATATGATTTATTCCTAAACTTTTTAATTGATTTTCTACATTTGAGGATAAAGCTCCATTTCCTCCAATTATAAAAACATTTTTAACCTTAAGTCTTTTTAACTCATTAATAGTTTCATTATTCAATCCACTTTTATCTGTAAGTAATATAGGAGCATTATACTTTTTAGCAAGTGGTGCTGCACAAAGTGCATCTGCATACCCATAGCCTTGAGCTATGATAGCTGTATCTGTACCATTTTGCCATCCATTTTCACTTATTTTTATAGAAGTTTCAATTCTGTCCTTTCCAAAAATTCTACTTTTACCTATAGCTTCATCAGCATGTACATTACCAATATTAGATAAAGTAATACTGAACATAAATAAAAGCAGTACTATTTTGCTAATTATTTTTTTCATATTGTCCCCCCCTAAGTTTTCTCAAGTAAAGCATTAATTTTCAAGAAAAATATTTAAGTGATTAAATTTTTCATTGCTACTGACCTCCTTATTTATTTGAATACTAAACAAATTTAGTAAAAACTGCATAAAAAATGAGCCCACGAAAGAGCCCACCTGCATTCATTATAGACATTACCTGTAATGTTCATCTATTATAAATAATGTTTCTTTGTATATACCTTTCCCTCCGAAAGAATCAACAAGATACTAGGCAGGTTTCCTGGCTCAGATTCATTTTACTCCCTTGTCTTCCCAGATAAGAATTATCCAGTGACATAATAAGGTTTCATCATCCTCACAGTAGCGGTGGGCTGCAGTGGTTCTTCCACTTTCCCTTTTAACTGCATTTTCAATAAATGTCAGCACCTAATACTATTATTATTCAATTTTATATTTCTACTTATTATTACTTTATTTAGAGTGTACTTCTATAAATGTAAAAAGTTAACATACTATTAAAATGTTACATTTACACTTCTTTCTTTTATATCATTACTTGATGGCACATAATTAGCATAGTTGCCAACAGCATCTCTTTGTGCTCTTATTGATGATGATAATGATGCACTTTTAACACTTATTCCAATTTTATTATTAAAGGCTGATGCATCATTAAATGTAAATATAATAGTATTACCATTTATTCTTACCGAATCGGCTTTCAAATTTGTTCCATCACTACCTGTAAACATAAAATCATCTGTATCTATACCACTGTTTTCATCCAGTACTGTATCAAATGTCATATAAACCTTTCCTGAATTGCCATCCCTTGATGCACTCCAATAACGTGAAATAGTTTTAGGAGCTGTCTCATAATCATATATTGTATTTTGACTATTTCCTGCTTTATCAGATAAACTAGCTACAGGTGCACCAGTTTCATCCGTTGTTTTAGCATTTGATTTTATTCCAAGATATGCTTTTTGTCCTTGAGCTTTTATCAGATCTATTTTAGTTGTATTTTTACTATTATTAGTTTTTCCATTGGCAAAGCTTATCACTGGAGCTGCTTTTCTTTCATCTTCAGTAGCAGCATATCCATACTTAAATGTAAGTGTTACTTTATCTCCTGAAAAATTTGCAGACGTTGGTGATATCCCTCCTAATGTAAAATCATTGGCAGTTAAATTATCTATACCTCTGTTAAATTGAACATCTGCTTTTAAGTCATCTCCATCATAATAAACCTTAATTGTTTTAGCTCTTACCTGTGCTCCATAGGTATTAACATATATTTTATCTGAATATGAGATGCCACTTAATACATTTCCAGCTTCATCCTTCACATTAAATACTAGTATTTTAACCACATCATTGCTCATACCAGTGTTAATACTACTATCTCCTGCAACACTTATTTTAAACTTATAGCTTGAAGGAAATTGTATTACTGCACTTTTATTATCCCCACCTGGTGTTATACTTGCATTCTTTGGTAATAAGTTACTATCTCCTTCTCCATTTAAGAATTTATAATTATCTTTATTTGTAATAGTTTTTGAATCCATAGCTTCACTGAAATATACAACTACTCCATCTTTTCCTTGAAACTTATTTTGTCTATAATATATTCCTATTACCTTTGGTGCTATATTATCAGTACCTATTAAGGTATCAGTATAATCCTTCATCATATTTGAAGGATTTTCTGTATCTACAATATGCTTAATTGTAAGATTGTATTTTGAGCCTGTTAGTCTCCAGTCATCCTTAGAATCCGATGGATTAAATTTTTTTAACTTAATATCATAAATATCTGTATTACTTTTAATAGTTTCACTTTTAGAATTGTATATTCTATCAATATGTTCCGTTATATCTACACCTTTACTATCTTTTAATTCATAATTTGATATGCTTGTGGCATAAGAATAATTAACAATTTTATTAAATTGCACACGAATAGTTTCGCTGTCAATTGCAGTGACCTTTGTAACAGTTGGTTTTATTTCATTTTTAGGATGCTCAAAGCTTATTCTACTATCATCCTTCAGCTTATTTCCATAAGCATCATTAACATTACTGCTTATATAAATTATATTTGAACCAGCTTTGATTGTACCATCCATTATATGTTTAAGTTTTACTACAGTACCTCCACTACAAGTGCTTATGCTGGCTCCATCTATATCAGATACTTTCTTACCGTTTATTTCATAATTTGATTTATCCTTAGCTGTTTTTACATCCATTGATCTATCAAATATAATATCAACCTCTCCATTTTCAGCTTCTTTTATATATTTAATTAATGGAATAGTATTGTTGCTATCTATTATAAAATTCTTACTTTCTCCTTTTACAGAAATTCCAGCAGCATCTATCAATAAATCTTCATATCCATCTAAAACTTCTAATGTATGCTTTCCACTTTTAATTGGTGAATCAAAATAGAATACAATTTTTTCTGACCAATTTTTTTCTTCTGCTATCATAGGATTCTTAATTTTAGTCAAATCTGAATCACTGTTCATAGCATAACTTCCAATATTCAGTCCATCTATTTTAAATTTGCTTTTTATACTATTAACATTCTTCATATTAACTGCTTTTGAAAACTTCACAGTTATTTGATTATTTCCTCGTGATGTTACCGATTCCAGTGTAGGGGCTGTAATATCATAAAATAATACATTTTGCTCAAAACCAGCTACATAATTTTTCTTATCTAAGGTTAATATTCCTTTATTCACTGAAACTTTTACATTATCAAGTTGCTTTCTTGGTTTTGCCAGGGTTATTAAAACTGTATTATTATCCAGTGCCGTTGCCACTGCACTATTTTCATCTAATGCTTTTCCATAGTTATCCGCAGATGTTAATTGAGAGTCGTCTATTTTATAATTTGTTACATTTTTAGAAGAATCCTTATCAATTTCTGTATTAAAATGAACTTCAATTTGATTAAGACTAACTGCCTCTATTAACTGAACTGTAAGCTCTCCTGTTGGAGCTTCACAAGCACTTAATGCTTTATTTATATCATTCAATGTTGATTCTGAGATGGCATTTGTTCCTCCTATAACAGTTAAATCAGTTTTTTTAGTTGCAAAAGCTTTAATATATGCCATAGCATTAGTTGTCGCTGATATTCCTTGTTCATCTATTAATACTAATGGTGATGATGTTCTTCCTGCTAAAGAAGAAGCTACTAATGCATCTGTGTATTCATCACCGCTTATATTTGCCACATATAATTTGTCCACTTTAATATTGTCCTTAAACAACTTTAAAACCTTTAAATTAGTATAAAATCTATTTTGTCCACCATCAATTCTTGTGCCACTAAAAGAATTTAAAATTTTATCATCTATAACACTTTTTGTTCCTACTACGGTAACTTTTGATTTGTTATTGCTTATAAAATTAAGAACTGACTTCATTGAATCTGCATTATTGTTTCCTAATAACAATATTTTTCCTTTAGCTGCTGCTATTGGAACTACTGAAATAGCATCTGAAAATCCTTCTCCCCCAACCATAATTACATCACCACAATCCGCACCAAGTTCAACTAATTTTTGTGCTACAGTTGCATTTGTTTCATATCTACTATTTCCACTTAATTCTATAAGATTGTAATTTTTCTTCAATCCAGTTCTTATATCTTGAGAAATTGAAGCATTTCCTCCTACGATATATATGTTTTTAGCTTTTAATGTGCTTATAGCATTTGCTGTATATGTATTTAATGTTCCTATTGCAGTCAATAATATAGGTGCATCTAATTTCTTAGCTAATGATGTTGCACTTATTGCATCTGCATATCCTTCACCAGAAACTAATATTATATTGTCACTGGTTTTCCAATTTGTTGTAGCAGCTTTAGCTGCTGTTGCGTATTTGTCAGCTTCTCCTATTCTTGTAACTGACCTTGAAGCTGCCCTAACTAAACCAGCTGAGAAAGCTACAATAAAAAATATTGACATAAATACAGCACTTACTAATACCCTTGTCCCTTTCTCTCTCATTTTTAATCCCCCTTTGATTTGTCGTATCCTTTTTAGCAAACTAATATTAGAAAATATAATAATTGCCTCGATGACATTATGTTGTAAAATTATTCACACCTTTATAATTTCATGATTTTCTTTTTTTACTTTTCCGAGAAATTTCTCATAAAAAAAGCCTGCAGCAATCTGCAGGCTTTTATGATATCATATTGAACTTACATAATTAGAATAGTACTTATTAATAAAAAATTAATAATAAACTATATAACTTTTATGTAAACAAATATTACCACACACTTCCCACCGAAGTTGTCGTCAATTACTTTAAGGCAGGTCTCCTGACTCGTAGATCAATTTACTCTCCAAACTTCCCAGCAGTATGCCAGTGTTAACTAGATTTCATCCCTACTCACAGTAGCGGGGGCTGTAAAGGTTTCAAACCTTTTTCCCTATTATCTTCATTTTGAAGCACCTTAAGATATTAATATTAATTTTTTTAATCCTCTTTTTAAGTATATTGCCTAATATGTAAAAAGTCAACATTTTTATAGTTTTGTTTCAAAATTGTGCATATTTTCAACAAAACTATATTCCACATTCTTTTACCGCTTCTATTCCATACCTTTAAAACTATTCTTAAAGCTTCACCAGTTTTTCTGTAAAAAATGGAAATGCCATCTTACCAGTATCTTTATATATAAGATTCTACTTTCTTACCAATACATATATAGTATTCTGAACTATCCTCAGCATAGATAATTTCAAAATCAGCTTTTCTCATAATGCTCAAAGTAATCCCTACTTCATCAAGAGTATTAGAATCAATTTTGTGGTTAATTTCATTGTGTCTGCTATTTATTTTATCCCTGCTTTCAACATGAGCAATGACTATCTTTCCATCTTTTTTGAGCAGAGAATGCGCTTTTTCAAAAAAAGCTTTACTATCTGTAAAATGAGGATAGCAGGAATAAGCTATTATACAATCATATCTTTTGATGCATGAATAAAGATAAAAGTCTTCCACTGCAAAGTTTAAATTATTATAACTATGTTTTTTCCTAGATATCTCTATCATTTTTTCAGATACATCTAATGCAGTTAGCTTACCTTCCATTCCAATTTCTTTTTCTATATAAGGTATAACTACTCCTGTTCCACTTCCTATGTCTAAAACACTACTTCCTCTTTCTAAATTAATCTTATCGAAAATATACTTAACTTTTTTTTCAGGATGGCAACAAATACTATCCCATTTTTCCGCTATATCATTAAAAAATTCTCTGTTTTCCATAATTCTATCCTTCCTTTATATCCATTAAAAAATCTAATAATTTGCTGTATTACTTTTTAAAGACTTTTGTACAGCATATACTATAATTGGTATTAATATAATCTGCATTAATATACCAGGTAGGCCTTTAAAAAAGAGTCCACTTACCACTAAACCCAATTTAAAAGGCTTACTCATTATAATATGGAGCAATACAAAATTCCCTAATATATTTACTAGCCTTCCTAAAATCATACCTGAAATCAATGATGGATAAATGCCCATTTTAAATTTGTTATAAAACATTGAAATAAATAATCCATAAGACGCAAGTTCGAAAATCATTATATAAACAAACGGAAATGGCGGCATACCTGTGAAAATATGGCTAAGTAATGGAGTTAGAACGCCTACACATAATGCATAATAAGGTTCTAAAACAAAAGCTCCAATTAAAATTGGAATATGTATTGGCAAAAATATACTCCCTGCATCTTTTATACCATGAAACAAATAAGGTAGTATCAATCCTAATGCTATAAGCAAAGATGCTCTTATCATTTGCTGTAAATTTGAAACTCTTTTCATATATAAAACCCCCTCTCTTTTATCCATTTATTTTGACTATGCATAAGTAACCTTTTTCTTTAAATACTCACCAATAAACTTAATGCAAGGCATCGCAGTCACTATACTAACACCTGAAAACACAGCTGCTCACCAAGCTCCCGAATTTACTTTGTCATTCAATATATTTTTTATAGTGAAAATAACATCCTCAGCCTTAACTTCTGTATTATCGCGAAATTTAACACCTTTTTTCATGTCTGTCCATCTATAATTTCCTACATTTGTCATATTATCAAACATATACTTATTATGAAGCATTTTTTATGCCAATATCATCACCTGTTTAAATATATTGCATTATTATGCACATTTATCAAAACGATACGCAATTTAGTCTCAATGTGATATTTTTATCATTTTGAAATAAAAAAAATACTTAAGTACAAGATGGACTGCATTTAAGTATTTTTTAATTTAGAGTTATTAGGTTTTGGGAATTTGAAATTTACATCAAACTGTACTTATTTGCAAAGCAATTCTTATGCCAATACTTTAACCTTTAATATTCACGGAATAGATTATAATATTTTTCTTAGCTTCTTTAAGCATCTCATCTGCTTTTTGCATTGCTTCTATAGCTTTTTGTATAAATTCTGCAGTTTCTAATTTCCCCATTAATTTTGCTTTTTCCACCCACTCTTTAAATCCTTCTTCATGTGAGTGTTGACCTTTATCATGATTGTGTTCATAATCATGATGATATTTGTATTCATTTTCTTTACTGTAAATCATAAGTATACCTCTTCTCTTTATGTTTTTTCATCAATTTGAAATTTAAAAATACCCAAGTGCAGGAGGGCTGCTCTTAAGTATTTTTTAATTTTAGGGTTTAGTTCTTTAATATATAAATTTATTTCAAACTGTATTCCTTTATTTATAAAGCAATTTACATACCAATGCTTTAATCCCTAATATACACAGCTTAAATATTGAATTGTATCAATTTGAAAATATATTACTCTTAATTTGATAAAAAATACTATAACTGATTCATTTTGATACTATTTATGCAGCTTATCTCAAAAATTTTATTCCTTATTAACAAATCATATCCCTATACACACTAAAATTAATGCTCCTTCATTTAACTATCAACTAATTTTTATATTTCTCCATTTATTGTTTAAAAACCTTAGCAATAATATTATGCCCCTTATACTTATATCAAGAGAATATGCTAACCAACTACCTACTAATCCAAAATTAAATATTACACCAAATAAATATCCCACTCCAACTCTTATTACCCATATTCCAAAAAACGTAGAATACATAGAGAATTTTGTATCTCCCGCTCCCTGTAATGTACTGGATATAACCATTGTTAATGATAAAAATGGTTGAAATAATGCTATTATCCTTAATACTGATACTACTAATTGTTGTACTTGTTTATCACTTGTAAATAACTTTGCTAAAGATGGTGACATAGTATAAAAAAAAACACCTATTATAACCATAAATATAGTTGATAAAGTGTTTGCTGCTAAAACATATTTTTTAGCTTTCTCTGGTTTGTTTGCCCCTAAATTATTTCCCATTAGCGTAGCTGCTGCTATCCCAAATCCCATAGCTGGAAGATATGAATAACTTTCTATAGTTCCTGCAATATTGTGAGCTACATAAGCTGAAGTTCCCAAATCAATAATCATTGCACCATAAACTAATTGTCCAAATCTCATTATTAATTTTTCTATTCCAGCAGGTATTCCTATTTTACCTATTGATATTAGTAATTTTTTATTTATTATCCATTTACTAAATAAATTTAATTTTATAATTGTTTTATCCCTACAAACACTAGTAAAAAGCATTATAACTGAAATTATACGGGCAAGAGTGGTCGCTAATCCTATATTTCTTGAAACAATAGAAGTGGTACCTATTCCAACAGCAGTAAAAAAGCCAATATATATATTCATTATAAGGTTAGTAATTCCAACAGCTGCAATAGCATTAGAACTCAATTTTCCTACAAAATAAGTATCTATAGTACCAAGCAAAGCTTGGAAAATATTCTCTATTATAACCGGAATTGCAAGAGGCATAATTATCTTAATAGTCTTTATATCAAGCCAGTTTCTTACACTATAAACATTTTTTATTTTAAGCATATTATTTCCTAATAAATTAATATACACTTAAAATTATATGTGTAATATTTATTTATAATTACCTATGATCATTTGTAGCTATATTAGGAACATAAGCGTCCTCTGGGACGCCTTTTTTGCATCAACCCAACTTATAATTTTTTACTTGTAATATTTTCCTCAAATCTCGTAATCATTTGTTTTCAACGCCTCACGGCATGCTTTTTTCTTCAAAAAAATAGAAAATTCCTATATAATAAAAAAGTCATATCCTAATTTGATCGCTAGATATGCACTTCCCTATAAAAATGTACATAATGTAGCTAAAAGAACTATATATCTTTTATCCGTAAATATTTTATGTAAATCAATTTTCTTACGCATTTGCTATATCTGCTCCTTATTTCTGTATATAATAAAGTAATATTCTATACTTTTAGCACCATAAGTTTCTAAATTAAGCTATTTGGGTAATTTCAAAAGTTGTGATTGAAACTTCAATTAATTTATATACTAAAAGGCATAACTGAATTAAGTAGTCTTTGTGCATATTCACTTTTTACATTTACAAGGTTATTACTAGAAATGTTCTCTACAATTTTTCCTTTATACAGGAACAAAACCTGATCACATAAATTAGCAACTGCCTGTAAATCATGAGCTATAAATAAATATGTCATATCTAAATCTTCCTTCAATTTTTTAAGCAGTTTAATTACTTGAGCTTGTATTGATACATCTAGTGAACTAATAGCTTCATCAAGAACTATAAATTTAGGCTTTGTAGAAATAGCCCTTGCAATGCAAACTCTCTGAAGCTGTCCTCCACTTAGTTCATGTGGATATCTGTCCATTACATCTTTAGATAATCCTACTCTAACTAACAGCTCTTCTACCTTCTCTTTAATTTTATCTTTTTTTTCAAAAGCAAGCATTGGCTCAGCTATAACTTCTTTTACTGTAAAACGAGGATTTGTAGAGGAAGTATAATCTTGAAATACTACACTCATCTGTCCCTGATTTTCCTTTATCCATTTACAAACAGGCTGTTCTTCAATAAATATGCTTCCATTATTTGGTCTTTCCAGTCCTAATATTAAACGACTGAGAGTGCTTTTTCCACTTCCACTCTCACCAATAAGTCCCACACATTGTCCTTTTTCTATAGAAAAGCTAATTCCTTGAAGAACACTTAATTTATCTTTGCTTCTAAATGAACCAATTTTTGAATAACTCTTATAAACATCTTTTACTTGCAGCAACATATTTCATCCTCCAAAATCATGGCTTTACGGAATGAATCCGTAAGCTCTAATCGAGTATCAATTAAATACTTAGTATACTCATGCTCAGGATTTTTAAAAACTTTACTTGCATTTCCATACTCCACACATTTTCCATTTTTCATTACAAGTATATCTTGAGCTAAATACTGCACAACCCCCAAATCATGAGATATAAAAATTATTGCTGTACCTGCTACTTCTCTAAGTCTTTTAAATTCCTCCACCACTTCACGTTGATTAATAGAATCTAGTGCTGTGGTAGGTTCATCAGCTATTATAATATCGGGCTTCATGGACATGGATAGTGCAATCATACACCTTTGCAGCATACCTCCTGAAAGCTGATGTGGATATTTCTTAACCACTTGCTCAGGCTCATTAATACACATTTTTTCTAAAGCATCAACTGAAAGACTTTCTGCTTCCTTTTTTGAAACATTTGTATTTTCACATAAGGTTTCAATCATTTGATATCCAATAGTATACAGAGGATCAAAAGCTGACATTGCATCTTGAAGTATCATACATATACGTTTGCCTCTAATTTTACGAATAGTATCACCTTTAACTTTTAACAAGTCCATATTATCAAACTTTACACTTCCACTAACCTTAAGCCATGGATTTGTAAGACCTAATATTGCTTTTGCTGTCATGGATTTACCGCTTCCACTTTCCCCCACAATCCCCAAGCAAGTATTAGATTCAAGTTTAAAGCTCACATTACTAACTATTTCTTCCTTAGTTTTCACATCTTCTACAGAAATGTTTTTTACCTCTAACAAGCTCATTATTTAATCACCTCTTTCAATTTACCATGTTTTTTAGGATCTAAAGCTACCTGCAAGCTGTCTCCTAAAAAATTAAAAGCTGCAACTACAACAAGTATTGCAATACCAGCTGGTAACATTTGAGTTGGGTGAGTGGTCATAATATTTTTGGCTTCATTTAGCATCATTCCCCATTCTGGAATTGGCGGCTGTACTCCCAATCCTAAAAATGATAATGCTGAAATGTTTAAAATAACCCATCCTGTATCAAGAGTTGCAAGTACAATAATCTCACCTGCTACACCAGGCACTAAATGTTTTTTTATAATATGCCATGTGCTGCAGCCAGATACCCTTGCAAATTTTATGTAATTTTTATCTCTATACTGCAAAACTATAGATCTTATCATCCGTGTGTACCACACCCACTTAGCTATAATATTTGCAATTATTACATTAAAAAGTCCTGGTCCAAGTATACCAACTATTGAAAGTATCATAACCTCACTTGGAAATGACAGCATAATATCACAAATTCTCATAATAATTTCATCTACAAATCCACCAAAGAATCCTGAAATCATGCCTAAAATAGTGCCTATTAAGATAGTTATTATCATGGTTAATATTGATAAAATAACTGTTGTACGAACTCCATATAATATTCTCGAAAATAAACATCTCCCTAATTGATCTGTACCAAATGGATATTTCATACTCATAGATTGAAATTTTTGTGTTATATTTGTTTCTATAGGACTGTTTGGAGTAATTACTGGAGCTAAAACACCAGCTAGCAAAATCACAAATAGAATTATAATACAAACCACCGCAAGTTTGTCTGATTTTAATCTCTTCCAAAGTATCATATTATGCCTCCCTTCTCATTCGTGGATCAATTAACGTGCTAAATATATCAACTATTAAATTGCAAAATACAAACATTACTGCCATAATAAGTACATACGCTTGTATAATAGGATAATCTCTATTAAATATAGCTGTTACACATAATCTACCTATACCAGGCCATGCAAAAATATTTTCTATTACAAATGTACCAGCTATAAGCTTTGGAATTGACATACCAAGAGCTATAATTGAAGATTGAAGTGAATTTTTAAATACATGCTTTATAATAGTACTTTCCTTAAGACCTCTAACTCTTGCGTAGAGGACATAATTTTCCTGCTTATTTTGTATCATGTTATTTCTAATCAATCTTACATAGGTTGAAATATACGTAAGAGCTAGAGTTATTGCCGGAAGAATAACAGAATTTATTGTTTTCATTCCACTTGTAGGGAAAATATCTAATTTAACTGAAAACATCCATATTAAAAGAAGTCCCACCCAAAAACTTGGCATGGCAGTACCTAAAAATACCAATCCTCTTACTATTTTATCTGCAATACTATTTTCATAAACAGCACAGAGTACTCCCAATAACACACTAAATAAGACAGTAGTCACTAAAGCTACTGCTGCTAAATAAAGGGTAGCTGGAAGTGCCTCCTTAATTTCTCCTATAACTGGTTTATTATTTACATAACTTTGTCCTAAATCACCTTTAATACTTTTTCCTAACCATATTGTATATCTTTCAAAGAAAGGTTTATCCAAACCTAATTGTTCTCTCATTTCATGAACTGCTTCATGTGTTGGTACTATTTCATTTGCTCTAAGAGCAACCTCTGCAGGATCACTAGGACTAAGATTAATTATTATAAATGATAGAAATGAAATTCCAATCAATATAGGTATTACACTCAGTATCCTTTTCCTTATATAACTTTTCATTTTATATCTCCTAAAACTTAATAGAAAGGGGCCGCCACAATAAAAATAAACATTACAGTTTTCTTAATGTGACAGCTCCTTTGCTTCATCTACTTTTCAAAATACATTTTTTCAAATGGTATTTCGTATTGAGATTCATTAAAGCCAACTCCCTTTAGCCCCTTAACACATACTACTTTTGTTCTGGAGTAACTAATTGGAATATATATGCACTGATCATTTACATATGTTAAAACCTCTTTATACATTTGCTTACGAGTATTTTCATTTGGCTCAGTCATAATAGATGTAATAGTTTGATCAAGCCACTTCTTTTTCTCTAAACCTGATTGTGCCTGACAATCACCATGCGCTGGTTGACGCCAAGAAGAGAAATATGATTGTGGATCATATGGAGTTCCCCAAGAAAGTGAGTATTGAAGATCAAATTCTCCTGTTCTTTGACGATCAAGGAAAGCTTGTTTTTCTTCTCCTGTAACTTTAAGACTAACACCTACTGCTTTAAAATCATTTTGTACAGCTTCACTAATAGTACGTTCCTGTGCATTATTGGAATTAAAGTAAAGTGTAATCTCACATTTCTTACCATCTTTATATCTATATCCATCGCTGCCCATTTTCCATCCAGCTTCTTCTAAAAGACTTTTTGCTTTATTCACATCATATGAGAATGTTCTCAAATCTATATCGCAGTATTTTACAGATTTTGACATAAGTGTGTCTGCCACTGATTCTGAACCATTTAAAATACCACCTGTAATAGCCTTTTTATTAACTGCATATTGCATTGCCTCTCTAAACTTTAAATCACCAGTAATTTCTTTACGTGAATTTAAAAGGATTGCTCTAGATGCAATTGGTTTACTAAGTACAGTAGTATATTTGCCTGCTTTTTGTAATTCTTTAAAGGAATCAAGGTCAATCATATCTCCATCCGAACCAAACAACATATCAATTTCACCTTTTTGTAGTCCTAATAATATTGTCTGTTGGTCAGGCATAACCTTCCATTCTACAGAATTTACCTTTGGTTTTTCTCCCCAATAATTTTTATTTGCTGTAAACACTGCATATTGATTATTTTTATGTTCTGAAAGTACCCATGGACCTGTTCCAGCATATCCACTTACTCCATTTTTTGTACCACCATTAACAAAACATTTAGGTGAAATAAATCTAAATGGACGTGTAAGTCCAAGTTCTACAAGGGTTGGATAATATGGATGTTTTAAGACTAACTTATATGTATTTTCATCAACTACCTCATTACTTTTAATTTCATTTACAAGATCAAGCCATGCATGACGCTGAATATTTGCAATAACAGCATCCATATTTAATTTAACAGCCTTTGCATTAAAAGGTTCTCCATCTGTAAATTTTACACCTTTTCTTAAATGAAAGGTATACTCAAGCCCATCCTTAGATACATCCCAGCTTTCTGCAAGACAAGGTTTTACCCCTTTTTCAGTATTGATTACCAAGGATTCAAAGACCATATTTTGAGCAGCCATTTCACCTGAGTAAAGGTGAGGATTAATGTCTCTAATGTCCTTTGTGCTTGCATAAACTATTTTGTCCTTTTTACTTGTCTGCGAAGTCTCTTTACTGCTTGTACATCCTGCAGCAAGGCACATCATTGAACTTAGTACAATTGCCATGATTCTTTTAAACTTCATTAGTTAATTCCTCCAAATTTACAAATTTATTTTTTCTACTACTTCAATGTTCAAAATTTTGCTAACATCATTATACATAACCGTTATTATTATTCCACTTTCCCTTTTTATACAAATTATTTAATAATATATCTTAAGTTGCTATTTAGTCATCTTTCACCTTCTGCTCTTTTTAAAACATTTTATAGTACTAGAATTAAGTATAAAATATTAATGACATAACAACTGCCACAAAATAGAACACTTAATATACAAAAACTTCAAATCATACTATACTTATTTCTATTAATTTTTGCAATAAGATCCATATTTTTTTATTCATAATAAATTTTGACAATGTATTTATACAGCAAATTTCATGCCAATCATAATTAACCGACATTTTTACAAAAAAAAAGAAAAAAATCCTCAAAATGATATAAACTAGTACCATTTTGAGAATTTCTTTTTCATTTTGAAACTATTTTATTACCAGTATCAATTTCTTTTGAAAATATCCATGTTTTTTTAGCAAAATCCCTTCCTTTAACTACTACTTTATCTCCATGTACTTCCACATATAAGCCCTGACTTTCATTATAAATCCTTTTTAATCTATAACCTTCTTCTGGCAGTATTGCATAATGTACAGCTCCTGTATGAACTGTAGCAAAAGGCTGATCTGTTCTTACATTATCTACCCCTAACAAAACATGCGTGTGGGATGTAAATAAAATAACTTCAGGATACTCTGATAAAATTTTACTAAGTTCCTCTCTTTGCTCTATTCCAATCCATCCCTCTATGCTAGTTTCTAAATGCTGATGTAAAAATACAAAAATAGGTTTACCTTTTTTATGCTTTTCAGCTAATTTTAACTGCAGCCATTCTAATTGATTTTCTGATAAAAAAGCATTCACTGATGATCCTGGCTTCCTCGTATTTCCAGATTCTGATCCTAATGATATAAAATGATACCCTTTAATCCATTTATCATGATATATAGAGTTTTCACCTGCAAAATCTAAATACATATTTTTAAGTCTTTCAACATCCTCTAAATTATTTTTACCTCTCGCATAATCAAAATACTCATGATTACCAATGTTTTTAATTATAATTTTAGGAAGTATATCTTTCTTATTATCTAAAGTATTTTTAAGTGCATCATACTGACTTTTTAATCCTTGATCCACATTATCTCCGTTGAATATCAAGGCATCCATATTAGCATTTATGGTATGCAAATCACCAATTGCATTTTTTAGTTTATATATATTGCCATGTACATCTCCCAAAACTGAAAAATTAAGTTCTTCCTTCTTTGGAACTGCTTCTTTATTTGTGCTACTTACAACTTTTTTAGAATTATGAACTACTTTATTGCTAATTTTATTTTTATATACCGTCCAAGAAATAACTAAAATTATTACTATTAATATTAGTCCAGTTATTTTTAATTTCTTCATATTATTTAAATCACCTATTACTTATAAAATTTATTGATATTATAATATCACATTATACAACTCAAAACCATGTTTTCTTCTTATATGACATTTTTTATAACTTTATATTTTAAATAATCTCTAATTTACTTTAGGCATATGAAAGAAAATAGCAAGTCAAAGATGTTAGTATATTTTGCGATGGACAAGGAAACAGGTTCTGCTGATAGTTGTTCTATCAAAGGGTTCTGTTGACGCAGTATGACGCAAAATATACTAACATACTGACTTGTTATTTTTTTGAATATGCCTTATAGAATAAAGGCGACATAAATAGGCTGCCACCTAAATGCCCTTAGCCATCTACTGCATTACTATACTTAACTGGATATAATGCTTTCTTTTTTCTTATTACTGTCTTAAACTTCCAGCCATTCTCTTTAGCTGTATACTTGAAGATCCTAATTATATCACTTAAATCAAAACTGTATTCATAAGCTTTACCCTCATCATCATATTGAATCCCTTTAACTATTCTACAAACTGCAGTACCGCACTGAAAGGAAGCCTCATTTTCAAATGCAAAAGAAAGCCCCCAACTACTTTCCTTTGCCATCTCCCATACCAAAACCGTACTTACTTCTTCATTAAAGTATGCACAAACGTGATAGTCTATCTTTTCATTACCAATCTTCCACAAATTATTTACAAACTCACAATTTATAGATATATCAGTTTCTTCCCCCAACGAATATTTTATTCCCAGCTTATTTAACTTTGATGTAACGCTTGAAATTAGTATTTGCTTATCCATTAAAATTCCCCCTATTAGGTAATACTGCAATTTCAACTAAGCAAAACGTTTACCCATCTTAATTTTAGCACATGCAGTATTAATTTAAAAGCAAATATTTTCAAAATTTTCTGATTATTTTTTCTATATCTTTCCTCACATAATAATTTTAATTAAGTAAGCTGTGAATTACAGCTTACTTAAGGTCTTAATTACATGTTCTTCTTTAAAAGGTTTAACTATAAAACTTTTTGCACCAACTATAATAGCTTTTTTTACCCATGATTCCTGACCTACAGCAGAAATCATAACCACTTTGCAATTAGGATCCATTTTTCTAATTGCAGATAGCGCTTCTACACCATCCATTTTAGGCATAGTAATATCCATTGTTACTATTTCTGGATTTAATATTTTATATTTATTTACAGCATCAAATCCATCCTCAGCTTCTCCAACTATTTCATATCCATTATTTTCAAGCATTGTTCTAAGCGCTGCTCTCATAAATAATGCATCATCAACAATTAAAACCTTTTTCATAAAAACCACCTCTTATTATGATATTATTTCTAGCTTTTTCATTACTTCAATTAACTTATTTATATCTATAGGCTTTGCAGCATATGCTTCACAACCTAATTCAAAAGCTTCATGAACACATTCAGTGTCCATAAGAGCTGTTGTCATTATTACTTTTGCTCTTTTTTCAGGAACAATCATTCTATATTCCTCAAATTCTTTAATTGCCTTAAGCACCTTTATACCATCAACTTTAGGCATCATTATATCAAGACAAATAAGATTATATGGATTATTCTCCTTAGCAGCTAACAAATAAGCATCTAAAGCTTCTATGCCATCTACTACAATATCACATTCTCCATATTGTGAAAGAAACTTTAGCAAAAATCTTCTACTTGTCAAATCATCTTCTGCAATTAATATTCTCATACCCTTATCCCCCTAATTGTATTTTATTTTTAAATATCTAAAATTGACTTCTTAAGAATCTCAAATTCCTCAATTACTTTTTTAGCATAATCAACAGCCTCATTTAAATTACCTCGTCTTGCAGAAAGTTCTACTTTAAAAGAAATATCCTTTAATTCATCTATGTTAATTTCATTAGATAAGTTTTTTATTTTATTAGCCAATCTTTCAATAAACACTAACTGCTTTTCCTGTAAAGACCTATCGAGTTTATCTATAGCATAAGATAATTCTTCCATCACCTTTGGTTTTTCTTTATTAAGAATTTTATTTTCATCATTAAAAAATCCAACTTCACCATTTTTGCCAAATCTTATGTTAAAATTTTTTAAATCTTCTTCCTTGCTGAATGCAGTATGTGCTTCAATTACAGTGAACAATTTATCCATCTTTACAGGCTTAGGTATATAATCATCCATGCCATTTGACAAAAATTTTTCTCTATCTCCTTTTAAAGCATATGCAGTAATAGCTATGATTGGTATATGTTTGTCCTTTTCTTTTATTATTTTCGCAGCTTCAATGCCATTCATAATTGGCATTTGAATATCCATAAGTATCACATCATACTTATCACTTTTATACATACTTACTGCTTCTTCTCCATTATTGGCAATATCGATAGAATATCCTCTTTCCTTAATCATACGGCTTATAACCTGTTGGTTTAACTTATCATCTTCTGCTAATAATATATTTAAATTCTTAGTTACTTCATTTACCTTAAAGTTATGCTTGCTATTTACTTTCAACCCTTTGCCGATTTTAAAGGTTAAAACAAAATAAAAGTCGCTTCCTTTTCCAAGCTTACTTTTAACTAATAAATTACCGCCCATTATTTCTGTAAGCTGCTTAGATATAGCAAGCCCTAATCCAGAACCACCAACTGTTCTTGTAGATGAACTATCAACCTGACTAAAACTTTTAAATATGGTATGGATATTTTCTTCTGATATTCCAATTCCCGTATCAGACACACTAAATTTTAATTGAACATATTCACTATTAGTTTCTATACTCTTTACATTTAATGAAATTTCACCATATTCTGTAAACTTAATTGCATTACTAATCAAATTATTTAATACCTGCTTAAGTCTATTTGGATCTCCTTTAAGAAACTGTGGTATAGTAGAAGAAAGTGTATAATTTAGTTCAATTCCTTTTGCAACCGCACTTGAACAATGGGCTTTTATTATTTCTTCTACAAGACTTTTAATATCAAAATCAATGCTTTCTATAACTAATTTTCCAGCTTCCATCTTTGAAAAATCTAATATATCATTAATAACTTTTAATAATGAATTTGCGCAGGATTTGGCTGTCATTAAGTTCTCTTTTTGTTCAGAATTTAAATCAGTAAGTAAAGTTAAATCTACCATACCAACAACTCCATTAAGAGGTGTTCTAATTTCATGACTCATGTTTGCTAAGAATTCACTCTTAGCTTTACTAGCTGCTTCCGCCTGTTCCTTTGCTCTTCTAAGCTCCATTTCCTTATTTTTTCTATCTCTTATATCTGTCGAAACAATAACAACAAACTTTTTTTCACCAAAATATACAGGAGTTACACTTAACTTAAGCCATAATTCAATTTCTTTACTATTTATTATAGCTTTATTATTGTACTCCAAATTTGTACCACAATCAGATTTTTTAGCCAGTGATATTGCTTGTCTTAAGCTACATTCTTTACATTTTTCTCCAAAGCCACAGCCTCTTTCATCATCAAAACTATTTTTACAACAGAAACCACTTCCAATAGTCTTTCCAATAACCTGGGTTTTTTTAATATTTAAAAAGTTTGATACAGAATTATTTATTGAATAAATAACTCCACTTTCATCAAGTATTACTACTCCTACAGGCACAGAATCAAACAGTCTCTTAAAACTATGTTCCTTATTTATTAATTCTAATTCAACACTTCTAATCCTTGTAATATCACGAAAAACTACAACTATCCCAATAAAATCCCCATAGTCATCTATTATAGGAGAACTACTAGCTGAAACATACTTTTTTTTATTATCTTTTGTAATAAGACCAGAGTTCTTCTTAAGTCCAATGGACTTTTGTAATTTAACTACATTATCAATTGGACTTTTAATCTTTTCACCTGTATTAATATCTATTAAAGGGAAAACAATATTAAAATCTTGATTTTCTGCTTCCTTTGATGACCAACCTGTTATTCCTTCTGCTGCGGAATTCAAGAACATAATTTTTTGGTTCATGTCAACAATAATAACTCCATCAGCTATACAGGATAAGGTGTTAATAAAAAACGCATTACCATCATTTAAAATTTGTTTTCTAATCATCTTTTATAACTCCAACTCTTCATCATTTAAAACAATTTTAGGTAAATTTTTTTTATTGTACTTACCATTTTTCTTTCCAAAAAACTTTGATTCCTCAGAAGCTAATTCTTGTGATGTTTCATAATAATTACTAACTTTCTTCAATTTAAATCTTTCTACTTCTGATTTTAGCATTTCGGCTTGACCATAAAGTTCTTCACTTGCTGCTGCAATTTCTTCAGAAGTTGCAGAATTTGTTTGAACAACGTTAGATACCTGCATGATTCCCTGATTAATCTGCTCAATTCCTAATGCCTGTTCATTTGATGCCTCAGCTATGTTTTTTACAAGATCTGCCACATCAGTAACATCTTTAACAATAGCACTCAATGCAGCTGCCGTTTTATCTGCTATTTTTGTACCATCTTCAACCTTTTTAATAGAACCTTCAATCATATTTGTTGTTTCCTTAGCTGCATTAGCTGATCTTTCAGCCAAATTTCTTACTTCTTCTGCAACTACTGCAAAACCTTTTCCATGCTGACCTGCTCTTGCTGCCTCCACAGCTGCATTAAGCGCAAGTATATTAGTTTGAAATGCAATTTCATCTATAACTTTAATAATTTTTGAAATATTTCCAGATGACTCGTTAATTTCTTCCATAGATTTTAACATTTCCATCATGTGTTCATTGCCCTTAATAGCATTTTCTTTTGTATTGTTAGCAAGTTCATTAGCCTTGCTGGCGCCATTACTATTTTCATTTGTTTGGGATGCTATTTCTTCTATAGAAGCAGTCAATTGTTCAATTGAACTAGCTTGTTCCGTACTACCTTGGGAAAGAGCAATGCTTGAATCTGACGCCTGTTTCGCCCCTGATGCTACCTCTTTTGCAGCTGAATTTATGTTTCTAAGTGCATCATTCATATTAGAGGACATTTTCATAAAAGCGCCTGCTAGTATTCCTATTTCATCTGTAGTATCCACATTTATTGATACATCTAAATTACCTCCAGCTATCTTATTAGCTGCCTTAACGATCTCATTTAAAGGTTTGCTTATCATACCAGCAAATATTAATCCTATACTTACTGCAAGTATAGCTCCAACAATTATCACCATAACCATAAGCATAGATTGACTTTTATAGCTTGAAATATTTTTTGTATTTTTTGTTTCTGCGTCTTTCTTATTCAAATTTACCAACTGCTGAACTGATTGATCACTTTTTTCCCTTAGGGCTGCAAGCTGATTTATTTTAGCAGTGGCTTCCAAATAATTGCCTGATTTTATTAAGCTTAAGTGTTCATTTAACATTTCCTTATATGTATCAAAATTACTTTTTGAAGAATTAAATAAACTTCTTTCCTCCTGAGATTGAATAGTTAATTCATAATCTTTCTGTATTTGGCTACATTCTTCTAATAATTTTTCGATTTCAGTTACTCTTTGCGAAAGCTTAGAAGTATCTTTTTCATATAACATTAATAAATAGTCTGATCGAATAGCAAATAAATCCTTCTGTATATTTTGAATACTTTCGATCTCCAGCAAATTATTTTTATACATGTCCTGATTCCTATTATTCATGTTGTTCATGTTATTAATGCCAATGATTCCAACAATTAAAATAAAACTTACAAGCGTGGTGAAGTATAAAATAATCTTCATTTTAATTTTTAAATTAGAAAACCATTTCATTTTTTATCCTCCTTATTGTTAAATGTAATACAATGTTTACTGCAAATTTATTAAATTAACAAAATATTTAAAAGCTGCGTTAGACTTGTACAATTTTTACTTTGTAATGCATTACATTTTCACCTACTAGCTTCATAATACTATGAAAAATCTTTAAATAACGTAACTACTGAAGTGCCCTCTTCTTGACTCATTTTCTTAAAAATCCCTATCTAGCATATCCTAGATAATTACCTATATATTTAGATGTGATGCGGTTATATTTATTTTGAAGTGAACATTTCTTATTTTCTTTCAATTATACTATGCAAGGAATATGTTGTCAATTTATGACGTTATATATTGTAATTTTGTATTTTCAGTCAAATTAAAACTATTTATTATAAAATTAAATTAAAATTAACAATTGAAATGATATTGTATATCAATATATACATCCATATATTGATACTAAATTAGTATTAAGTTATACTATATTTAAAATTTCTTGTTATTAGCAATAAAAAATATATTATAAATAGGTAACAATTAAATTTTTAAACTTTACACATTATAATAACAATTGTTTTTTGCTTAAATTATAAAATTTAACTTTAATATAGTAGGAGGTTTTTATAATGAAAATATTAGTTTGTGGTGGTGCTGGCTATATAGGCAGCCACATGGTAGCTTATTTATTAGAAAATGGTCATGATGTTATAGTACTTGATAATCTTCAAACAGGACATAAAGATTCACTGTTAGGCGGAAAGCTTTATATTGGTAATTTAAAGGATAATGAAATTTTAGATAAAGTTTTTACTGAAAATAAAATTGATGCTGTCATAGATTTTGCAGCAAATTCTCTAGTTGGCGAAAGTGTAGAAAACCCACTAAAATACTTTGATAATAATATTGGTTCTACTATAAAACTTTTAGAAGCTATGAATAAGTATAATGTTAAATACATTGTATTTTCATCTACTGCAGCAACTTATGGTGAACCTGAAAATATACCTATATTAGAACAGGATAAAACTTTTCCAACAAACCCCTATGGTGAATCAAAGCTTGCAGTAGAAAAAATACTAAAATGGTGTGATAGAGCTTATGGCATAAAATACACGGCATTAAGATATTTCAATGCCTGCGGTGCTCATATAAATGGAAAAATTGGGGAAGACCATAGACCAGAAAGCCATCTTATTCCTATAATATTACAAGCTGCCTTAGGTAAAAGAGAAAAAATAATGATTTTTGGAGACGATTATAATACTGAGGATGGTACTTGTGTACGAGATTATGTTCATGTATCTGATCTTGCTTCTGCTCACCTATTAGCTTTAGAGAGACTTAGAAATGGAGGAGAAAGTAAAATTTATAACTTAGGTAATGGAAAAGGTTTCTCTGTTAAAGAAGTTGTAGATGTAGCAAGAATGGTAACAGGCATAAACATTAAAGCAGAAATTGCTGAAAGACGTGCTGGAGACCCTGCTACTTTAATTGCCTCTTCTGAAAAAGCAATTAAAGAACTAGGTTGGAAACCTAAATTTAATTCTCTTGAAACAATAATAGAAACTGCCTGGAATTGGCATAAAAATCATTTAAATGGTTATGAAAAATAACTTTTTATTACATTATTCTTAAATTGTTCACATCCAAATCTAATTGTAGAATTAGACTAATTAAAATAAAACTCACCCATTTTTGATTAGTCTATCTACAATTAATTCTAATAATATATTAAAATACTCAAACAATGTATCTTCTTCTGTAGATCAAACAGTTATATCTATTACAGATGTATCTAATGCCACAAGTCAATTAGCACAGGGATCAATAGAACAAATTTGATACAGTCTTTTCTACTACTAAATTATCCTTGAATTTGTAAATTTAAAAAATTATAATATATTTAGTATGTTATAAGGAGTATAAAAATGAAATTTATTCTATGGCCTTTTAAAATAATTTTAAGCTTAATATCATCAATTATTACTCTAACTGGTAAAGCTATTGGAATAATATTAGGTTTAGTTATAATGATATTGGGAATGGCCGCCACTGTTACTATAGTAGGTGGCATAATCGGTATACCTCTAATTATATTTGGTCTTTTAATTTTAATAAAAAGTATATTCTAAATTTTTATAAAGCTATTCATTAAAAAGCTTAATGAATAGCTTTTTTCAATTTTTTAGTTAACAAAATGTTTTCTTGAATGAATAAAATACATATGTTAGAGTAAATATTATATGAGAAATAATAATTTTTTAGGAGGAATAGCATTGAATAAATTTTCTTATTATTTAAAGGATTGCTATGGCTTAGATAAGTTTTCAAAATACCTTTTAATTATTTCCTTTATTCTTTCATTAAACAAGCATATGGTAATAATGGCAATAGTATTGGCAGCTTATGCTACCTGGAGAACTATTTCAAAAAATAGATATAAAAGATATCAGGAATTGCAAGGCTTTGAAAATAGTATTCTTATAATTAAACAAATAATATATAGGTTTAAAATGAAAGTTAATGATTTTAAGTATTACAAAGTATTCAAGTGCCCTGAATGTTCTCAAAAACTTAGAGTTCCTAGGAAAAAGGGCAAAATACTAATTACATGCAAAAAATGTCATACTGAATTTCATGGTAGAACTTAATATAATGATTACATTGCGACACAAGTAACAGAAGAAACGTTAAGCTGTATTCCAAATTATATATGTTGTGCAGGAACACTCGCTTCATTTAAGAAGTTCTAATGTTCCTGCACAACATATATCATTCTTCATACAGCTTAACGTTTCTTCTTACTTCAGTCTACATACATACTATTATCCCCATTATCTTAAAAGCGTAGCTTTCATAATAATTGCTTTTTATCCATATATTTTAAGTTAGTTATTCTAATCACAACTTAATGCGCAGCCTGTAAGTAGTGGGTTTATTTCCAGTTTTCAATCTATGTGTTATATAGTGCCTTATTCGACTCTTTTCAATCCTCGCAATTCTATTATACTAAAAGAAATATTTTTTGCTTTATATGTCTATACTGAAGGCTTCCGCCTGAATTTTTAAGAGCTAAATTATAAAATTATTCAACATTTTTTCATCCTATTTTCTAGTTTGTCCCTGACCATATATAATATATTTCATGGTAGTCAACTGATCAAGTCCCATTGGACCTCTCGCATGAAGTTTTTGAGTACTTATTCCTATTTCTGCTCCAAATCCAAATTCGCTTCCATCAGTAAAACGTGTAGATGCATTTACATATACCGCAGCTGCATCAACTTCATTTAAAAACCTCTGGCTATTTTTATAGTTATTGGTAATTATAGCCTCAGAATGTTTCGTTCCATATTTATAAATATGATCCATAGCTTCATTCATAGAATTTACAACTTTTATTGCTAAAATTAAATTTAAATATTCGGTTTCCCAATCCTTTTCTTCTGCAGAAACTATATCTTTTATGTATTTTTCAGTTTCACTGCATCCTCTTATTTCCACTTTTAAAGCTTTTAAAGTTTCTCCTAGCTTTGGTAAAAACTTAGGCGCAACATTTTTATGCACTAACAGAGTTTCCATGGCATTACATACAGCAGGTCTTTGAGTTTTTGCATTAACCACTATATTTTCAGCCATTTCTAAGTCAGCATCCTCATCTACGTACACATGACAGTTTCCAACTCCAGTTTCAATTACAGGTACAGTGGAATTTTTAACTACATTTTGTATAAGGCCCGCTCCACCTCTTGGAATAAGCACATCTATGTACCCATTCAACTTCATCATGCAGTTAACTCCTTCTCTGTCAGTAACTTCTATGAGCTCAATACTTCCCTTTGGAAGTCCTGATAGTTCTCCTGCCTTAATTATAGTATCTGCAATAGCCTTATTAGAATTTATAGCCTCTTTTCCACCCCTAAGTATTACAGCATTTCCTGACTTTATACATAAAGCTGCTGCATCTACAGTAACATTAGGTCTTGCTTCATAAATAATTCCTACAACCCCAAGAGGCACCTTTACTTGATCTATTTGGAGATTATTTGGCCTCTTCCACATTTTTACCCCCTGACCTATAGGATCATCCATGGAAGCAACATTTTTAAAACCTAATGCCATATCCTCTATTCTTTTATGATTTAAGGCTAATCTATCTAGTAATGCTTCAGTCATCCCACTGATCTTTCCTTCTTTTAGATCTTTTTCATTTTCCTTTAATATAAAATCCTCATTTTTTATTAAAGCTTCACTCATACTAATTAGCGCCTTGTTTTTTTCTTCAGTACTCAAATAAGCAAGTTTTCTTGATGCTTCTTTAGCCTTTAAAGCTTTTTCTAGTATATAATTATTAATATCCATACTCTTATTTCTCCCTCAACTTGTATTTTAAAATACAACCATGTTATTACAATGTATTATTTCATCATAATTTTTATATCCTAACTTATTCTCTATTTCATCTGTATTTAAAGCTTTAATTTGATCAATTTCACCTGAGCTATAATTAGTTATTCCTCTTCCTACTTCTTTGCCCATAGAATTTTCTATAGATACAATTTGCCCCTGTTCAAAAAAACCTTCAACAGTTACTACCCCTGTAGGTAAAAGGCTTTTATGATTATGAAAAATAGCATTAAAAGCTCCATCATCTACTACTAGCTTTCCCTTTGCATCAGTATTGAAAGTAATCCAATGTTTTCTAAGTGTAAGAGGATGTCTGCTTTGAGCAAACAAAGTACCTACTTCTTTTAAATTCACAATGTCCCTTATAACATTTTCCTGTCCACCATTTGCTATTACCATTGAAACACCAGCAGTAGTAGCGATCTTTGCCGCACTTACTTTAGTAGCCATACCTCCTGTACCTAGAGAAGAGCCCGCACCTCCTGCACACTTTTCAATTTCTTCTGTAATTTCTTCAACTTCGTGTATGAGATTTGCATCAGTATTTGTTCTTGGATTACTATCATATAATCCTTCAATATCTGAAAGTAAAATTAACAAATCTGCCTCAACAAAAGAAGCTACAGTTGCAGATAAAGTATCATTATCTCCAAACTTTATTTCGTCTACTATAATAGCATCATTTTCATTTACTATAGGAATAGCGCCCATTTCTGCTAAAGCAAAAAATGTATTTCTTGCATTTAAAAATCTGGTTCTATGTGAAATATCATCCTTAGTTATGAGAATTTGTGCTGCTACCTTTCCATATTCCGAAAAAATCTTTTCATACATATGCATTAATATTCCCTGTCCTATAGCAGCTGCTGCTTGTTTTTCCGGAATTGTTTTTGGTCTGCTTTTAAGCCCTAACTTTCCTATTCCAGCTGCAATAGCACCAGATGTAACTAATATAACTTCTTTGCCTTCATTATGTAAATCTGCTATTTGTCTTACAATTTTTTCAATTTGATTTAAATTTAAAAGACCACTCTTATGTGTTAAAGTAGAAGATCCAACTTTAATTACTATCCTTTTCACATTTTTTAAATATTTTTCTCTAAGCTTCATAATTTACTGGTTACAAAAATGTAACTTTAATCTGCTGCTTAAAATATAAACATATTACTCAATTTACTGAAAAACATACTATTTCATAGCTTAATTAGTTTGCCTATATTTGCAAAGTTTGCAGCAGACTTTTCACCACCTTCCTTATTTTTTTATCCAATGCCTCCCCTATGCTGTATACTAATTTTATCTATTAATGAACATGTAGCAACCACTGGATAAGCTTAACAACAATTTAATTGATATTAAACTTGATATACTTTTAAATGTCTTTGCCTACACTTTAAATTTTCAAAATATTATACTTCGTAATTTTCTTTTCATATATAATAATATATATTTGTAAGTTCTGCAACTATATATACATATTTTATTATATTTCTAAAGCACCATTTGTTACAAATTTCATTTCATATGAAAACTAACATTTTAAAGTATGCATCATTCTTCTAATACTTTATATGCAATTTATTAATAAAATTTCACAAATAAAATAAACCATACTATATTTCTTCTAACTTTATAATATAAATATAGTACAGTTTATATATTGTGAATTTATACCTATCTATTATTGGGGTTTGCTTATAAACATTTGTGAAAACATATTACTGTAAGGCCCACCCTGTCTTATGCCTATTCCTATATGAGTAAAATCAGGATTTAATATATTTTTTCTATGACCTGGAGAATTCATCAATGCATTTTGAGCATTTTGAACACTTTGATTTCCTGCAATATTTTCACCGGCTGCAACATACTTTACCCCAAAGGATTTCATCATGTCAAAAGGACTTCCATACTTAGGTGAACTATGACTAAAATAATTATTGTCTATCATATCTTGAGCTTTAATTCTAGCAACATTGCATAGTTGAGTATCAATTTTTAATGCAGGCAGATTATTTTGAGCACGAGCATCATTTACCATCTTTATCATCTGCTGTTCTGAAGCACTTAAAGTATTGGAATTTGTTTTTGCACTTGGCGTTTTGGGTAAATTTGTACCCTGTGCCCCTCCACCAGTACTTCCTTGAGGTGCTGTTTGTGTATTATCAGGTGTAGATTGGGGTTTTTTATCATCTACTACTACAGCCTTACTCTGTTCTTTGGGTACAAAACCAATTGAATTATCGGGAAGTTTTACTGCATACCAATCTTGAACTTTACTAACAACATCATAATAATTTCCTGAACTTGTTTTTTGCACTACAGCCGAATCATTAGAACAACCTCTTCTTATATTAGTGTTATCATCAGTTATTTTTATTCTCTGAACATTATCTGTTCCATATGCTGAAGATTCTACTCCACCAATAGGCTGTGCTTTCTTTTGCGATGTTTGATTTTGTGTAGCTGAACATCCAAATAAAGAAAGCGATAGTATACATATAGAAAAAATAGACATTTTCCTTTTCACTGTATTTCCACCTTTCTTTCTAAATTTACTTTAACACTTGTAACTTACAATATATTGGTTCAATTTCATAAAAAAGCATTAATAAATTCAACCTCATGCCAACTTTAAAATCACTTTATATTATTTAATGAGCATCTATATTATTAGTAGATATTATAAATTTTATTTAGGTAAATTTTTCACTTAATAAAAATTTTAAATTTAATTATGAAAATTTATCCACAACTATTTACATATTTTTAATTTGAAATTATTATATAACTATATATGTAATTATATATTTTATTTAATCAGTGTATTACGACAATTAATATACTAATATTTGTCATAAAAGGAGTTGTTTTCATGGAAAATGCTGAGAACATTGAAAATATTACCATTCACGCAAGAGAACCTTTAGTTTACCAAAGATCCAGAAGAAAAAGAGTTGCATTAAAAAGTGCTCGAGACTATTTAGAATTTAATGAATTAATGAAAAAAGAGTTGAATACTTATGGAGAAAGAAGAACATCTGATGTCGCTGAACTAATAATGTTAGTAAAAAATGTTCTACTAATGACTTCAGATGATACAAATTTAGAAGCTATTAGTTATTCAAAGAATATAATACCCATAATAGATTATAGCTTTAATATTGAAAAAACAAAATTGGATTTAGTTTTAGTTAAGGATTCAGAAATCTGCAAAAAAACTATAGCTTTTGGAAAATGTTCAGGTACATATATATGTGCTCATAAGATAAAAAATTCCAACTTATTAAGTATAGGTATTCCTTATTCAAACATACCAGGTTATACTATACATATAATTTATTAATTTTAAAATAACAGAGTAGAGGTGTTATTATGACAAATGATGAGTTGTATAACCGTATAATGGTTATGCCAAGCGTTAAAAGTGCAGTGGCTTTTATAAAAGATTCCAATATAACTAAATCTGACTTAAGTAAATTATGTAAAAGATATAATATAATCATAGAAATTAAAGTTACCAAAGAAAAAATGATTGATATATTTATTAACTCTACACTTGGTGTGAAATTGAGAAAGAAAAAAATTAATAAATATAATACTAAATAAAAAAAGTTCTTATCATCAACTGGGGTTTTCTTCTTCCCCAGTACATACAACTTGTAATGTTCCTTATTAATATTACAAATTATTGATATATTAAAAAGTTGTGCTAGCCAAACCAGCACAACCTTTAATTACATTATGGAGCGGGTGAAGGGAATCGAACCCTCGTAACTAGCTTGGGAAGCTAGCACTCTACCATTGAGTTACACCCGCATAATAAAATTTATAATTTCACTAAACCTTTATGATACTTTAAATTTTACCATTTATAACATCATGTGGTTCCATTTCATACATTAACATATTTAAATGCACAAAAAATTCTCCAGTTTCATGCTAAATTCTTTAAATATCACGTCATGACACGCCAGGATCTGTATAAGTCTGTTTTTTAATTTAAAAAACTATGAAATTAAGATATTAATCCTATATTTCATAGTTTTTATTATTAATTACTATTATTTTATAAGCATTGGTAGTGTATTTGCAGCATGAGGCATCAAATAAGTCTTAAGATTTTCTCCTTTTTCTTTATATACTATTTTTAAAGCTTCATCTACAGTTTTTACTACAGTAATATTAGCATTTTTAACTAATTCTTGTTTAATATCTGATACCAAAATCACTTTAAATTTATAAGCAGTTTCACACATACAATATGCTATAAATTTCCCAATTGAGAAATTGTTCCTCACAAATCTTTCTCTATCTAAAATATTATCATAATTTAAAATTAAATCTTGAATTTCTTTTCCTCCTCCGAGACCTTCCCTGCATTGAAGTAGTGCAATTATATATCCACCTTCGTTTACTGCTTCTCTAGCATTAGTCAATGTTTTTGTAGCTTGATATAAATTTATATCCTTTGGATATCCTCCTGAACTGGCAATTACCAAATCAGCTTTCTCCTTTATATTTACCCCATCTATGTTCTTTAAAATTTTCGTTCCCTGCTCATGAGCTGCTATATAGTTTCCTGCTACGGCAGCAGCTATTTCTCCTTCTGATCCCATTATTACATTAAACATAAAGGTTGGTCTTACAAAACTAGCTGCTTGAATCATATCCTGATGTACAGGGTTATTTTCTGTACCTCCTGCATATACCCCATCTCTTATACTTTCTCCTAAGTTATCATTTAATGAAAGAGAATGATTCTTCATTATGGTTTCCGCGCCAGATATACCAGGTAAGATGCTTTTCTTTCCCCCTGAATAACCTGCAAGTAGATGATATACTATACCTCCTGTAATTACTATATGATCACATTCCATAGCGATTTTATTTATATAAACAGAATTACCATATGTAGTTTCTCCAAGATATACTAAATTATCTTTGTCATAGCAATCATGATCTATAACCTGAAATCTTGAAGCAAGCTTTTCTCCAAGTAATTTTTCATGCTCTTCCCTTGTTTGTTTTCTGTGCGACCCCAATGCACTTATAAAAATTATATCTTTATCCAAAGCCCCACCAGAATTTATTTCTTCTACTATCTTATTTAAGTACTTATCCGTTTTCTGCCATGTTCTTGTAACATCTGGAATTACCACACATACTCTTTCACCTTGATGTACAAGTTCTCTAAGCCTAGCACTTCCTATAGGGTTTTCTAAAGCCTCTTTAATAATTTCATCTTCACTTTTTTCTTTCTTTAATCTATTAGATTCTATTACCCCAATTAAATTTTCTTCCTTTACACATACCTCTATGGATGTACTTCCATATTTCATTTCAACTCTTTTCATTTTAAAATGCCCCCTTTTATTTAGCTTTCCATAAACTGATATACTTTAACTTTCACTTAAAGCTAATCAATTTCTTCCATAGCATCAATGGTGTTTTTCTATGGAAAATGGAGTTATTAAGAATATTATAAGACAAACTATCCATTCTGCATATATAAAATGAGGCAATATTCTTATTGCCTCATTTTACCTATCAAAAAGCTGTACTAATTCTTCCCTTGTGAGTTTATTTATCATACTGCTATTCTTAAGTTCTCCTGTAATAATATTATGAATTAATTCCTTCTTATTTTCCTGAAGTGAAATAATTTTTTCTTCTATAGTTCCTCTTGCAACTAGCTTAATCACCTCAACTACACTTTTTTGTCCTATTCTATGCGCTCTATCCGTTGCTTGATCTTCTACTGCTGGATTCCACCAGGGGTCAAAATGAATAACTAAATTTGCTGAAGTTAAATTAAGACCAGTTCCTCCTGCTTTTAGTGAAATTAAAAATACTTTTACATTATCGCTGCTATTAAATTCATTTACTAATTTAACTCTTTCTTTAGATGCAGTTGAACCATCTAAATAAAAATAATCAATATCTTTTTCCTGTAAAGATTCTCTTATTTTTTTTAAAACAGAAGTAAATTGAGAAAATAAAAGTATTTTACCACTTGAATCTATGTGTTCTTCTACCAATGACAAAGCAACTTTAAGTTTTCCATTTCCACCTTTATATTCATTAAATACAATAGATGGATCTAAACAAATTTGCCTTAATCTTGTTAAATAAGAAAAAATCTCTATTTTCCCCTGAGAATTATTTTTTACTTTTGTTCTAACATCTTTTATATAAGCACTATATATTGATTTTTGAGCTGATGCCATTTCAACTAATATCTTCTTTTCTATTTTATCTGGTAAGTCTTTAATAACTTCTTTTTTGGTTCTTCTTAAAATAAATGGCTTAATTGACAACTTGAGATTATCTAAATCGCAGTCATCATTTATAAATTTTTTTTCAAAAACTTGTTTAGAATATAAGTATCCAGGCATTATAAAATCAAATATAGACCATAATTCCATTAAGTTATTTTCAATAGGTGTTCCAGTAAGTGCAAATCTTACTTTTGCTTTAATACTTTTTACAGTTATTGTATTTTGAGCTGTATCATTTTTTATGTTTTGTGCTTCATCTATAATACAATAATCAAATTCAACATTCTTATACTTATCAATATTATTTTTCAAAGTACCATAAGTAGTTAAAATTACATTATTTTCATCTATTATATTTTCATGTTTTACAGAACTTCCATATGCAATTCCTACATTTAAAGTAGGTGCAAATTTTTTAATTTCATCTTTCCAATTATAAATTAATGAGGTTGGAGTAATTATTAAAGTTTTTTTACTCTCTTCTGATGTAATAAAAGCTATTGTTTGAATCGTTTTACCTAGTCCCATCTCATCAGCTAAAATCCCACCAAGCTCTAAATTACTTAAATTTTTAAGCCATTTAAAACCACTTAGTTGGTATTCTCTAAGTACTGCTTTCAAATCTTTGGGTGTTTCTATTTCTTTATTATTTATATTTTTTATCTTATTTTCTAAGTTTTGTAGTAATTCACTACCCCTTTTAAACTTAAAACTTTTATTATTTAAGATTGGTGCTACATATAAAGCCTTATTTTTTTCTATAATTACACTGTCTTCTACGCTTTCATTAATGTTTAAAGTTTGTATTAAATTAAAGAAGCTTCTTATACCTTCATCTTCAAAATCTATGAATCCGTTATTCTCAGTTTTATAAAACTTATTATTAGATTTATAACTTTCAAAAATTCTATTAAACTCACCAATTTGAACATTTTCAATATTGTAATTTAACTTTAGATATCCATCTTCCTCACATAAATCTAGTTCCATAAATGATGAATCATAAACTTTATTCTTTAGCCCTTTTCCAATGACAACATTTCCTAAAGAATGTATGCTGTTTGGTGCATTTGTTAAAATTGCAAAAAGATCTTCATCATCTCCAATGAACATAAATCTACTTTCTCTTTTTATAAATTTATAACTTTCAAGTCTCATAATAACTTTTTCTTCTTTATTAAAATTTCTTATAAGCTTTTCTTTGCTGTGAGCATCCTCTAGTATATTAAATTTACTACTATTATAAATTACAGACGCATCACAATAAATATTAGATCCTTCTTTGTAAATAAAAAATTCTAATTTAAAAGAATTAGATCCAAACCTTTTTACACTTTCTGATATAGTAATATCATTAGAAATATTGCTTAATAGGAAAATAATCTTGTTGTAATTTTCCATAGTTTTAGCGTACATAATTTCATTTTTTATTTTAAATTTATTATAAAAATAAGTATATTTTTCAATTTGATTCTTTGAAGGCAAATAGATCTTATCATTAAAAAGGTAAACATCATTACTTTCATTCAAAGTAATTGGTAACTTCTTATGAGTTGTTAATATAAAACGTTCATTTCTCTCTTTTAATGTGAAACTGAGTGGCAAGTCTTCATTGATAACAAGTGATTTATATTCTATAGCATTATATTTGAATATAATCTTACTTCCACAAATACACTTTAGAAATGTTCTTAGTTCTTTAGGTTCAATTATTAAATTTCTTCCTACAGACAATAGTCCTTTATTTCTATTAATATGATCTCTAATAAAATCTATAATTTTCATAGTTTCAGGTGAAATAACATGCTTTTTAGGATTGTAAATAAATTGATTATTAAAGGATATACTTGTTTTATTATCTATATGAAGTATAAAGTTTTTTAGATCCATAATTAAATATTTATGTTCTATACCACATCTAAATTCCAATTCATAATTAGTTGTGCCTTTCCAATATTTATGAGTTATCTTCACATCTATATTCAATTCAACTTTTTTATTATTTTCAGCTAATCCGCTTTTAACAGCTGCTTTTTTATAAAATAAACTTAAAAACTTATATGCACTGGCTGTTAAATGCTCACACATAAATAATTTTTTATTCATAGAAATTTCCCTAAAATCATTGCAGCTACAGCTTACATCTTCTAACTTTTTATTTTGTAAATCTAATTTTATATGCGTTTTAAAAGTTTTTTCACTATTACTATTACACACATCTCCATAGATATGATATGTATTACCTATATTTTTTCCCTTTATATTTGAAACAAATCCTTCTTTGAATATCTTTTTTCCACTTTTTCTCATAAAATTAGATGATGGTTTGAAAATTGTTTCTTCTAATTCTTTTAAATTCATTTTCTCACCACTTTCCTATATTATTTAAATACTTAATTATTAAATTCAACTTTCACAGTTTAAAAATATTAAGTCGAGAGTTTATATGTATGAAAATTCAATTATTAATAATTTGGAATCTACAGCAAATACTTAATACATCTTCATTAACATCTGCTGTTATACTTCCATTCATCTTATGAATTAATCCTTTTACAATAGCAAGTCCAAGCCCTGTTCCTTTTCCACTGCGTGTTTTATCCGCCATATAAAATCTATCAAAAATGCTTTTTACATCATTTAAAGTTAACTCTACAACTGTATTTTTAACCTCTAATACTGCTACACCCTTTTCTACTCTTAAATATACTTCTACATTATCTTTTGCATATTTAACACTATTACTTAATAAATTTTCAATTACACGCTGTAAAGATTTTTCTTCAGCTATAACATATATATTTTCTTTAGGCATTTCTATTTTAGGCCTTATATCTCTATTTATAAAATCAGTATATTTTCCAAGTACAGCTTCTTGTAATATTTTATTAATATTCAACTTTTCTAAATTTAATTCATAATCTAAAGATTCTATTAAAGAGAGTTCGTAAAAATCATTTAATAAACTTTCCAATGCTTTTGCCCTTTTTTCAGCTATACTTAAATACTCCTTTTTTTCCTCTTCGCTGGTATTATCTAATTTCAAAAATTGAATATATCCTATAATTGATGTTAAAGGCGTTCTAAGGTCATGGGACATATTTGCAATGGTTTGTCTTAAATCATTTTCTAGCTTAACTCTATCTGCTTCACTTTGCTTTTTTACCTGTATAATTTCATTTATTTTTTCAGCTAAAGTCTCAATTTTTTTGTTTAATAATCCTATTGTTATCTTTTTATCCACTTTATTCTTATTAATATCTGTAATCTGATTTGTTATACTTTTCATTTGCTTTTCTATATAGAATAAACGAAAGGCTAAAATTGCTACTGTAATTAATAAGACTATAATTATATATACCACTTTTCCCCCTACCTTTCTAAATCAATTCCCCTTTGGAGGTTGTTTCATTACTATTATAAATGAAAAAAACAAATATGCAACCATACACTGTTTAATAAATATTCAATTCTAATATTCTATGCATATTGCAAAATAAATTTTTATACTAATATATATATGTTATTTATTGAAAGGACTCATAAGCCTTAACATCATTAAATTGTTTTTTACTTAATATGTAGAATTTCAAATATATTCATATTGAAAAATAAAGGGTTGCTACTATATATGAATATACTCTAAAATATATTAGGGGGAAGGAAGTGTTTATAATGGCACCAGGAACTGAACATTCTGAATTGAAAAATCAAAGAATTTCTAAGAATGCAGCACTATATCTTTGTGCAATAGCATTCTATTATATTTCATCAGGCGCATTTAGCTTACTTCAGGGGATATACATTAAAGAACTGCATATAGGTGAAACCTTTTTAGGATCTCTTCTAAGTTTAAGAATTCTTGCAACAGCATTATTTTCAATTCCAGGAGCTATGATTGTCAACAAATATGGAAAGAAAAAAGGAATATTACTAGGAATATGTTTTGTTCCTGTAACGTCTCTATTTCAAGGATACTTTGAAAACAAATTATTAATTCTAATATTTGCAACACTTCAAGGATGTGCTATGTCTTTTCTAATGGTTTCCGAAGGTCCATTTTTCATGGAAAACGGTACTGAAAAAAATAGACTGAAACTTTTTAGTTATTCCTTTGCTGATAACGTTTTTGCAACAATGCTAGGATATTTTATTTTTGGACACGTATCAGGAAAATTAAATACATTTTTAGGATCAGTTATATCCCTTAGATATTCAATAATTACAGCTTCACTAATGGGTATGATTGGCTGTATTTTTGCATTTTTGCTTAAAGAAAATAACTCAGTAGTTTACAAAAATACAGGTAACTTTTATAAAGATTCCTTAAATATTCTAAAACAAAAAAAGCCATCAAAGTTTTTAATATATAATTTTATAATAGGCTTTGGTGCTGGACTTGTTGTTCCATATTTTAATGTATATTTAAAGTATAAAGTAAATATCACTACAGAACAAATAGGTATAATTATGTCTTTGTCAATGGCTGCAATGGGCATAGGCGGTCTTATAACTCCAATTATGGCTCGAAGGTATGGTAAAGTAAAAACTATAATAACCTGTCAAATAGTTTCTATTCCTTTTTTAATGCTTATTGCAATGCCACCATCAATAATTATTGTGTCACTGGCATTATTTATTAGAAATGCCTTGATGAATATGACTGGACCAATTGTAAACAATATGGCAATGGAATTAGTACAAGGAAATGAAAGGTCTATATTTGCAAGTATGAATAATATTTCTAATAATTTAAGCATGGCATTAAGCGCAGTTATAGCTGGAATTATAATGAATCATTTGGCTAATGGATATGAAATACCATATTTCATAACAGCTATTATGTATTTCATAGCTACTTTATATTTCTACAAATATTTTAAAACTTTTGAAAAAGTAGATACTTTAGTTTCTGCACCTAAACAAATTTAATTTATTTACACACATATATATAAGTGGATGGCACTATAAAACATTAAATTGGAGGTTTTTTAATAGAATAAAATTGATATAATAAAACTATAAATAAACTTAGCTAAGCGAGTGATCATATGAAAATTAACATTGAAAGAAATGGTAAAACTGCTTTATACCTTCAAATTAAAAATCAAATAAAGGATATGATTTATTTAAAAAGACTTCCTTTAGATTACATATTGCCATCTGAAAGAGAGCTTGCAAAAACATTACATGTTAATAGAAGTACAGTTGTTAAAGCTTATGAAGAACTTAAGGCTGAAGGTCTTATTGATTCACAGATTGGTAAAGGAACCTATATTGTTTTCTGTGATGAAAATACACTAAAAAATAGCTCCCTAAACTTTAGAAAACATTTATTTTGGGATGAAATATACAGTGAAAATTCAAAAAATAATCATAATGATGTTATTAGTAGAATAATGGATATTGGAAATAATAAAATAATTTCCTTTGCTGGTGGTATTCCATCACCTGACCTGTTTCCCAAAAATGAATTTCAAAAAGTTCAAATTAAATTGTTAAAAGATGAAGTAGAAAACATGTTTTTACACAGTCCAGTAACTGGATACAATGAACTAAAAAAAGAAATTAAAAATTTGATGCTAAATAGAGAAGTTAGAATATCTACTAAAAACATAATGGTTACTTCAGGATCTCAACAGGGATTGGATTTAATTGTAAGAGCCTTTGTAAACCCTAATGATATAATTTTAGTAGAAGAACCTACATTCTTCGGTGCTATTCAATTATTTGAAGCTATAGGTGCTAAAATTATAGCAGTACCTGTTGATGAATATGGAATTCAAGTTGATGCGCTAGAATACTTAATAAATAAATTAAAACCGAAATTTATTTACAGCATTCCAAATTTTCAAAATCCAACTGGAATTACTATGAGTTTAGAAAGAAGATATGAACTTATCAGCATTATTGAAAAGTATGGTATTCCTATAATTGAGGACGACCCTTATGGTGAACTAAGATATGAAGGAAAAGATTTACCTCCTTTAAAAGCTTTAGATAAAAATGATTATGTTATTTATTTAAGCACATTTTCAAAAATAATTTCTTTAGGTCTTAGGGTTGGTTGGATAGTCGCACCAGAGATGGTAATAAATAAATTACATTCATTTAAACAATTAACAGATTTACATGTAAATACCTTAAGCCAGCATATAATATGTGAATTTCTAAAGCAAAGCTACTATGAAAATCATATTAAAAGAATAAAAAAAGAATATACCTTGAAAAGAAATCTAATGATTAAGGAATTAGAAAAAAACTTCATGGAAGTAGAGTTTTACAAACCACAAGGAGGATTCTATTTGTGGTGTAAATTTCCAAACAATATTGATTTAAATTTACTATTAAAAAAATCAATAAAAAATAAAGTAAATTATATTTGTGGAAATTCTTTTTATGCTAAAAATAAAGAAAAAAGCAACTTTATTAGACTAAATTTTACTTATCCTAAGAGAAAAGAAATAGTTACAGGTATAAAACGATTAAGAAACAGTTTAGATGAAATAATTAAAAAGGAGATGTACTAGTTGAAAAAAATTGGTTTGATTGGTGGAATGAGCTTTGAATCATCCCTGGATTATTATAAAATTATAAATGAAACTACTCAATTAAAATTAGGAGGACTTCATTCTGCTGAATGCTTGATGTATTCAATAGACTTTGAAAAAATAGAAGTATTGCAGCATGAAAATAAGTGGGAAGAGTTAACTGATATTATGGTGAATATTGCTAAAAGACTTAAAGATGCAGGTGCAGATTTTATTGTAATATGCACCAATACAATGCACAAAATGGCAAATGCTATAGAAAGTAACGTAGGAATAAAAGTTTTACATATAGCTGAAGCAACTGGTTACAAGATAATTGAAAAGAACTTAAAAAAAGTTGCATTACTTGGAACTAAATTTACTATGGAACAGGATTTTTATAAAAAAGTATTAAAGGAAAGGTTTGATATTGATGTAATCATTCCAAATGAAGCTGACCGAAATATAATTCATGAAATTATCTATAATGAACTATGTAAAGGCATAATAAATAAATCTTCAAAAGAAAGATATAAAAAAATAATAAAAAATCTAGAATTAAGTGGTGCTGAAGGAGTAATATTAGGCTGTACGGAAATACCTTTACTTATAAAACAAGAAGATGTTGATATTCCTGTTTTTGATACCACAACAATACATGCCATTTCTGCAGTTGAATTTGCTCTAAATAAATAATATCTAAATTGTTAATACGAATTTTAAAAATATTGCGAAGTAAAGTGTAGTGAAAGTTTTGATTTTAACTTTTACTACGTGATAGGATAAGCGTTTACTCACTGCTAAATATTTTTAAGCAGAGAGCCAAAATCTGTGATTTTGTACGAATCGCTTACTCCGCTGAGGAAACGAAGTGGAGCTTCCATTTATAAATAAAGCTCAAAGTTAAGGAAAACCTAAGAACTTTGCCAAACTCGGTTCCCTCAAACAAGGCTAAAGTTCTAAGGCTTTCCTTAACTTCTCGCTAAGACTAATAAGAAAACAATTTAGCTAATGTGAGTAAACGCTTATCCTATATCCCTACGTAAAAGTTAAAATCAAAACTAGTAACTTCAGTTGTACATATCAATATTGATAATTTTATAATTTAGCTCTTAAAAATTCAGGCGGAAGCCTTCAAGATAGAAAAATAAATCAAAAATATTCATTTTAGTGTAATATAATTGTGAAAATTAAAAAAAATCAAACAAAACATTATATAACACATAGATTTAAAATTGGAAATAAACCTACTACTTACAGGCTACGCCTTAAGTTGTGATTAGAATAACTAACTTAAAATATATAAATGAAAAATAATATAAAAGTATACATAGAAACTGCTGAACCTCTTGTTTTTCCTCCAAGCATACCAATTAATGAAATCAACGTTGGAGTAATAATTGCAATACCTATTACAAAAATCACACTCATAATAATCATAAATAAAGCACTTGTACTAAGTCCTATAATTGAAAGTAATAATGAACCTCTAAGAACAGACATAATATTGAATTTTTCAACTAACTTTCCTGCATATGGTGACAATACCATTCCAATAATCCCTATAAGCCTAACGTATAATATTTGTTGAGTAGTAAAATTAAATTTAGGACTACTTAGGAAATTACCTAAGGCACTGTACATACCAACAAATGACAACAATAGTACTATCGCAACAATATATGCATATTTCAATGACTTTATCTTAAATACATTTTTCATCTGTTTAAATACTTTTGAAATATTAGTATCAGGCTGGCTTATAGGAATATTAGGTATAAACAATATTATTAATAAAGTAGTTATTAAATATACAAGTCCAAGAATATAAAATACAAAGTTCCATCCTATATATTGATTTACAAAACTACTAAAAACTTGTCCAATTATTCCTGCCATCAAAAATCCTGTACTAATAAATCCAATAGCTACAACTCTTTTTTTAGGTGGAAATAATTCTACTGCATATGAAAGAGCTACAGGTGAAAAACTTGCTGCTGCTGCACCTTGTATTCCACGAAGTATAATAAGTATTACTAAATTATGTACTGTTCCTAAAAGGAAAGAAATAGCCGTCAAAGCACTTAATCCAATAATTATTACTTTTTTACGGCCATAGCGATCAGATAATGGTCCATGACACAAGCATCCAATTGCAAAACAAAGTGAAAATCCACTACTACTCCATACAGCTTTAGAAACCTCCACTGAAAAAATTTGTGAAAATGTTGAAACCAATGGAATTGTAACATACAAACTAGACATTATAACTAATCCTGACCAAAATAGTATTAATGTAATTAACGAATAATTTTTTGTATTATCTATATTCTTTGAAATAACATTATTCATTTTCAAAACCTCCAAAATTTTAATTATTAAAATAATATAATTGCTAAGTTCCCTTATATGATAATATCTTATCAACTACTTTATGTTCTATTAATTATCTTAAAAATCCAATTTTACAACTAACTAGTTTAAACTTAATATATAAAATTAGGAATCGTATTTACTATCTATTTTTCTGAAAGTTCCTTATTGCAATTTGCACAGACCCCATAAAATTTAAGACTATAGTTAGTTATTTTTAAACCATATTTCTTCTCAATTTTGCTTTTAACAAGATCTAACATAACTTCCTCTATTGGATATACTTTACCACACTCCTTACATATAAAATGAGGATGTTGATGTTCATTACCTGGTTCCATAAATTCATATCTGATTCCATCTTCATCAAAATCAAATCTACAAACTATACTGTTTTGCTCCAATAATTGCATAGTCCTGTAGACAGTGGCAAGACCAATTTCAGGATATTCCTTTTTTATAATCATATAAATTTCCTCAGTAGTTAGATGTTTATGTTGATTTTTAATAATAACATCTAATATTTTTTGTCTTTGTAATGTTAATTTAACCCCCTTTATTTTTAAATCATTTTTTACTTTTTCTAATAAATTCTCCATAAATACCTCTCGTATTTTCAAATATTTTTATTTTTTAACAGCAATAATTACTCCATCACCAATAGGTATAAGACTACTTTCAAGTTCAGGACAGTTAACAACTAATTTATTAAATTCATCAATAGGTTCAATAAGTTCACTCCATTTTTTTTCTAAGTCCAATACAGGAAAAAGAGTATCTTCTGCTATTAATAATCCTCCTGTTTTTAAAATATTTAAGCAATGATCAAAAAGTTCTGGATATAATTTTTTATCTGCATCTTGAAATATTAAATCAAATTTATCTTTAATATTAGGAATTATTTCTCTTGCATCTCCAATTTTTAATTCAATGTATTTTTCAAGACCTGCATTAATAAAATTTTGTTTAGCCTCTTCTGCTACTTTTTTATCATATTCAATAGTAGTTATCTTCCCTCCATATTCTTTTACAATTTCAGCCATGGATGTAGTTGAATATCCTATACTAGTTCCAATTTCTAAAATTCTCTTTGGTTTTATAATTCTAATCATTAACTTTAACATTCTTGCAACATCATCATCAATAACTGGTATAAAATCTTTTAACTGAGTTCTACTTATATATTCTTTCTTTTTTATTCCTTCTTTCTTTTCATATAATCCTTTGATATACAAATCAATTTTGTCAAAATCCATAATACACACCTTCCAATATTTTATTGGCGTTACATGTAACATGCGTTTATTGTAACACTTGTTACATATAACGTCAATTATATTTTTAAAATGCAAAAAAATAAAACTCTTTATGTATATTAATTTCATAAAGAATTTTTAACTTGTTCTTCAATATTAAGTTTGTCTAAAATCAAAAACGTCACAATATCACTTGGTTTCCTTCACCCCAGTTTACTGCTGTACCTTGTCATTTTTATAAACTTCCTGCGAATATTCCTGCAATCTTACGTTTGCCTTTTCCAGCATCTCCTTTGCCTTATACTTACTTTCTGAATTAAAATAATCTCTCCTTACAATTTTATCATACCAACGTTGAAATTTTTTTAAATCTTCTTCAGCTTCTTCAAGTTCTGAAAATTTAAATTTTCCTTTTTCGGTTTCCCTATCAAGTTCATATATTAATCTTTCACAATTATCTTCAAATTCACTATATTCCTCATCTATTTGCTGCATAAACTCTGATACAATAGATTTTTCATCTTCTTCACTTACAAAAGTAAGTTCACTTAAAGTTGATTTTCCACCTAAATTATTAACTTCCTCTCGAAGATTTTTTAGAATTTCAAATAATTTATCTTCATAAGGCAATAAAGCAACTCCCTGCTGCAAATAAACAGCTCCTATTTCTTTGATTTTCCTCCAAATATACACTCTATTTTTAGAAGTATTACTTGGAACTTTATATGTAAGAGATAAAAACTTTATACTCATAGTTCACCATCCTATCTAATAATCAAAAAAGTTTATTTAACTTATGAATGAATTATTCTAAACATATAATTCATTTACATCTCCAGAAGCTCCAACTGACTTTTTACTCTATCTTTTACAAGATTTAAAAACGTTTTTGGTCCTAATACTTTTATAACTGGACCAAAGGATAATATTCTTATTAAAAGCTCCTTTTCATCCTGTTTATCATAATATATATAGCTTATATACTTATCTGTTTCTTCATCATATTCTGTTCTTTTTTCATAACTTGCAAAATGCAGCATACATCTTTCCAATGCATTTCTTTCTTTCGATATTTCAATAACAACGGGCTCTGTACATTTGCTCTGATTTATGTATTTATAAAGTTCTTCTATATCACCTATAAATTTTTCATTGGAAGACTCTATGCTAGATATCCTAGCTATATTTATAATTGCTCTAGTTACAATTTTATTGTATCTTATTCTAACTGTATATACTCTAAATTTATCATTCTTGCTTGAATACTGAATTTTTAAAGGAATATAGCTTCCTATGATAAAACCCCTTTTTCTATTTTCGAAGCATATTGTAATGGCTCTTTTATCCTTTAAGGCCTCAATAACCATACGAAAATTTCTAATATAATTTTCATCCTCATAGTTATCACCATCTAAAAACATATCATAATAATAAAAATCATTAACATCAAATAGCGGCTCTACATCCTTTAAATATTGTTTCAAATACAAAATTTCCTGCTGCTTCAAAAAAAGAACTATACGCTTATCTGATAGTATAGCTTTTAACCAAGATTTTTCAAGTAGTGTCAAAGGCCGTTTAACTTCTCCATTTAATTTTGATATGTATTTACCATCTTTCTCATCTAAAAGCTGCCAATCTCCATGAATAAGTTTTGGAAGTATATAAAAAGCACTTTCGGAAAAACCATTATTATTAATAATATTAGTTATTATTTCTTGTGTTACAGGTTCTTTAGATGCTGTATTCAAAATCTTCTCCATAACCTTATAGTAACAACTATAAATTTCAGAAAACAACTCCATTATTACTCTTCCTTTCTTAAATACATATCCTTCATTCTCTTCATATCATTACAAAACCTATTTGTTACAAATTCACTTGCACCTTCTATAGATATAATTCTTCCAGTAAAACTTTTAACCCAAGCCATTATTTCATTTGTATCAAATATTTTCTTAGAATATATATAAATATTCTTGTCCACCTTTTCTAATTTACCTCCCCTGCCTTCTCTATTTATACGGTTCATAATATAACTTTCCTTTTCCTCGTCAATATAAAGTTTTATAAAAATTTTTTCTTCTCTGTCTTTGCCTCCAAAGGATACTCCCCAACATTTATCTAAATTTCTTTCCAGCTTATCCTTTAGGAATTCATAATTGCTGCATACATCCAAAATTTTTACAGACTTTACATAATCCAATCTATAATTTACAAATTGCTTTCTATTTTCATTATAAATGTTAATATATCTTCTACCAGTTTGAGTACTTGCAAATATTTTTAAAGGTACCCCTTCATAAACATTCTTATTTATAAGTCTCTTACTTTCATTAACAAAACGAATTACCCTTTTTTCTTTTATTGCTCTTAGTATACTTAAGAGCACATTATCTTCTAAGGTATGTACTAAAAAATGATGCTTAAAACTAAAAATATTATTTTTCTTGTCTTCATTGCTAAGAAGATAGTTTCCTACAACTCCAAAAGGTGCTGCTTCCTGATAATACATTAGTGCATCAACTATATTTTCATAATTAATAGAAATTGTTTTTAAGTAATCTTCTGTTAAACTATAATAAAAGGTCTTTCCATTTTTAGAAACTGTTAAAAATCCTTCCTTAACATATTCTTTTACTTTAATTCTTACAGTTTGAACATCAAAGCATATTAAGCTTTTCTCGCAAATTTCATTAGTTATTTCCTCTATACTAAGGTAAGATCTTCTTTTTAATAAGTCTAATATGTAAAAATGCAGCATTATATCATTATCAGTGAAACTTTTTGATTTCCAAGCAGAATAGAGAGGATTTTCAGTAATACTTGAGCTATCAAGGGATATAAAAATCTTTTTACCTCTCCTTGAATTATCCCATTTTATATAATCTCCCAAATAACTTTCAATTCTGCGCCTTTCATTGTCATAGGTTCGTGAACTTTTTTGTTTAAAATCATTTCTTGCTTTAAAACCATATATATAGAAATCACGCATATAATCTCTAATCTTCTCAAAGTTTTTAATAAGCTCCGAAAACTCTGCCATAATACTTCCCTACCTTTTTTTCTTATGCAATTATTAATTCAAGTTTACTTTCACTGTATTTTACCAATCATTTGTGAAAAAATCAATTTTTAGAATTAATTTAGGCATATGAAAGAAAATAGCAAGTCAAAGATGTTAGTATATTTTGTGTCAGACAAGGAAACAGGTTCCGCTGATAGTTGTTCTATCAAAGGGTTCTGTTGACGCAGTATGACGCAAAATATACTAACATACTGACTTGTTATTTTTTTGAATATGCCTTATATGAAATAAAATAGCTATAAATTAAGTTAATATATTTATTTTTAACTAAGTGGCATCAACATAATTTACCTTATTACTTATGACAAAATATGTAAGTGTTTTTAATTTACCATTTTTTGCATATATAACTTCGCAACCTTTTTTATATGAATGATAAAAAAACAAATGGTAATATCTATATATAATTTAATACATCAAAAAGGAGAATTCACATGTTTACTATTTATAATAAAAAAACTAAAAAACCAATAAAAATATGGCTTAAAAATGAAAGTACTATACCTACTGAAAGCCGTAAAAATAATAACTACAAAGAATTCCTTGACGCAATTAAAACTCATTTTAATTTAATAATTAAAAATAATACATCATTATTTACTACAAATTCAAAAGGTTTATTTGATGTATTTTTAGATAACTTACCACAAGAAGCAAGACAACACTATAACTGTAATTCCTGCAGAAACTTTGTTGAAAGTTATGGTGGATTAGTTACCATTACCAATAATGGAGAAACCATATCAGCCTTGTGGGGAGAAGTTCCAGAATTTTTTGCACCTTCAGTACAAGCTATGAAAAACATTGTTCTTAAATCAAAAGTTAATGGAGTTTTTTTATCAGAAAGTGGAATTTTAGGCAAACCAGTTACAGGAATATGGCATCATATGTCAGTTACACTACCAGAAGAAATAACTTACCATTCAAAATTAATAAATGCTAATCAAGCTATGGCAGAAAAATTAGAGGATTTCAAAACCTTAAACAGAGGTTTAGTAGAGTATCCTCTAGAGGCTGTAGAACAAGCAGTAACCCTCTTAAAAACTGAATCATTATATAGATCCGAAAAATGCTTAGGTGTTGCTGAATGGTTAAAAAGCTTGCATATTAAGTGTTCTAATACTAAAAATAGTTATATAAAAGATAATATAATATGGCTTGCAGTTGCAACAGCTCCAACAGGTTTCTGCCATATTAAAAGCTCAATGATAGGTACCTTATTAGATGATATAATAAGTGAATTAGATTTTGATTTAATTAGCCGTAGATTTGCTGAAAAAATGCATCCTTTGAGATATCAACGTCCACAAGCAGCACCCTCAGCTGGAAACATAGCACAAGCTGAAAAAATTATAGAAAAGCTAGGAATTCAAAAATCCTTACTTCGTAGATTTGCTAGATTAGATGAAATTAACACATTGTGGAAACCAACAAATAAAGAGGAACAAGGAAAAAAGCAAGGAATTTTTTCACACATTATACCTAAAAATAAAGAGAAACATTCAAAAATAGATATACCACCAATTACAATGACCTGGAAAAAGTTTTCTGAAACAGTTCTTCCTTATGCAGAAAATATAGAATACCTTGTTAAAGGTGGAACTGATAGTTTTTCCGCTATTCTTACAGCATCTTATGATGATACACCTCCTATCTTACAATGGGATAAGGAAGATCAAAGAAATCCTTTTTCATGGTATGTATATGTTAATGGATCACTTTGTAGTAGTTGGGGGCTCTCTACAGGCTACTGTAGGGTAACTGGAATTTGTCTTCAACCTTCTATGTGGTATGATAACTTTGAATATCAAGGCAAAGCTGTATTCTTTATATTACAAGGTGCAAAAGATAATAAATTTGAAGGCTCAGGTAACTGTTTATTTCCTAGTATGTTAAAATCCAACTTACACCAAATACGTTCAACTATTGAATCATATTCTAAAACTGCAACTATTGAAGGTTATACTGAAGCTTCAGCATGTGGCATTAGATTACAATATGGCGATAACTGGAACACTACATTTAGAGTTACAACAAATGTAGGAACAGCCACATATAAACTTGATAGATGGGACTAGAATTCTATACTATATATCAAAAAGCGGCTATCATATTAAGGGTAAATACTACAGTATATTGTGCTAATTTTAAATTTCCAAAGCAATATATTGTATGTATATTTCCTAGTGTGAAACCCACAATATATAGTATTTATAATTTAGGCACATTCAATAAAATAACTAGTCAAAGATGTTAGTCTATTTTGTATCAGACAAGGAAGCAGGTTCCGCTGATAGTTGTTCTATCAAAGGGTTCTGCTGACGCAGTATGATGCAAAATAGGCTAACATACTGACTAGTTATTTTATTGAATGTGCCTTATTTAATATCTGAATTTTTAAACACATAAATTCCTACTAATGTGGTTATAATTATGGTTACTATTCCCATGATAACTGCTTGTAAAATTTCTCCTCTTGTAACTTTATCTGATAACATAATGGTTGATTGTCCAAATATAAACTTACCGGCAATCCATCGTAATGAAGGTTTTTGAACAGACATTATTTCAAAAATCCTATTCATAAAATCTAAACCTACAACTATAATTATAGAAATATTAATATTTTTACATACAAATGCTATTAAAACAAAGACACTTGCTATAGATATATATATAATTATCATAATTAAAATTGTTTTTAGTAAAAATATTAATGAATTAAAGCAAAATACCTCTCCATATCCATTAATTTTGCTATTTATGCCACTAATTATAAGTGGTGGCATAAATGTAATAATCATAGTACCTACATAGCAAGCTATAATTTTTGATACAAAAATATTAATTCTCTTGTGTCCATAAGAAATAAAATTTTTAATATACCCTGAAGTAAACTCTATAACTATATGATCTGAAACAAAAATTCCTATTAAAATATTTAATGCCAATGCTCCTTGAATTCCAAGTAAATAAAATAATGATTCTTTGCCACCCATTAATTGAAGTTTATCTGAAAAAGTATAAACTAAAATGGATTGAAGCAAATTTAAAAACACACATAAATAAAGAGTTTTAGATGTTTTTAATTTATTAAGTTCTACTTTTATTAAATTAAACATTTTTGGCTTCCTCCACTACTCTAGAAAAGTATGTTTCTAAGTCTTCCCCCATAGGCATTATTTGTTCTACTGTTATTCCCTCTTTTACAAGTACTTCAGTTACCTTTCCAGACTCACCTATATAATCGTACAATTTAATAATGTTATCAGGTAAAACATTATAATTAGTTGTATTTAACTTTTTATTTAATATAACAGCTGCTTTAGATGTATTATCAACTTTGATATAAATAAAACTTTTACATTTTTCATTCAATTCATCTATAGTTATTTCTTCTATTATTCTCCCTTTATGAATTATTCCATAGTAATTTGCAACATGATAAAGTTCTCCTAATATATGGCTAGAAATAAGCATTGTAACCCCATATTCTTCATTTAGTTTTTTTAATAATTCACGTATTTCAATTATTCTAATTGGATCTAAGGCATTAATAGGTTCGTCCAAAATTAAAAATTCTGGTTCACCAAGTAATGCCATTGCTATTCCTAATATCTGCTTAGTTCCTAACGATAATGTTTTTACCTTTTTATCTTTTATATCATTTAATTCCAACATATCTAGTACTTTTTCTATGCAACCTTCTCCTGGTATGCCTTTTTGAATTCTATTAATATGCATATTTTCATAAACTGTTTTATTTTCATAAAGTGATGGAGTTTCTATAATAGCACCTATTCTACTTCTACTATGTTCTACTTTATCTTTTTCATGCTCTCCGAACAATTCAATATTGCCACCATCTTGAGTTATAAGTCCTGTTATAATTTTTATTAATGTGCTTTTCCCTGCCCCATTTAAACCAATAAGACCATATATCTGACCTTTTTTTATTGTCATATTTATATTATTAAGCACATTAGTATCTTTATATTTTTTAGTAACTCTGCTTAGCTTTAATATAGGGTCATCCATTTTACAAGTTTCCTCCATAAATGCTTAAATAAACTTCTAGATATTCTTTATAAGTATTACGAGAAGTTTTTGAATATTTAAGAAATCCATCTTCTATATTTAATTCTATCTTGCCTGTTTCATTTAAATATTCCACATAGGACTTCAACATTCTTTCTATTGCCTTATATCTATGTACACTTTTTACACTAATGTTGAAATTTTTAATAACAGTCTTAAAAATTTCTTCTATAGTCATTGAACTATCTATAATAGAATATATCTTTTTAGCCATGTTTTCGTAGAATTTTATGTTATCATCTATAAGATTTGTAATGTCATCATATGTTCCTTTATGTGCTAATACATATTTACTGCATTTTAAATTATGAAGATTTTCTTTACTTTTCAAATCCGATCTTAATATATAAGTATAAGGTATTTTAATCTCATTCATAACTTCATGACTTATAATAGCATCGCCTAAATATGCAACATCATCAGGCGTAATAATGCATATATGCGAAGGACTGTGTCCTGGTGTATGCATTATTTGAAAATTGATACCACATATTCTTACGCTATTTATATCATTAGAAATCTTAATATCCGTTTCACAAATCATACTTGAAAAATGTTCTTTTATATCAATTAATGTTTGATTACTATAATAAACCTTTAAATTTACTATGGAACTACATATAAACGCTTCATGAGCTGACATAGAAATAACACAATTATACTTTTCCTTAAAATACGCATTGTTACCAACATGATCTATATGTGCATGACTGCATATTATACCTGCTACCTTAAAATTGTTATTTTGAAGAAGCTCATCTATTCCTTCTCTTTCTCCTTGTGCCCGTCCAGAATCTAACATAATAATTTCTTCATCATTAATTTTATAAAAGGGTATATATGTCATTCCAGTATCAATACAAAATGTATTTCCTTTAACCTTCTTTATTTCCATAGATTATATTTAGTGAAAGAGTGTACAATTACACTAAAGCACTAAATGCTCACTTCCTTCCTTTGTATTTAACGTACATACACCGAATATGCTAATTACATAAATAATTAGTGGCCTATTCATTGTGTAACTGATATAAAAATTATACACCACTTGTTTATTATTACTCAATCAATATTTTTTTAATTTATAATCTACCAACATTTATATATCTTTTCTATCAATTATAGCACACGCTAATATTAAAAATAATACTCCACAGCATATCATAATAATAGATTGATTCACAGTATATCCTCCACTATAAAATCCAGTATTAGCTATATAAAAAGGCAAACTTTTTATAACATGCTTTACAGCTTCACTTCTACCAGATCCTAAAGCATTGTTTAAAAGTGCTAATATCAAGTCAAAATACAGCACATAACCGATAATTCCAGTAAGTAAAAAATTAGAACTAAAAACTGAAACTAACAATTCAAAAGTGCCTAAAGTAACTGCAAAGATAATAAATGCATATAAATTATTAAGCAACATTTTTGAATCAAAAGTATTGCAGGCAATTGATAAAATTTCATAGAATATAAAGCATACTATAGCTGCAATTATAAAGCTGCTCAATTTGGAAAGCATTATTTCTATTCTGCTGAATATACCTGTAAATATCATCTTATCTGTTTTGTTTGAAAATTCCTGTGTTAATGAAAAGCTAAAAATAACTAAAAGTATATATGATATTATCTTCAGCATCATTTTAGGCATTGCTTGCACTTCACCTTTTGCACAAATTAAAAACAAAATAAAAGCTGCAACAAATAAAGAAATTATTAAATTGTTAAAAAAACCTTTTTTTCTTATATCCAATGTAATAAGCTTTAAAACTCGTTCCAAAATAATCACCTTCCTTTATGTTAGTTAATTTCTCTTTTGTTAATAATGAATGTAGACAAAATACAAAATATCAATGCCCAAATTATATTTATTAGTATTGATTGCATACTAAAGCATCCTTGCATTAATGCTATTGTATTATAAAATGGTGTTTTCATATAAGTAGAAAATTTACTTATTAATTCTGGATGAGTTACAATTAAAACTGTAATGGCTGAACTAACAAAGTTTACCAAGCTAAGTATTACTATAAAAAATAAAATGAATTTGCTTTCATTAAATATTATAGAAACTATTAAAAGCATAAGAGCTCCCATAGAAAATGCTATAATAATATAAGTGATAAATAGTTGTAGATGATTAAATGCTAAAAAGCCATTTATTCCTATCTTCTTATACAAAATAAGTGATGCTAATATATTATTCACTTCAACCATTATAGCGAAAATAACTCCCCATATAATTAAACCTATTGATTTTGAAATCATTATTTCCGTTCTACTAAAAACCCCTGTAAAAACAGTTTTAATGCAATTAGATTTTATATCATTTCTTAAAATTGAAACTGCTGCATACAATATCATTACATACAGAAAACGTCCAAATTCAAAATCATAATCCATAAGTCCATATAATTTAGGACGTACAAAACAAATCCATAACATTGAGTAAGCAAAAGCTGCAATTATTCCTAACAAAAATTCTTTTGAATATGCTGTATTTTTAACATTAAGCCAGGACATTTTTAATAGCTTATGCATTCTTTTCCACCCCCATAGTTTTTAAGTATTTTTCTTCTAAGCTTTCTTTTATTTCATATACACCTCTAAGTGGTATATTTTCTTTGCCTATACTTGAAACTAAATTTTCTAGTTCATTAAGCTTTAATTGAGCTTCAAGTTTATCTTCACTTAGTACTTTGTACTCCAAATTTTTACCATTAAAAAATTTCTTTAATTCTTCTAATTTACTTGTTACAAAAGCAACAAGTGCAGTATCTTTCTCATTTTTCTTTAAGCTTTCAACCTTAATTATTTTTCCCTGCTGTATAAATGCAACCTTGTCACACATTAACTCTATTTCAGAAAGAATATGGCTGGATATAAGCACTGTTGTATGCTTTTCCTTTGCTATATACTTTATAAACTCTCTAAGCTGAGGTACTATAGCAGGATCTAGTCCATTAGTTGGCTCATCTAATATTAATATAGGTGGATATGATAAAACTGCTTGAGCTATTCCAATTCTTTGTTTCATTCCTAAAGAATAATTCTTTGCTTTTTTATTTACATAACTTTCAATACCTAATCTTTTAACTATTTCATTAATTTCTCCTTTATCTTTAAGACCTGATATTTCAGAGAAAAATAATAAGTTTTCATACCCTGTTAATTCTGGATAAAAACCAGGTGTTTCTATTACACAACCTATCTGTTTTGTATCATGTCTTTTATTATTTTTTATATTTTCATCATTTATATAAACATCTCCATCATACTTTTTAATGAGCTTAGTAATAATTTTCATAAGTGTGGTCTTTCCCGCACCATTAGGTCCTATAAGTCCAATAACTTCTCCTTCTTCCAGTGACAAAGTAACATTATCAAGAACTGTTTGTTTTCCATAAACCTTAGTTACATTATTAATTTTTAAAACTTCCTTCATAAAAAATCTCCTCCAAAATCTATATTTAGACAAATGTATTAACTACTTTGTCTCCATCTCAACCAACCTGTTGATATCATTGTATAATTCGGCATATAAGAAAACTTAAAGAACTCCTTAAGAAAACCTTAAGTTTTAATATTAGGCACAAAAGATAGCTGCATTTCTGCAGCTATCTTTATACTTGTTCTTTAGATTTTTTAGAGTATACATCAAAAATCATTATGGATTTAAAAATACCTATTATAAATAGTACTATGGAAACTAATATAAGGAAAAGAGAAATATCTGGTGAAAAAATAATAAGAGCTTTCCATGTAGCACCAGTCATGGCAGGTCCTTTTAAGACTAAAGTAATTGGCAATATTATATTTATGATTAGAGTAAAAATTATGTTAAAAATAAATCTAATATTACTCTTTAAAATCCTCTTTTTAAAACTTCTAAGTCTTAAAGCTGATATTACCATCAAAACTGCTATAATAATATAAACCATGTCTATTATTAGTAAAATAGTACCTACATTTTGGGATGCAGAAGGTTTTTCATTAATTGCAATTTTTAGAGCACCTGGAGCAATCTCACCTGCAGTTATAAAACCTCCTACATCATCCATTTCAATTACTGCAACTTTTTCCTCAGGTCTAATAACAGCATGAGCATGGTAATTAGATGTTTCTCCTGTATGTTCAATGAGATCAATTTTACCTTTTTTAAAATTTACTCCCCATCCCATAGCATATTTAACTTCATCCGCATCTGTACCCATAGGAACAAGAGTTTTAACTGAAGGTGTTAGAAGAGTTTTAATCCCTTCAGAGGATAGTATGGATATATCTTTATATTTTCCATCACACATAATTGCAGACAAATAATGGCACATATCCTCTGTACAGCTTATTATATGTCCACTTGGTGCATTACCTTCGAAATAAGGTAAATCTGCTTTAATTGGAAAACCAAACCAGGTCCTATACCCAGCCGCAAGCTTATTTTGCATAGCTTCTTTTTTTGAAACATAACTGTGTTTCATTTCAAGTGGTATAAAAACATTCCTTTCTATATATTCTTTGTAGGACTGTCCCGAAACTACCTGTACAATTTCACCCAATATATTATAATTTGCATTTGAATATAGAAACTCCGTTCCCGGAGGATTTACAAGCTTTAAGTTATTTAACTTTTCTTTTACTACCTGTTCAATTGTAACATCAGCTTTTGCATCATTATCATAAAAAGGTGGTACACCACTATTTTGATTTAAAAGCTGCCTCACAGTTATTACTGCAGGCTGATTTTTGTAATAAGCTTTAAACCAAGGTAAATATTTATTCACAGGAGTATCCAGGTTAATTAACCCCTTTTCTTTAAGCTGCATTACTGCAAGGGCAGTAATTGATTTAGATACTGAACCAATTTCAAAAGGTGTCTGTCCTGTTACACTTTTTCCTGTATCCGCATTTCCATAACCTTTTATATAAACAATCTTATTATCTTTTACAATTCCTATTGAAAGTCCTTTTATATGAGCCTGCTTCATTTGATCTGTAACATAATTATCAATTTTGCCACTACTTATAGCAGCACAATTTAAAGGTAAAACACCAACTAAAATTAAACTCATTAGTAAACCTACAATAGTTTTTTTTATATATTTAATCATAATATAAAAACCTTGCTTTCTTAATATTTTTAGATATTTCTATTTACACATATAGGAGAATATTATCAATCTAATGTTCAATAAATTGGGTACATTTATAGTTTGTCTTCAACTATGCTTTAAACTATATACTTCTTTGCATTTCTAATCTGTATTATATTCATAAAAATTTCCTCCTTATATTATCTTGTAAGATTTCTTACAGTCTCTTAAATTTAACTTCAATTAGATTGTACTTGTATGGTATTAATCTAAATTTAAAATCATCTTAAATTCATCTTAAGTTTTCTGTGCCTAAACTATTTAAGTTCAACTCTTTACATAAACAAAAAGATAGCAAAACCTTATCAAAAAGTCTTACTATCTCTTCTCAATTCATTTTCTAACTAATTAATTGCCTTAGACTGCGATATATTATCTATAAATATCATTCCATCATAAGATTTTAAAGGAACTTGAGGTGCATAAGACCCAATAGGATTATATTTTGAATATTCAGCACCAATAACATGTATTAACTTTAAGTTTGATAACCACTGCTTTATACCTTTGTCTTGAGCTGCAGAATCAAAATCCATAAAGTATAAAGGTATATTTAAATTATGAAGATTATGAGCAAATGTAAAAGATGAAGAATTTTTTATAGTAAATTCCTTAATGTGCGCACTTTTACTATTGCTAATTGGGTATGCTCTAAAATTTCCTTTATAAAATTCCATTCCTATAACATACATGTCATTATTAAACATGTTTTTTAAATGTGATCCCATGGAAGTATAATTTGGCATTTCTTTAGTTACATGTCCATTATGTGCCCAAAGCATGATTTTATCATTTCCAAACTGTTTTTCATAATCTAAAATCCATTTAACATTTTCAGCCATATACTTATCTCTAGTATTAGTATACCCCATTCCAGCTTGAGACTTCACTTGCAAGCATTTATAGATATTGTTTAAATCTTGATAAACCATTTTATATTCACTATTAGAAGACTTTGAAATATACTGTTCTTTATTTTTATCAAAATCACTTAATAATTCCTTAATATTGTTTTTTACACTTGCTAATTTGTCTTTCCCAAGTGAAGATAAATTATCATCATTAAATTTGCTAAACACGCTTTCATATTTATTAATTGAATTACCATCCACTACTTTTAAATAATCTAAAACTTTTTCTTTTTCAATTTTTGTGGATTGAACATCAAAGCCATAAAATTTTATTTTTGTTTTATTATTATCATTTTTATTATAATTTCTCATCCACTCTATCATGCTGGATACTTCTTCAGTTTTCCATGTCCAGTATTTTAAAGCTTTAACGGCATCATTAGCATTTCCTTTTCCATAAAGTATATAATCATTAACTACCTGTGCATCTCCAAAACCTGCCTCCATAGCAAATAATCTATATCCCATTTTTGTCACTAAAAATTCTAACATACGATGTTTCATTTGAAAGAATTCTTTTGTACCATGTGTAGCTTCTCCTACAGATACAATTTTTTTATCTTTTAATACACTTTCAAGAGGTTTTAAATCTTCAAACCCACTTTCAGCTTTTACTGTTTTTAAAGGTATTACTTTATTTTTCAATACCTCAGCACGCTTCGATTCTGAAATTTTATTCATACCTAAAGTACCAGCTGCAATTAAAATTAAAACTCCAAATATACATATCAATACTTTCATTAATTTGCTTTTTATTTTCATAATTTTTCCTCCCCCATAAATTAACTTAATAGCTTAAGTTTATTCTATAAATTGGAACTAAAAAAACCTTAAAGAACTCCTTAAGAAAACCTTAAGTTTGTCCTTTAAGTTTATGACAGTTACTCATCCAACTAAGTATAATTTTTTATAATAAATTCTATTTCAGCATAGAATAATATATTATATCAAAAGAAAGGAGTAAAACTAATGGAACTAATTAAATTAGGAAGTACTGCGCCAAACTTTTCATTAGAAGATAATCATGATAAAATTATTAATTTATCAAATTATAGAGGTAAGAAAGTTTTGCTTTCCTGGCATCCACTTGCATGGACACCAGTTTGCACAGATCAAATGAGGTCTCTAGAAAATAACTGGGATAACCTTCAAAGTCTTAATACAATAGCATTTGGCCTTAGTGTTGATGCTCAACCTTGTAAAAAAGCATGGGCAACTGCTATTGTTCTTAATAATTTAAGTATTCTTTCAGATTTCTGGCCTCATGGAAAGGTTACACAGGATTATGGACTATTTATTCAAAATGACGGTATATCTGAAAGAGCCAACATTATAATAGATGAAAATGGCATTGTTAAATGGGTTAAAGTTTACCCTATGAGCCAACTGCCTGACATAAATGAGGTTTTTCAAGTACTCTCAAATATGTAGATAACTGCATTTTATAATTTTACTGATACATAAAAATACTCATGTTTACTTAATTTTATAAGCATGAGTATTTTCATTAACTTTGTTATTAGCATTTCGGGCTACTTTCCCGTTATTTACCAAAACTACCAATGCATCTTCTTATGCCATTTTATATCCCATTCCCCATATAGTTTCTATATATTCTTCTTTTGGATTAGCCTTTTGTAATTTGCTTCTCAAATTGCTCATATGGACATTTACTGTATTATCATCACCAAAATATTCTTCTCCCCACACGCTTTCAAACAAATTTGCCTTTGAAAATACCTTTTTAGGATGGGTTAAAAGCAGCTCAAGTATTTTAAATTCTCTTACAGTAAAAGTTATATTTTTACTATTTACACAAACTTCTTTAGTTTCCTTATTTAAAACTATGTCTTTATAAATTAAATTTTCATTTGCACTATTATTATTGTTAAATTTCACATATCTCCTTAAGTTTGAATAAACTCTTGCACACACTTCTTCTATATCAAAAGGTTTTGTAATATAATCATCTGCTCCTAAATTAAGCAATTCTATTTTATCCTTTTTATCAATTTTAGCTGAAATTACAATTACAGGCATTTCCTTAGTTTTTCTTATATTTTTAATCAATTCTTCTCCTGTAATTCCAGGAAGCATTAAATCCAATATTACCAGTTGAAAGTCTTTAGCTTCAGTATGCAGCATAGCTTCTGTACCAGAGTAAGCTTGTACTACATTGTATCCCTTTTTCTCCATCAGTCTTGCAAGTAAAGTATTTATACCATTATCATCTTCTACTATTAATATGTTAATATTTTCATTCATAGTTCAGCCCTCACATTACATAAAATATATGTAATATTATAACATAAATATTAGTTAATTTAACTGTTCTTATTTGTTTCATTATACCTTTCAGTTTTTATTTAAAATAAAATCCTCAAAAGTATTACAGCGCTACTTTTAAGGATATATGTTTTTTTCTTAACCTTTTATTTATCATGAAGTAATTTAATTTGATTAATTCCATTTAATATATGCATATAAGAATCCGCTTTCTTTTGTATATCTAATATCAAATCCTCAAGTTCTTCATTTTCTTTTTTAGATTTATTTACAATATTAGTTAAAGTAGATGCCATTTGTTGAATTCCACCTAAATTTTGTTCTTGAGAATCTTTTACTACTTCCACATGCTTGTATATCTTAGATTCCGAATTAATTATATTATCTAAAAGATCTTTAGAATTTTTTATGATGCTTTCAGTTTTTGATATAGTCTTCCCGCCTTCATTAGACTTGTTATTTATGAGCTCTATAGTTTCAGTCATTTCTTTCAAAGCTTCCATAATGTACTTTGTATTTTTTTGAGTATCTATGGACATTTTTTTTATTTCATTTGCAACCACAGAGAACCCTTTTCCAGCCTCACCAGCTCTTGCTGCTTCAATAGCAGCATTTAGTGATAATAAGTTAGTTTGATTGGCAATATTTGTAATTATGGATGCAAAACCTTCTATATTTTTATAATGAGATTGTAATTCCATAAATAACTTAAAAAATTCCTCAAAAACCTTTGAAACACCATTAACTTGATTTATTAAATCATAAAAATCATTTTTAGCACTATCGATTTCTTTTAATGAATCTTTTAAACTTACAAATACTTCATCTACAAGCTTTGTTGTTTTTTCACTATTTTGAGACAAAGAATCTAGATAATCATTTACCTTTTCAGTCTGATTAGTAGTATATTCTGTTCCTTCAAGCAATTCATTAAGTCCATATGTTATATTTCCTTCTTTCTTCAATAAATCCTGTATATTTTTATCAACTTCATTAGTTAACTCCTTAACTTCGCTTGCATATTTAAAGCATTGCAAAGAATTTTCTTGTCTCATATCTATAACTTCTTTATTTTCTTCACTTTTATCTCTTATATTCAATTTTAACATTATATTCCTCCCACTCTTATTTGACTAATAGCATTACCATAGTTTGATTTGAATGCATTTTATAAAATTGTTCACCATAGCTAACAAATCCAGTTGTATTGGAACATGCTTTAAGTATTTCTCTATCAATATCCTTCCAAATTCCTTCCTGTTGGAACTTTAAGCTTCTTAATATACAATTTATCACTATAACAAAACTCGGTTTAAATGGCAGTTTACTGGTTGTTTTTCTTACCTCTTCAATTGGGTCTACTGCTTTTAAAACTTGGACAAATGTATTTGGTACTAGCTGAGAATAAAAAGTTATAGATTTATCATTATTTACTTTCATAGGTGAAGCAATATATATATCTTCTTTATATATTTTTCCCAAAGGATTATTCATGAAAAATTTTGAAAGTTCTGATTCCTTAATTTCTAAAACTCTTGCATATTCTGTTGCAGCTGGTTTGTTATTAAATGTTTTTACAGTTCTACTGATAGTATCCGCTTCAGTTATCAGTAATTTATTTTTAGTTGGAGTATATATATTTTCTTTGATAAGGTAAGTTTTATGTTTTGAATTGAAAAATAGTATAGCACTATAAATTCTTCTATTTCCTACATAAATTAGTGTCTCGCTGAACTTAAGATTATCTCCAGCACTTCCACCTATTATTTTAAAAGAATCCTCCATAAAATAAAAAGTAGTTAATATAGTTTCTTCCATTCCTGATAATCCATCACAGAGCAAAAGTGCAAATGCATCTTTATTATGTTTAACTTTTCTATATCCTTCTTTTAGCTTTCCTAAACTTATTATAGGTGGGTATTCTATTTCAATTACTTCTCCTTCATTAGCATCATATTCAAAACCTGTTATCACATTATTTTTATACCCTTCATTGGTATATTCCCCTGATGTAGAACAAAGTACAGCACTATTTAATGATGCTGTAGAGAGTTTCTTTACCTTTTCAACATCAGCAAATATTACGAAAGCTTTTTCATTTTTTGTCCTAATATAGTTAACCGTTTCTTCAACATTAACAAAATTAACGGATTTCATGAAACATCCCCCCACTTTAATTGAAATTTTATTTAAAAAGTATTAATTAAAAATATCTATGTTAAAATCATAATAAAATCAATATATTACATCAATATGTACTAAATATATTATGTGCGATACAAAATTCAACAATATATATGTATATAATTAACTTAATATTTATTTATCAGTGCTTATTATTTTAATTATATTAAAATAGCTTCACCATTGCAATAAAATTCATACTATTTAGTTTAATTATAAAATAAAAAAATTAAGTCCAACTAAGATTTAAACACCATATAAATCTTAGTTGAACTTAAAATCATTATAAAATACTTTTTATTCACTATAATATGACGGCTTGCAAATAACCTCATGAATTTTAACATCAAATATGCTGCTAGCATGTGAAGGTGTTAAAACTAATGCAGTATCAGCACCGTGTGCTGAACCCCCTATTGCAATAATTGGCTCTCCAAAAGGTATTAATCCTGCATCTAAAGCCATTACTGCAACTTCAACACAAACTTTAGTACCCTGACCAAACATTCTTAAGGTTTGAGCAATTATTTCAACAGGATTAATTCCACCAAATGCCTTGCTAATTCCTCTTTCTGCACCACTCAATACATGAGTAGTTGTTAATACCTTAATTCCCATACTTTCAAGCTCTCTGCGACCTTCTTCTGTAAGCTCACTTTTCCCCGCTTCTGGATATCCATTGGCATGTGTTACACATACAATATTTAATCCTTTATCATTCTTCAAAAGTTTTGCTGTACCACCTTTAGAAGATGCTACAACAATATGTTTTATTCCTTTTTCTACTGCAGTTTTTGATACTAATTTAATAGTATTATCTGTATTTTCTTTTCCCTTATTATTAAAATACATAATTTTATACCTCTTTATGTTCTTTCTATTTTACCATTATGACAAAATTATCTTTTCTTGGAGCTGGTTTTGGTAGTTCACAATCTGGATAACCTAAAATACATGAACCCACTCCTATATAATCACCTTCAACTCCCCATTCTTTTAATAACTTTTTTCCTTCTTCACTCTCAAACATTTCTCTTGTACGATGTATCCAACAAGAACCAAGTCCAAGAGAATATGCTGCATTATACATGTTTCCTAAAGCAAGACTTGCATCTTCCACAGGTGTTACTTTAGTTTTATCTGCAAGCACAAGAATTACTGTAGGAGCACCATAATATGGGTCTATATTTTCCTTTCCCATAACAGCCGTATTTATTTTTGATATTTTTTTAATAACATCCTTATTTTGAATCACTATAAAAAGTGCAGACTGTTGATTTGCTCCACTTGGTGCATATTTGCCTGCTTCTAAAACAGCATTCAATTCTTCATCTTTAATTTGTTCTGATTTGTATTTTCGTATACTTCTTCTGTTTAATAAAGTTTTCATTGTTTCATTCATAATAACTTACCTCCTAGCTCATAAACTGAAACATATTAATATCACTATTTTTATGTATATTTTACTACTGTATTTAACTAGTTACAATGCTTATTATATTAATGATTTAACATATGCTTTGTGAATATTTTCACTAAATTAGACTGGAATCGATCTTTTTTAGTTATTAAGCAAATTTAATTGTAAACGTATTAGGAGTACAGCATCGGACAATCATGGATAAAATAAAAACTATATTGAATATTTTCTACTTTTAGTATATAAGCAATTTTAAAAAATTACAATCTATTTTATGAATCTATTATAGAAGCAAGGAGGTATTTTATTAATGGGAGACAAATGATTGTTAATAAAAAGAGCTGAAAAAGAACTTATTGCAAAAGCAAAAAAAGATGGTGTAGAAACTGTCTGGGATAAAAAAGCTGAAATAAAAACACCTTGTGGTTTTGGTTCAGCAGGTGTATGTTGCAGCAACTGTACTATGGGACCTTGCCGCGTGGGTCCTGTTCCTGGAAAAGGGACAGCTAGAGGTATTTGTAGAGCTACAGCTGACGTTATAGCTGCAAAAAATTTCGCAAGAATGTGTGGAGCTGGTTCAGCAGCCCATTCTGATCACGGTAGATCACTATGTTTTCATTTAGAAAATTCATCAAGAGATGGACAAATAAATATAAAAGATAAAAAGAAACTTATGTCTGTTGCTGAGAAATACAATGTTGCTACTGAAGGAAGAGACATTTATGATATAGCTCATAATATAGCTGCAGCTACATTAAATGAGTTTGGTAAGCCTCATGGAAACTTAATTTTCTCCAAAGCTTTACCTAAAAAAAAGGAGAGAAGTTTGGGACAAACTTGGTGTAACTCCAAGAGCAATTGACAAAGATATAGTTAGCATAATGCACTCAACTCATATTGGATGTTCAGGAGATGCAAAAAATCTTTTTAGTATGGCAATGAGGGCATCACTTGGAGATGGATGGGGTGGTTCTTATATAGCAACTGAAATTAGTGATATTTTATTGAAAACTCCATCACCAGTACAAACTGAAGCTAATCTAGGTGTATTAGAAACTAATCAAGTTAACATTATATTACATGGTCACGAGCCATCACTTTCAGAATCAATCGTTGTAGCTTCTGAAGATCCTGAACTTATTGCTCTTGCAAAAGCTCAAGGGGCAGAAGGAATAAATGTCTGTGGTATGTGTTGTACAGGAAATGAAATAGCAGTGAGACATGGTATTAAAATGGCAGGAAACTTCCTACAACAAGAGCTTGCAGTAATAACAGGTGCAGTTGAAGCTTTAATAGTTGATGTTCAATGTATAATGCCGTCACTTGCAAAGCTTTCAAAATCTTATCATACTAAATTTATAACAACTTCACCAAAAGCTCATATAACAGATTCAACATATATTGAATTTGAAGAGGACAGACCATATGACTCTGCAAAAGAAATAGTAAGAGAAGCTATATTAAACTATAAAAATAGAAATAGAGATAATGTTTTAATTCCTAATGAAAAATGTGAAGCCTTGGTTGGATTTAGCACAGAGGCTATAGTAGACAGGCTCGATAAAGTCGTTAATTCTCAGATAGACCCTATGCAAACAGTTAAACCTCTTGCAGATGTTATAGTATCTGGTACTATAAGAGGTGCTGCTGCCTTTGTTGGTTGTAATAATCCCAAAGTTGCACATGATACATGTCACGTAGAAATGATGAAATATCTAATTGCTCATGATGTAATAATAATTGTTACAGGTTGTGCAGCTCATGCAGCAGCTAAAGCTGGTTTATTATTACCGGAAGCAAAGGAGCTCGCTGGTCCTGGACTTAAGACTGTATGTAACTTATTAGGTATTCCACCAATTCTTCATCAGGGCTCATGTGTTGATATAAGCCGTAACTTACAACTTGCTGGAGAACTTGCAAATCATTTAGGTTTAGATATAAGTGACTTACCAGTAGTCGGTGCAGCTCCAGAGTGGATGTCGGAAAAGGCTGTAGCTATAGGAACTTATGTAGTAGGTAGTGGTATAGACGCATGGCTAGGAGTTGTTCCTCCTGTAACAGGTTCCCCTTTTGCTATGGATTACTTATTAAATAAGATGGAAGAAGACTTTGGTGCTAAATTCTATGTAGAAACTGATCCTCAAAAAGCAGCAATACAGATTCTTGAAAGAATAGAAGCAAAACGTAAAAAACTAAACATCTAAAAATTTTAAAGCAAGCATTTTTCAATGCTTGCTTTAATTTCATCAACTGTACTTACAATTTTAACTTATAATATTTAGATTAAATTTGCTAAGCTTTTATCTAAATAAAATTCTTCAGCTTTTTATATAAAATAAAAAAAGACTGTATAGTTTACAGTCTTTAATAATTCATATAAAGTTGGCTCCGCGAAAAGGATTCGAACCTTCAACCTATCGGTTAACAGCCGAGTGCTCCACCATTGAGCTATCGCGGAACGTATTACCTGGCAACTACCTACTCTTCCACAGGGCCTCCCCTGCAGTACCATCGGCACTATAAAGCTTAACCATCGTGTTCGGAATGGGAACGGGTGTTACCTTTACGTCATTACCACCAGATTCTTATTTAGTTGTTTAAAAAGCACGGGATAATTCTTAATGTCACTACTGTGACTAAATTACCCGGCAATTGTCATTTAGACATTTGCCCTCTCAAAATTGCACAGTGAATTTATTTGGTCAAGCCCTCGACCTATTAGTATCAGTCAGCTGAACATGTTACCATGCTTACACCTC
>NZ_JABBNI010000023.1 GCF_012926525.1 Clostridium muellerianum
ATGTTCAGCTGACTGATACTAATAGGTCGAGGGCTTGACCAAATAAATTCACTGTGCAATTTTGAGAGGGCAAATGTCTAAATGACAATTGCCGGGTAATTTAGTCACGGTAGTGACGTTAAGAATTCCCCCGTGCTTTTCAAACAACTAAATAGAAAATCTGGTGATAATGACGTAAAGGTAACACCCGTTCCCATTCCGAACACGATGGTTAAGCTTTATAGTGCCGATGGTACTGCAGGGGAGGCTCTGTGGAAGAGTAGGTAGTTGCCAGGTAATGCGTTCCGCGATAGCTCAATGGTGGAGCACTCGGCTGTTAACCGATAGGTTGAAGGTTCGAATCCTTTTCGCGGAGCCAATTTTATATGAATTATTAAAGACTGTATACTTACAGTCTTTTTTTACGTTAACTTTTACTTAACTATAGAAATTAACATAGTAACTTATTCCCTCTACGAAAAGTAAGAAGGTAATTTTCATTAAATAGTATAAACTTTAAAAATTACATTCTAAAAACAAACTTTTACATATATAGTATATAAAATGGAATATATGGGCATATATATAATCAAACTATTTTGAAAATTTAATAAATTATAAAGGAATTTTCAATTTAAAGTAGAATATATAATTAAGCTTAAAAGTAAGAGGGGGAATTGCTTATGAAAAATTATACAACCAAAAATTTAAGAAACGTTGGAATTGTTGGACATAGTGGTTCAGGAAAGACGACTTTGACAGAAGCAATACTTTACTACACAAAAGCTATAGATAGATTTGGAAAAATTGAAGAAGGAAATACTGTAAGTGATTATGATTCTGAAGAGAAAAAAAGAAAGATATCAATATCAACATCAATAGCTCCCTGTGAATGGCAAAACGTAAAAATAAATTTAGTGGATATTCCAGGATACTTTGATTTTATTGGAGAGACATATGAAGGTTTAAGGGCAGTTGATGTAGCAATGATTCTAGTATCGGGTACGGCTGGTATACAAGTTGGTACAGAGAAATTTTGGGAATATGTTAATAAAAATAAGTTGCCAAGATCATTTTATGTGAACAAATTAGATAGAGAAAATTCAAATTTTGATAAAGTATTGGCAGGATTGAAAGAGAAATTTGGTATGTCTATAGTTCCAGTACAGTATCCTATAGGAAATGAGGAAGATTTTAGAGGAGTTATAAATATTATATCTAGAAAGGCTAGAATTTTTGATCCAAAAACTCATAATATGATAGAAAGTGAAATACCAGAAGAACTTATAGATAAAGTTGATGAATGCAAAAATATGATAATAGAGGCTGTTGCAGAAACAGATGAAGTTTTGTTAGATAAATATTTTAATGAGGGAACTTTAAGTGATGAAGAAATTTATAATGGACTTATTAATGGATGTGCTAAAGGAGATATAGCTCCTGTAATGTGTGGTTCAGCATTGAATGGAATAGGAACTGAAACATTACTTGAGGATGTAGTTGAATGTTTTCCATCACCTGAAAATGCAGAACCAATAGCTGCTGTAAATTTAAAAACTAATTCTAATGTAGAAGTAAAAACAGATGAAAAGTTACCATTGTCTGCTTTTGTATTTAAAACTATAGCAGATCCGTTTGTTGGTAAATTATCTTTGTTTAGAGTAATAACTGGAAAAATGAAATCGGATTCTACTGTTTATAATTCAAGTAAAGATAAAAACGAGAAAGTTGGAACTATGTATTTCCTAATGGGTAAACAGCAAATTTCAACAAATGAAATAATTGCAGGAGACATAGGAGCTGTTTCAAAACTTCAATTCACAACAACAGGAGATACTTTAAGTTCATTAGAAAATCCTATAGTTTTTGATAAAATAGAATTTCCTCAGCCAACAATGTCAATGGCTGTTATGCCAAAGTCAAAAAATGATGAAGATAAAATATCTATCGGTTTAAATAAGTTGTTAGACGAAGACCCTACTTTTAAACTTTCAAGAGATGTTGAAAATGCAGAAACTATAATTTCAGGTCTAGGAGAAACTCACCTTGATGTAATAGCGTGTAAATTAAAAGGAAAGTTTGGAGCAGAGGTAATTCTTCAAAAACCAAAGATACCTTATAGGGAAACTATAAAGAAAGTTGCTGATGTTCAAGGTAAACATAAAAAACAGTCAGGTGGGCATGGACAGTATGGAGATGTAAAGATAAAATTTGAACCAAGAAATGACGGTGAAGATGACTTACTTTTTGTTGATCAAGTAGTTGGAGGCGTTGTTCCAAGACAGTATATTCCAGCAGTAGAAAAAGGATTAAAGGACTGTATACATCGAGGTATACTTGCAGGATATCCTGTAATAAGGTTAAAAGCTACTTTACATGATGGGTCATATCATCCTGTAGATTCTTCAGAAATGGCATTTAAGGTTGCGGCATCTTTAGCATATAAAAAAGGGCTTGTAGAAGCTCAATCTGTATTGCTAGAACCTATTATGCATGTAGAAATATTAGTTCCTGAATATTATATGGGAGATATAATAGGTGACATAAATAAAAAACGAGGCAGAGTTTTAGGAATGGAATCAGATGAAGATAAACAAAGAATAATAGCAGAAGTTCCACAAAGTGAAATGTTTAAATATGCTACAGATTTGAGATCTATAACTCAGGCAAGAGGAAGCTTTGTTATGAAATTTGAAAGATATGAGGAAGTTCCACCTACAGAAGTAGATAAAATAATAGAGGAAGCTAAAAAGTTGAAAGAGAAAGTTGAATAATAAATGATCTAAAAACCCAATAGTAAAAACTATTGGGTTTTTATTATAATATATTGAATATTTTAATAAACTATAAGAGAAAATAATTATGTTAATGTATGTTAAAAATGAATTTAAGGAGAGGTTTTATGGCTCAATACCAAATGAACATAAATGGAAATATTCAATTAATGGATTATAGTAGTATTTACGATTACATGTCTATAGTAGATAAGTGTGATAATCTTACAATAAATTTCATTGAAGGAGAAACTGAAGATATAGATATATTATGTAAAATGTTAGAGGACAATAGCTTTATGATTAGACGAGATAAACATTATGATAAAGGAGAGTATCACATCAGTGCAATAAAATATTAAATAGTATCTTTAGTTAGTAATTATAAAATTTTATCTAATTAAATGTGTATTTGGTGTATAAAATTATTGAATGTGTTAAAGATATTCAATAGTACAAGCATGTAGATGTTTTTATAATTCCACAGTGACGTAAATCGGAAAAATATATAGAATGGAGGAGAAATAGAAAGCACTTTTAGATTAAATAAGACTATTGTTATAAAATAAGCTAATCTGAGGTTATGTAAATATTGAATAGTAAAAGAAAAAATATTAATATTAAATTAAGGTCAAAGAAAGGCAAAGTCAGGGAGGCGTTATTTTGGCAAGATTGTCAGATATCATAGAGATATTTATAAAGGACATGTTAGAGAATAGTGAAGAAAGTCAACTGCAAATTGGGAGAAATGAACTAGCAAGTTATTTTAGTTGTGCACCCTCTCAGATAAATTATGTACTGACTACTAGGTTTACTGTTGATAGAGGTTATTATATAGAAAGTAAAAGAGGTGGTGGGGGATGCATAATAATAAAACGTGTAGAATTTGATGAAAACAAATCCCTTGCAGATATTATAAATGAAAAACTAGGAAACAGTATAACCTATGATTCTGCGGTACAGGTGATTGATGGATTATTAGAATCTAGAATAATTACAGAGCGAGAAGCAAGCATTTTAAAAATAGCTATAAATGATAGAACTTTAAGTAGTTCAACAGATAAGAAAAATAAATTAAGATCCGATATATTAAAATCAGTTACTATGGTTATATTGAATGAGAATTAAAATTGGGACTTGGATATAAAAAATTTTGAATTATTTTCTTGGTAGGTGTTATTAAATAATGGAGGAGTGATTAATATGTTATGTGATATATGTAAAAAGAATGAGGCTACAGTTCATATAACAAAAATAACAAATGGAATGCAGCAGGAATTTAATATATGTGAAAAATGTGCAAAAGAAAAAGGAGAATTTAATTTTCCAGCACAGTTAGACTTTTCTTCACCATTTACTTTCCAAAATATATTAACCGGAATAATGGATTATATAAGCAGTCCAAATCAATCACAAAGTAATTTTGATTGCTCATGCAAGAACTGTGAAACTACATTTTCAGATTTTAAGAAAAGAGGATTAGTAGGATGTAGCGATTGTTATAAAGATTTTACAGCTGCACTTATACCTGTCATAAAAAGAGTACAAGGTAACTTAGATCATACAGGGAAAATACCGCGAAGAGCTGGTAAAAATATTATCAGCAAGAAAGAGTTGCTTAAGTTAAAGGAAAGCTTAAAAGAAGCTATAAAAACTGAAGAATACGAAAAAGCAGCAGAAATTAGAGATAGAATTAAGGAACTTGAAAAGGCACAGGATTAGGGGGGATATTTGTGGAAGATTGGATTCAGTCTAGTAAAAGTAATGATGACTTAGTATTAAGCAGCAGAATAAGGCTTGCAAGAAATATAAATAAGACTCCTTTCCCCCATGTTCTTAAGGAGGATCAAGGTAGGGATATTGTAAAATTAGTAGAAGATGCCTTTTACACATCTTCATTTAACTCAGAAAATTATAAAACAAACTATCTATGGGAAAAAGATGATATTTCAAATGAAATTTTTTTAGAGAAACATTTAATAAGCAAAAATCTTATAGATAATAGCTGCAAGTCAGCATTTATATTAGATAAAAATGAAACTGTAAGTGTTATGATAAATGAAGAAGATCATATAAGAATTCAATGTATAACATCATCTCTAAATTTGGAGGAAGCATATGATTTTGCTGATAAAGTGGATAATATTTTAGAAGAAAAAATTGATTATGCTTTTGATGAAAAGTTAGGATACTTAACTGCATGTCCTACAAATATAGGAACAGGAATGAGGGCTTCAGTTATGATTCATCTTCCAACGCTTTCTTTAAGTAATAAGTTAAACTCTATATTAAGTGCAGTAACTCAACTTGGGATGACAATAAGGGGGTTATATGGAGAAGGATCAAAGGGCAAAAGTAATATATATCAAATATCTAATCAAATTACATTAGGCCTTAGTGAAGAAGAAATAATAAATAATTTAAAAGCTGTAGTAATTCAGATTGCAAATGAAGAAAATTCATGTAGAAGTACTTTAATGAATAAATATAAATATGAAATAGAGGATAGAATTTATAGGGCATTAGGTATATTAAAATCAGCAGTAATTTTGAGTGCTAATGAGTGTTTAAAACTTTTATCCGATGTAAGATTAGGTGTTGAAATGGGAATAATTAAAGATGTGGATAAAATATTGTTAAATAATATTTTAATAAACACACAGACTGCTAGTATATATAAGATGTATAATGGCAAGTTATCAGATAAAGAAACAAACTTTAATAGAGCTAAAATAGTAAGAGAAACTTTAAAAAAGAAAACATTATAATTAAAGGATGGTGAATGTAATATGATGTTTGGAAGATTTACTGAACGTGCACAAAAAGTTCTTTTCTACGCACAGGAAGAGGCACAAGTTCTTCAACATGGATATGTAGGGACAGAACATATACTGCTGGGTATTCTAAAGGAAGAAGGAATAGCTAAGCAGCTTTTAAATGATATAAACATCACTGTAGATGATGTAAGGGACTTAGTAGAAGAATATGAAGGCAAAGGAGATGTAGATTTATATAAAAACGAGATTCCACTTACTCCAAGAACTAAAAGGTTATTAGAATTAAGTTTATTTGAGGCTAGAAATCTAAATCATAATTATATAAGTCCGGAGCATATATTATTAGCACTCATTAGAGAAGCTGAGGGTGTAGCATTTACAATACTTAATAATTTGGGTGCTGATTTTGATAAATTAAGAAAAGAATTAGTGGAAGCTTTGTCAGGAGAACAATCTAGCAATAGTAGTGATTTTAATAAGACAACTGGAGAACCTACACCTACTTTGGATCAGTTTGGTAGAGATTTAACTGAAATGGCAAAAGAGGGTAAGTTGGATCCTGTAGTTGGAAGAGACAAAGAAACTCAGAGGGTTTTAGAGATACTTTGCAGAAGAACTAAAAATAATCCTTGCCTAATAGGTGATCCTGGAGTAGGTAAGACAGCTGTAGCTGAAGGATTAGCACAAAAAATAGTATCAGCAAACATTCCTGAATTACTTAAAGACAAAAGGGTTGTAACTTTGGAACTATCTTCTATGGTAGCAGGTTCTAAATATAGAGGAGAGTTTGAAGAAAGACTTAAAAAGGTTATGGATGAAATCAGGAAGTCTGGAAATGTAATATTATTTATTGACGAAATACACACCATAGTAGGAGCTGGAGCTGCAGAAGGAGCTATTGATGCATCTAATATATTGAAACCAGCACTAGCAAGAGGCGAAATACAATGTATAGGGGCTACTACTATAGAGGAATATAGAAAGTATATTGAAAAGGACTCAGCATTAGAAAGAAGATTTCAACCCATTACTGTAGGGGAACCTAATAAAGAAGAAGCTGTTCTTATACTTAAAGGATTGAGAGATAAATATGAAGCACATCATAGAGTAAAAATTACAGATGATGCTATAGAAGCCGCAGTTAATTTATCAGATAGGTATATAACAGACAGGTTCCTACCTGATAAGGCAATAGACTTAATGGATGAGGCAGCAGCAAAAGTTAGAATTGAAAGTTTAGTTGCCCCACCAGATTTAAAGAATTTAGAAGAGAAACTTGAAAAGATAACTAAGGAAAAAGAAGATTCCATAAGAGTTCAGGATTTTGAAAAAGCAGCAAGATTAAGAGATAAAGAAAAGGAAATGAAAGATAAATTAGAAGGACTAAAAACTAATTGGAAAACAAGAAAAGAGGTTTCCACTCTTGTAGTATCAGAAAAGCAAATAGCAGCGGTAGTTTCTAAGTGGACCAATATACCAGTAGAAAAGTTAACAGAAAAAGAGTCGCAAAAATTATTAAAGTTAGAAGAAATATTGCATCGTAGAGTTGTAGGTCAAGACGAAGCAGTTAAATCTATATCAAGAGCTGTTAGAAGAGCTAGGGTTGGTCTTAAAGATCCTAAAAGACCAATAGGGTCATTTATATTTTTAGGTCCTACAGGGGTAGGAAAGACAGAGCTTTCAAAGGCGCTAGCAGAAGCTATGTTTGGTGATGAGAACAATATGATAAGAATAGACATGTCAGAATATATGGAGAAGCACACAGTTTCAAGACTTATAGGATCGCCTCCAGGATATGTAGGTTTTGATGAGGGAGGACAATTAACTGAAAAAGTTAGAAGAAATCCTTACTCAGTAGTTCTATTTGATGAAATAGAAAAAGCACATCCAGAAGTATTTAATATTTTATTGCAAATACTTGAAGATGGAAGACTTACAGATGGAAAAGGGAAAACTATAAATTTTAAAAACACAATAATAATTATGACATCTAATGTAGGTGCTTCTACTATTAAGAAACAGAAATCTATGGGATTTGCGCTAGGTGGAGAAAGTAAAAAACAAGAAGATGAATATGAAAAGATGAAGGAAAATGTTATGGAAGAGCTAAAGCGTTCTTTTAGACCTGAGTTTTTAAATAGAATTGACGATATTATAGTTTTCCATCAATTGCAAGAAGAAGATTTAAGATATATAGTTAAATTAATGTTGAATACAGTAAATGAAAGGCTAAAAGAGCAGCAAATTGATATAGAATTTACTGAAGAGGCTGAAACAAACCTTGCTAAAGAAGGATTTGATTTAACTTATGGAGCAAGACCACTTAGAAGGGCTATAACAAAAATTGTAGAGGATAAGCTTTCAGAAGAAATGTTAAGAGGTAACATTAAAAAGGGTGATAAGGTTAAAGTTGGTGTAAAAAATGATGAGTTAGATTTTGCTAAGGTTCAATAATAAGTTTAAGGCAATGATATTTAAGCATCAAATTTATAAGGTTTAATAAAATACAAATTTTATTTTAAGCATAAAAGCTGTGAAAATTAAGGCAAGTTTCTTAATTTCACGGCTTTTGTTTGATTACTTCATTTATTTCTCAATATTATAAAAAAATTTCTGAAGGTTTATTTATTATTTTTAAAATTTTAATTATTATTGACAACATACGGGAATAATACTGTATAATTATATTTTGTATAGAGAGAGGTGATTCTTATGGCAAAAAATAAAACAATTTTCGTATGTCAGGAATGTGCATATGAGTCATTGAAATGGCTTGGGAAATGTCCTAATTGTAATAGTTGGAATAGCATGGTTGAAGAAACTAAAATAGTAGGTAACTCATCATCTAATATAAGTTCCAATAGTTTGCCTAAGAGTATACTAAATATAAGATCTAGCGAATATGAAAGATTTGATACTGGTATAACAGAATTAAATAGAGTACTTGGTGGTGGAATAGTAAAGGGTTCTTTAACATTAATATCTGGTGCACCAGGTATAGGTAAGTCTACATTGTTACTACAAACAGCAAATAGTATTTCTAAAAAGTATGGAAAAGTTCTTTATGTTTCTGGAGAAGAATCTGAGGAACAAATAAAAATGAGAGGAGATAGATTAGAGGCCATATCAGGTGAGTTATATATAGTATCAGAAACTAATGTTGAAAAAATAGAAGAACATATAGAGAATACTAAACCTGTTTTTGTTATTATAGATTCAATACAAACACTTTTTAAACATTCTATCACTTCTGCACCAGGAAGTGTGTCTCAAGTTAGGGAAAGCTCCAACGATATTATGCGTATAGGGAAAACAAAAGGAATACCATTTTTTATAGTAGCCCATGTAACTAAGCAAGGAGAGTTAGCAGGACCTAGAGTATTAGAACATATGGTAGATACTGTACTATCTTTTGAAGGAGAAAGAACTGAAGAATTTAGAATACTTAGAACTATAAAAAATCGTTTTGGAACTACTAGTGAAATTGGTGTATTTGAAATGAGAGAAAGTGGTCTTGAAGAAGTACTAAATCCATCAGCAGTATTTCTTGAAGAAACTGGTTTTCAAAACGAAGGTTCAGTAGTTATAGGTATAATGGAAGGAACTCGGCCTATATTAATAGAAATACAAGCATTAGTTAGTGAAACTAAAGCAGTTATGCCTAGAAGAACTACAGTTGGAATAGATAGTTCAAGATTAAATCTTATTTTGGCAGTTTTAGAAAAAAAGTTAAAAGTACCTTTTTATAATTGTGATGTTTATGTTAATGTAGTAGGGGGACTTAATATTGAAGGAACCTTTGCTGATTTAGGTTTAGCTTTAGCACTTATATCTAGCGTTAAATCCAAGGAAACAAACCTAGAGAAGTTAATAGTGTTTGGAGAGATAGGACTTACAGGAGAAGTAAGACCTGTGGCCTTTGGAGATAGAATTGTAAATGAGGCAGAAAAAATGGGATTTAAGAATATTATTATACCAATAAGAAATAAAGAAAAAGTAAAAAATAAAAATATAAACATTATTGGAGTCTCTTCACTTAGAGAGGCTATAAATAAAGTTTTTTAATGTAGGGTGATTAAATTGAGATTAGGAAAAGATAAAGAACTTATGAGTATACTTAAACTTTTAGCACCTGGGACACAGCTTAGAGAAGGATTAGAAAATATATTAAGAGCTAAGACTGGTGGATTACTTGTATTAGGTGATAGTGAACAGATACTAAAAATAGTTGATGGAGGATTTACTATAAATTCTGATTACAGTCCATCATATGTATATGAACTTGCAAAAATGGATGGTGCTATAATTCTTAGTAATGATTTAAAAAAGATATTGTATGCCAACGCTCAGCTTATACCAGAATCTAATGTACCAACTTTTGAAACTGGAACTAGGCATAGAACTGCAGATAGAGTTGCTAAGCAGATGGGGGCAATTGTTATTGCTATTTCACAAAGAAGAAATATAATAACAGTATATAAAGGCAATATAAAATATGTTTTAAGGGATAGCAGCATAATACTTGCAAGAGCTAACCAAGCACTTCAAACATTGGAAAAATATGTAGCAGTTTTAGATAGAGTTGTAAGTAACCTCAATATTTTGGAATTTCAAGATTTAGTAACATTACTTGATGTAATGACGGCTATTCAAAGAACAGAAATGGTTATGAGAGTAGTTGCTGAAATTGAAATGTATATATGTGAGCTTGGAAATGAGGGAAGATTAATTTCAATGCAGTTGAATGAGCTAGTAAAGAGTGTAGAGGAAGATGGAATATTATTAATAAGAGATTATTGTCAAAATGATATGGATTATAATGAAATATATAAACAGATTCAAACTATGACATCTGAAGAATTAATAAATTTAGATTATATATCAAAATCATTAGGATACATAGGAGTACCATTAGTAGACACTCTTATATCACCAAGAGGATATAGGATGTTAAATAAAATACCTAGAATACCAACAAATGTAATAGAGAACTTGGTAAAGAATTTTAAAGAATTAAAAGGCGCTATGGAGGCTTCTTATGAACAGTTAGATAAGGTTGAGGGTATAGGAGAAGCTAGAGCTAGGGCTATAAAAAATGGTCTCAGAAGACTTAGAGAGCAAATTATGTTAGACAATAATTTTAGCACAAAATAATGATTAGCATTATTTTGTGCTAATTTTTATCTAAAAGTATATTTTCCTTAAGTATTTATTTTATCATTTTCCTTAAGAAGAACATCAAATAGATTCAAATCAAGGGAGTTACAAAGAGATGTTAAATAAAATAAATTATTTCCTATTTCATGTTCAATTACCTCTCTACAGTTATCACAAAGAGAGCCACTTATGTGAGATTTAAGGCAGTCTTTCAGTGATTCAATATTCATGTTTACATCATGCTCCGGTAAGTGTTGTTTTTCTGCATTTAGCTTTATACAACCACAGTTAGTAATTGATTTAGCTATAGCTCTATTTATTCTCGCATTAGATTCTTGAAGTTTAGTCATTATATCCAAAATACTTTTATGTCTAAGTAAAGACTCGTCTACTGCATTTTGAAAATCATCAAAAATTACATCTTTCATCAGGTTCAACTCCTTATAAAGATTTAAGTTAGATTTATAAATTAATTATAGTTTTTTTCAGATAATTTTGTCAATAAAGTATAGTACGAATTTTCCCTTGCTTTTATATAATAAATCAAGAATACTTTTATTAATAGGGGGATTACTATGTTAATTAATGGGCAAAAAATATTTGTACCAAATTATGGCGCAGGAGTTATGAATAAAGTTAAAGATAATAAGAGTTATGATATAAATAAAAATTATGTTAGTATTTTTATTTTAATTGATAGTATAGATTTGTATATACCTGAAAGTAAACTATCAGATTATAAAATAAGACCTATCGAAAATAAAGAGAATTTGAATAAAGCTCTTGAAATAATTAAATTTACACCACAAAACCTTGAAAAAAAGTGGAGTAAAAGATATAAGGAAAACAATGATAAAATAAAGGGTGGAAATTTGTTTGAAATGTGTGAAGTAATACGGGACTTGTATTACTTAAAATCTAAGGGGACACTTCCACCAGGCGAAAGAAAAATACTAAATAAAGCTGAAAATATGGTAGGAAGTGAAATTTCATTAGCATTTGATATAAAAATTGAAGATGCATTGATTAAAATAAGAAAATTAGGTAAATAATTTATTAAATAAATTTACTATTATTGAAAAAAACATTTTATTAATATATATTAGATATTAAGGACTTAAAAATGCAAAAATTGTTAATAATTAAAAGGGAGGTGAAGCTTTTGCTTAAAAAAATACTAAGAGTAATTTTTACAATTATAGGACTTATGATGGGGTATTTGATTGGCCGAGCAGTAGTTCATACAAATTATTTTGTGCAACTTGGGTATACTACCAGTAATCCTATAAAGACAGTTTTATTTTTAATTTTATCTACTTTATTCTTTGGAATTATATTATTTTTATTATCACCCTTGATTAATACAATAATAATAAAAATTATGGATTACATTGAAAAAAGTGCTCAAAAACTTCCTGCTACTGAAATGTTATTTGGAACTGCAGGAGCTATAGTAGGTCTTCTGATATCGGCTTTATTTGTAAATCTTTTGGCTAATATTCCTGTAATAGGGGCAATGTTAGCAGTGTTTATTGCATTAGTAATGGCCATATTGGGAGCTAAGATAGCTATTAAAAAAAGGGAAGAACTAATTAGCTTATTTTCAAATATAGCTATTAAAAAATCCACATCAAATAAAGATAAAAAAGGTAAGGGAGATTATAATGGGCATGCTAAGGTTTTGGATACTTCTGTAATAATAGATGGAAGGATATTTGATATATGTCAGACAGGTTTTATAGAAGGTACTTTAATAATACCTAACTTTGTGCTAGAAGAATTAAGACATATAGCAGATTCTTCAGATGGATTAAAAAGGAACAGGGGAAGAAGAGGTCTTGACATATTAAATAAAATTCAAAAAGAATTAAATATAGAAGTACAAATTTCTGAAAAGGATTTTCCTGAAATAGCAGAAGTAGATAGTAAACTGTTAAAACTTGCTCAGGTCTTAAATGGAAAAGTTATAACCAATGATTACAACTTAAATAAGGTTGCAGAGTTCCAAGGAGTTCCTGTGTTAAATATAAACGAACTTGCTAATTCAGTGAAACCAGTAGTTCTTCCCGGAGAAGAAATGAGAATACAAATAGTTAAAGATGGAAAAGAATCAGGTCAGGGGGTAGCCTATTTAGATGATGGAACTATGATAGTTGTAGAAGGTGGAAGAAAACATATAGGTGAAACTAAAGATGTACTGGTTACATCTGTATTACAAACAGCAGCAGGAAGAATGATTTTTGCAAAACAAAAAGGAGAAGTTTAATATGAGCAAAAATTATGCGGTTATTCTAGCTGCAGGAAAAGGTAAAAGAATGGGAGCGGGTATTAATAAGCAGTTCCTAAATATAAAAGATAAACCAATTCTTTATTATTCTTTAAATACATTTTCTAAAAGTTCATTTATAGACGAAATTATTTTAGTATGTGCCGAAAGTGAGATAGACTATTGTAAAAAACAAATAGTGGAAAAGTACAATATCCCAAAGGTACATAGTTTTGTAGCTGGAGGCAAAGAAAGACAAGATTCAGTATTAAACGGCTTAAAATCAATTGTTGATTGCAATATAGTACTAATTCATGATGGAGCTAGACCATTTGTAACTCATAAGATTATTGAAGATGGAATTAAATATGCTGAAGCTTATGGTGCCTGTGCGTGTGGAATAAATTCAAAGGATACAATAAAGGTTAGAGATAGTGAAGGATTTTCTACAGATACTTTAGATAGAAGTAAATTATTTTGTGTTCAAACACCACAGTGTTTTAAATATGACTTGATTGTTAAATGTCATAAAAAATTGAAACAGGATAATGTTGTTGTTACAGATGATACTGCAGTAGCTGAACGATTTGGAAATAAAGTTTATTTATATAAAGGAAGTTATAATAATATAAAAATAACTACTCAAGAGGATTTAGGTATTGCTGAAAAAATATTACAAAATTACTAAATGTAAGTCTCTTACTGTCGAAAGTAAGAGATTTACACTTATATACGAGTAAAGTTAAGTGTAGAAATAATTTTGTGAGATTATCAAAAATGATATTAATAATTTTAGGATAGTTTTTATAGGAAGCTGTGAAATTGGTGTAATGAACTAGATTTCACAGCTTTTAAAACTTAAAATAAGGGTTATAACATATTAGATTGTATAGATAGTATTAATACATATTGGGTTTGATTTTAAAGGAAACTAATCCTTATAAAAACATTAATAATACTTAAATAACTTATCATAATATGTTAAAATGTTTAAGAGAATTTTAGTTTAAGTATGTAAAGAGATTTAATTATATGCTTAACAATGGGAGGTAAAATTTAACTATGAAAGTTTTTAATACAATGACAAGACAAAAGGAAGAATTTATTCCTTTAGAAGAGAAAAAAGTTAAGATGTATGTATGTGGTCCAACAGTATATAACTTTTTTCACATAGGGAATGCTAGAACCTTTGTTGTTTTTGACACAATACGAAGGTACTTAGAGTATAGAGGATATGAAGTTAAGTTTATACAAAATTTTACTGATATAGATGATAAAATGATTAAAAGAGCAAAAGAAGATAATATAACAGTAAAAGAATTAGGAGATAAATTTATAGAAGAATATTATAAAGATGCAGATGCTTTAAATATAGAAAGAGCTTCAGTAAATCCAAGAGCAACTGAATACATAGATGGAATTATTGATTTTGTAAAGGAATTAATAGACAGGGGGTATGCTTATGAGGTGGATGGAGATGTTTATTTCCATACTAAAAGGTTTAAGGATTATGGAAAACTTTCAGGTCAAAATTTAGAAGATCTTCAGGCAGGAGCTAGAATTAATATAGATGAAAGAAAAAAAGATCCTATGGATTTTGCAGTTTGGAAAAGTCAAAAGCCTGAAGAACCAGCGTGGGAGAGTCCCTGGGGTATGGGAAGACCTGGATGGCATATAGAATGTTCATGCATGGCATATAAATTATTAGGTGAAACTATAGATATACATGCGGGTGGATCGGATTTAGCGTTTCCACATCATGAAAATGAAATAGCTCAAAGTGAAGCTAGAACAGGTAAACCTTTTGCAAAGTATTGGATGCATTCAGCTTTTGTAAATGTAAATAATGAAAAAATGTCTAAATCCCTTAATAATTTTTTTACTGCAAGAGAGATATTAGAGAAATATGACCCAGATGTTATTAGGTTATTTATGATTTCAGGTCATTACAGAACTCAAATAAATTTTAGTATGGAATCATTAGAATCTACGAAAGCCGCTATGGATAGATTATGTAATTCTATTTCAAATTTAGAGAATTTAATGGAAGAAACGAAACAAGAAAGATTAATGGATGAAGAAAATGTATATTTAAAAACTTTAGATGAATATAAAGATAAGTATATAGAAAGAATGGATGATGATTTTAATACAGCAGATGCTGTATCTGTTATATTTGATCTTATAAGAGACATTAATACTAATGTTAAAGTTAGTTCTTCAAAAGAATTAATAAAGTATTGTTTAAACTTGATAAAAGAGTTAGGAAAGCCACTTGGAATATTACAAAAGTCTCAAAAAGGAACTTTAGAACAACAAGTAGAAGATCTTATAGAAAAGAGACAGCAAGCAAGAAAGGATAAGGATTGGGCTTTAGCAGATAAAATAAGAGATGATTTAAAAGCGCAAGGAATAATTTTAGAGGATACTCCTCAAGGAATTAGATGGAAAAGAATTTAACTAAATGAATTTTAGAATGGAGAATAAAAATGGATTTTAATTTGCTAAAGGGTAAGTTTACTAAAGAAGGAGTAAGACAAATAAATCCATTAGTACTTGCCTTTGTTGGTGATGCTGTATATGAAATTTTTGTAAGAACTTACTTAGTAGATAAAAATAAAGATATGTCTGTGCATAAGCTTCATGTAGAAGCTATAAAATTTGTAAAAGCACATGCACAAAGTCAGCTTATAAAGAAGTTAGAAAAAGAGTTAAGTGAAGAGGAAATGTGGTTTTTTAAAAGAGGAAGAAATGCTAAATCAGGAACAGTGCCTAAAAATGCAGATGTACAAGAGTATAGATTTGCAACAGGATTTGAAGCTTTAATGGGATTTTTATATTTAACTGAACAAGATGAAAGATTGAATTACTTATTAAATATGATAGTAGATTTACAAAAAGATGGAGGAATATAAATGGCTTTAAAAGTTAAATTAATAGAATATACACCTAATCCAGAAAAGGTTATAGCATCGGCAGCAAAATTATGTTATAGCGCTGTAGGTATAGATGAAATTCAGCAAAATCTAGAAGGTGATAAGTCTAAAAAATTTTTAGATATGTTGATGTCTTATGGACACGAATCTCCTATAGAACATGTATCTTTCACTTTTGTTGCAGAAGGAGTATCAAGAAGCTTAACCCATCAATTAGTTAGGCATAGATTAGCTTCTTATTCACAGCAAAGTCAAAGATATGTTAAACTGAGTCAGTTTGAATACATAATCCCCCCTGAAATAGAAAAGAATGAAGAAGCTAAAAAAATATATATTGAAGCGATGGAAGCTACTCAAAAAGCTTATAACAAGCTAGCAGATATTCTAAAAGAAAACTATATAAAAAATGGAATGAATTCGCCAGCATCAGAAAAAAAGGCTATTGAGGATGCTAGATATGTTTTTCCAAATGCTTGTGAAACTAAGATAATGTTAACTATGAATGCAAGAACTTTAATGAACTTTTTTAAACATAGATGTTGCAATAGAGCCCAGTGGGAAATAAGAGCATTAGCAAATGAAATGTTGAAGCAAGTTAGAGAAGTGGCTCCAGTATTATTTAAATATGGGGGACCTTCCTGTCTAAATGGAATTTGTCCAGAAGGGAAAATGACTTGTGGTAAAAAAGAAGAAATGAGAAAGATGTATTTGAGAATATAAGTAATTATAATGTATCCTTATTTTAAATTTTAGGATCAAAAATTATAATTACAATTTATTAGGGTATGAATAAAAAAATGAAAGAGGTATTAATGTGAGATATACTAAAAAAGGTTTTGATAATAATTCAAATAAAAGAAAAGAAAAAAATAGTGATTTTGAAAATGATACTAATGAAAAAGCTTTTAGAGAGGATTTAATAGAAGGAAGAAATGCAGTTATTGAAGTTTTGAGATCTGAAAGAACTGTGGAGCAGATATTAGTTGCTAATGGAGATGTATCAGGATCTATAAATATGATATTAGCATTAGCAAAGGAAAAAAAGGTAGTTATAAAGCAAGTAGATAGAAAAAAATTAGACCAACTTTCTCAAACTGGTGTCCATCAGGGCGTAATTGCTCAAATTACACCTTATAAATATTGTGATGTAGATGATATAATTAAGCATGCAGAAGAAAAAGGAGAAAAACCATTTATTGTAATATTAGATGAAATAGAAGATCCTCATAACTTTGGATCTATAATTAGAACTGCTGAAACCTGTGGAGTGCATGGTATTATAATTCCTAAAAGAAGGAATGTTGGGTTAACTCCTGCTGTGTATAAAGCCTCTGTGGGAGCAGTAGAGCATATGAAGATTGCTAAAGTTACAAATATAAATAATGTAATAGATAAACTGAAAGAAAAAAAAATTTGGGTATATGGTGCAGATATGGCAGGAGAAAGTTATTGCTATGATGTAGATTTTAGAGGAGCAGTAGCTTTAATAATAGGAAGTGAAGGAAAAGGAATTCTAAAACTTACTAAAAATAAGTGCGATGTACTTGTAAAGATACCTATGGTTGGAAAGATATCATCTTTAAATGCTTCTGTTGCAGGTGGAATACTTATGTATGAAATATTAAAACAAAGATTTAAAAAGTAATAGTAATATAAAGTGAAAAATATTTTTGTAGATGGATATAATGTAATAAATAGTTGGTCTGAGTTAAAAAAAATAAAGGAATGTAGTTACGAAGCTGCAAGAAAAGAATTAATAGAAAAATTAAGTAACTATGCAGCGTATAAAAATCACAAGGTTTTTATAGTTTTTGATGCTCATTTGGTAAGTAAAAGTACAGAAAAGGAAGAAAGAATTAGTGATAATATTATAGTTGTATTTACCAAGGAAGGAGAAACCGCAGACGCTTTTATAGAAAAAACAGTCAACAACATAGGTCGAAAAATAGAAGTGTGTGTTGTAACTTCGGATTCCTTAGAACAACAAGTTGTTTTTCAAAGAGGTGCCACAAGAATGTCATCTATAGAATTTTATCATGAAGTTAAAAATGTAGAAAGTAAGATTAAAAGTAAAATAGAAAGAAAATATTCAGAAAAAAGATTTACCCTAGAAGATACAATTCAAAAGGAAATTTTGGAAAAACTTGAAAAAATTCGAAGAAGTAATTAAAAGATATTGACTAGAAATTTGGTTCTAATGTATAATCAGTATGTGGTGTATTTTTATTTTGGAGGGGATATCTTGGATAGAATGGGTAGTATTAGTAAGAAAATTTCCTCCTTTGAAAAAAAATTAGACGAGGAAGTCGTTATTCAAGCAAAAAAAGGGGATACTAGAGCCCAGGAATACTTGATTAATAAATATGAAAATTTTGTGAAAGCAAAAGCGAAGTCTTATTTTTTGATAGGAGCAGATAAAGAAGACATATACCAGGAAGGAATGATAGGTTTGTATAAAGCTATAAGAGATTTTAAACCTGATAAGTTATCATCTTTTAAAGCTTTTGCTGAATTATGTGTTACACGGCAAATAATTACTGCTATTAAAACTGCTACAAGGCAAAAGCACATTCCTTTAAATACATATATTTCTTTAAATAAGCCTATATATGATGAGGAATCAGATAGAACCTTGCTAGATGTTCTATCCGAAGCTAGGGTTGCAGATCCTGAGGAACTAATTATAAGCAGAGAAGAATTGAATCATATACACACAGAAATAGGCGAAGTTTTGTCAAATTTAGAAATGGAAGTACTAATGTCTTACCTTGATGGCAAGTCTTACCAAGAAATTGCTTGTGATTTAGATAGGCATGCAAAATCCATAGATAATGCACTGCAAAGAGTAAAGAGAAAATTGGAAAAGTGTTTAAATAACAAATAGCAGTCTTAATACATGATTTCAATTTAACAATTTTGAAATGAAATAGTGCTGATTTAAAACGATTTTAATGTAATAGATATACAAAAATTTATGAACAATTGATGAATAATACTATATATTTTATTTGTAATTTGGGAAATAATAAAATGTATATTGACAAAAAAATATAGTTGTATTAAAATTGATAATCGGTATATAAGTTTTTATTAGATATGAGCAGGAGTAGTTCAGCGGTAGAGCGCCAGCTTCCCAAGCTGGTTGTCGCGGGTTCGATCCCCGTTTCCTGCTCCAATGGAAAATTGCCCATGTAGCTCAGTTGGCAGAGCGTCACCTTGGTAAGGTGGAGGTCACCGGTTCAATCCCGGTCATGGGCTCCAATAATATATAAACCCTACAACACACCAGGGTGAGTTTACTTAAACTAAAAGTTAACCAAATGAGGAGGAATAAAAAATGTCAAAAGCAAAATTTGAAAGAAACAAACCACATGTAAACATAGGAACAATAGGACACGTAGATCATGGTAAGACAACATTAACAGCAGCAATAACAATGGTGTTAGCAAAAGAAGGAAAAGCAGAAGCATTTAAATATGACGAAATAGATAAAGCACCAGAAGAAAAAGAAAGAGGAATCACAATCAACACAGCACACGTAGAATATGAAACAGAAAATAGACATTATGCACACGTAGATTGTCCAGGACATGCTGACTATGTAAAGAACATGATAACAGGAGCGGCACAAATGGATGGAGCAATCTTAGTTGTATCAGCAGCAGATGGTCCAATGCCACAAACAAGAGAACATATACTACTAGCATCAAGAGTAGGAGTAAGTTACATAGTAGTATTCTTAAATAAAGCAGACCAAGTAGATGATCCAGAATTATTAGAATTAGTAGAAATGGAAGTTAGAGAATTATTAAATGAGTATGACTTCCCAGGAGATGACATTCCAATAATAGTAGGAAGTGCATTAAAAGTAATAGAAAACCCAGATGATGCAGAAGCAACAAAATGCATACATGAATTAATGGCAGCAGTAGATAGCTATATACCAACACCAGAAAGAGCAACAGATAAAGCATTCTTAATGCCAGTAGAAGATGTATTCACAATCACAGGAAGAGGAACAGTTGCAACAGGAAGAGTTGAAAGTGGAATACTAAAAGTTGGAGACGAAGTAGAAATCGTAGGATTAAAAGAAGAAAAAGGCAAGACAACAGTAACAGGAGTAGAAATGTTCAGAAAGTTACTAGATCAAGCAATGGCAGGAGATAATATAGGAGCATTATTAAGAGGAATCCAAAGAGATGACATCGAAAGAGGTCAAGTATTATCAAAACCAGGATCAGTACACCCACATAAGAAATTTGTAGGTCAAGTGTACGTATTAAAGAAAGAAGAAGGCGGAAGACATACACCATTCTTCAATGGATATAGACCACAGTTTTATTTTAGAACAACAGACGTTACAGGATCAATCGCATTACCAGAAGGAGTAGAAATGGTTATGCCAGGAGATCATATAGACATGAACGTTGAACTTATTACACCAGTAGCAATGGATGAAGGATTAAGATTTGCAATAAGAGAAGGCGGAAGAACAGTTGGTTCAGGAGTTGTTACTAAAATAGTTGAGTAATTTTTGATTTTTAGGACTGGGTTTCTAGACCTGGTCCTTTTAAAAGTATTTTTTAAATTTATTGACATATAAACTAAGTTGTGATAAATTATTAAAGTAATGCATAATTTTAGACTTGTAAGAGACATATTAATAGTTTACATATATGATTAAATCAGGAGGTGTAAGTAATGAGAACAAAAGTAACATTAGCATGCACAGATTGCAAACAAAGAAATTATAACACAATGAAAAACAAGAAAAATGATCCAGATAGATTAGAAATGAGAAAGTACTGCCCATTTTGCCATAAACATACATCTCATAAAGAAACAAAATAGTAACTATAGAGGCATATATAAATAATTTTCAAGGATGTGAAAAAAATGGCTGCACAAAATAATACAAAAAAAATAAAAAAATCAGCAGCGTCCGGAAATAGTTTTATTAACTTTTTTATAGATTTAAAAGCGGAAGTTAAAAGAATAACTTGGGCCTCTAAGGAGAATGTAAAAAAAGCAACAGCAACAGTATTGATATTTTGTCTTATTTATGTAGTAATTGTTGGATTGCTAGATGTAGGATTTAAAAATTTGTTTAGTGTAATTTTTAAATAAAGGTAAGAAGGAGGTAGGGGTCGAGAAAAAGATTCCCGTCCCTTGAGCTATGGCAGAGAGAGCTAGATGGTATGTAGTCCATACATATTCTGGTTATGAGAACAAAGTTAAAGCTAATTTAGAGAAAACTATTGAAAATAGGAATCTTTATGATTGGATAGATGATGTTCAAGTTCCTATGGAAGAACAAGTTGAAATAAAAGATGGGAAAAGAAAAGTATCACTAAAAAAAATATTTCCAGGATATGTTTTAGTACACATGGTTATGACCGATGATTCTTGGTATGTAGTTAGAAATACTAGGGGAGTAACAGGTTTTGTAGGTCCAGGATCTAAGCCTGTCGCACTTACAGATGAAGAAGTGGTATCTATGGGAATAACAGAAAAAGCTATTGCCGTAGATGTAGAAGTAGGAGAGAACATTAAAGTTAAGTCAGGTCCTCTTGAAAACTTCCCAGCTATTATCCAAGAAATAAACGCAGAAAAAAGAAAAATTAAAGCGCTAGTTAACATGTTTGGCAGGGAAACACCTGTTGAACTTGATTTTAATCAAATAGAAAAACTAGATTAGTCTATAAGACGAAAGTCTTAATAAGTGGGAGGACAAAAGTCCGTATAACCACATTATAGGAGGTGTAAATTCATGGCTAAAAAAGTAGTAGGAATGATTAAACTTCAGCTTCCTGCAGGAAAAGCAACTCCAGCACCACCTGTTGGACCAGCACTTGGACAGCATGGTGTAAACATAATGGGATTCTGTAAGGAATTTAATGCTAAAACTGCTAGTCAAGCAGGATTAATAATTCCAGTAGTAATTACTGTATATCAGGATAGATCTTTTAGTTTTATACTAAAGACTCCACCAGCAGCAGTATTACTAAAGAAAGCAGTAGGAATAGAAAGTGGTTCTGGTGTACCAAACAAAACTAAGGTTGCTAAAGTTACAAAGGATCAGTTAAGACAAATAGCTGAGACAAAAATGCCAGATTTAAATGCTGCAACAGTTGAAGCTGCTATGAGTATGATAGCAGGAACAGCTAGAAGCATGGGAATAACTGTAGAAGAATAGTTTTGTCAAAGATAGTGGGAGGTAAAAACCGTTAAAACCACAAAGGAGGATTAGTAATGGGAAAGAATTATAAAGAAAGCGCTAAGTTAGTTGACAAAAGTGTATTATATACACCTTCAGAAGCTATGGAGCTTGCTGTAAAAACATCAAAAGCTAAGTTTGATGAAACTATAGAATTAGCTTTAAGACTTGGCGTTGACCCAAGACATGCAGATCAACAAGTTAGAGGAGCAGTAGTACTTCCTCATGGAACAGGAAAAAAAGTTAAAGTTTTAGTTTTTGCTAAAGGCGAAAAAGCAAAAGAAGCTGAAGCAGCAGGTGCTGAATTCGTTGGAGCAGAAGAACTTGTTGAAAAGATTCAAAAAGAAAATTGGTTCGATTTTGATGTAGTAGTTGCAACTCCAGATATGATGGGTGTTGTTGGTAGATTAGGTAGAGTATTAGGACCTAAGGGATTAATGCCAAACCCAAAATCGGGAACTGTTACTTTTGATGTTACAAAAGCAATAGCTGATATCAAAGCTGGTAAAGTTGAATATAGAGTTGATAAAACTGCTATAATTCACGTTGCAATTGGAAAGAAATCTTTTGGAGATGAAAAACTATCTCAAAACTTCCGTGTGTTGATGGAAGCTGTAGTTAAAGCTAAACCAGCAGCAGCAAAGGGTCAATATTTGAAATCAGTAGTAGTTTCAAGTACTATGGGACCAGGAATAAAAATAAATCCAGGAAAAGTTTTAGAGTAGTATTGACATAAGTTAAAAATTTATGTATAATCCTAAGGGTTAACAAGTAAATATTCCGTAGACAGTAGGTGCGAAAGCATAACGATTAACAACCTACCGAGGGTTCCAATATAAAGATTATAATTGGTCTCTCTGTGTCTTCGGGGAGACCTTTAAATTTGTATAATTGCAGTATAAACTGTGAGGAGGTGGACACACAGTGAAAAAGAATAGACAAATAAAAGAAGCAAAAGTTTTAGAAATAAAAGAAAAGATGGAAAAAGCACAAGGTATAATCTTCGCTCAATATCAAGGATTAACTGTTGAAGAGGATACAGAGCTTAGAACAAAGTTAAGAGAAGCTGGTGTTGAATATAAAGTTTATAAAAATACTTTAAGCGCATTAGCTGCAAAGGAATTAGGTTTTGATGAAGTAAGTAGTATACTTCAAGGACCTTTATCAGTAGCATTTGGATATGAAGATCCAACTGCTCCAGCAAGAGTACTTAATGATTTTGCTAAAAACCATAAGAAATTAGAATTAAAAGGTGGAATAGTTCAAGGAGAAATCTTTGATGCTAAAAAGGTTGAACAACTTGCAACAATACCACCAAAAGAAGTTCTTATTGCAAAATTACTTGGAAGCTTCAAAGCTCCATTATCAAATTTTGCTTATTTAGTAAATGCCATTAAAGAAAAAAAAGAATCAGAAGAAGCTTAATTTAAAAAAAGGAAATTTTGGAGGTGTCTAATAATGACAAGAGAAGAAATAATTGAAGCTATAAAAGGAATGAGCGTTTTAGAATTAAACGACTTAGTAAAAGCATGTGAAGAAGAATTTGGCGTAAGTGCTGCTGCTCCAGTTGCTGTTGCAGGAGGTGCTGCTCAAGGTGGTGCTGCTGCAGAAGAAAAGACTGAATTTGATGTAGTATTAGCAAATGCAGGTTCAGAAAAAATCAAAGTTATAAAAGCTGTTAGAGAAATAACAGGATTAGGATTAAAAGAAGCTAAAGAAGTAGTTGATGGAGCTCCTAAGACATTAAAAGAAGGCGTAAGTAAAGAAGATGCTGAAGCTATGAAAGCTAAACTTTCAGAAGTTGGAGCTACTGTTGAAATAAAATAGTAATTCACAAATTAAAGAGGCACTTTATAAAAAGTGCCTCTTTTTTAAAACTTTTTAAGCAATTGAATAAACCTGATTGACAATTTAATAATGTTATGGTAAAATAATTAATTGCATTGATTAATTAAAAATTAAGTATACATTTAATTTTTAATTTTAGATAATTTGAATTAATTATGAAAAATAGGTTATAATAATTTGATGATAATGTGATCAATCCAGAAGCACGTTCTACAGTAAAGTTGTGTTTTTGGTTATTTTTAGTTTATGCAAGGGGTGAGAGTCAATGGTACATCCTGTCCAGGTTGGTAAGAGAACAAGAATGAGCTTTTCCAAACTTAAAGAAGTAGGTGAAATGCCTAATTTGATTGAGGTGCAGCTAGATTCCTATAATTGGTTTTTGAAGGAAGGCTTGCAGGAAGTATTTGATGATATTAATCCTATCCAGGATTATACAGCAAATCTTAATTTAGAATTTGTTGGATACAAACTAGATATGGATAACATTAAATACACTGTTGAAGAATGTAAGGAAAGAGATGCTACTTATGCAGCACCTTTAAAGGTAAAGGTTAGACTACTAAACAAAGAAACTGGTGAAGTAAAAGAACAGGAAGTTTTCATGGGAGATTTTCCTCTTATGACAGAACAAGGAACCTTTATTATTAATGGAGCTGAAAGAGTAATCGTTAGTCAATTAGTAAGATCACCAGGTGTATATTATGATATGTCAGTTGATAAGACAGGTAAAAAACTTTTTTCTGCAACTGTTATACCAAATAGAGGTGCTTGGCTAGAGTATGAAACAGATTCCAATGACATAATATATGTAAGAATAGATAAAACAAGAAAATTGCCAATAACTATTCTTGCAAGAGCTATGGGTTATGGAACAGATGCTGAAATTACTGAGTTTTTTGGTGATGATGAAAGATTAAAAGCCACAATAGAAAAAGATAATACAAAGACAAGAGAAGAGGCACTACTTGAGATATATAAAAGACTAAGACCAGGGGAACCACCTACGGTTGACAGTGCTCAATCACTTATTGAATCTTTATTTTTTGACCCTAAAAGATATGATCTTTCAAGGGTAGGAAGATATAAGTTTAATAAAAAGTTAGCTTTGAGTCTTAGAATTGCAAACCAAGTATCAGCTGAAGATGTTGTTAATCCTCAAACTGGAGAAATACTTGTTGAAAAAGGTGAAAAAATAAGTAGAGAAAAAGCCTTAGAAATTCAAAATTGTGGTGTAATTGCAGTAAATATTCAACTTGAAGATAAAGTTATAAAAGTTATAGGTAATAACTTTGTAAACATACATAATTTTGTAGACTTTAATATAGATGACTTAAATATAAAAGAACTTGTTCATTATCCTACTTTAAAAATGATATTGGACAATTATACTGATGAAGATAGTATAAAAGAGGAAATAAAAAAGAATATACATTCTTTAATACCAAAACATATAATAAGAGATGATATATATACTACTATAAGTTATGAATTAGGATTACCATATGATATTGGTCATACAGATGACATTGATCATCTTGGTAATAGAAGACTTAGGTCTGTTGGAGAGTTACTTCAAAATCAATTTAGAATTGGTTTATCTAGAATGGAAAGAGTAGTTAAAGAAAGAATGACTATTCAGGACCAAGAAGTTATAACTCCTCAAGCATTAATAAATATAAGGCCTGTAGCAGCTGCCATAAAAGAGTTTTTTGGTAGTTCACAGCTTTCACAATTCATGGATCAAACGAATCCACTATCAGAATTAACTCATAAAAGAAGATTATCTGCATTAGGACCAGGTGGTCTTTCAAGAGAAAGAGCTGGATTTGAAGTTAGAGACGTTCACCATTCACATTATGGTAGAATGTGTCCTATAGAAACACCAGAAGGTCCAAATATAGGACTTATTAATTCATTAGCAGCTTATGCAAGAGTAAATGAATATGGATTTATAGAGACACCTTATAGGAAAATAGATAAAAAAGCAGGCATAGTTACAAAACAAATAGTATATATGACAGCAGATGAAGAAGATGAATATCTTGTTGCACCAGCAAACGAACCATTAGATGATGATGGACATTTTGTAGACAGTAAAGTAACAGTAAGAGATCAAGAAGATGTAATTATAGTTCCACGTGAAGATGTTGATCTTATGGATGTATCTGCAAGACAAATAGTTTCTGTAGCTACTGCTATGATACCATTCTTAGAGAATGATGATGCCAGCCGTGCACTTATGGGATCTAACATGCAGCGACAAGCAGTACCATTATTGAAGCCACAGGCACCTATTGTAGGAACAGGCATAGAGTTTAAGGCAGCCGTAGATTCAGGGGTTCTGCCTAAGGCTAAAAATGCAGGAACAGTTGTATATGTAAGTGCTAACGAGGTAAGAGTAAAGAGAGATTCAGATGGTGGTATAGATACTTATAGACTTTTAAAATTTAAAAGATCTAACCAAAGTTCATGTATAAATCAAAGACCTATAGTAAGCAAGGGTGAAAAAGTAGATAGAGGAACAGTATTATCAGATGGTCCTTCTACAGACCTTGGAGAAATAGCATTAGGCAAAAACATTAGAATGGGATTTATAACATGGGAAGGTTATAACTATGAAGATGCTATGCTTATATCTGAAGAATTAGTTAAAAATGATGTATTTACATCAATTCATATAGAAGAGTATGAAGCAGAAGCAAGAGATACAAAATTAGGACCAGAAGAGATAACAAGAGATATACCAAATGTCGGTGAAGATGCTTTAAAAGATATAGATGAAAGAGGAATAATAAGAATAGGTGCTGAAGTAAGATCTGGAGACATACTTGTAGGTAAAGTTACTCCAAAGGGAGAAACAGAGCTTACAGCAGAAGAAAGATTACTTAGAGCAATATTCGGAGAAAAAGCAAGAGAAGTAAGAGATACTTCACTTAGAGTACCTCATGGTGAAGCTGGTATAATTGTAGATGTGAAGATATTTACAAGGGAAAATGGAGATGAACTTCCACCAGGAGTTAATAAATTAGTTAGATGTTATATAGTTCAAAAGAGAAAAATATCTGTAGGAGATAAAATGGCAGGAAGACATGGTAATAAAGGTGTTATATCAAGAGTGTTACCAGAAGAAGATATGCCTTTCTTACCAGATGGAAGACCTCTTCAGATATGCTTAAACCCTCTAGGAGTTCCTTCTCGTATGAATATCGGGCAAGTACTTGAAGTTCATTTAGGATGGGCTGCTAGTGAACTAGGTTGGCATGTAGCAACTCCTGTATTTGATGGAGCTACAGAGGAAGATATAGTAAAATGCTTAGTAGATGCAGGATATGATGAAACGGGAAAAACAGTATTATATGATGGAAGAACTGGAGAAGCATTTGACAATCCGGTAACAGTTGGATATATGTATATATTGAAACTTGCACATTTAGTTGATGATAAGATACATGCTAGATCCACTGGCCCATATTCATTAGTTACTCAGCAACCACTAGGTGGTAAAGCTCAATTTGGAGGACAAAGATTCGGAGAAATGGAAGTTTGGGCTTTAGAAGCATATGGTGCTGCTCACACACTTCAAGAAATATTAACAGTTAAATCTGATGATGTTGTAGGAAGAGTTAAGACCTATGAAGCTATTGTAAAGGGCGAAAACATACCAGAACCTGGAGTTCCAGAATCATTTAAGGTTCTTATTAAGGAATTACAGGCATTATGCTTGGATGTAAAAGTACTTAACGATGATAACGAAGAAATAAGATTAAAAGAATCTGTAGATGAAGAAATCGAAGATTTAGGTGTAAATATAGAAGGAAGCGAAGAGCTCGTTCCACCAACTCCAACTGATGATTATGTTGAGGCAGAAGAAAGCGATGAAGAGTTAGACCTTGACTATGATGATTTATCTTTAGATGAACTTCAAGGTAATTTGGAAATAGATGATTTTAATGACGAACATTAGGAAGGGAGGATGTACCCTTGTTTGAATTAAATAATTTTGATGCATTACAAATAGGGTTGGCTTCACCAGAAAAAATAAGAGAATGGTCAAGAGGTGAGGTAAAAAAGCCTGAAACAATAAATTACAGAACTTTAAAACCTGAAAGAGACGGGTTATTTTGTGAAAGAATTTTTGGACCTATAAAAGACTGGGAGTGCCAATGCGGTAAATATAAGAGGATAAGATACAAAGGTATAGTTTGTGATAGGTGTGGTGTTGAAGTTACTAAAGCTAAAGTAAGACGTGAAAGAATGGGGCATATAGAACTAGCAGCACCAGTATCCCATATATGGTATTTTAAAGGTATACCATCACGTATGGGACTTATATTAGATATGTCACCAAGAGCATTAGAAAAAATATTATATTTTGCATCTTATGTCGTATTGGATCCTAAGGAAACTCCATTACTAAAGAAACAGCTTTTAAATGAAAAAGAATATAGAGAAGCTGTAGATAAATATGGTGATGAAAGTTTTATTGCCGGTATGGGTGCAGAATCCATTAAAAGACTTTTAGAAGAAATAGATTTAGAGCAATCATCTGTTGAACTAAAAGAGGATTTAAAAACTAGCACAGGACAAAAGAAAGTAAGAATAATAAGAAGACTTGAAGTAGTCGAATCATTTAGAAAGTCTAAAAATAGACCTGAGTGGATGATTATAGATGTAATTCCTGTAATTCCACCAGATTTAAGACCTATGGTTCAACTTGATGGTGGAAGGTTTGCTACGTCAGACTTAAATGACCTTTATAGAAGAGTTATTAATAGAAACAATAGACTTAAAAAACTTTTGGATCTAGGTGCACCAGATATAATAGTTAGAAATGAAAAAAGAATGCTTCAAGAAGCAGTGGATGCACTTATAGATAATGGTAGAAGAGGAAGACCAGTAACTGGTCCTGGAAACAGACCTTTAAAATCATTATCTGATATGCTAAAGGGTAAGCAAGGAAGATTTAGACAGAACTTGCTTGGAAAGCGTGTTGATTATTCAGGACGTTCAGTTATAGTTGTTGGACCTGAGCTTAAGATGTATCAGTGCGGACTTCCAAAAGAAATGGCACTAGAGCTATTTAAGCCTTTTGTAATGAAAAAGCTTGTTGAAAGTGGAGTAGCACATAATATAAAGAGTGCTAAAAGAATGGTTGAAAGAGTTCAATCTCAAGTATGGGATGTACTTGAAGAAGTAATATCTGATCATCCAGTGCTTTTGAATCGTGCACCTACTCTTCATAGATTAGGAATTCAAGCATTTCAACCTGTGCTTGTAGAGGGTAGGGCTATAAAGCTCCATCCATTAGCTTGTACAGCGTATAATGCGGATTTTGATGGAGATCAAATGGCAGTGCATGTTCCATTGTCTGTTGAAGCACAATCAGAAGCTAGATTTTTGATGCTTGCTGCACATAATATAATGAAACCATCAGATGGTAAGCCAGTTGTTATTCCTACTCAGGATATGGTTTTAGGATCATATTATTTAACATTAGATAAAGATGGAATGTTAGGAGAAGGAAGATACTTTTCATCACCAGATGAAGTAATCATGGCTTATCAGGTTAAACAGGTTAATATTCATGCTAAGATCAAGGTAAAAATGAGTAAAATTAAAGACGGTGAACTTATTACTGGAATAATAGATACAACACCAGGAAAAATAATATTTAATGAATCAATACCTCAAGATTTAGGATTTATTGATAGAACTAATCCAGAAAATGAGTTTAAGTTAGAAATTGACTTTCTTGTAACAAAGAAAAACCTTGGTAAAGTTATAGATAAGTGCTATATGAAACATGGAGCTACTAAAACATCTATAATGCTTGATAAAATAAAGGCAAAAGGATATCACTATTCAAGTATAGGTGCTATTACAGTTTCTACTTCAGATATGGTGGTGCCTGAAGCTAAAAAGACATTACTTGCAGAAACAGATGCAGCAGTTGAAAAAATTCAGAAAATGTATAGAAGAGGTTTCATATCTGACGATGAAAGATATGAAAGAGTTATAGAAAAATGGACCAAAACAACTGAAGATGTAGCAGATGCTCTTATGGATAACTTGGATAGATTTAATCCAATATTTATGATGGCAGATTCAGGAGCCAGAGGTTCTAAGAGTCAGATTAAACAGCTTGCTGGTATGAGAGGTCTTATGGCTAATCCATCTGGTAAGATTATAGAGTTGCCTATAAAAGCATGTTTCAGAGAGGGTTTAGATGTACTAGAGTACTTTATATCAACTCATGGAGCTAGAAAAGGTAATGCAGATACTGCTTTAAAAACTGCTGACTCAGGATATTTGACAAGAAGACTTGTAGATGTAAGCCAAGATGTTATAGTAAGAGAAGAAGATTGTGGAACACATGAAGGATACGATGTTTCTGAAATAAAAGAAGGAAATGAAGTAATAGAAAGCTTAGCTGAAAGACTTACAGGAAGATATTCAGCAGAAGATATAATGGATCCTAGTACTGGAGAAATAGTAGTTCATAAGAATGATTACATGGATAATAAGCTTGCAGAAAGAATTGAAGGCTTAGGAATTAAGAGAGTTAAGATAAGGTCTGTATTTACATGTAAATCTAAACACGGTGTATGTTCAAAATGCTATGGAATGAATATGGCTACAGCACAAAAAATAAGCATAGGAGAATCCGTTGGTATAATTGCAGCACAAAGTATAGGAGAACCTGGTACTCAGCTTACAATGAGAACTTTCCATACTGGTGGTGTTGCTGGATCTGATATAACTCAAGGTCTTCCAAGAGTTGAGGAATTATTTGAAGCAAGAAAGCCTAAAGGACTCGCTATAGTAAGTGAAGTCTCTGGTACAGTAAAAATGGAAGAAACAAAGAAAAAGAGAACTATTTCTGTAGTTACAGATTCAGGTGAAGAGGTTACTTATGATATACCATTTGGATCTAGAATTAAGGTATCTAATGGAGATGTAATAAGTGCTGGAGATGAAATAACAGAGGGTTCTGTTAATCCACATGATGTAATAAGAATTAAAGGTGTTTTGGGAGTTAAAAATTATCTTTTATCTGAAGTTCAGAAGGTTTATAGACTCCAAGGTGTTGATATAAATGATAAGCATCTTGAAGTAGTAGTAAGACAGATGACAAGAAAGATAAAGATAGAAGATTCTGGTGATACAGAATTATTACCAGGTACAATGATAGATATGTTTGATTTTGATGAAGAAAATGAAAAAGCAGAGGCTAAAGGTGAAAGACCAGCTCAAGGTAGGGTTGCATTATTAGGTATAACTAAAGCAGCACTAGCTACAGATTCATTCCTTTCAGCTGCGTCATTCCAAGAAACAACAAGGGTGCTTACTGATGCGGCCATTAAAGGAAAAGTAGACCCATTATTAGGCTTAAAAGAAAATGTAATTATTGGTAAGTTAATACCTGCAGGTACAGGTATGACTAGATATAGGTCTATCAAAATTAATACTGAAAAAGAATTAGAAGAAAAACAAGTTAATAATCCAATAGAAGTTTAACAATTTATTGACATAGTAGATTTAAAATGATAAAATACACCTGTATGTTTTTAAAAGAGACAAAGTTATATAGCTTTGTCTCCATAGTACTGTAAGGGAGGAAAGGTAATAATGATTCTTAGACTTGAAGGCAGTAAGGTTGTTGGAGTAAAACAAACAATTAAGGCTATAAAAGCTGGCGATGTAAAAATTGTTTATATAGCAAAAGATGCCGATGATAAGTTTATACAACCTATAAAATTATTAGTTAGTGAAGAATCCCTAGAAACAGTATATGTAGATAGTATGAAAGAATTAGGAAAGCTTTGTGGAATAGATGTCGGAGCAGCAACAGCAGCAGTGTTAAAGGATTAATTCCTAATTTAAATAGCTTACAGATATAATTTAACATAAATTTTTAATTTGTTACAAATTAGCTGCTTAAATAAATTTTAAGCTAGTTAATATTTTTTAAAGGAGGTGTAAATATGCCAACTATAAGCCAGTTAGTAAGAAAAGGCAGAAAGACAATAAGTGCTAAATCAACAGCACCAGCACTAAAGGAATGTCCTCAAAAGAGAGGAGTTTGTACAGTAGTAAAAACTACAACACCTAAGAAACCAAACTCAGCATTAAGAAAAATCGCTAGGGTTAGATTAACAAATGGTTTTGAAGTAACTGCTTACATTCCAGGTGTAGGCCACAACTTACAAGAGCATAGTGTTGTTCTTATAAGAGGAGGAAGAGTTAAGGATCTTCCTGGTGTTAGATATCATATCATCAGAGGTGCCTTAGATTCAGCAGGAGTTGCTAACAGATTACAGAGTAGATCAAAATACGGTGCAAAAAAACCAAAACAAAAATAATGTTTGGTTAAGTTGATTTGAAAAATAGTGCTATGTCTTCAGCATTTATATATAGATTTAATAAATAACTTGCAGAAGTACAAAGCACTTTACGGTAGCACATGAAAGAGTGTGGTATCGAGTACCGATGAACTTAAATTTCATATTGTTAAGGAGGGAAGAAAAGTGCCAAGAAAAGGACATATTGCAAAAAGAGATGTATTACCAGATCCAGTGTACAGTAGTAAGGTTGTTACTAAATTCATAAACAACATAATGGAAGATGGTAAAAAGGGAGTAGCACAAAAAATATGCTACGAAGCTTTTGACATAATTCGTGAAAAGACAGGTAAAGAACCAATAGAGGTTTTTGAAGAGGCAATGAACAATGTAATGCCATTACTTGAAGTAAAAGCAAGAAGAATAGGTGGTGCTACATATCAAGTTCCAATAGAAGTTAGACCAGAAAGAAGACAGACATTAGGAATTAGATGGATGCTTGCAGCAGCAGCAAAAAGAGGCGAAAAATGCATGAGAGAAAGACTTTCAGCAGAATTAATGGATGCCGCTAATAATACTGGTGCAGCTGTTAAAAAGAGAGAAGATACTCATAAAATGGCTGAAGCTAATAAAGCTTTTGCACATTATAGATACTAATAATAAACAAAACTGTTTTGGATTTTACCAAAACAGTTTTGTCAAATTTAAATTTATACTTTAAGAGGAGGAAATTTAAGTGGGAAGACAACATCCGTTAGAGAAATACCGTAATATAGGAATAATGGCTCACATTGATGCGGGAAAAACAACTACAACAGAACGTATACTTTTTTATACAGGAAGAACTCATAAAATAGGAGAAGTTCATGAAGGTCAGGCTACAATGGACTGGATGGTTCAAGAACAAGAAAGAGGTATAACAATTACTTCAGCAGCAACTTTTTGTATGTGGAAAGATCATGCTATAAATATAATAGATACGCCAGGACACGTAGATTTTACAGTAGAAGTTGAAAGATCATTAAGAGTTCTTGATGGAGCAGTTACTGTATTAGATGCAAAAGGTGGAGTTGAGCCTCAGACAGAAACTGTATGGAGACAGGCGGATAATTACAAAGTACCAAGAATGGTATATGTAAATAAGATGGATTCTACAGGTGCTGATTTTTACATGTGTGTAAATATGCTAAGAGATAGATTACATTGTAATGCTATTCCAATACAGTTACCAGTAGGAGCTGAAGATCAGTTTAAAGGAATTATAGATCTTGTTAGTAATGAAGCTATAATATATGAAGATGATTTAGGAAAAGTTATGGATGAAGTTGAAATACCAGCAGACCTAAAAGATAAAGCTGCAGAGTATAGAACAGCTTTAATAGAAGCAGTTGCTGAGCAAGATGAAGAATTAATGATGAAATACCTTGATGGTGAAGAATTAACTATAGATGAAATTAAAAAAGGTATCAGAAAAGGCGTTATAGCAAATGCTATAGTACCTGTTACATGTGGATCATCATATAAAAATAAAGGCGTACAGCCAATGATAAATGCTGTAGTTGATTATATGCCATCACCATTAGATATACCAGCAATTAAAGGAACAAATCCTGAAACTGGAGAAGATGATGAAAGACCAGCAGATGATAATGCTCCAATGTCAGCATTAGCATTTAAAATTGCTACAGACCCATTTGTTGGAAGATTAGCATTTACTAGAGTTTACTCAGGAATAATGAAGAGTGGTTCTTATGTATATAACTCAACTAAGGGTAAAAAAGAAAGAATCGGAAGACTTGTTAAGATGCATGCAAATCATAGAGAAGAAGTTGAAGAACTTCGTTCAGGAGATTTAGGTGCAATAGTTGGATTAAAAGAAACTACTACAGGTAATACTCTTTGTGATGAAGCAAATCCAATTGTACTTGAAAGTATGGAATTCCCAGAACCAGTTATAGAAGTAGCTATAGAGCCAAAAACAAAAGCTGGTCAAGAAAAAATGGGTATTGCATTAGCAAAACTTGCAGAAGAAGATCCTACATTTAAAACATTCACTAACCAAGAAACAGGACAGACAATTATAGCAGGAATGGGAGAACTTCATCTTGAAATAATTGCTGATAGACTTCAAAGAGAGTTTAAAGTAGAATGTAATGTTGGTAAGCCACAAGTTGCTTATAAAGAAACAATTAGAAAAGCTGTTAAAGCTGAAGGTAAATTTGTTAGACAGTCTGGTGGACGTGGTCAATATGGTCACTGTTGGATAGAAATGGAACCAACAGAAGGCGAATATACATTTGAAAATGCTATTGTCGGTGGAGCTATTCCAAAGGAATATGTAGGACCTATTGATAATGGTATACAAGAAGCTGCCGAAAGTGGTATAGTAGCTGGATATCCAGTTATAAACTTCAAAGTTAAATTAGTTGATGGATCATACCATGATGTCGATTCATCAGAAATGGCATTTAAAATCGCAGGATCTATGGCATTTAAAAATGCTATGGGAAAAGCAGATCCAGCATTACTTGAACCTATGATGAAAGTTGAAATAGTAATTCCAGAAGAATATATGGGAGATGTAATAGGAGACGTTAATTCAAGAAGAGGTAGAATTGAAGGAATGGATCCAAGAGCAGGTGCAGAAGTAATAAGAGCATTTGTTCCACTTTCAGAAATGTTTGGATATGCAACTACATTGAGATCAAGAACTCAAGGTAGAGGAGTTTACTCAATGGTATTTGATCACTATGAGGAAGTTCCAAAGAGCATTCAAGAACAAATAGCTGGTAAGAAAACTAATTAATTTAATACAAAAATAAATTGATTTTTGGGAGGAATAAAAATGTCAAAAGCAAAATTTGAAAGAAACAAACCACACGTAAACATAGGAACAATAGGACACGTAGACCATGGTAAGACAACATTAACAGCAGCAATAACAATGGTGTTAGCAAAAGAGGGAAAAGCAGAAGCATTTAAATATGACGAAATAGATAAAGCACCAGAAGAAAAAGAAAGAGGAATCACAATCAACACAGCACACGTAGAATATGAAACAGAAAACAGACACTATGCACATGTAGACTGTCCAGGACATGCTGACTATGTAAAGAACATGATAACAGGAGCAGCACAAATGGATGGAGCAATCTTAGTTGTATCAGCAGCAGATGGTCCAATGCCACAAACAAGAGAACATATACTACTAGCTTCAAGAGTAGGAGTAAGTTACATAGTAGTATTCTTAAATAAAGCAGACCAAGTAGACGATCCAGAATTATTAGAATTAGTAGAAATGGAAGTTAGAGAATTATTAAACGAGTATGACTTCCCAGGAGATGACATTCCAATAATAGTAGGAAGTGCATTAAAAGTAATAGAAAACCCAGATGATGCAGAAGCAACAAAATGCATACATGAATTAATGGCAGCAGTAGATAGCTATATACCAACACCAGAAAGAGCAACAGATAAAGCATTCTTAATGCCAGTAGAAGATGTATTCACAATCACAGGAAGAGGAACAGTTGCAACAGGAAGAGTTGAAAGTGGAATACTAAAAGTTGGAGACGAAGTAGAAATCGTAGGATTAAAAGAAGAAAAAGGCAAGACAACAGTAACAGGAGTAGAAATGTTCAGAAAGTTACTAGATCAAGCAATGGCAGGAGATAATATAGGAGCATTATTAAGAGGAATCCAAAGAGATGACATCGAAAGAGGTCAAGTATTATCAAAACCAGGATCAGTACACCCACATAAGAAATTTGTAGGTCAAGTGTACGTATTAAAGAAAGAAGAAGGCGGAAGACATACACCATTCTTCAATGGATATAGACCACAGTTTTATTTTAGAACAACAGACGTTACAGGATCAATCGCATTACCAGAAGGAGTAGAAATGGTTATGCCAGGAGATCATATAGACATGAACGTTGAACTTATTACACCAGTAGCAATGGATGAAGGATTAAGATTTGCAATAAGAGAAGGCGGAAGAACAGTTGGTTCAGGAGTTGTTACTAAAATAGTTGAGTAATTTTTGATTTTAAAAGTTAAATGCATTTAATGGAAAAAGGAAAGAGGACGCTCTTTCCTTTTTTATAAAATAATTTTAAGTGATTTTATAAATAAAAAATACTTGTCAAATATAAAAATATATTGTATAATTAAGAAGTTGTATTGTGATAACAGCGATGAGGCAAGAGGTTGCCGGGCTTCCGGGTAATTCTTGACTGAGTATGCCGGGTCTTGAACCGGGCGACGGTGGTTGTGCAGGTGACTATTTTTGGGTAAAAATACGAAACACCCGGAGCAGTTTACATAACCAATCCGCTGTTGTACGTAAGAAGTAAAGCGTGCATGAAAAGGAGGGAAATAGCAATGGCAAAACAAAAAATAAGAATTAGATTAAAGGCGTTTGATCATAACATATTAGATCAATCAGCTGAAAAGATTGTAGAAACAGCAAAAACAACAGGTGCAAAGGTAGCAGGTCCAGTGCCACTACCAACAGAAAAAGATGTTGTAACTATATTAAGAGCTGTACATAAGTACAAAGACTCTAGAGAGCAGTTCGAAATAAGAACTCATAAAAGACTTATAGATATAATAAGTCCATCACCAAAAACTGTTGATGCTCTAATGAGATTAGACTTACCAGCAGGTGTTGATATTGAAATAAAATTATAATTGTAATAGATAACTATTACTAACGATTATGACCGCCTAAGGCGATCCGCTAATACGTTGAGGAGGTGCAGAGTATGAAAAAAGCTATACTAGGTAGAAAACTTGGTATGACTCAAATATTTGATGAAAATGGGAAAATAGTCCCTGTTACAGTAATTGAAGCAGGTCCATGCGTAGTTGTTCAAAAGAAAACTACAGAAAAGGATGGATACAATGCTATACAAGTAGGATTTGATGACATAAGAGAAAAGCTTGTAAACAAACCAGTAAAAGGACACTTTGCAAAGGCTGGTGCTGCTTTAAAGAGATTTGTAAAAGAATTAAAAATCGAAGACATAAGCGCATATGAAGTAGGACAGGAAATAAAAGCTGATGTATTTGCAGCAGGTGAAAAGATTGATGTATCTGGAGTTTCTAAAGGTAAGGGCTTCCAAGGTACAATTAAGAGATGGAATGCTCAGAGAGGACCTATGTCCCATGGCTCAAAATTCCATAGAGCACCAGGTTCTATGGGAGCATCATCTGATCCATCAAGAACATTTAAAAACAAGAAAATGCCTGGACATATGGGAAATGTAAATACAACAGTATTAAACCTACAAATTGCAAAAGTTATGCCTGAGAAAAACATTATATTAATAAAAGGTGGAGTACCAGGACCTAATAAAGGCTTTGTAGTAATAAGAAATTCAGTTAAAGCTTAAGTTTTGGTAGAAAGGAGGATACAGAATGCCTACAGTAGGATTATTTAATAAAGAAGGTAAAAAAGTTGGAGATGTTCAACTTTCAGATAACGTATTTGGAGTTGAAGTAAATCAATATGCACTACATCAAGTAGTTGTTGCATTACTTGCAAATAAAAGACAGGGAACTCAATCAGCTAAGACTAGAGCTGAAGTTTCTGGAGGCGGAATAAAACCTTGGAGACAAAAAGGAACTGGTAGAGCAAGACAGGGTTCAATAAGAGCACCACAATGGATTCATGGTGGAATGGTTTTTGCAGTAAAACCAAGAGACTATAGAACTTCAGTTCCAAAGTCAATGAGAAAAGTAGCTATGAAATCAGCTCTTACAAGCAAAGTTAATGATGAGCAGATAGTAGTTCTAGAAAACTTAGAATTAGAAGCTCCAAAGACAAAGGAAGTAGTTGCAATGTTAAATGCATTAAATGCGAAGAAAACATTGATAGTTACATCTGAGTCAAATGAAAATGTGTATAAGTCAGCAAGAAATATACAAGGTATAGAAATAATGCCAGTTAATAACTTAAATGTATATGATTTATTAAAATATGAGAAGCTTGTAATAACTAAGGAAGCTGTATCAAAAATTGAGGAGGTGTATGCATAATGAAATTAACTAATTATGATATCATAAGAAGACCTATTGTAACTGAAAAAAGTATGTCTTCAATGAGTGATAAAAAATACACCTTTGTAGTTGACATACATGCTAACAAGTCAATGATAAAAAGAGCAGTAGAAGATGTATTTGGAGTAAAAGTAGAAGACGTTAAAACATCAAGATATATAGGAAAGACAAAAAGAGTTGGCGTACACATTGGAAAAAGAGCGGATTACAAAAAAGCTATTGTTAAATTAACAACAGACAGTAAAACAATAGAGTTTTTTGAAGGAATGTAATTTAAAATAAGCAGGTAATGGTTAGAAACCAGATAAGCTGAAAGAAGGAGGGAATACCGATGGCAGTTAAAGGATTTAATCCTACTACCCCTTCAAGAAGAAACATGACAGTTAGTACATTTGAAGAAATAACTACAAATGTACCAGAAAAGTCACTTCTTGTTGCATTAAAGAAGAGCGGTGGTAGAAATGCAAACGGTAAAATAACAGTTCGTCATATTGGTGGCGGTGCTAAACAAAAGTATAGAATAATAGATTTCAAAAGAAATAAAGATTCAATTCCAGCTAAGGTAGCTACAGTAGAATATGATCCAAATAGATCAGCATATATAGCTCTTGTAGTTTATGCTGATGGAGAAAAGAGATACATAATAGCTCCAGTTGGATTAAAAGTTGGAGATATTATAGTATCAGGTGCAGATTCTGACATAAAGACAGGAAATTGTCTTCCACTACAAAACATACCTGTTGGTACAATTGTTCATAATGTAGAATTGTCAGCAGGAAAGGGAGCACAGCTTGTTAGATCAGCTGGAACATCAGCTCAACTTATGGCTAAAGAGGGCGGATATGCTACTTTAAGACTTCCAAGTGGTGAAATGAGATACGTAAAAATAGAATGTAGAGCAACTATAGGAACGGTTTCAAACTTAACTCATGAAATCACTAATATAGGTAAAGCTGGTAGAACAAGACACATGGGAATCAGACCTACAGTTAGAGGTTCTGTAATGAATCCTAATGACCATCCACACGGTGGTGGTGAAGGTAAATCACCAGTCGGACACGCAAGTCCAATGACTCCATGGGGCAAACCAGCACTTGGATATAAAACTAGAAAACATAAGAAATATTCAGATAGATTTATTATTAAGAGAAGAAACGATAAATAGTAGGAAGAGAATGTTAAGTTCTCTTCACTGCTTATTAGTTACGTTGTATGAAGGGAGGCCAAATCGTGAGTAGATCAGTTAAAAAAGGACCTTATGTTCAAGAAACACTTTTAAATAGAATAAACGAAATGAATAAAAATGGTGAGAAGAAAGTTGTAAAAACTTGGTCAAGAAGTTCAACTATATTCCCACAAATGATAGGTCATACAATAGCAGTACATGATGGAAGAAAACATGTACCTGTATATATATCAGAGGATATGGTAGGACATAAGTTAGGAGAATTTTCATTAACTAGAACATTTAAAGGACATATAGATAGAACTGAGAAATCAAGTAAGTTAAAATAGTCTAGAAAGGAGGTAATATCTATGGAAGCTAAGTCTATAGCTAAATATGTGAGAATGTCATCAATGAAAGTAGGAGTTGTTCTTGATTTGATAAGAGGCAAAAACGTAAATGAAGCTTTTGCTATATTAAAATATACTCCAAAAGATGCAGCTGAGGTTATTAATAAAGTTTTAAAATCAGCAGTTGCAAATGCAGAAAATAATTTAAGTTTAGATATAAATAACTTATATGTTGCGGAGGCGTATGCTTGTCAAGGACCAACATTAAAGAGATTCAGACCACATGCTCAAGGAAGAGCTTTTAGAATCAAGAAAAGAACTAGTCACGTAACAGTAGTTGTTAAAGAAAGAGCTTAAGAAGGAGGGAAACAGATGGGACAGAAAGTACATCCACATGGCCTAAGAGTTGGCGTAATTAAAGATTGGGATGCCAAATGGTATGCAGATAAGAAAAATTTTGCAGATAACCTAGTGGAAGATAATAAGATCAGAGAATTTGTAAAGGCTAAAACTGCTTCAGCTGGAGTTTCAAGAATTCAAATTGAGAGAGCAGCTAAAAGAGTTAAGTTAAACATATTTACAGCTAAGCCTGGTATGGTAATAGGAAAAGGCGGTTCAGGAATAGATGCTTTAAAAGCTAGTATCCAAAAGATAGTTACAGATAAGAACATCTTAATAAATATTGTTGAAGTTAAATCAGCAGAAGGTGATGCACAACTTATGGCTGAAAATATAGCTCAACAACTTGAAAAAAGAATTTCATTCAGAAGAGCAATGAAGCAAACTATTCAAAGAGCAATGAAAACTGGTGTTAAAGGAGTTAAAACTTCATGTTCAGGAAGACTTGGTGGAGCTGAAATAGCAAGAACTGAGCAATATCATGAAGGAACAATTCCACTACAAACATTAAGAGCTGATATAGATTATGGATTTGCAGAAGCAGATACAACATACGGAAAAATCGGAGTTAAAGTATGGGTATATAGAGGAGAAGTTCTTCCTGTTAAGAAAGTAGCTCAAAATAAGGAAGAAGTTAACGCATAGGAAGGAGGAATATCATATGTTAATGCCTAAGAGAGTTAAACATCGTAAGGTACAACGTGGTAGAATGAAGGGCAAAGCTACAAGAGGAAACTTTATAGCATATGGAGATTTTGCTATACAGGCTACTGAATGTGGATGGATTACAAGCAATCAGATAGAATCTGCCAGAATAGCTATTAATAGATACATTAAAAGAGGAGGAAAACTTTGGATAAAGATTTTCCCAGATAAGCCAGTTACTGAAAAGCCTGCTGAAACTCGTATGGGTTCTGGTAAAGGATCACCAGAATACTGGGTATCCGTTGTTAAACCAGGTAGAGTATTATTCGAATTGTCAGGTGTTAATGAAACTGTTGCAAGAGAAGCTATGAGACTTGCATCACACAAATTACCTTTAAAGACTAAATTTGTGACTAGGAGAGATTTTGAAGAAGTGGGTGGTGAAAATAATGAAGGCTAAAGAATTGCAAGAATTAAGACAAAACAGCCCCCTAGATTTGCAGGGTAAACTAGGAGATCTTAAAGCCGAATTATTCAATTTAAGATTTCAGTTAGCCACAGGTCAATTGGAAAATCCAATGAGAATTAAAGAAGTTAAAAAATCTATAGCCCAAATTAAGACCATCCTTAGAGAAGAAGAGCTAAGGGCATAGACTGAAAGGAGGTTTGTTCTGTGGAAAGAGGAAATAGAAAAACAAGAATAGGTAAAGTTGTTTCTGACAAAATGGATAAGACAATAGTAGTAGCAATAGAAACAAAAGTTCGTCATCCATTATATGGAAAAACAGTTAATAGAACAACTAAATTTAAAGCTCATGATGAAAATAATGAAGCAAAAATTAATGATAGAGTTTTAATAATGGAAACACGACCATTATCAAAAGATAAGAGATGGAGACTTGTAGAAATAGTTGAAAAGGCTAAATAGTATATAAAGCTGAAAGGAGGGTATTTTCAATGATTCAGCAACAAACATTGTTGAAAGTTGCAGATAATTCCGGTGCTAAGGAAATTATGTGTATAAGAGTATTAGGTGGTTCCAAAAGAAAATGGGGAAACATTGGTGATATAATAGTTGCTAGCGTTAAAAGTGCAACACCAGGCGGTGTTGTTAAAAAAGGTGAAGTTGTAAAGGCAGTTGTAGTAAGATCAGTAAAAGGCTTAAGAAGAGCTGATGGTTCTTACATAAGATTTGATGAAAATGCTGCTGTTATAATAAAAGAAGATAAAAACCCTAAGGGAACTCGTATCTTCGGACCAGTTGCAAGAGAGCTAAGAGATAAAGATTTTACAAAAATATTATCATTAGCACCTGAAGTTCTATAAGATAAGGAGGTGGCTATAATGGCATTAAATAAAATACATGTTAGAAAAAAAGACACGGTTATGGTTATATCCGGAAAAGATAAGGGTAAAACAGGAGAAGTTTTAGCCGTAATGCCTAAAACAGGAAAAGTAATTGTTAAAGGCATCAATGAAGTAACAAAACACCAGAAACCAAACAGAGCAAATATGCAGGGCGGAATAATTAAAAAGGAAGCTCCTATATATAGTTCAAAAGTAATGTTATATTGTGATAAATGTAAATCAGTAACAAGAATAAGCCATAAATTATTAGAAGATGGAACAAAAGTTAGAGTTTGTAAGAAGTGCGGAGAAACATTCTAATCTTTGAAAGGAGGGCTAAATAATGATCTCAAGATTACAAGAAAAATATCAAAAGGAAGTAATTCCGGCTTTAATGGATAAATTTGGATATAAAAATGTTATGGAGTTACCAAAGTTAGAGAAGATAGTTATTAATATGGGTGTTGGTGAAGCTAAGGATAACCCAAAGGTGTTAGAAGCTGCAGTAAGTGATTTAACACTTATTACAGGTCAAAAACCAATTTTAACTAGAGCAAAGAAATCTATTGCTAACTTCAAAATAAGAGAAAACATGCCAATAGGTTGTAAAGTTACATTAAGAAAAGATAAGATGTATGAATTTGCAGATAAATTAATGAATGTTGCTTTACCAAGAGTTAGAGACTTTTCTGGAGTTTCAGATAAAGCTTTTGATGGAAGAGGAAACTATTCATTAGGAGTTAAAGAGCAATTAATGTTCCCAGAAATAGAATATGATAAAATAGATAAAGTAAGAGGTATGGATATAATCTTCGTTACAACTGCAAACACTGACGAAGAAGCAAGAGAATTATTAAGATTCCTTGGAATGCCATTCACTCAGAAATAAGGAGGGGAAAACGTGGCACGTAAAGCTTTAATAGAAAAGTGGAATAAGGACCCAAAATATTCAACTAGAGCTTACACTAGATGCAGAATTTGTGGAAGACCTCATTCTGTATTAAGAAAGTTTGGTATATGCCGTATTTGTTTCAGAGAACTTGCTTACAAAGGTGAAATACCAGGATGTAGAAAAGCAAGTTGGTAATGATAATTGTTAATGAAAGGAGGCACAATAAATGGTAATGACTGATCTTATCGCAGATTTACTTACACGTATAAGAAACGCAAACATTGTTAGACATGAAATAGTAGAAGTACCTTCTTCTAACATAAAGAAGGCTATTTTAAATATAATGCTTCAAGAAGGATATATAAAAGACGTAGAGGAATATACAGATGGTTCCGTTAATATGTTAAGACTTGCAATGAAGTATGGTCAAAGTAAAGAAAGAGTTATAACTGGTCTTAAAAGAATATCTAAGCCAGGATTAAGAGTTTATTGCAGAAAAGAAGAAATACCAAAAGTTTTAAATGGCTTGGGAATAGCTGTAATATCAACTTCAAAAGGAATTATTACAGACAAAGAAGCAACAAAACTTGGAGTAGGCGGAGAAGTTCTTTGCTACATATGGTAATTTGAAGATATAAAAGAAATGTAAAGTATTATTACTTAAGTCAAAGTAATTAGGATATATAGCAAATTAAGCTTGTTATGTGCCTATAGGAATACAGGAGGTGTAATCATGTCAAGAATAGGAAAGCTCCCAGTAGCTATACCAAACGGCGCAACTGTTACAGTAACACCAGACAACGTTGTTACTGTAAAAGGACCAAAAGGCCAACTTGTTAGAGCTATGAGCAAAGATGTAAATATAGCTCTTGAAGACAACCATGTAGTTGTTACAAGAGACAGCGATGTAAAGAATGTAAGAGCTCTTCACGGATTAACAAGAGCACTAATAAATAACATGGTTATCGGAGTAACTGAAGGATATGCAAAAACACTGGAATTAGTAGGTGTTGGTTACAGAGCTCAGTTACAAGGTAAAAAATTAGTTATGAATCTTGGATATTCACATCCAGTTGAAATAGAACCAGTTGAAGGCGTAGTATTTGAAACACCTGCTGCTACTAAAGTTATCGTTAGAGGTATTGATAAAGAATTAGTTGGTGCCGTTGCAGCAGATATAAGAACTTGGAGAAAACCTGAACCTTACAAGGGAAAAGGTATCAAATACGAAAACGAAGTTATAAGACGTAAAGAAGGTAAGACTGGTAAGAAATAATAGAAAGGAGTGACTTTTATGTTCAATAAAGACGACAGAAAAAAAGCTAGAGTAAGACGTCATCTTAGAGTTCGTAAGAAAATTTTTGGAACAACTGAAAGACCTAGATTTGCAGTATATAGAAGTGAAAAAAATATATATGCTCAAATAATAGATGATATAAATGGAAAAACTTTAGTTTCTGCTTCAACTTTGGATAAAGATTTCGAAGGTATAGGCAGTAATAAAGAATCAGCTAAAAAAGTTGGTGAAATAATAGCTAAAAGAGCTATTGAACATGGAATAAAAGAAGTAGTTTTTGATAGAGGCGGATATGTATATCACGGAAGAGTACAGAATCTTGCAGAAGGCGCAAGAGAGGCTGGTTTACAATTCTAAAGAAGGAGGGAAATAAATGAGAATCGATCCTAGCACTTTAAATCTTAAAGAAAAAGTTGTATTTATAAACAGAGTTGCTAAGGTTGTTAAAGGTGGTAGAAACTTTAGATTTAGTGCCCTTGTAGTTGTTGGTGATGAAAATGGTCACGTAGGCGTAGGAACTGGTAAATCTATAGAAATACCTGAAGCAATCAGAAAAGGCATAGAAGATGCTAAAAAGAATTTAGTAGAAGTTGCAATGCTTGGTACAACAGTACCACATGATATACAAGGTGAATTTGGTACTGGAAGAGTACTTATAATGACAGCATCAGAAGGTACAGGAGTTATAGCAGGAGGTCCTGCTAGAGCGGTACTTGAACTTGCAGGATTAAAGGATGTTAGAGCTAAATCTTTAGGATCCAATAATCCAAGAAATATGGTTAATGCTACTATAAACGGTTTATCAAGATTAAGAACAGCAGAACATGTTGCTAATCTTAGAGGTAAATCTGTTGAAGAAATTTTAGGTTAGGGGGGGAATGAACCTTGGCTAAAATTAAAATAACTTTAACTAAAAGCTTAATAGGAAGAAAAAAAGATCATATTGCTACTGTTAACGCTCTTGGATTAAAGAAAATAGGAAAAGTTGTAGAACATGAGGATACTCCTCAGATTAAAGGTATGATAAAAAAAGTTAGCTATCTTCTAAATGTAGAAGAAGCGTAATACAGAGGAGGTGTAAGTTGAAATGAAACTTCATGAGTTAAAACCAGCAGAAGGATCAAGAAAAGCTCCTAAAAGAGTAGGTAGAGGTACTGGTTCAGGTTTAGGAAGAAACGCTGGTAAAGGTGAAAAAGGACAAAAAGCTAGATCCGGCGGCGGAGTCAGATTAGGTTTTGAAGGCGGACAGATGCCTTTATTCAGGAGACTTCCCAAAAGAGGATTTACAAATATATTTGCAAAAGAATTCTCAACTATAAATGTTGATAGATTAAATATTTTTGAAGATGGCACTGAAGTTACACCAGAATTACTATTATCAAAAGGAATAGTAAGGAAATCAAAAGATGGTGTTAAGATACTTGGCAATGGTGATTTGCAGAAAAAATTAACTGTAAAAGCAGCAAAATTCTCACAGGTAGCTAAAGAAAAAATAGAAGCGCTTGGAGGAAAAGTTGAGGTGGTATAATAATGTTATCAACCTTACGTAATGCCTGGAAAGTTCCGGAGTTGAGAAAAAGATTATTGTTTACAATACTAATGATAGCAATTTTCAGGATGGGAAATTTTATTCCTGTTCCTGGAATTGATACTACAAAACTTGCTGATTTAACTAAAGGCGGATCATTATTTGGTTTTTATGATTTGATAGCAGGTGGTGCATTTAGTAGATTTAGTATATTTGCTCTTGGTGTAGTACCATTTATTAACTCTTCCATCATAATGCAATTATTGCAAATTGCGATTCCTGCGTTAGAACAACTTTCTAAAGAAGGAGACGATGGAAGAAAGAAAATACAACAATATACAAGATATGCTGCAGTGCCTTTAGCAGCAATTCAAGCTATTAGTACATATGTTATAATAGCTAGAGCTAATGCACTTCATGATCCATATAATAAAGTTAATGCATTTTTAATAATACTTACATTGACTACAGCTTCAACGTTTTTAATTTGGCTTGGTGATAGAATTACTGATAGTGGAATTGGAAATGGTATATCGCTTTTAATATTTGTAAATATTATTTCTGGATTTCCAAAGACACTAAATCAAATTATAGGACTGCAGAAAATGGAGACAATTAATTTTATTGAGCTTGTAGCACTGGTTGTGGTGGCATTTGCAATGTTTGTAGCAGTAGTAATTATGACTTTATCAGAAAGAAGAATACCTATACAATATGCTGGAAAAACATCAGGTGGAAAGCTTTATAAAGGTCAATCCACTCATATTCCTATTAATGTAAATGGTTCAGCAGTTATTGGAATAATATTTGCTATATCTGTTATGCAGTTTCCAATGACTATAGGTCAGTTTTGGCCAAATTCAGCTTTCTATAAATTTGTAACTGCAGGTAAATTTAGTATATTTAAAGATGGTAGTTGGCAATATGCACTAACTTATTTTTTATTAACAATATTCTTTACTTGGTTTTATACAGAGGTTACTTTGAAGCCTGAAGAAATGTCAGAAAACATGCATAAGTCATCAGGATTCATACCAGGAATAAGACCAGGAGAACCTACAACTGAGCACATAGAAAAAGTTCTTGCTAAAGTTTCAATACTTGGTGGATCTTTTGCAGGAGTGATAGCAGTAATACCAATGATAGCTCAAAATCATACAAACTTTAAAGGTATATATTTTGGGGCTACTGGATTGCTTATTATTGTAAATGTTGCTATAGAAACAATAAAGCAAATAGAGTCACAGTTGGTAATGCGTCATTACCAAGGGTTCTTAAGGTAATAAAAATATTTGGAGATGATTCAAGTGAAAATAATTTTATTAGGTCCTCCAGGAGCTGGAAAAGGAACTCAGGCTAAATTAATTAGTGAAAAATTTTTAATACCTCATATATCTACAGGAGATATTTTTAGAAAGAATATTTCAGAAAAAACTCCTCTTGGAATTGAGGCTAAAACATATATGGATAATGGAAAGCTAGTACCTGATGAAGTTACTATAGGAATAGTAAAAGATAGGTTGAATGAAGATGATTGTAAGAATGGCTTTTTATTAGACGGATTTCCAAGAACAGTTAAGCAGGCTGAAGCTTTAGATTCATTTTTAAATGCTAATGAACAAAAAATTGATACTGCATTACTTATAGATGTTCCTAAGGAATTTATTCTAGAAAGGATGACAGGAAGAAGAGTTTGTTCAAAATGTGGCGCAAGCTACCATGTAAAGTTTAATCCTTCTAATGTTGAAGGAAAATGTGATGCTTGTGGCGGCGAATTAATACAAAGAAAAGATGATACTGAAGCAACTGTTAAAGAAAGATTAGATGTGTATGATAGGCAGACTCAACCACTTATTCAATACTATAAAAATCAAAGTATACTCTCAACAGTAGAAGGAACAGGAGAAATAACAAAAGTTTTTGATGAAATTTGTAATGTTCTAGGAGCTGTTGGTAAATGATAATAATTAAAACAGACAGAGAAATAGAGTATATGAGGCAGGCGGGTAAAGTTGTTGGAAATACCCTGTTGAAACTTGAAGAAGCAGTGAAACCTGGTATAACAACTGCAGAATTGGATAGAATTGCAGAAAGCTATATTGAAAAACAGGGAGCAAAACCATCCTTTAAAGGGTATTGTGGATTTCCAGGTTCAATATGTACTTCAGTTAATAAGGAAGTAGTTCATGGTATTCCAAATAAAAATGTAATTTTGCAAGAAGGCGATATAATAAGCGTTGATTGTGGAGCTATATTGAATGGATATCAGGGCGATGCAGCAAGAACTTTTGCTGTAGGCAAAATTTCTAAAGAAGCTGAAAACTTAATTGAAGTGACAAAACAAAGTTTTTTTAAAGGTGTTGAAAAAGCTGTTGTTGGAAATAGATTAACTGATATTTCTGCATCTATTCAAGCTTATGCTGAAAGCTTTGGATATTCTATAGTAAGAGAATATGTAGGTCATGGTATAGGCAAAGATATGCACGAAGATCCTGAGGTACCTAATTATGGAAGACCTGGAAGAGGACCAAAATTAACTCGGGGTATTGTGCTCGCCATAGAACCTATGGTAAATGCAGGAAAATGCCGTGTAGAAACAGAACCTAACAATTGGACTGTTGTAACAATGGATGGTAGCCTATCAGCTCATTATGAAAATACCGTTGCTATTTTAGAGAACGGTCCTGAGATACTGACCTTAATTTAATAGAGGTGAATATGTTGTTAGACAGTAATAGCTGTATAGGAAAGTTAGTTTGTTCAAAAGCAGGAAGAGATAAAGGAAAATTCTTCATAATACTAAGCGTGTTAGATGATGAATATGTTTATATTTGTGATGGAGACCTTAGAACTGTAGAAAAACCAAAAAAGAAAAAAGTGAAGCATTTAAACTTTACTAGTTCTGTAGCTGAAGAAATAAGAGATCTGTTAATATCAAATCAAAAAGTTAATAGTGCGATGATAAGAAAATTTATGCAGTCTTACGACAAGAATAAGGAGGTTTGATTACCTTATGTCAAAAGATGATGTTATAGAAATGCAGGGTACTGTTTTAGAAGCGTTACCTAATGCTATGTTTGAAGTAGAATTGGAAAGCGGACATAAAATATTGGCACATATATCAGGTAAGTTAAGAATGAACTTTATAAGAATTCTTCCAGGTGACAAAGTTACAGTAGAGCTTTCTCCATACGATTTAAGTCGTGGAAGAATAACCTGGAGAGCAAAGTAAGGAGGGTTAGCTATGAAAGTAAGACCATCAGTTAAGCCTATGTGTGAAAAATGCAAAATTATTAAAAGAAAAGGAAGAGTAATGGTTATCTGTGAAAATCCTAAACACAAACAAAAACAAGGCTAATAAATTATTAATAAAAAACAATTTTATGTTATTAATGTTTTAGGATGCGGCTGCATGTAGAATTAAAATTATTCTATTGACCTAAAGCTTTATATAAAAAATAAATCCATACCAACTAGATATTCAGGAGGTGTAAATTTTAATGGCAAGAATAGCAGGTGTCGACCTACCAAAGGAAAAAAGAGTAGAAATAGGTCTAACTTATATATATGGTATAGGACTACCAACTTCTCATAAAATCCTTAGTGAAACTGGAGTAAATCCAGATGTTAGAGTTAAGGATTTAACTGAAGAAGAAGTTAATACGTTAAGAGACTATGTAAATAAGAACATAAAGGTTGAAGGCGACTTAAGAAGAGAGATTGCTCTTAACATAAAGAGATTAATCGAAATTGGATGTTACAGAGGAATAAGACATAGAAGAGGTCTTCCAGTAAGAGGACAAAAGACTAAGACAAACGCAAGAACAAGAAAAGGTCCTAAGAAAATGATAGGGGCTAAGAAAAAGAAATAACAGAGCGTAAGGAGGGAGAAAGATGGCAGCTGGATCAAAGAATAGAAAGACTAGAAGAAGAAAAGAGAAAAAGAATATTGAGCATGGCTGTGCACATATAAAATCAACTTTTAATAATTCAATAGTAACTATAACTGATGCTGTAGGAAATGCATTATCATGGGCTAGTGCAGGTGGATTAGGATTTAGAGGTTCTAGAAAGAGTACTCCATTTGCTGCTCAAATGGCAGCTGAAACATCAGCAAAAGCAGCTATGGAACATGGATTAAAGAGTGTTGAAGTATACGTTAAGGGACCAGGAGCTGGTAGAGAAGCTGCAATAAGATCACTACAAGCTGCTGGATTAGAAGTTACATTGATTAAAGATGTTACTCCTATACCACATAACGGATGCAGACCACCAAAAAGAAGAAGAGTTTAGGTATAGGAGGTGTAAATTTAATGGCAAGATATACTGGAGCAGTATGTAGATTATGTAGAAGAGAAGGCTTAAAATTATTCCTTAAAGGGGATAGATGCTTTACAGATAAATGTGCAGTTTCTAGAAGAGGTTATGCACCAGGACAGCACGGACAAAGTAGAAAAAAATTATCTAACTATGGATTACAATTAAGAGAGAAACAAAAAGCTAGAAGAATATATGGAATACTAGAAGGACAGTTCAGAACATATTATGAAAGAGCTGAAAGAAAAAGAGGTATATCAGGTGAAAACTTGTTAAAACTTCTTGAAATGAGACTTGATAATGTAGTTTATAAATTTGGATATGGAAACTCAAGACCTGAAGCTAGACAGTTAGTAACACACGGACACTTTTTAGTAAATGGTAAGAAGGTAGATATCGCTTCTTATCAAGTTTCACCTAATGATGTTATAACTGTAAGTGAAAAGAGTAGAGCAACAGAAAAGTTTAAGACTTTTGCTGAAAATCCAAAAACTTTACCAGCTTGGTTAGAAGGAAATCCAGAAAACTTTGAAGGAAAAATTCTTAGAGAGCCTTCAAGAGAAGATATCGATGTTCCTGTTAACGAAACATTAATAGTAGAGTTATATAGTAAATAATTAATATTAGAATCAGTTGCCCTCAAAATAAATTGAAATACAAATAGAAGGAGGGTTATATTCATGTTAGAGATAGAAAAGCCTAAAATAGAATGTGTTGAAGTTAGTGAAGATGGTTCCTATGGAAAATTTGTAGTGGAACCATTAGAAAGAGGTTATGGTATCACTCTTGGTAATGCATTAAGAAGAATTCTTCTTTCTTCTTTACCAGGAGTTGCTGCAAACCACATAAAAATAGATGGTGTACTTCATGAATTCTCAACTGTTCGTGGAGTAAAAGAAGATGTTGCTGAATTAGTTTTAAACATAAAATGTCTAGCTTTAAAGATGAATGGAGAAGGTCCTAAAACTATTTATATAGATGCACAGGGCCCAGGAGAAGTTACTGCAGGAGACATAAAGACAGATGAAGACATAGAAATAATTAATAAGGATTTACATATAGCAACTCTTGATGATGATGGAAGATTATATATGGAAATCCAAGTTAGTACTGGAAGAGGATATGTTTCTCAAACAAAGAACAAATCTGAGGATATGCCTATAGGTACTATTGCAGTAGATTCAATCTATACTCCTATCAAAAGAGTCAACTTTGTTGTAGGAAATACAAGGGTAGGCCAAATTACTGATTATGATAAGTTATCTTTAGAAGTATGGACTAATGGCACAATAATGCCCGATGAAGCTATAAGTTTATCAGCTAAAATTCTTATAGAGCACTTTAAATTATTTATGACATTAACTGATCATGCAAATAATGTTGAAATAATGGTTGAAAAAGAAGAAGATAAGAAAGAAAAAGTTCTTGAAATGACTATAGAAGAACTAGATCTTTCAGTTAGAAGTTATAATTGTTTAAAGAGAGCAGGAATAAATACTGTTCAAGAATTAACAGAAAGAACAATGGATGATATGATGAAGGTTAGAAACCTAGGTAAGAAATCCTTAGAAGAAGTAGAGCAAAAACTTGAAGCCTTAGGATTATCTTTAAAACAGAGTGAAGAATAAAAAAGAATATTAACATTGTTTACTCAAAGAAAAACGAAGGTAAGGAGGTATAGAGATGGCAGGATATCGTAAATTAGGTCGTCCAACTGATCAAAGAAGAGCAATGCTTAGAAATCTTGTTACTAGTTTTTTAAAGCATGGAAAGATAGAAACAACAGAAACTAGAGCAAAAGAAACTAAAAACTTAGCAGAAAAAATGATCACTCTTGCAAAAAGAGGGGATCTTCATGCTAGAAGACAAGTACTTTCATTCGTAACTGAAGAGGAAGTAGTTAAAAATTTATTTGATGAAGTAGCTCCTAAATATGCTGAAAGAAATGGTGGATATACTAGAATATACAAAGTAGGTCCAAGAAGAGGCGATGGAGCTGAAGTAGTTATACTAGAGTTAGTATAAGATTTAGGGGATTAAGTAAACTAGCTTAATCCCCATTTTCTTATATATAAGTATATAAATAATTTGCTGCATTAATTTAGCGAGGTGCTTCCATGAAAGATAAGATGATAGAATGTAAGAATGTTATTTATAAGTATGAAAACGCTGATAAAAATGGAACAAAATTGGCTATTAATAATGCTAGTCTTGAAGTGAAAAAAGGAGAGTTTCTGGTTGTTCTAGGAAGGAATGGTTCTGGAAAATCAACTATAGCAAAGCATATGAATGCATTGTTAATTCCAACTGATGGGAAAGTGTATGTGAGTGGATTAGATACATGTGATGAAAAAAATGTTTGGACTATAAGAAACAAAGCTGGTATGGTTTTTCAAAATCCAGATAATCAAATAGTTGCAACTATTGTAGAAGAAGATGTTGCTTTTGGTCCAGAAAATCTAGGAATTGATCCTGCGGAAATAAGAAAAAGAGTAGACGAATGTTTAAAAAGAGTAAATATGTATCAGTATAAGAAGCATGCGCCTCATTTACTATCTGGAGGTCAAAAGCAGAGAGTGGCTATAGCAGGAGTGCTGGCTATGATGCCTGAATGTATAATATTTGATGAATCCACTGCTATGTTAGATCCATCAGGAAGAAAAGAAGTAATGAAAACTATAAAAGAGATAAATAGTAAGTATGGTATAACTATAATACTAATTACTCATTATATGGAAGAAGCAGTAAAGGCTGATAGAATAATAGTTATGGATGAAGGAAAAGTTATGATGGAAGGTACTCCTAGGGATATTTTTAGTCAAGTTGAAAAGATGAAAAATATAGGACTTGATGTACCTCAAATGACAGAGCTAAGCTATGAACTGCGGGAAAGTGGCATAAATATAAGAACAGATATATTAACTATAGATGAGATGGTGGATGAATTATGTCAATTAAAATAGAAAACTTAACTCATGTGTATATGAAAGGATCTCCTTTTGAAAAAAAGGCATTAGACAATGTTAATGCTAATATCAATGAGGGAGAATTTGTTGCTTTAATTGGTCATACTGGTTCAGGAAAATCTACACTTATTCAGCATATTAATGGTTTATTAAAACCAAGTTCAGGAAAGATCATAATAGATGATGTGGATATTACTGAAAAGAAAATTAATCTAAATTTCATAAGGAAAAAAGTAGGTCTTGTATTCCAGTATCCTGAGTATCAACTTTTTGAAGAAACTATAGAAAAAGACATTGCTTTTGGTCCTAAAAATTTAGGATTAAGTGATGATGAGATAAACAGCAAAGTAAAGAAAGCTATGAACATGGTTGGGTTGGATTATGAAAGGTATAAAGACAAGTCTCCCTTTGAATTAAGTGGGGGTCAAAAAAGAAGGGTTGCTATAGCAGGTGTAGTGGCTATGGAACCTAAAGTCTTAATATTAGATGAACCGACAGCAGGTCTTGATCCAAAAGGAAGAGATGATATTTTAGGTCAAATAAAAGATTTACACAAAGCATATAAAATGACTATTATACTTGTTTCTCATAGTATGGAAGATGTAGCAAAACTTGCAGATAGGATACTAGTTATGCATGAAGGAAAAACTATACTTGATGGAACACCAACACAAGTGTTTAAAGAAATAGATACATTGGAAAGCGTTGGGCTTGCAGTACCGCAAGTTACTTATCTTGCAAGAGCCCTCAAAGAAAAAGGAATAAATATATCTGATGATATATTTACTATACAGCAAGCTAAAGCGGAGATACTAAGAATACTAAAAAAACGTTAGGGGAGCTAGTAAATGATTAAGGATATTACAATAGGCCAATATGTACCTGGCGACTCTTTTATCCATAAGTTAGATCCACGAGTAAAGATATTAATATCTTTAATATATATAGTAGATCTATTTTTAGTAAATACCTTTAAAGGGTACATATTCATAATAGCATTTACTTTACTTTCAATAATTATATCTAAGGTTCATTTTAGCTATATATACAAAGGACTTAAACCAATACTTATATTAGTATTAATAACTGCATTATTAAATATTTTTATGACAGATGGTAAAAATCCGCCATTATATGCTTGGAAATTTTTGAAGGTGTATAAAGAAGGTTTAGTACTTGCTGCATTCATGGTTTTAAGACTTGTATTTTTAATAATTGGAACATCGTTATTAACGTTAACTACATCACCAATAGAATTAACAGATGGTATAGAAAAACTTCTAAATCCACTTAAGAAAATAGGTGTACCTGCTCATGAATTAGCAATGATGATGACTATAGCATTAAGATTTATTCCAACTTTGATGGATGAAACAGATAAGATAATGAAAGCTCAAATGGCTAGAGGCGCTGATTTTGAATCAGGAAATTTAATTCAAAGAGCAAAAAACCTTATTCCTATACTAGTTCCTCTTTTTATAAGTTCCTTTAGAAGAGCTGACGAATTAGCAATGGCTATGGAAGCTAGATGTTATAGGGGCGGTGATGGAAGAACTAGAATGAAGGAATTAAAAATGACTAACAGAGACTTTATTGCAGGAATAAGTGTAGTAGCATTGGTAGCTGTTTCTGTATGGAGTAATACATGGCATTAACTAAAAATATTAAGTTATTAATTGAGTATGATGGTACTAATTATTGTGGATGGCAAAGACAAAATAATGGTGAATCAATTCAACAAAAAATTGAGGAAGCTATCGAAAATGTTACTGGAGTTTTTTCAAAAGTTATAGGATCTAGCAGGACGGATGCAGGAGTTCATGCCAAAGGATTTGTTTGTAATTTTTTTACGGAAAATTCGATACCTCCAAATAACTTTAAAAGGGCACTAAATGCTTTTTTGCCAGAAGATATAGTTGTTGTAGAGTCTAAAGAAGTAGATAAAGAATTTCATTCTAGATATAATAGTATAGGTAAGAGATACGTGTATACTGTAGTAAATGGATCTAATAGACCAGCCATAGAAAGAAATTATGTATATTATTTTAATAAAACATTAGATATTGAACGGATGAGAAAAGCATCAAAGTATTTTTTGGGAACTCATGATTTTTCTGCATTTAAAAAGCAGGGAAGTTCTGTAAAAACATCTGTGAGAACAATAAAAGAACTTACAATAGATAAAGATGGTAAATACATAAGGTTTAGTATCACAGGAGATGGATTCCTATATAATATGGTTAGAATTATAGTGGGAACCTTGTTAGATGTAGGAGTTAGCAAGTTTAACCCTGAAGATATTGAGAAAATAATTACTTCTAAAAATAGAGCTAATGCAGGAAAATCTGTTCCAGCATGTGGATTAATTTTAGAAGAAGTGTTTTATTAAGGAAACTAAGTAATTTCAGTGTTTAACTTATTGACACGCCAGGGAGATTGTATTATAATAATGTATGTTTGTATTATAAGTATAAAAGATCCACTAGCCCCGGATCTTTATATAGAGGTACGTATTTTGTAAAAGAATTTAGGGAGGTAAAAACATGAAATCATACATAGCAAAACCACAAGAAGTTGAAAGAAAATGGTATGTTGTTGATGCTGCTGGAAAGCCACTAGGAAGAGTAGCAAGCCAGGTTGCTTCAATATTAAGAGGAAAAAATAAACCTACATTTACACCACATGTTGATACAGGAGATTTTGTTATAATAATAAATGCAGAAAAGGTAGTTTTAACTGGTAAAAAATTAGATCAGAAAATGTTAAGACACCATTCACTTTATCCAGGTGGATTAAAAGAGACTCCATATAGAGAGGCTATAGCAAAGAAACCTGAATTTGTATTCCAAGAAGCAGTTAGAAGAATGCTTCCAAAGGGCGTATTAGGAAGACAAATGCTTAAAAAGTTAAAAGTATACAGAGGTGCTGAGCATGATAATCAAGCTCAAAAACCAGAAGTATTAGAATTAAGATATTAATTGGAAGCTGGAAGGAGGAGAAAAAATGGCTAAAGTTCAGTATTTTGGAACAGGAAGAAGAAAAAAATCAATTGCAAGAGTAAGACTTGTACCTGGTGAAGGTAAAGTAGTAATAAATAAAAGAGAAATGGAAAGCTATTTCGGATTAGAAACTTTAATGGTTATAGTTAACCAACCATTAGTTTTAACAGGAACTAAAGAAAAATTTGATGTATTAGTAAATGTACACGGTGGTGGATTTACTGGTCAGGCTGGAGCTATAAGACATGGTATTTCAAGAGCACTTTTAAAGGCTGATGAAAACCTAAGACCAGAACTTAAGAAAGCTGGTTTCTTAACAAGAGATCCAAGAATGAAAGAAAGAAAGAAATATGGTCTTAAAAAGGCTAGAAAAGCTTCACAGTTCTCAAAGAGATAAGAAAGAGAGAGGAATTTCCTCTCTTTTTTTATTGTAAAAAATTGTGTTAATTAAAAAGCGATATTAAGGCATAGAATATAGATGAAGTTTTATTTTAGGAGGGGTAATAGTGCGTTTTAAAAATAGAATATTAATGTTAGTTGTTTTAACTGTATCTTTGGGATTAGTTTCTGTATTTTATGTTAATATCAAATATTCTATGCCTATGTTTCATTTAAACACAAGTAGTAATGATAAAAAAAATGTAACCATACTTATAGATCCTGGCCATGGTGGAATTGATGGTGGAGCTGAGTCTAGAAGTGGAATTTTAGAGAAAGACATAAATTTGAAAATATCATTAAAGTTTAAATCTGAATTAGAAAAGCAAAAATACAAAGTAATTATGACAAGAGAAGAAGACAAAGGATTATATGAAGATAATGGCAGAATAAGAAAGAAAAAAGTTGAAGATTTAAATAACAGATGTAAAATGAAAAAAGATAGCAAATGTAATATGTTTGTAAGCATACATCTTAATATGTTTCCTGAAGAAAAATACTATGGAGCGCAGGTTTGGTATTCTAAAAATGCGGAGAGTGAGAAGCTTGCAAAAATAACTCAGGAAAATTTACGAAGAGATTTAGATCCTAATAACAAGAGAAAAGAAAAGCCTGCATTAGATTCCTATAAAGTATTAAGATGTAATGATAGTATGCCATCTATACTTGTAGAATGTGGCTTTTTATCTAATCAGGTGGAAGCTGAAAAATTAAATACTAGTGAATACCAAGATAAAATAGTGAAGTCACTTATAAAATCAATTGATGATTATTATGAACAATAGTAAAAAAATGTAAAATTGTAGAAACAAGGCCTGATATTGTGAAAGAAAGCATTCAGGTCTTGTCATTTTTTAAGTAAAGTTTTATGAAATATTAGGTAGAAATTTGTTGTTTTTTTATCCAATTGCTATCATTATTATCACTTCCACTTTCTATCAAAATGGGGGATAGCTACTTTACGCCTGTAGATAAGATTTCCTAAGATTCGGATGGGTTAAATACCTAAATGGTATTTAACGAGCTTTGCTCAGGAACTAAATACCTAAATGGTATTTAACGAGCTTTGCTCAGGAACTAAATACCTAAATGGTATTTAACGAGCTTTGCTCAGGAACTAAATACCTAAATAGTATTTAATGAGTTTTTGCTTTGGAAAAAGTCATTCTTATAAGCAAAATCCATTTGAACCTAAGAATTGCTTGATGTTTGAGTATGCAAACTTAGGTAAGTTATGTTAATTAATTAATGTATTGGTAAATTGAAAAGTGTGTGTAATTATAGTAAAAATAAGTGTACTCAAATATAGAAAATGACGAAATTTTCTTAAAATTGCATATTGACAAAAAGTTATTGAAGTCAATTTTCAGGTGTGATATCATTAAATCAAGAAATGGACTAGTCCATTAATCCAATAAGTTTCGGGGTGATTGCTATAGAAATTAAAATAGATAAAGACAGTGGAGTGCCACTGTACTTACAGGTAAAAAAGCAAATTATGAACTTAATCAAGACTGATACTTTGATGGTAGGCAATAAAATGCCAACTGAAAGAGAATTGTCTGAAAGGTTAAAAGTAAGTAGGAATACTATAAGTACAGCGTATAACGAGCTGGAACAAGAAGGAGTTTTAAAATCCTATCAAGGACGAGGAACTTTTGTAGCAGAAGAAGCCAATCCATGGAAAGTACAAAACATAAAAGAAAAGATAATAAAGTTTGTAGATTTAGGATTTGAAGAAGCTTTAGAAAGTGGTATGGATGCGGATGAGTTTTTAGAAGTTGTTATGCAGCGAGTAAGAGAAAAAAAGGAACTTATGAGTAAAATAACAGCATTATATGTTGAATGTAATATTGAACAAGCCAAAATGTTTAGTAAACAATTAATGGATAGTACCAATATGAATGTTATACCATTTACTTTAGAGGATATAAGAACTGCAACAAAAGAAACTAAAAGCGTGATAGAAAAGAGTCAAGTAATAATAGCAACGTTTAATCATGTTAACGAGGTAGTAAGGTTGACAAGACCATTTAAAAAGGAAGTAATTGGAGTAGCTATAAATGTTGATTTACAAACGATAGTTAAAATTGCAAGATACCCTGAACAAACTAAATTTGGATTCGTTTGTATGTCTCAAGAGTTTATGTTTAAAGCTAGAGGTGCTTTAGAAAAAGCAGGACTTGCCAATATTGATATTCAATACACAAATACAACAGATAAAGAGGAATTGGCAAAAATTGTGTCTAATTCGGATGTGATAATAGTATCTCCAGGTAGATATAAAGATGTAAAGGAAAATATTACAGAAGATAAGGAAACAATGAAGTTTTTATATAGCTTGGATGATAGTTCTGTAAAAGCTTTAAAATCAAAAATAATAGAATTAAAATATCAAAAGTAAAGGTTGGGGGGATTATTAATGAAGACTTTAGTTATAGGTGTAATCGGTTCTGATTGCCATGCAGTTGGTAATAAAATACTACAACACTCGTTTACACAAGCAGGATTTAATGTAGTTAATATAGGAGTACTTTCTCCACAGGAAGACTTTATTAATGCTGCTATAGAAACTAATGCAGATGCGATAGTAGTTTCATCTCTATATGGACATGGTGAAATCGATTGTAGAGGCTTAAGAGAAAAACTTAATGAATCAGGATTGGATGGAATACTATTATATGCTGGTGGAAATTTGGTAGTAGGAAAACAAAAGTGGGAAGATATAGAGAAGAAATTTAAAGAAATGGGATTTGATAGGGTTTATGCACCAGGCACATCACCAGAAGTTGACATTGAAGATTTAAAGAAAGATTTAAAAATTGAAGATTAGAATATTAATTAAAAATAAAGGCTCTATGTGAGTAAAACAGGAGTGATTGAGTTGAATAGTTACTTGCTGATAGATTTTGGTAGCACATATACAAAGCTTACTGCTGTAGATGTAGAAAGTGAAGAAATCCTTGCCACAGCGAAGGATATTACTACTGTAGAAAGTGACATAATGGTAGGTTTTAATAACGCCTATAAAAAACTTCAAGAGAAACTAGAAGGAAAAGAAGTTAATTTTTTAAAAAAACTAGCATGTTCTTCTGCTGCAGGTGGATTAAAAATGGTAGCTATTGGATTAGTGCCAGAACTTACAGCTGAAGCGGCTAAAAGAGCAGCACTTGGTGCTGGTGCTAGGGTTTTAAATGTTTATAGTTATGATCTTACATCAAAAGAAATAAACGAAATGAAAAATTCTAATTTAGATATTATACTTTTAGCAGGGGGAACAGATGGGGGAAACAAACAGTGTATAATCCATAATGCTAAAATGCTTGCTGAAAGTGGAATAAATAAGCCAGTAGTTGTAGCTGGAAATAAGGTTGCAGTAGATACAGTTGAGGAAATATTAAGCGGAGCTAATATGTTTTATAGAGTTACAGATAACGTAATGCCAAAACTTAATGTTTTAAATGTGGAACCAGCTAGAGAAGAAATAAGAAAGATATTTATGGAAAAGATAGTTGAAGCAAAAGGAATGAAAAAAGCTGAAAACTATATAAGTGGAATATTAATGCCAACTCCAGCAGCAGTGCTTAAAGCTGCAAGGGTTTTAAGTGAAGGAACGGACAAAGAAGATGGAGTAGGAGATTTAGTAGTTGTAGATATAGGAGGGGCCACTACAGATGTGCATTCATTGGCAGATGGAGAACCATCAAAGGCAGGAGTTACTTTAAGAGGACTTCAAGAACCATTTGCTAAAAGAACTGTTGAGGGAGATTTAGGAATGAGGTACTCTGCAGAAGCATTATTAGAAGCGGCAACTACAAAAAAAATATGTAGATATTTAAATGATAAAAGTGTAGATGTAGAAGCAAATTGTAAATTTAGAGTAGAAAATATAAAAATGGTACCAAAGACCAAAGAAGAAATAAAATTTGATGAAGCTATGGCTAAAGCAGCAACTGAAATATCATTAGAAAGACATGTAGGTGTACTTGAAACATTGTATACTCCATGTGGAGTAATATATTCACAGGAAGGCAAAGATCTTTTAGAAGTAAAATACCTTATAGGAACAGGTGGAGTACTAGTTCATAGTGAAAATCCTGCAGAAATATTAAAGGCAGGAACTTTTGATCAAACTAATCCTACACATTTGAAACCTAAAAATCCACAGTACTTACTTGATAAAACGTACATAATGTCTGCTATGGGGCTTTTAGCTGAAGAATATCCAGATATGGCAGTTAGAATAATGAAAAAATATTTAGTGAAAGTTGATTAGGGGGTAATTCAGGTGGAACTTAAAAATAAAAAGTGGACAGATGAAGAATTTTTCGAAATGAGAAAAGAAGTATTAAGCCAGTGGCCAACAGGAAGCGAAGTGGACTTAAAGGAAGCTGTAGAATATTTAAAAAAGGTGCCAGAACATAAGAACTTTTCAGTAAAATTAAGAAAAGCTAAGGAAGCAGGAATAACATTAGCACAACCAAGAGCAGGAGTTGCGCTAATAAATGAACATATAGAACTTTTAAAGCATCTTCAAGATGAAGGAGATGCAGATTTATTACCATCAACAATAGATAGTTATACAAGACAGAATAGATATGATGAATGTGAAATAGGAA
>NZ_JABBNI010000024.1 GCF_012926525.1 Clostridium muellerianum
AACATTTGTATATTATCCCAGTAGGCTTCGCCTAAAAAATTGGAAGCTAAAGGAATATTATGGTTAATGCTAACAGGAAATTATGTGCAAATATAAGTTTTATATTTGTACGAAATTTAGGTAATTAAAGATTTTTCGAAGTGCAGCGGAGAAAAATCATCCTTCACTGTCCTCTGTCAATTGTCCTCTGTCCTCTTAAAAAGTTGAGTTATTAACTAAAATATAAATTACATATGTGTCCAAGTAAGCCAGCAAACTTGCCTTTATATTTAAAAATACCCTCAAATAATTTAAAATGTCTTCTTACCTATTTCCCTATATAAAGGCAAGTATAAAAATATAACAGTTATATAGCTGAATAAATAATATGTGTACACAAAAATAAAAAACAAATCTTAAGAAGAAAAAATAAAATTAAAGGGAGCGTGTAAAAAATGATTAAAACACTAAAAAACAAATTATTTGCTACTTTGTGTGTGACAGCATTAACTTTAGGAGCTGTAACAGCTGCGTCCACTTTTAATAGTGTACAAGCAGCTGACAAAACTGTTTATGTGGATGTTGAAAAGAACATAACAGGACAGGATCCTATTTTAGCACCAAAAGCAGTTACTATTGATGATTCAAAAACAGTTTTAGATGCTACAAAGCAAGCTGCAGGTTCTGATAACGTGGCTTCAGTTCCAAGCTATTATGGTAACTATGTAACAGCTTTTAAAGACAATACAGCTGATTTTGTATATGCTTATAAAGATAAAATACCAGTAATTTTATACGATACACAAAAAGCATATAAACAATCTATTATTAATGACCCAACTTGGTTAAGAGAAAAAGAATACAATGGAATTTCTGGCTGGATGTTTACAGTAAATAATGCTGGTACGTATACTGATACCAATAAGGCTACTCAATATTATAAAGGCGATACAACATTAACTAACGTACCAAATGGTGCTGTAATTCGTTGGGAATTCTCAATGGCTAGTGGTGCAGACTTAGGCTTAGATAATGCTTATTTACCAACTGCAGCAAAAGCTGATGGATATTATGATTGGAATACTTCCAAATATGTTGCACCTTTCTTCCCAAGGGCAAATAAAACGGATTTGATTACTAAATTAGCAACAACTGCTAAACCAGCTATTGGTACTGTTAATTATACTCAATATGTTAATGCAGAGAATGCACTTAAGAATTTAACTATTAGTCAAGATGATGTTGATGATTGTGTTACTGCATTACACTAAGAAAATTAGTAATAAATAGTTTATAAATTACAGGGCGGAATGTAGTATCAAATACTTTCCGCTCTATAATTATAGTGATATTTATAAGTTAAGCAATTGAAATGTTGTTGTTTAAATATATAATTTAATAAAATATTACCCTAAATGGGATTTTATCTCTTAAGGGAGGAATAATAAATGAAAAAAACAAAAAAACTTTTTTATAAAAGAATTTTTAATATTCTTTTAATTTTATCTTTAATTTTTAGTAATCTTATATCATCAGTTCCTGTTTTTGCTGATGAATCTTCTTTGAAAACTGATGATAAAGGTCAATACATTATTAGCACAGTAGAAGAGTTAAATGACTTTCGTAAAGCAGTCAATACAGAAACATTCCAAGGCAAGACTGTTATTTTGACAAAAGATATTGATGTAGGGGATTTTAAATTAGAACAAACCACAGGAACATTTCAAGGTACTTTTAATGGACAGGGATATAAAATTTCTGGATTTAACGATATTTATTCCGGCTTATTTTATGATATTGGTGCTTCTGGATATGTGGCAAATCTTCATATAAACATGAATGTAGCAGATGCTGTAGGAACATATAATAGCAGTTATAGTGCTATGTTATATGGTTCTATAGCTGATATATGTTCAAGAGGAAAAATTAGTTTATGTACAGTTGATGGAATAATGAAATTTTCATCTTCAACACAACAACACATGCTAACAGGTGGTATAGTTGGATGGGTTAAATCTAGTAAAAAGTTGGATGCTCGTATTGAAAATTGTTGCAGCAGAGCAGATATAGTTGCTCCTAGTGACAAAGAAATTGAAGTTTGTGGTTTAGCTGACGGTGCAATATATGATCAAACTATAAATAACTGTTATGTAAGTGGGAATTTACAAGGAAAATATGTGTATGCGATTACAAATACTAATACTACAAGTTTTCCTTATAGTAATAGCTATTATGATGGAGAAAAGATACATCCTACAACGTTACCGCAAGCAGGCGTATCAAAAACTGCAGCTGAAATGAAACAGCAGAATACATATTCAGGGTGGGATTTTGTTAGTGTATGGGATATTTCAAAAGATGTAAATGATGGATATCCCTATTTGAGAACAGATCAAATAGTGCAGCCAATAATTGATATGCCTGTAGATGTAAATATCAATATAAAAGATAAAACAGTAAACAAAGATGGAACAGCTGACCTTAAAGCAGACTATACATGTGATATTACAAATTTGGATGCTAAAATGATTAAAGACTATGGTGTACAGGTAAAATTACCTGTAGACTTATTCTTTCCAAGCAGTACTGGAAAAAATTTAACAATGCTTTATGATAGGATTAGTAGGACAAGTACTATAGACTCAAATACATTAAAAAGTAAACTTCAGCTAACCTACAATACTGATAAGAAAGAATATAAATTTAAACTAGGTAATGTTACCTTCAATACTCCAAACTTTTATGACAATGAGGTTACAAAAGTTTATGGAGATGGTGAAAAAGCAGCAGAAATTGAAAAGGCTAAAGAAGCTGAAAATATTATGTATGATAAATTACCTGATATAATGAAAGGTTCAGAAGGCTATGATAAATTTTCCTGGACTACAGTTCCTAAATTTTCCTGGGTTGGAGCAAGAGCAAGTAGTAAAGGAGAAGAAGGTACAATGCAATTTACTTCACCATTATGGGAAGTATATTCCTCAGCTCGTTCTGGATACAAGGGCATGAAAGATGGTTATTATGATGAATGGTTCAAAAGTGTACAGGATGGTTTAAAAGAGATGAAAAAAGAGGGCATTGAACCTCTAGGTTTTAAAATGACAGAATGGGAAAAGCTAGTTTTAGCCATTACGGCTGCTGGTTATGATGCAAGGGATATTGAGGCTTATGATTTAATAGATATTGTTTCTAATGAGGAGTATTTATCTAAGTCAAAGCAGTTTTTTACACCACAGTATGCTGTCTTTGCTTTGAATTCCTATAAGTATCCTATTCCAAAGGAAGGAAACCGTATCAATATAGAATCAAAGATTCATACATGGGCTGAAAGTGCAAAAGATGGTGTTAAGACGAATCCAAACAGAGCGACAGATATGAACGTTATGTCATATCAACCAATTGCAGATTATTACAAGGCTGATGCAAAACCAGGAGATAAGTATTACGATGTAAAAGAAGCTATGGATGCAGTTTTTGAACAATATTCCAATGCTCAAACTTATGAAAGTTTCTTTTGGGGTGGTTATTATGATAGTAATGCATGGAACAATGCACAGGTATATATGACACTGGGAATGACCAAGCATGATATATTTGACAGCAAATTTATTAAAAATGGTAATGATATTTTTAAAGGTGCATTAAGTTATTATGATTTTAAAAATAAAACTATGGCTGGAGGATTAGGCGGGTTTAGTTATGATCCATGCCAGTTAAGCAGAGGATTGGATTCTCTTGTAAGATCCTATGAAGGTAGAAATTCAATTTTTGATTGTACAGATGTTAAGGATTCTACAGTACTAGTAAACAACGCTGTAGCAGCACTGCCAGATAGTATAACTTCTGCTAATAAGAAAGAGGTTGAGGATGCTCAAAAACTATATGATGCACTTACTGTTGCTAAAAAGGCTTCCATTAAAGCAAGTACAAAGGCAAAGCTTGATGCAGCACAAAAGGCTTTAAATAATCCTGCTCCAGATGTTACAGCTGCAGCAGTTGCAGCAGGAATAACCAGTGTAACAGCGCCATTAAAGAATGTAACAAATTTAGTTTTACCAGTAGTGCCAGCTGGTTATACCATAGCCATTAAATCATCAGATAAGCCTGAAGTTATAGGATTAGATGGAAAAATAACACCACCAGATAAAGATACTGCAGTTGCTTTAGTATTTACAGTAACAAATACAGCAGATAAAACTACAGCAGATACTGCAAGCATAAATGTAACAGTAGCAGCTAAGGATGATACTGGTATTGATAAGACGATAGAAATTAGTAATTTAACACAGGAAAAACAATTTAATTTGGGAAATGATGCTCAAATAACTATACAAGCTGCAAATAAAGGCAGTGAAGCTAAAAATGTATCTCTTATAGTTGGCATATATGACAATAATGGAGCACTTGTAAGCTATGGTGCATCAGAGCAAAATATAAATGCTTCAAGCAGTGTTAAATTGAGAGTTACATTAAAATTACCCGATAAGGGCAATTATACAGTTAAAGGATTTGTATGGAATGGACTGGAAGAGATGACGCCTATTTCATATCCTATAGAAATACCTACTTCAAATAAATAATAAATTAAACACAATATCACGATGGACTAATTCTATTAATTAGTCCATTATTTAGATTTTTATTCAGGCACGGTAGCTCTGCTTATCAAATAATTAAGCAGAGAGCCTAGATATATGATTTAATGTGAATAGTTTGCTTTTTTCACAACATGAAGAGAAGTTTCATAATTAAAAATGGATATTAACAATTGGATAAATACGTGTGTCTGAAGATAGTATATTATTGAAAGCATGAGGTGAATGAACATGAAGAAGTTTAGAATGAAAATTACATCTATTATAATGATTTTAACTATGATTATAAGTGTTGTTAGTACTAATATAACTACTGCTTTTGCAGAGGAAAATAGTAAAAGTATAAATGTTAATATTGCAGTAGTAGGTATGTATAATGAAGTGCTTTTTAGACCACAGCAAATTAAAGTAGATGAAAATGCTACGGCTGAAGATGTGTTAAAAGCTACAGGATTAAGTGAAACTTCTAATGATAAAGGTATGGTAACAAGTATAGCTAGTGAGAAAAATGGGACAGAGGATGGAAACTATGGCTCTCAGAGTGGATGGATGTACAAAGTTAATTTTACAACACCTCAAGTGTATCCTAAAGATCAAAGTGTAAAAGATGGAGATTACTTATTATTTGTTTATGCTAAAAATGAGAGTGATTTGCTGCCATCTTATGATTCAACTCAAAATGATTTTGTAGGTGTAACGGTAAAAAATACACAAAAAGATAATAATTTTAGTGAACAAGTTACTGTATTAAAAAATGATTCTATAAATGTTGCAATCATGGAAGCATTAAAAAGTCATGGAGAGGATTTTGATAAGGTTTCTTTAGCATCAGGAGCTTTAATGTCAAAAGATGATACTAAGATTTGGAGTTATACTTTAAATGATGATAACAGTACTTACAATAGAAAGGATAAACAACTAAAGGATGGAGATGTAATAACAACATTTAAAGATGACGGCGAAGGCATAAAGGAAGAAAAGACATGTAAAGTAAAGGCTAGAGTAGAGGCAAATGACCGCACTATAGTTCCTGAAACAGAATTAACAGTAAACAAATTTGATTTGACTCCATATGGCAGCAAGGAAAAGAAGGACGACAAGGTGTTTGCAATTCATGCACTTATAAAGGCACTGGAGAGTAAAGATATAGATTGTAAAGATGTTAAACAGTTTGATTCAAATGGATGTACTTATATAAAAAATATTGAAGGAGTTAAAGAACGTTCTGTAGGCAGCAATGATGGCTGGATGTATTATGTGAATGATAAGTATGCCCCTGATTATATGAATAATGTTGAAATACATGATGGGGATTCAATTGTTGTATTTTTTCAAGAAGATTATTTGAAAAATATATATACATGGTTTGAAAATAAAGACATGAATGTAAAAACCGGTGAAAGTTTTAAAGTTAATTTAAAAGGAAGTAAAAATGATATTAGCAGCAACAAGGAAGTGACTTCGCCTATTGACAATGCAAAAATATTAATTGATAATAAAGAGCTTGTAGTTAATGGTCAGTACATAACTACTGATAAAGATGGAAATGCCCAATTAAAATTTGATACTCCAGGTACGTACATCATATCAGCGGTTAGGTTTGATAAAGATAAAAAAATAAGAGATATTACAAGACCTTATTGTAAGGTAATAGTTGAGCAGGGGCAATCATCTGTAAATAAAGATAATCTTGAAAAATTAATAGACGAGGTACAAGCTTTAGCAGATCATTCTACAGTGGGAACTGAAAGTGGACAATACCCTAAAGAAGCTGTAGATAAACTTTCATCGGAATTGACAAATGCAAAGAGCATAATGGATAAAAGCGGAGTGTCTCAAAGTGAAATAAATGCTGAAGTTGTAAAACTTCAAAGTGCAATATCTGTATTTAAGAATTCAATAAATAAAAATGCATCTGTTCAAAGTGTTATAGATGATGTTATGAGTTATTATAATTCAATTTTGAATAATCAGTACAAGACATTTGATTTTATTACAACTTTGGCATTGAGAAGAGCAGGTATGGATACTGACAAACTAGTTCAAAAGATGAACATTTATGGTATGGATAATTTACATAATTATTCAAGAAATATAATGACTCTTATAGGAGCTAATAAAAATCCAAGAAATTATAGGAACAAGGATTATGTAAGTTATGTGGATAAGTATGATTATTCAAAGGAAAATAATTCTGAATATATTGCAAAGGCTGTAATAGCTCTTGATATGGCAGAAGCTGATTATGACAAAGCAAAACTTGTAAATATTCTTTTGACTAAAGCTCATGATGAAGGAAATGGTAAGATTTCCTTTGGAAATATAGTACCTGGTGATGAAGATGAATTTGGAGATGAAACTGAAGACCAGTATAATGCAAGTATTGAAGGCAGTATTTGGACTTTGATTGCATTGTCAAATCATAAAGATATTGGTAATTGTAATAATGTAATTGAAGGTATTAAAAAATATATAAAGGGACAGCAGAAAGAAAACGGATTAATAGGTGATGATAGTTTTAATACATCCTTATTGATTCAAGCCTTAATTGCAATTGGTGAAGATCCAAATAGTGATAATTGGAATGTAAACATTGATGGAAACAAGGTAACACTTTTAGATGCTGTGCTAAAATGTAAAGTTGGTAAAACTTTTGCACTAAATCCAAAATCCTCAATTTCGTCAGATGTGGCTACACCTAGTGTATTAGCAGCTTTAAGTGATTTAAAATATAATACTTCAATGTATAAAAAATTGAAGTATAAAGATACAGCTGTTCCAGTAAAAATATCTATTTATGGAGAAAAATTAATTCAGATTTATAATGGACAAAGTTCCTTTATTACTGCAAAGGCATATGACTATAATAATGTTGTTGTAAGTAATACAGCAGTTTCATGGAAAAGTTCAAATGATAAAGTAGTTTCAGTAAAGGATGGAACTATAACAGGTATATCAGAGGGTGAAGCGGATATTACTGCATATATTACAGGTAATGAAAGTATAAAAGATAGTATAAAAGTAAAAGTAGCTGCACCACCTGTTATTGATTACAGCGGCAGATTAAAAAATGAAATTGAATTTTTAAAAGATCATTACAAGGCATATAAAGGTTATGAATTTTTAGCTTCTCCTTCAGCAGTTGTGTCAGGATTAGATAAAAATGAAGTTGCTAATAATATATACAGATATTCTAAGAATAATACAGCACTTCAAAATGCAAAGACAATTATAGCTCTTTTAGGTGCAGGACTTGATCCTAAAAATGATGCAGTGAAGGAAAAGATAAATAACTATGTTGAAACACTTGAAAAAGCTCAGTCATCTGCTGAAGATAATAAAGGAAAGTTTATTGTAAATGCTTTGATGGATAAAGATTCTATTGAAGCACAAGCTTGGTGTATATTAGCACTTGATACTGCAGGTGGAAAATATGATAAAGAAGCAGCAGTGAAGGCTCTTTTAACTATGATTAATAATCCAGATTATAAAAATGCAAGTTCTTATAAGTCTATAAAAACAGAGGCACTTGCACTTGCTGCACTTGGAAAACATAAGGATATTGAAGGAGCACAGACAAAGATTTATGAATTAGAAAATTATTTGAAACAAAAACAGAATAATGATGGTGGATTTGATATGGAAGCTGGAAGCACTTTTCAGAACAGTCCCGTAGCAACTGCAGCTGTTGTTATGGCACTTGATGTCAATGGGATTGATCCTCTTTCATTCCAGTGGACGAAGAATGGAAAAACAGTTATTGATTCTATGGAAAAAGCTAAATTTAAAGGCAGTGATTCTTCAAAATCAGGATATTGTCAAGGAGAAGGCTTAGATTTTGAAAATAGTGAATCATCATATTATGCATTTACAGCATATGTGGAATTACTTAACAAGAAATCTATATTTGATATGATAGATAGGGCTAAAGATCCAAAGGATGACTCTAAACTAATAGAAATAACTAATGAAAGCTCTAATCCATCAGTAAAATTAGGAAATGATGCAAAAGTGTCAATAAAAGCAGTAAATAATTCTGATAATGAGCAAAATGTTGTAATAGTAGCAGCATTGTATGATGAAAGTGGTAATATTATTAAATGCATAAGTGGGGAAAAGGTTATTAAAAAAGGAGATTTTTCAGTTTTAAATACAAAAATGAGTATTCCACAAGAAGGAAAGTATACATTAAAAGCTTTTGCATGTGACAGCTTTGAAAATAGGAAGGTTATTTCTAATACTATAGACATACCAATTAAATAAGTAATAGAAATTAAATGAGCTAAGTATGAAAATATACTTAGCTCATTTGAGTAATTATAAATTTATCAGAGATTAAATAGCTTCATTTTCATTTGAGTTTATTATAACATGTTTTATAAGTAATAGTCATTTATAAATTCTTGACTTGAGTCGTAAGTAAATGTAATTACTTAGAGTTGAAAGTAAGAAGATTGAATAAGGAGGCACAGCTTCCTACATATGCACATGAAGGAGACGCAGGTTTGGACTTATATTCCATTGATGATAAAATTATTAAACCTGGTGAAACTATATTAATACATACAGGCATACAGATAGAACTTTCGAAGGATACAGAAGCACAGAGTAGACCAAGAAGTGGGTTAGCATTAAAAAATTCGATAACAGTATTAAATACCCCAGGAACAATAGATGAAGGATATAGGGGTGAGATAGGCGTTATTTTAATTAATCATTCCAATAATGATTTTAGAGTAGAGAAAGGGATGAAAATAGCACAAATGGTTATAAAACCAATACTAAGAGTTAACGTTGTAGAATCAAGTGTAATGACAAGTACAGAAAGAGGTGAAGGAGGGTTTGGTTCAACAGGACTAAAAGGTAATTCATCAAAATAAGAGATAAAGGTATTTTAAGGAAGAGGTTAGATATTTATTTTCCATTACAAGGCTTTAACCGAAATCTCATATAGGTGGTTTAGTAATATTTCTTTCGATATATAATTGAATATAGCTTGTAGTGTAAATAGTGGAAAATAAATATAATTGTATTAGGTTTTTATATATAACTAATGGAAAATTATTTGTTATTTGAACATTAATCCTAATCTATGTATAAAACAAAAAAAGTTCCTCATCTAACATTGTAAATCCCCAAACTCATAAAAAGGTTCGAGAAAAATAGATAGGGGATACGCCCAGCAGGTAATTCTTATGAATAAAATGTGGGGCTTTTTTGCGTCCCAATCAAGCAGAAAATTAAATAAAATTTCCAGTTCTAAAGCATGAAGAATTTGCAGGATTTATACCTGAATCTATTCATGCTTTTATTCTTGTACCTGTTTAAATATTAGATTAAAGAACAGGAGTAAGTAGGGAAATAACGCAATAAGTTGTACGGATGTTTATGCGTAAGTAGCATACTTTTCAGATAAAATTGGGAAAAGAAAAGAGGGGATTATTAATATGATACAGAAATTGGGATAAGCTGAGAAGTGAAAAGGGATAAGGGGTGAGAGCGGGGGGAGGAGGTGTGGTTAAAAATTTTATTTTAAATCTACAATTGGCATAGCCACAAAAAATGGTTTTGACAAGAAACGGAATAAATGATTGGAAGAATACCCCATCTTAATTGTAAGTTTGAATCAGAAACGAAAGATTTTTTAAATATTATTCTTCATAACTCTCTTAAAAATGTGATAAATCTGGCTAACTCCAAAGATAGAATTGTTTATGAAGAATTACTATATGTTTGATAAAAAGAAATGTAGATCAAATAAATGTAATAATATTACAAAGCTAAAATTGTATAATTAAATAAAATATGGTAATATGATGGGTGTTAAAATAATGTACTAAGGAGATAACTATGACTGAAAGTAAAGAAATTAAAATAGGTCAAGTTGATATGTCAGATGTAAGTAAAACTGTTTTTGATTGTGACACTACAGTTGAGGCAATTTCACTTAAAGTAGATGAGTCTACACAGACGATGTTGCAGTTAGCAGATGAGAGTTGGTATGGTGATAGTCAAATAGCATTTTTAGAGTCGTATTATAAATGGGTTGAAGATTCAAAGGCTTTTATAGATGGTATCAATAGCTTATCAGATTGTTTAATAAATAATGTAGAGAAAGTAGAGAGTTTACTCAAAAAAGGACAAAGCTTACATTTTTAATTTAAGTATCGGAGGAATAGAAGCAATGGCGAGAAGTATAGGATATTCGGGAATATTGGCAGTTGATTATAATGAATGTGATGAATTAATTCGACTATTAGAAAATACTAAAAGGTGTGCAGAAACAGATTTAGATAATCTTAATAGAGCATTTAGTTATGCGGAAGGATGTGATGGTATAGGTAGCGCTATACCTAATGCAATAAGGTCAGTTAAAGATAAAATAGAAAGGTTAGAACGTTTTAAGAAAAATTTTTCTGATTATATTGAGGATATTAAAGAATTTGATTATTATTTCGCTGCTGATGTTTCTAATAATCGTATTTTAGAAGCTATAAGGCATAATATAAGTATAGTAAATTTCCTAAATAGAAATGTTGATGTACAGAGTATAGAGAAGTTAGAAAAGCTATTAGAAATAGAAAAATTCTATAATATGATGAATAAGTGTTATGGATTTAAGCCAGAAGAAGCAAGATTGATTTTAAAAGCCTATGAATTATCAATGAATCCAAAAGAAGGATATATGACTAAAGAGCAAGCTATGGCAAGAGCATCTTTACTACGTTATAATCCTAATCTAAAAATTGAATTAACAGATGAACAAAAATTAAAGGAGTTTTTAAAAAATCTATCAACATTAGGTACTTATCATGGATTTTTATGGGAGTGTGTAGATAATGCACCAACAGAAAATGAGGCAAAAGATTACTTTAAGGAAATGGGTATGTCTGCTGAGGAGGTTAACAATCTTAAAAAAATAATGGTTACTCAACATAGCCATGATAAAGTTGGAAAAAAAGATTTTGCACATGAAATAGTTGAAATAGCTTCATATTTAAATGCAGGTGCAGGTGGTGGAAGACTTTTAGCGGATGCAGGGAATTTTGGACACACAAATGAAATGGCAAGTATTAAGGGTGATATTTGGTCAGGTTCAATGTCAGATTCAGATTTATATGCTAATATAGATTCAGTAAATATTTATAATAGAGCAAAAAACAACAAATATAGTGACTTTATGAGTACTTTTACAAATTATAATACATCTGTAGCTAGTGGAAAAATTAATAGAGCAAATGAATATTGTGCGAATTATGGTGATGGAGATATAGAAAAAGGAAAGCAAAAGATTAAGAATATTATAGAGAGTCGGTCTCCAGGTGGTGAGTTTTTAACACATGAACCACAAGATGCAATAAATTATGGTTGGTCTCAAATGAAAGACGAAATTGCATTGACTATAGCAAAGCATACTAAAACTAAAGGCGAAGTTGATAAGATGATTCATGATATAGATAAGAGTGCTGACGATTATATTCAAAATATGAAAGACAAAGAGAGTGATATAAAATCTGCTAAGCATAAGTTTTATAATTGTTTAGGCATATAGTATAAGGAGGAATCCATACATGCAAAAAAATAAAAGAGTAATTTTATTTTTAACTCTAATCTGTTTGTGCATATTTATAATGCAAGTATTTGTGGGTTGTAGTAATAACTATACAACACCAAAAGATACTAAGATGGCCACAGAATCAGATATTATCAAATATGTTGCAGAGAATTTTGATAAATATAGAAGTAGAATTAAGGATGAGTCGGGGGTAGAAGGAAAAGTAGTAAATGGGATAATAAATGGTAAAGAAGAAAAATATATAGAGTTTGATATTGATAATGATACAAAAATAAAGTTTGTAGTAACTTCAACAGTTAGAATTACAAAACAATTTGAACCATCTCAAGAATTTAATTATACAAGGGAAATTGAAATGGTTTTATTTGGAATGAGGGAAGATGATGATATTAGAATTAAACTTAGAGGCAATGGATCTATTTCATGTGACTATAAAGCAAATGATTTAGAACATCCATTACCAAGTCAAAAAGAAAAGGATGAATGTATTGACTCTCAAATTAAACAGAATATAAGTACCAAAGAATTAGAAAAGCTATCTTCAAAAGCACACTCAATCTATAAAGTGTTTGAAAAAATATGTAATGAATACAATGAGAAAAATCAGAAATAAACAAATCCAGAAACATGTTCTTTATTTTCTAAGAATAGAACATGCTTATCAGAAGTATTATTTACAGAATATAAAATCTTAGTGAGCAAAGTTCTTAAATTTAATACCATAATCCTTATATCTTAATATGGAGGTGACAATGGATGAATTTCAATAAAAGATATTATTTTAAAAATATAGCAAATGAGACTTTAGATATAATTGATAAGGGATACTATATAAATCATAACTCATTAAACACTATATCTGTTGTTAATAATACCACAGTCGACACAATAATAGATTTAAGAAAAAAAGGCATTAGTGGGAATATTATTGCCCTTAACTTTGCCTCTGCTAAGAATCCAGGAGGTGGATTTCAGACAGGGGCTAATGTACAAGAAGAAAGCATTTCCAGAGTCTCTGCATTATATCCTTGCCTTATTAGATGTAAGGAGTTCTATGAATATCATAAAAAGCATGGAAATATTTTTAATTCCTTAAATCAAACTATGAAACTAACAAATAATAATTTGAAACTACAAATAAAGTTTTGAGCGAATCTCCCCCATTAGAGCCAAATACTGCTCTCTAATGGAGGCTTTATGGTAGAAGATACTTTAAAGGAGTTAAAGTTTAAGGGAAGTTTAGAAGGGATTGAAATATACAGTAGGTTGAATCACCCTTATTATTGTTCAATAAAAACAAATTGGGAAAAAGAATTTGATAATTATTTAAGCAAATTGGAAGTTTTAAATTATCAATGACAAAATATACTAACATCTTTGACTTGCTATTTTCTTTCATATGCCTAATTCACGTTTTGGAAGATTGCTCCTTAATCTATCTATACTGGTTAGGGTATTTCTCTCTTTTTATCGGCTCTTTTGTTTTGCAGATACCATTCCATAGCATGGTCAGTTAATCTATCGTATAAATCATTGTTTACATAAGGGTTTTGATAATCCCTAATTCTCTCTAAGTCGTTTTTTATTTCAGTCAAAGTTTCATCACTAAATTTTCCCCAACTACTAAGTGTATTCCACATATACTTGCAAAACATTTCAAACCTATCGTCCCAATTTATATTTCCGTTATCCTGTGCTTCATACCTAAGTTTTTCTATTGCTTTCAATAATTCACCTTGTACTGTATCTGCCTGACCATTTTTATGGACATAATTCTTCCAAATGAACTTTGCTTCTTCGAAATATTTCATCTCTACCACTCCTTTGCTTATTGGTTTAATGATACATCATATAATTGAAGAGTTACAAATATTTAACATAAGCTATACATAGATTGCTTTTCTAACCCTAAAATCCTTTAACTTTATATCAATATGATAGGTATGAGATTGTACTAAATAAATTTTTGCTCTTTATAGTATTTTTCTCTGTGTTAAAGATTTTTAACAATTTAAACCAATATATATTATTAAATATGGTATGTAATAAGGAAAAACGCTCTGGTGTGTCGGTCAATACAACAATTGAGAGTGATAGCTGCTCGCTTCTTATTTCCATCTGTTTCTATTAACTTTTTTATAGTAGAGTACTTATCCATTTTTATCATGGCTAAATTTACCTTTCTCATTGTCAGCACCTCTTTTCTAGTTATGAGGTTTATTATACAATGTTTTCATATTTGGGACATAATCAAATGTGGTATATTAAGACATTATCACAAATGGATCATAATCTCTGGATAAATTCTTGGCTTGTTGACAAATAAGGAAAAAGGATGTAATATAGTTGTGTAAACAATTGCAAAAATAATAATATTTTAGTACAGGTTTCCTTAATGGGAATTAATAGGGAAAGTGGTGAAAAGCCGCTGCAGCCCCCGCTTCTGTAAGGATGATGAAACTCATGATATACCACTGGAGACATTGGTCTTTGGGAAGGTGTGAGGAGTAAGATGATTCTAAGTCAGTAGACCTACCTGTTTCTATAGATATAGTGCTTTCGGAGGGAGAGATAAGTATCGAGCGATATTATGATTTTAGTTTTTTTAGCTAAAGCTGTATTCGTGTCGTATATTTAAGGACCTTCGCAAGAAGGTCTTTTTTACGCTGTTATATAAAAAATTATCAAAATGTTCAATAAGCTGCCAAACTTGCCTTTATATTTGAAATATTAGGTATATTATTACCCCCTAGATACAATATATAAAGGCAAGTATAAAATATATAAACAAAAATCAGATACTTATTAAAAAAACTGTAATTTGTAATGTGCGGTCTATACATTGACTATTTGCAGTTTTTGTATGAATATTAATGTTTAAAATATCATGAAATCGCACAGTTGCTTCATTAAAAATTTTTACTTAGCTTAACATTATGAACTGCAGCTTTAAAAATAAAATAATAGGCTAGTGAATTGATTAGTCCATTATTTTAGATTAGAATGGGGAAGTAATAGAGTTATCTCTTAAAAAATCACCATAGGACTATCTTATAGTATATTTTAAATACAATGTATTATGAGATAGTCTATTTAAATATTAAAACAAATTTGTTTAATTACGTTTTTAAAGCTGATATTTTAATAAGAAAATTTAATTAATGGGGGATATGCAAATGCTAAAGCTAATGAATTTGTCTACATATGATTATGATCTTGAAAGATTTAATTTTAAAAGTGATCAAATAACAAAATTTTTAGAAAAACACAATATGGATGGTGTTGAACTTTTAAATCCAATTATGTGGGAAGAAAGTATTCTTCCTAAAGGAATAGTTAAAGGGGTACATTTAAAATATTATCCTACATGGCTTGATTTTTGGAAAAATGATAAAAATGAACTTTTGAGGCAATTTAAAACTGAAGATATTATAGAACAATATTATTCAGGTAATAGTAGAGAAGTTATGATACAACATTATAGAAAAGAAATTGAAGCTGCAGCTAAGATAGGTGTAAAGTACATGGTATTTCATGTAGCTCATGTGGAGGTTGAACATGCTTATGATTATAATTTCACCTACTCTGATAATGATATTGCAGATGCAGCAATTGATTTGATAAATCAGGCATTTAAAGGGATAGACACAGATATAGAACTTTTATTTGAAAATATGTGGTGGCCTGGATTTACTATGCTTGACAAAAAAATTGCATTAAAATTGATGAATAAGGTTGAATATAAAAATAAAGGATTTATGCTGGATACATCTCATTTAATGAATACAAATTTATATCTTAAGGATGAAAAAGAAGCAGTTCAATATATAATAAATACTGTAAAGGAACTTGGAGAGTTAAAAAATCTAATAAAGGGAATACATCTTAATTCTTCTCTATCAGGGGAATATGTAAGGACTCAAATAAAGAATAAAAATGAACAAAATGAAGAATTTATGTTGAACCCTTTAAGTGAAGAAGTATTTATGCATGTTTTTAAAATAGATTCTCATAGGCCTTTTATAGATAAAAGTGTACAGAAGGTTATTGATTTTATAAATCCCAAATATCTTGTATATGAATTGGTAGCCAATTCAATAGAGCAGCTTGAAGAATATATTGAAATTGAGGATACAGTTTGTTATAAGAGAGAAGTTTACGAAAATTAAGATAAAATGTTGACATCTATACATTTAGTGGATATAATGTAAATATGTGATAAAAACTTAATATTAATATTTTAAGGTGCTTCAAAATGAAGATAATAGGGAAAAAGGTTTGAAACCTTTACAGCCCCCGCTACTGTGAGTAGGGATGAAATCTAGTTAACACTGGCATACTGCTGGGAAGTTTAGAGAGTAAATTGATCTACGAGTCAGGAGACCTGCCTTAAAGTAATTGACGACAACTTCGGTGGGAAGTGTGTGGTAATATTTGTTTACATAAAAGTTATATAGTTTATTATTGTTTTTTTATTAATAATTACTAATTAATGTTATGTAATTTCAATATAATGCTATATTAGCCTGCAGGTTGTTGCAGGCTTTTTTATTATAAATTTTTAAATTAATGTAATTAAATGAAGCTTAAGAGAAAGTATTTTACTGAAAAATTAAAGGAGGTGCCAAATGGCAAAAGTTATTGTTTTATGTGTCATGCTTTTCGTGGCTGTGTTTTTTTTCAAAAGGGAAAATTGGTATGGACAAACTCATGAGAATGGTACACATCATTGTGGAATCGGACATAAGCACGGTGAAGGTTTTTCAATTGATTTTTATGCGTATACTTCTAAAATCAGATATTGGAATCCTACTTTTAAAGTATCTCTTTCTGTTTTAATATTGATTCTTTGTATTGCACTTAATAATTCATATGTATCTGTTATAGTGATTATTGCAATGGCCTATATAACTATTGTAAAAGGAGAGCTTCCAGTACATGAATATTTGTCAATAATGACTATTCCAATAGCCTTTATCATTGTTGGTACTTTTACTATTGCTATTGATTTTTCAAATCGGCCTTTGGGACAGTATAATCTGTATCTTCATTTCTTCTATGTATTTACTTCCAATGCAAAGCTTAAGGAAGCTATATTTTTGATTTTAAAGGTTTTTGCAGCTATTAGTGCGCTGCAAATGATGACGCTATCAACTCCATCCTCTGAGATTATATATGTACTTCGAAAGGCACATGTGCCAAAGCTTATTATAGAACTGATGAATATGATTTACCGTTATATTTTCATTTTAATGGATGTGTATACTAAAATGAAAAATTCCGCAGAGTCTCGTCAGGGGTACTGTGATTTTAAAACTTCTTGCTATACATTTGGAAGTATTGCAAGTAATATGATGGTTACTTCGTTAAAGAAGGCAAGCTCATATTATGATGCCATGGAGGCTAGATGTTATGATGGAGACCTTATATTTTATGAGGAAGATAAAAAGGTGGAAACAATACAGATTGTCACAGCAGTAGCATTTATAATCTTTTTGATTCTACTCTGGGGCTTTACAAGATAGAAAGGGGACATTATGGAAAAAACAATATTAAAGGTTAAAGATTTGTACTACGCTTATGGAAACGGAAAACCTGCATTAAACGGTATAAGTGTGGATATACATGAAGGTGAGAAGATTGCTGTTATTGGTTCAAATGGATCAGGAAAATCAACATTTTTCTTGAATATTAATGGTGTATTTACACCAGAGACGGGAAAAATCATTTATCGAGATACAGTGGTTAATAAAAAGAGCTTAAAAAAGCTTCGAAAAAATATCGGAATCGTATTTCAGGATGCAGATAATCAAATAATTGCATCCACAGTTATGGCAGAGGTGGGATTTGGTCCTATGAATTTAAAGCTACCTAAAGAGGAAGTTAAAAAGCGTGTTGAGGAAGCATTGGCATATATGAATATATCTGATTTCAAGAATCGTCCTCCTCACTATTTAAGTGGTGGTGAAAAGAAGCGTGTTACAATTGCTGATATTATTGCTATGCAGTCAGAAATCGTTATCTTTGATGAACCAACAGCGGCACTGGATCCTTTAAATGCACTGATGTTAGAAGAAGTTTTAGACAAACTTGCTTTGGAGGGAAAGACAATGTTGATTTCTACCCATGATGTAGATTTTACATATAGATGGGCTGAAAGAGTTCTTGTATTCTGTCATGGGAAAATTATAGCAGATGGAACATCTTTAGAAATTTTTAAAAGCAGGGAGATTTTAAAACAGGCAAATTTAAAACAACCAACTATGCTTGAAGTTTATGAACTACTTGTAGAAAAGCATTTGCTGGAAGATGAAAAAATCTATCCCAAAAGTACTGAAGAATTAAAGAAAATGCTTGAAAAACAGGTATCTTTTCTAGGTGCTTTAGCCTAGATTAATATAAGACATATTCAAGAAAGTAACTAGAAAGATAGTTAGTATGGTTTGCTTCATACTACGTCAGCATAAGCCTTTGATAGAACAACTATCAGCGGAATATGCTTCCTTGTTTGATACAAAATATACTAATGTCTTTGAATTGCTATTTTCTTTTATATACCTAAATTAAAAACAACATAAGGAGGAGAAATAAAATGAACCAAAAAGAAAAGAAAATTATTACTATTGTCACAATCCTTGCGTTAACTTTTGGAATAGTTCCAGTAGCAAACGCAATGCACATTATGGAAGGATATCTTCCACCAAAGTTTTGTATTGCATGGGGCGTTATTTGTATTCCATTTTTAGTATTAGGCTATTTATCAATTAAAAAGACATTATCTGAAAATCGTAAATCAATGACTATTCTTGCTATGGCAGGTGCATTTATTTTTGTACTTTCATCTTTAAAAATTCCATCAGTAACAGGAAGTTGTTCACATATGACTGGTACAGGACTTGCTGCAATTTTATTTGGACCCACTGCAGTTAGTATTCTTGGTATTATTGTGCTTGTTTTTCAGGCAATCCTACTTGCACATGGTGGACTTACAACTCTTGGTGCTAACACATTTTCTATGGCTATTGCAGGACCATTAGTATCTTATGGAATCTACAAATTGTGTCAGAATTTAAAAGTTAATAAACACGTAGGTATTTTTCTAGCAGCATCAATTGGTGACTTATTCACTTATTGTGTAACTAGTATTGAGCTTGCACTTGCATATCCGTCTCAAAGCGGTGGAGTTATGGCCTCTGCAGCTAAATTCCTTGCAGTATTTGCACCAACACAACTTCCACTTGCAGTTATCGAAGGCATTCTTACTGTTGTTATAGTTATGGGACTTGAAACATATGCAAAATCTGAATTATCAGGTATTGGATTTTTAAGGAGAGGTGAAAATTAATGGCAAAGACAAAAAAGAAGGTTATTATTTTATTAGTTATTGCTGCATTGATTGCTGTTATACCATTATTCACATTAAAGGGTGCTGAATTTGGAGGTTCTGATGATGCAGGAAGTAAGGTAGTTTCACAGATTACAGGAAAAGATTATGAACCTTGGTTTACACCTGTTATGGAAACTTGGATTGGTGGAGAATTGCCAGGTGAAATTGAAAGTTTACTCTTCTGTGTACAAACAGGCATTGGAGTGGGTGTATTAGCCTTCTTTATGGGAAGGTTAGTGGAGAGAAATAAAAAAGAAAATCGGCAGATTAAAAATTAATAATGTTTTATGTATATTAGTACAAGTTGTGATACAAGAAAAACAGCTGCTAACATAGTAGTATTTGCTGGAAAATGGAAAAGTAGTAGAGTATATACCTAGCTTCAAAATGCTAATTTTATTATAAAATCAAAACTAAATTTTAATCTTTATGAAAAATGTAAGATTTAATTATGAAGTTATATATCTATAAAACAGTATAGTTTCAAAATGATACTAATTTTGTATCGTTTTGAAATTTTTTTATATTAAAATAAGTTTCAGAAGGTGGTTTTGGTAACAAATATATAGAAAAGAACTTATTTTTGTTTAATTTAAACAGTTTAAAATTTAAAGAATATATTTGGTATAAAATTTGCTTAATAAATATATATGTTTAAAAAACCCAAAAACCTATTATTTATAATGAGGAGGAATTCAAATGGAATTAAGCATTCAAAATTATTGGGATAATAGAGCGAATACATATAGTGAAATGATAAATGAAGATATGAACAGTTTTAAGAAAGAAGCTTGGTGTAAAATTATAAATAATAAAGTATCAGATAAAAATGAAGTGAAAGTGCTGGATATAGGTACTGGTCCAGGTTTTTTTGCAATTATAATGGCACAAATGGGATATGATGTAACTGCTGTTGATTGTTCCTGTACTATGCTTAAAGAAGCAAGATACAATGCAGAATTGGCAGGAGTAAAAGTTAATTTTATAAAAAGTGATGGGGAGAAACTAAATTTTGAAAATAAAAGCTTTGATTTAATAATTAGCAGAAATGTTACCTGGACTTTGAAAGAACCAGAGGTAGCTTATAAAAATTGGTTTCAGCTTTTAAAAGAAGATGGAAGGTTAGTTATTTTTGATGCTAACTGGTATTTAAGATTAGCAAAGTCAGGTTTTGATGAAGAGTATGAAAAAGATATGAAATTGGCTAGAAATATGGGATATGATTGTAAGACTAATAAAGGTCAGAGAAATCAGTGTGAAGAAATTGCAAAAAACCTTCCAATGACCTATAAAATACGTCCAGAATGGGACAAGGAAGTATTAAGACAATGCGGATTCAAGAAGATAATAGTTGAAAAAGATATTTCAGATAAAATATATACAGAAGAAGAAAAAGTGGCTTATAAGACAACACCAATGTTCAGCATATGTGCTTATAAGTTATAATAAAAATTTGCGGTAGTTTCCTGTAGTTACCTATAGATAGATAATAAATGTTTTGTTATAATATAACTTAAGTGGTAAAATGCATGGATAAAGAGATTTTAGAAATATTAAAATCAATATAACAAGTAACTGCCATGATATTGCTAAATTTAAGTATATATAAGTTTATAGTGACGTAGACAGATTTGTGTATATGCAAATTAATCTACGTTATTTTTGTATATAGCTAGTAGTTGTGATATGGAGGTGTATTATTATAGAAGACATGGCTAAGGCTTGGAATGAATTTATTAAAAATGGAAATATAAGTTATGCAGTAAGAACTGAAATTGCTAAATCATGGAGAAGGTGTATGGAACTTAATGTAGATCCAATGGGTGGAAAGGGAAATAGTAAATATAAGCTTCCTTTGAAAATTATAATTGAGCGTAATGAAGAACTAATTTCAGTAGCTCGTCCTGTAATGGAAAGTTTACATAGTGTTGTTGCAGGTTCGGGTTTTGCTATAATACTGGCAGATAAAGATGGATATATTATAGATGTTATTGGTGACACTGACATTATGAAAATGGCAGATGAGCTAAACTTTGTAAAAGGTGAGCTTTGGTCAGAAAAAGCAGTAGGAACTAATGCAATTGGTACTGCATTGTTTTTAGATAAACCTATGCAGACCATAGGAGCAGAACATTTTGGAATAAAGCAACACATATGGACATGTTCTGCATCACCTGTTCATGATGAAGATGGCAATATAATAGGATGTATAAACATGTCAGGTAAGTTTTCTAGTGCCCATATACATACACTTGGTATTGTAATATCAGCAGCAGAGTCTATACAAAAACAATTAGCATTAGTTATCTCTAATAAGCTTATGAATATTACCTTTAATTCTATATGTGAAGGTATGATTGTTTTAAATGAAAAATTAAAAACTAAAAGAGTAAATGGAAGAGCTGTTGAGATTTTAGGTGTGATGGATAAAGATTTAAAAGAAATGGATATAGTACAGCTTATGAAAACTGTAAACTTCAATGAAATAATAAAAGGAAATAGTATATCTTATAATAATATTGAGTGTGATTTTCATGTGAAAGGTAAAATAGTTAAATGTATTATAAATGCAGTTCCTATGCAGGTGAACAAAAAAGTTATAGGAATAGTTATAACCTTTAGAGAGATACAGGATGTTCATAGGCTAGTAAGTAAAGTAATTGGATACAATGCATCTTATAATTTTGAGGATATTATAACCCAAAATAAAAAAATGAAAGATGTAATAAAGCTTGGTAAAAAAATAGCAAAAACTGATAGTAATATTCTTATTCAGGGTCAAAGTGGTACAGGGAAAGAGCTTATAGCTCAGTCCATACATAGTTATAGTGATAGAAAATCTGGCCCTTTTGTTGCAGTAAATTGTGCTTCTATACCTAGCGAATTAGTGGAAAGTGAATTGTTTGGTTATGAAAAAGGTTCATTTACAGGGGCCTCTAAGGAGGGGCATCCAGGAAAATTTGAAATTGCAGATGGAGGTACAATTTTTTTAGATGAAATTGGTGAACTGCCACTGGATATACAAAGTAAACTGCTAAGAGTATTAGATAATAATAAAATTTCAAGGTTAGGTGCAACTTATGAAAAACAACTAAACATAAGAGTCATAGGAGCTACCAATAGAAATTTAAAGGAAGAAATAAAAAAGAAAAATTTTAGAGAAGATCTTTATTATAGACTAAATGTAATGAGTATTGAAACTATACCTTTAAATGAAAGAAAAGAAGATATTGATATACTTGTTAAGCATTTTGTAGAAGGTTTAAATGTTAAAAGAGAAGAGTTTCATAAAAAGGTAACAGAAAATTATATAAATAAGCTAAAAGAATATAATTGGCCTGGAAACGTAAGAGAACTTAGAAATGTGGTTGAAAGAGATTACTATTTAAGTGATGATAATTTTATTTTGTGTTGCAGTGATGAAGAAAAAATATATATTAATGATGAAGTGAAAGCTCATAATGAAGAACATCATATTGTTCCAATACAAATATTAGAGAGAGAAACTATTAAAAATGCACTTGAAATTTGCAAGGGAAACATGGCGAAAACTGCAAAATATTTAAACATAAGTAGATCTACATTATATAGAAAAATAAAGAAATATAATAGTAATTAAATTAAAGTGTATCAAAATGACAATCATATTTTTGTATGTGTCAATATGATACATATAAAAGTGTATCGTATTGACACACATAAAGTAAAAAGAGCCTTTTTTATAAGCTTTTTTTATTTTGGCATAATGTTTGCTTAATATACAAGTGTGTGAATGAATTAACAAATATATTAAACTTTGGAGGTATAATTATGAAAGCAGCATTATGGTACAATAAAAAGGATGTTAGAGTTGAAGAAATTGAAGAGCCAAAGGTAGTAAAAGGATCTGTGAAAATTAAAGTTAAATGGTGTGGAATTTGTGGTTCAGATTTACATGAGTATTTAGGAGGACCTATATTTATTCCAGTAGGACAACCTCATCCATTAAGCGGTAACACAGCACCTGTGGTTTTAGGCCATGAATTTTCAGGTGAAGTAGTAGAAATAGGTGAAGGTATAACAAAATTTAATGTTGGGGATAGAGTAGCAGTTGAACCAATTGTTGCTTGTGGTAAATGTGCAGCATGCAGAGAAGGAAAATACAATCTTTGCTCATCATTAGGTTTTCATGGACTTTGTGGAAGTGGTGGAGGATTTGCAGAATATACTGTATTTCCAGAAGAATTTGTTCATAAGATTCCTGACAATATGTCCTATGAACAAGCAGCATTAATAGAACCTATGGCAGTGGCACTTCATTCAATAAGGGTAGCTAATTTTAAAACTGGAGATACTGCATTAGTTTTAGGATCAGGTCCAATAGGGTTAGCTACTATAGAATGTTTAAAGGCAGCTGGAGCAAAGCTTGTAATTGTTTTACAAAGAAAATCAGTAAGACAGGAGTATGCTAAAAGAGCTGGTGCAGATGTAGTACTTGATCCAAATGAAGTTAACATAGCTGAAGAAGTTAGAAAGCTTACAGATGGGGTTGGTGTTGATGCAGCATTTGAAACTACAGGTGCTAAAGTAGGATTTGATATTGGACTCGATAGTATAAAGTTTGAAGGTACTTTGGTAATAACAAGTATTTGGGAAGGAGATATAAGCTTTAATCCTAATGTTTTAGTATTTTCAGAAAAGAAAGTAGTAGGAACTTTAGCTTATAGACACGAATTTCCAGCAACAATTGCACAAATGAGTGATGGAAGAGTAAAAGCAGAGGGATATATTACAAAGAAAGTATTGTTAGATGATATAGTAGAAGAAGGATTTGGTGCATTAACTGGACCGGAAAAGAAGAAACACGTAAAAATAATTATAACTCCAGATAAATCACTTTTATAATTGATTTAATAGGTTAAGTTTTAAATATTATAAATAGTATAAATATAAGCTATCTATGTATTAATTTACATTGATAGCTTGTTTTAAATGTGAAACTTTTGTCTAGTAATGCAAGCTTTCATTAAAGATAGATTTAGGAATTATGCTGCAATTTAAATAATTTAATAAATGGTGTTTGAAGGATCTACGAAAAGGTGTTTTACTATTTGCAATGTAAAGTTTTTACAATAAAAATACTTTTATCTAAGAAAGATTATACAGAGTGATGGCAAATACTTGAATTGTAAAGGTTTTAGATTAAACAAATACACAAGGTATGTACGTGGCAAAAAAACACTTGCTTTTTCCAGACAAACAATATATTATATATAACATAGCTAAAATACATAGACTTAAAATGCAAAAAAGTTAACTTAAAAGGGGGCTAATAAATGTTATACAAAAGCACTAGGGGAAAAGGAAAAGTTGTAAAAGCATCAGAAGCAATAATAAAAGGAATAGCCGAAGACGGTGGATTATATATACCAGACAAGTTTCCTAAGATAACCAAATCTTTTGAAGAATTAGGGAATATGAGTTATCAGGAACTTGCATTATATATTATGAAAAAATATTTTGATGATTTTAGTGATGATGAACTTAAAGATTGTATAGATAGAGCTTATGATGAAAAATTTCAAAATTCTCAAATAGCACCATTAGTGTACAAGTCAGGAGCATATTTTTTAGAACTTTATCATGGAAGTACACTAGCATTTAAAGATATGGCATTGAGTGTATTACCACATCTTTTAAAAACAGCAGCTAAGAAGTTAGGTGTAGAAAAGGAAATAGTTATACTTACAGCCACATCAGGCGATACCGGGAAGGCAGCTTTGGAAGGATTTCATGATGTAGATGGAACAAAAATTATAGTTTTTTATCCAGAACATGGTGTAAGTGAAATTCAGAGAAGACAAATGATCACCCAAGAAGGTGAAAACACCTTTGTGGTAGGTATAGAAGGGAATTTTGACGATGCTCAAAGTGGAGTTAAGGATATATTTTCAGATAGAGAATTTAATGGAGATTTAGATGAAAAGGGATATATGTTTTCTTCTGCAAATTCTATAAATATAGGAAGACTCGTACCTCAAATAGTTTATTATGTTTATTCCTATGTAAGTTTATTAAAAAATAAAAAGATTAAAGATGGAGAAAGCATAAATGTAGTTGTTCCTACAGGGAACTTTGGAAATATATTAGCAGCTTTTTATGCTAAGCAAATGGGTGTTAATATAGGAAAGTTCATTTGCGCATCTAACGAGAATAAAGTTCTTACAGACTTTATAAATACAGGGATTTACAATAGAAAAAGAGATTTTTCTGTAACTAATTCTCCTTCAATGGATATTTTAATATCCAGTAACTTAGAAAGATTTTTATATGAAATAAGCGACAGAAATGAAGAACTTATAAATATATTTATGAAACAGCTTAAAGAAGAAGGTAATTATGAAATAACAAAGCTTATGAAGGAAAATTTAAAAGTCCTATATGGAGATTTTGCTACAGAGCAAGAAACTCTTGCAGCAGTTAAAAGAATTTATGAAACATCTAACTATATTGTAGATACGCATACTGCAGTAGCTTACGAGGTTTATGAAAAATATAAGCAGAATACAGGGGATGAAAGTGTTACAGTAATAGCTTCAACAGCAAGTCCATTTAAGTTTCCAAAGAGCATAAATGAAGTATTAAATTTTGCAGATGAAAGTGCTTCTGAATTTGAAATGATACAAAGTTTATCAAAGGAAATGAAACTTGAAATACCAAAAGGTATATGCAGACTAGATAAAAAAGAAATTCGTCATAGTGTAAATTGTGAAAAGTACGAAATGAGGGAAGTTATTAAAAAATTTTTAAGGATGTAGGTGATATTTATGGTAGAAGTTAGAGTACCTGCTACAAGTGCCAATATGGGTCCTGGATTTGATTGCCTTGGAATAGCAGTTAATATGTATAATAAATTTATCGTAGAAGAAATTGAAGAAGGTCTTATTATTGAAGGCTGTGATGATAAATTTAAAAGTGAAGATAATTTAATATATAGGGCTATGAAAAAATGTTTTGAAAAAATAGGTTATAAGCCTACAGGCTTGAAGATAAAAATAGAAAGCCAAATACCTGTATCAAGGGGCCTTGGTAGTAGTGCTGCTTGTGTACTAGGAGGAGTTGTTTGTGCTAATGAATTAGCAGGAAGAGTTTTAAACGATCAGCAGCTTTTAGATCTGGCAGTGGAAGTTGAAGGACATCCTGATAATATAAATCCGGCATTTTGTGGAGGTATGACTGTTTCTATATCTGAAGGTGAGGAAGTTGTTTATAATAAGGTAAATATAAAAGAAGGAATTAAGTTTTGTGCACTTATACCTAATTTTACATTATCTACAGAAAAAGCGAGAGCGGTGTTACCTAAATTTCTGAATTATAATCAAGGAATTTATAATATAGGAAGAACTGCACTTTTGATAAGCGCTTTAAATAATGGGGATTTTCATTTGCTTAAATTTGCATGTAAGGACAAGCTACATGAAGATTATAGAGCACAGCTTATAGAAAATTTTTACTCTGTAAAAGAGCAGTGTGAAAAACTTGATTGTTTGGGCGTATTTTTAAGTGGGGCAGGTCCAACAATTATGGTTATGCTTAAGGAAGAAGATAATGAGTTCGTTCAAAACATTCAGAAGTTTTTGAATGTCTTGAAAGGCAAGTGGTCAGTTAAAGAACTTAAAATAGAGAATGAAGGGGTTATTGTAAATAGGGAGGCAGCATTAACTAAATGTAGCTAAATTGACAATGAACAGTTAAGGAAAATTTTTCTCCTTTCATGGAAAAAATGATTAAAGTAGATGATTGTTTAACAGTAACGAATGTTCACTGTCAATTGTTAATTTTTAATTGAAATAAACGGGGGGCTAATAATGAATAATATAGTTGTAGCAAAATTTGGAGGAAGTTCACTTGCAGACAGTGAGCAGTTTAAAAAAGTAAAAAATATAGTTTTAAATGATGATAAAAGAATATATGTTATACCTTCAGCGCCGGGAAAAAGATTTAAAAAGGATTATAAGATAACAGATCTTTTATATTTGTGTCATGCACATGCACAAAATAGTATATCCTTTGAAGATGTTTTTAAACTTATAGAAGAGAGGTATGTTACTTTAGCAGGGGAATTGGAAGTTAATATAGATATAAAAAAGCATTTGGATGAAATAAAAGGAAAAATAGGACAAGGAGCTTCAGCAGATTATACAGCAAGCAGAGGAGAATATTTAAATGGATTAATTTTAGCAGATTATCTTGGATATGAATTTGTAGATGCAGCAGAAGTTATACATTTTAAGAAGCATAGAACTTTGGATTTAGAAGCTACAGAGAAAGCATTTAAGGAAAGAATGGCAAATATAGAAAGGGCAGTTATACCAGGCTTTTATGGGGCAATGCCTGATGGAAACATAAAAACTTTTACAAGAGGAGGCTCTGATGTTACAGGAGCTATAATTTCAAGATGTGCACATGCAAAGCTTTATGAAAATTGGACGGATGTTTCAGGATTTTTAATGGCAGATCCTAATATAGTTGAGAATGCTAAACCAATAGAAGTTATAACTTATAAAGAATTAAGAGAACTCTCTTATATGGGAGCGAAGGTACTTCATGAAGAAAGTATATTTCCAATTAGAGACGTATGTATTCCTATAAATATAAGAAACACTAATAAACCAGAAGATAAGGGAACTCTAATTGTAGATGATGATAAGCCTGTAAATAATACTGGAACTATTACAGGCGTAGCAGGTAAAAAAGGTTTTACAGTTATAGCTGTACAAAAAATGCTTATGAATTCAGAACAGGGTTTTTGTAGAAAACTTCTTTCTATATTAGAAGGTAATGGAGTATCTTTTGAAAATATGCCGTCAGGAATAGATTCAGTTTCACTAGTAATAGAGGATATGCAGCTTGAAGATAAGTTAGATGATATATTAGAGGATATAAAAAGACAGTGTAATCCAGATTCTATAGATGTTTATCCTAATATGGCACTTATAGCCACTGTAGGTAGAGGAATGAATAGAACAAAAGGAATATCGTCAAAGGTGTTTAGTGGTCTTGCTAAGGGAGATGTAAATATTAGAATGATAAATCAAGGATCAAGTGAAATAAATATTACTGTAGGTGTTGAAAATGATGATTTTGAAAAAGGTCTTAGATCAATATATAAAGCTTTTGTAAATTAGTTTGTGGAAATGAGAGGAGTAATAATCATGGAAAAGGTTAGAATTGCGTTATTAGGTTTAGGAAATGTAGGAAAAGGTGTTTGGAATATATTAAAAAACAATAGAGAAACTATAATGAAAAGAGCAGGCTATGATATAGAAATTGCAAAAATACTGGTAAGGAATACAGGAAAAAACAGAGGAGTAGGAGTACCAGATGAAATTCTAACCACTAATGTAGATGAAATATTTAATGATGATAGTATAAAAATTGTAGTAGAGGTTATAGGTGGAGTAGAACCTGCTAAGGATTATATATTAAATGCTATAAGAAGAAAGAAACACATTGTTACTGCCAATAAATTACTTATAGCAACTAATGGAGAGCAGATTTTCAAAGAGGCTCGTGACATGGGGGTTATTATAAACTTTGAGGCTAGTGTAGCTGGTGGAATTCCTGTAATAAATAGTATAAATGAAAGTTTAACAGCAAATAAGATACAAGAAGTTGTAGGAATCATAAATGGAACTACAAATTATATATTAACTAAAATGACTTTGGAAGGAATGGATTTTGAAAGTGCGCTTAAAGAGGCACAACAAAAAGGTTATGCTGAGGCAGATCCAACTTCTGATGTAGAAGGTTATGATGCAGTTTATAAATTAGCTATTTTGACTACTTTAGCCTTTGAAACAAAGGTAAATGTAGATGATATATATGTAGAGGGCATAACTAAGGTGAGACCTAAGGATATAGAATATGCTAAAGAATTGGGATATGTTATAAAGCTTTTAGCTATAGTTAAAGATGTAAATGGAAAATTAGAAGTTAGAGTGCATCCAACAATGATTCCTGCAATTCATACTTTAGCTAATGTTAATGATTCCTTTAATGCAATTCTTATCAAGGGAAATGCAGTAGGAGACTTAATGCTTTGTGGAAGAGGAGCAGGAGAACTTCCAACAGGAAGTGCTGTAGTTTCTGATATTATATCTGTTTTAAGAAATGACAGAGAAGGGTTAAATGCTTCTGATGTACAATATAATAACAGAGAAATAGCGAATTCAGGTGAAATTAAATCTCAGTACTATTTAAGAATTACAGTAAAGGATATGCCGGGAGTTCTAGGAAAGATAGCAACTATACTTGGAAAAAATGAAGTCAGTATTTTATCATTTATACAGAAACCTAAAAAAGAGGATTTTGTATCTTTAGTTCTTGTTACTCATGAAACGTTAGAAGAAAATATTGATAAATCTTTAAAAGAAATAAAGAACTTAGGAATGGTGGATAAAGTTAAAAATGTAATTAGAATTGAAGAATTAAGTTAAAAAGTCTATTGACAATTTATCAAAATTAAAATATACTTATTAACAAGTTAGCAATTTATAAATTTAATATGTAGGGCAGAGATGGAGAAAAAGGTATTCGATATGTTAACAAAAGAGAGCTAACGGTAGGTGGAAGTTAGTGTTAATGTGAATATATAATGATCACTCCGGAGCTTCTAAATTGAAAGACTTTTGTTAAGTAGATAAAGACGTTTACCAGCGATATATGGTTAAGGTTCACTATAAATAATAAGTTTATTTAGTTACAGTATTTAAAGTTGACCTGATAAGAAGTGGCAGTTAGTATATCTAATTGCAAATTAGGTGGTACCACGGAAGTTCAATCTTTCGTCCTTAAAAGCATAAGAAAATTATGTTTTTAAGGATGAAAGATTTTTTTATTATAAATAATTTGTTTTATAAAATAATATTTAAATTACTTCTGAGCCATATTAAAGTAATATGTATTAACTTTTTAACTGTATCGAGATATAGTTATAACGCTTTAAATTATAGTGATATCTAACTTAATAAGTTTTTTAAGAAAATTACATATAAAGTTAAAGACTAATTAAAAAATAAGATAAGGAGGATTACTTTTAGAAAATTGGGGCAAAACACAATAAGTTAGAAACAAAAGATAAGAGTAAATAGAAGGGGGCAATAAATATGAAGGAAAATTTAGCAGCAAATAAAGAATATCTAACATTAGGTGATGTGAAAGAGGCTAGAGAAAGAATAAAGAATATATGTGTAAATACAAAATTGATATATAGTTCTGAGTTTAGTCGCGAAAGTGGAAACGAGGTTTATATAAAACCAGAAAATCTTCAGATTACTGGAGCTTTTAAATTAAGAGGAGCATTAAACAAGGTAGGTAAGTTAACCGAGGAACAGAAAAAAAGGGGGCTTATAGCATCATCTGCGGGAAATCACGCACAGGGAGTTGCATATGCCGCAAATAAGCTTGGAATTCAGGCAACAATAGTTATGCCAGAAACTACTCCACTAATAAAAGTACAAGCTACTAAAAACTATGGAGCAAATGTTGTTTTAAAGGGAAAAGTTTATGATGAAGCTTATGAAGAAGCTAAGAGATTAGAGAAAGAAAATGGATACACCTTTGTTCATCCTTTTAATGATGTGGATGTAGCAGCAGGACAGGGGACAATTGCTCTTGAAATTATGGAAGAATTAAAGGATGTAGATGTTATATTAGTACCAATTGGTGGTGGTGGATTAATAAGTGGTATATCTGTAGCCGCCAAGGCTATCAACCCTAATGTTAAGGTAATAGGTGTTCAAGGGGAAAAAGCAAATCCTATGCAGATATCCTTTAATACTGGAAAGTTAACTTTTGCAGATACAATAGATACAATCGCAGATGGAGCAGCAGTAAAACAACCAGGAGATGTTACATTTGAAATTGTAAAGAAATATGTAGATGATATTGTTACAGTAAGTGATCACGAGCTTATGGAAGCAGTATTTATTCTTCTAGAAAAACACAAGCTTGTAGCAGAAGCAACAGGAGTAATGTCTTTAGCTGCTTTAAAGAGATTAAATTTTAAGGGCAAAAAAGTAGTTTCTTTAATAAGTGGAGGAAATATAGATGTAGTAACAATAGCATCAATGCTTAATCATGGATTGCTTTCTAGGGGAAGAATCTTCTGCTTCTCAGTTAAACTTCAAGATACACCAGGACAATTAGTTAAGATATCTAAGATTTTAGCCGATAAAGGAGCTAATGTAATAGAATTAGATCATAATCAATTTAAGGCTATTGACAGATTGAGACATGTAGTTTTAGAAGTAACAGTAGAAACAAATGGACATGAACATATTGAAGAGATAGTTAAGGCTCTAAATGAAGAAGGATATAATGTAGATAAGGTATACTAATATTAAAAGAAATAGTTGGTGAAATATGTATTATAATTTGCTTATGAGTTTTATCATAATATAAAAATATTGCAACACAACTTTTTAGCTGGAGTCCACATTGAATATATGGTGTATAAAAGCTGACCGTTTATTAAGGAGCTCTAATGTCTAAAATTCAAAAAATCTCTACCCGCTCAAATGTCCCGTCCTGGGACTTTCGCGGCTTGAATCGTTCTGATTCAAATTACGAGATTTTTTAAATTTTAGACATAAGAGCTCCTAAATTCACTCAAAAGCTTTTATACACCATATATCATGGAGTAAAAGTTAAAATCCAAACTGCCACTGCACCTTTGCGTCGAAATATGCTTATATTGTGATACAAAAAACACTGTATAATTCAATTTTGAATAATATAGTGTTTTAGTATAGAAAATAACATTAAGTATAGATTTAAATTGAGTTATTTGCTTCTAATATATCTCTGAAAGTATATATATATTCCATACTATTTCCATCAGCCCAAAATATAACTTTATCTTTATACATAACAACTTCTGCTCCATCATCATAACCGAATCGGCAGTAATTAAATTGAAATTTAAAGGAATAATAAGCAAATTCATTTTCTAATTCATTACAATTAATTATTATTGTATCAATGAAATTACCATCATAACGCATTTTATCTAAGTCTTCTTCTGTCTTAACGTAATAATCCTCTTTATTATCATTATCATATATGTCCCAATTTTTAAAAGTTTTAACTAAGGTCTTTAACATATTTTCATAAATACTATTAAAATTTTCTGAAATAAAACTAAGAGTATTTTTTACTATAGTTTCTTTTTTTTCATTAAAACCACTTATTATTAAAGTTGGAGTTAATATTAGATTAGTAAATTTGCCATTATATTTAATAGGAAAAACAAAATTCTCTTCATAATTAGTTAAATTGATTAGTTTTTCTTTCCAATTTATGTCGTTTAAATGTATTTCTTTATAGTTACTCATTATATATAATTTTCATCCTCCGCTTAATCCAGTCTTTATTTCATGTAATTCTACAACTGCACCTTAATTGATATTGAAATTATAACACTTTTTCTGTATATTTTCACGGTAATATAAAAAGTATAGAAATTTTTAATATTATATTATTCCACTTTCAAAGATCAACGTTTGCATTTCCTTCTTTAGCACTTATGTTGTATTTTTTATATTGTTAATTAACTAGTTTATATGTTATTGTAATGATAAATTTCTTGATTTATTGTAAAATATAATATTGGAGGTGTGAGTTTTGAAATTAATATCATGGAATGTAAATGGAATTAGAGCATGTGTCACTAAGGGATTCTTGGATTATTTTAAAGAAGTAAATGCAGATATATTTTGTATTCAAGAAAGTAAATTGCAGGAAGGGCAAATAGAATTACAATTAGACGGGTATTATCAGTATTGGAATTATGCTGAACGAAAAGGATATTCAGGTACAGCTATATTTACAAAAAATAAACCTTTAAGTTTTAAATATGGAATTGGTATAGAAGAACATGATAAAGAAGGAAGAGTTATTACTTTAGAATTTGATAATTTTTATATGGTAACAGTCTATACACCAAATTCTAAAGATCAGTTAGCTAGACTAGAATATAGGATGAAATGGGAAGATGATTTTAGATGCTATTTGAAGTCTTTAGAGAAAAATAAACCTGTAATTATGTGTGGAGATTTAAATGTAGCTCACAAGGAAATAGATCTTAAAAATCCTAAAACAAATAGAAAAAATGCTGGGTTTACAGATGAAGAAAGAGAAAAATTTACTGAATTTTTAGAATCAGGTTTTATTGACACATATAGATATTTTAATCCAGATAAGGAAGGTACATATTCATGGTGGTCATACAGATTTAATGCTAGAAAGAATAATGCTGGTTGGCGTATAGATTATTTTTGTGTTTCAGATTGCTTAAAGAAAAGGCTAATTAGTGCAGATATTCATACAGAAGTTATGGGATCAGATCATTGTCCTGTAGAAATTGTTATTTCAGATAAGTAATAATATAAAAATATTGCGAAGTAAAGTGTAGTGAAAGTTTTGATTTTAACTTTTACTATGTGATATAGGATAAGCGTTTACTCACTGCTAAATGTTTTCAATTAGTCTAAAGCTCAAAGTTAAGGAAAACCTAAGAACTTTGCCAAACTCGGTTCCCTCAAACAAGGCTAAAGTTCTAAGGCTTTCCTTAACTTCTCGCTAAGACTAATAAGAAAACAATTTAGCTAATGTGAGTAAACGCTTATCCTATATCCCTACGTAAAAGTTAAAATCAAAACTAGTAATTTCAGTTGTACATATCAATATTGATAATTTTATAATTTAGCTCTTAAAAATTCAGGCGGAAGCCTTCAAGATAGAAAAATAAATCAAAAATATTCATTTTAGTATAATATAATTGTGAAAATTAAAAAAAATCAAACAAAACACTATATAACACATAGATTTAAAATTGGAAATAAACCTACTACTTACAGGCTACGCCTTAAGTTGTGATTAGAATAACTAACTTAAAATATATAAATGAAAAATAATTATTATGAAAGCTGCGCTTTTAATATAATAGGGATAATAGTATATATGTAGACTGAAGTAAGAAGAAACGTTAAGCTGTATGAAGACTGATATATGTTGTGCAGGAACATTCGAGCAAATTTTAGAAGTTCTTATGCTTGAGATATTAAAAAATGACGTGATTTTTGCCAGGACGGCAAAAGCTCCGAAAGTGACAGGAGGTCACATTTGAGGAGGTAGGCATTTTTTAATATCTCAGGCATTAGAACTTCTTAAATGAAGCGAGTGTTCCTGCACAACATATATCAGACGTAATACAGCTTAACGTTTCTTCGGTTACTTACGTCACATTATGCTTATATTGTAAAAGCTAAACAGCTTTTAATGATTAGTATTATAATTTATAAAATTATTTTGTAAGGTCTCATCATTTCATTATCTTCATGATCAAGTATATGACAATGCCATACATAACCTGGACCTATTTCAGGATTAAATGAATAAAAGTTTTTTCCTGGAGAAGTTAATTTAGGATCTATGTCCTGTGGAGCAAAACGGACTTTTATTCTTGTAACTTCTCCTGGATTTGCTCTAACAGTATCTTTCCAACCTTCTTCATTAGAATCAGGATTTATAGGATTCCCTATAAGATATGGTTTTACGGATAAACGCTTTGTAGGATGATTTAATGGAGGATTTCCATTAAGAGCAATCCAGTCATTTGTATATTCTTTAACTTTAAAGGCTTGACGATTGTAAACTTGAAATTGTATCAGATGTAGATGCATAGGGTGAGCATCTTGTGTAAGGTTAACAAATTCCCATTCTTCTGTTGAACCTATTCTTGGTAATTCGGAAACAGGTGCGGACCATTTTTGACCATTTAGTAAAACTTCTTTGGGACCATTTGGTCCTTGAACTTCAAACAATACTAAAATTCTTTTTTTAGAATCTACTTTTAATTTAGTAATTTTATTCAAAGTTTTAGGTAATTTATTAGGGGTTTCAGAATGAGAGTTTTTTATAGTAAATTGCATAATTTGTCCAGTAGTATTAGGATCTGGTGCATCTCCCATTGGATAAGGTGCATTTGCGTAATTTTGAAGAATTATTTTACTTTTAGAATGCTCGTTAGAAAAATCTACAAGAATATCAGCCCTTTCGCCAGGAGCTAAAGTTAGCGAGCTAAGTTTTACAGCATGAGCCAAATATCCTCCATCACTAGAAATTTGCATAAATGGTATATTATTAGAAAATTTTAATTTGTAAAATCTTGCATTGGACCCATTTAATAATCTAAAGCGATATTGACGTTTTTCTACATTTAAATTTGGCCATACTCGTCCATTTACCATGATGGTGTTTCCAAAAAATTCTGGCATCCAATATGGATGTATACCTGGATTTATACCTTTTGTAGGAAAGTTAAAGGATCCATCTTTATTAAAAGATCTATCTTGAATTACAATTGGTATATCATATTTTTTACTTGGCAGTATAGATTCGCTATAATCTAATTTATTTTTAGGATCTTTTATAATATAAAAGCCGGCAAGACCCATTAATACGTTAAGTCTGGTTATACCCATAGCATGATCGTGATACCATAATGTAGCTGAAGGTTGCTTGTTTGGATAGTTATAAACCGAAGTTATAAATGCAGAGCCTATTTTTTTTTCTTCAGCAGTAAACCAAGCATTAGGATGTCCATCAAAAATAGAACTGTTTTCACCTCCATGAATGTGAGTAACTATTGGTACAGGCATTTGTGCTTTTGGTAATCCTGGTGGAAATGGTGGAACTGCTTGAGGTAATACCATTCCTAATCCATTAGGATCTGCCCAGCATAAAGTTGGATCTACTGGTAGTAGATGCGGTGTTTTAATAGCATTAATCCACTGAACGTTAATTGGGATATTGCGTTCAGCTTGAAAAGTGGGGCCAGGTGAACTGTAAAAGTTATTGATAGTTGAACCAGATAAAGGATCTATGACAGTTCCACTATATCCCCATACAGTAGTTTGTGGAAATTTTTTAGGTAGAAGTTGTTGCCTAAATGCTCTTATAGAAATCACATAATTATGACTTAATACTTTTCCAGTATTAGGATCTATAACTATAGTGGGTTTGTAAACAGGTGGTATCAATAATTGATTTTGAAATTTAGGAATTAAATTTGCAGGAAGTAAAGTGTTCATAAAAAACTCCTTTCTTATTCATTACAAGGAATCTCCTTGATGTATTCTACATTAACAACATTTGTCAAAATAATAATATGATTAACTTCACATTATATCTTTAAAATATAATATGAAGTTTTTTATAACATGTTATTGTTTTTTAGAAAAAATGTATAATGCTAATATTCATATAATTATAAAATTGGCTAATTAAATATTAATAATCTTTATATAATAAAGGGTTTTTTTATTACATATTAAAATGTTATAATGAAATAATGGATGAAGCGATAAGTTATAGATTTGAAGGGAGCTTTTAATTGTGCCTGTTTTTAAATTATCAGAGGATTTAATATTTCCAGATCCATCACTTGCAGAAGAGGATGGACTTTTGGCTGCATATGGTGATCTGTCCCCGGAAAGATTAATACTTGCTTATAGTAATGGAATATTTCCATGGTTTTCAGAAGATGAGCCTATACTTTGGTGGTCACCAGATCCTAGATTCGTTATGTATCCAAAGGATATTAAGATTTCTCATTCTATGAAAAAATTATTGAAGAAGAATACATATAAAATTTTATTTGATACTTGTTTTAGGGATGTAATATCTAATTGTGCAGGAGTTAGAAAAGAAAGTGGAACATGGATTACAAATGATATGATAGAAGCTTATTGTAAGCTTCATAATTTAGGATATGCGCATTCTGTGGAAACCTGGTATGGAGATAAATTAGTAGGGGGACTTTATGGAATTGTAATAGGAAAGTGCTTTTTTGGAGAGTCTATGTTTTCTATTATGGATAATGCTTCAAAAGCAGCTATGATTACTCTGTGTAAAAAATTACAACAAGAAAACTTTATATTAATAGATTGTCAGGTATATAGTAAACATCTTGAAAGTTTAGGCGCAGTAAATATTAAGAGAGATAAATTTTTAGAAGTTGTGCAAAATGAGGCAAAAAGGTTTTTTGCCGATAAAATTATATAAATTTAGAAAGCATGACAGGATAAAGAGATTTATCTCTGTCATGTTTTTAAAATTAAAGTTTTAAGCATATGAGTAATTTGTTTATGTTTGTAATAAATTGAATTTTTTTAACATGAAAGTCATGAATGAAAATTATTAGACTATTTTGATGTATTTTAATATTTGTGATATAGTAATATATGTAAGAATAAATGTATTAATTTTGCATATATTAAACTGAAAATGGGGGAGTTAAAATGAAAGATTCTAGAATAATAGAACTTGCAAAAAATTTAATTAATTACTCTTGTGGTATTCAAAAAGGTGAAAAGGTTTTAATAGAGACTATAGGAACACCAAATCCATTAACTCTTGAACTTATAAAACAAACATATTTATCAGGAGGAATACCTTTTGCAACAAATAAATTACCAGAAGTTGATAGAGAACTTTATATGAACTGCAGTGAAGAACAGTTAGAAATGATGGCTAAATATGAAGCAGCAAGAATGAAAGATATGGATGCATACATTGGTTTAAGAGCTCCAGGAAATTTAACTGAAACTTCAGATGTTCCAGGGGAAAATATGTCTCTTGTTATGAAAAAGTTTTGGCAGCCAGTGCATGGCGAAATAAGAGTTCCTAAAACTAAGTGGGTAGTTTTAAGATATCCCAATACTGCAATGGCTCAATCATCAGGAACAAGTACGGAAGCTTTTGAAGATTTTTATTTCAATGTGTGTAACTTAGATTATGGAAAAATGTCAAAAGCTATGGATTCTTTAGTTGAATTAATGGATAAAACAGATAAGGTTGCTATAAAGGGAGAAGGAACGGATTTAAGATTTTCTATTAAAGGGTTAAATGCAATAAAATGTGATGGAAAAATGAATATTCCAGATGGAGAAGTTTATGCTGCACCAGTTAAAGATTCTGTAAACGGATATATAACATATAATACTCCATCATTATATAATGGATTTACTTATGAAAACATAAGATTAGAATTTGAAAATGGAAAAATAGTAAAAGCTACAGCTAATGACACAGAAAGAGTAAACAAAGTATTTGATACAGATGAAGGGGCAAGATATGTGGGAGAATTTGCAATAGGAGTTAATCCATATATATTAAAACCAATGAAGGATACTTTATTTGATGAAAAAATAGCAGGATCTATTCATTTTACGCCAGGGGCAGCTTATGATGATTGTTTTAATGGAAATAGATCCTCTATACATTGGGATTTAGTATATATACAAAGGCCAGAATATGGTGGCGGAGAAATTTATTTTGATGATGTACTAATAAGAAAAGATGGTTTATTTGTAATTGATGAACTAAAAGGATTAAATCCAGATAACTTAAAGTAATAATGATGCTAAAGAATATATATTATCCATAGTAAAATTAAATAATAAAAACACTCAAGGGTTGTAATAAATAAGATTTAGTTAGTGAATAAATTATTACAACCCTATACAATATGGATTAGACACAAAATAACCATATTAAGTAATTAACTTTCCTTAGATTTATTATCTCTCCTAAATTCAGTTATTTTTACACTTGTTTCCTAAATATAAAGGAGTAAAGAATTTAATTCTTTTAAAATATACTTCTTTTTAATTTTATAGCTAAAGCATCTCTTCTAATAGTTCTTTGTATTCCATCTGAAGTAGTTTTTCAGTGACCTCTAGTTCTAAGACATCTTCAAAAAAACATCAAGTCTATATGCTAGTCTATTTTTGTAATACTGCGTCCACAGAACTCTTAGATAGAACAACTATCTGCAGAATCTGTCTCTTTGTTTTACAAAAAATATCTGTCGCATACTGACTTGTTATTTTTTTGAATATGCCTTAGATGCCTAATCTAATTTTATTATGAGATTTTTGGTGCTTTTAAATAAGAAAAATTTCAATGGCAATATTAGTTATAGGATAAATTTGTAAGGTGGTTTTATGAAATTAATGGTATAATTAAATTAATCCACTTATGTAAAATCATACTTTAGGTGGATTGTATTTGCAATCATTTTATTATAAGGGGAGATAGTTATGTCTAAAGTTGTAGAAAAATTTATTAAGTATGTAAAGTATAATACTACATCGGATGAAAATTCTATAACCAATCCTACTACTACAGGACAGTTAGAATTAGGTAAAGAGTTAGTAAGAGAACTCAAAGAAATAGGAATGCAAGATATTTGTTTAGATGAAAATGGGTACATAATGGCAACTCTGCCGTCAAATATTGATAAAGATGTTCCCATATTAGGATTTATTGCTCACATAGATACTAGTCCTGAAGTTTCAGGAGTTAATATAAAGCCTAAATTTGTGGAGAACTATAATGGAGAATATATAATATTAAATGAGGAAAAAAATATAATTCTTTCTCCAAAAGAATTTCCAGAACTAAAGAATTATATAGGTAAAACTTTAATTACATCAGATGGAACTACACTTCTTGGAGCAGATGATAAGGCAGGAATTGCAGAAATTGTTACTGCTATGGATTTTTTAATACAAAACCCTAAAATTAAACATGGAACTATTAGAATAGCTTTTACTACGGATGAAGAAGTAGGGAAAGTAGGAGAGTACTTTGATGTTGAAAAGTTTAAGGCGGATTTGGCCTATACAGTAGATGGAGAGGGAATTGGAGATTTAAAATATGAAAATTTCAATGCAGCAACTGCAAAAATTATCATAAATGGAAGAAATACTCATACTGCAGAAGCTAAAGGAATAATGATAAATTCTTTGAGAATTGCAACAGAGTTCATGAATATGTTTCCACAAAATGAAACTCCAGAGACTACAGAGGGTACTGAAGGATTTTATCATGTAGAGCATATTAATGGTAATGTAGGAGAAACAAAAATTCATTGCTTGATAAGGGATTTTGATGATAAAAAATTTGAGGAAAGAAAAGAATTTATTGAAAAAATAGTACAGTATTTGAATAAAAAATACGGAGAAAATACAGTACTAGCTGAGATAACTGAACAGTATAGGAATATGAAAGAAAAAATAGAAGCTGTAAAATATATTGTGGATATAGCTATTGAGGCTATGAAAGAAGTAAATATATTTCCAGATGTAACACCACTAAGAGGAGGAACAGATGGAGCAAGATTATCTTATATGGGGCTTCCAACACCAAATATATTTTCGGGAGGACATAATTTTCACAGTAAGTATGAATATATTTCAACCTATGCTATGGAAAAAGCTGTAGAGGTAATACTTAAAATAATTGAATTGTTTGCAGAAATGTAAAGTTTTATTAAAGATATTGGGGGCTGTGAAAAATGATATTAAATTATAAATATAATAAAACCAAATTTTTAATTCCTAAAAGAAAATGTAAACTTATTTTTAGAGAAAAGGTTGTAAAAAAGTTAGATGGAGCTTTAAAAACAAAACTTACAATTATATCTGCCCCAGCAGGAAGTGGAAAAACTACATCGGTTATTTCATGGATAAATTCAGAGGAATTGCAAAACAATGTGGTATGGCTTTCATTGGATGAAAGGGATAATAATCCAGATATTTTTTGGAGTTCATTTATTGCAGCAATTGAAAAATTTAAAGAAAAATATGATAAAAGTGAAAAGGTTAATTTTAAAGACAATGATGATATTCCTATGGAAACAATAGTGGATATAGCATTAAATAGTATATCATCTATAGATGAAAATTTAATATTTGTAATAGACGATTTTCATTTTATAAAAAACAAAGATATACTTACTGGAATAAAACACTTTATCGATGGTATTTTTGATAATATTCATATTATAATAACCAGCAGATCAAAAACCAATATAAATGTTTCTAAACTAAGACTGAATGGTGAAGTAACAGAAATAGATAGAAAAGATTTAAGCTTTTCGCTAAAGGAAACTTTAGAATTTATTAATGAAAATGTAGAATTTAGAATATCAAAAGAAAGTACAAAAGCATTAAATGAATGTACAGAAGGATGGATAGCAGGAATCCAAATTGCTGTATTATCTATGAACAGAAGAAAAGATATAACTGATATAGAAGAAAGATTTAGTGGAAATAATGAATATATTCATGATTATTTTTGTGAAGAGATCTTTAATGTTCAATCAGGAGAAATTAAAGAATTTTTATTAAAAACTTGTATTTTAGATGAATTGAATGCAGATTTATGCAATGCGGTAAGTGGAAGAAAAAACAGTCAAAAAATTTTAGAAGAAATATGTGATAAGAACTTATTTATTGAGAAATTAGATTATGATGGAAAATCATTTAGGTATTGTAGACTTTTTGAAGAATTTTTGATAAGTCAGCTAAATGGAATAAATAAAGAAGAAGTTTTTGAAATAAGTAATAAGGCAGCAGGATGGTATGAAAAAAATGAGCATATAGATAACGCTATTAATCAATACATAAAGGTAGAAAATTATGAACAAGCAGTAAAGCTAATTGAAGATAAATGTGTTAAAAAAGTTTTTACTAATGAATATTTTTATGTATTAGAATGGTTAAAAAGCATACCTCAAGATATAATAGTGAAGAAACCAAGGTTTTGTATAGCTTGTATGCATATGTATATAAATGATGATATAAGTTACTATAAGTATTTGGAATTTACTGAAAAAGCTTTGGATAATTGCAGTGATGAAAATTATAAAAAAGAATGTATTGGTATATTAGCTATTATAAAAGGAGATAAAATTTTTATTAAATCAGAGTATGAAAAAAGTAAAGAACTTTATGAAAGAGCTCTTGGATATTTAGAAAAAGATACTTTTTGGCATGCCATAATAAATTTAAAATTAGGTGTAGTAAGTTTTTATTTACAGGATTTTGTTTTACAAAAAAGATACTTTCATGAGGCCCTACTTTTAAGCCAGTCCTATGAAGATGATGTTTTATATTTAGTGGTAAATAGAACTATTATTTTTATAAAATTACTTATGGGTGAATTAATAGAGTGTGAAAATATATGTAACATATGTTTAAATAGTAGTATGAGTGATGAGTTTAAGAACTCTTCACTGATGGCTATTTTTTATATAGGATTATCATTAATTTATTATGAAAAAAATGATATTAATAAATCAGAAGAGTATGTATTAAAAGGTTTAAAATTAGTAGAAGATAAATGGGATATTTACACTGCTTTTATAGGGTACTATGTTTATTCAGGAATTATTTTAGAAAAGGATAGTAAAAATAAAAAAGTTGAATTAGATAAAATTCATGAAAGGATAGAAGAGTTATCACAAAAAGGTAGTGATTATAAGATATTAGATAAATACTATTTTCATAAGTTAAAAGATAATTTTAAAGTATTGAAAATGAGAAGACTTATGGAACAAGGAAAAATCAATTCTGCGGAAAAATACATTACAAAAAGAGATTTTAAAATTACAGAAGAACTTATTATTTTTTCTAAAATACTTATTCATAAAGGAAAAAGTGAAGATGCATTAATGATATTAAATAAGATATTAACTTCTGAAAAAGAAATTAATAATAAGTACATAATTATAAGATCATATATATTGAGATCAGAGATTTTTTCACAAAAGGACCAGTATGAAAATGCTACACGAGATTTAAGAGAAGCTCTCATTGTTGGAAGTGAAAACGGATTTATTAGAATTTTTCTAATAAAGCAAGTGAAGACAAATAAAATTTTATTAAAAACTATAAAATCTATGAAATATAATAAAGATTATTATAAGATAAATGAATATTTAAACAAAATATTAAATTTATATTCAAGTGGAGAAAATAATGAAATAATAAGTAAAAGAGAAAAAGAAGTGCTAATGCTTATAGAAAGTGGTGCGAAAAATTCAGAAATAGCTAAAACATTATTTATTACAGAAAGTACAGCTAAAAGCCATATATTAAATATATTTAGTAAATTAGCTGTACGAAATAGAGTACAAGCTGTAGCAAAGGCTAAAGAAATAGGAATTATATAAAATTAGCGTACATATGTAACGTATTAAAATATATACAGCTTAAATTCTAAGTATCTTATACTTTTTTTAATGATTTTGCATATATATACAATTAACTCAAAGTATGACATTGAAATAAACTTATTTCAACCCATCCAGTCATACTTTATAATGATTAATACTTTAAAGAAAAGTGGTATAGTTAAAAGGGAGATACATAATAATATGCATAACTTTATAAAAAAGTTTATGCAAAATTCATAGCAAATTATTAAAAATTGAATGTAGTGCTGCAGAACTATAAAATTCTAATTTAATATTAATAGTATAATTATTAAAATTATACTTATATTTTGTGGGGGGATTAAGTATGTCTAATGTTGTAGAGAAATTTATTAATTATGTAAGCTTTGATACTAAATCAAGTGAGGAAAGTGAGAGTGTTCCAACTACTCCTGGACAACTTGTATTAGCGAAAGCAATAGTAAAAGAATTAGAAGAGATGGGAATGAAAGAAGTTTCAGTAGATAAAAATGGATATGTAATGGCAACATTACCTTCAAATACTACTAAAAAAGTTCCTACTATAGGATTTATTGCTCACATGGATACGAGCCCAGAAGTTTCAGGAGCTAATGTAAATCCTAAATTCGTTGAAAATTATGACGGTAAGGATATAGTTTTAAATAAAGAAAAAAATGTAATTCTTTCGCCAAAGGATTTTCCAGAATTAAAGGATTATGTTGGAAAAACACTTATAACAACAGATGGAACTACTTTATTGGGTGCTGATGATAAAGCAGGAGTTTCTGAAATTATTACTGCTATGGAAACTTTAATTAATAATCCTAGTATTAAACATGGAACTATTAAGGTTGCATTTACTCCTGATGAAGAAATAGGAAGAGGAGCAGATCATTTTAATGTTGAAAAGTTCAATGCAGATTTAGCTTATACTGTAGATGGAGGAGCTGTTGGAGAATTAGAGTATGAAAACTTTAATGCAGCAGATGCTAAGATAACTATAAGTGGAAGAAGTGTTCATCCAGGAAGTGCAAAAGGAACAATGATAAATGCAATGCTTATTGCTTCAGAATTTATGGGCATGCTTCCAGAGAATGAAACACCAGCAACTACAGAAGGCTATGAAGGTTTTTATCATATAGTTGAACTTAATGGGGAGGTAGAAGAAACAAAACTTGAATATATAATAAGAGATTTTGATGTGGAAGATTTTGCAAAAAGAAAAGAATTTATAACTAGTATTGCAGAAAAGTTAAATAAAAAATATGGTGAAGGTATAGTTAAAATTGAAATAAAAGATGAATATAAGAACATGAAAGAAAAGGTTGAACCTGTAAAATATATAGTGGATACTGCATTTGAAGCAATGAAAGCAGTTAATGTGGTCCCTAAAATCCAACCTATAAGAGGTGGTACTGATGGAGCTACATTATCTTTTATGGGACTTCCTACACCAAACATGTTTACTGGTGCACATAACTGCCACGGCAAGTTTGAGTATATTCCAGTGTATGCTATGGAAAAGGCTGTAGAAGTAATACTTAAAACAATTGAATTATATGAGAAAATGTAATAAAAAGTTTAGAAAAAGAAGTGACAAATAAAGAAAAAATTTAGGGGGACAAAAATGGAACCGGATAATCAAAAACAAAAAAAGATGACTTTAATAGCACTTGTATTAATGATTTTTACATCAGTATTTGGATTTACTAACATACCTAGATCGTTTTATTTGATGGGGTATAGCGCAATACCATGGTTCATTTTATCAGCAATAACCTTTTTTATTCCTTATGCATTCATGATGGCAGAATATGGAGCAGCATTTAAAAGTGAAAAAGGTGGAATTTACTCATGGATGGAAAAGTCTGTTGGTGCTAGATTTGCTTTTATAGGTACATTTATGTGGTATGCTTCATATGTAGTTTGGATGGTTAATATATCTTCAACAATATGGGTACCATTTTCAAACGCAATATTTGGAAGTGATAAAACTGCAACTTGGGGAATGTTAGGACTAAAGTCTACTCAAGTATTAGGAGTATTAGGAGTATGCTGGATTTTAATTGTAACATTAACAGCATCTAAAGGATTAGAAAAAATAACAAAGGTAACATCAGTAGGTGGTACGGCAGTAGCTTTACTTAACATTGTATTACTAATTGGTGCAGTACTTGTTTTAATAGTAAATGGTGGTCACTTAGCTCAACCAGTTGCAGCATCAGCTGCTTTTACACAATCACCAAATCCAGGATATCAAAGTACAATTAGCATATTATCATTTTTAGTGTATGCATTATTTGCTTATGGTGGAATAGAAGCGGTTGGAGGATTAGTAGATCAAACTGAAAAAGCAGAAATAACATTTCCAAAGGGTGTTACAATAGCAGCAATAATTATTGCTATAGGATATGCTATAGGTATATTCTTATGTGGTGTATTTACTAATTGGAGCGATGTATTGTCAGTAAAAGGTGTACACATGGGTAATGTTGCTTATGTAGTAATGCAAAATTTGGGATATCAATTGGGAAAAGGTTTTGGACTTAGCCAAGCTGCTTCGTTAACAATGGGAGCTTGGATGGCTAGATATATGGGATTGTCCATGTTTTTGGCACTAACAGGAGCATTCTTTACATTAAGTTATGCACCATTGAAACAATTAATAGAAGGTACGCCAAAAGAATTATGGCCAGGTAAAATGGCTGAAATTAAAGATGGGATGCCTAAAAATGCTATGTGGATTCAGTGCATAATTGTAGTGGTATTTATAGCATTAGTATCCTTTGGAGGAGATGCAGCATCTAAATTCTTTACTATATTAATAGAGATGACTAACGTGGCAATGACTGTTCCATATATGTTTTTGTCAATTGCATTCATTGGTTTTAAGAAGAAAAAATATATTCAGAAGCCTTTTGAAGTTTTTAAAAGTAATGCCTGGACATGGATTGCTGTTATAGTGGTTACATTTACTATAGGATTTGCTAATTTCTTTACAATAATAGAACCAGCAGTGCATGGAAAATTAAAAGATACAATATGGATGATTGCAGGACCAATATTCTTTGGTATAGTTGCATTTGTAATGCATTACTTATATGAAAAGAAGAATACGAATCATTCAGTAAATAGTAATATGTAAATAATATAAAGAATATAAAGAATAAACTGTACTATTTGGTACAGTTTATTTTTTATATGTAAAACTTTTAATGGTGAAATAATCTTGTTCCAGAGAATGACATAGCTATATTGTATTTATTACAGGCTTCTATTACTAAATTATCTCTTAATGATCCTCCAGGTTGTACAATGTATTTAACTCCACTTTGAACAGCTCTATCTATATTATCTTTAAAAGGGAAAAATGCATCTGAACCTAAAGAAACTCCAGTTAAATTTGAAAGCCAGGTTCTTTTTTCTTCTTTTGTTAATCTATCTGGTATTTGTTGTAATACACTTTTCCATTCTTTTAATTCCATAGGAGTAATATCATCTCTAAGATATTGATCTATAACATTGTCTCTATTTGGCCTTGAAACATCCTCTTTAAAAGGTAGATTAAGGACGGCTGGATGCTGTCTTAAAAACCATGTATCTGCTTTAGAAGCAGCAAGTCTAGTACAATGTATACGGGACTGTTGTCCTGCACCAACACCAATTACTTGACCATCTAAAACAAAACAAACAGAATTGGATTGAGTATATTTTAAAGTAATCATAGAAATAAGTAAATCACGTTTAGCTTCATCACTAATATTTTTATTAATAGTAACTATATTATTAAGCATATCTTCTTTTATTATCACATTATTTCTTTTTTGTTCAAAGGTTATTCCATATATTTGTCTCTTTTCTATTTCATAAGGTTCATAATCCCAGTCCATTTGAATGATACAGTAGTTTCCTTTTTTCTTTCTCATTAAAAGTTTTAAAGCTTCATCAGTATATCCTAATGCAATTATGCCATCTGAAACAGATTTACTTAAAATTTGAGCTGTAGGAAGATCTACTACATCACTTATAGAAGCCCAATCACCAAAAGATGACATTCTATCTGCACCTCTAGCACGTGCATAAGCACAAGCTACAGGAGATAAGTCAATATCTGATACAAAATAGGATTTCTTCAATGTATCACTTAATGGAACACCTACTGCAGCACCAGCAGGACTTACATGTTTAAAGGAAGCAGCAGCAGGAAGTTCTGTAGCTATTTTCAATTCTTTAACTAATTGCCATGAATTGAAGGCATCCATAAAATTAATGTAACCAGGATTACCATTTAGTATTTTAAAAGGTAGTGTTTTATTTTCAGCATAAATTTTTGCCGGTTTTTGATGTGGATTACATCCATACTTAAGTACAACTTCTTGATTTTTCATAAATTTAACCTCCAAAAATAAAATAAAGCAAAAAACGCCTGGGTAAAATAATATATTCTACCCAGGCGGTCGATAACTTTTTTAAATCATGCTCCTTATGGTTAATTCCATTTCCGCCGGTTGCATGATTACTGACTAAAGTATAACTTATATTAATTCCTAAGTCAAACATGAATTAAAATTTTATTATAAACCAAATAAAATTAATAGTATAACCATTGGAATCACAGAAAATATAATGTAGAGTATTGAAAAGTCACTGTTATCTTCATTTATTTTTTCTTTTTCAAGAGTATAGTTTTTTTCAGGGCTGCTTATTACTTCAGTTAAATTCTCTATTCTTTCATCTTTATCTTTTGCTTGTTCATCTAAAAAGTTCAAACTTACCATAATATGCCACCTCCATAATTATAATTTAAACAAAATACTATTGTAATTTGTTTTTTCTTTTTTTAATATTTATTGTTGGTAAGTAATTAGCATTTAAAAATGTTTATATATGCGAAATATATTGATAAAATTACCCGTTTCTTAATATTATTATATGCTTTTGAAAACGTTTTTACAATGCTTTTGTTAAATTTACCTATAATTTTTAAATAGTAGTATGGGAATTTGTAATTTTAACAAGCATGAAGTATATCTCTAATATGTAAGAAATAATGAACTAATATTTTAATAGTTAACATATTTAAATTGATATCAGTTGAGAATAAGTAATAATTGATAATTGTTTATTGCAAGAATTTTTGATATAATATTCATATACATTATGTAAAGTAAAATTTATATTTTGCATATTTTTAAGCAGTTATACGTATATTAACATAAAAATCATAGTAAAGATAATATTTTTACAAAAATGAAGGGGGAATTTTGTGATAAAAAAATATATAAATATTTATTCAAAAACTACTAAAATTTTATTAATGATGTTAGGTGCAATTTTGTATTCTATTGGGTTGGAAATATTTTTAATACCCAATAATATTATAGATGGTGGATTAGTTGGAATATCAATTATGGTAAGCCATTTTACTAACATACCACTAGGGGTTCTCACCTTTATACTAAATATACCGTTTTTTGTTATTGGATATAAACAAATTGGAAAAACTTTTACCATATCAACGTTATTTTCTGTAGTATGCTATTCTATTGGAATATCTATTTTCAAGCCTATTCCAGGTATAACTCAAGATGTTCTTTTGGCTTCGGTTTTTGGTGGAATAATATCAGGATTAGGAATAGGAATAATAATACGAAATGGTGGATCTACTGATGGATCTGAAATAGTTGCAATAATTTTGGACAAAAGATCAACCTTTTCAGTTGGACAAATAGTATTGTTTTTTAATTTCTTTATATTAACTTCAGCAGGTTTTATTTTTGGCTGGGACAGGGCCATGTATTCCCTTATCGCATATTTTATAGCAATGAAACTTATAGATATTATAGTTGATGGTATAGATGAGTCCAAGGCTGTATTTATTATTTCAAGTAAACATGAAGAGATATCACAAGCTATAATGGATAGACTTGGAAGAGGGATAACTTTACTTAGTGGAAAAGGTGGTTATAAAGGTGTATCTACAGATGTAATATATGTGGTGGTAACCCGTTTGGAAATTTCTAAATTAAAGTCCATTGTACATGGATTTGATGAAGCTGCCTTAATAACAATAGGGAGTGTTGATACATCAGGAAAGAGTTATAAAAAGAAAGCTATACACTAAGAAGTATACTGTGGTGTAGAAAAAGTATAGGGCTATCTCAAAGTACATTTGCGTGTATTTTGAGAAGCCCTTTTTATAATATACTTAAAACTAAGACTTTACTTTTCTAAAAAACTACTATGAAAAAAATTATATATTTTATTAATTTTAACACAGCTTCATTTTTAAATTATAAAAAACTATATTAAACATTTTACTGTAAAGTGTGTTTTTAGACAACTTTATTATAGGAGCCAGTTATTTTGCTAAATTAATTTTTATACTTTCTGGAACAACTCCTGGTCCACCGAAGATAACTTGGTTTAAATAACTTTTTCCATTAATATAATTTTTTTGATTTATTATGTTGCTGTTTACAAGAATAACTGGAGCATTATACTTTGCTGCATATATACTGCCAGCTAAAGCATCTGGAAAATTTTCTCCTGAAGCAAAGGTTACTGTGGAACTATCTAAATCAAAATATTTAGCTATATTTAATGAAGTTTCATACCTATCCATTCCCCATATTCTCAATATATCATTGTCAGAAAGGCTGATACTGTTTTTGATCTGTTCTTTTATGTTATCAGATACAGCACCTGTTCCTCCTACAATATAGATTTTAGAAGGTTTAATCTTCTTGATAGTTTGTAAAGCAGAATCAGATAAAGCATTACTATCGGATAAAACTATTGGATAACCTTTTGCGGCAGCAATAGTTGATATACTTAAACCATCTGCAAATACATTTCCGCCAGCTATAACTATTGGAGTTCCTTCTTTAGGATTTATTTCATCATTTATAGTTTTTATGGCGTCATATTTTGAATTACCATTAAGTCTTTTTATATTTGAATATCCTAAATCTTTCAAATTAGTTACTATATTATTATTTACTTCTTCTTCATTTCCTAGAATATATATTGTTCCATCTTTATTTAAATGAGATTTTATATAGTTTAAAGTGCTAATGTTTTCAAAAGGATAGCTGCCACATAAAAGAATAGGGGCATCTAATTTTTTAGCTAGAACACTGCCACTAAGAGCATTTGGAAAATTGTAACCAGATGTAATAACTACATTGTTAACTGTTCCATTATTTAAGCTCTCAGCAATTTTGCATGCTGTTTGAAATCTGTCTTGCCCACTTAATCTAGTACTTGAATATTTTTTATTACTAACAGGTGTCCAATTATTTATTAATGCTTCAGCTTCAGCATCGCTGTTTATACATCTACCATAATATTCTTCTGAGTAAGCTTTCCAATTTTCAAAATACAATGTTTGATCATATCTGTTAGCCACTATTTTATTAGCTTTGTAGTAAATATCATTATCAAAAGAATTATCTACTGAGGTTGCATCTGTTAACTGTACGTTGTAAATGCTATTTTTACTTAAGAACAAATTATTTCTAACCCAGTTTTTAACAGCGTTATCCATCATATAAATATCATCTATGGAATTACCATAAAATACATTATTATATATGTAATTATTAGTTGCATTACTAGCAACAGCCATACCATAAGCATGATTATTGTATAAAAGATTATTCGTAATTGTACAGTTACTTCCTCCATTTGGTCTACCATACATTTGTATAGCTGCACCTGCATTATCATGAATTTTATTTCCTGTGAATGTCCAATTGTAGCAGTCATAACCTATGTATATCCCGTGATCTTTTGGCTTATTTATTTTTAAGCCTACATTATATATTTCACAATTTTTAACACTGCAGTAATCAGAACCTTCACCATCTATGCCTGAAGTACCGATACCTCTATATACTGGATAATCTAAATTATATATAGTCAAATTCTCCATATCAATATAACTAGATTTTATTTTTGTTGTAAAACTTTTGGTTACGTATATTCCAGCACCTGTATAGTCCTTCATAGTGATTCCATCAACTTTCCAATAAGAACAACCAGCAAAGGTTATTGCATCCACTCCATCTTTTGCACCAATTACCCTTTCATTATTTCCTGTCATAATAACAGTTTCTCCAGGGTAGTTTTTTATAGTGTACCAAGCATCATTTGATCCATTTTTATCAAACACATTTGTGGTTTCAAAGTAGGTTCCGCCTCTTATTAAAAGAGTGTCTCCTGGTTTAAGTGCATCTATTCCAGCCTGAATAGTATTGAAAGGATTGTCTATGCTTCCATAATCACCTTTTCCAGTACCATTATTTTGAGATACATAGTATGTATTTCCAATACCTTCAGCACAAACTTTTGTCATATTAAAGTTAGATACTTGAAATAACGTGAAAATTAAGGCAGTTGTTAAAAAAATTAAGAACTTTTTCATCTTTTGTCCTCCTCGTGATCGAATTTTATAAAACTGCTAATGTACAAATTTATTAAACCAAAGAATAAATACTACTTCATTCTCATAATGTTTATTCTTTGGTTATCTCTTTTTCCCAGGTTTTATATATTGGTAACAGCCTATTATATAAATTTTCTAATGATACAGGTGAATAAGAAGAAGAGGATAGTTTTTTAGAGTTATCTAGCAGTTCTAGTTCAAGTTGTAAAGTACCTAATAAGTATTTAAGTTCTATAAAGTTAATCTTAATTATAATAGGATCCTGATAGGAACTATTAGTTAAAAAATACATAATATCCTCAAGTTTATCGTTAAAATCTTTTAGGTAAGTTAATTTAGAAAAATTACAATTATTTTCTGCATCAATAATAAGTTTATTATTAATTAACATTTGTTTATATACACAATTAAGAAGGTAATCAATCTCATCTAATTTAATGTTTATTTCTTTTCTAATATAAAGTTTTTCATCTTCAGAAGGATCATTTATATCTCCTTTATATGCGTTATTTTTAAAATTTTTAAATTCTATTATTTTGCCCATAAGTTACTCCTAACAAAAGTGTTAAATATGATGATTTTATTACATTATAGCATAAAATTAAGAAGCTTCTATTTAAACTGTTTTTTAATATATTTGTATATAATAAAATTCGTAAAAAAAATATATTTCTTTAGAAAGTTTTACTAATAAACATTAACCATATGGAGTTTATTGCATATTATATAATGTAATCAAAAAAATAGGAGTAGTTTCATGTATTATTATGACTATTTTAGAAGTGAAGATCTAGAAGATGATTTATCCTATTGTCCATATATGGATTTTATGATCAGACAGCAGCAGCCTCAAATTGGTGGAGCACCTCCTCAGATGGGTGGAACGTCTCCTCAAATGGGAGGAGCACCTTTTGGTCCGCCACCAAATATTACACCTTCAAAACAACATGCTCACGCAAAATACATGCCAGGTACATTTGCAGTAGATCCAGGTTCTTTAAGACCATGTAGATTTAGATATGTTTATATTTGGCCAAGAAGAGCAAGACCATTTTGGGCATGGTTAGATTATGTAGGAAGAAGATCTGCTTCTGGTTTTAGATGGACTGGTCACAGATGGGTACGTTTTGGAATTGATTTAAGACAAATAGAAACTTTCATCTGCTTCTAGTTAATCAAATAATTAATTTAAAAGGTAGATACTTATTTTTAGTATCTACCTTTTGTAATTACCTAAATTTCGTACAAATATAAAACTTATATTTGCACATAATTTCCTGTTAGCATTAACCATAATATTCCTTTAGCTTCCAATTTTTTAGGCGAAGCCTACTGGGATAATATACAAATGTT
>NZ_JABBNI010000025.1 GCF_012926525.1 Clostridium muellerianum
AAAAGTTTTTTGAAAATCCATTTTATAAAACTGTATAAGTGTTTCTATTAATTTTGGATGAAATAACCTATAAATCATGTTTTATCCTCAATATGAAATTTAGATTTTAAAATTGCATAACTGAAGTTTCTTATTGACATTTCTTAGCTGGACTTTTTATATTAGTGCAATACAATTTTTTATATGATCATAAATACATCAAAATCTATTCCAAGTTATTTAATGCTATACTTTAAGCCAAATAAGTATTTACCTAACTCAAAGTTATGTTAATATCCTGACATTCGCATTTATTCATTCACCCTGAAATACATATATTAGTTAGTTACTAACTATCATATTCTTAACAGCAGTGATGTTTTCCTAACAATTCCCACTTTTTGAAAATTTAATAAGTATACTCATATATTAGTAGCAAAAATATTATAAAATATATTTTCTATATGCAATAATTTGTTATAATTTATATTAAAGTATACTTAAATTAGGAGAATGAAAAATGAATGATTTTTATAAATATAATAATTATTTGCTAAAACAAAATATGAAGGACAGTTCTATATACCTATACATATATTATTTAAGGAAATTCTTAAAATGGTATGAAGAAGTTATAAAAATTCCATTTAAAACATTAGAAAAAAACATTGTTAAAAAGTACATAAAGAATATTTCTTCAAACATAAGTGAAAGTTATATAAATAATTATATTAATTTCTTTAAATCCTATAATAACTTTTTAATAAGTGAAGGTATTCAAAAAGAAATGGTAATAGATAATTCTCTGAAAGTGAAAATGTCAAAAGCCAAAGTTAATAAGAATAATTATGTAAATGAAAAATACATAGAAAACTTACTTCAAAAAATTTGCTCTATAGATGGAATAAAAAACTACACTATGCTTAATTTAATTGCGTATTCTGGATTAAGAGCTGCTGAAGTTACTGAACTTACCTTAGAAGATTTAGATTTTGATGAAAGAGTTATAAATATAACTGGTTCCTATACAAGAAAAGTTCCTATGAATTCCAATGTAGAAAGCTGTTTAAAATTATATTTGAAAGAGATATATACTATGGAAGATTACCTTTTTATAAATGAGAGGGGTACAAAATATACAGATACAGGACTGCGCTGGATACTACGGAAAAATTGTCCTGACGACAATATTACTATAACTACTTTAAGAGACTTTTACAAACTTAAGTTAAAAGAACAGGGATATACTCTGAAAGAAATAGATGAGTTATTAGGTTATACTACAAAACATAAAAGTTACTTGGACAAGTCCTTAAAGGAAATGCTTACCCCTTCAGAATTTGCAAAAATATTTAATGTAGCACCTATTACTGTAATTAAATGGTGTAATAAAGGTTTAATTAAAGCATATAGAACAGATAAAGGTTTTAGAAAAATACCCCCTTCTGAGGTAAAAAAATTACAGGCTGTTAGATAAAAGTAACCAAAGAAACGTTAAGCTGTATTCCGGCTGATATAGCTTAATGTTTTTTCTTAGTACACTGCGTATATTATTATTTCAAAAGGCTTATAGCTCCATATTTTAAAAACGTGGTTTTGATAACAAAATGTATTTTTAAGCAAACTTCATTTCATCTTAAGAATTACTTTTTATTTTTAATATATTCATCTATAAGTTTTATGTCATAAATATCCTTGTCTCTCCCCAGTTCCATTTTTTGTTTTTTAATACTTTCTAAACTACCAACTGGCAATCCGTCAATGAATTCAATTTCATCTACAAACCAATTTTCAAGCAATTCAATCTTGTCACTTACTTCTACTATTTTTAAGTTATCATATGATACTCTGTATTGACAGCCTTTTCTCAAATATTGTTCAATTAAATTTGTTGTACACCCCAAATCAATATCCCTTGTGGCTTCTTTAACTCCATGAATCACTAATCCTGCACCAGAAGTTATCCAATATTCACTTAATGGCAAATCTATTTCCTTGAGTATTTTAATTATATCTTCTTTACATAACATTTAACTATCCCCCATTTATAATCATTCTCAATAAATTACTATCGTTTATTACACTTAGTAAAAGTTAAAATACAAACTAGTAACTTCAAGTGTACACATATAATTAAATTGTATTAAGTCATTTTTATAATTCAAAATTATATTTATCAATACCTTATAACGCTCAAAAATTAAGGCGAAGCCTTATGGTTTAATATAATAAATTTAATTTTAATTCAACAGTATAAAATCCAATTTAAAAATGTATTTTTAAGGAAACTTCATTTCATTTTAAGAATTATTTGATAAAAACATCTTAAAAAATTATAGGTGGGATTGTCCACCTATAATACTAATATAAAAAGAAGATCTATCTATCCCAAATTTGAAATGCGACTCAAAAGCACTGCAGAATTCAAAATTGAATAATGCAGTGTTTATAAAAATTGTTCGATTTTTTGATTGTTTTGTTAGCGGTGGATTTAACTCCCCCATATTTAGCTTACCATACTTTACTATTGCAATCAATTAATGATTTTATAATAAATGTTTGATGTAATCTTATATGCTGCAACATAAACAAAAAAGAATACTATAATTACAATTAATATGCATTTGAAAATTAATAGTGTATCTGATAAGTGAAATCCCGCTAAAACTCTGCATATTAAATTATATCCAACAATCATGTGCAGAATTGTTACTCCAATAGGTAAGAAGAACATCAATTTTACTTGCTGATTAATGGTAGACTTTATTTCACACTTATCCATTCCAACATCTTGTAGAATTTGAAACTGTTTTTTGTCCTCTATCCCTTCTGAAAGCTGCTTATAGTAGAGTATCAATATAAGTGCAATCAAAAATAGAACTCCCATAAAGACGCATAAAAATAAACCACCGCCAAAGTAATTATACCAATTAAGGCTCTCTAAATCTCTGCTTGCAAAGTAAGTAATAGTTGACTTTTCTTTTATAGAATTCTTTATATTCTTTGCAAATGCAATTCGATTTTTTTCAGTTCCTTCTGTATTAAAAGACAGAGTGTACTGATTATCAGCTTCTGAAAAGTCATCTTGTTTATCATTTAAAGTTATATTGTTATTTTTTGCAAGAAGATGAATTTTGGTATAAAACCCCTCAAGATTTTCAGTTGCTTTTATTTCAATGGAATTTGGGAATCTTGTTTTAAGCATGTTATCCTTACCAAAATATACAGAGAAAACAACAGAAAGCAAGAAAATAATAGCTGTGCTAAAAATACAAATGCTGGCTAACCCCACACCATTCTTTTTCATACGATACATAAGATTTGAAACTGATATAAAATTTTGCGGCTTATAATATAGCTTTTCATTCTTTTTAATTGCTTTTAAAATAGCGATACTACCCGCTATGAATACTAAGTAGGTAGCAGTCATTAAAATCGGTGTAAACAGAATTAAATCCGAAATCTTGGTAGCAGAGAGAGCATAAAGATAAGAAAATATAAGTAATACAAAACCAACAATTGCAATTAAACTATGACCTTTAGGTTCTTTCTCACCAATGGAATTGCTTTTCAAAAGAGAAATAGTTTTGGTATGATGTATCTTAAAGATATTGATTCCAAAAACAATTCCATAAATAATTGCAAGTAACGAGAATGTTTTTGTAATTGCTCTTGCTCCAATAAAAAAATAATTCTCTCCGTTAAGATGCATAATATTGACAAATAACCTGAAGAAAATATTTCCAAAAACAAGTCCAAGAATCAGTGTACAAATAAAAGATGTAATAGCAATAAAGATTGTTTCGAAAAATAAAACAAGTATCATATGCCTTTTTTCAAGTCCAAGAATAGAAAATAATCCAAACTCCTTCATTCGCTGTTTCATCAGAAAACTGTTAGCATAAATTAGAAAAAATACACTAAACAGCCCAATAATAATCGTTCCTACTTTAAAGAAAGTCTGAACAAATTCTGATTGAAGTGGCAAGCTTGTCATTGTGCTTGTAGTTCCAATTGCTACATACACTAAAAAAGTAAATATGGTGCTAATGCTTGCAATAAGATAAGGAATATAAATTTGTTTGTTTCTTTTAAGATTATTTATTGCCAGCTTAAAACAAAATTTAGTTTTCATGATTGACACCCCCAGATATAATTAGGGTAAGTGTATCGGATATTTTTTGAAGAAACTTTTGTCTTGTCAAATCTCCTCTATAAAGCTGATGAAATACAACACCATCTTTAATAAAAAGTACACGGCTAGCATGACTTGCTGCCTGTGTGCTATGGGTCACCATTAGAATTGTCTGTCCGTTCTTATTAATTTCTTCAAACTGTGTAAGTAAATTACCAGCAGACTTAGAATCAAGCGCTCCGGTAGGTTCATCAGCTAATACCAGTTTGGGCTGTGTAATAAGGGCGCGGGCAACTGCTACACGCTGCTTTTGTCCACCAGAAATTTCATAAGGATACTTATTTAAAAGTTCGGTTAGTCCAAGTTGTCTAGCAAGCAGTTCCAGCTCTTGTTTTGATTTGTCAATTGGAACATTTGAAAGAACCAACGGTAAAAGAATATTATCTTTTACCGAAAAGGTATCTAAAAGATTAAAATCTTGAAATATAAAACCGAGATTTTTTCTTCTAAATGAAGAAATTTCTTTGTCTTTTAACATAGACATATTCATTCCGTCAAGAATTACTTGACCATCAGTACTTTTATCAAGTGTACTGATTATATTAAGCAAAGTTGTTTTTCCTGATCCAGACTCCCCCATAATTGCAACATACTCTCCCTTTTTTACAGAAAAACTTACATTTTTAAGCGCTGTATACTGTACGTTTCCCAGCTTTGCTTTATAAATCTTTTTTAATTTTATTACTTCTAAAAATGCCATAACAATTCCTCCCATTACTAACTCGCTTTATAAGTTAATTATATAGTAAAAGAAGTTTCTATATCTTAAGCCTAGATGACATTTTTATATCTAACATTACATTTTTGTCATGTAAAAATTATACTTTATATTTATCAAAACGCAGCTTGATTGTTGTTCCTTGTCTTAGTGCAGACTCTGCAGATATTTCAATATTTAATGCACAAGCTACTTTTTTGCAGAGATACAAACCCATTCCCGTTGATGTCCTATCGCTTCTTCCATTGTATCCTGTAAAACTTTTTTCAAAAATTCTTTCTAAATCTTCAGAAGCAATACCAATACCTGTATCTGAAATTCTTAGTTCGTTCAAATATGCATCAAATTCTATGGATATCCTTCCTTCTTTTGTATATTTCAGTGAATTAGATAACACTTGTTCTAATATAAAGGAAAACCATTTCTCATCCGTAAGTACGGTTGTCTCAAATTCAAGTAACTTAAGTTCTATATCCTTGTTGATAAAAATTATACTATATTTTTTTACAGCATTTTTTACGATTTTATAAAGAGAATATTGCTGGAATTTAAAATCCTTTGTAAGACTTTCAATTCTTAGATATTGTAAAACCATTTCAGTATATTGTTCGATTTTAAACAATTCTTGTTTAAATTTAAGTATAGTATCAGTGTCCTTAATCTTATTTTGAACAAGAAGATCTAAAACAAAAATTGGAGTCTTGATTTCGTGCACCCATAAATTAAAATAATCAGACTGCTCTCTATTTAACTGTTCTCTATCATCTAACAAACGCTTTGACTGATTATATAATTTAAGTAATAAGTTTTGGTAATCTGTTTCAATAAGATTATTGCTAAAATTTTCTTCTTCTATTGTAATTAAATCTTTGTTAATTTCATTTTGTAAAAATATATGTTTACGATAAAACCTTATAAATTCAGCGATAAAATAAACAGCACCAAGAAATGTAAGTACATAAATGGTGTAAATCACTGATGAAACCAGACTTTTATACAATATGGCGGATAAAACATAAAAGCTTATGCAAAAAAGAAAAAAAATAATCTGTCGATAAGCTGATTTTAAAAATGCTTTTAGACAAAAAATCAATGTTTTCATACTATTCATTTACCATATATCCAATACCTTTCTTTGTGACTATTATCTCAGGTAATCCTATATCTTCAAGTGTCTTTCTTAAACGGGCAATGTTTACAAACAAAGTATTATCGCTAACAAAATAATCGTCATTCCATAGCTTCATCATCAAATCTTTTTTTGAAATGGGACACCCCTTATTTTTTAGCAAAAGCTCCAGAATTTTAAATTCATTTTTTGTTAGCTCTACCTTTTGACCATTGTATGAAATTGAGTTTTCATCAATCAATAAAATTAAGCCATGGTATTCAATCATATTATTTTGTTTTTGAAAAGTATAGGTTCTCCTAAGTAAAGCTTGTATTTTTGCCACAAGCACTGATATATCAAAAGGCTTAGTGATGTAATCATCAGCCCCCATATTCATTGCCATTACCATATTCATTTTGTCACTGTTTGAAGATATAAAAATAATTGGTATATTAGAAATATTTCGTATTTCTTTACACCAGTAAAATCCGTTATAAAATGGTAATTTGACATCTAATAACAGCAAATGTGGTACTATTCTCGCTACCTGTTCTGTAATATTCAAAAAATCTCTTATATAGTCAACTTCATAACCCCACTTTTGTAATGAATCACAAAGCAACTCAGCGATAGAAATATCATCTTCAACAATTAATATTTTCATAGTTTATATCCCCCATTTTCATAAAAGAAAAAGTTAAATAAATATACTAAATTTATGCTTAGACTACTTAAAATTTCTCATTCTTATAACTAAGTTTCATAATTTTTTGCAACTGCGATTTAATTATTATAAAAATTATATCATAACATCCATATATTTTCATTATTTTACAGAAAGGGTAGAAATTTTTAACACTGGATTATTCAATTATTAAAGAGCATCATTCGTGTTTACAGTATCAAAAGTTATGTCACAATAATTTCAAATTACTCATAAATTGTTTAAGTATTTTTTCAACTTAATTTATTATTTATAATACTTAACTTTAAAATATGAATTATTTTCTATAAATCAATCTCTATTGATATTGGGCTATACTTACAAACTAGCAAGTATTTATTTGCTCCAATATACAAACGCTTTTCCTCCAGCATTTTTTCCTAGCATTTCAACTTTATATTTTCCATCCTGTGTGGCATTTATTTTTTCTTTTCCATTTGAATTTGCTTTTATTACTTTCAAAATATTATATTTGTCATCTAGAACTACTATGTTAAATTTACCTTTTTTAATATCAGATTCGAAGTTTAAATTTATAGTTTGTCATTATTAAAATTGATTTTAACGTTCCCTATAAAAAATACTGCTCTGTTTCTTTAAATGTATGGGTACATGCTATATATGATTTCATATAGGGTAAAAATTAACTTATATCAAAATTCTTATATAAATTTACTTTGCCTACCTTAGTAATCTCTAATTCTCTATTTATTTGAGATTTTTTAATCCAACATAATTCAATTAATCCATTAGCAATGATATATCCTAGCTTACCAGCTATATGATAGTCTTTTTCACTCCAATCATAACATTTAGTGCCACTTAGCCCTTTTATATCTTTTATTCTGCTTTTTATAATTTCTAGTTCAATAAATTTTTTATACCCTAACTCAGTAATATAAAATATGTCTTTTTCTAATTCAATATAGTTAAATTTTAAAAGAGCTTTCGTAAGCTTTATTCCTAATTTTCCAGCAATATGGTCATAGCAAAGTCTTGCGTTTCTTAAAGCTTCTGAATGTATAGACTGGCTTAGTGAAGTTATTTTAGGTGATTTTGAAAGCTTCATAAGCAATTGAAGTAACTTTACAATATCCTCATTAGCTAATTTAAAATATCTATATCGACCATATGCATACTTTTCAATTATTCCGGCATTAACCATTTTAGATAAATGAAAGGTTGCTGTTTGTGGTTTTATACTAGCTGCTTTAGCTAATTCTCCTGCTGTACGTTGTCCTCCAAGCAGACTCATAAGCATTATACATCTAGAAGAATCTGCTATTAATGATGCTATATCATCTATCATAGGATCTGGTTTCAACATAATAGCCTCCAAATTTATATAAATTAAATACATTACTTCCATATATATCGAAATAATTTCGTTATATAATAATATCATAAATTTATTTTAAATTATAGTTAGGGGAGCACTTTTGTAAAAAACTTAAAAGTAGTATATGAACTATTATGTAGTTTCTATATGGTTATTCTCCTTCATTATAATTTGAATGAATATATTAAAGAAATTTAGTGTAGTGCCTGCTTTGGATGAAAGGTTTTGGGCTAAGGAATATTCGCCCCACCTAGAAGCATCATTTACAAGCAATTGGTCCGAAAGACATGTGGCTTTTGTATGTGGACTTGGAACATTTGGACTTTCTAAAGGTCTCATAACCCCAAAAGGTATGGCTGGAAGATTTGGTAGTATAATCACAGAATTATATTTGCCACCTCAGAAGAGAGGGTATGAAAATGTCTATGAATATTGTTCCATGTGTGGTTCATGTGCAAAAAAATGTCCAGTCAATGCAATATCTATAGAAAATGGTAAAGATCACATGATATGCTCTAAGTTTTTGAGCAAAACAGCTGAAAAATATAAGCCTAGATTGGGCTGTGGAAAATGTCAGATAGGTGTGCCTTGTGAGAGTAGGATACCTAAGCAACGCACCATAAAATAAACATGTTCATATAAATTAGTATATACACTTGTTTTACTTTAGAGAGGAGCATTTAAATCTTTGATTTAAGGTGAATCGCTTTCTCTTTAGAGTTTTGTTTCTTCCACTAAGTTTAGATGAATTATCTAGGGACGTAGCTACCGTTATGCACTAACTCTAATGGGCAGGTATATTCTTTTCTTATTTTCACACTATCCCCTAAAAACAAATTACTATTTACATTACTCAACCTTAAATTGGAATTTATAACTTTGTATTACACTAAAGACACAATCATAAAAGATTACTATTTAAAGTACTCAGCTAATCTTTCACATTCTATTGGTGAAAATAAAAACTTATTTTTGTATTCAGCTCTTAGTCTTGTAATTTCATTAACACCTTTTTCTTCAGAATTCACTGCTTCTTTCATATCTTTTATTATACATGACATAATCTTTACAAAAGTAGAACTTTCGCAAATTTGACTTATTCTAAGTTCTAACTCATCATATTTATATCCATCTGTTGGATTTGTATAAACATCTTCAAAATAACTTCCAACAATTTCGTTAAGTTCTCCTAAAAGGCAATCCTCACTTATTGAATACCAATCTATACTTTTTTCATGTATTTGAAAAAATAATGCACCAAAAGCATTGAGCAATAATATTGAATTAGTAGTATCGTGCCACTCATCTGAATACTTTTCCCAGAAATTTAGATTTTCCCCTGCTTCTATTTCCTCTCCTGTATTGAGAAATAAAGTAACAGCATCAATTCCACTGGAAAACACCTCAAAATTACTGATATCACACTTGTTCTCCAAATAATCCCATAACATATTTAGTGCATCCTTCATCAAAATGGACATTTCTTTTCCAACCTTCATCATTGTTTCACTATATGAATTAAACACTCTATTAATAAAAAGAAGTTGTGCTAATATTTGTGTCTTATCTGAATATTTATTAAAAGTTTCTTGAGCATTCTCTGAAAAATCATAATACATCTGTTTTTTTTCGTTTTTCCCCAATGCAGCATAGTTTATTGTAAATAGATTCATTATTTAACTCCTCTCCACGATAAATTACAATTTCATCTTTTACTAAATTATAACATAGTTTACAAATATCAAACTTTACTTTATTGCAATAAAAAATAAAGTGTATCTATCTTAAATTCTCAATAGATACAATATTTATTGATGCTAGTTTGCTACTGCTTGATTCTTCTTTAGTTTATTATTAAAAATAATATATAGTATTACTCCAGTCAAAAATGTAATTATTTCTGTAATGGTCATGGACCATATAACACCATGCAATCCAAAGAAATTATTCAATACTATTATGACAGGAATAAAAAGAATTCCCTGTGTAATTGACATAATTGTTGATGGTGTTCCTTGACCTGATGCTTGAAAAATTCCTATAAATAATGTTGTAAATCCATTGAAAAATGCGGAAATAAGCATGGCAGCCATGATATAAACTCCAACACTTAATACTGCTGCATCATTAGAAAACAGATGAATAATTACATTTCTAAAAATATAAACTAAAGTAACAACTCCGCCTGATAATCCCAAAATCCATAAAGCTGATTGTTTTATACTGTCCTTTAATCTCTTAAAGTTTTCATTAGAAAAATTATATGCAATTAAAGGAATAATTCCTAGTGCAAGCCCCATTGCAAGAAATTCTGGTACTTGTACAATTCTCAAAGCAATCCCAAAACTAGCTACTACACTTTCTCCATATCTAATTGAATAATTATTCAAGAGAAGAGTTGTAATAATTAGAAAACCAGCTAGGAACAGTTCAGAAACCCCAATTTTGTATATCTCTATTTTATCTTTAAGAGAAATATTAAAATTCTTAATAAATCCTTTTAAATTCTCACTTTTCGTTTCCAAGTAATAAACATAGTAAATAGATGAAGCTATATTAGCTAAAATCATTGACAATGCTACTCCTACAACATTAAATTTAAATAATAGTATAAATAATGGGTCAAAAATAAGACTAAAAATTGTACTTACAACCATTCCGAACATTGATTCTTTTGATGCTCCTTCTGCTCTCACAACCTGCTCCAATGCAAAGTTCATTACAATTGCAAAACCACCAATAAACATAGTTAAAGAATAGCTTTTTGTATAATTAATAATAGCAGAAGTATCTGCCCCCATAATCTTAACAATAGGAGTAAGTGCTATTGTTAAGATTATTCCAAGCAAAACTCCTATGGTAATACTACTGTAAAAAGTATATCCTGCTACCTTCTTAGCTTTATCTATATTTTGTTTTGCAACAAGACGAGTTATAAATGTTCCACCTCCAGCTCCTAACATATTTCCAAAAGCCATCAATATAGTGAAAATTGGTAGTCCTAAAGTAATGGCAGTTAACATATCTGTATTTTTTAATAGTCCAATAAAAAAAGCATTAATAACATTATATATTGTACCTACCGACATACCAATCATCATAGGAATAGACAAATGTGCAATTGCCTTAGTAATTGGTGCATTTTCTAAATAATATTCGTTTGACAATTTTTGTTTCATAATTTCATCCTCCACAATAAGTATTCTTAGAATTCATATTCTTAGAGTTCTAAGTTTTTAGGTATAAGTTATTATATTAATAACTTATAAATTTCTATCTACTTTCAATAGCAAAGCTAACAACGTCTCTTTTTCTTGTTCCGTCAAGCTTGCAATAATATTTTCCTCTTCCTCAACCAATGATTTATTAAAATCTTCTATTAATTCAGCACCTTTAGGCAATACATATATATATTTTTGTCTTTCATTCTCTTTAGGAATTCTTCTTTCTATATATCCTTTTTTCTCTAACCCTTGAAGCATACTTGTAATGCTTGCTTCTGTACGTTGAAATGCTCGTGCCAAATCTTTTTGAATAATACCACTGTCCTGATGTTCATAAATATAACCTATCATGCGTCCTTGTTGAGAATTTAATCCTAACTTTTTCACTTTTTCATCAGAACTGAGTTTCATTTTTATGGCAATACTTCTTATTAATTGTGAATATGGTGTTTGTATAGAGTATCTAGAATTAGTCATTCAAATTCCTCCCGAAATTTTCTTAGATTGCTAACTATTTATAGTTTAACAATTAGAATTCAAAGTGTCAATATTTATTTTATATTTATAATGTTTCTTTCATTAATATTCAAGCGGTACATGACCCGTTCCCATTAAAATTAACACTTTTTTATGTCCAATAACGTTTTTTAATATATTTTCATTTATATAGTTATCCCTTATAGAATTAGTTGAATTAGGCTTATTTTTGTCATCTGGGATACCCCAATCAACACCTTTTACTGGAATACCAAGTTTATTTGCTATCAAATGGCAATAAAGCATTTCAGTAGGACCATCTGCAAAATTGCCATTATCCAGTTGTTCAGGTCTACTTTCAATTAAAAGAACATCAGGTTTTAAATTTTCAATAAAAGTTTTATTTTCATTAAAATACTTTTTAGAAGCAAGCTCCTTTAAAACAACTAATCATGTCGTGCACTAACTCTAATGGGCAAGTGTACTTTTTTTCTTATTTTCATCTTATGTTCTAAAAATAAATTGCTATTTTCATTACTCAAACTTAAATTGGAATTTGTCTATTTTACTGGTGGTTTCCATAGTGGTACATCTATAAATGTGCTCTCTTTTATATTTGGAAGAATATCATATATAGAACAATTCATTTGTTGCTCAAAATACTCTTTCATTTCAAATGTTGCATTCCAACGCTCCACGGTAAATGGAAATGTTCCATAACGTCTTGTTGTATTAACAAACCGCTTTTCTAACATACAAAAACCTTGAGCATCTGCAAGTGCATCACAAACAATCAACAGTCTATCATAGTCATCATAAATTATGTCATTAAGATACTTCCTAACAAATTCGCTTTCTTCATCACTCATATCATTTTTCCCTATTTCTTTGTCAAAGTCAGGTACTGGGAATGAATGTGTCAAGCAAATTCTACTTACTTCATCCCACCCTTTTTCCTTCATAAATTTATATCCATCAATACCATGTCTTCTAGCACTTACTCCATATCTTCTACCTATATCATGAAGAAGTCCTAACACATATGCTTTGACTGGGTTAATATTACTACATTTTTCTGCAATAATTTGAGCCGCTAATCCTACATTGATAGAATGTTCTGTCCACGGTCCTTGGTTTAATTGTCCTGCTATTTCTAATTCTTTTTCAGCCATTTCTTTATTTGGAAACATATTATCCTCCTATATGTATAATGCAAATTCTAGCTTGTTACCTTGTTCCATAGTTAGTTAAATCGCTGTTAAGTTGCTCTACAAATTACTATTTATCTTTATATATAGATATTAAAAATTATCGTTCTTAATATAATTTAGGCAAATATCCCATTTCAACCATTGCATTGATGTATGTTACGAAATGTTGATTATGTTTTTTAATATCATTCTCACTTATACCAATAAAAATTATTACTTGATACATAAGATTACATTCAACACAGGTAAAATAGTACTCCTCCGTAGTTTCCTCAAAGAAGAAACATATATCACTCCCTTGATAAGGATCATCGTAAAAAACTTTATTACGTTCTGTATGAGGTAAATAGTATCCATGAATATTAAGCCCAAATTGTTGAGGATGAGCGCACTGAGCCTCAAGAAACAAATCACTTTTTTCTTTATGCCATTTTGTTATTTCTTCGTCTGTCATATCAGAAAATCTTGGTGCTTTATGCTCCTTATCTTTAAAATGTCTCATAATCACATCTGCTTTAAAAAGGCTCAAACGATCATCATTTAAGGCTAGAGGTAAAGCATCACATTGTTTAAAAAAATACTGTTCTATTTCCTTAAATTTATGGGGATGAGTACGTACAGTCACTAACTTAGCATATTCTTTCAGCAACTGATGGAGTCTTTCATCTGTTTTAGCATCTGATATTTTTACTACTTTGCTAGTAATACTTATAAAATTATTATTATTTATATTGTCATCTTTATTTCTCTCAAAAGACATTAATATTCCTCCAATTGCATAAAAATTAAATCAATAAACTTTATTAAATTTTATTTTATAATTTTCACTAAGGTTTATAAAGATTATATCATATTTGTAATATTGTTACATATCAAGCCAAACCTCAGTAAATTTAAAATAGATACAACTAGTTTTTGGTAATACCACGAAAAAACACTGTAAAATTTTTAAATAATACAGTGTTTTTATGAATCATTCATTTTTTCAATTATTTCGCTAAATAAGAATATACAAAACTAAAATGTTGAATTATTCTAAATAGTTTAGTATCAATTACAAATTACAATCACTATCTTTTAGAAACGGTGCGTCGATATCGTGTTGTGCCAATATAGGCTTATCTGTAGGAAAAGTGATATATAAATCTGGGTCATTCCACATTATAAATACTATACATAAATTTACAACTGTTATTTATTTCATGTAAAAACTATAGTAGTAAGTTTTACTTTTCCAATTAAATAACTTAAATATTCAATACTTTGGTAATACTTTTTATTGAACTAATAAGTGGTATCAATAAAATTAATCCGCTTATTATCACTGCACTTATCGGCAAACCTTTCTTATATCCTTTTCGCGTAAGTGCAACAATACCAAGAACCAAACTGACCAAAGATATAGCAAATATTAAATTCATAATAAAATATGAAATTGCTGCTCCTTTGTTAAATCCTGAAACTATAGGCGTAGAAAAATCTAGAATGGCCTGTATAACAGCATATATAATAGGGATAAATGCTAGAAAAAAAGATATAATTCCAATCTTTGATTGTTTCGATTTATACATAATTTCCTCCTTGTATAAAAATTTCATTTTGCTATTTAGTCCCAAATACTTACATTATATCATTTTAAAACCATTTACTCCATATAACTTGTAAATATTAAACTTTTTATACCACTTTTTAACACCGTATTATTTAATTTTCAACGATTCATGATTTGCCTAACAGCCGCCAATAAAAATGGGTATGAGATTTGACATGGTACGCCTACTGCTTATTCTATTTTCGTAGCAAAGATCATCATTGGGATTTTAAAATTTTGATAATTACATCACATTTTTTCAGAAAGAGTATATATCGTAAATTTAAAATAGATACAAATAGTCTTTGTAATGCGACGTAAAAACACTGCAAAATCCAGCTTTGAATAATGCAGTGTTTAAGTAAATTGTTCGTTTTTCTAGTCATTATGTTAAATTAAGAAGAAATTGATGCAATTGAAAATCAAATCTTTTAACTTGTAGAAAATACTAATACGATTGGGCATGGATTATAAAATTAAACTATGATATATGCTCATTTTCATAGTAATCTTTTCTAAGCAACGCATACCATGACTCGTCACATATTCCCTGATTATTTATACCAGCTTCCCTTAGTGTGCCCTCATACTTCAAACCACACTTTTCCATTACTTTGCCAGAGTAAGGATTACGTGGATCATGTCTAGCTTCTATACGGTTAACCCTTACTTCATCCATTAAATATTTTATTATTGCAGAAAAAGCCTCAGAGGTTATCCCTTTATTCCACCAGGACTTACCTATACAATAATAAACATGAACAGATTCTACATTCTCGTTGTACCTAGTCACTCCAATTTGACCAATAACTTGATGAATTTCTTTAAGTTCAATTCCCCAGACATAAGTACTCACTTTTTCATATTCATCGATAAGTGACTTAATATGTTTTATTGAATCATCTATCTCTTTATGCGCAGACCACATAAAATACTTTGTAACATCTTCATCACTTGTCCAGTTATTAAACATATCTTGAGCATCACTAATTTCAAATCGACGTAATATCAGTCGTTCCGTTTCTATAGTTTGTGTTCCCAAGTGGTTCATTAACATTCCCCCCCCAAATATAAATTTACTCACTTTTTTACGACTGTGATTTAATTAATATCAAAATTATACCACGTTTTCCACATATTTTTATGAATATATAGAATATAAGCATTTTTAGCACTGCATTATTACATTTTCAAAGAGCATCGTTCGTACTTTCTTCTTCACCACCTACGTCGCATAATCTTCAAATAAAATGTATATATCACGTCTTAAAGATATATATACATTTTATTTGAAATGCGGCGCAAAAACACCACATAATTTAACTTTGAATAATGCAGTGTTTTTGCAAATTGTTCATTTTTTGAGTTGTTGCGTCAAATATGAAGATTCTAAACTATATTCTTTTTTTCATAAAGTATCTTTTATGTCCATGTGGACACTCATATAATATTCCAAAAATATCATATCCATGCTTGATATAAAAATTCTTTGCTTGAAAATCAAATGTATCTAAATGAATTAGATAACACCCTTTATCTTTAGCAACTTTTTCTACTTCACTTAAAAGCTTTGAACCAAGCCCATCTTTTCTATGATTTTCTTTAACCAACAAAACATCTATATATAAACAATTCCAACAGTACATTTTGCTATTTATCCCTGCAATAATATCTCCATTTGCATCTACAATAGCCCTATTTATCCATATAAAGGAAGCTTCTTGGGTGAGTGGAACTTTAGATAAGTTATACTTGACTATGCCATCAACAATTAATTCTGCTTCCTCTCTATTACTTTCCTTTATAGTATAATCATACATACTTATTCCTCCCGAATTTTGCTAATTAATAAATAAATTTGTGATTGTATTTTTCACTTCATAATAAGTAATATTAAATGATTTTCCATTTTTGAGGTAGTACCACAAGGATAAAAATATAATAAACAGGTGGATTACAAAACGTCAAAAAACTAGCCTTACACAGATTTAAGCAACATTTATTAAGTCGCAATTAATAACCAATTATGGGAACCCAAGCAGTTTCAAGAGGAGCATATTCAATAAAAACCGTAGTTCTTTCATTTAGTATTATAGAACATTGAGTAAATATTACATTTACTGTTTTAAAAAAACTTTCATCCTTTTACATAAACTAAAAAAAGAGATTATGAGCAAAAATAATACTGACGAGAATTACCTCATCAGTAAATTTTATCATGCAAAATTTTTTAATTATTAATTTTAGGTGTATTGTTTTTCACTACATCCCTTACATATTCAAGATCAAATTCATTTATTTCTGCAATATATTCTATAGAAAGTCCTTTACTGTATTGTTTCAATATAAGTTGTTTTATTGCTTCTTCTCTTCCTTCTTCAATTTTTTCCCTATCTCTTTCCAATAAAGTCATGAATTCCACCTCCACTGAAATATCATTTTTAACTTTCTGTACTCTTTTATGTATACTTTTAACAAGATTTCCTTTAGACTTATTTACTGTATCATCCGTTGAATTTTCTACATATTTAAGAAATTCTAATAATTCTTCACTTAAATCATTCATGATTCCTTTTGTATTTAATATTATTTTTTGTGCTTCATCCTTTAACATTATACTATTATCTTCTAAGCATATATTTTCAAAAGTATATTTATGGCGTCCTTTATTAAACAAATCAAATGTGCAAATAAATATTATATAACTTTTTGTAAGCTTCCTATAATCTTCGCCTTTGCTTATTAAATCTAAATCTATGCTTCCTTGATAATATCTTAGTCTTTTAGGTAAATTTTTATGCTTTCCTCGCTGCATTTCTACATTATAGATTGTATTATTTTCATCTTTAACGTAAACATCAAGCCTGATGCCTTTGCTTTCAAGCAATAAATCTATGGTTTTCTGCTCCTCTATCATTTCAACTTTTTCTATATCAATTTCTAAAATCTTTTCCAATAATTCTTTACAAATCTGTTTATCACTCATAACTTTTGCAAACAAAAAATCATCTTCAAGATTTAATTCTTTTAGAGTTTTATTCATTAATATTAACCTTACCTTATTTTTATCTTTTGTATTTATTATTATCAATATTATAGCTAATTAAACATTATGTTTCAATATACTCAAATATAATTTATATCCTATTCATTTTTTAATAAATTACTACTTATCTTTTACTAAATTATAACATAGTTTACAAATATCAAACTTTATCTTATTGCAATAAAAAATAAAGTGTACCCATCTTAAATTCTCAATAGATACACTTTATGTTTCAACTGCGATTTAATTATTATAAAAATTATACCATAATATCCATATATTCCCATAGTTTTACAGGAAGCATAGAAATTTTAACACTGCACTATTCCATTTTCAAAAAACATTTAAGTCGCATTTTTTATTATGCCTAATATGAAGATTAAATTTTATAAGTTAGTAGTACATTCAATACTTAATGATTGCTTTTTAATCAATTATTACTTTTGCTTTGGAAAGATTATCAGCTGTAAAGCTTCTTGTTCTATGATAAAGCCTATAACTTATATCTATAAATCCATATTTGCAAGCTTGGAATTTGTTGCTTAGTCATTATATTCATTTGCTATAATTTTTTTAGTCTCCTATCATATTTGGACTAGTCGTTTTCCCAATTCAAATGCTTTTTTACAATCTTGTGGAAATACTTCCTTCCTACGTTTTAATTTTTCGTTAGCATCAAAAGCTGTTGAAACATATTTTGAATAATCATCAAATTGATAAGTATCAGTTACAAAAAGTGATTCTGTTTTTCCCAAAAATCTTTCCAATAAAAATTCATTATATTTAAGAGCTTCTTTCCATTTTGTTTGTTCCAATCTTTGTTCATTAACTCCAAATGTATAAATTAATCCTATAGAAATTCTTCTATCAAAAAGCGAAGAATGATTTTCATCATAGACTAAATATGGAAAAATTAATCGTTCCATAAAAGATCTCATTTCACCTGTAATTGATCCCAAATAAATTGGAGAACCAAAAATTATAGCATCTGAACTCTTGATTTTTTCTAAAATTGGCTTCATTTCATCATTAATAGCACACTTTCCATAACTATTACCATTTATTAATTTACATGCAAAACAACTTTTGCATCCTTTATAGTTCAAATCATATAGATTGATCAATTCTATTTCTGCTCCATTTGAAGCTGCTCCCTCAAGAGCTTTGTTTAACAAAATTCCTGTATTCCCGTTTTTTCTTGGACTTCCGTTAACAGCAATTATCTTCATGTTAATACCCCATTTCCTCTTTTATAAAATTTAATTATGTAATTACTTTTATTAATAGTATAATGGTTGTACTATAGAACAATGTCAAGAATTACTTATTAAAGATTTAAAAAAATCACATTCACCTAAATGCTTATTTTCCTTTACTTTATTTAATAATTCTATCAATCTATATAATTCTTGAATTTGATTTTCAACTCTAGTTATCCTGTTATCTATATAATTTACTAACTTATCTTGATGAGCACATTTATCATTACTAACCATTTTAATCAAATCCGATATTTCTCTTAAACTAAATCCATAATTTTTCATTCGAATAATAAATTTAATTCTTAATACATCTTCCTCCGCATAAACTCTATAACCACTTTCATTCCTAGCTGGATTAGGTATCAAATTTATATTTTCATAATATCTCAAAGTTTCTTTTCCTATATTAAATAATTCTGATAGATCTTTTCGTGTATATTTATACAAACTTTTTCTCCTTATTATTACAAGTTTTAGGTTCATTTTAGCAAAACAAATTGGAAGTTGTTTAAGTCCACATTTTAATGTTTTTCAATTTTGGAACATCTCCATTTTCATAAGGATTATAATTGGGAAGTTTACAACCAAACTCTTTTAAGTATTTAATTTTTCCATCATCATCCCATTCAATAATAGATGTCGCATCAAAATTCTCTATTCACCCATCCTTCATTAAGTTTTTGAAATCAACAAACCAATTACCACCTTTGTTGTTATCATTAATCAAAACCTTAGAAAACTTTTCAGGTAAATCTATTATGTTTGATGAAAAAGTGATTGCAGTCCAATAACGTGGAAAATATTCCGTCTTCCACAATTCAATATCATACCTTTCTTTTCTGAATACATATTACTCTATACCAAACCAATTTCTGATTCTTTTCTTAACTTGATAACAATTGTTTTTAACATCCAAATACGCTTCTTCAAAAATTTGATTATACAAGGGAACACATAGTTTATACAATGTTATAACATTACATTATTCTGTATCATCCTGGTATCCAATAAGTGCAATTAATCCAGTAGCAAGAGTCTGGCCCCAACTCAGATAGTCATGTCCACTTTTAAAAAATTCAAAATCAACATGATAGTCTAATGATTCTAATGTGTTCTTAACATTCAATGAATTGTTAATCATTGTTTGTTTATTTTCAAGAACGCCTATATTCATGTAAAACTTTAATGGCAGTTTTGGACTTAATTTTATTTGTTCACTCATCCAACAATCAAGTTCACTACTTCTCTTTTCAAGCTCTACTTGACATTCATTTTTTTATCTGATTTTATAGGCTTATACCAAAATGAACCTGATTGACAAAGTACGTTTCTAAACACCTCAGAATGTTTTAATCCCATATATGTAGTTGTTAATCCTCCAAGGCTCAAGCCACCAATTACCGCCTTTTGAGGATCCTTTGATAAGTTATATTTTTCTTTAAGCCAAGGTATCATTTCATTTGCTACAGAATTACAAAATAAATCATTACACGATAAATCCTCAGATCTTTTATCTGTTGAATCAATAAAAATTGCTACAATAGGCGGGATTTTTTTATCAGCAATCAAATTATTCAAGACTTGTTCTGCTTTAAGAACATTTATATAATCATAGCCATCTGTCAATGTAATAAAACCATAAGGTGATGAATCCTTGTTATAACCAGATGGTTTGTAAACATTTATGCCTCTAGGTTCTATGAAATATGAGCTTTCAAATTCATACTTTGTAATAGTTCCTTTTGGTATGTCGATTTTTTCTTCAAGCCAAAAATTTTCGCCTGAATTAGTCATTTTTACATATTATTTCAAAATAAATTGTCTTATTTGCTTAGTTAAATAAAGTAGGCTCATACAAATATAATTACTACTAATATTTTGAGCATTTTTAAAAATATCAGTTAATGTATATAAAAACCTTGCATCTGCTTGTATTAATTCATAAGCAGTCTTCTGTACTTTATTCAAATCATTTCTCCTTCAAGTTCTAATATAAACAAATTACTATTTGTAATACTCAATGTTAAATTGGAATTTGTGTATATGTCATTCTTTGTCGCTACAAAAGTCTTGATAATGTAAATTGGTTTTAATTTCGGGACTATCTCCAAAGAAAGCCTTTCTGTTTTCAGAAATATCCTTCAAATAATAATCCAGCCAAGCAATAACATATGCATTTGCATGATATAACATATCAGCATGGTCAACATTGCTTTTTCTAAACATTACCTTATCAGCATGTAATTCATGGTAATATTGTTTCATCTTATCAAAAGGTATTACAGTATCGGAATCAAATGGGCCCGTTCCTGACATAATCATCATAGGTATGTTTATTTTATCTAGGTGATATGCGTAGACGTTTTTTGTATTTAATTCAAATCCCCAATTTAATGCAATCCCCAGTTCCTTATTTGTAGGACTGATTGAGAATGCCACATCATACATAGCTCCATTTTCATATTGAGTAATTGCATTAAATGTTCCCATGCCGCCTTGAGAATGACCTCCCACAGCTATTTTTTTTCTATCAATCATGTTGGCTATTTCTTCAGTATTTAATGCGAAATCTAATGTTTCTGAGGGGTGTTTTCCGTTCCAGTTTATCTCATAATTGTTTCCAATAACAACATATCCGAAACTTGCAATATGCTTGAATACATCATCATATTTATCACATGGCACACCTGTTCCGTTAATCATAACTATCAAAGGATATTTACCTTTTTCTTTTGGATACCACACTTCAAAAAACTTTTTCTTTCCTGGTTCTTCTGCTGTTTCCGGAGCATCGTATCTTTTTGAATTAACTTTATACTCACCCAACTTTGAATATTTTTTTTCTATTGCACCATCTGTTTCAACCTTTTCCCAGTATCTACTTGGAACTGATTTTTTAAATGATAAACAAATCAACAATATAATAATCAGTACAATCGGTACTAAAATAATTATACCCATAATCTTTAACACTTTTTTCATTGCTGCCTCCTTGACGTAACATATGTTACACCATATAATATACAGTATAATTAAACATAAATAAAGTCACAAATGGTATGCATTTGTGACACCATAGGAGCTATAAAATGAAAAACAAGCGAAATGAAGACCTTAATAATCTAACTAAAGAAAGCATCTCATTGGCATATTATAAATTATTATTGCAAAAAGAAGATATTTCTATCAAAAAGATTTGTGAAAAAGCAGGTGTATCAAGGAATGCCTATTACAGGAATTTTGAGTCAGTCGATGAAATAATTATTTATTATCTTATTCTGAAATGGGCAAATTACTGTGAAAATGCTGGTACCGAAACCGAGATCTCTAATGATGTTGGTAGTCACCTCATTAAATACTTTTATTCTGAACGTGAGTTTGTTCGAGCTATAAAACAACAAGGACAGATATACTTAGTTGAAGAGTTGTTTAGAAAAGTTCTTATTCCAAAAGATGTCTCTGGTGCCGAAAAATACTTTTCCTATGTTGTAGCATATTCCATTTACAGCTTTATTCGGGCAATGATTGACAATGATTTTACCGAAACTCCTGATGAACTCAATGCAATGTTTAAAGCATATGAGAAATTAAAAAGCAAAAATTAAAACTACCTTGGTATATTTTCCAAACCCAATTAACTGTAGGGGTTAAGGGATACAATCGATACAATGCAACGATATAACTTTCCTTACAAATTCCTATTTACATTGCTCAACCTTAAATTGGAACTTATCAGTTCTACATATTATACTTCCTTAATCCACTTATAAATTCCTGTATCTCATAATTTACCTGTTCTGGATTGTCTCCATTTGAAAAATGTGATGCATTACTTATTATATGAAGTGGATATCCCTCTTTCTTTGACCATGCTTGACAATATTGATTTACTTTTCCAGTTTTATCAAATTCGCCAAGCAAAATCAGTACCGGAAAAGAAAAACTAACATCTTTATTTTCCTTTATAAAGGCACCATAAGCAGTATCCATTTGTTCAATAATTTCGGATTTTGTAAATGTTGCAAGCATTTCTATCATCTTGTCATATGAATACTTCGTCCTAGAAACAGATTTTGCCATGCTTTTTCGCAAAGCATTTGCTGAAAAACATTTTGCTATTAAAGCAACATGTTTTAACCACCAAATATCTAATTTTGAGTAATAAATAATGCCAAAAGGTGTGGTATCAAGTGCTATAAAACCTTCTACTTTTTCAGCATAATGAAATGCGAACTCCTGACTAGGATAGCCACCCATAGACATACCGACCAATATTACCTTATCAATTTTTTCCTGATCCAATATTTTCATCAGATCATGTGCACAATTCTCATATGTAAAATTTGAATATGGGTGTGAAAGACCATGGAGAGGAACATCCCATGTAATTACCGTATATTCTTGTTTAAAGTATTCCACCTGTTTTTCAAACATGGAGTGGTCGGCGGTTACACCATGCGTAAAAACGATACATTTTGCGTGGGGATTTTTGTTACGACTAATCCAATAATAAACAGTCCCCCTTCTTGTCTTTAACTCCTTACCATTCACCTTACACAACCTCGCTTCCGTATACATAAAACATTAAGTAACATTTCAATTATTCTCGATAAATTACTTAAACTTAAATTGGAATTTATAAAAGTGTTCTGTTCATATTTTTTTCAAATCTAAAGAAATAATCACCTTCATCAGCTGGCATTCCGCCTACAGTCTCTGGCATATTTGGATCTCTGTGGAGTGGGTTATAAAACTCAACAATGTGAAAGCCACATTTATTGACATAGAAATGAATGTTCCTCTTTTCAAAATATGGTGTACATGTTTCCCATACCTTTGTTTCAGGGTGTAAATTTTCTATTGCCTTCCAAAATGCCTGTCCAACGCCAGTTCCTTGACAACCAACTTTAATAAAAAGAAAATCCAAATGATTATGATGTGTTTCCTTATCAACATTTATGACTGTTCCACCAGAAACCTCACCGTTAATAATTGCCTGATACGCTTCAGCACCATTGGCATTGAGTGAATCATCTATATCCTTTTCTGGCAAAATTAATTCATCGGATGCCCCACATTCCTTTTCATATCCATATTGAAATGCCTCTTGCATGTCTCGTTTAAAAACTGCAATGTTTTCTGATTTAAGTGGAACCAATGTAAGTTTCATATTCATCACCTCATAAATTTAATATTTACATTACTCAACCTTAAATTGGAATTTGTCGTGGTAAGTACAAAATCAACTCCATGTAATAAACTAAATTTACCACCTACCCAAGGCTGTTAGTAAAAAAATATAATGTGTTTTGTAAGGCATAAGCATAGCGGAATGTGTTTCCACCATTACCTTGAATTTCTCAAGTGAAACATATGATACCTCTTTCACTTCATTATCGTAGAAAGAGTACTCCTCTAAAAGAATATCCTTTCTATAAAGGAACACATCATCTATTTCATTTTCAATATATCCATCAACCTCCCCATACTCTCGACACGAAAAGAGATACTGGAGTTTATCTATTTCTAAATCAATGCCAAGTTCTTCTTTTCCTTCTCGTATAGCTGCTTCTAAAGATGTTTCACCGGCTTGGATATGCCCTGAAAACGAAATATCCATCATATTTGGGAACATAACTTGATTATTTCGAGTTTGTAGTAGTATCTCATCATTAGAATTAATAATCCATACACAAACACCTTTATGAATAAGTGCTTTTTTATGAGCCTCGTATTTTTCCTCGGTCTTACCACATTTTTGACCTAGTTCGTCATAAATATCTATCATTTCCATACAATACAGTACCTCCATAAATTGCTATTTAGAATAGTTCATTAAATTTTTAGTTTTTGCAAAACACCTCATATCTCCTATCTAATATAACTTCAAACTTTTTATAATCCTTCCAGTCAAAAGCAAATTCACAAGGAATATCATTCAGTTCATTAAAAATGAAATCTATGTAATCTTTCATAAACTGTCCACTAGCATAATAATATTCAGTAAATGCTAATCCTTCATCATTAAAATCATCACTCCACAGCTTACCATCACAACATGTTAGAAAAAAATCAACACCTGTCATTTCTTTTTTTTCCACCTTTTCAAGCTTTTCCGAATCATATTTCTTATGCATGCCTCCTACAAGATTATTATTAATAATCCATGTAAGATAAAATCCAATATGAACACAAGATCTTTCAATAATTATCCTACTTTGTTCATCATTAATATTTTTAGAATCTATTTTCTCTGTAGAGCAATACGCCTTCATTGCTCTATCATAATAATTATCATAACTATCGAAAACAGCCATTACGTCATTCATCCTTTCAAATTTACTATTTATAACTTTGTATTATACTAAAGACACAATCATAAAAGATTACTATTTAAAATACTCAGCTAATCTTTCACATTCTATTGTTGAAAATAAAAACTTATTTTTGTATTCAGCTCTTAATCTTGTAATTTCATTAACACCTTTTTCTTCAGAATTTATTGCTTCTTTCATGTCTTTTATTATATATGACATAATCTTTACAAAAGTAGAACTTTCGCAAATTTGGCTTATTCTCAATTCTAACTCATCATATTTATACCCATCTGTTGGATTTGTATAAACATCTTCAAAATAACTTCCAACAATTTCGTTAAGCTCTCCTAAAAGGCAGTCCTCACTTATTGAATACCAATCTATACTTTTTTCATGTATTTGAAAAAATAATGCACCAAAAGCATTAAGCAATAATATTGAATTAGTAGTATAATGCCATTCATCTGAATATTTTTCCCAGAAATTCAGATTTTCCTCTGCTTCTATTTCCTCTCCTGTATTGAGATATAAAGTAGCAGCATCAATTCCATTAGAAAACACCTCAAAATTACTGATATCACATTTGTTCTCCAAACAATCCCACAACATGTTTAGTGCATCCTTCATCAGAATAGACATTTCTTTTCCAACTTTCATCATTGCTTCACTATATGAATTAAACACTCTGTTAATAAAAAGGAGTTGTGCTAATATTTGTGTCTTATCGGAATATTTATTAAAACTTTCTTGGGCATTCTCTGAAAAATCATAATACATCTGCTTTTTTTCGTTTTTCCCCAATGCAGCATAATTTATTGTAAATAGGTTCATTATTTAACTCCTCTCGTCGATAAATTGCTATTTTATCTTTTACTAAATTATAACATAGTTTACAAATATCAAACTTTACTTTATTGCAATAAAAAATAAAGTGGATCTATATTAAATTCTCAATAGATCCACTTTATCTTTGTATTTAAAAGAACAATATAGCAGAAGATTAATTTTCATAAGTTCCTTTCAACGTATATTGTTCTAAAATATATCCATCCATTTCATGGTATAGTTCATTTAGCAAGAAACCTACTTTTAGATTTAACAGTTTATCTAAAGCAAAAACATGAAGCTCATATAAATGTGATTTATCTGGTGGTGTCATACCACCATAATAACAAGATAGTTTTCTTGATTGCTGATTTCCTTGTAAACTAGTCCAACTATTTATACCTTGTATAAAATCATATGATGTCTGACTCTCATTGTCTTTCAATTCATTACGTGTAATATTAGCTACAAGCCAATGTATCCACGTAAAGCCACCTGTCACTGGATACGCATCTTTATCTTCCAATACTATTGCAAAGGAAACGGTATTTACAGGAGCATTTACAATTTTAAATGGAAGAGAAAAAGTAGGAATTCCATTTTCATTAAAATATTTTCCTCGGCTACCATATTGATTTTGAATAATCCCATTTATAATACCCGTACTTGTTACTATCATATTATTTACCTCCAACACTTTTATTTATAAAAAAACTATAGCAAAAAGCATCTATAACGTAAATTACCGACTTTTTTGTGGGTATTATTCTTTAGTAACTCCCTTTTCAATCAATATTTCTTCCATACCATGTTCTTTTAAATAATCAATTCCGATAGACTGCATGATTTTTAGAGCATTTATAATCTGCATACCCATATCTATTGTTAGAGAGTATTCCACATGAAGAGGATATCCATCAAATGTTTCCTTTTCTACAAACCCATACTCAATCAATTCTTTTAACTGTTCTAGCAGCATCTTTTGATTAATACCATCAATATCTCTTTCTAATTTAGCCAATGATGTAGCACCTAATCGTAACCGCCATAATATAATTGATTTCCATTTTCCTTTAATCATATCGTGCACTAACTCTAAAGGGCAAGTATACTCTTTTCTTATTTTCATTTTATCTCCTAAAAACAAATTACTACTTACATTATTCAAACTTAAATTGGAATTTGTTGCTTAGCATTTATACCCCTTTGCAATAATTTTTTTCAAATCTTCTTTTAAATTATTACTTTTGTACTCTCCACCATGGAAACATATAATTTTTTCAATATCCAGATTAAGAATTTTCTTTAATGAATTTATTTCTGCCACTTTATCTAACACAAATTGTTCATCAGCAATACATAATACACCATCTTCTAAAACTAACATGTCTCCACTTATTAAGGTTTTCATTGATTCAATATAAATAGAGATATGTCCTGGCATATGCCCTGATGTTTCAATAACTTTTACTCCATCACAGATAATTTCATTATCTGCTACTTCTAAAACAGAATCCAAATATTCTACACTTTTTATTGTTTGTATAAATCTATCATCTGCACCAAACTTTTCTGCCTGTTCTAACCTAAGTGATTTCTTTTTTCCTAAAACATATGGAATTTGCTCTGCAGAACACTTCACCTTTACAGAAGGATATTTTTTTACAATTTCCTTTACTGCTCCCATATGGTCATGGTCGTGGTGAGTTAAAATAACTTGTTGAAGCTTTCTGATATCTAACCCTTTTTTCTCAAAAGCTTTTTCTATTACTGGCAAAAACATAGGAAATCCTGTGTCAATTAAAATTAAATCATCATTATTTTTAATTACAACTGGATAAATGTAGAATTTTATTTCTCCCGCTTCAAATAATAATTTTAACGTTATTAGTTCAGTCATTTTATTTCCTCCTTTTTGAACAAATTACTATTTAGTAAATTATAACATACTTACAAATATCAAACTTTGCTTTATTGCAATAAAAAATAAAGTGTACCCATCTTAAATTTTCAATAGATACACTTTATATTTAAAATATGACACAAAAACACCGCATAATTCAAAATTAAATAATGCAGTGTGCAGAAAAATTATTCGCTTTTTCGATTATTTCGTTAAATAAGAATTTAATATTATTCCAGCAAAAATTTTATTCTAGGATCATCTTTTACAAAATCAAGTTTTTTGTCTTTTTTAATTCTCATTTTTGCTAAGCTTTCATATTTATCTTTGTTCCAACTATTGGATGACTTCCATTTTCTATACTTGTATAGCTTTGACTTCATATTATCCATACTGTCTGCTTCATTTACCATATTTATAATCATCTCTATAGTTTTTTCTTTATCTTGTTTTTCCACTGCTAAATATAAATCTAATTCATATTTCTGGTACAATCCTAAATCAAACACCTCAACTACACTTTTTGCACGTTCTGTGTATTCTTCTGCCTCAGTAAATTTATTTTCTTTTAATAACATCTTTATTATAAAAGATAAAGCTACCAATGCTTCATGTGCATCTCTAAATAATAAATATTCACAAACGTTGTAAGCCTCATCAAATTTTCCACTGCTTTCAAGTAATAGTACCTGTTGAATTTTTTTCTCTGTGTCTACATCCATATCTGGAATTTTATCTAATACTTCTTGAGCTTTTTCATAATCTTTTTTCTCTCTATACATTGCAGCTAGTAATATCTTTGCCATAGAAGCTGTCTTTTCATTGCTACTTGCTGCGGTAAGTTCAATCCAAGCAATAATTTTCTCACCATATTTGTCCTTTCCTTCCATTGGATGTGTAACTAAAAATAACCTTAATATTGATGATATTCTGAGTATTAATTCATCACTGATTGAATACTGTTTGATTAAATCACTACCTCTTTCAAAAGCCTTTTGAAAACCTTCTTTTGATGCTATTTCACTAACTTCTTTCCCAAATTTATTAATCTCTGTCTCTGTTAATTTTTCATTAAATGCTAATAGGGTATTAACATCAATTTTCAAAACACGTGCGAGAGGTGATAGCAACGTTATATCTGGATATGATATTCCATTTTCCCACTTGTTCACTGCCGGTGCACTAATATTTAAATAATTAGCAACTTGTTCTTGAGTAAGATTTTCTTTTTTTCTACAATTTCTAATAATTTCACTTATTCTCATAAAATAAACTCCTTCACTTATCTATACATTTAGTTAACTTCAACCCCTGTTAATTAAATCATATCAAAGCTATGTAGTTTAAACAATTGAAGCATTTTCATTTTTTATTCTTAAAAATTAACTATTGGTTAACTTAGTTTTCTTGATAAAACATTCAGGATCTTACTTGTGATACAGTATTTTCACGGTTATATAAAAAGCTTAGGAATTTTTAACACTGCATTATTCCATTTTCAAAGACCATCTTTCACATTCCTAATTTAAAAAGTTATGTCAGAATATTTTCACAAGATGACAAAGAAACATCCCAAAATTCAAATTAATAATGGGATGTTCGTATAAATTGTTCATCTTTTAAGTTGTTACACTAAATAAGAATATTACAAATTAATGATGATTAATTTCTTCTGTTTCCATTTCTATCAAAATTATTTTTTAATGCTTTTTCAACAGGAAAAATAGATACAATTAAAGCAATAGTTTGCATAGTCACTAGTATTGCATCAATAATTCCTTGAGCTCTATCGAAACGCGTAAATGCTAGCACACTAACAATAATAGATATAATTAACATTATAAGTCCTAGCTTTATCCATAGTCTTCCACAATATTGATGTGCAAATTCCCACGTCTCCTTGTTTTTCATTGACATTGAAGTCCTATAACCATAAATTCCATTAATATTTTTGGGCCCATGTTTTCTAAATTTCACTCCCAAAAACAACATAATAACTGGAATAATTAAATTGCAAACAATTATAAATATTTTAAATCCCATATGCTCCCCCCATATTATGAAATAGTAATAACCACAATATCCCAGTTAATTACTATTCTGTCTCAATTACTACTAAATTATAGCATTTAGTAGTAATTAATTCCATATACTTTATAGAGGAACTTCATACTATTTTTTCACCGCATTATTCGTTTTTCCAAAAACATTATTCGTATTATCAATTTCTATAGTCCTGGCGCATAATTATCAAATTACTCATAAATTACTGTTTTTACATTACTCAACCTCAAATTAGAATTTATAGGCAGAAGATTTTACTTACAATTTCCACCAAAAAGTTTCTCCTTCTTTATACTTTTTGAATCCACAACGCTCTAAAATTTTTTGTGACGCCAAATTTTCTAAATAGGTTTCAGCAATTACACTTGTAACACCATTTTGCTTTAATGCCCACTCACACATTGCATTTACAGCTTCTGTCATATAGCCATTATGTTCAAACTCTTTACCTAAGCCATACCCAATCTCAACTTCGCCATTTTCGTTAGGAATATCTTTGAAATCTGCTGAACCTACTACAACCCTATCACCCTTGCGAATTAATAGAAAAAAGCTATGCCATAAATAATTATTGAGGTCTTTTTGGATTATTTCATACTGTTTCTTTACTATTTCAAGAAAAAATCCTTCCATTGCTTCTGCCTTATAAGAACAATCTAATTCTTTTTCAAGTTCAGTAATATCTTCAATCCATAGTTCTAATTGATTAAGTGTTAATGGATTAAGCTCCAAGCGCTTAGTTTGTATTATCATTTTGCTACCTCCATTAAGTAAAATCTTTCTGTAAAACATCTCTGCAAATCACTAATTTACCTTTTACTAAATTATAACATAGTTTACAAATATCAAACTTTACTTTATTGCAATAAAAAATAAAGTGTACCCATCTTAAATTCTCAATAGATACACTTTATGTTTCAATTGTGTATTAATCTGTATAATTAAATATACAAAAATTATTTTTCAGAAATTATTTAAAATCTAAAAAACATAAGCATAACTGGTATGGTGATTATAGATAGAACGTGTGTAGCTAAAACACACTTTGAGGCTAAAATCGTATTATAATTATACTTTTCACAAAACAGCACCGTAACAGTAGCCGTTGGAATTGCCTCTGCTGCTATGCATATATTTTTTATTAAAGGTGTCCCATTAAGAAAACTTATTATGACAAACATTACAATAGGAGCAATTATAAGTCTCATAAAAGAACAAAAGTATACATCCTTATCAAATATAATTTCTTTAAATTTCATTGAAGCAATCTTCTCACCTATTATCATCATGGATAAAGGCATTGTAACAGCTCCTATATCACTAAGTGTTTGTTTTATTATGAAAGATACTTTTATAGATAAAATAAATATAAATAACCCAACTATTACAGCAATTATATTAGGATTACTTAAATACTTTTTTAGGTCAACGCTGCTTGTTTCATGAGAAAATAGCCCTTCCCCATATGTCCAAAATAGTATCTGATAAGGGATTAAAAAAATTGATAAGTAAAGAACTCCAACTTGGCCATAAAGCCCGTATATTAAAGGCACTCCCATTGCCCCACCGTTAGGAAATATAAACATAAATTTAATTATTTGCTGTTTATCAATGTTATATTTGCCTAAGACAAACCTACTAAGTAGTATAATAACAACGTGAAATATAATGGATATAACAAAAATTTCCAGAATGCTGCCCAATAATTCTTTAGAATAACTTATTATAAAGGAACTTACTACTAATGTAGGTAATGCAATATTCGTTAATATGTTAGATAACCCTCTACTTAGTTCATCATTAATTAAATTCTTATTTCCTGCAAAAAAACCAACGCCCATTATCAAAGCTAAAATTGCAACCTGATTTATAATATTAATATAATTATTCAATTTATTAGCACCTTTCAAATTATAAAATAAAACTGAATAATGTGGATTTATAACTAAACACCATTCTCAATTGAATTATTTAATACTTTTTCATAGCAATAGAATGGTCTTTCCTTTCCTAAAAAACTCATTTCTCCAACTAATTCATAGCCACATTTTTTAAATAATGCGTTCATTTTAGTATTTATTGAATAGGTATCTGTTTTTAAATATCTTATATTGTTAGCTAAAGCTAATTCATCACCAAATTTCATTAATTCAGTACCAATTCCACTTCTTCTATAGTTCGGATTAACTGCCATCCTATGAACAATCATGCAATCTTCTTTCAATGACCAGTTTAATCCATTATACTCAACTGGTTCTACTTTATTAATGCATACGAAACCAACCAACTTTCCTTCTCTTTCTGCTACATATAAGTCTCCTCTTTGGATATCCTTCATAAAATCTTTTTCCTGAGGGTAATTTTCATCCCATTGAGTATTATTATAGGTTCTCATTTCTGCAATAGTTTCCTTTATAATTTGCATAATTTCTTTTGTATCTTCAATAACTGCTTTTCTCATTCTAAAATCCTCCTAAAAATTTTTTATTTCTTTCCAGCCATTTTCAATATTTTCTCTCATTTTCTTAACTAATTTATTTACTATTTCCTTTTCCTCAGCACTGAAATCATTAAAACAAACCTCAATATTCCTATTTTCTTCTTCAATAATAAATTTGTATATCTCCAATGCTTTTTCTTTTGGATAAAGCCTCCACATTCTTTTATCAACTTCATCTCTATTTTTCACTATATATCCTGCTTCTATGAGTTTCTGTATAGCCTTTGTTGTTGTAGTTTTGTCTACTTTTAAAAGGTTTGATAAATCAATTTGATTAATTCCTTGATTTTCACATATCCTTGTTAAAAATGTAAATTGTCCTTTTTGTAGATTTATCTCTTTAAATTTCAAATCACTTATAGAATGTATGCATCTTGATAAGCTTCCTATCTCCCTTAATATGTCACTATTTAAATATTTAATAAGTCCTCACCCCCTAAATATAGTTGAAATTTCAACTATATTTATAGTAGCACATATTAGTTGAAACTTCAACTATATTTTTCCCTTATTAGAGCTAACTAATTCTTAGTTTTTTTTAATTGTCATATTTAAAGCATATTGCGACGTAAACGAAGTAACTTTCATAATACTTATTGCCTAGTTTATGTATATTTAAACTATTTTAATAATATCCTATGGCGCAGTCTGAAAAAATAGTAACTTATTTGAAATACTTGTATGTTTTCGCATTATGCTTTTCAATCACATAAATAATAATTCTCTTTTAAGACATCTCAACAGAATAGAAAGTAGATGATTTTTAAACTAAATATATTAGACTAACAGCAAGCTTAGCATTAATCTTTAGGCGTTGTAAGTTATGATTATAAATATAATTTGGCTTACTAAAATTACTTATAACAATGTAATTAGATGCGTACACTTGAACTTGCTAGTTTGAATTTTAACTTTTATGCAGTGATATATGATAAGTGTTTCATCACATTAGCTAAATTGTTTTAATATTATTCTTAGCTTGAAGATTTGGAAAGCCTTAGAACTTTAGTCTTGTTTGAGGGAACCGAGTTTGACAAAGTTCTTAGGTTTTGCAAATCTTCAAGCTTTATTTTAAATTGGAAACTCCTCTTCGTTTCCTCAGAGGAGTAAGCGATTCGCACAAAATCATAGATTTTGGCTCTCTGCTTAATACATTTAGCCGTGATGAAACACTTATCATATATCACGGAGTAAAAGTTAAAATCCAAACTTCCACTGCACCTTTACGTCGCATAATTTTTGTATTATAAATTTATCTACTTATTTTAATATATCAATATTAAAATGCAAATTTTAAAAAATAACTAAAAAACACTCCAAAATTCAAAATTGAATAATGCAGTGTTTTTGCGAATTGTCCATTTTTTCAGTTGTTGCATTAAATAGGAAAATTACATACTAATTAAAGTAATATTTAGCTCCTGTTTATGATTAAATTTCCCCTTGCTTAACTTCACATTTAACTGAAACATAATTCTCAATAAGCATTTTAAAATAATTCATATTTTCAACTTTACTGAAGAATTCATCTACTGAATCACAGTCATATGACCATAAGTTAGTTTCTAGCTCTTTTAATTCCGTAACTGTTTTAAAATATAATGTAAACCTTAATTGTTCCATATGGTCATATTCTCCATCTGTTTCAAAAACAAACTGTCTTACAAACTCAAGGTAAAATAAATTCTCGCCTGTAAAGTCATATCCCCCACATTGGAATAGTAAAGCATCATCAGCACAGTCTACCTTGGTATTAAAAAATTCCTTGAAGGTTTTCCATGCTAATTTAGGATTAGGACTATCAAAGTTAAAACCAGCTTCATTTAACATTCTAATTAATATCTCTTTGGCTTCATTTGCATTTATCATCTTTATCCTCCATTTATATCTTATTTAGTTCATAACATCTTACAAATATGGCTTTATGTATTAATATAATTACATAAATTCTTTTAGTATAAATAGTTCTACATTCTTTTAATTCAGAAGTGTAGAACTTATTAATTTTACAATAATATCCAATATGCCCATCAGCTCAAACACACATTACAGTCATTTTGTTCAGCCAGATAAATTGGAATTTGTCTCTTACAGTAATTTGAAATATTTCTTTAGTGCATTGACATGCATAAGAAAAAAGCTATCTGGATTAGTTTTTAACATATCTAGTATAAAATCAGCTTTTTGCCAATGTATATTTTGTGTTTCATCTGTTGATTCAGCTAGTACCCCCTCAGCCTCACAAAGAAATGTATTTAAAATAAGCGAATATGCTCCAGATAAATTTTGAGTAACACAATATGGCTGAAAACTAATAACTTTATTACCATTAACACAAGATTGTGCACTACACTCTTCTCCATTTATTTTTGTAATAATTAATCCTGTTTCTTCTTTTACTTCTCTACGCAAAGCTTCAAAAACATTTTCATATTCTCTAATCTTTCCAGCTGGGATTTCAAGCATTCCATTTTCTTTACCACCATATTCCTTTTGTCTTTCCTGCACCAGAATAAATTTTTCTCCATCTATTTCCTTTTCAATAATTGCACCTACTGCTGGCTTTGCAAACTTTTCCATCCATTTCTCTCCTTTGTTATAAATTTTATTTTTCTGAATAGCCAACAAATTACTATTTACATTGCTCAACCCTAAATTGAAATTTATCTTCATATTAATGTTGCTTATCCATATATTCTTTTTTTGTTTTATCGATTGTTTTTCCTCCAATTCCAATATTCTCATCAGGTAATTCTTTTATAGTGGTAAGAAAAAATTCACTTGGAATATGCATTATTTCTGATGAGACCTCTGTTAATCTTTTAATTAATTCTTCTTTTTGTTCTTTAGTTAATTTTCCACTTTCTAATGTTATGTATGGCATTTACATCACTCCTAAATACATTTTAATTTTATTATTAAATATAAATTAATTATATCACCTACCAGATAAATCACTAATTTATCCTTTACTAAATTATAACATAGTTTACAAATACCAAAATTTATCTTATTACAAATAAAAATAAAGTGTATATTATTCTTACTTTGTCACTTCTGCATTTCAGCACTTACCAAATTATGAAATACTTTATCCGGAAGAATACTGCTTAATACAATTAGATTCTTTGATTTTCCAACTGGATAACGCATTTTTTCAGTTGTCCTGTCAAATATGAATATTGTAAATTAATTAGGTAATCTTTTAAATAATTTGAATTATTATCATTAAAATTCTTTAAATTTATAAAAAAGACTAGGCATTTCTAATTCACTTGAAATGTCTAGCCTTATATGCTTTATTAGTTTACTATTCTCCCAATTTAATAATGCAATCCTTTTTATAAAATGAAATACCATATTTAATTATATTTTCATAACCTTCCTGACTAAGTTCCTCATCATATTTATTCTTTTCTATTTGAGCTAAAGCTTCATCACACATTTTATAAATATCTTTTGGTTCTTTACATATCTTAAGTTCCATTATTACTGCCGGATCAAATATTGATGGAGATTTTATATAAATATCACTTCGACCATCTCCAGACTCCCTGTTTGATTTTACTATATAATCGTGCATATTTGCCAGTACTCCAACTACAAAACCATGATAAAAATTCTCATAGGCATCATTAAAACTTATAGTTTCTCTTAGTAGTTTATTAAGTTCTTCTTGAAAAGTTTCACTATCTTTATTAATTATTGCAGCATATAAAACACTTAAATCCTTTGTTTTTATCTTTTCTTCAAACCACTTTAAGATTTTTGTTCTAAAAATATACTTCACTTCTCTATTTGGTATGCTTAATTCTATATAACGATTATCTTCCTCATCCATTCTTTCGCTAACTTTTTTAAAATATCCTGTAAAGAACATAAAATTCCACAAATTATCCATAGAATCATAAATTTCATCATATGTTATATCTTCATGAACCAGCTTTTCTATAGTTTTTCCTTCAATTAAAAGCTCTATTTCCTGTTTTGTTCTAGTATCTGCCTTTTCTATAAGACTCTTAACTATGCTGTTTGAACTTGTATTGGCCCAATAGGATGATGGAAATGTATTTTTACTAACTGCCAAATCTTTTACAAATCTAACTGCACTCCATGGATTATAGACTTCAGCATCTCCAAAAATATATCCGTTATACCATTCTTTTATTAAAGTTTCTTTTTCATTCAGCTCATAATCTCCAAGCATTTTATTTACTTCATTTTGTGTAAATCCAAAATATTCATCATAAGATTTATTTAAAATCGAAATAATCTCCAAGTTATTTAAACCTGTAAATATGCTTTCTCTTGAAATCCTTAAGCACCCCGTTATCACTGAAAATTCTAACGAAGAGTTTGTTTTTAATGCCGATTCAAAAAGTGATCTTATAAAAGCAATCATTTTATCATAGAAACCTTCAAAAAATGCATTTTCAAGCGGTACATCATATTCATCTATAAGTATTATGACTTTTTTTTCATGATACTTTTCTAAACATTGCGATAGGAACTTTAGGGCTGTTATGTAAAGTTCTTCACCAGATTCTTTTCTTTCTATTCTTTCATATTCTTCTTTTTCTTTAAGTAATTTATCACTTTTCAAAATATAATCATGACGCCTAAATTCATCTACAAGTTCATCTTTAATACATTTTAATGCCAATTCAAAGGTTGGCTGCTTAGCAGATTTTAAGGACAAATTAATCACAGGGTACTGACCTATATGAGAAGTATACTTTTCTCCTGTTTTCATTATATTTAATCCTTCAAAAAGGTACGAATTATCTTTTTCACTATTCTCAAAGAAGTACTGAAGCATACTTATATTTAATGTCTTTCCAAACCTTCTCGGTCTTGTAAACAAATTTACTGCTGCTTTATTATCAATTATATCTTTTATAAGTAATGTTTTATCAACAAAGTAATATCCTCTGGTTATTAACATTTTAAAATTATCTATTCCTATTGGTAATGGTTTGAAATTCACCTTATCACTTCAACTCCTCATTTAATTTTATTGTCAAAACAATTTTACCTTTGACTATGCCTGCTTTTTACAATATAACAGTCTCACTTTACATACTAATTATAACCGAAATACTATCTTATTAAAACTTACCTTATCTAAAAAGCAATACCCCTTTTGTATAATTTTTATTACTTATGCAATGGCATAAATCATTAAATTACTAATTTATCTTTTACTAAATTGTAACATAACTTACAAACATTAAACTTTACTTTATTGCAATAAAAGATAAAGTGTACCAATCCTAAATTCTCAATAGATACACTTTATTTTTGAATGGGCATCATCTTTTTGGAGCCTACCATTTTTCAATAAGTTCGAATTTGTCTAATCATTTAAAATCTATAAAGTAATTTTGCAAGTCCAAATTCATTAAATAAAAGAAAACGTCCCATAAACATTACAGCTATATATATGATGGGCTCCCATTTAGAACAATCACATGATTCAGGTTCACTTTTTATTACACAAACAAATATTTTATATATACCATATCCAATTAGTCCACCTATGGTATTCAATATTAAATCATCAATATCAGTGCTTCTATTGTTTAGTAATTGAGAGACTTCTATAAACATTGAAAATGAAAATCCTGATACGAGAATATAGAGCACTTTATTATACTTTTTCCATAAAGAAGGAAGTAGAATACCAAAAGGAATAAAAAGTAATATGTTTTGTAAATATGACACTATATCAATTTCATTGGAAAATGGTATAAAATTTATCTTTTCCTTTATTTGAAAGCGATAATGAAGTATATCATATAAAGTTCCTGTTCCTGTAAAATAAAATACGGAAATTATATAAATTGCAAAAGCAATAATAATTCCACAATGAATTCTTGATGTTAATATACCCTTACGTTTATTCATATTATTGAGTATCAAGAAAGTCACAATAAAAGGAACAAACCCTGTCAAAAATTCATATCCAATAAAAAGCAATTTATCCATAGAATTTACCTCCAAATTAGAATTTGCCGTGGTAAGTACGAAATCAAATCCATGTAATAAACCAAACTTACCACCTACCCAAGGCTGGTAGTAAAAAAATATAATGTGTTTTGTAAGGCATAAGCATAGTGGAATGCGTTTCTACCATTACCTTGAATTTCTCAAGTGAAACATACGATACTTCTTTCACTTCATTATCGTAGAAAGAATACTCCTCTAAAAGAATATCCGTTCTATAAAGGAACACATCATCTATTTCATTTTCAATATATCCATCAACCTCCCCCTACTCTCGACACGAAAAGAGATACTGGAGTTTATCTATTTCTAAATCAATGCCATACAATACAGTACCCCCCTTAAATTCCTATTTGTAATACTCAATGTTAAATTGGAATTTATTTTGCACATGCTTGAACAAATTTAATGGGAACATCCATTTTTTTTGCTGTTTCTTCTACAGTAAGCCCACTATCCAAAAATCGTTTGCATACAACTTTTATATTTTCCCCAACCTCAATGATATGCTTATCTAAATCATAGAAACGAACCACTCTTTGTCCCCATCTATGTTCATAAACATGGTGAACATATTCAATATATTTAAGAGCTTTTAATCTTTCAATAAAGCTGTCAAAGTTATCTTCTTCAAAATACAGTTCAGCATCGTTGCCACTAAAAATTATTTCATTATCATCTTTCTGAATAAACTCTTTCCAGCTTTCTTTTGTTTGCAGAGCAACACCACCAGTTAAAGTAACATTAGCCCCAAAGTCCATAATAGCCCTTAAGCCTAAAACATCTTTATAGAATTTTTTTGATTTTTCCATATCTGTTACAACCAACATAGGATTCTTAAATTTCATAAATTTTCTCCTTTCAAATTACTATTTATCTTTTACTAAATTATAACATATTTTACAAATATCAAACTTTACTTTATTACAAATAAAAATAAAGTGTATCCATCTTAAATTCTCAATAGATACACTTTACCCTTATCATTATTATAAACTTAACTATTTAAATACTTTCTCAACTTCCTAAGTGCTTCTCTTCTCACTTTAATAGCCTTCCTGTAATTTATTCCACAATCAGCTGCAGCTTTCTTTAGACTAGTACCTTTTATATACACACTTTCAATAATACTTTTCTCCGTACCTTGAAGCTTGTACAAAACTTCTTTAAGTTTTGATGCTTCCTCATATGCAATTACTTCATCTTCAAGAGTAAAATCATAGGCTTCAAGATTAATAGCATTTTCATCTTGAATTTCCCTATAGTGTTTTATCTGTCCTTTTAAAAGTGCCTTGAAATTATTTATAACTGCATTTGTGCAGTATGTAGTAAAGGATCCTCTACCAGTATTATAAAGATGTACTGATTTTATTATAGAAAGATGTCCATGCTGAACCAAATCCTCAAAGTCATAAGATGGTATGCTGTACTTAGATGCCTGCTTAATTACAAAATACTTAAACTTTCCTATGATTTCATCCACTGCAGCTCTGTCTCCACTCTTAGCTTTTTTAACAAGTTCTTCTATGATAAACACCACCCTTATTTACTATTACTATTCTTCTTATCATCAGTTAAAAAACTCATTGATAATGATTTTGCCATTTAAACATCCCCTCCTTTTAATTTTCAATTGCAGCACCTGATTTTTAAGCGTTTGTTATTCCGTTTTCATCAACTCTTATAAGCTCATCTAAAGTTTTTCCAAGAAGAGTTTCAATTGATTTTGCCACATCAAAAACGTCCTGATCCACTGCTGAAGTCTTAACCTTTGAAAAATTTAGTTTCTTAATTACGTCCTTTCCATTTTTGTCTGTTCCATCTTTGTATTTAAGAATCATTGAACTTTCAAGCTTTGTTGATTTTGCAGCCATATATATCAACCCCTTTCACTTAATCTATATACCATAGTCCAGAAAATGGTCATGCCTAAAAATAATAATTTTTTGTACTAAAAAAGCCCCAAGAGTTTTATCTCTTAAGGCTGTTTTCTCTATTTATATCTTTCTACATTTTACATTATAACATGGTTTTTACGATACATTCAATGGACACCCTTTGTCTTTCTTCTAACCGTTGCCTTACACACTACTAACTTTTTATTTTTAAGCTATGTTTTAATATAGTGTTGAAATATAACTTAAAAAATTATAGATAGGATTGTCTACCTATGATGCTCAATATAAGAAAGATACGACAGAACTGAATCTAAAAGTATCTTGTATCAACTCTAAAAATTGGAATTTGTCTCAATCACTTCCCGGAAGATTTCTCTTTCCAGTAAGTTCGGTAACAACAATTCTATAAACAACAGTATTACTTAGTCCTCTACACCGGTCAATCGGATATTCCGAAAACTGGTAATGCTCGACCATTTTTCTCAGCCCATGCAGTTTCTCTTCCTCATCAGTTTCCTCGATTGTCCCAAATCCGATGATACTTTCATATCGTGCAGTAATACCGATTCTCGTAGGTTCAACTTTATAAAAAACATCTGCCTCTATACAAACATGATTATTCTTTTTAAGACAATCAATTTTCTGACCTCTAATAGCTCCATGAAAATAAATAATCACCTTCCCATCAACTTCATCAACTCCAAATGATACAGGTACAACATAGGGATAATCATCCATAAACATTCCCAAACGTAATGTATTACACCGATGAAGTACATCAATGATTTCCTGCTGATCCGTAATCTCACGATCTTTTCTATTCATAAAACACCTCCACATTTAATATATCCTATAATTTTCTTGTTCCTACAAGTTCTGATTTATACATTTCATTGTTTATAAATTTTCTTCATAATTTAATAATAAACAACTCAACAAATTACTATTTATTGAGTTTTTTTATATCTTTCATATGCCACATTATCTAACAACAAAAGCAAATTAAAAAAGATAATTGTGATAATAATTTATCCTGAATTACCTTTTATTTCTTACAGAAGTACTAATGGTGGTTAGTTAGATTAACCATTATCAAATGTTAAAGAAATATTGACATTAATTATCTTCTTGCTTTACCAGAAATATGCTCAACATTTATTCTTATCACTTTAGTTATTGATCCTGCATTTGCAATATATATCTTACCCTTTTCAATATAATCTGGTGAATATTTATTTAATACTTCTATTGCTTCTACAATCTCAAGTTTTCTGTCTTTTCTTCTTATTTCCTTAAACATAGTTATTCCTTCCTTTTATCAAATATCGTCAATTTATAATAATTTGATAAGTTATGTATGACGTAAAGATTATATAGACACAAATAATAAGAAAGCTGTATCATAATCTTATATATTATCCATTTAGAAGGATATTATTTACCTATACTGCTATGTCTTATTTTTAATTAAGAAGTATTTACTCACATACACATATTTAATCTTATTGATTTTTTATTTTTTAGTATTAAAGCTGATTCTGATCATAACAGTTATATATACCTTCTTCTCTTTTCCTTCTTGCATTATTACTTATATAAGATCCCTCTATTACATTTTTATAACCTTTCTTTATAACTATACTCTTAATATAGTCTACATGTGGACATCTATCAGAATGATGACTATCATGTACCATGCAAGATGCTAAATGAACTACAATTTCATTTTTGGTAATATCAGTTTTTTTATTTAATTTCTTAGAGAAGTGCTCTAATTTAGCTGCAACTCCTTTTCCACTGCATCCACCACAAGTAAAAGAAATATATCTTGTGGCATCATCATAATCTTTAAAAACTCCATCCTTATTATAAAAAGCATTTGTACATGCAAATCCACTGCACCTTCTTTGTGCAATATCACATTGAATGATAACAACATATTTAGTATTCATACTTATTCCCCCTTTCTCTTTTAATTATAATTTTAATCTGGTATAATAAAAAGTGCCAGTTTTAACATATTTTATAGTACCAGTTATTGGAGGATATAAAAAATGATTGAAATTATGCCTATTTGGGATTACTCAAAAAACACTCCACTCTATCTGCAATTATATGAATATATCAAAAATCAAATACAAATTGGGACAATTAAACCAGAAACGAAATTACCATCAAAAAGAAAATTAGCAACTTATCTGGGAATTAGCCAAAATACTATTTACACTGCTTATGAACAATTATGTGCGGAAGGATATGTAGAAAGTAAACCTCGTATAGGTATGTTTGTAAAAAGACTAGAAGATAATTCATTCTGCAATATACCATCTGTAGATAAACCTAATGGAAATATAAAATTAAAGGATGACTTTGAATACTTAATTGACTTTAATTCAGGAAATGTTGATTTGGATCATTTCCCACATCCTGTATGGAAAAAACTAGCATCACAGTGCCTATATTCTGATCAAAGTGACCTTTTATTAATAGGTGAACCTCAAGGAGACGAATGTCTACGTAAAGAAATATCCAAATATCTTTTCCAATCAAGAGGCGTAAGATGCATTCCAGAACAAATTATTATTGGAGCAGGCATGCAATATCTAATGATATTATTATGTATGCTGTTAGGTAAAAACTATACATACGCAATTGAAAATCCTGGGTTCAATAAAGCAAGAAATGTTTTTATAGACCAAGGATTAGATGTCCATCCTATTTCAATAGATGAAGATGGCATTTGCGTAGAAGATTTAAGAAAAAGTTCTGCTAAAGTTGTCTATGTTACACCTTCGCACCAGTTTCCTTGTGGAATAGTTATGCCAGTTTCTCGAAGATTGGAATTATTGAAGTGGTGTGAAGAAAAAAATGGTTATATAATCGAAGACGATTACGACAGCGAATTTAGATATAGAGGTAAACCAATTCCTTCTTTGCAAGGATTAGATAGGAACGGTAAAGTTATTTATATGGGTACATTTTCAAAATCTCTAATTCCTTCAATCAGGATAAGTTATTTAGTTTTACCCGAAAATTTGATTGAGGAATATCAAAAATATTTAAAAATATATAAACAAACCGTATCTAGACTCCATCAAAATACACTCTATAAATTTATGAAAGAAGGATATTTCTCAAGTCACATAAATAAAATGAGGACATTATATCGTAAAAAACATTCAATGTTGCTTTCTTCAATTGATAAACATATGAAAGAAAAAACTGAAGTTATAGGTGCAAATTCTGGATTACACATTTTATTGAAAGTTAAAAACGGAATGACAGAGGAAGAATTAATTCAACATGCTCATGATATGAAAATAAAAATCTATCCAACCTCAATTTATTATAATGAATGTGTAACCAGTGAATTCCCTATGATTTTGCTGGGATTTGGTAGCTTAACAGAACTTCAGATTGAAAAAGGTATTCGGATGTTGAAAAAAGCATGGCTTGTTTAGTAGGTGGATACTTAAAATATATTTCTTATTTATTGTATACATCTACTATTCTCCATACCATGATATTATATCTGCTTTTGTTTTCTGATGTCACAGTGTATAATTTTCATCAACCTTTGACTTCAATAATTACGTCATGTTGTTTACTAGTTGTGACACATTTAATTACTATTACGTTATAATACTCTATATAATATTATAACTATCCACCATACTTTGAAATTGATTTTTTAGAATTGAAGATTATACATTACTTATATATGAATAACATTTAAGTTAATTCTTTAAGCCATTTCAATTTTGATTACTATAGATAAATCAAGATTATACATGTATGTCGGATGTACTCCTATAAGTAATGAAATCTAAAAGAAATGAAGAATTTATTAGATTTCCTACAGAATGAAAGGGCTAACTGGCTTTGTAAATTAGTACCAAATATTATCTTTTATTTATGAATATTAATCCTATTATACAAAATGATATACCTAATATTTTATTTATACCAAATCCTTCTTTATAAAATATTATCCCAATTGGAATAAGCATAAGCGCAAGAAGAATATTTGCTACCAAGGAACCTGTGCCTATATTCCATCCAGCTCTATATGCCATCATATAAATAATCCTGAATATAAAAAACCTTTCAAAGTAGACTTTAGTCTAAAGGAAGATTCACAAAGTGTAAAAAAAGATATAATTTATGTTAAAATGACATATTCAGTTAGCATAAAGGATTCTCAAAATAAAACAGTGGGAGGTTCATGGGATATACCAATAACATTTACTGTTAAGAAAACGGAAACTGGATGGTATATCATTGATAAACACGAACCGGCGTAAATCACAAGATAGATTTTCAATTGATAATAACATTCATAAAATGAAAATAAGTTCCCTTAAAAAATGTTTCATTATCAACACTTACTTAAAACAGAGCCTATTTTTAGGCTCTGTTAATATAGTGGTGAAAAGTAGCTATCTTACCCACTTTAAGCCATTTTATTGAATTGAGTTCATAAGCTTAAAGAAATATTTTGATTCTTGGGTTTTATAAAGATTGTACCAGGAATCTAGGGTTTGCGGTAAGAATACATCTAGAATTTTCAATATATGCAAAGCAAATTCAAGGGGAGCTATTCCAGACGCAGTAATCAAACTTCCATCAGTTACTACACATTCCTGCTTATAATACTTTTCTCCCTCATAGCTTGGACAGACCATTTTAAGATACCCCAAGTCATTGCTTGTATGAGCTCGCTTATCCAATACTCCCCCTATAGCAAGTCCTATTGTAGCACCACAAATTGCCCCTACAACAATACCTTTCTCTAAATATTTTTCAGCCATTCTTATAATGGGAGCATGAATTGCTTCTGTCCATGTATTCCCACCAGGTAGAATCAAAGCAGCAGCATCATGAGCATTAAACTCCTTAAGTTCAATTTCCGGCAATATTGTAAGTCCTCCCATTGTAGTAATAGGGGTCTTGGTAATTCCTACAGTTACTACTTTTAGCGGCATTAATCCCTTTTTATAGTACCTTCCCGAATTGATTTCAGCGGTTAAATAACCTATTTCCCAGTCTGCCATTGTATCAAATACATAAAGATATACTGTATTCTTCATTTTCTATTCCTCCACATTCATTTCATTGTTGCTATTTGTTACAGGATGGTCTCAAATTCCATCTAGATCTATTATATATTATCTTCACTGACAAACTCAGTCAGTGAAGATAATAGTCCATCAAATCTCTAAGAATTGCTACCATAGCATCTTTAAAACTATTTGGTTCAATCACCTTTATTGATTTACCATATGGAAGTAGAATATGAGGAACATAGGTATGTATTGAGTTTTCATCCATTAAAAAATTAGCTCTGCATTCAGTTCGTTCTATCAGATGATATCCTAAAAACCAATGTGCACAAAGGTCATTCAATGCTTCTGATTTGCCCTCAATTACTAAAGTGCAAAGTCCTACTTTGTTTTCCACATTGGATAATAAGTTTTTTGTAAAAAACTCACGTGCCGAAAAAGCTTCAGGACGCTTAAATGTATTTTTAGTGCTTATAATATTTACTATTCTATCTACCCTAAAGCTGCGGATTTCATTCCTAAGATGGCAAAATGCAATAACATACCATTTATCGTTCCAGTAAAGCATCCCATAAGGGTCAACAACCCTATGCTTAGGATGTCCTTCATAACCTGTACAGTATTCAATTTCCACAGAACATTCATTAGCAACAGCTTGCTCAATTTCCATTAATATAGGTTTGACAGCTGGATCACAAATACGGCTCACTACTTGAAATCCGACTAAATGACGATTGAGAACTTTTTCTTGTTCTTGATTCGAGAACATCTTTAACTTTGATGTTGCACTATTTAGTGCTTCCATAAAAGGATATCCTGCTTCCATTGCAAAAGTGGCAGCATGCAAAAGTGATTTTTTCTCTTCAAGGTCAAAAAACAGGGGTGTTCGGATAAAATTGTTAAGCAAACTATATCCGCCGTTATGACCAGGCTCCGATATTATTGGCACTCCACTAATACAGAGTGCATCCATATAACGATAAACTGACCTTATGTTTATTTCTAACCTTTCGGATATTTGCTTTGCAGTTATTTTTGTACCTGAATTCAGCATCCATAAAATTGCTAGCATATTATCATTTTTTGGCATAATGCTCCCCACTTCCCTAGATTTTTAATAGTATCATTTACATTATACTGCGACACAAAAACACTGCAGAATTCAAATTGAATAATGTAGTGTTTTTTAAAATTGTTCGTCTTTTTCATTGTTTCGTTAAATAAGAATATTATTATTAATCCCAATTTACTTTCAGTTGAGCTTTTTATGTTTAATATGGTTCTTGAATGCATACAATATTGAAAATTCGACAACTAAAATAATAAGAGTTGCTGCCAGTATAATTAATACTTGTTTCCATAATTCCAACGTTGTAAACGATAATGCATAAAAATAGCCTAATATTGAAACAACAAATATATTTAAATATAAAATATTTTGCTTCTTTATACATTTCACTTTATTCATTTCATTCACCCTCTTCACAAAAATTTACAACTGTGATTTAGTAGATATCAAAATTATACCACATTTTCTATATATTTTAGTTGCTATACAAAAAACATAGGTATTTTTAACACTGCATTATTTGATTTTCAAATACCATCGTTCGCATTTCTATTTTCAGTAGTTACGTCGCAAATTTTTCAGAAAGAGTATATATCGTAAATTTAAAATAGATACAAATAGTCTTTGAACTACGACGTAAAAAACACTGCAAAGTTCAATTTCAATAATACAGTATTTAGATAAATTGTTCACTTTTCCAGTTGTTACACCAAATAGAAAAATTATTAACTTACCGATTAAATTAATATACTAATTAAAAATAAAAGATTTTCTATTTTTCAAAATCCAAACATCTGTAAAAGTTGAAATTATACATATACTAATTAAGCAACAAAATGTAATAAATATACTGAATCCGAAAACCTTACTAATTTCATATATTATAATAGCTAAAATAAACATAAAAACTCCACTTATAATAGGGGCCAATTTTTCATCTGGAAAAAGCAAAGTAGTTAACATACTAATAGAACAACCAGTATATGAAATAATAATAGAAAACAATAATACTAAATCATTTGTTTTAACCCTATCTGCTGGGTTTATAAATAGTAAGCCAAATTTCAAAAATACTATTGAGAATATAGAAAGGACATATCCTATGATTGCTGGTAATAATATTTTACCTAATACAATTGAAAATATAGATACTTTAGAGCATAGTAAAACTTCTAATGTTTTTTCTTTTTTTTCTTTCAAAATAGAATAAAAACCAAGTTGACCACTTATAGCAAATGATACAACTAAAGGAAAAAAAATAGCTAATGTGTTTTTAGGTAACAAGCTATGAGGACATTTAAATAATAGTATAAGTGGTAAAAATGACACTATAAAAATCATGATTAATTCTTTTTTACCCATAGATTTAATTTCCCAGTATTCCTTTTGCATAATACACAAAATTTCACTCATTGGATCACTCCTCCACATTACTATTAGTATATTTTAAATATATACTTTCTATATTTGTATTAACATTTATAGAATTTTCATAAACTAAATTTCCATTTTGAATAATGGATATATAATTACATGCCTTTGAAATAAAATTTAAATCTTGACTACTTAATAATATAGTAACTCCATTTTCATTAATTTTTTTCAACATGTTTACTACAATATTTAAACTTTCAGGATCTATTCCATTTGTAGGTTCATCTAATATCAATATTTTAGGATTAGCTATTAATGCACATGCCAATGCTAATCTTTTTTTCATACCAGTTGACCATTTTAAAACTGATTCATTAGATCTTTTAAAAATATGTAATTGTTTCAAAAGTAAATTTGCCTCAGTATTAAACACGTCTGAAGATACCTTAAAGATTTTTGCTCTAAATTCAATGTTTTGAAATGCAGTTAATTTTTCATATAATCCGTTATCTGTAGGCATATAGGATATGTCATTAGTGCCTAGTAAAATTTTTCCTTTTTGAGGTTTTAATAATCCTAATGTTAGTCTAAATAATGTTGTTTTACCAGCACCATTATGTCCCAATATTCCATGTATATCTCTTTCTTTTACATGTAAGTTTAAATTATTTATTACGTCATTGTTTTTAGAATATTGGAAACTAATGTTTTTGTAAGTTATCATATCTGCCTCCTTTTAATTCGTATAAATTTACTATTGTTCATTAGATTATAGTTTTTAGCAACACTTATTATAACATAGTTTACAAAATATTACACCCGCTGTACCATACATTGGTTCTCTATTTTTTAACTCTTTTATTTTGATATATGAATGTGTTACATTACTTTAAACCATAAAGTTCTTAGCCTTTATTATCCCTTTACCTGTATCAGAACCACTTAACATATTAGTTTAAGTGGCTTAAAATCTTTAACACAGAAAAAGATACTATAAAAAGCAAAAGCCTCTTGGTACAATCCCACACATCCCATATTGATACAAAATTAAAGGATTCTAGTGGGAGAGAAGCAATTTATGTTTAACTTATGTAAAATGTTTGTAATTTTATATTTATTTTATGTATAATTAAACAAATGGGTAATTTATACAAAATTACAAATATATTAATTATATTTATTAACAAGTTAAAGGATGTGATTATTATTAAAAAGTCGTGTATAAGGTATTTAATTATGTTAATTGCCTTCATGCTTGCACTTACATCTTGCGGAACAAACAAAACAAGCAGCAGCAATAAAAAAATTGACATCTATAATACGGTTAAGGAAGCATTTCTTACTGATAAAGGATATTCTGATGAATTGTCAAAGCATATGTCAGAAGATGTGTTTAAAAGGACTAATATTTATAATGCTTATCCAGTAAATAATCCTGAATATAAAAAACCTTTCAAAGTAGACTTTAGTCTAAAGGAAGATTCACAAAGTGTAAAAAAAGATATAATTTATGTTAAAATGACATATTCAGTTAGCATAAAGGATTCTCAAAATAAAGCAGTGGGAGGTTCATGGGATATACCAATAACATTTACTGTTAAGAAAACGGAAACTGGATGGTATATCATTGATAAACACGAACCGGCGTAAATCACAAGATAGATTTTCAATTAGTAATAATATTTATAAAATGAAAATAAGTTCCCTTAAAAAATGTTTCATTATCAATACTTATTTAAAACAGAGCCTATTTTTAGGCTCTGTTAATATAGTGGTGAAAAGTAGCTATCTTACCCACTTTAAGCCATTTTATTGAATTGAGTTCATAAGCTTAAAGAAATATTTTGATTCTTGGGTTTTATAAAGATTGTACCAGGAATCTAGGGTTTGCGGTAAGAATACATCTAGAATTTTCAATATATGCAAAGCAAATTCAAGGGGAGCTATTCCAGACGCAGTAATCAAACTTCCATCAGTTACTACACATTCCTGCTTATAATACTTTTCTCCCTCATAGCTTGGACAGACCATTTTAAGATACCCCAAGTCATTGCTTGTATGAGCTCGCTTATCCAATACTCCCCCTATAGCAAGTCCTATTGTAGCACCACAAATTGCCCCTACAACAATACCCTTCTCTAAATATTTTTCAGCCATTCGTATAATGGGAGCATGAATTGCTTCTGTCCATGTATTCCCACCAGGTAGAATCAAAGCAGCAGTATCTTCAATACTACACTCCTTAAGTTCAATTTCTGGCAATACTTTCAGACCTCCCATTGTAGTAATAGCGGTCTTGGTAATTCCTACAGTTACTACTTTTAGCGGCATTAATCCCTTTTTGTAGTACCTTCCCGAATTGATTTCAGTGCTTAAATAACCTATTTCCCAGTCTGCCATTGTATCAAATACATAAAGATATACTATATTCTTCATTTTCTATTCCTCCACATTCATTTCATTGTTGCTATTTGTTACAGGATGGTCTCAAATTCCATCTAGATCTATTATATATTATCTTCACTGACAAATTCGGTCAGTGAAGATAATGATCCATCAAATCTTTAAGAATTGCTGCCATAGCATCTTTAAAACTATCTGGTTCAAGCACCTTTATTGATTTACCATATGGAAGTAGAATATAAGGAACATAGGTATGTATTGAGTTTTCATCCATTAAAAAATTAGCTCTGCATTCAGTTCGTTCTATCAGATGATAGTTGTTCTATCAAAGGGTCCTGTTGACACAGTATGACGCAAAATATACTAACATACTGACTTGTTATTTTTTTGAATATGCCTAAGTTATTTTAGTAATTCAAAATTATATTTATCAATACCTTATAGTGCTTAAAAATTATAGGCGGGATTGTCCACCTATAATACTTAATAAAACAACATTGTGCAAGAAACTTACTGTAGATTATGCTTATTAGCAGAGGTTAATCCAATATATTTGTTGTTCTTTACCTTCATGGAAATTTTCGTCTGTTAATATACCACCGCAACTCATCGCAGTCTGACTTGAAGCAATATTATCTTTATCACAGATAATCATTACTTTTGGAATTTTCATATCTTTTGCAATTTCTAAAACAAGTAATAATTGTTGCTTACCATAACCCTTTTTTCGCTCAGTTGGACGAATGCCATAGCCTATTTGCCCTCCATGTTTTTCTAATTCATCAGTTAAAAAGTGACGTAGTTGAATAGTACCTACAATTCTATTATCAGATTTCCTTACAGAAAAGAATGTGCTGGCATGAACATTATTGCGAAGTTTATCTTTCTCAATTGAAAGAACAATTTCAAGCCATTCATCAAAATTATTATAGTGAGCTAGTCCACAACTGCCATTGATATTAGTTTCCTCAAAATCTAAATACTCTTGTTTATATTCCAGAATTTTTTCTTCTAAATCCTTTGATGGTTTTACTAAAATTAATTCACTCAATTTAATACCTCCTTATATAATGTAGTCATAACATTCAAATTAAAAATAATGTTATTTATTCTTTCCAAACTACTTTAAATTCTTCACAAACAACAATCATATTTTCATCAAAATCGAGATTATATACATTTAATTCTTTTGAAAAAAAGTCTATATGCACCTTTCTCCAATATGTTAAGGATAAGTCCCCTTCCCCCTCCTTAAATGCATGACTTTCTGATACCTGATTAAATGGACAAGTGTAAACTTTAGTTGTCTCAGTTATGCAGACAGCATTATTATCAGAGTCTAATATAACGTTTAAACCACCTATTGGTGGCAACGGACTATTATCAATTTCATATAATTGATAAGCAGATGTCGTTGCTGTTTTCATACCATTTACTACAAGTTTTGCAAGTTTATTTGCCTTTGAAGCATTTCCACCAAAGCACCAAGCATCATAGGTCTTATTTTTTACATAGTTATTCTTTGTATATATGTTCCACATTTCTTTTTCCGTCATACCTTTTCCCCCATTATATATATGATAATTTACTATTGTTTATTAAACTATAGTTTTTAATAATACTCATTATAACATAACTTACAAAATATAGCATATACTATACATACATTAGCTCTCTATTTTTTAAGTCTTTTATTTTGATACATGAATGGGTTACATTGCTTTGAACCATAAGGTTCTTAGCCTTTATTATCTATTTATCTGTATCATAATGTATTATAAGCAATTTTTTATATTAGAATCACAATAGTTACTACACAACTTTTTAGGTGGAGGTAGCTTTGAATATATGATGTATAAAAGCTTCTGAGTGAATTTAGGAGCCGTTAAGCAGTGAGTCAAAATCCAAACTAGCAACTTCAGTTATACATATTAATATTGATAATTTTACAATTTAGCTCTTAAAAATTCAGGCGGAAGCCTTCGGGATAGACATATAAAGCAAAAAATATTCCCTTTGGTATAATAAAATTGCTAGGATTGGAAAGAGTCAAATAAGGCACTATATAACACATAGATTTAAAACTAAAAATAAACCTAGTGCTTACAGGCTGCGCCTTAAGTTGTGATTAGAATAACTAACTTAAAACATATAGATAAAAATAATTATTATGAAAGCTACGCTTTTAAGATAATATGAATAATAGTACGTATGTAGACTGATATATGTTGTGCTGGAACATTCGAGCAAATTTTAGAAATTGTTAAGCAGAGAGCCAAAATCTATGATTTTGTGCGAATCGCTTACTCCTCTGACAAAAGGAAGAGGAGTTTCATTACTCTAAAAATGTCGTAATTTTTGCCAGGACGGCAAAAGCTCCGAAAGTGACAGGACGTCACATTTGAGGAGGTAGACATTTTTTAATATCTCAGGCATTAGAACTTCTTAAATGAAGCGAGTGTTCCTGCACAATATATATCAGCCGGAATACAGCTTAACGTTTCTTCGGTTACTTACGTCACATTATTACTTATAATACTGTAAGCTTTCTACTAGTTTTTTACCATTATCTACATTTAATGTAGGATCTTGAATTAACAAATTATAATTAAATCCATCTTCACTCCATGATATAGTTTTTATAGGTTCTTCCATAGACATTCCTTTTTTTCCTCTTACAGTAATATCTTTTTCACCATCAATTTTTGTATCATCATTTTCAACAGCCTTATTATCATATGGAACTATAGTTGTAAGAATTAATTGATCTGCTCCATTTTTTTCATAAGTTTGATTTATTTCCTTATGCTTTACTCCTGGTGCATCCATATAAGTTACACTTTTTAGCTTGTACCCAGATGTTTCTTTTAATGTTAAAATAGGTTTTCCTGCTATTTTTTCTGCTTGCTTCATATCAATTTTGTTTTCTTTAGGCGTACTACTATCTATATCTTCTACTTTAACATCAGAAGGAATATTTTGAGTAAATACACTGCTATCTAATTTAGGTGAAAATTTTATTTTTGTATATTCCATAGCTGTTTTCATATTAGAGCTTTCCGATGTATTTTTTACAACAAACCAACTATCCTCATCTATCCAATAATTCACATCACCTAAAATACTATTTTTCTGTTTTGGTTTAGCATATAAATGATAGGTTTTAAATCCATTAGTATTTTCTTCTCCTTTATAAGTCAAATCATGTGTTTTTGATATAATGCTAAGTTGTTTCATAAGCATAGATTTGTAATCATTATTATTCTCTAACGAATTACTATCTATCTTCATAGACATAGCCGTTTTGCTTTTCTCCATATATACCAGTACTTTATTACCATCATTAGTAGATATAGTTTTTCCACTAATATTAGAATTTGATTCATAACGTCTTCGTAACTTATTTGATGAATTATCTGCCCATTCCTTTATTGTAGCTGTTTCATTTAATTTACTATTTTCATATACTTCCATCTTTGCTTCACTGTAATAAGATTTAGGTTTTTCATAAGCATTCATAGCCTTATTTATAACCTCACCTGGTATTATTGTATCCTTCTTTAAACTGCTGCAACCTTGAAATAAACTTACTGTTATTAAAGCTGCCGTAAATATTGCTAATATTCTCTTCTTCACAATAAAACATCTCCTTTTAATCTCTTACTAAATTTTTTAACCTTATGTATACATTATATAAATACTTTTTATATTTTTATTAAACTTAATAATTTCTTTATAATATTAAAATTATGAATTTCAATTAAGGGTTCTTCCAACGCCACACGACACAAAATAGACTAGCAGGCAGACTTATTATTTTTTTAGATGCCTAGGCTTATCTGTCTACGGGTATCCAGCATGCGAACATTGTACTGTTTCCTTCTGAAAATACTTTAACTTCACCATAATGCTTTTCGATTACTAATTTAACAATGCTAAGACCTAATCCTACACCATTCCACAACTTTTTATTCCTAGAATCATCACTTTGATAAAATGGCATAAATACCTTTTCTTTTTCTTTATCTATAATACCATCACCCTGATTTTTAACTACAATAAGCAAACCATCTTTTTTCCAGGAAATTGTTTTATTTTCTGTGCCTATTTTCAACCAACCTGGCATTTCATTATCTAGTGAAAGTGCACCCATACATATACGTCCTTCTACAGGAGTATACCTTAAAGCATTTGCCATCAAATTATCTACTACCCTTGTCATCTGCCTTACGTCTACTTTGTATTTATCTTGAACATTTATGTCTATAGTAAGTTTTATTTTCTTTTGTGTACAGGATTCATCATATCCTGAAAATAGCATTTCGAAGAACTCTGAACCTTCAAGTTCTACAAAATTCATTTTATATTCTGTAGTAAGAAGATTGTACATCATTAAATCATCTATCATATTTTTCATATAATCACTTTTATTCAGTATAACTAAAGCTTTATTTTTATTGTCTTTTATATCTAAACTTTCACCATTAATCATAGCTTCAGCATAAGCTCTTATGGCAGTTAATGGTGTTTTTAAATCATGGGATATGGCAGATATCATATATTCCTTAGATTTTTGCTGCTTCTCAATAATCTCTCTTTTCTCTTCAATATCCTTTTTCATATCATTAAAATGGTTTATAAGTTCGCCTATCTCGTCACTGTATTTGTAATCTACTATGTCTTTATCTCCTAAAGCAAACTTATTCATTCCTTCTACTAAAAGTTTAATTGGTCTATTAAGTTTCTTGTTTAAAAGAAGCCATACTGATATAAAAATACATAAAACTATAATTATAAAAAATAAAACTGTAATAACAGTTCTATAATTTATACCTTGAACAAAATCTTCTCTTGCTATAGCTATCTTATAAAATCCTATCAGTGCGGTGTCCTTATTGAATACAGGCATCTTCAGTGTATATGCTCTAGCTCCTGTTTGTATTTTATATAAGTCTGAAAATACAAACTCCCTTGAAATAAAACCAGCTATATTATCATCTGAAGAATATATTTCCTGACCTACCGCATTATATAATTCTATTTTTATAGAATTGCTGTCTTTGCTAGATATAATTTTTTTATCTTTTAAAGGGTATCCAGTATATATATTAGGATTGTCCAATTGCTGCTGATATGTTTTAAATTTGTTCATAGCAGACATATAATCTGAAACTTGAGTATTTTTATTATAATTATCTATAATTATATATAATAATAAACCTGAAATTACTGGTGTCAACATAACTGTTAAATGAGATAATATAAGCCACCTTTTAAGTTTCATGTACATTTCTCCCCTAAACTATTTAATCTAATAGTCTCAACTTATTTATTAAATTCTTTACATTTATTTTTAATTAACTTTCCTCCAAACCTTTAACTTGTTCTATACTTAAACCAGTTTTTTCTGCTATAGTTTTATCATCTAAAACATCTTTTAATTTTTTTGCTATATCAATTTTTTCTTCCATTATACCTTGATGTCTATACTTTTTTCTAATCTCTTCTTCCTCTTCTGATTCTTTTCTATCCTCTTCCCAAATCTCCATAGCATCTTTGTCAGTACTTAAATATTTGTGTCCTTCATCACTTATTTTTATTTCCATTCCTATAACTCCAAATTTACCATTGTGTTCTATTTTTCCTGTTTTAATTAATTCCTTTATTCTCCAAAATATGTATTCATCTGAAACTCTTTCTTCACTTTTGCCTAATACCTCTCCTATTGTTCTTATAGGATTTCTAAATTCTTTTGGCGTATATTTTAGTATATCTATATCAAAATAATTTTCATCTACACTTTCTAACTTTCCATCTTTAATAACACGTAATATAGAATTATCTTTTTTTAGTAATTCCCATTTATCAAGAAGCTCTCTATGTTCATTTAAATTCAGCTTTCTTTTAGCTGCTGCATATTTTTCTATATTTTCCGGTATAATTTCTCCAGTAGACCTAGCCTTAAATTCAATTTCTTTACGTTTAATAACCGTATCTTTTACATTTATTAAATATATATCTAAATTTCTATTCTTTAAAAGCTCTAAAACATATAACATTCCACAGAACTCTCTACTAGAGCTATACCATAAATATAAAATATCACTATGATGTACTTTAGAAATTTCACCATGAAATGCACTATAATTTTCTTTTAAATCATCTATATCATATTCAGCAGCTGGCTTTAATTGATTTTCTGTTGTAAAAGTATTATACCAATTAATCCTTTGATCAATATTTACTCCACCCTTTATAGATCCCTGTGAAAGATCATCAAGAAAAACTATTACCTCTTGATTATCTTGAAGTATTTTAGTACTAATAGCATGCTTAAAACTTCCTCCTGCACTTTCTGAAAAACATATGTTAATTACCTTATTCATTATTATCTCCCTATGGCTTTTAATTTTTTAATATCATTTATTAAAACACACTAGCTTCTATATTATAACTCAACTTTTCCAGTTTAAAAATATTGTGACGCAAGAGTGCAGTGGAAGTTTGGATTTTCACTTCAAGCGTACGCATATAATTAAATTATCATAAGTTATTTTAGTAATTCAAAATTATATTTATCAATACCTTATAACTCTTAAAAATTAAAGGCAAAACCTGCAGATATATTAATATATTTAGTTTAAAATCAGTTATTTTCTATTTTGTAGAAACCTCTCGAAAGAGATTGATCATAATGCATTATAAGCAATTTTAAATATTAGAATTACGATAGTTACTACACAACTTTTTAGGTGGAGGGAGCTTTGAATATATGGTGTATAAAAGCTTTTGAGTGAATTTAGGAGCTCTTATGTCTAAAATTTAAAAAATCTCGTAATTTGAATCAGGACGATTCAAGCCGCGAAAGTCCCAGGACGGGACATTTGAGTGGGTAGAGATTTTTTGAATTTTAGGCATTAGAGATCCTTAATAAATGGTCAGCTTTTATACACCATATATTCAATGCGGACTCCACCTAAAAAGTTGTGTCGCAATGTGCTTTATAAATTCTTAACTTGCCCCAAAGTTAAGCCTGTTTTTTCTGCTATGGTTTCTGCATCTAATACGTCTTTTAATCTTTTGGCTATATTTACTTTCTCTTCCAGCCTACCTTCTTCTATGTATTCATTTATCATATACTCTTCTGAATTTAAATCTTTTTTACTATTTCTCCAAATACTCATAGCCTTCTCATCAGTTCTTAGATCCTTTAATCCCTCTTCTGTTATTTTTATATTCATTTTAAGGCTCTCAAATGTACCATGATAAGTTTTATTGTATGCGTAATCAATTTTTCCTAGCTTAACTAATTCTTTTATTCTCCAAATTATATAATCAAAGGAAATTTCCACATCATTGTTGTCTACTACGGACCTCACAATTTTAGCTGAATTTTTAAATTCTTTTGGAACGTATTTCAGTATATCCATATCAAAATAATTTTCATCTACAATTCTTATTTTTTCATTTTTAAAAACACGTAACATTGAATTATGATTTTTTAATAATTCCCAGGTATCAAGAAGCTCCCTATATTTATCTGAAGTCAGTTTTTGCTTTAGACTTGCATATTTTTCTATATATTGTGGTACGATGTATCCAGTATCTCTAGCTAAATATATATTTCCTTTATGTTTAACAACTGTATCTGTTACATTTATTAAATATACATTTAAATCCTTATTCTTTAAAAGTTCTAAGGTATATAACATTCCACAAAACTCCTGACTGGAACCATACCATAAGTATAAAACATCGCTTTTATCTATTTTTGAAATTTCATTGTGAAATGTATTATAATTTTCTTTTAACTCATCTGCACCATACTCAGTAAAATATTCATCTCCACTTGCAACTTTCCACCAATTAATTCTCTCTTCAATATCTATCCCATCTTTTATAGGTCCATGTGAAAGATCATCAAAAAGAACTATAACCTTTGGCTTACTATCCAGTTCATTCATCTTACTAGCAATTCTAAATCTTCCTCCTGCGCCTTCTGTAAAACATATGTCTATTATATTATTCACATTTATCCTCCTATCAGCTATCTATTTTAATTTTATAGTAATATCATTTATTTAAACTTATTAGAATCTTAAGATTACCTTAAAACTCCGCAAATATATTAAAGGAGGAACAAAATTCCTCCTTTAATAACCACCTTTACTTTCCAGTATCTATAACTTCATTAAACAATGACTTATTCTGTTCAATAGCTTCTTTAGAACCTTCTACAAAATACATATTTTGTTTTAAAATCTTATCAAGCATATCTCCATAGTTTCTTATATCCTCTGGTGTAGTTGAAAGAGCCTGTTTTTCATATTCAAGCAAATCATTTACAGAAGAATTAGTAAGATACATTGAATCACAAAGTGAACTTTCCATAAGAGGTCCATTGCTTTTTAAGTTAACATATTCTTTAACAGCACCTATAATGTAATTGTTCATTTCACTATCCGTTGCTTTAAAGTTTTTAAGATAATCCACTGTACCCTTAAAAGCATCTAAAGTTTCTTTAAGATTTGGATCTCTCCTTGAAGCAAGCATAACCCTGCCATCAGGTGAAAATGCACTTTGAACTCCATAAGCACCTCCAGTTGTTCTCACCTTATTCCACAAATATCCCATATTAAGTACATTTTGAAGTACCATCATTTTTCCATCGTAAGTATATCCTGCCTTTTTTAAATCTCCTCCCTGTATTACTGTTTGCACCTTTGCAGTAGAAGAAAATGCAACATTTTTATCGGGCTGAACAAAAGTATACTTTTGATGTGGAAATACTTGTGAATTAATTTTAGGGCTTATACGATCTATTTCCTTACTAAATACTTTAGCATCATTTTCACTTCCACTATAGCTTACTACAAGATCATTTCTATTAAACGCAAGATTACATGTATCCTTAAGGTTCTTAGAAATACTATCCCATTTTGCATCAAAGTTGTTATCTAAATCCTGTAAAAATTTATAGTATGAAAGTCCTGTAATTGCTTCATTATATCTTCCACTTTCATTCATATATGCATTCATTCTCATAATTGCAGCAGCACCTGAACCCGATGTTAAAAGCATCTGTAAAGCTGATTTGTTCTGCTCAATAATTTGTTTTATTCTTTGCTTATCATCAAACTTGCTGCTATTTATGATTTCGCTAATCATATCGAAGGATTTTGGAATACTGTCCTGTGGCACTAAAATAGATGTTGTAACTTTAGGACTGTAACTATCAGGACTTTTACTGTTTGCTACTGATGAAGGAACAAAAGTTATACTTCCTCCTGTATATTGCATCATTTCATTTGAAAGTCCTTTATAATTGTGTTCCTTAGTATCTACATTTCCAAGTAATGAACAAAGTAAACTTAAATATTGTAATTTATCTTGAGGAACCCTTGATGTATCAAAGTAAAAATTTATAATTGAAAGTCCATTTAAATCTGCATTATGTTTAAGCACCTTCATACCTGACTGATTTTGAACTTCATAACTTAAATTTGGAATTTCAGGTTTAACATCTTTAAGAGAAAGCTTTGGTAAAGTTTCAAGTGCTTCTTTGGAATCTTCAGTTTTCTGCCATGCATTAAAATCTTCAGTACCTTTTAAAAGTGAATTAACTCCTGTTTCACCAATTTGACTCTTATAGCTTGCAAGCTTTTTAGCTGTGTTTTCATCATTTTTACTTTCAAGCCCTGCCTCAGGTTTTAATACAACTAATGAATGATATTTATTTGAAAGCAAACATTTGTTAATTAAATTTTGGAAATATTTATTTTGATCTATTTCCTTAATTTTTTTCATAACACTATCTGTTTCAAAATACATTGTAGGATCCTTATCATATATCCATGTAGCTAATGCAGTCTGTGATAAAATGAATCCATTTCCACCAAGCATAGGGGCTGCAAGTTTTTCAGAACGATTGCCTATGTCATAGGATGCCATAGCAGATTTAAGAAAATCTTTGTCAAATCCATTTTTTGAAATGCTATCTAAAGTATTAAAAATTGTCTTTTGAAAAACTTCTTTTGAAGCTTCATCAGAATTAATAGCCTTAATTGAAAATATAGGTTGAGCACCTTCCATACTAAAAGAACAACTTACATTTTCTGCAATACCAGCGTCAGTAAGTGCTTTTTTTAGTGGAGCATTATCTGTTCCCATAAGCAAATAATCTAAAAAGCTAAGTGCCACATTTGTTTCTTTATCATCTATATTACCTGTGACAAAATTTAATGAAAGATAAGTTTTCTTTTTTGTATCTCCATCTTTAGGTACAGGATAAGATACTACTTTTACAGGAATATTGGATAAAGGTTTTTGAACTTTAATGGAAGTGTCTACATTAACTTTATCAAATTTACTTAAATAGTTGCTATCAATAAATTTAAGGTATTCTTCTATATCCAATTTACCATATAAATATATATAACTATTTGAAGGTGTATAATTTTTCTTATAAGTTGAAATTAATTGTTCCCTTGTAAGATTAGGAATATCATCTGGATTTCCACCTGAATCCCACTTAGAAGATGTATCAGGGAAAAGTGATTGACTTATTGCACTATTCAAAATTTTATTAGGATTGGAATAATTACCTTTCATTTCATTATACACAACTCCATTCACTGAAAGAGCTGAATCCTTTGATGGAAGCTCATATCTCCAACCTTCTTGTTTAAATATATTTGGATCAGTAGTTAGTTTTGGATAAAATACTGCATCTAAATATACTCCCATAAGATTTTTAAGGTCCTGTTCATTGGTACTTGCTACAGGAAATGTAGTGTAATCAGTGCTAGTCATAGCATTGATAAATGAACCAAGTGATCCTTTAAGAATTTCTTTAAATGGAGATTTTACTGCATAATTTTTAGAACCTTCAAGAACTGAATGTTCAATAATATGATTCACTCCAGTATTGTCTGTAACAGGTGTACGGAATGTAATATCAAAAACTCTTTGTGTATCATCATTTTTAATATACATAAGCTTTGCACCTGTTTTTACATGAGTAAACATCATAACAGTAGATTTACTCTTTGGCTCTTCCTTAACTGAAGTAAGTTGGAATCCATAATAGTTTTTACCTACTTCACTGCTTGTAATATCTGCATTTGCTGCATAAACAGTTTGTCCTACAAATGCCATATTACAGGAAGAAAATAACATAAAAAATGCTAAAATAAAAATGCTAGATCTTTTTAGAAATACTTTCATTATATTTATCCCCCTTATTTATATTTTTAATATATTTTTTCTCCTATAAATTTATAGCCTGTCCCCCATACAGTTTGAATAAAAGTTGGATTTTTACTACTATCCCCTAGTTTTTCTCTTAACTCCTTAATATGTACCGTTACCGTGTTATTTCCTTCTAAATCCATACTTTGCCATATATGATGATATAATTCTTCCTTTGAAAATACCTTATTAGGGTTTTGAGCCATAAGTTGTAACAATTCAAATTCCTTTGATGTCATTTGAATTTCCCTTTCCTCTAAAGTAACCTTTTTTTCTTCTGGTAATATACAAAGACCTTTTTTAAATTTTAACATTCCATTTGATATGGATTGTCTATCTGTCTTTCTGTACCTTCTTAAATGTGCTTCAACCCTTGCAGAAACCTCAGTTAAGCTAAAAGGCTTTGTAATGTAATCATCTGCACCAAGTTTTAGTCCTTTCACTTTGTCCATATCAGTTTGCTTTGCACTTATTATTATTATAGTCACGTCTTCATTAATCCATCTTATATTTTTGCAAAGGGTAAACCCATCCATCTCTGGCAGCATTATATCTACCATTACTAATTCAAATTCATACTTTTTAAAATCTTCTAATCCCTCTTTACCTGTTGATGACCAATTGACTTCATAACCTTCTTTTTCAAGATGTTCTTTTAAAATATTTGCAATTGCTTCATCATCTTCAACTATTAGCAACTTCTCTTTCACTATTGTTTCCCCCTATACACATTAATTATATAAGTATTACTTTAGTTTTTATTAAACTTAATAATTTTTTTATAATTAAAATGCTTGCATTTAAAAATAGCTTTAACATATCCATCTTAATTTAATATGAATGATTACTTTAAATGAAATTATAGCATTAATTTTCCAACTACTCAATTTACAATATTCACTTCTTATTAAGTTATCTTGGTTAAGCAAATTCATTGACTTAATTGCATAGTTTTTCTATAATTGAGGGGCGTATATAAATAATTTTCATTGAATTTATTTTTAACATAGGAGGTTTTATAATATGAAAAAAATTAGCTGTTTGTTATTCATATGCATTTTCATTACACTTCCTTTAACTTCATGTTCTAAAAGTAATACTTTGTATGAACAAAATGGCATTAAAATGGATACATTTATGGATTTAAAAGCTTATGGTCCTAATGCTAAAGTTGCAGTTGAAGAATCTTTCAAAAAAATAGATGAATTAGATAAAATGGCAAGTCCAAATATTAGTACCAGTGACGTTAGTAAAATCAATAATGCCGCTGGAAAAGAATACATAAAGGTTCATCCTGAAATAATGAAAATGATAAAAACATCAATTAAATATTCAAAATTAAGTAATGGTGCTTGGGACATAACTACTGGTCCTCTAATAAAGCTATGGGGTATTGGCACTGAAAACGAGAAAATCCCTTCTGATTCTGAAATAAAAGCTAAATTACCTTTAGTAGGATATGATAAAATTAGTATTAATGAAGCTGATAGCAGCGTTATGCTTCAGAAACCAGGTATGTCTATAGACCTGGGAGGTATTGCTAAAGGCTTTACTTGTGATGAAGTGTTAAAAATTTATAAAAAATATAATATAAAAAATGGTCTTATTAATTTAGGAAATAGCAGTATATATGCTGTTGGAAAAAATGAAAGCAACTCACCCTGGTCTGTTGCAATTCAGCACCCTAGAAACACCAGTAATAGCGCTTATCTCGGAATCATTAAGATATCCGATAAGGCTTTATCTACATCAGGAGATTACGAAAGATATTTTATAAAAAACGGCAAAAGATATCATCACATAATTAATCCATTTACAGGTTATCCAACAGATAATGGAACCATTAGTGATACAATAGTAGCTGATGGCACTCTTAATGATAACTCTATGATATGTGATCTCCTGTCAACAACTGTTTTTATATTAGGACGAGAAAAAGGTATACAATTTGTAGAAAACTTACCGAAGGTAGACTGCGAAATTACTACATCTGATTACAATATATATACTACCTCAGGGTTAAAAGATAAAATTCAAGATATAAATAAAGATTTTAAATATGTAAAATAATATAAGCATAATGTAACGCAAGTAACCGAAGAAACGTTAAGCTGTATTCCGCTGATATATGTTGTGCAGGAACACTCACTTCATTAAGAAGTTCTAATTGCTTGAGATATTGAAAAATACCTGCCTCTTCAAATGCGACGTCCTGTCGCTTTCAGAGCTTTTGCCGTCCTGGCAAAAATTACGGTATTTTTAGAGTAATGAAACTCCTCTTCCTTTTGTCAGAGGAGTAAGCGATTCGCACAAAATCATAGATTTTGGCTCTCTGCTTAACAATTTCTAAAATTCGCTCGAATGTTCCTGCACAACATATATCAGTCTTCATACAGCTTAACGTTTCTTCTTACTTCAGTCTATATAAATACTATTAGTACTATTATCTTAAAAGCGTAGCTTTCATAATAAGTATTTTTTATCTATATATTTTAAGTTAGTTATTCTAGTCACAACCTAAGGCGCACCCTGAAGTAATAGATTCATTTTCAGTTTTGAATCTATTTGTTATATAGTGCTTTATTTGATTCTTTTCAATCCTAGCAATTCTATTATACCAAGAGAAATACTTTTAATTTATGTGTTTATTTTGAAGGCTTTCGCCTGAGTTTTTAAGAGCTAAATTATAAAATTATCAATATTAATATGTACAACTGAAGTTACTAGTTTTGATTTTAACTTTTATGTAGGGATATAGAATAAGCGTTTACTCACATTAGCTAAATTGTTTTCTTATTAGTCTTAGCGAGAAGTTAAGGAAAGCCTTAGAACTTTAGCCCTGTTTGAGGGAACCGAGTTTGGCAAAGTTCTTAGGTTTTCATTAACTTTGAGCTTTAGACTAATTGAAAACATTTAGCAGTGAGTAAACGCTTATTCTATATCCCGTAGTAAAAGTTAAAATCAAAACTTTCACTGCACTTTGAGTCGCATTATTTTTAAACTACGAAAGTTGAGTAATATATTAGCTTCTTTTTATTTAAAATGCATTTATATACATTTGTTTTATTTCACTTATTAATGGATATCTAGGATTCGCACCTGTACATTGATCATCAAAAGCTAGTTCTGACATTTTATCTAAAGTATCATAAAATTTTTCTTCCGTTATTCCTGCTTCTTTAATACTTTCTGGAATATTTATCTTAGCTTTTAATTCATCTATAGCATTTATTAATAATTCTACTTTTTCATCATCTGTTTCTCCGCCTAAGTTAAGGTAATCTGCTATTCTAGCATATCTCTTTTTTATATTTGGATACTTATATTGTGGAAACGCAGCTTGTTTTTTAGGATTATCTACTGCATTAAATTTTATAACTTCATTTATAATTAGTGCGTTAGCAATCCCGTGTGGAACGTGATGGGCTGCTCCTAATTTATGTGCCATTGAATGGCATACTCCTAAAAATGCATTGGCAAATGCCATGCCAGCTATTGTTGAAGCATGAGCCATTTTTTCTCTTGCCTTTATATTTGTTGTTCCTTCACTGTAAGCTATTGGTAAATATTTAAATATCAATCTTATTGCTTCTAATGCCAATCCATTTGTATATTCTGAAGCCATTACTGATACATAAGCTTCTATGCCATGAGTTAGTGCATCTATTCCTGAAGCCGCTGTCAATCCTTTTGGCATGCCCATCATAAGTTCAGCATCAATTATAGCCATATTTGGAGTTAATTCATAATCAGCTAATGGATATTTAGCCCCTGTTTTTTCATCAGTAATTACTGCAAAAGGTGTTACTTCTGAGCCTGTTCCTGCTGATGTTGCAACAGAAATCATCATTGCCTTTTCACCCATCTTAGGGAAAGTATAAACTCTCTTTCTTATATCCATAAATCTCATAGCTAAATCTTCAAATCTCACTTCCGGATGTTCATACATTACCCACATAATTTTAGCAGCATCCATTGCTGAACCACCACCAACTGCTATAATAGTATCTGGATTATATGATAACAATTCTTCTGCACCTTTTTTAGCTGTAGCTAGAGTTGGATCTGGTTCTACATCTGTAAATATTTTATATGAAATTTTCAATTCTTCAAGAATCTTTGTAACCCTATCTATATAACCTAATTGATAAAGAACTTTATCTGTTACTATAAACACTCTTTTCTTATTCATAATATCCAATTCTTTTAGTGCAACTCCAAGACTACCGTATTTGAAATAAACCTTTTCAGGAACTCTAAACCAAAGCATATTTTCTCTCCTCTCAGCAACACTTTTTATATTTAATAAGTGTTTAGGCCCAACATTCTCTGATACAGAGTTTCCACCCCATGAACCACAGCCTAATGTTAATGAAGGAGCTAGTTTAAAATTATATATGTCTCCTATAGCACCCTGTGCTGAAGGCATGTTTATTAATGTTCTACCAGTCTTCATAGTTTCTCTAAATTTTTCTACTTTTAACTTTTCAGTTACTGCATTTGCATACAATACAGATGTATGGCCAATTCCACCTAATTCAACTAATCTTCCAGCTTTTAAAAGAGCTTCATCAAAATTCTTTGCCTTATACATAGCTAAAACTGGAGATAACTTTTCATGTGAAAATGGTTCTTCTGAATGCTCCACTGATTTTACTTCTCCTATAAGTACTTTAGCATCTTCTGGTACTTTAACTCCTGCCATTTCTGCTATTTTGTAAGCACTCTGACCGACAATACCGGCGTTTAATGTACCATTAACTAAAAGTATTTTTCCAACCTTAGCTGTTTCATCTTTATTTAAAATATAAGCTCCTCTATTAGCAAATTCTCTCTTAACTTCTTCATATATTGAATCTACAACTACTACTGACTGCTCTGAAGCACAAATCATACCATTATCAAAAGTTTTGGAAAGAAGTATTGAATTTACCGCCATTTTAATACTAGCACTTTCATCAATTAAAGCAGGTGTGTTACCAGGGCCAACTCCTATAGCAGGTTTGCCTGAAGAATAAGCCGCCTTAACCATACCCGGACCACCTGTTGCAAGAATCAAGTCTGCTTCCTCCATTACTACCTGTGAGAGTTCAATGGAAGGTTCATCTATCCAACCTATAATTCCTTTAGGAGCACCTGCTTTAACTGCAGCATCAAGGACTATTTTAGCTGCAGCTATAGTGCACTTTTTTGCTCTTGGATGTGGTGAAAAAATTATACCATTTCTTGTTTTTAAAGCTAATAATGCTTTAAATATTGCTGTAGATGTTGGATTAGTTGTTGGAATTACTGCTGCAATAACCCCTACAGGTTCTGCAATTTTAACCATGCCAAAGCCTTCATCTTCTTCCAAAATCCCACAGGTTTTTTCATTTTTATATTTATTATATATGTATTCTGCAACAAAATGATTTTTTATAACCTTATCCTCTACAATTCCCATTTTAGTTTCTTCCACTGCAATTTTAGCTAAATCTATTCTAGCATTGTTAGCCGCCAGAGCTGCTTGCCTAAAAATTTCATCTACCTGTTCCTGGGTATAGCTTCCAAACTTCTTTTGAGCATTTTTCACTTCTTGCATTCTTTTCGTTAACTCTTCAACATTGGTCACCTTCATTAATAACACCTCTTTCACAATTTTTTTATGATAATATAAACAAAATTTTTCTTTTTGCTAAATATCAAATTCTTTACTTTAATTTTTATTATCTAGTGCGGACCTTTTATAAAACATGAAACTTTATAAATAATAAACATTCCTTTATCCCTTAACTACATATTTTAATAGTATATTTTTTCAATGTTTTAGAAAAATGGACTACTTTTCTAGATAAGTTCAATTAATATTCCTATGAACAAAAATAGAGAATAGCTAATTAATACATATTTATTGTTTCTCTCCTTAATTTTTATTATTCACCAAAAAAATAATAAAAATGGTGCTTCAAAACTTCTTTGAAACACCATTTTTTATATTACCTATTTATTATTTTTTATTCTTTTCTTTCTTTTCTGCAGCAGGTTTTAATATATCAAAAACATTTATATACATTTGTTTTATTTCGCTTATCAACGGATATCTTGGGTTTGCCCCTGTACATTGATCATCAAAAGCTTGTTCTGACATTTCATCTAAAGTAGCATAAAATTTTTCTTCTGTTATTCCTGTTTCTTTAATAGTCTTTGGAATATTTACTTTTGCTTTTAATTCATCTATAGCCTTTATTAATAATGATATTTTTTCATCTTCTGTATTTCCACCCAAGTCTAAATAATCAGCTATTTTAGCATATCTCCATTTAGCATTAGGATATTTATATTGAGGGAATGCAGCTTGCTTTCTTGGATCATCTACTGCATTGAATTTTATAACTTCATTTATAAGTAAAGCATTAGCAACTCCATGTGGTATGTGATGTTGAGCTCCTAATTTATGTGCCATTGAGTGACATACTCCTAAGAATGCATTAGCAAACGCCATACCAGCCATTGTTGAAGCATGAGCCATTTTTTCTCTTGCCTTCACATTAGTTGTACCTTCTTCATAAGCTTGTGGTAAATATTTAAATATTAATCTCATTGACTCTAGTGCTAATCCATTAGTAAACTCTGAAGCAAGTACTGATACATAAGATTCAATAGCATGAGTTAATGCATCTATACCTGATGCCGCTGTTAATCCTCTTGGCATACCCATCATAAGTTCAGCATCAACTATAGCCATATCTGGTGTTAATTCATAATCGGCTAGTGGATATTTAGCACCTGTTTTTTCATCAGTGATTACTGCAAATGGAGTAACTTCTGATCCTGTTCCTGCTGAAGTTGCAACAGAAATCATCATTGCTTTTTCACCCATTTTAGGGAAAGTATATACTCTCTTTCTTATATCCATAAATCTCATAGCTAAATCTTCAAATCTTACTTCTGGATGTTCATACATTACCCACATAATCTTAGCAGCGTCCATAGCTGAACCACCACCAACTGCTATAATAGTATCTGGATTATATCCTGCTATTTCTTTAGCACCTTTTTTAGCTGCTCCAAGAGTTGGATCTGGTTCTACATCAGTAAATACTTTAAAATCAACTCCCACTTCTTCAAGAACCTTTGTAACTTTATCTACATAACCTAATTCATAAAGCACTTTATCTGTTACTATAAATGCTTTCTTCTTATTCATATCTTTTAATTCTTTTAAAGCAACTCCAAGACTACCATATTTAAAATAAACTTTTTCAGGAACTCTAAACCAAAGCATATTTTCTCTCCTCTCAGCAACGCTCTTTATGTTTAATAGATGTTTAGGCCCAACATTTTCTGATACAGAGTTTCCTCCCCATGAACCACAACCTAATGTTAATGAAGGAGCTAATTTAAAGTTGTATAAATCTCCAATTCCACCTTGTGCTGAAGGCATATTTATTATTGTTCTACCAGTTTTCATAGTGCTGCTGAATTTTTCTACTTTTTCTTTTTCTGTCATTGTATTTATGTATAATGAAGATGTATGACCAAATCCACCTAATTCAACTAATCTTTCAGCTTTAACTAAGGCTTCCTCAAAACTCTTTGCCCTATACATACCTAAAACTGGAGACAACTTTTCATGTGAAAATGGTTCTTCAAGTTCTACGGATTCAACTTCTCCTATAAGTACTTTGGCTGTTTTTGGAACTTTGACTCCTGCCATTTCTGCTATTTTGTAAGCACTTTGTCCAACAATTTTAGCATTTAAATTTCCATTAATCAAAATTACTTTTCTAACCTTATCTATTTCATCATTTTTAAGTATATAAGCTCCTCTATCTTCAAATTCTTTTTTCACTTCTTCATATACTGAATCTAAAGATATTACTGATTGTTCTGAAGCACAAATTACTCCATTATCAAAAGTTTTGGAAAGAAGTATTGAATTTACTGCCATCTTAATATGAGCAGTTTCATCAATTATAGCTGGCGTATTACCTGCACCAACTCCTATAGCTGGTTTTCCTGATGAGTAAGCAGCTTTAACCATTCCTGGTCCACCAGTAGCAAGCGTTAAATTTACTTCACTCATTACTACCTGTGAAAGTTCAATTGAAGGTTCATCTATCCATGCTATAATTCCTTCTGGAGCACCTGCTTTAACTGCTGCATCAAGTATTATTTTAGCTGCTGCAATAGTTGAATTTTTTGCTCTTGGGTGAGGTGAGAAAATTATACCATTTCTAGTTTTTAAAGCTATTAAAGCTTTGAATATTGCTGTAGACGTTGGATTAGTTGTTGGCACAACTGCTGCTATAACGCCTATAGGTTCTGCAATTTTAGTTATACCAAAGGCATTATCTCTTTCTAAAACTCCACAAGTTTTTTCATCTTTATATTTGTTATATATATATTCTGAAGCAAAGTGATTTTTAATAACTTTGTCTTCTACAATTCCCATTCCACTTTCTTCTACTGCCATTTTAGCAAGTTTTATTCTAGCATTGTTTGCTGCCATAGCTGCTTGTCTGAAAATTTCATCAACCTGTTCTTGAGTGTATGTAGCAAATTTCTTTTGAGCAGATTTTACTTCTTCTAATCTTTTCATTAATTCTTCAACGTTTGTAACTTTCATTAATGACACCTCTTTCTTAACTTTTTAATACTTACATTAAGAGAAACTATCTTATGTAAAAAAAAAATTGTTCTTTTTTTATTTACAACTTTACAATTTATTTAATTGTTTGTTGCTATGCTATAATTATGCATGATTGTTTGTTAATTGTCAATCATATTTTTGTTTATTTTTTGTTTGATTTTATATTTTAAAATACTAATTCTTTGCTTTTGCTTGTATATGACTGATTTAAAAAAATATTCTCGCTGTTATATTGTTAATTAATTAACAAAAACTATGTGTTTTTATGTAAACGTTGTCTCAATATGATATATCGTTATTATATTAACTATCTTATTTCAATTGTTTTTTCTTTTCTACAATACACTCGCTCCAAACCTAAGAATCCCTTAATCTTAATATACATTTGTTCCATTTTACTTATCAATAGACATCTTAGGCATCTGAAAGAAAATAACAAGTCCAATATGCGACGGATATTTTTTGTAAGACAAGGAGGCAGGTTCCGCAAAAGCTTAATCTATTTAAGGGCTCTGTACAAAAAATAGAGTTGCAATTGATTTCAACTGCAGCTCATTTTAATTTTAAACTTTTGATAACACACTAAGGCATATTCAAAAAATAACAAGTCAGTATGTTAGTATATTTTGCGTCATACTGCGTCAACAGAACCCTTTGATAGAACAACTATCAGCGGAACCTGTTTCCTTGTCCATCGCAAAATATACTAACATCTTTGACTTGCTATTTTCTTTCATATGCCTAAGCCATTTTTAATTCTCTAATAAATTTTCTCACATTACTTATTATATCTTCTTTACTTTTCCCATTCTCTATTTTTTTAATTATTCCGCTTCCTACAATTATTCCTTCACAATATGATTTAAATCCTGCTGCCATTTCTGGTGACGATATGCCAAAGCCTAATGCCTTAGGAAGATTTGTATACTCTGAAATTACACTCATATACTCTTCCACATTAGTACTTATATCATTTCTTGTACCTGTAACTCCATTCACAGAAACACAGTATACAAATCCCCTTGCATCCTTTACAATATTTTTTATTCTGTCTTTGGATGTAGGTGCTACAAGTGGAATAATATTTATATCATATTTTTCTCCTATGCCTATAATATCTTTTCTTTCTTCTATAGGAAGATCAGGTATTATAATGCCATCTATACCACTATCACTAGATTCCTTTATAAATTTTTCCATGCCATATTTAAATATAGAATTATAATAAACAAGGTATACTAAAGGAATCTGTGTTTTTTCTCTTATTCTTTTTACTGTGTCCATTATTTTTACTATTTTAGCTCCATTTTTGAGTGCTCTATTTGAAGATGCCTGTATTGTAACTCCATCAGCTAATGGATCTGAATAAGGTATTCCAAGTTCTATTATATCTGCTCCTGCCTCTTCCATAGCAAGTACAATGTCTATTGTAGTATCTAAATTAGGATCTCCAGCTGTTATAAACGGTATTAATGCTTTTTCTTCTTTTTCTTTTAACTTGGTAAATTTAAAATCTATTCTATTCATTATAATTCTACCCCCATTATATTAGCTATCGTATTTATATCCTTGTCTCCTCTTCCTGATAAATTAACAATAACTATATTATCTTTATTAAGCTTAGGTGCCAGTTTCATAACATAAGCTAATGCATGTGAACTTTCAAGAGCTGGTATTATTCCTTCAATATGTGCTAAATAAGTAAATGCTTCTAATGCTTCCTTATCTGTCACTGCTTCATAACTTGCTCTTTTAGTATCATTATAATAAGCATGTTCTGGTCCTATTCCAGGATAATCAAGTCCCGCAGATATTGAGTAAGCCGGAAGTATTTGTCCATCCTCATCCTGTAACACATAGGTCATCATACCATGAATTACTCCTACAGAACCTTTTGATATGGTAGCTGCATGCTCCTCTGTATCCAAACCTTTACCAGCAGCTTCCACTCCTACTAAATTTACATAAGTATCGCATACGAAAGGATAAAAAATCCCCATAGAATTACTTCCGCCACCAACACAAGCCACTACATAATCAGGCAACCTACCTTCTTTTTCTAGTATTTGCTTTCTAGCTTCATCTCCAATTACTCTTTGAAAATCTCTAACCATAGTTGGATATGGATGTGGTCCCATTACAGATCCTATTACATAAAAAGTATCTTCTATATTTGATACCCAATTTCTCATAGCCTCATTTACTGCATCTTTAAGAGTACCAGTACCTGTGGTTACGGAGGTCACTTTAGATCCTAATATCTTCATTTTGAACACATTAAGAGATTGTCTTTCAATATCCTCTTTTCCCATAAATATTTCGCACTGCATACCAAACATTGCTGCTGCTGTAGCTGTAGCTACCCCATGCTGACCAGCACCTGTTTCAGCTATAATTCTTTTTTTACCCATTCTTTTAGCAAGTAAAACTTGTCCTAAAGCATTATTTATTTTATGTGCTCCTGTATGATTTAAATCTTCTCTTTTAAGATATATTTTAGCCCCTCCTAATTCCCTAGTTAAATTCTCTGCAAAATACAATGGATTCTCCCTTCCCACATAATCTTTAAGATAATATTTATATTCATCTATAAACTTGTCATCTTCTACAGCCTTATTAAATTCCCTTTCTAATTCTATAAGAGCATTCATTATAGTTTCTGGTACATATTGTCCTCCAAATTTTCCAAATCTTCCATTCATTAAAAATTCCTCACTTTCATTTATATTAATATTAAATTTTTTACTACAAATTTTGCATTCTAACTTTTTCTATGAACTGTTTCATTTTTTCAAAGCTTTTTATACCATCTTCTTCTACACCACTTGATACATCTACTGCATAAGGTTTTACAATTTTTATAGCCTGGGTAATATTGTAAAAATTCAAACCTCCTGCTAAAACTATTTTCCCACTTACATTTAAATTATTAAGCACATTCCAATTAAAACTTATTCCCGTACCACCAGAAGCTCCCTTTACACTACTGTCTATAAGTACAGCTTCAATGCCACATTCACATATTTTATTTATCTTTTCTTCATAAAATTTAACCTTATCATTAACCTCCTCTAAAGAATCTGATACATCAATGCTTATACTTTTCCATATATTAAATTGGCGTAATTGTTTTATATAATTTTCAGCTTCTCTTCCATGAAGCTGTATTACATCTAATCTTAAAGTTTCTGCTATGTTTCTTACTTCCTTCAAAGAATTATCTTGAAAAACTCCAACTCTTTTTATACCTGCATCTAGCTTTTTTATAAGCTGCTTTCCAGTTTCTAAATTAATTTGTCTCTTACTTTTACAGAATACAAACCCTGCATATTCAGGCCTTAATTTATTTAAAAATTCTACATCTTCAATCCGTCTTATACCACACACTTTCACTAAAGTCATACTATACTCCTTTCCTAAATGTAACGATTTGCCATATCTTAAAAATGTTGTGACGCAACCTTTTTTTGAGAGGACAATTGACATAGGACAGAGGACAGTGAAGGTAAGCTTTCTTCCTTATGTCAGAAAACTAATTCCCAATAAGTAAAATTTATTGATTTTTAAAGATCGTTTTTTCTAAAGCAAAATAATCTTTAGATTTATATTAATTAGCAATGTTTCGCTTTAACGAAACGAGCAATTGAAAATTAAATTAAAGATTTTTCGCAGCACAGTGGAGAAAACTCCTCCTTCACTGTCCTCTGTCAATTGTCCTCTGTCCTCTAAATAAATCGTTTCCCCTGCTCCACAAATTCATTTAGCTTGTCTATATTTTCAATGTTCCTCATAAAAGTTTCACCTACTAGCACTGCACTTACCCCTAATCCTTTTAAATATCTTATATCCTCTGGAGTTTTTATAGCACTTTCAGATACAACTAAAATTTCAGAAGGTATATTCCTTATAAGTCTCTCTGTATTTTTGAAATTTTCTGTAAAATCTTTTAAGTTTCTATTATTTATTCCTATGATAGAACAGCCACTTTTTAGGGCTATTTTAAGTTCTTCTTCATTATGAACTTCTACTAAACATTCAAGTCCAAGGCTTTTTGCTAAATCATAATGTTCTTTTAGTTTATGTTTTAATACGGAAACTATAAGTAAAATAGCATCTGCTCCTATGGCCTTCGCTTGATATATCTGATAAGTATCAATAATAAAATCCTTTCTTAAAATAGGTTTTGAATTTACTTTTTTAACATCTTTTATATACCTATCATCTCCTTTAAAAAAATTTTTTTCAGTAAGTACCGACACTGCATCTATGTTTATATCTTCATATATTTTAGCTATTTCAACATGATTAAAATTTTCTAAAATAACCCCTTTTGAAGGTGATGCCTTTTTTATTTCTGCAATAATTGAAATTTCCTCTTTACTAATTGCTTTTTTAAAATCTCTCATAACTACATTATTGCAGCCTTCCATAATTTTATTTAAAGGTACCTTTTCCTTTTCTAACTTTAGCTGCTTATCTTTATATGCTACTATTTCATCCAGTATCATAGTCTATATCAATCCTTTCTGTATGCTTAATTTTCAAGTGTTATTAGTTATTGGTTTAATACAATTTAGGCTTACTGAAACTATTTATAACAATACGATTAAGTGTATACACTTGAAGTTACTAGTTTTGATTTTAACTTTTATGTAGTGATATATGATAAGTGTTTCATCACATTAGCTAAATTGTTTCTTATTATTCTTAGCGAAAAGTTTGAAAAAGCCTTAGAACTTTAGTCTTGTTTGAGGGAACCGAGTTTGACAAAGTTCTTAGGCTTTCTCAAACTTCGAGCTTTAGAATAATTAGAAACATTTAGCCGTGATGAAACACTTATCATATATCACGTAGTAAAAGTTAAAATCAAAACTTTCACTGTACCTTGTTTCTCATTATGCTTATATTAAATGAAAACTTTCCATTATTAAGCTAAAAATTTATTGCTATAATCCCTTAATTCATTCATTTTCTTATAAACTTTTCCTGAGTCTATAAGTTCTTCTGCCATTCTTACTCCTTCCTTCATATTTTCACATACCTTTCCTACATACAAAGCCGCTGCGCTATTAAGTATTACAATATCCCTTTTAGCACCTTTCTTCCCCTGTAAAATCTCAAGTATTGTTGCTGCATTTTCTTCAGAAGTACCTCCTTCAATTTCATGACTATTACTCATTCTTATTTCAAAATCTTCTGGATTTATTGTATATTCTGATATTTTTCTATCTTTCAATTCACTTACATAGGTTAATGATGTAGTGGTTATTTCATCAAGTCCATCTTCTCCACAAACTACCATAGCCCTTTCACATCCTAAATTTGAAAGCACCTTTGCCATAGTGTGAGTGATCTTTTTATCATACACTCCCAATACTTGTCCTTTAACAAAAGCAGGGTTTGTAAGTGGCCCTAATAAATTAAATACTGTTCTTGTACCCAATTCTTTTCTTGGTGCAGCTACATTTTTCATAGCATTATGATACTTTTGAGCAAATAAGAATGCCATTCCTTTTTCATCAATGCAATTTCTTGCTTCTTCTGACTTTAAATTTATATTAAATCCTAACTTTTCAAGTGTATCTGCACTACCACTTTTACTTGATACTGCTCTGTTTCCGTGTTTTGCTACCTTTACTCCAGCAGCTGCTGCAACTAGTGCTACTGCTGTTGATATATTAAAAGTTTTTCCTCCATCTCCTCCAGTACCACAGGTATCAATAACATAATCTGATTTAGTTTTTAAAATAAGTGCGTTATCTCTCATGGCTTTTGCAAATCCTGTTATTTCTTCCACAGTTTCACCTTTCATTCTAAGACCTATAAGAAAAGCCCCTATTTGAGAATCACTTCCATTTCCTAACATAACTTCATTCATAGCATCATAGGCTTCTTTTTCTTTTAAATTCTCCTTATCTATAATCTTTTTAATTATCTCCTGCAGCATTACAAATCTCCTTTACAAAATTTTTTATCATTGTCTTACCATTTTCAGTAAGAATGGATTCTGGATGAAATTGAAGTCCATAAACTTCATATTCTTTATGTTTAACTGCCATTATCTCCCCATCATCTAAGCTCTCACCAGTTATAAAAAGCTCATCTGGGAATGTATCTTTTTCTATTACAAGCGAATGATATCTCATAACTGTCATGAACTTTTCTAAATTTTGAAATAATTTATTTTGTTTTATGCTTATCTCAGAAGTCTTTCCATGCATTATATGATTAGCTCTTATTACTTTTCCTCCATAAGCGCACCCTATAGCCTGATGTCCAAGGCATATACCTAAAATAGGAATTTGTCCTCCAAATCTTTTTATTACATCTATGCATATACCAGCATTTTCTGGAATTCCAGGTCCTGGTGACAATATAATTCCCTTTGGCTTTAATCTTTCTATATTTTCTAAAGATATTTCATCATTTCGAGCAACCTTTATATCCTCATAAATTTCACCAATATACTGATAAAGATTGTACGTAAATGAATCATAATTATCTATTAAAAGTATCATTATATCACCTCTATCATAGCCATAGCTTTATTTAATGTTTCTTCATATTCCTTTTCAGGGATAGAATCATAAACAATACCTGCACCAGCTTGAACATATGCATAACCATCTTTAAATAATATAGTTCTTATTGCAATACAGGTATCCATATTACCATTAAAAGAAAAGTAGCCCACTGCACCAGAATAAATTCCACGTTTAGTATCCTCTAACTCATCAATTATTTCCATAGCCCTTATTTTAGGTGCTCCAGATACAGTACCTACAGGTAAACATGAGTTTAGTGCATCTATATAATGTAAATCCTCTCTCATGTTTCCTGAAACCTTGGAAACTATGTGCATAACATGAGAGTAAAAATCCACCTCCATGAATTTATCTAGTTTTACACTGCCAAACTTACTTATCTTTCCTATGTCATTTCTTCCTAAATCAACTAACATTAAATGCTCTGCCTTTTCCTTTTCATCATTTAATAATTCTTCCTTTAATTTCAAATCTTCTTCTATATTTTTTCCTCTTGTCCTTGTACCTGCTATGGGGTTAGTAATCACTGTTCCTGACTTTACTGACACTAAACTTTCTGGTGAAGAACCTGCTATTTTAAAATCTTCAAAATCTATATAAAATAAATACGGTGACGGATTCTTAGTTCTTAGTCTTCTATATACATCAAATGCTTTTGATTCATTTTTAATCTTAAGTCTTTGTGATAGAACCACTTGAAATATGTCCCCTGCTTTTATATATTCCTTTGCTTTTTCTACCATGTAGCAATACTTTTCTTTGGTTACATTAGAAGTTACGCTTTTTTCATTTTTTGCTTCTTCAAGCTCATGTATTCTATTGCCTTTAACTATAATGGATTTTAACTTTTCTAAATAACTTTCTATATCCTTATAATCCCTTTCTTCATCTGCACTAACATTATAAATTAAATAGACTTCATGTTTAAAATGATCGTAGCAGATAAAGGCTTTGTAAAACATTATATAGGATTCTGGAGTTTTTATATTATCTTCATTTTCATCTGGCAATTTCTCATACTGTCTTATTACATCATATCCAACATATCCTATAGCCCCTCCTATAAATGGTATAGAAAGTCCTAATGATTCATAATCCACATTTAAATATTTCTTCACATAATCTAACACATTACCCTGTATGTTTTTTAATCCATTCTCACCTTCAACAAATATATTTTTTCCATAGCTCTTTACCTTCATATAAGGGTCCATTGCTGCAAAAGAATATCTTCCTATTTCATTTTCAGAATATATGCTTTCAAATAAGAATTTGTTTTTTCCATTTAAGTTATAATAAATCCCTATAGGTGTAATTTCATCTCCATTTACTTTTATAAATAGCGGGAAACTTTTTTTTAAATTCTTATAATACAAAAACTCTTTCTCTGACAAATTCATTATTTAATACCACCTCTCTTAACTTTATCTATGGTTTAAATTTGTATACAAAAAAAGGCCACCTCATCCTCAAACTGGGACGAAATGACCGCGGTGCCACCCAAATTAGTTTATACTTACAGTGAATTAAAAATAAAAAACATTCCATCCTTATAAGGACGAAATGTTAAATTTCGTTATGCCACCTAAATACAAAACTATCTTATGCAGGTACAGATTTTACTCGATACCCTGTCTTTTTAACGGTAGACTACCGGTTATTGCTACTATTATTTCGCATCACACCTTAAAGACCCATTCAATACAGGCTACAGTATTTGGCTCACACCATTCCAAACTCGCTTAAACTAAACTCCTTATATCTACTCTTTCTTTTCATCGGTTTTAAACATTTAACTTGTTTTTTATATACTAAACTGTTTTATCTATATTGTCAATACTAAATTTTATACAACTTTAAATCTTATTCCATAAATGCCTTCTTTATGAGTTATTACTGCACTAGTAAAATAGAAAGAAATACTTTTATCTGCTACAATTTTAATACCCTGATCCATAACTACATCATCATTCTCTTTTTCTTCATCCATAACTATTTCCTTTTGTATGCCACCACATGCAACACCCGTTTTTGCAATTCTTACTGCAGTTTTATTCTGCTCTTTTAGCATATTTTTTATGATTTCAACTGTTTTTTCATCAATAGTTACTTTCATGGCTTTCTCCTCTCTTATCTATTATGATATTTTGTTAAATTACTCAACTTTTTCAGAGGACAATTGACAGAGGACAAAGGACAATGAAGGTAAGTTTTCTTCTTTACATCAGAAAACTAATTTATTTTAAACCTTATTTTGCTAACTCAAAAGAATCTTTAAATTTATACAAATCAGCAATGTTTCGCTTTAGCGAAACGATCCTTCAAAAACTTAATTAAAGATTTTTCATAGCACAGCGGAGAAAAATCCTCCTTCACTGTCCTCTGTCCTTTGTCCTCTATCCTCTAAAAAAAGTTGCTTCGCAATTTTCTCATATTAAGTCAAAATTTTGTATCCAGTAAAGTTAAATAAATTATATTACTATATTTCTTCTATATCAATACTTTTAATTATTTTATATATTAAATAACCACTGCTGTAATTTTGTAAACTCCTCATTATTCATACCTTTTATAGTATATTCTGTTTGGGCAATTTCTCCTTGAACTGCTGCTTTTATATTAATTAAATTATTTCTTTTTTGAAAAATATTTTGTGATTTTGTTGAACTCTGAATATTTTTCTTTGGTATTATCACTATATGCTTTGCTAACCTTCTAAATTGCATAATTAGTTCATTTTCTTTTATACATATTGCTGCATTTCTCTGTCTATAGTAACCTAGCAAAAAGAAAAAAGGTAAAATTAACAAACTAAAAAATCCATATTTGAACTTATAAGTAATAAAAATTGTTATTATAACTGGAATTATACTAGCTCTAATTAAATAACCCATAATAGATTTATTAGATGAATAAGAAAATTGAAATTCTGGTTTTATTTCAGTTAAAACTTCTGCAAAAAATTTATCTATTTTACTTTTTTTAAGAAGTGGGCATAAAACAGTTGATTCACCTTTTTCCTTACCATATCCTATGCTTTCAATATTAATTGACACAGCATTAAAAGGTTTCTTTAATATTCCTTCTACAATGGATATGCTCTGTATTCTATATATTGGAACTATTACTGATTTTTTATCAAATAATCCATAGGTTACACTTATCTTATTTCCGTTCCTTTTTATAGTAAAATCATAATAAGTTATAACTGTAGTAATAATAGATATTATAAATGTAATTAAAACTACTGCTATTATAATTACTAATATTAACTGAAGGGATTTATAAGCCATTATACTTTCAGCACTTTTATTTTCAAAGTTATCCATCTTACTTTTAAAGCTCTTTGGAATTACATTATTTATTTTGTCATATAGTACAAAAATAAAAAGCATTCCTCCCATTATATATTTTGATGTTATGGCAGTAATAATTAAATCTGTAACTGAAGCTTTGTATTTTATACTTTCATCAAAAACTTTCTCTTGCTTTTCTTCTACTATAACACTTTCTGCTTCTTGATTTTGCTTTATATTATCACTAAATAAAATCTTTCTAATATTTTCTGCTTCCTTTTTACTTAAAATTAAGCGAACCTCAGCTTCTTTTCCGCCACCTGCTGTATCAATTTTAAGTGTAACTACTCCAAATAACCTTTGAACAAATTTAGAATCTATATCTAAAGTATGTATTTTATCCTTAGGTATATATCTTGACTTTCTACTTATTACCCCTTCCTTCATATGTATGCCGCTTTCATCAAAACTATATACGTTGTTTTTCCAACTTATTATAGTTGTCACTATAGTAGCTAGTACAATTAAAGCAATTGCTAAAAATATAATCTTTCCATTCTTACCCTTAGAAATTACAGCACCTATTAATATTAAAAGTGAAATTATATATTCTTTTAAACTACTAATTATTTTACTTATAAAAAAATAGGGATGTTGTTTATTATACTTCATCTTCATTCAAACTCCTTACTACAGAACTTGTTATAACACTTTGAAGTTCCTTTGCTATATCATTTACTAAAGATGGAATTTCATATTTACCTCCTGCAGTATATATAGCTAAATTTGTAAGTCCAAAACGTGAAAGTATTGGACCTGTAGATGTATCCACATACTGTATTCTTTTTATCGGAATTACTACAGTTTCTATTACAAATACTCCATATTTAAGTACTACCTTGTCCTTTTCCATATAATAAGACCAATTTTTGTACTCCACTTTAGGAAAAATTAATGCACTAATAAAACTTAATACTATAACTGCAATAAAAATACCACTTACAATGTTTTTAAATTTAAAATGAGGTAAAAACTTTAAAAATGCTATAAAGATTAAAGTTATTACAACTACCCAAATAAACTCTTTGATTCTAAAAACCTTAACAGCGTCCCTTGAAATCTTATGTTCCTGTTCCATATTTTCCTCCCTTAATTACTAAATATCATTATATATAAAATATTATCATATAATACAGTATTAAACAACTCATTCATTGAATTGTTTTTATTTCTATTTCATTTTTATTATATATTGCTTTTCATTGATTAAAATAAACTTAATAAACTCTTTATATTTTCAAATTATAAAAATATTGCGAAGCAAAGTGCAGTGAAAGTTTTGATTTTAACTTTTACTACGTGATATAGGATAAGCGTTTACTCACTGCTAAATGTTTTCAATTAGTCTAAAGCTCAAAGTTAATGAAAACCTAAGAACTTTGCCAAACTCGGTTCCCTCAAACAAGCCTAAAGTTCTAAGGCTTTCATTAACTTCTCGCTAAGACTAATAAGAAAACAATTTAGCTAATGTGAGTAAACGCTTATCCTCTATCCCTACGTAAAAGTTAAAATCAAAACTAGTAACTTCAGTTGTACATATCAATATTGATAATTTTATAATTTAGCTCTTAAAAATTCAGGCGGAAGCCTTCAGGATAGACACATAAATCAAAAAATATTCATTTTAGTATAATATAATTGTGAAAATTGAAAAGAATCAAACAAAGCACTATATAACACACACATTTAAAACTGGAAATAAACCTACTACTTACAGGCTACGGCCTTAAGTTGTAATTAGAATAACTAACTTAAAATATATAAATGAAAAATAATTATTATGAAAGCTACGCTTCTAATATAATAGGGATAATAGAGTATATATGTAGACTGAAGTAAGAAGAAACGTTAAGCTGTATGAAGGCTGATATATGTTGTGCAGGAACATTCGAGCAAATTTTAGAAGTTCTAATGCTTGAGATATTGAAAAATGCCGTAATTTTTGCCAGGACGGCAAAAGCTCCGAAAGTGACAGGAGGTCACATTTGAGGAGGTAGGCATTTTTTAATATCTCAGGCATTAGAACTTCTTAAATGAAGCGAGTGTTCCTGCACAACATATATCAGCCGAAATACAGCTTAACGTTTCTTCGGTTACTTGCGTCGCATTATGTTTATTTTGCAAAAAAGAAGCATAAATTTATTCTGCCTCCCAAATACCATCTTTTAAAAATGTATTTGCTTTTCGTTGTGCTTTTTCAACAATATCATCGCTGTATCCTAGGATTCCCAAAAGCTTTATAGCATTTTGCGTAGTTGATCTTCCTTCATGTATTTTATAATCAAAAGTTATTTGGTTATCTATAATATTTTCTTGAAAATGATAGTTAGAAAAATATTTTTCTAATATATGAGTAAGTTCTACATCATGAGTTGCAGCAATACAAACACAGTTATTTAATGTTAAATATTTTAAAACCTGTGAAGATGCTGATATTCTTTCTACAGTATTAGTTCCTCTTAAAATTTCATCTACAAAACATATAGTTGGTATATCTTCATTTAAACTATCAATAATTCGTTTTAAAGATTTAGTCTCTGCAATATAATAGCTTTCATTATTAAATATATTATCCTTTAATGCCATAGAAGTATATATTTTAAAGTAACAGCATTTAAATTCCTTAGCCAAACAAGTATATATGGTTTGTGCAAAAATAATGTTTATAGCTAAAGTCTTTAAAAAAGTGGATTTTCCTGAAGCATTAGATCCTGTAATTAAAATTGAATCTGGCATTTCTATAGAATTGGATACGGCATCTTTCATAAGAGGATGCTTTATGTCTTTAAAAACATTAACCTGTTCCATCTTCTTACTGCATTTAGTTAATTCAGGAGTAACATATTCTTTAATTCTTTCTCTGTAAGATGCAATGGCTATACAACTATCTATAACACCTATAATTCCAAATATAGTTTTAAATTCTTTGCTTTTTTCTACAAGCATATTTGACATCTTTTCATAGTTTATTAAATCTGTAAGAAAGATTATGCTTACATATTCCATTAATAATCCCATATCTGTAGCATTATTACTTGAATTGAACGATGCCTTCCTAATAGATCTCATTGACTTAAGAGCTTCCTTTAATTTTTCATTATAATCTCTTAATTCCTCTATTTCTTCTTTAGAAATTAATTCTGCTTGTTTAACTATTCTAACTATATATTTAAAAGCTTCTAGTTTGAACTTAATTTTCTTTTCTTCACTATAATATATAAACATGTTTAGAGCTACAGCTATAAACATTAAACTAAGCCCCATGTGAGGACTTATAAATACAATAGCTAGTGTTATAATAGGTAAAAAAGCTAAGGTTCTATAATAAATTAAAGAAGATTCCCTTTTTTTCTCTTTATTATAAAAATAATCTGATATAAGACAACTTCTTTTTTTACCTAATTTAGCAAGTATATATTGTATTTTCTTTCTTTCATTACTATTACTTTGAAAAAACCTTATTAACTTATCTCTTAATTTAAGCTCTTTTTCATCATATAAGGGTTCCCTTAACATATTATATAAACATTGTTCACCAGGGCTACTTTCAGTAGAATTTATTTTTTTAAATATGCTGTCCATATTCAAATCATTCCAGGTGATTTCATCAATAAAAAATCTTTCTTTTTCATCTTCTTTTCTGTTATTAAAGTATTCAGAAACAGTTTTTAAATCATCTTCACTATATTTTCTTTCTATATCCTTTCCCCATTCATCTTCTATTCTACGTTTAATTTCTCTATCATCTTTTAAACTAGACCCAAAAGTAATTATAGCGCCTATAGCTATAATTACTAGTATATACCCTATAATAGCTGCCATTATTTTTCCTCCATCTTAAAAATATCCTCATAAGCAAGTTCTTACTTGTAAGGACTGAATAAATATCTTTAAAATTAAACTAACAATCACATGAGCTCCTTTGCCAAAGCTCCAAAAATCTTTTAGGCATTTAAACTCCTTATGATTGTTAGCTATATTTGTTTCATTTAATTATAATTCTCTATTTAACTTTGACACGTTCTATATACTCATCTATTACTTTTACTAATTCTCCTATTTCCGGTTTGCTTAATTGTGCATCTGCACCTACAGATTCTCCTTTGTGTTTTAACTCAGATGTTATTAATGAAGAGAATATTGCAACTGGTAGTCTTTTCAAAATAGGATGTTCTTTAATTTTTCTTGTAAGAGTATGTCCATCCATCTGCGGCATTTCAATATCTGTAATTAGCATTTGAACATCCTCTACAAAATTCTCACCCTTTTCTTCTACTAAATTTGTCAGGTAATCTAATGCTTGTTTACCATCATCAAATAATATTAAATTTTTAAAGCCAGCCTTTAAAAGTGTATCTTTCAACAATTTTCTTATTAACGCTGAATCGTCTGCTAAAATAAGTTTAGCATTAGATCTATCTTTATAATCAACTTTCACAATTTTATCTTCACTTATACCTGTACTTGGGTTAATATCTGTAACTATTTTTTCAAAATCAAGCATTAGTATTATTTTACTGTCCAGTACAATGTTTCCTATAACTAAAGAATTTGCAGATATATCATCTGGCTTTGTTATTTGTTCCCATCTAATACGGTGAACTCCTAAAATGTCATCAATATTAAAGCCTACTTTAACTTTATTAAATTCGCATATTATAACTTTACACTTTTTATCTATTTCACTTTGTTTTTCTAATATGTATTTTAAATTTACTAATGTTATTATTTCATCTCTACATAATATAAGTCCGCCTATTGCAGGATGTGATTGTGGTAGTTTGGTTAAATTATCTACTTCTAATACTTCTTTAACCTTTATAACATTAATTGCATAATGTTTATTATTTATTACAAATTCTAGTATTTCGACTTCTCCAGTACCACTTTCTAATAATATGTCTGTGTTCATAATTTTATCCCTCTCTCCATTTTAGTATTATTAAAAATTACAAAACAACTTTAGTTTTTATATTTTGTAAGTTATAGTAAGTAGTTTAAATATATAATCTCACATAATAAGAACATATGCAATAACTAAACTTAAAATTTTACACTTAATAAAAATCCACACCTTTAACACCGAATATTGGCTCCATAAAAGGCAGTTTTAACTTCCTATATATAGTTACATTTCCTTTTATTTTAAGTTCCTTTGATATAAATACTTTAGTATTTTCAAATTGAAAAACACTATAATTTTGTTTCTCAATTTCATCTTCATAGTAAAGTTTCACATTTAGACTCCTAGCCTGAGTCTTAGTGCCATTTCATTCACATTCTATAGTCTTACTAATATTTTTTACAACAAAACATAAATTTTTATCTTTAACATATTTTAAAGCTTTACTATCAATACTTAATTCAGTATCCATTTACTTTTACTCCTTACATATTGAAATTAGTTAGTATAATCACTTTCCTTATAATCCGAATCATATCCAGGAGATACCTTATTACCCTCTTGAATTAGTATAGTTTTAATATTATGTCTTTCTAAAGCTGAAAGCTGCTTCCCTTCACCAGTAAAACTCCTATCTTCCTTATACCAGGATTTTGATTTAAAATAACTTTTAAAAGGTTCTCCAAATACATATCCATGTCTAGCGAATATTTCATTTCTAGCTAACTGAAGTTGTTTCTTGCTTAAACCTTTTAAATCATTTTTAGTTATAGGTTTTTTATTACTGTATGGAAGTATGTATTCATCTGAATTTGCATCTTTTTCTTCAGAGGATGTAGTATCATTTTTATCTGTCTTTTCCTCTGTTGACGCTTTTTTATCATCATAACTAGTTTGTTTATTTGAAGAATTTGAAATACTAGAAGCATTATTTTTACCTTTATTTAAAGTCATATAAGTAATTCCAAATCCAACCAAAAACACAAGTAGAATTGCTGCTGCCAATGCTTTGAATTTTAATCCGCTGGATTTCAAATCATGAATTTTAAATTTGGGTTCATCATCCACTATATCATATTTGTAAGTGTTTGATTTTATATTTGTAGTATTATCGTCATAAATTCTTTTTTCTTTATCTTCTACATAATCACCTTTTTCTAGTACAGTATCTTCTTCTTTATTTTCTTTTTGCTCTATGGTATCCTTTATTATACAATCTTCCATACTGCTATTTATATTGTCCTCTTCTATATTATGCTTTGCACCACAAGATGGACAGAATTTATCTTTATTACTTAGTTCATATCCACATTTTCTGCATTTACTCACTTAAAAATTCACCTTACTTTCTCATAATCCTTATATCTCTTTAGTAAAAACTTCATGACACAAAACTTTAAATTTTACTTAGGCATTTGAAAGAAAATAATAAGTCCAGATGCGAAGGATATTTTGCGTCAGGCAAGGAGGCAGGTTCCGCAGATAGTTCAATATCTAAGGGTTCTGCTGACGCCGCATGACACAAAATAGACTAGTAGATGGACTTATTATTTTTTTGAAGATGCCTTAACTACTTTTAAGCGCAGCTTTAATTTTATATATTAACATCTTTATAATTTTTACAAGCCTATTTTCTTGTGCCTTATCATATTCTTTAAAACTATTATGCTGCTTTTTTTCATCTTTATTAGCATTTTTATTAAGTGGTTTTTTGACACTGTTTCTTTCATTATCAACATTTAATATATCATCATACCTACGCAAATTTAACGATTCTTCAAGCTTATTATGATCTACTTTACTAAAAAAATCATTTAGAACTTGAACATTTTCCACATTGTTTATAGCAAAATCTATAAACAGATGTTTCTCTTTATCTATTCCATCAATATAAAATTCCTTATTTGGAATATCAAAAATATATCCTGCTTTTAACTCTGTATTAATTCTTTTTATGCTGCCTTTACATAAAAAAATTATATTTATTAAACTTTTACTTTTAGGAGCCTTCATATATGTTATAAAACCTATTTTTCTCCTCACTTTAAAGGGAAGAACCCTGTATAGATACTTCAAAATTTCCCTGGAAATATCTGCAATTAAATTATTGTCACAATCAAGCACTATATAAATCTTTTTCCCATACTGTGCTGCATGAAAAGAAGCTTTAATAATATTTACAAATATCTCCTCATTTATAGAAGCTTTACTATACATTTCTTCTATAGAAGAATTACCACTTAAAAACTCAGCTTTTCTAATTTCCTTAACTTCTGGAATAACATGTCCCTCATTTATATCATAATTATTAATAAACCCTTCAGAATATATTATTCTTTCCGGGTTCTTTATATAATCATCTTTTTCTTCTTCTGGAATTATGTAATTATGAGTAAAATATCTATTTCTTTCTCCTGTATAATCCCTTCCTACAAAAGCAGATTCACCAATTACCATACTACCTTCTTCTGTATTTACACAAAAAAGTGCTTTGGGATATTTGGACAAATCTTCTTCTCCTGCAAGACTAGCTGGAGCTTCATAAAAACATAAGTCATGTAAGGTATTTATTATAAATTCATCCTGCAAGTTGGCACTCTTTGCCACAGTATCATATCCTGGAGTTTTGCTAAATATACCTCTTCTATCTCTAGTATAAAAGTGCTGCTCAATCATAGTTAATCCCTTCTCCCATCTAAATAGTTCATCTCATAAAGCAGCCATAAAAAAGGTTCATCTACCCTTATATGCTCTATACCAACATTTTCATCTATTTTTAAATTTTGAGGATTACACCCTAAAGAAGATACTGCAAAATATCCTGTAGTTTTAAAGCAAGCATCCATGGCACCTTTAAAAGGAGCATCAGCTTTTCCTAGAAATTTCATAACTTCTCCATTTATATTTTCAAACTCATTTAAATTAAAAAACTTTTCATGATTATAATTTCTAAAAATATTACTATTTTCACTTATGTATTCTTCATCTCTTAAATTTTTAAGCATATCACTTTTAGTTACCACCACTGCTGTAGGTATGCTTGTCTTTTCGTGAGATTGCTTTGATATAAAGTTTTCAAAGAAGTACACAATTATGTCTTTAGGTTCTTGATATTTTTCCGTGAAGTCTCCTTTAACTTCTTTATTCATAAGACTTATTTTTTTTCTTAAAGCTCTCATTTGAAGTGGGTCCACAAGAAATATTATTCCATCGGAATTTTTTATATGTTCTCCATGTTTTTCTATATATCCTTTATCCGTCATTCCTTCTCCTGGTACATCATAAAAAATTAAAGTAAGAGGAGGAATCTTATCATTTTTAAATTTCATATTTGCTATTAATGGTTCTACATGCTGTTTAGGTGTTGGATCCAGCATTATATTGTTATCAAAGATTTTTTCTTGATTTTCTCTTATTTCATCATTGTATTCAGAACTTCCTGCAATAAGCGATGCATCTATTCTCTCGCAAGTATATTTTTCAAGCACATATAATAGTGCAGTCATATAAACAGATTTACCTACCTGAGAAGCTCCAACTACTGAAATAACTTTTGAAGGCCCTCTACCAGCAGTTATAGGAAGCTCATTATGACAATAAGGACAAAGCCTTTCATTGGTACTTATATCATATTTATCTTTAATCTCTATAAGAACTCCATCCACTTTTGTTTTACTTTTTTCTGGAATATCCTGAGTTTTAATTACTGAATTTATTTCCGGCAAAGCTGATTTCCCAGTTTTTCTATTGTATTCATTTAATAATTCATCTACTGTCTTTTCATATTCAGGGTCTCCTTCTTCTGCATGAGAAGCCCTAAAAACTACCTGATCAGTTTTAAATTTCTTAAAACAGAAGGGGCATTTTATCATAAAAGGTCCCTTTTCATAAGTAGCTTTTTTATATTCATTTTTCTTTTTATTCTTTCCATGAAAAATTTGAAAAAGACCCATAAGTCTCAACTCCTTTAAAATCACTGTTTCTTAAGATTATACATATTTCCATATTTCTCTGTATTCTTTATAAATAATTTTAAAAATTCATTTTTACCTACTGTAATTTCTGGCATAATATTTGTACCAGCATAAATATCTTCAATGAATTCAAAACATATTCCATCTTCCTTGCTTAAAGGATAGGAACCTTGCTTTTTAACATAACACAATACATCTTTACTTAAATTTACTTCTGAATATATACATATTTGCAGTTTTTTCTCCTTTGAAAAGAAACTGCCAAAAGACCTTACTTCTTTTATTTCATAGCAGATTTTAGGAGTACCCGTAGTTACCAAAATTTCATTTTTACCATCATTTTGTTTTAAAAGTGTTATCTCATTTTCTTGTTCAATGGCAGGAAAAATAAAATATCTATACTGATTTATTTCTCTTATAGTTTCTACATAACCATTAAACTCTTTAAACTCTTCTCTAGTATACATTTTAACACTTTTTTCATTAATATTATCTAATTGAAAATCTTCAAAAATGTCCATTTTTAGTATATAAACTATATTAATGTCCTTTGGCCATCTCCATCTTATTGTAAGGCTTTTTTTATCCAAATTGTAGCTTAAATCTTGTATTTGTTGCTCTTTATTAGTAAATTCTATAAGCTTCATAAAAGCACCTCTTTTTAATTTTACTGAAACATATTGTTTGAACTGTCACCTTCATAAACATTAAAGTTCTTTATTTTATCCATATAAGAGGATTTCTTAGAATAGTCTTTTACATCTACTTTCACAGGTATAATAGTAAAAATCACAGCAATAACAATGTCTGCTATACACCTGTGCAGCATACCCATCCATGGTACATATAAAAATCCTGCTTCCATAATAATTCCTGCTGCAAGTCCTGATAAAACTCCACCTACTAAAAATCCCTTAAGCAAATTTTTGTTATCAAATACTAAGCTCACACTTAATGCTATTAATGCTCCTAAGAAAGTAATAAACATCACTCTAAGGAATTTATACAATGAAGAAGCTTCATAAATTCCGTATCTCTTATCTACAAGAAGCCTCTGCCCACTATCCCTATATATTTTATTAAATACATTTTTTAAATCCTTTATTTCTTTTACATTATAGTAGTTTCCACCACTTTCTTTAGCTATTTCCTTAAGCATAGAAAAATTATTGCCATTAGACATTCCAATAGTATATATAGATATATTCTTTTCCTTAAAAGGTTTTAGAGTTTCATCAAATTTCTTACTTAAATCATATGTATCCCCACCATCTGATAACATTATAACCATGGCATTTTTATTTTTAGTTTCTGAGGATTTTATTTCATCATAAGATTTTTCTAAAGCATCCCTCATGTTAGTATTTCCTTTAGGATTTTGCATATCTTTTAACTTCAAAGAAACATCTTCCCTATTTTGTTTTGTAACCTGACTCATAGGAATTATTCTTTCTGCAGTATCATCAAACTTATACATGGAAAATCTATTATTTTTGTCCATATTATCTATAAGGTTTAATGCTGCAGAAAATCTTTCATTATTAGGATCTGTATTTTTCATACTTCCAGATGTATCTATAGTAAACACTATATCATCCACCTTTTTAAATTTTTGCGTACTTATCTCATATAAAAATTGAAACATAGCTCCAAATACAAATAATCCAATTAAAGTACATGGAATTAACAATTTAAAAGAAGTTTTTAAATAGTTGTTTTTCCACCCTTGCCCATTTAATCTAGGACTTATCATCTCTCCTATAAGGCACATAGTTCCTATACAAATCGCTAGTATTCCAAAATATAATCCCATGAGAATAACTGAAGACATAGTATATCTTAAAGAATTTAAAAGTATTTCTCCAAGTATAAAACCAATTACCCCTCCAATTAAACTCATTATAGTCATAGTTATATTTACTCTTTTCTCTATCAAAATTCGCCCCCCCAAACTAATAATTTCAGTTGTATACATTAATATTGATAATTTTATAATTTAGCTCTTAAAAATTAAGATAAAACCTGTTGCTTTTATTGTACTATATTTAAAACAATAGTATGTATGTACACTGTAGTAAGAAGATTTTTTTAACTGTATTTTAACTTTTACTCAGCAATATATTATAAGCAATTTTTAATATTAGAATTACAATAGTTACTACACAACTTTTTATGTGGAGGGAGCTTTGAATATATGGTTTATAAAAGCTTTTGAGTGAATTTAGGAGCTCTTATGTCTAAAATTTAAAAAATTCCGTAATTTGAATCAGGACGATTCAAGCCGCGAAAGTCCCAGGACGGGACATTTGAGCGGGTAGGAATTTTTTTAATTTTAGGCATTAGAGATCCTTAATAAACGGTCAGCTTTTATAAACCATATATCCAATGCGGACTCCACATAAAAAGTTGTGTCGCAACATGCTTATTATATCTCACAACCCTTACTTGATTTCAGGCAGTTTGCTTACATCTATTCCATGAAATTCGTATCCACATTTCAAACAAGCTTCATATTTATCTATAGAATTTCTTATATAGAATATATCTTTGGCAGCAAAGCCACCCATTAAATTTAAATTTTCAATTCCACTTATTCTTTTCTCATGTACATATCCTATTTTATAATTTCTAACTTTCCTATCAAAATCAAAAGCATATTTTATAAAATTACTGCTGTAATCTCCAAAGAAATATTTTTCTGCATAACTCCTTACATCATAATTCATTATATAAATCTTAAGTGCTGAATTTTCTCCTAAAATATCATAAAGTTTTCTATATATTTCATCTTTAGATAAAACCTTATTTTCCAAGTTTCCTGTATCCACATTAGCTCTTTCGCTTAATTCTTCTTCAAAGGACTTTATAAAATCTGGTTGTGGTAAAATATACTTATTGCAAAATTCTATTAGTTTCAAAATAAAGTCTTCTTGAGTTCTTTTTATAATCTCAGAAGAATTTCCGAAATATTCTTCTCCAAAATAAAAATCTTCTCCATATTTATTTATAAGATTTTCTAATATATTATTTACAACTTTTGTGTAATAGACCTTTATGTTCTGTCCTGTATAACTCTGCTGTTTTCTTACTATTTCATCTTCATATTTAAGAATTATGCTATGAATATTTTTAGTTTTCTCAATATATTTGTAAATTTCTTTATGAATACTATTCAATGCAGCTTCATATTTTTCTAAGATTTTTATAAAAATGTTTAACCTTAAAATGTTAAGTTTTCTTCCATATACTTCTGTAAACAATTTTTCTTTTACCTTATCAATATTTTTTCCTCTAGTAAAAATGTTTTTTAAACTAAATTCTTCTACAAACCTGCTTTCATATGTATTTTCAATTTCTTTCCTTAACCCTTCTATAGAATTTGAAAGAATCTTTTTTTCTTTTTTTATGTATTTAAAAACAATACTTTCTCCCTCACTCCAATTTAAAGCACAATACAAACCTAATTTATCATTATTTAATACACTTTTTTCAAATAAAACACTAAATTCATTTTCAAAATTAATATCATTAAGTTTTTTATCAGCATATTCTATAAAATTATTATTGAAAAAATTTTCACATCTATCCCTATATAATTCTTCTTCTATTTGTCTTAAATTAAGCTTTGAAAGCCTTTTTTCCAAAGACTTAGTATTATTCATCATTATACTGTTCATATCATAAATTGTAACAGCTTTAGGTAAAATTCTTTCTATATTTAAAGCTACATTATCTTCATCTAATTTCAAAATACTAACTACAGCTTCTTCATCTTTTTTAGAAAATTCTTTTAATCTTTTTATAAAATTTTCATAAAAAGCTCTAACTACAGTAATAGCAATAGCCTTATTAGGTCTTTTTACTACTGCAAGTCCTGCTGAAACATATCTATTTAAAGAATCCTCCAAACTTATATTAGCTTTAAATCTAGTATTATCATAATACTGATTTTCTGTATCTGAGTAAGTTTCAATACTCACATTTCTATTTTTTAATAGATTGATGTAACCTATTATATTATAATTGTTTTCCATAGACCTTTCTGGTATAAGGCCTTTTTCATTTTTTTCTTCTAATATGTATGTAAGATAAAATACAGGTCCTTTTGCTTCCACTAAAAGTTCTCTTTCTTCTCCATATATCTCTATTTTTTCTTTAAAGATAAATAGCTTTTTTTGCACATATTCCAATTCCCTAAAAAAGCTCATAGACATAGCCTCTGAAAGGAATTCATCTTCCACATCTTTTTCTTTTATAAGTATATAAAGATCAGCAATCCCAAGCTTAAAAACTTCAAGCATTCTCTTTTTTACAAGCATAGTTATTTCAGGCAATATTATGTTTAGAGGATCATCTGAAGTTGTAACCACAGCAATATTTATATTTTCAAAGGAATTAAATAACTTTCCAGAACTTAATATTTTATCTCTAACCATAGTTATTTTTTCATTTAAACAAGCAAGCATCTTCTTATCACTATAAAAGTTGTCTCTTATGTTTTTTCTTAAACTTTTTTTATCTAGATCACTATATTCTATTTGAAAATTGAATACATTATCATCATCTTCAACTTTTTCCTTTAAAACATTCATAAAAACTATAGCTTTTCCATTATCCCAATTACATCTTATATTGCTGCTTATATGCTTTGAAGCATCTTTAGCGCCCTCTCCTATAAACAAAAAAAGTATAGGATTATTTGCACTTCTTTGAGCATCTCCCTCAAAAATTTTTCTATCCGCATTTAAAGAATACTCCTCAGCAAAACTTTCTAATATATCCTCCATCAAAATCCCTCCAGTACAAAAATATTGCAAAGCAATATTTTTAGAGGACAATTGACAGAGGACAGAGGACAGTGAAGGTGAGTTTTCTTCCTTATGTCAGAAAACTAATTTATTTCTTAAACTTGTTTTGCTAATGCAAAACATCGCTAATTTATATAAATTAAAGATTTTTCATAGTGTAACGGAGAAAAATACTCCTTCACTGTCCTCTGTCAATTGTCCTCTGTCCTCTAAAAAAAGCTTATTCTAATTGCTTCTTTACATCTTTTATCTTTGAAAACATATTATTGTAAAATGCATAAAGTTCATCACCATTTATAAGATCATATTTTCTTGTATCTAGTTCTTCTAATGAATCTTTAACTTTGTTTAATAAAGTATCCACATTAGCTGTAAGTGCAACTGCTCCAGCTTCCATAGAAAGTTCATCCTGCTTTTTATCTGAAGTTCTATCTATAATACTTCTTTCCCTTTCATCCAAGCTTGTGTATTTCTTGAATATTGCTTCTAAATGATATTCCTTTTGCTTTAAGGTATTTATAAAAGGTTCTATATTTACTTTACTGTCTTCACTGCAATTATAAACATACATTAATCCTCTTTTTACTATGGTATCTGTATACATAGCTCTTAAAAAAGTATCCATATCTGCTTCTGACTTGCTCATATTCTTTATAATATCTTCAAGCTTAGCTTTTTCTTGTAGTATTTCTTCACACTTTTCAACTTCTTTTTTTACAAGTCCAGCAAGACGTGGAGTTCTCACTAAATTATTTTTTGCTTTTTCTTCGCTGCTGCTCTCAAAAATACAATACTGCTGTAAGTCACTGTTTTCTACAGGTTCTAATCCTTTTTCTAAAAGCTTTTTAATATCTGATAAAGCCCTTCTTATTTCACCTACATTAGGTCTATCCCCTTCTAGGTTTAATGAATAATTTTTCATAAAATCCTTAACATTAAAGTCTTTAGTCACAATACATCTGTACTTTTCATTTATGCTGTTTTCTGTATCAACTATACATCCAAGCTTTATAGCCCTATCAAATATATCTCTTACTTCATCATTATATTTTTTTACTCTTTCATTGTAATAAGTTGTTCCCCATGACTGTTCTGGTATTGGAGATGGAAGGTACACCCAATTTCTATCTCCATTTTGATATAAGTGTCTTCCTATACCATCAGTTTCAAATAAAGTTTTTTCATATACATTTTCATATTGTTTTATTGGAGTATATGAATATAAAGGTACTCCATTTTTAGTATTTAACCAGAATATTCTATTAGTTACCATACTTTCTTTTATATTAATGGAATCTCCTTTTATATAGGACTTTTTATATTCCTTAATACCTTCAAGTACCTTTTTAGCATTTCTTGGTACTGATACCATACTCCATGATGGGAAATTAAGCGCTTCTGTATTACTCATATAGAAAATTGGCACTGCATCTTTATCTAATTTTGGTGCAATTTCATCTTTAACTATGTTTATAATGGATTTATCCTCACCATATTCTAGTGTTAAAAACTCTTCCATAGATTGAGTTATTACATCACCATATTCTTCAGACACAAAGTTTGAAATTGATCCTACTACATCTATATGAACCTCATCAAGCCATTTGTTAGATTCCTCTAAAAGTTTATTTGAAAATCTTCTAACAATATCATCTGCACTTTGCTTATTTACAATGCTTTCTATATAATCCTTTAAATCAGGTACTTTCACTACTGTCCAGGAATAATTTCTTCCAAGAGCACCTTCTATTTCTTCACCTTTAACAAGAATTTCTCCATCATCTTTAAATATCTTATTTAATTCATTAAGTATTTCAGTATATATTCTATATATTTTATTGTTTAAGTCACTTAAATCTGAAATTACTTTTCCATAAAACTCTATCATTCTAAGAGTTCTTTCTTCTTCAGACTTTAACATATACTCTTCACTTTTAGCTTCTATATAATCATTTTTCTTTCCTTCTTTAGTAAACAAAATTGCCTTTCTAGCTTCTAACATCTTGTCTTCTGCAAGTTCTCTTTTAAACTTTATCTCTCTTGAAATATTAGCTAATCTTTCTTGAAGAGATGCTACTTCTGTTTCTAAAGTCTTCACTACACAAAAGCTTTGATGAAACAACATTCTAGATGCATAAAAAGGTCCTTTTTTAGGGTCTTTAAATATTTCATCTATTAGCTCTCTTGCACCTTTTTCAATTTCACCAGGATACTGAGTCTTTACCTTATTATATTCATTGGTACATTCTCTTAAATATTCTTTCATTTCATCATCAATATTTACAGATTGTTTTTTTATTACATTATCATAGTTATACCTATCTCTTCCCTTATAACCCGTAAGAGGTTTTCTACCCTGAAGTTCACTTTCAAATCTATCTATTACAGAATCTTCATCAAGGTTAAGCTGTCTTATAAAACGATCTGTTTCCTGTTCTGTAGGCATATTTTCAAACATATATTGAATCTTTTCAAAAAGCTTGTAAGCAAGGTATGTAGTTATCTCTTCCAGTGGTAATACTGCTGAAGATGCTCCTATCATTACATACTTATAGCCTGCCATATAAGGTTTTGCCATATTGTCAGTATTCTGCTTTAAATTACTTATATAATCCTGTATAGCAAAAGCTCCACCAGATTCTCTTACTTCATTGGATATAAAATTAACTATATTTTCTGCTGTAACATTCATACAATAATCATAAGCATTGCTCATAGGTCTTCCATCTATGTTTGTAGCAGATATTAAATGGCAAAGATTAAATGGAGGCATTGGTGAATCTACAGTTAATCTATTTCTATACTGCTGTTTAAATCTTTCATGTCTATCAGCAATTCCCATAAGGTAATCTAATTCCTTTAATGCTGCAAATCCATTTTTTATAATATAGGATTGAGAGCTTTGGTTGTCAGAAGCCTTAGATAGGTTAACATCTGGTGTAAATAAATATCCCATTATATTAACTCTATCATCACCTTTAACCCCTTTAATATTGTTAATAATTCCTCTTACTATATAAGCAATATCTATAAAGGTTCCGCTTCCTGTTCCTCCTGAAAGTCCTGAAAGTATAAATACATGAAGTGTTTCATCTGTATCCTCTTGAAGACGTCTTATTTTTTTCTCAATACAATCTACTATTTCATTGATCTTTGTAAATAATAATAGTCTTCCTACTTGTCTTATACCACCAGCACCATCAGTTCCACTTTCTGCTGAAAGTTCAGGTGCTAACCATTCTTTTATACAATCGTCTAATATGTTTCTATCATTTAAAATGGATCTTATTTCTGCATTTGAAAGCATAACAAGCTCACTTTGAGGATCTAATCCTACTCCACCATTTGCAGGATATCTCTTATTTTTTTCACCCTGATTTGTTTCAAATCCTAAAAACTCAACTTTTTCAGGTTTATCCTTTCTAGTATTGGATATTTTATCTTCTTCAAGTATAAATCTTTTATTTATTTGATATTTAAGTCTTAGCATTGCATCTATACCTGTTCCACCAAGACCTATTACAAGTATAGGATTTGATATAGTTTCTATACGTATTTTATCACTTATTATACCTCCGCCCTTGCTAACTTCAAGGTCTTGAAGATGCTCTCTAATTCTAGTATTCATAAATTAACTCCTCCATATTTTATAATCTTACTTAGATCGGAACTCTACAACTATACTTTTTGATACATTATTTAAAAATACTGTTATTTTGTTTCCATTGTACATTGTTATATTTTCACCATTTTCAAGCTTTCTTCCTGATTTTTGTATAACACATTTTGATTTATTTAAAATTTCAAGACTATCATCATTTCTAAATATAAATTTTATGTCTTCAGTTTCCTTATATTCTTCTTTAAGAGATAATACTTCAAAAAGCGTAAAACTTCCAACATAGCCATCTAAATTTCTAAACTGTGGAGGTAACATTTCATCAGTATTTTCATCTTTTATATTTAATTCTACACGGCCAAAACCTTGAACACGCTTCTTTTTAACTAAAGCTAATGCTCCTCCTATTAAGATAGCTGCAACTAAAGCTGCAATACCACCTAAAACTGCAGGTTTTTTTAACATACTAGTTTTTCCAGCTGAATCGCCTGCTGCTGCATTATCACCACCAACTAATAAAGGCGTACTTTCTCTATAAAGACTATTTCCATCAACTCTAACTTTAAGTTCATATTTTCCCTTATCTGGAATTGAATATTCTCCTTTAAAAACACCCTCAGCATAATCCAAATCTACTTCTTTAACTGAGTTATCTTTCATATTTTTTACTATAAGCTTACCCTTCATATTTGTATAAAGTGCTTTATCTGTAATCTTTTGTCCATTGCTTGCAAGATAAGCTTCCACTTTTAACTTATCTCCATTTTTAGGAGAAGAAGGAGTAAAGTTTGCTTCCAGCTGTAAATCATAATTAAATATGTAATTTACTTTTATATTACTGCCACTTACACCTTTAACCTTAACTGTCCAATCTCCCTCTGTAGGCTTTATAATTTTAAGCATAGAATACTTTTTAGATGTAGTAAAAACTGCATTAGACGATGGTATACTAACTTCTGTGCCTTTTGGATCTAAAAGTTTCACTTCAACCTTTGAGTCTGAAATCATGGATATATTAGCTTCCATTACATTGGAATTAGGAATTTTAACTTTTAAATCTTGATATTCACCGTTAGCTGTAACAGTTCCTCCATCCTGAACCTTTAATTTTGAATTATCAGCATATATATCTGTAAGAATTTTAGGAAGATCTGCTGCTGTGTTAGTTATGTAATTTTTACCCTTAGTTTCATTTGACATTTCCTCAAGCTGTGTTTTATCTACAGTGCCATCATAATTAAGTCCTATGGTATACACAGGATATCCTTTATCCTTACAAGTACTTATTGCACTTTTTAAATCTTTTAAAGAATCCTCTGTTTTTCTTTGAGGATCATTTTTACCATCAGATAATAGTATTATTACTGGCTTATGATTTTTATCATGACCACTATTCATTAGATTTACTGCTTCTAAAATACCAGCACCTGTATCAGTTTTTTGCCCAAGAGGAATGTTTAAAGCCATGTTTTTTATTCTTTCTTTATCATCATTTGAATTTATAGTATCCAAATTATGTTCTCTAACTACATTATCCGAATACGCTACAAGTCCAAATTTATTTCCTTGAACCTGTGACATATCTAAAAACATCTTTATAGCTTCTGTCCTTATTTCTTCAGGATCACTTTCTTTCATAGAACCACTGGAATCCAAAACAAATACTACATCCAAATTAGAAGAAGCTCCACTACCTTCTGCACTAACTGAATAAATGTTTCCTAGCCCAAAAATTACTACAACCAATACAACTAAAATAGATTTAATTTTTTTTATCAAAATTGCATGCCCCCTTATATAAAAATTTCTAATTTAAATTTATAAACGAATACTTAGTTTTCGTATAATAAACACAATGTGACACAACTTTTTCAGAGGACATTTGACAAAGGACAGAGGACAATGAAGGTAAGTTTTCCTCCTAACGTCAGAAAACTAATTTATTTTTATGCTTGTTTTGCTAAATCAAAACATAGCTTAAGCAAGAAACTAAAATCTATGATTTTCAAATAATTTTGCTTCCTTAGAAAGTACTTCTTAAAAGCAAAAAGCGTGAGCTTTTTTAAAATTAAAGATTTTTCGTAGTGTAACGGAGAAAAATCTTCCTTCACTGTCCTCTGTCAATTGTCCTCTGTCCTCTGAAAAGAAGTTGCATCGTATTATTTTCAAACTGTAAAAACACAACATTTTTTAATATTAAGCTTTGCTTAAAATCCACTCCATGGGTTCTACTGCATTTGTTTTATTAGAAATAGAATTTAAGTTATTTGTGAAAAAGAATTCTGAGCTTAAAAAATTATACTGAACCTTCCTTATAAACTTTTCTTCCCGTACTAATTTAAGAAAATCTACTGCTGTACCATTATAATTTATAAGATCCATTTTATTAATTACCACAGCTATTGGTATATTTATTATTTCATCTGCTTTTATTCCACAAAGCTTTTTCATACCTATTATAAAGCGATCTAATAAATCATCTATATTTATATCTTTTTTTATATAGTTTTCAGCTTCATTCTTAACCAAATCACATTCTATTACTTTATCTATGCATAATGGGTCTATCATAAAAATTACCCCATCTACATACTTATAGTACTTTTGTCTCATTATACCACTTATACTATTAAAATTTTCTCCTTTATTATCATATATATACAATATTTTTTTACTTGAATTTGTCTCAGAATTCATAAAAACGTTGTAGAGATTTTTATGTTCTTTTAAAGCTTCCAAATTAGAATTTTCATTATTTGTACATTGAACCATGCTATTAAAACTTTCTTCTTCACTTGAATTTAAAAATTCCACTTTTCTTTTGTTTTCTTTAGAAATACAACTAAAAAAATCATGTATAACACTATGAATAAAAGAGGTTTTTCCTGAATCTTCTCCCCCAATAATAGCTATACATGCTGAAGGCATCTCTTTTATTTCAACCTTGCTTAAACACACAGGGCATACAGCAGAAAGTTTATGTCTTCCACTCATATTTGTTGATGGAATTTCCTTACCACAAATGCACTTTCTCTTTATAATACCATATGGACCAGGAACTAAACTTTTATGAATTCTTCCACAGTTTGGACATAAGTAATAAGGTATATTAAATTTACTATAACAATGTGTACAAATAGTTCCTGTATTTTCTCGGTTTGATCTCACATTTTCTATGTTTTTTATAATGAAATATAAAATATAAACAGGACTACTTATAATTGTAATAATAATAAAATGTATAAAAAAATAAATTCCATTAAAAATATTTCCAAACACATATATAGAAGCTACTGCACCTTTAAGCCTTCCTAAACCACAATGATTTTCTTGTTTCATTTTTTTATATACTAAGATATTTCCTTTATTTATAGCAGCTGCACTAAGGTAATCATTTTTTAAATCTTCATACTGTTTATAAAAAAAGTACTTTTCCTCTGCAGGTTCATCAAACTCTTCCTTAGCCTTAAGAGAATATTTATTATAAGATATATACTTTATACCTTTGAAATAACTATAGCTGCATTTAATAAAACCTTCCACAATTCCTACAAAAGTTCCACCTACAGAAGCTAAAACCTTAACAACTTTTTCAAGCACCTCTCCCATGCGGTCCAAAACACCATCTCCTACTTTATAATTTGAAAGCACCTTTAATCAAAAAAGTTTTTTATCTTTAACAAAGTTCCTTTTTCCATACTTGCTGCTCTTTTTGTAATATGTCTCCAGTGAATCATAATTTCTTCTTTTCCTTTGCAGCGCTTTATTCTATCAATAACATATCTATTACAAATACTTATCTTCTTTTCAGAAACTTCCTTTAATATATCTACAATTCCATCATCAAAAACTTCCACTGCAGTTTCTTTAACATTGTACATATTCTTTAATGTGAAAATAATAAAGTCTAACAGCACTTTATATGGCTTTATACTAAGATCTTTTAATAATGTTTTATACTTTTTGCCTAAAACAATCTCTTTAATTACCTTTATATATTCTTCAAAATAAATATCTGCATATTCAGCACAATATAAAGCCTTTTTTACTTTTCCATGATCTACATCGTCCTTAATATACATACATATATTAGGTAAAAACCATTCTAAATACTTCTTATACTCATCTTCACCAATTTCCTTATAATCACACTTTATGCTTTGCAAAACTTTAGAACTCTCCACAAAACCATACTTATCTAAACTTTTTCCTAAGTATAAAAGTTCTATTACACTGCATGAAGTTCTTATTTTATACTGATTTTTCATATTAAATAGTTTCTTCACAGTAGAATCATTTATTTTTCCATTATCACTTATAATTTTATTTTCAAACATTGAAACAACCTTTTTAATAAAAGTCCTATCCATGTATTTAACTAATGAGTTGTCTATTATATAATTTAAAATAGCTTCATATTCTTCTAAAGCTATATCATCGCTGTACATATCATCATTTTTACAGTAATTTAAATATAAGCTCAAAGCTTCTTTAAACTTTTCTTTTCTATAATTTTCAAATGCACTGAATACTTCATTACAGTAATTGATAAAAAACTGTTCCCTACTACATCTTTTACCTAATTTAAATTGATATATGCTAAGTAAAAAATCATTACCACCTGTTTCTTCACTTATGCAAATATACATTCTATTTTTCCATTGTTCTTTTCCTTCACCTTCAATAAAGTCTATTAAAAGTTCTTTTAAAATATTATCCTTATCTATACATTTACAATAAATTGTAAGCATTATCTTAGTACAACATTCATAATCATCTTTAAAGAAATTTAAAATATCTCTTATATAATCAGGATATTTTCTTAATATACCTAAGCACTTGTATAAAAATATAGTTACAATTTTATTTTCTTCTCTTTGTGAATCAAACAATTTAAACAATTCACTTTCCATAGAATTTTTATTAAAAGTCTTCATATCACAAATTATTGTTTCAAAATAAAATTTTGCATGTCTAGGCTTAGCACCTTCCATATAAGTTATGAGTTCTTTTACTCTTTCCTTTTCTAAAGACTTTCTTACAAATTCCACAGTATTTAAACTTTTTATATTTTTATATAAAGTAAATATATCATCTATGCATATTTCTTCTGCATCTACAACAAGATACTGAACAGAATTAAAAAAGAACTTATACGCAGTTTCTATATGATCCATGCTTCCTGTTTCTCTACCCATCTTAAATAAAAACTTTGTTATTATTTCTGTAAGTTCCACATCTACTTCAGTACTTATTTTTTCTAAATTAGGCTTCAATTCCAAAAACAATTGTTTATATGCCTCAATAGATTTATAATTAATTGCAAAATTTACTGCCTTTTTTACATTTTCTATATCAGACTTTGCAAGTCCCTTCTTAACCATGTTATATAAGCAAAGACAGTCATCTATATTTTCATTTAACTTGTTATATTCAAACTGAGTTAAAAAATCTATAAAAGGTAGAAATACTTCCTTTGAAACCGTAAAACCTATTTCAGCTAACTTTGAAAAATTACTGCTTAACTCCACCTCTTTATTTTTATTATGTAAAAAATTAAAAGCACTGTATTTATAGTTATTTTGAGCAATATTAAACTTAAATTTACTTCCTACGCTGTCTACAGCACACATTATGTAATTCGTATCCTCAGGATTATATACATAAGTAGTGAAAGTAAATTGTCTTGAAAGCTTTTTAGGCAGTGACATTTCCACTGCTCCTATTAAGTAAGGTATGCTCTCCATACTATCAGAAAATACTATTTTCTTACCACTTTTATTGAAATCTATAATACCCTGCATTAATTCTCTAAAATTTTTACTCTTCTTATTGATTCTATTTTCCTTTAAAAATTTACTTATATTATCAAAGTGTATTACATCTCCTAAATGCACATGATCTAACTCTGGAAGATATTCTATAGAAGATGCATTTTGCTCCTCTAAAGTTAATGAATCTTTAAAGCTTATAGATTTATAAAGTTCTATAGGATAAAAATCATAGGGCTTGTCAAATACCAAAACATGGCAGATATAATTTCCATATCTACCTGAATAATCTTTACCTATATATTTTCCCTGACTAATGCAGTATTTTCCGTTCTTCAATATAAAATATGAAAAAGATAAAGGAAATAAAGTTTCTATTTCTTCCTGTGTAGGTTGACTTGGAAGATTATCTGGTGGTATATACACACAATAAGTTTCTATTTCCTTTCTTTCTTCTTCAGTAATTCCCTTTGACATAGAATAAGTTTGAAAACCTGCCCCAGAAGAAAGTCCTTTTTTACAGGAAGTATATAAAAGTTGTTGAATTTTCAAAGGTAAATCACTTCCTTTTTTCTCCTTTTATTAATTTATACTTATATAATAACCACAGAAAAGGATCTTCTACTCTATGAGGTCTTAACTTTGTAATCTTATTACTTTCTGGATTACAACCAAGTGCTGTTAATCCGAAATAAGCATAATCTTTAAAATTAGAGTTCAACTGGTTAGCAAAATTTTCTCCTCCCCAGCTTCTTACTAAAGCTTCCATGGTTCCATTAACATCTTCAAAATCTGCTAAATCAAAATAGCCTTCTTTTATGTGTTTTCCAGAATAATTTATACAACTAGAAGGATCTACTAAGGATTCTACAGCATCCATTTTAGAAAATGCTACAGCTACAGGTATATCTATTAACTTATCCATTTTAATGCCATTAGCTCTTCTTATAAGATTTCCTGTTCTTGAAAGCAAATCTTCTATTTCTGTATTCTGTTCTGGTAGTGGTGTTCCTTTAGGAAGATCTTCTCTTATCTTTTCTAACTGTAGTGGATCTAAAAGAAAAATTATTCCTGAAGAATTGTATATATATCTATTTACAGTTTTCATAGTATCTTCTGAATCTAAATCTTCACCTGCAGTATCAAAAAAGGCTATAGTAACCACATTAGTTTTTTTGTTAGACTTTAAAAACTTTCCAAAAAAACCATCTTCTCTAAAGCTTAAACTATATATAAGTGGAGTTTTTACAGAAGAATCCGTCTTAGCGGAACGTGTTACACTTATTATTTCATTTTTCTTAAACACAGGATTATAAAAATCATTTCTATATCTTGTTATAGTAGTATCATTCATTGCTTGAAGACTACAGTTAAAGGCTGAACCTATTTCGTTCATTATTTTGTCTATAAGCACTGCAATATAATGACTTTTACCAGCTTCTTTTGCTCCTATAACTGCAAATATTAAATCATCATAATTACCTATGGTATATGGCAATTCCATATGACAGGTAGGACATACCTTTGTATTTGTAATTTCTCCACATTCATTACAAAACATATGATCTGGCATTTCATTTTTGCCATCCTCATTTTTTAGCCTTAAAAATACTCCTTCTTTAGCATTTCTACATTCTTGAAGCTCATTCTTACATAAAAATTCAACATCACTTAAATCATGTTTTGAAAAACAATAGGGACATATATATTGATCCTTCTTTTTAAAATTCAACTTCATTTTACTAATCTCCCTTACTACTTAAAATGTAAATTTTCTTTTGAAGGTGATATTATTCTATATAGTTTGCTGTTGCTGTCATCTACAAAAAAAAGCTTTACATACATGTTCTTACTTAAATTTTCAATTGGTATGTCAAAACTTAATAAATCCTCACCTGTAATTGAATCATAATCAATATTTAATACAGCTTCTCCATCTGATTTTTGAATAGGTATATTACCAAACTTTCCGATTAAAACAAGCTGTGGCAAATTTATTTCTTTTTCATTAGTGCTTAAAATTACCTCTGCACTTTTAACTTTGCCAAATAAACTCTTTTTTATCTTTATTTCATAAAATATTTCTACAGGCTCCTTATTTGTTACAAGCCTCCTTTGTGCTTTAGAAAACAGTGTTTTACCGTTGCATTCCATCATGACATAAATTGAAAAATAATAGTTTCCTTCATTTACTTTATTTATTATATAGTTTCCCTTTTCCCTGCAGTCTTCCTTTGTAACTACAACTTGAAATGCAGCAGAATCCTTAGGTGATGTAGGAAACTTATCCATTCTATAGCATATTAAAACTTTGTCTATTTTTTCATTCCAACCCCATTCTAGTGAAAGCTGCCCATACTTTATATCTGCTTTCACAAAAGAAACCTCTGGTATATCTTCTTCGTTTACTATTTCAACGCTCTTCTTGTTATCCTCATAAACTATTTTAATGTTCTGCTTACTATTCTCATCAATAGTTTCTTCCTGTTCTACTGTTTCTTTAGGATTTTCATTTTCTTTAGAAATTTCACTTTCTTTAAAGCTTTCGTTTTCATTTCCATTTTCATTGCTTTCATTTTCTTTAAAACTTTCATTCCCATTTTCATTTTCATTGATTTCATTTGTAACAACTAAATTTGTAATACTATTTTCCTGCTTATTTATTACATCTGTGTCATTATGTATATCCTTAATTTCATTATCATCTTCAATTTTTTCATCTATATCTACTTCTTCAAATTCCTCTAAGTATATATTATTTTTAGTAATTTCACTTATCTTTTTTCTTATGTCATACTCAGATAATAAAGAAAATTTACTCTTAAAATTACATATTTCCTCTTTTGAAATATCATCTTTAATTGAAAGTATTATTTCTATTTCTTCTGATAATTCCTGAAGTTCCTGTTCTTTTCCGCCTTCCATAATAATCATCTCCATTTAAAGTGTATATGAAGCAAAACTTACATACAGAACATTTATTTAAGTTAAACTTAATACCTTATCCGTTATTTTAATTCTTCTAGCTGCTTTTGAACTAATAGGTTCTAAATGTACAAATGCATTTTCCTTTTTGTCACATTTCCAGTTAAAAACCATACAGGAATCTAATCTAGGCTCATACATATTAACTGCCTCATCTTTAAGAAACATTTTTAAATTATAAGCTGAATATACAAATGCAGCCTTTTTCTTATTTATATCCATATACTTTCTCATATTAATTAGTCCTGATGACATACCTGCTAAATAAAATGAAGGATTATATAAGCTATTACGGCTGTCAGAAACAACTAATTTAACATTTGATCTAAGTTTAGATATAAGCTGTCTTAAAAGACTCATTCCTTTTCCCTGTGGAATTTCAACTTCCGTTAATCCCCTACTTAAGCTTTCACATACCTTGCTCCAAAGTTCTCTATTAGATTCTTTATCAATTGCTAAGCAGTCACCTAATGTAATAGATTCTAAATACCTCAAATCATGAAACACATTACAATTCTGAAGTAAATCACAAAAATCAATTATTATAGGTTTATTTTCAGTTATTATAATATTATCTCCCTGAAAATCTCCATGAGCAAAGGCAGTAAGGCAAATTACCTTTAATCCATTCCAAACATTTTCGTTATTAAAATAATAATATGGATTAGGTAGTATAGTGTCCGTTCCATCTAATGATATCCACTTTGTATATTTATCTACTCCTATATCTTCAAAAGCCTTAACATATTTATTGTCCATATATCTATAAGAAAGTTCTCTTTTAACTATATCAACAGGTGACATATACTTTTTAACGTGTTCCTTATTCCAGCAGAAAAGAAACTTACTTATTTTAGATATTATATTGTCTTTAAGTTCATCTTCATTAATCACCTTGTCCAAGAACGTTTCACTTTTGTATATATCATCTCCAGCTAAATCATATAAATTAACATATAAAGTAGAGTCATTTTTATTATCTAATTCATAGCTAGTTATAAGCTTAGCAACATACTTTTGCATATTATTATGTACTGCCAAATCATAAGCTTTATGAAATACTTCTGCTTCATTGCTGCTAGTTATCTTCAAAATTCCTACCTTATTATCCTCACCATATTCCACCATATATACCCCTGCACCAGATCTTCCACCATTAAACTTTTTAAGCACCTCTACAGGAGCAATTTTATCTTTAATTTTTTCACTTTTTTTATTAATTTCATTTAACACATCTATAATATTCATCTTTAAATCCACCCTATAAATATTTGTAAAAAATTTCACTTTACATATTATATTATAATTGCTAAGAATAAACAAATTATTAATAAACAATGAACATATTATTAAAGGGTAATTATCAATGTTGTAAGAAGTATATATAACCACTTACTTGGTTAATTTAAATTAAATACTCTTAATTATACTATATCATCATTATGTTACATACTTATTACTAAAATCTTAAAAAAATCTTAATTTTATTTTCTTTCAGATGCCTAATGTCTAATTACAGTATAATGCAGAAACTATATACTCTTCCACAACAAGGTTTAATTAGTTGTAAATAAAAATATATAGTTTCCGTTTTCACACTATATGCCAATATACTTTTTAAAAATAATTTAATTCATCGTATATGCTTGTTTTTTTTATGTTCATACATTTGTTTATCAGCTTCTTCTATTAATTCACTAACATTTACTGAATCTTCGGGGTTAAAATAAGTAGCACCTACACTCATAGATATGCTAAAACAGTATTCATTTTTTTCATTAAAAAGTTCCTGCTTTTCTAAAAGTTTATCCATAAATTTTTTAATATCACTTTCATATACATCTACAGCTAAAACTGCAAATTCATCTCCACCTAATCTTGCTACAATATCATTTTCACTAAAAGTATCTTTCAAAATATTTGAAGCACCAATTATTGCACGATCACCACAATTATGAGATAAATTGTCATTAATACTTTTCATATCGTCAATATCAACAAAAAACAGTATCATACCTTTTTTGCTAAGTTTTGCAAGTTTAATTTTGTGTTCAATTAAACTTAAGAAGCCTCTTCTATTGTATAACTTTGTAAGCTCATCTGTAAGAGATTGAATTTTTAATTGTTCACGTAAACATGCTTCTTCAGTTACATCTCTAATAGACAAAAGATACGCTTCTTTACCTTCCCAATCTGTTTCTGAAATACGCATACTTACAATAATTTCACTTCCATCTGGATAACTTAGCGTAAGTTCTGTGCTACTGTCTTCTATTTCATCAAAATTTAAAATATCCAGTATTTCTTTTTTATAATTTTCACCAAATAGTTTTTCTGATGCAGGATTTGAGTAAAGTATTTGTTTATTATAATTAATTACTAATAAAGCATCTTTACTGCTTTCAAGAACTGCTTTATAATTCTTTTCAAGCTTTCTTATAGTTTTAAAAGCTTTTCTTAGTTTCATATTTGTATCCTCAAGTTCTTTAGTCTTTTGTACAGCATTCTCAAAAGTAGAAAGAAGAAGATCTATTATCTGTATTCTTTCTGAATTAATAAAATATTTTTCTCCTTCAAAAAATACCTCAATACCAATTTCACTTATTCTATTTTTTCTAAGCTCTATATTAATTAGCATATGCTGAATTCTTGAAATAAGAAATTCTTCTTTATATGGCTTTGTTATAAAATTATCTGCTCTAACCTTGAGCCCTCTTATAACATCAATAGGATCTGCAAGCGATGTAAGTAAAATTACTGGAATATTCTTTAGTTTATCATCTGATTTTATCTTTTGGCATAATTCATATCCATCCATTTTAGGCATAAGAATATCAGTTACTATTAAATCAGGTATAGATTCATCTATAAGTTCTAAAGCTTCAACACCATTTTTGGCAACTTTCACTTTATAATTTTCTTTTTCAAGAATAAGTCTAAGCTGTTCTGCTTGTGTTAAACTATCCTCAACAACTAAAATTTCTACATTTCTATTCATTATTAGCTTTTCCTCCTTTTACTTACAAACATTTTGTTGCATCTAGTATCTTTTGAACAATTCTGCAATCTTTTCAGGTGAAAGAATATATGTTTCAGCACCAAGTTTTACAGCCTCTCCGGGCATACCATAAACTACAGAACTCTCTTTATCCTGAACCACAGTAAGCGCCCCTTTATCTTTTAATAATTTTAGTTCCTTAGCTCCATCTTTTCCCATACCTGTTAAAAGAATTCCCATAACTTCTTTTCCATAATAGTCAGCAGAAGATCTAAACAAATGAGACACTGAAGGCTTTAAACCATTTTCCTTTTCTTCATTACTTAAAAAAATTTTATTATTTGGCTTAATTTCCATATGAAATCCATCTGGTGCAAAATAAATATGCCCTGGTAATACCTTCTCTTCTTGTTTAGCTATATGTATAGGATATCTTGTGAATTTTGAAAGCCAATCTATAAGGCCATTTATAAAACCAGGCACTATATGTTGTACAACAAGTATAGGAACTTTAATATTTTCAGGTAATTTTGAAAATATCGTTTGAAGTACCGGCGGTCCTCCTGTAGACACACCTATAACTACTAATTTTATATTTGTAAAAGAATTTTTAAATTTACTAGAAACATTGGGTTTCATTTTATTGTAATTTGCCTTGCGTTTTACTACCTTTATTTCCGACATTAATTTAACTGTTTTAATAATATTTTCTGATATTTTTTCAAAATCATTACTTTCTATTTTTAAAGGCTTTTCTATTACCGAAACAGCTCCTGCTTCCATAGCCTCAAAAGTTTTATTCATATTTCCATTATCAGATAATCCACTTATTACTATAATAGGTACAGGATTTGTTTCCATTATCATCTTGATTGCCTCAAAACCACCCATTCCAGGCATGATTATATCCATAGTTACAATATCAGGTTTATTTTTATGCATAAATTTAATTGCACTTTCACCACTATTAGCTACACCTATTACTTTTATACCTTTATCAGAATTTAGTATATCAACTATCATTTGTTGAACAATAAGAGAATCATCTACTACAAGCACTTTAATCATTTTCTATCTCCTATTCTTACATAAAAATGCTTCATAAAATCAAATATCCTTATTATATTAATCTTTTTATTGTATCCAATAAACTACTTTGCCTAAAATCACTTTTTACAATATAAGCACTAGCTCCAACATCTATTCCTCTTTCCTTATCCTCCTTTGATTCCAATGAAGTTACTAATACAACTGGTACATCTGAAATCTTACTATCATCCCTAATCCTTTTGGTTAACTCAAACCCATCCATTACAGGCATTTCTATGTCTGTTACTACTAAATCAAACTTTTCATTTTCCATCAGCCTCCACCCCTGAAGACCATCTACTGCTGTTTTTACCTGATACCCATAGTTTTCCAAAATGTTTTTTAAAAGCGTCCTAGATGTAATTGAATCATCTACAACAATGATGGACTTCTTTTCTACTACTTTTTCTTCACTAACTGAGTTAACTTTAAAATAGTTATCTTTATGTTTAAAAGAAGATTTTATTAAATCCTGAACATTTAATATAGGAACTACCCTGCCAGAACCTAAAATGGTTGCTCCTGAAATATTTTTAACCCTTTTTAGTGGCTTATTAAACCTTTTTACAAGTACTTCCTGTTCTACTACTATTTCGTCAACTTTTAAAGCCATTCTTTGTTCCATAAAATTAATTATTAAAATTGATACAATATCACTAGAACTTTTTTCTATATTACTATCTGATATTTCTAATATATCCTTAAGATCAAAAATAGGAATAATATATCCTTGCCATACTACCACAGCTCTATTTTCTATTAATTCAATTTCATCATTTTTGATTCTAATAACTTTTTCAACTTTACCTGTGGGTACTACAAATTCCTGATTTGATACCTTCACAATTATTCCTCTATTTGTAGAAATAGTTATTGGAAGTATTATATTAAAAGCAGTTCCCTTATCGGCTTCAGTTTCTATACTTATAGTACCATCAAGGTTTTGTATTTTTTCATGTACAATAGCAAGTCCCAATCCCCTGCCTGATATATCTGTAATTATATCACTTGTAGAAATTCCTGATTTAAAGATCAATGTTTTTACACTTTCATCATCAATATTTTTAATTTCTGATTGTGTCAATATATGATTTTTAGCAGCTTTTTCTTTAACTTTATTAATATTAATTCCTGAACCATCATCTGAAATTTGAATTTTCACTTTATCCCCGCTTATTTGTGTGATAATTAACTTTATAGTTCCTTTAGGACTTTTCCCTAACTTTTTTCTTTCTTCTGGCTTTTCTATACCATGATCTACACAATTTCTAATTATATGCATAAATGGGTCCTTAATTTCCTCTAAAATACGCCTGTCAATTTCTACTTTTGTTCCTTCACTTATAAATTCTATTTTTTTATTCATTTTTTTAGATAAATCTCTTACCATTTTAGGAAACATCTCAAGGATATAAGAAAATGGCAACAACATTATATCTTTTATATCTTCCATAAATTTATTCATCATAGTTTCTACAGTACTTTCATCATTTTCAGATGACTTTATTAAGCTATTTATGCTATTCTCTATCATTTTTATATAATTATAATCTTTTTCTTTTTTCCACAAATCTAATAATTCCTTTATAGCTTTAGCTTCCTTTACAGTTTCATTAGCAGAAAGCTTTATATAAAGCATTTCTTCTCCTTGAATTAGTAAAGAATCTAACTTATCTTTAGAAACTCTAATCACATTAGGCAACTTGTCTATAGAAACTTTTACAGATTCTTGCTTTTTATTATATTCTTGTCTTAAATCCACATCTGTTTTTGACTTAACAAGCGGCTGCAATTTTTTTATCTCTAGAGTTTTTTTTGCTACTACATTATTTACCTCAATTAATTTCTGTTTTGAATTGTTTACCAATGCTACATTCTCTATTTTTCTAATTATCTTAGAAATATCTCTAATATCATTTGGAAAAGAAATTATTTCTTCCATAATATCAACTGATTCATTAACTACATCAAACATTTCTTCATTTAAAACCAGCTTTTCTTTTTTTATGTCAGAAAATATATTTTCAACTCTATGACAGATAGTTTCAATTTCCTCAATATTTACTGCTCTTGCTGCTCCTTTTAAACTATGAAATTCCCTATGTATAGTTTCAACAACTGATTTTTTTTCATCACCTTGGGATTTTTCCAATTCTAGCAGAGATAATGAAATATTTTTTAAATGATCATGAGCCTCTATTTTAAATGTAGAAATAAGTTTTTTTAAAAATTCATCATCATTTGTATTCATCTTCATCCTCTCTTTCCTCAAACATTATACTGTTTAATTAGTTCTTTAAGTCTTTCTCCCATTTCCTGAAGATTGTTAGTTGCCTCTTCCAACTGTTTCATGCTATCCACATTTTGAATACTTGCTTCATTTATTCCCTCCATTGCTATAGCAACTTGATCCATTCCAATTAACTGCTGTTGACTTGAAGCTTCTATCTGCATGGCTGATTGAGCAGAAATGGTTATATTATTCATTAGCTTTTCTATAGCATTTCCTGCTTCAGATGCCTTATTCATTCCTATTTCCACAAGTTTTATTCCTTTTTCTGTAGTCATTACAGCTGTATTGGTAGCCTTTTGAATATCCTTTAATATATTTCTTACATGTCTGATTCCTTGTTTTGATTGATCTGCTAAATTTCTAATTTCCTGTGCTACTATGGAAAAACCTTTCCCTTGTTCACCTGCTTTAGCTGCTTCTATTGAAGCATTTACTGCTAGAATGTTGGACTGCTCTGAAATGTTTTCCACACTCTCTATGATATCGCTAATATTCTGACTTTGTTCGCTCAAAGCTAATATACTTTCTGCAATTTTTTGCATTTGATTATTTATCTCGTTCATTCCATCTATAGTTTCTTCTGTTGCTTTCACACCTGCTCCTGATATTTCTACAGATTGTTTTGCAGTATTCGAAACATTTTTTGTCTTTTCACTAGATATATGTACAGTTTGTTTTACTTCTTCTACTGTTGCTGTAGTTTCACTAACTGAAGAAGATGTTTGAGCCGCTCCTGAAGTCACTTGAGTAAGTGAAACTGTAATTTCACTTACAGAAGCTGCTATAACATTCACCACATTAGTAATTTCTTTTGTCTGCTTTCTAAGCTGTCCAAGCATATTAGAAAATGAGTTTATTAAAATTCCTATTTCATCTGAACGTTTTTCTTCAGGTATTTTAACTGTTAAATCTCCTTCTGAAATCCTACGTGCAGCCTTTGACATTTTTATCATTGGGGCTGCAATACTTGATGCTATAGTAAAAGAAATAACTATTATAGCTAAAGGTGCAACTATTAAAACAATAAGCATTAAATTTTGCAACTTATTTATTGGACTAAATGCTTCATTTTCATCTATTTTAACTGATATTCCCCATCTCAATCCATCAATATTTAAAGGAGTATAAGCAATAATGCATTTATTGTTATCATAGTCAAAGTATGTATCAATGTTGGTTTTACCAGCTAGTACATCTTCTGCAGCTTTAGTTTTTATTTCCTTTAAAAGTATGGTAGATTTTGCTGCTTTTATTTTTTCATCTGTTTCGTTATTTAAAAATCGCGTGTTATTTCTAAGCTTGTAGTCACTTCCAATTAAAAGTATTTCTCCAGTTTTCCCAAGATTCATATCTTTCCAATTGTTATCGTTAGATATAACTTCATCTATTCTTTCTGTTCCTAACTTAAAAATAAGGACTCCAACTTTTTCATCTCCATTGAATATAGGTGCTGCTATACATGCAATAGGTTTATTGCTGGAAGGTGCATAAAATTCATAGTCAGTAATCGTTGTAAAATTTTTGTCATTACTATTTTTACAACTTTGAAATGCTCTGCCTACATTGGTATTTTTGTATGAACTTGTTAAAAGGTTAGCCCCATAATCCTGCTCTTTTAAAGTTGAATACAAAACACTTCCTGTCTTAGAATCTACTAATAGTATGTCTCCTTTTTCCATTGTATTTATAAAGTTGGTAAACGTAGGGTTGTATTTATTGTATACGTTATTATAATCAGCGCTATTAATAGGAGTCTGAATGAGCTTTGTCATAGCTTCTACAACTGCTGGTTCTTGCGCCATATATGAAATTCTACTTTTACCAGACTTAAAATAATCTTCTATATCATGTTTCTTTTCATTTCTCAAAACAGTAAGTTCATCAATAGCTTGCTGCTTAAGGTATTTTTTTGAATTATTGTAGCCAAGTGCTGCTATAATAGCTGATGGTACCATTGCTATTATTAAAAAATATATGATAAGTTTTGTCCTCAACCCATTAAGTAAATTGATTTTTTTCATACTTTTATTTTTCCCCCTTGTAAATATCATTGAAAAATTTCTTCGTCTATAATAATTTTTTTATCTAATATTATATTTTTAATATTTAAAATAATACTTTTTTCTCTTGTTATACCTCTAAAGTAGTGTTTTTTTGTATTTTCTATAGGTAAAATATCTTTTTGTATTTCTAACATAGAAATTTTAGTACATCCTAAAATAGAATCTGCTGCTATTCCAAATTCAATATCATTGAACTTTACAACTATTATATTTTTAACATCTTTACAATCTATTGATTTCGAAGTGAATTGTAGAAAATTTCTAATGTCTATTACAGATATTATTTTTCCTCTAAAATTCATTATTCCTATAATAAAAATAGGAGTACATGGAAGTTTCGTAATGCTTTTGAAAAAACATACTTCTTCTACATATAAAACCTCAATGGCATACTTTTCTTTATTTTTGTCATTATGTAATAAAAATCCAACTACTTCTATACTGTTATTTTCATTATTAATATTACATTTCTCCATATAGTTCTCCTTTAAACTTTATATTTTCAATTACTTGTTTAAGCATTCCTGCTGTAGTTTTTTCTGAATGTGGAACTATATCTTCTTCATTAAAATTTTCAAGTAATATAAGAGATATTTGAAAATTTTTAAAAGCTTCTTTAAATTTTTGCTGTTTTAAGTTTAAATTTCCTAAATTGAAATACGCCATAATAAAATTGGAATCTAAATAAATAGTTTTTTTTAATGATATTATGGCTTCAGTAATATTGCCTTTTTCTTCTTGAATTGTTGCAAGCAAATAATAATTTTCAGGATTTATTTTATCTTGACAAATAATTTTTTTACAACACTCAAGTGCTTCTTGAAGTTTTCCTTCATTAGCTAGAAGCTGACACAAATCTTTAAGCTGCTTAACAGTAGTCTTTACTTCTTTTTTATATGAATTTATAGGTGTACCAACCTTTTCGGAAAATGATACTAAATTATTTTTTAATATGTTATAATTATTAATTTCACTGTTCAGTAAAAAATTTTCTAATGCATTTTTTTTGCAAGTAATCTCTTCCCATTTTTTCACTTCAGTATTTTTACTATATAAAAATGCACCATCAATGTTCACAGCATTAAAAGATGTATCATTGACATACATATTTTCAGCAGGAGCTACAATTAACCATCCTCCACTTGAAAGTGATTTATAAAAACGCCCAATTATTTCTTGTGCTCTATGTTTATTGAAATATATTAGAACATTTCTACAAAATATAATATCCACACCATTGATAAATTCATTATCTAAATAATAAGTACTATTTACTAAATTTAAATTATGAAATTTTACAAGTTTTAAAATTGAATCTTTAATTTTATATTCATTATTATTAATTTTATCAAAATACTTTTTTTTAAAACTTTCACTAGTTCCCCTAAAAGACCATTCACCATATATTCCATTCCTAGCCTTTTTTAAAAAATTGTCATTTATATCTGTAGCAATAATTTCAACATTCCAATTTTCATAATCAGAAATAGCTTCTTTAAGCATAATAGCTATTGAAAAAGCTTCTTCTCCTGTTGCACAACCTGCACTCCAAATTTTTAAAGTTTTGCTGGAATGCTTTCTTTCAACTACATTAGTTAATATTTTATCTCTAGCTATCTCAAATAGTTTTTTATCTCTAAAAAAGTAAGTTTCCCCGATAGTTATATTTGTTATTAAATATTCAAGTTCCTTTTGAGAAAGTCTATTTAAAATCATACTATTAATATACTCTTCAATTTCAATATTCTTTTGTTTGGCAATATTATATAATATTCTTAAAAGATTCTTAGTCATTTTTTTACTAAAATATATTCCGAACTTCTTTTCTATAAAATTATTTGCTTGTTCCAGTACACTATTTGAAATATCATCATTCATTTTTATCCCTCTAATTAAAACTTTATATAAACTATATTAAACTCCTATTTCTAAAATATCATTATATATTATACCTTATATTGTCCTTTATATAAATACTTCCATATAGTAATAAAATCACTTATTATTCTGTTTACATGCATAAAAGTAGAGCCACCTTTCTAGATGACTCTATCGCTATATGAAATTCCTTCTTTTAATTTCGCTGCACACGTTTATTTTTCTTATTTTCATACATTTTTTTATCTGCCTTTTCCATTAATTCATTAATATTTATTGGTTCTTCTGAATTAAAGTATGCAGTCCCTATACTCATAGATACATTAAAGCAATATTCATTATTTCTATTAAAGTCTTTTTGCTTTTCCATAATTTTATTTATAATCCTTTTGGCCTCATATTCATCTACATCCATAGCTAAAATTGCAAATTCATCTCCTCCTATTCTTGCTACAATATCGTTTTCACCAAAGGTCTCTTTTAAAATAGTTGAAGCCCCTATTATAGCATAATCTCCATAATTATGAGATAGCTTATCATTAATGTCCTTCATACCATCAATATCAATAAAAAATAATGTTACACTTTTCTTACTGCATTTTGCAATTTCAATTTTATTTTCAACTAAACTTAAAAATCCTCTTCTATTATATAACTGTGTAAGTTCATCTGTAAGAGATTGAATTTTAAATCGTTCGCGCAAACGTACTTCATCAGTAACATCTCTTATAGACAGAAGATAAGCTTGTTTACTTTCCCAATTTATTTCTGAAATACACATATTAGCAATAATTTTATTTCCATCCAAATAATTTATTGTAATTTCTTTATCACTATTTTCTATTTCGTCAAAATTTAAAATATCTATTATTAATTCTTTATAATTTTGTCCAAACAATTTTTTTGATGCAGGATTCAAATAAAGTATTTCTTTATCATAATTGATTACTACTAAAGCATCTTTACTACTTTCAAGAATTGCTCTATAATTTTTTTCTAGTTTCTTTATAGTTTTAAAAGCTTTTTTTAATTTGATATTTGTATCTTCTAATTCCTTAGCTCTTTGTATTGCATTTTCAAAAACATCTTCAACAACTAACATCTCTATGTTTTTATCCATTTTAAAGTTTAGCCCCCTCCATTCACAAATCCATCTTTTATATATTATAACTTATATTGGTAATGATATAAATACCTGTTTATTATATAGGAATAATTAAGGTACTTTAAATATGCAATTCGCCTTATTTTTATACAAAAAAATAAAGTTATCTTTTTCAGACAACCTTATATTTTAATTTAGGCATCTGAAAGAAAATAATAAGTCCAGATGCAAAGGATATTTTGCGTCAGGCAAGGAGGCAGGTTCAGCAGATAGTGAACTATCTAAGGGTTCTGCCAGCGACGCATGACGCAAAATAGACTAGTAGATGGACTTATTATTTTTTTGAAGATGCCTTACATTTAGAAAATCATTTTCCAAAAAACATTTTGATTCCAACTAGTATAGTAAATATAGCAAATCCCTTTTTTACAATGCTAATCGGAATAGCATTTGCCATTTGAGCTCCAAATTTAGCACCAATAAGCATTGCTATACAAATTGCTATACCTGCTGCTATATTAACATTACCCTTTTTGTAATATTCTAAAAATGCCAAAATTCCTACTGGAGGAAGCATAATTGCAAGGGAAGTTCCTTGCGCCTTTAATTGGGTAAAACCCGCAAAATACATTAAAGCTGGTATTATTACAATTCCGCCACCTATTCCAAATAATCCACTTAATACTCCCGCAACTAAACCAATTATAACAAAAGCTATTACATTCGTAATCATATTTTCTCCTTTCAATATCTAATGTATATTATTTCATCATCTATTAATTTTAATAATTATTTTTTAATGCTATTTATACTTACATGTTAGTTGAATTTAATTATTCAATTTTTCTAAGGATATATTAAATGATTTTTTCCACAAAATAATGTTTACTATAAGCATAATTCCAATATATACATACACTCCATAATGTACAAAAGTATATTTATAGTGTATGAAAGCTAAAAATCCAAGTATTATCATGAGAGGAATTGCCATTAATCCTTCACTACCTTGTGATACCCCAAATTCTTCTGAAAAAGGTAATGACTTTTTAGTAATTCTAAAACATAATACTGTAAATAACATTATATTTAAAAATACTAAAATTAAGTCTGGAAAGATTTTAACTCCAAATATAAACATAAATATTACAGATTCAATAAGATAAACAGGCAAAAGCAGTCTTACAATGAAAGCTTTCAAAGTTCCTTTAAATATATTACATACATTTTTGTTAGGTATAATTTTATAAATCCAAGCACCTTTATACTTTCCTGAATATTTTATCATCATAACTGCTGTAGGAAGTAATAGTGCACAAAAATATATATTTAAGTACATTTTACTTGAAGCTATTTCAGCCCATCCTTTACCTTTTAAATCATTGAGCATAAATATAAATGGAAATATCAAAGAAAACCCCAAGGAAGGATAAACCTTAAGTTTAAATTCTCTTTCATTTTTCATCATATCAGAAGCAAACCTAAAAAATGTTCTTTCTTCTTTATTAAAACAAACTATTTTTGATACTAGGTTTAAAAGCTTTTTATTTTCCCCTTTAACTTTTCCACTATTATCATTCAACTTTTGTAAATTCCTTTCAAAAGCAGGTATTAATTTTATATATATAATTATTGAAAGAACAGGTACAACTATTGCAAGTACTGAAAATACTATAAAATGAATATTATAATTTCTGTGTAGCACCATTTCGAAAGGTGCTCCAAACCACATTGGAATTATAAAATACTGCCACCATTTTGGAGTAAACACCATACTTAAATTTACAAAACTAAATAATCTGCCTATTAATTGATATCCTATAGCTATGGATATAGATAAAATTATTTGAATGTAATTTATTATATCTTTTAGTTTTTCCCCATCAAAAAATTTTAATATTAATAAATATAATAAAGCAGTAAGTACTACTATAAATAAATCCATAAGAATTATTTCAAATAGAAATATTATAAAAAATAGAATGCCTTGACTTACTAAAGATGCTATTAAAGCAGGTCCGCAAATTGCTATTGTTATAAAAAACATATAAACTAATACATGTATAGTTTTTGCCATACTTAAAGTTTTACTATTTATTGGTTTTGATCCTATAATGTTTCTATCCCTAATATCTAAAAGTACAGAAGAAAAATCAGAAATTAAAGAAGTCATAATCATAAACATCAATATTCCAAAAACAAAACTCATTTGAAATATAAAGTTCTTACCGAAACACGTTATTGGCACCATAATTATTCCAATTAATCCATAAACCCATAAGGATTTTATAAAATTATTTTCATCCTTATTTTCTTTTTTCTTTTTAGAAGATCCACTTATAGCTGTAGGAACCCTTCGCCCATCCATGATAAACTTTAATTGTAATATTTTTCTCATTAAGTAGTAGTCTACTCCAATTTTTTCAAAAAAATCTTTAAACTTATCTAAAAATTTTAATACTTTAAAATCCTTCATACTTCTACCTCTCTTGAACTATAGATACAAATTTCTTAGCTATTTCTTTATGTTCATTGAATCCTGTAAGCTGGTTAAATATTTCTTCTAAAGAACCTTCTTTACATTTATACTTTAATTCATCGAAACTTCCATCAGCAACTATTTGTCCACCATTAAGTAATACTATTCGGCTGCTTATCTTTTCAACTACATCCATTATATGAGATGAATAAAATATAGTTTTATTTTGTGATGCTAACTCTGCTAATATTTCCTTAACCACCATAACACTGTTGGCATCCAATCCACTTAAAGGTTCATCTAAAAATAATATATCCGGATTATGAAGTAAACTTGATATTATTAATACCTTCTGACGCATTCCTTTAGAATAAGATGACATTCTAGAATCATACATTTCTTCTAGTGAAAATTCTCTCATAAGTCTTCTGCCCTTTTCCTCCACTTCTTCATAATCTAAACCATATAATTCTCCTATAAAGGTTAAGTATTCTCTTGCAGTAAGATTATCATATATTTCTGCAACTTCAGGAACGTAACCTATTTTTCTTTTATATTCAACATTTCCATCTGAAATATCTTTTCCTAAAACTTCTATCTGACCAGTATATCCTTCTAAAAGCCCCAACATTATTTTTACTGTAGTGCTTTTTCCTGCTCCATTTGGACCTATGTATCCTATAATTTGTCCTTTATACACATCTAAATTTATTCCTTTTAATACTTCTTTTTCTCCATAATTCATTTTTAAATTTCTTATAGATATTGCAATTTCTTTCATAAAAGCATACCAGCCTTTCTTTAAATCTCAAATAACTTTACTATTAAATCTAATATGAGATGAATTAATTATTAACATTATTCTCCACTTTTTCTGTTGTAGAAAATTATACCTTCAAAATAGTTTATTTACAACAAATATTTATTTTCACTCTTACACAAAAATAAATAATATTATAAAAACAAAAGCTATGAAACTAAGGCCTTACGCCTACATTTCATAGCTTTGAAAATTTATCTGATCGTCACCATTGCTAATCCCCCAACCTTTTTTGTATGAAACTCCTTCTCCTATTGTCGAAGGAGTAAGTGATTCGCACAAAATCATAGATTTTAGCTCTCTACTTAACTTGGGGATAGCTACTTTACATGCCTGGATAAGTTCTTCTAAGACTCAGATGGGTAAAATGCCTAAATGGCATTTTACGAGCTTTGCTCAGGAACTAAATGCCTAAATGGCATTTTATGAGCTTGCTCAGGTAAAAGGCATTTCTCGCAGGCAAACTCCACCTGAGTCTAAGAATCACTTGACACTATATAAATTCTTTTGCCAATGCTTCAAAAGCAGGTAATGAATTTTCTATAGTCTTAAGACTTACACAATATGAAATTCTAAAATATCCTGGACAATAGAATCCTGAACCTGGAACTAAAAGTAAATTATACTTTAATGCTCTATTTTTAAATTCTATATCATCTTCTATAAAAGCTTTTGGGAATAAGTAAAAAGCACCCTGAGGCTTAATACAAGAATAACCCATTTTTATAAGACTATTATAAAGTAAATCTCTTCTTTCCTTATAAATGTTAATATCTACCGACGTATCTACCGATTCTGCAATTACTTTTTGGAAAAGTGCAGGAGCATTTACAAAGCCTAAAACACGATTACAATAAACAATTGCATCAATTAATAAGTCTACATCCTTAATATAGGGACTAACTGCAATATAACCAATTCTCTCTCCTGGCAGTGACAAAGATTTACTAAAAGAATCTACCATTATTGAGTTCTCAAATATTTTTAGTGCACTTGGAAGTTTAATATTATCATAAACAACTTTTCTATATGGTTCATCTGAGATAACAAATATAGTAGTGTTAAATTCTTTTTCTTTTTTCTTTAACACTTCAGCCATATTTTTAAGAATACTTTCGCTGTACACAACTCCTGTAGGATTATTAGGTGTATTTACAATAACTGCCTTAGTTTTTGGAGTTATACTAGCTTCCAAAGCATTAATATCTGGTTCAAAGGTATCTTTATTGCTTTTTACTATAACACCTTTACCACCATTATTATCAATATAGCTAAGATATTCCACAAAGAAAGGTGCAAATACAATAACTTCTTCTCCTGGATTAAGTATAGCTTTTAAAGCTACATTTAATGCAGCCCCTGCTCCACAGGTCATAACAATATTTTTCATAGTTAATGGAACATTGGTTTCTTTTGAAATCTGAATTGCTACCTTTTCTCTTACATCTGGATACCCAGCATTTGGCATGTACCCATGCATTTTAGGTTTGTCTTCCAAAACCAACCTTTTTAATGTATCTTTTGTAACTTCAGGAGGTTCTGGATCTGGATTACCTATTGAAAAATCAAAAACTTTATCTGCCCCATAGATTTTACGAAGTTTTTCACCTTCCTCAAACATTGCCCTTATCCAGGAGGACTTTGTTAAATTATCAACTATTTTTTCAGAAAACATTAAATAGCCACCCCTTTATCTATTTAGTTTTAAGTACATTTTAGCTACAGCAAATCTTATTGGAATATAACTATAGAATCTACTTTTTAGCTAAAATTTATAATACCAATTATCATTTTACCATATATTCATTTAACTGTTTAGATGTTAATACTCAACTTTGCAGTTTAAGCATAATGCGAAGCAAAGTGCAGTGAAAGTTTTGATTAGAATAACTAACTTAAAATATATAGATAAAAATAATTATTATAAAAGTTATGCTTTTAAGATAATAGGAACAATAGTATATATGTAGACTGAAGTAAGAAGAAACGTTAAGCTGTATGAAGACTGATATATGTTGTGCAGGAACATTCGAACAAATTTTAGAAGTTGTTAAGCAGAGAGCCAAAATCTATGATTTTGTGCGAATCGCTTACTCCTCTGACAAAAGGAAGAGGAGTTTCATCGCTCTAAAAATACCGTAATTTTTGCCAGGACGGCAAAAGCTCTGAAAGCGACAGGACGTCGCATTTGAAGAGGTAGGTATTTTTCAATATCTCAAGCAATTAGAACTTCTTAATAAAGTGAGTGTTCCTACACAACATATATCAGCCGGAATACAGCTTAACGTTTCTTCGGTTACTGTGTCACGCTATGCTTATTATATTAATTTAAACTTTATTTAGCAGCATCAGGTTTAATATCCTCAAATATATACTTATGCATTTGATTTTTAGTAGCATCCAAATCAAATATCAAGTACCAAACACCAGCAATCATTTTTCCATTACAGTAACTATCCAAAGGAAACCTCTGCTGATCTATATCTTTAATCCCTAATGTATACATAGATGTTATCATCTTTAATATTTCAGTATTTGACATACTTGTTTCTGTATAAGGTAAAAGCTCTGAAACTATTTTGGGGATACCTATAGGTGGTGTCTTTTTAATTTTACTTAATACATCAATTAGTACAGTCCTCTGTCTTTGAGTTCTTTCAAAATCTCCGCCATCAGTATTTCTTATTCTTGTATAAGCTAATGCTTCTCTGCCATTGACTTTTTGCAATCCACTACTTGTAACAATAGATATAGGTTCATTTTCAAAATTTTCCCCTATATCTTCAGTCATGTATTTTAATTCTTCTGGAGTTATATTTATATCCACTCCGCCAACACTATCAATTATTTTTTCAAATCCAAAAAAGTCCACAGTGACATAATCTTTTATGTTTAAATCAAAATTCTTATTTAGAGTTTTAATAGCAAGGGTTGCTCCACCATGAGCATATGCATGATTAACTTTAGTCATTCCATAACCATCAATATTAACATAAGAATCTCTCATAATAGAAGATATCTTTATCTTTTTATGTTTTTTATCAAGAGTTAAAACCATAAGTGCATCAGAACGTGATGCTTCATCTTTATGTCTCCTATCAATTCCAAAAAGGGCTATATTTATAATTCCACTATCCTTTTTAACTACATTATTGCTTATATTTAATTCTGAATTAGTTTTTGTTATTTTTACTTTTTTTACTTTGTTTAATTGATTATTAAAACATAAGCTAATCATTCCAACTGCCACAACTAAAATAGTTATAGTAACTAGTACAATTTTACCAGTATTTTTCATAAAATGACCTACTCTCCATATTATATAATTTTACAATTTATTTATTATATGATTTTTAAAATTAAAAATAACATAGTTAGGCATCTGAAAGAAAATAATTATCATAGTTCAGTTTAAAACATGCCAATTACTAAAAAATATATGTCACGTTTAAATAATAAAATGAATAAATAATATAATAAATGAATAATTTATATGAGGGGGTATCAATATGAAAATATATACAATTCTAATATATGTAGTGGCAATTACAGCCTTAATATTCTTTATATTCTATTTCATATCACTCTACCAAAAGTCCAATGCTATTCCCTTTAGATCAATAAAACAGTCTAATACTATTTCAATTAGACCAGATATGTCACAAAAAGAAATAAATAAAATTTTAGCTACTAATAAAAAAGTTAAATTCCTAAATGGGATCTATAATATAGACGCTGAAATAGGTTTAAAACCTTCATCAAACCAAGTAATTGTATTTGATAGTAAAGCCGAAATAAGATCTATTCCTAATGATAAGGAAGACTATGAAATTATTAAACTAAATAATATTAAAAATACAACAATTAGCGGAGGTAAGATTATTGGCGAAAGATATTCACACAAAGGCACTACTGGAGAATGGGGTATGGGAATATCTCTTAATGATTGTAGCAATATTAAAATCAAGGATATGATAATAAGAGACTGTTGGGGAGATGGAATATATTTAGGAGCTTCAGAATGTGGTTATAATAAAAATATTGAAATTACAAATTGTACAATTGATAATAACAGAAGACAAGGTATAAGTGTAATTTCAGCTGTAAATCTAACTATTGATAGTACAAAGATAATGAATATAAATGGAACAGCGCCATCAGCTGGAATAGACTTTGAACCAAACTACTCAACTCAAAAATTAAAGAAAAATGTAGTAAAGAATTTATACACTTATAATACTGAAGGTGCTGGTATATTAATAGCAACTGAAAACGTACCTTATGTAGATATAACAATTATAAACCATAAACATGATGGTGGAGAAAGAGCTCAATATGGTCTATGTGTTAACTTTGCTGATATAAAACAAAAAGGAAGTATAACCGATATAAATCCTGTATATATAAATACCAATGATAATCCAGTACAATTTAATAATGAAAACTCTAACGCTGCCCCAGTATATATTAAAAATCTTTCAACCACTGAAAAAGTTAAATAAAAATTTAGGTCTTAGACATCTGAAAGAAAAATATCCATCAAGCTAAAACCATAGCTCAATGGATATTTATTCTGCTTTTTATTTGCTTACTTTTCCATAAGACATCTTCACCTTCAATCATCCCAAACAAAATCCATAACCATGGGTAGTAAAAATTAGCAATTATTTGATAATGAAAAGTAACCATAAAAAAAGAAAATAACATACAATATTTAAAATTATCCTTTATTTTAAATATTTTTATAAAAAATATTAATACAAATAGGTAAAAAGATATTAATCCAAAAATTCCGCTATATAACCATAAATCTATAAACATATTTAGAGTACTATCAAAACCAACATAATTTGATAACATCATAGGTCCAATTCCCCAAATAAGATTATTACTCATGACGTAATAACCCTTATTCATTTTCATTTTTCTCTCAATTGAACTTCCTGCATTGTCTGTCATAGATATTTTATCCATCATTCCATTAATAGTTAACTTTAAGTCTCCACTATTACTTATTAGAGTTAAAGTACTTATAACTAATACTACTGATAAACATACAATCAAATACTTTTTCACTGAATTTTTCCCTTTCATTAAGTAAATCAATAAAGCAAAAATTGATCCAACACTGATTATAACAAAATTTATTGATGAATTTATAAACACCAGGCTAGCTAATACTAAAATTAAAAATATTACTTTTTTTATATTTGACTTATTTAAATATAAATAGTAAATATTAAATGGAAGTATAAACTCAAAAAATAAAGCAGTATGCCCAGATTCAGTGCAAAATCCTCTTGCTCTATAGTATTTGTCTATAAATGTTGCATCATATTGTTTGTCCATAATTCTAGGCAAATCAAAAAACAAGCCAGGGAAAAAATTTCTTGTAGTAAATTCATAAATAATATATATACTTAATACTATTGTTGAAAAATACATTATTCTCAAAATAAGCTGCTTGTTATAAATATAGTTAGCAGAAACCACTTTTAAAAATACTAGACATAATATAGCAAAACTCAGAAGATATAAAATTGATCTTTTGTTTATGGCACCATTAATTATCATAGTCAGCATCATGGCAATTATAAATAAGAGAAAAAATATATCATGCAAATAAAATTTAATTTTATTTATGCATAACATTAAACATATAACGCCTATAAATAATGGTAATGAAATTTTTTCAGTTATTTCAAAAGCATTAGTTACTGGTAAAGTAAATATTAGTAAAGCAAATATTATTTTTTTTAAATTCATATTATTCACCTAAACTCTTTATAAATTTAATATACTTATTAACAGAAATTGTTGATTTTCTCTCATAACAAAAAAATTCATTTAATAATTTTTTCTATTCTTTCATGACCTTTCTGGAATACTTCAGGAGCCTTACATGATGTTTTCCTTAATCTTGCTATTTTAAAAGTACTTACAATATCATCTACCTCGTCTATCTTCATAAAATAAATTATAGCAAAATATACTAAAGCACCTGTTCCAATTGAAACTATAAGTGATAAATTGCCACTTATACTATTAAGTAATAATTTATAGATAAACTTAACTATCATACCCATAACCAATGAAGCACATAAGATTTTACCCAGTGAAACAATTATTTCTTTAATACCAAATGGACCCACTTTTTTTCTGAAACTAATAAATAATAATAACATACAGCATATAGCTGAAATACTATTAGCAAGTGCAAGACCACCTATTCCTAAAAACTTAGATAAAGTAATACTCAATATGATATTTGTAACTAATGCAATAACAGCATTAATCATAGGTGTCCTAGTATCTTGCATGGAATAAAATACTCTAGCTAATATTTCCCTAAGACCAAAGCCGACTATACCTATTGAATAGAAGAACATAGCAGTAGATGTCTTAGATATAGCCTGTGAATCAAATGCCCCCCTGCCAAATACAAGCCTAACTAATGGTTCTGCAAATATCATAATACCTATTGTAATTGGAACTACTAGCAAATTAATACCACTTATAGCTTTAGATACAGATTTTTTAAGTGCAGTTATATTGCTCTCAGCTGCCATATTAGCCATGGTAGGATAAATTACTGTAACCAATGATTGAATCAAAATGTCATTTACAAATTGAATTAACCTATCTCCATAAGAAAGAGCTGAAATACCACCTACTGTTACTAGAGATGCTATAGTTCTATCTACTAACACATTAATTTGATTGACTGAAACACCTATAATTACTGGTATTGATAAATGAATCATTTTTTTTAAATATTCATCTTTCCTATTAAATACAAAAGAATATTTATATCCACATTTTTTCAAAAAAGGGATTAACATCAACACTTGAAAAACTGCTGCTATCACACTACCTATAGGAAGAATTATAATGTTAACTTTATTACTCATAAATATTGATACAATTATAAAAAAGTTAAAAGGGATTCCCATAAGAGCTGGCGCTATAAAAATTTTTTTTATACTCATGTAACTACTAAACACATACGTAAGGCCAGAAAAATATATTCCAACTACGCTAACCTTTGTAAATAGTACAGCCATTTTTAGAGTTTTATCATCAAAACCTGATGCAAATAGCTTCACTAGTGGAGTTGTAAATAATAATACAATAATCATTATCACTGTACATATAATAAAAATAAAATTTATTATATTATTAGTAAATTGATCTGCTAATTCAATTGATTTATCTTTCTTAATGTTACTGTACATAGGTATGTAGCTTGTAGCAATCCCTGTAGCTACAAATGAAAGAATAGTAATTGGTATTGTTTGAGAAATTAAGTACGCATCACTAATATTTGATGCACCATAAACATACGCTAATATTATTTCCCTCAAGAAACCAAGTACTTTAGATAGTGTAGTAAATAACATCAAAACCAATATCATTTTTTTCATTACTAATTTCCTTTTCTACTTTTTAATTTTCTTAAAAATACTATTTTATAGTAATAACTTTTTAATTATTTTAAACTCCACTTTTAAATATTCCAATATAGAAATCCTCTAAAATTTGAGCATTTTTTTGAATATCATACCCTGCTTGTTTTATTTTTACAAAAGTTTTTTGCCTTTGACAAACACTAGGATATTGTAGTATTTTACTTGCCCACTTACTAATATCTGTTGTTAATGAAATGCTTTCAATTAAATCTGTTATGAAAGCTTCCTGTGGTACCTTATCTGAAACAATACACCTTAGTCCTGCAGCTTGAGCTTCTATGGCTACCATACCTAAGCCCTCAAATATTGAAGGAAATACAAATACATCCATAGCCTGAATATAATCATTCACATTTGGCACTACTCCAGTTAATATAACTTTATTCTTTATCCCTAAACTATTTATCTGTTTCTCTATTTGGTATCGCAATTCTCCATCGCCCACAAGCAATAATATACTATCTTCATTTTGTTTTTGAATTTCATAGAAAAGCTCAATCAAAAATTTATGATTTTTGGGATATGTAAATCTCCCAACATGACCTACTACAAGTTTATTCTCAATATTTAAGTCTTTTCTTACTTTATCTCTAACAGCTTCATTAAATACATATCTCTCTGCATCTATAGCGTTTTTAATTACTCTATAATTATCTTGTTTCGTAGCCTTTTCTCCAAATAACCATTTACCAGCTTCATCTGAACAAGCAAATAAATAGTCTGCTATATATCTGATTGGTATCTGCATAGCATTTTTTACAAATTGCTCAATCTTATTTCCCCTTGAAGCAGTACTATGACTGTGTGCAATAGTAATTACTCCCTGTTTTTTAGCTATTTTTAAATATATAGCTGCAGTGCTTCTTATATGACCATGTACTATCCTATACTCTGTATGATTCTTAAAAAAATCATTCCAAACTCTTTTATATTTAAAATGATTTAATCCATTATAGCGTGGAACAGAATAAATTCTGCCACCTAACTTTCTAATTTCATCATCATAATCGCATTTGTCTATGGTGTGCACCATAAAATCAAATTGTATTTTTGATCGATCAATGTTTCGGTATAAATTCATAATCATTATTTCAGCACCACCGCAATTTAAGCCTCCTAGCACATGCAATATTCTAATAGGCTCTGTCATATCATTCTCTTCCTTTTCCTATTAATTTATCTCGTACATATCTAATTGAAAAATAAAATTTTCTCAAAACCTTATCATACATACCAAATTTTCTATCTTTAAAATACAAGTCCTCAAAGCTAATAAACTTATCCTTATTTGTCTTAATAAAATCTTGTAACACATCAAAATCTTTTTTATTCATATCATTGGGATGGTAACAGAATGTTACAATTTTGAATGGTAAATTTCGAACATGACCTGATTGTTGGGGTATAAAATAGAAATCGTCAATTTTATAAACATCGTTAGCTATTGTATCAATTATAATTCTTATACTGCTTTCTGCTTTTAGCGCTTCAAGTGTATTCATGTCAAAGGTATGGGATGGTGCAAAGAATACATTAGCATGAAGTTTATTCTCTGTTAAAACCTTAAGTCCATCTCGTATTTTTTGCTTTTGCTCATCAAGTGGAACCTCTGCAAACTCAGAACGTAAATTTATAGGGTTAATGCCTCCACTCTTAGTTTTATATACATGATTATATCCATGTAAAGCTACAACCCAGTTTTTTGCTTTCCAGGCTTTAGCTTTATCCCAAAAGCCAAAATCCTTTTGATACTTACTTAAAATATCTTTGTCCTGATTATTCGGTATAATGCCAACAATAGGATTGATAGTATATTTATCTAATAAACTTTCAACTCTGCTCCACTTTTCAACATCCATATATTCTGAAGCATCATCTAATCTTAGCAGATACATTAATTACCTCCTACCATTTTCTTTGCCATGACAGCCGCTTTTCCTAAAAAACTTTTACCTTCTATAATGTTATAATGTTGTCTTTCCATACCACCAAAATGTTTTTTGAATTTATCAACTCCATTGAGGCTAACTATACTACTTATTCCTCCCCAATCTAACTGTTGAAACCCTCGATTTTTTAAATACTCAATATCATTCCAGTGTAAATACTTATTAGCTCGTCCTATAAAATTACGATCAGCTCCCTCTGTTCGAAAATTTGAGACTGAATAAAGCAGCCTTGCATTAATTCCATCACAAATAATAATATGTTGTGCATAATCTTCATTACCTTTAAACGCTTTTGTTAATATCACATTTCCATTTTCCATATACTTTTCCATTGCAGCTTGATTATATGTGTTATCTATGCCTTTTAATTTAGTAAAAATTGCATACTGTTTCTTGAAATTATTTAATAAATCTGGCTCATTCATTAAATCATCAGAATTAAATACAACACAATTAGTATCCTCTTTTTTTGCTCGATTTATATGATATCTAAAATTTTTGTTTATTTTTTTAAATATACAATCTAAATCTTCCTCCAAATCTGTTATTAGAGTATATTGCAAATTTACAATAGCATTTTTATAAGCATTATCTCTAACTCCATGAAAGAAAATAAAATCCACTTTATTCTCATTTATATCACCACTTTTACCGTCGCTAAACCAAATAGCATTAATTTTTAAACCTTTCTTCTTATATATTACGTTAACCATATATTAACCTCCAACATTCCTTTATTGTTTTATATTCATCTTCTTAACTCCATATATATATATTGGTGACCATCTCACTATGAAACTCCAATTCAACTCTGCTTCTATCTCTCAGCACTGAGAAACAAAATCAACTATTAAAGTTCTTTATTATAATATCCTTTATACCAATCTACAAACTTTTCCAAACCTTCTTCAATAGGCGTACTTGGTTTAAAATCAAAATCTTTAACTAAATGAGTAACATCAGCATACGTCTTATAAACATCACCTGCTTGCATTGGTAAAAATTCTTTTTTTGCTTCTTTTCCTAAACATTTTTCTAATATCGCAATAAAGTACATGAGTTTTTCAGGTTTATTGTTGCCAATATTATAAATCTTATATTTAACACCATTTTCGTCTTCTTTTGGAGGATTGCAAAGAACATTTTCAATACCTCTTAAAATATCATCTATATAGGTAAAGTCACGATACATATCACCATTATTAAATACTTTTATAGGTTCACCTTTCATAATTTTCTGAGTAAAAGAAAAATATGCCATGTCGGGACGTCCATATGGACCATATACTGTAAAAAACCTCAACCCTGTAGATGGTATTTTATATAAGTGGCTATAAGTATACGCCATTAGCTCATTAGATTTTTTAGTTGCTGCATATAAACTCACTGGATTATCAACCTTGTCCTCTGTGGAAAATGGTACCTTTTTATTTGCTCCATAAACAGAACTGGAAGAAGCATAAACAATATGATCCACATTGCTTTTTTTACATGCCTCAAGAACGTTAAGAAAACCAACCATATTTGACTGCATATATGCATATGGATTCTCAATACTATAACGAACACCAGCTTGTGCCCCTAAATTCACAACAATATTTGGATGATACTTTTTAAATACGTTAATAAGTGACTCTCTATTCACCAAATCATCTTTAATAAATGTATAAGCTGGATACTGTTTTAAAATATCCAACCGGTTATATTTTAAATTTACATCATAATAATCATTAAGATTATCGTAACCTATAATAAACATTCCTTTATCTAATAATGCTTTTGATAGATGAAATCCAATGAATCCTGCTCCACCTGTTATCAAAATAATCTTGGAAGTATCTAACTTTTTATATCCATCAATCATTTTTATCTCCCCTTATATTCCTACACCATAGTAACAGAATCCCTTTTCTTCCATTACATTGCGATTGTAAATATTCCTTAAATCAAAAAAATATCTTCCTTCAGTTATTGAAACAATTCTATCCATATCGAGATTTCTAAACTGATTCCATTCAGTCATAAGAACTATTGCATCTGATTTACTAATTGCTTCATACTCATCTTTACAAAATGTTAAGCTATCAGAAATATCTGTAAACCTTTTACTACCTTCTTTCTCCCCCTCTGGATCAAATACTTTTATCTTAGCTCCTAATTTAACTAATTCAGGTAAGATAACTAAAGATGGTGCATCACGAACATCATCAGTATTAGGCTTAAATGTAATTCCTAGTACTGAAATAATCTTACCTTCTATGCTTCCCATAGAGTTAATTATTTTATCTACCATCTTATGCTTGTGTCTTTCATTAGCAGCGATTGTAGTTTCTATTAAAGAAATAGTTTCACCATATTCTTTTGCAATTTCAGCAAGAGCTTTCGTGTCCTTTGGAAAACAACTGCCTCCATAACCAGGCCCTGGATGAAGGAATTTTGGAGATATTCTACCATCCTTCCCCATAGCTTTTGCTACTTGCTTTACATTAGCACCAACCTTCTCACATAAGTTTGCTATCTCATTAATGTATGCAATCTTCATAGCAAGAAAAGCATTTGAAGCATATTTAATCATTTCAGCAGTTTCAATACTTGTTTCTACAAACGGTGTTTCATTAATATAAAGAACTTGATAAACTTCTTTCATAATGTTTAGAGCTTTATCACTTTCAGTACCAATGACAACACGATCTGGATGAGTGAAATCCTGTACAGCAGAACCTTCACGCAAAAATTCTGGATTAGATACAACATCAAAGGTATAATTCACATTACGTTCATCAAGAATACTTTGTATAATAAACTTAACTTTCTTACCAGTCCCAATAGGTACTGTACACTTATCTACAATAATCTTATACCCATTCATATATGTTGCTATACTCTTAGCTACTTCAAGAACATATTTTAAATCTGCACTACCATCATCCTTAGATGGTGTCCCCACTGCTATGAAAATAACATCACTTTCTTTAATTGCCATTTCAATATCTGTAGAAAAACTTAATCTTTCATACTCTATATTTGATTGCACTATTCTATCAAGACCTGGTTCAAAGATTGGTATAATTCCATCATTTAGTAAGTCTATTTTGTTTTGATCAACATCTACACACATAACTTGATGACCAAAGTCTGATAGTATTGCTCCTGATACTAGTCCAACATAACCCGAACCTACTACTGCTATTCTAGACATTTTGTACTCCTCCTACATATTTATCTAACACATTCTCAACCTCACTCAAATAAGCATCAATTACAACCTGTCTATCGAACTCATTCTCGACTTTTTTTCTACCAGCTAGTCCCATCCTTTTCTTATCCTCATATGGCAGCTCTATGAATTTCTCAACCTTATCTATCAAGTCCTGAGCATTCCTAGTTTGAAACAAATATCCTGTAACATCATTTTCCACTGCATCCTTAGAACCATTAATTGTAGAAGCAATACAAATTCTCCCCATGGCTGCAGCTTCTAATAAAACATTTGGCACTCCTTCACCACCATGAGAAGGGAGTATAATACAATGGCACTTTTGAATCCATGGCTTAATATCCTTCTGAAAGCCTATATATTTCACAATGCCCTGATTATTATATTCATCCACTATATCCTTATATCTCTCCTCTTCAAAAAAACCAGCAATGTAAAAGGTTGTATTAGGATATTTTTCTTTAATTACCTTTGCACATTCAAGATACTGATCTATCCCCTTAAGTTCCATAACTCTTCCAATAAATATGAAATTCACCTTAGTTTCAGATGGCAAATCAGCCACACCATATTGCTGTAAATTAACACCAGATCCCGGAATCATTTCATAGTTTTTACTAACCATCTTATTCTGAACGAAGAAATCCTTATCACCACTATTTTGAAAGAATACCTTATAAGAATTCTTAACAGAAATCTTATATAACATCATCACTATTCTACTAATAACACTCTTTTTCATAAATGTGGCCCCGGTGCCTGTTATATTACTAACCTGAATATTCTTTGTGATATTTGAAGCAATACATCCATATATATTAGGTTTAATTGTATATGAAAAAATAATGTTGGGTTTTAACTCCCTCATAATTTTGATATAATTGCAAATTAACCGCAAATCCCTAAAAGGATTAACTCCCCTACGATCAACCGATGTTTCTATTATTTTGCACCCCATATTACTAAAAAAACTATTTGCATCGTATTTCGGCATTGATATATATACATCGTTACCATGATCTACTAATCTTTTTATCAGTTCTTTTCTAGTGCTATATAATGTTATGAAGTGGTTTGATAAAATTAGTATTTTCTTTGTCATATAGTCTACACTCTCCCCCATCCATTCAAATATTTATTAACCTATTGGACTAAAAATCCCCTATTCTTCATGATTAAGAATATTATTCTCCGTACATTTACATATAGCTACCTCTGATTGAAACCTTTTATAAGTAGGTACTATCTCCTCAAGTTTAGCTATAATTTTTTCTCTATTATCTTCTTCAACTATTTCCTTAAATTCATTAATTTTAACCATTAAAGTATCAAAATCATCAAAAGTAGGTCTGCCAACAAATATTTTATTATGAGATGTTTTATTCAACCCTTCTTCTTCAGTCAAAACTTCCTCATAAAGCTTCTCACCGGGTCTAAGACCTGTAAACTCTATATCAATATCTTTATTGGGAATATAACCTAAAAGCCTTATTAAATCACAGGCTAAATCATATATTTTAACTGGATTTTCCATATCTAAAATAAATATCTCTCCACCTTTAGCATAGACACCTGCTTGAAGAACTAATTGAGCTGCCTCTGGTATAGTCATAAAAAATCTGTTAACATCTTTATGAGTCACTGTAACTGGTCCTCCATTTTTGATCTGTTCCATAAATAATGGCACCACTGAACCATTACTACCTAATACATTACCAAATCTTACTGCAGCGAATTGAGTTTTACTCCTCTTATCCATGGATTGAATAATCATTTCGCATACTCTCTTTGTAGCTCCCATAATATTAGTGGGATTTACTGCTTTATCCGTTGAAATCATAACAAATCTTTTAACTTTATATTTATCAGCACAAAGTGCTACATTTAACGTGCCAAATATATTATTTTTTACAGCCTCACTTGGATTTTCTTCCATCAGTGGTACATGTTTATGAGCCGCTGCATGGAATACAATATCCGGTCTGTATTTATTAAAAGTTAAATCTAGCTTTTTTTTATCCCTAACCGAGGTAATAACATACTTTATATCTCTACATATACAATTTCTTCTAAATTCTTGTTGTAAAACATATGCATTATTTTCATAATTATCAAGTACTATTAATTCTTTTGGATTAAACTTTATAATCTGCCTGCATAATTCAGAACCTATGGAACCACCTCCACCAGTTACCATAATAGTTCTTCCTTTGACATACTCTCTAATTTGTTCCATATCAAGCTTAACAGGCTCTCTTCCCAATAAATCCTCAAAATTAACTTCTCTTAATTTACTTAAAGCAACCTTACCATCTATAATTTCATATATTCCAGGTATTAATTTAACCTTACAACCAGTTTCCTTACATATATCTAAGAGTTCTTTCTTCGTTTTATCATCTATAGCTGCAATAGCTATAAGTATCTCATCAATATCTAACTGATTTGATAATTGAATTATATTATCTCTTGTGCCCATAACTTCTACACCAGCAATACTTGTACCAACTTTATATTTATCATCATCAATAAAAGCTACAGGCAAATAATTCACTTCGTTGCAAAACTTCATTTCATTAACAATCATTGTTCCAGCTTTACCAGCACCAACAACCAATACTCTCTTATGATATGTGCTGCGGGATTTAACCTTTGAGTCTAAATACACCTTAACTATTCTGAAAGACATTCTAAATCCACCAACCAGGAGAATACTAAGCATACCTGACAAAATATCAACACTTAATGGAAGTCTTTCCCCAAAAATAAATCCATAAATGGTTCCTAATAAATTGCCTACAATACACGCATATATAGTAACTAAAAATTCGTCAATACTAGCATAAATCCATAAATTTTTGTAAAGTTTAAATAAATAAAATACTATCAAATAAATAACTGTAATCATTATTGCATCATTCTTAAATCTTGCTAATTCATATGATGGTATATCAAAATTAAACCTAAAACAATATGCTAAAACGTAGGATGAATTTATTAAGAAAGTATCTATTAGCATTAATACACATTTTCTTGAAATCTTTAGCCTCTCCATATTTCGCTCCTTCCAAACCATAAGTAAAAACATTATCAGCTAATACTAGAAATCTGTATAGGATTGTTAAAATTTTATCAACTTGTGTGAAAACACATCCTCACCTAACTAATATTCCCATTATTTTTACTTACAATTTCACATTATCTAACCTTTTTACTTTTTATGCCCAGAATAGTAATATCTAGAATACCTATTCTGCTTAACATCCATCTTATTTATAACTACTCCTAATATCCTTGCATTTACTTTTTCCAAAAGTTCTTTTGCCTTTACAGCTGCAGATTTTTCTACTTGTGATGAAGCAACTACAAGGATACAACCATCTACATAAGTAGAAATTAACTGTGCATCTGTTACAACTATTACAGGTGGAGTATCTATTATTATATAGTCATAAATTTCCTTCAAATCCTCAATGAACTTTTTCATTTTCTTAGATGCAACCAATTCAGATGGATTAGGTGGTTTTGTGCCAGATGTAATTATATCTAAATTAGGTATTTCTGTATTTTGAACCGCTTCTGAAAACTGTATATTATCCACTAAAAAATCTGATAATCCTTTTTCGTTTGACCTGTTAAATAACTTATGAAGCTTTGCCATCCTCTGATCACAGTCTATTAGAATAGTTTTGTATCCATTCTCAGCTATTACTACAGCTAAGTTAGCGCAAATTGTGGATTTGCCTTCTCCTGGACCAGAACTTGTTACAACAATGGTCTTTACTTTGCTATCAAAAGATGAAAATTGAATATTTGTCCTTAACGTTCTATATGATTCTGCAATTAGAGATTTAGGATACTCAATGGTAATTAACTTCTCTTTTTTCATAAATTTCACTCCATTTAAAGATGATTTTTTACAATAAAATCAAAGATAGTTTTTTACTAGAAACTTTACACAGTTTCTGTGCTATATCTTCACTACTTTAATTTAATATTTCATAGCATCTTTAGGTATAATTCCAATGACAGGAAGGCCTAAATATTTAATTACATCCTGTTCCGTTTTTAAAGTATTGTTCATATATTCAAGCAAAAAGGCAAATCCTAATGAAGCTATTAATCCTATAAAAAAGGCTATAACAATATTTAAGATCTTTTTTGGCTTTATAGGTTTTTCTGGCACTTCTACTTCATCAATTACCTGAATATTTTGACCTGGATAAATTTTTTGTGCATGTTCTAAAAATGAATTGTAGACAGCGATTATCATACTATATGCTGTTTGAGGATTTGTATTTTGAGCTTTAAATTCAATAAGTTGAGTATCTGCCATTGGAGTTACAGTTATATCATGTAATATATTCTTAGCAGAAATGCTATTTAGTCTTGTTGAGGCACCTTCTGCTACAGATACTGATTTTCCTATTTCAGCATAAGTCTTTACAAGTTTTTGAAACATCATAACATCATCAAATTCATATTTTGATTTATCATTTGAACCTATACCAGCAGCTTTTCCTACCACAATAGTTGCTTTAGCTTCATACGTAGGTTTTATTACATAATAACTTAAGACTCCGGATACAGCAGTGCTTAGTATAGTTATTAAAAGTATTAACTTTATTCTTTTTCTAATGATGTGTAAAAAATCATGTAAGTCTAACGATATTTCTTCTTCCATATTTGTATCCATTCCTTTCTCTTTCCTTAAGACACAAAATATAATAAAAAAAGTTTTAACCTCTTAGCCCTAAGTAAATTATCCTGTATTCTACTTGTATAAGGATACTACTTAATATAAAAATTTTATTTTTCTTCATTATCTATTAATCCATATTTATGCCAGCAAACTGCTGCTTCTGCTCTGTCTTTAATATTTAACTTATTAAATATATGATTAATATGCTTTTTTACTGTATACTCTGTTATAAGAAATTTCTCAGAAATTTTTCGATTACTCAATCCTTTTGCTACCTCAATTAATATTTCTCTTTCTCTACTTGTTAACACCTCCAGTTTACTTGGCAAATTAGTATCTTTACTTATTATTAAATCAACAAAATAAGAATCAAAATACTTCTTTCCTTCATATACCTGTTGTATTGCATATAATATTTCTTCTTCATTTGATTTACCTAATACGTAACCTTGAACTCCACTCTTCAATGCCTTTACAAAGAATTCCTGGTTACCATAAAAATCTAATATTATTATTTTAATATCTACTCTTGAAGACATTAGTTGATTAATTAAGAGTAGCTCATCTTGGTTATCCTCATTTATATCCATAAGTACAATATCAGCCATGTTACTTTTTATCATAAACATAGACTTCTTTATTGTTTCGCCAATAAACTGTATTGATAAGTTATCGTACTTAGATATGAGTGCTACTATTCCTTCTCTTATAACAGAGTAATTTGATATAACTATAATTTTCATAATACTTCTCAATTCCTTAATCTGTATTAATATAATCTTCCTGAGTATATACTCATTTCAGGGAGGTAACTTGACCAAGTTTTATTACACTCTTATATTACTATTTATTATTAAACCTTCCATCACACCCCAGTTTAATCTTTTATTAATAAGTTGCATACACGGTATAATACACTCCTACTACTAAAGTGGTATAACTTTATAGTAAAAGCAATCATCTTTTAGTAGTATGAAATTCTAATTTTTTTCACTTTATACAGATAAACAAAAATACTAATTCCTTTTCAAAATCTATTTTCCTTAGAAATACACGTATAACGTAAAAGAACTATAATGGATAAACAAGCACTAAATTGTTTATTCACTATAGTTCTCTTTTTTAGCAATTAATTAAAATTTGATACACCATACTATGATGAACACTCCATCATACTAATCTTATACATTTAAGATACATCAGCATCCCTATCAAACATTCCACATTTATTAGCATACAAAGCCAGTTGAGTTCTATCTCTTATATTAAGTTTATCAAATATATGATTATTATGCTTTTTTACTGTATTTTCAGTAATACAAAGCTTTTGCGATATTTGTTGATTACTCATACCCTTTCCTATTTCACATAAAATCTCTTTCTCCCTTGTTGTAAGCTGCTCTATTCTTTCAGGCTCAATACTATTTTCCTTAACCATAGAGTCTATAAAATAAGAATCAAAATATTTTTTTCCTTTGTAAACTTGTTCTAATATATATACAAGTTCCATTTCATCTGACTTTCCTAATACATATCCTTCTACACCACATCTAATAGCTTTTACAAAAACCTTCTTATCCTTATTAAAATCTAATATTATAAATTTGCTTTTAATACCACATTCCTTTAGTTCTCTAATTAATAATAATTCATCTTTATTTTGTTCATGTAGATGAAGTAAAATGATATCAATTTTAGTTGATTTAATTAATGAAATTGATTCATTTACTGTTTTTGCAACAAGCATTATGTCAGCATGATTATATTTTGATATAATTGAATATATACCCTCTCTTATTAAAGTATAACTTGATATAATAATAACTTTCATATGCATCCCCCCCAAGAAGACTTAGTTTTTAATAAGCATTTTTAGATTACTCTTTCCCATGTACCTTCTACTTTTTTACTATGCTTAACAATACTATCACTAATTTCTTATCTTCACTCGCACTATTATTTTAAAAAAATCAAAATAAAATTTATTACAACAGTAACACATCCTTCATACATTTTTTATTATTCTGAATATAATTTTGAAAAAACAATCCAAAACTAGTAAGGCCAATTTATAGAGGGTAAAATTGAATATTATTAATCTCTTATCTTAAATAGTAACTCACTCTATCTCTAAATCTAAACTTTTATAATTTTTTGTAAAAAAAAACTAATTAAACCGTGTAGGCGGTAAAATTAGGTCGGTTGCACCACTGACTCTGTATGCCTTTAGGTACCCAAATATAGAGCATACTTCTTTGTCCCCTTTTCTAAAATTATACTCTAGGTAATTTGATTTTATGACTTTGAATCAATTTAGTGTAATATATTCTACTTACAACCCTAATTGTCAACGCACTTTGTAATCATACACATGTATAATAAATTTTAATATTAGACATTGAAAATTTAAATTTTGTTATAAGATGAAAATTAATATTCATCTTAATAATGTACGATTTAATTATGATGTTGTATATCTATAACAAAAATTAATGCAAAATATTTATAGTTGTAAAAACTCCAACATAATATAGTATTAATTTAATTAATAAACATATATGTTAGAGTTTTGTACAAAAATTCTATTACAGTTATAGAAACTTTAAAGTATTGTCTGTATATATGAATCAAGAACTAACCAATAAAATTTCTATTTAAGTTCTCTACTTTATTTAATAAAACATATTTTTTTAATAATGACCTCCCCTTATCTCATAATTTGCATATACATGCTTTCATAGGCACTACACATAACCTTTGAGCCATAAAAAGTTTCTCCTACTATTCTTGCTTTTTTAGATTTATATTCTAAATTGCATCTTGTATAATATCTAAAACATTCTTTTAATTCATTTATATTGCCAGTGTTAAACTTATCACCTATCATAGCATTTTTACTTAATATTTCTCTATGAAATTCATTATCTGATAAAATTACTGGCAAGCCACAATTTATTGCTTCTAAAACAGATATTGATGGCCCTTGGGATTTAGATGAAGATACAAAAACATCTGCACATTTTAAAAATTCTCTTACGTTACTAACTTTACCTTTTACTACAATACTTTCACTATTATACTTTTTACATTTTTTTAAAAGTGGTCCATCTCCAAGCAAAACTAGAGTAGCAGAGTGTGAAATATTAGCTTTTCGAAATGCATTAATTGTTGTAAGAGGGTCTTTACATTTACACATTGAGCCAACGAAAATGAAAATTCTCTTTTTAACATCTAACCCCAATTTTTCTCTTCGTCTTGATACTTCCAATTTATTCACTGGTGAAAAATATATTTCGTCTACTCCATTTGGTATATTATAAACATTTATGTTATGACATTCCTTTAACTTTTTCTGGATATCGCACGAACATGCAATAGGATAGGTAGTTCTAGATAGATATTTAATATAATTGTTAGTCATGATTTTATCATATAACATAGTGTACTCTTCATAGGGAAAATTATGAATTGTATTGCAATGCTTAAATTTGCTTAAACACTTTACAGCAAGTTTATCAGCATTATATCCTATGGTGTGGATAATATCTGGTTGCAATTCTCCGCAAATTTTGCAAAGAATTCTTTTTCCTTTCAACCATAATTGGATTTTTGATAAGTCTAGAGGATAAATGCTAATTCTTAATCTCTCAAAATCTTCATACATGCTATCCTCAGGTTCCCTTGATAAAGTAATAATTTTAGGTCTAAATTCTTTTCTATTAATGTTACTCAATATATTATATAATTGGTTAGTTAATTCAGATGACCCAAGCGTTGAGACTATATACAAAATCATTTTTGACATACTTTTTATAAGTCTCCTTTATTATCTTGCTAAATACATCTTTTAAACTACATTCAAATAATAATTTCAATAACTATTCTTATTCCAAATCCTCCTAATTATTAATATTATTCACTTTTATCACACCTTATTTAATTTATGTCACACTATAATTTATATTATAGTGTGACATAAACATTCCTAAAAAACTTAATTTAATTGCTAAAGTTAATAATATATTGTAGTCCTTACTATTTCACTTTTCTTTTCACCTATACTACTAAATTTAAACACATCCTGTGATTTTTCATCATTTTTGTTTACTGATAATACATCACCTTCATTTAATTTAAAACTTTTTCCCTTATTTTCATAAACCTCTACTTGTCCATGCACACAATAAAATACCTCTGTTAGCATAGAACAACCTTCATTTTGTAAATTTTCTAGTATTATTTCTCTACTTTCTCCTCTATTAATATCAATGGATTCTAATTTTCCACTGCAGCTCTCAGCCATCATTAAATTGAAATCGGTTACTTTTCCATAACTTTTAGTAGTCCAATCTCCACTAAAGCTATCTTGATCAAATTTTTTTAATACTGTATTATGATGCTTCTCATGATTGAGAGTAAGTTCACCTTCTAAAATCATTATTATCCTAGATATACCTGGTAAATGTGTAAAAGTAGATTCCTCTATTTCAACCTTTGCGGAACTCAAACGCCATTTAAAGTTTCTTTCAGCATATACAGCTTCCTTTGGATAAATTAAAAGCTGAGTTGTTGTACCTCCTGACCATTCACTAGTTTTGTGATTTTGTTTTTTAATAATTTCGTAAGTCATTATTTTATCCCCCTATTTATATACTGCAGACTATGCTGCAAAAATTTATCCTAATTACTATTATCTATAATACCCCACATTGTTCAAATTTGAGTAAAGTATTTTCTATTTTTATATAAAACTACTCAAAATTTACATGCAGTTTAAACTTTATCTTAAATTAAATTTTAAATATTAAAAACATCATTATAAAAACTTTTTTCTTCTTTTATCTTAGATATTTCATGTAAAATGACTGGAATTCCATCCTTTATATTTTCTAGGTTAGCCCTTGCTATACTTATTTTCAAAACATTATTATTAAAATAATCCTTTAAATAATTTTTCTCTATATCTTCTAAATATATATTACTGCTGTAATTAAGTTTTTTAATAATACTACTTGCATTTATATTTTCCATTAATTCGATACAAGCAAAAAATCCAGTATCAGACACATGACATTTTAAATAAGGTATATATATACGTGATAATTCCTTTTTAAGTAAACCCATTCTCTCAGAATATGTTTTTTTAATCTTTTTCACATGTGCTTTAAACATACCACTTTTTATGTAAATTTCCAAGGCCCCTTGAGATAACACTGAAGTACTTAAATCCGACCATTTTTTATATTCTCTAAATACATTTGTTAATATTTTTGGCAATACTACTGCTGCAATTCTAAGACCTGGTAATAATATTTTCGAAAAACTTTTTAAATATATTACTCTTGATGAAACATCATCATAGTACATAGGATAAGAATTACTTTTAATTTCTAAGTCTGCAAGATAGTCATCTTCTATTATATACACATCATATTTTTCTGCTAAATTTAAAATTTGTTTTTTTTCTTCACTAGAATAGCTTGTTCCTAGTGGATTATGAAACCTTGGTATAGTATAAAAGCACTTTATATTACAATTTGCAAACTTTCTTTCAAGTTCATCTAAATTTATGCCTTTGAAGCTTCTCTCAATTCCAATTACACAAGTGTTACTAAATTCCAGTGACTTTAGCGTCCCATTATAAGTAGGTTGTTCTACAAGTACATTACTTTTTCCATTAGGGAAAGCCATATTACACAAAATATTTATTGCTTGCTGAGAACCAGAAGTTATGAAAATATTATCTTCACTGCAAAATATTTGATATTCTTGGAGTTCATTTTTAAGCACACTTATCAAATCAGGAAGTCCTTTAGCATCCGAATAATTAAAAAGAGTTTGTTTATACATGTCTATTGCCCTATTTAAGCAATGTTGGAATTGTTCATAAGGCAATATACCTTCATCTGGAGCTGCTGAAGAAAAATTTATTATATCATTGTGTAAGTTTTTATTTAACTCATTGTTATTTTCCACTAAATAATATCCACTTTGCGGTATTGAATATACTATGTGTTCTCTTTCTAATTCATCATAAGCTCTAACCACTGTTGTCTTACTGCAATTAAATTTTTCAGATAACATTCTCACTGTAGGAAGCTTTTGTTTATATTTTAAATTTTTGTTTTCAACTTCACTTATTATATAATTTACAATTTCATTATATTTACTCATCTATACACTCCTCTACATTTTGTACCAGTACAATCATTATTTTCACTTATTGTATTATATTTAATTATATTTTACACTTTAATTGTACCACATTAAATACAAGTTAATGAATCAGTGCTTAAATTTTATAAGAAATATGGATTTTTTTAAAGAACTATTATTTTAGAACAAATTTCTTAAATTAGGAGGTACTAACATGCTTAATGAAATAAAAACACGTAGAAGTATAAGAAAATATCTTAATAAACCTATAGAAGATGAAAAAATTGTTGAATTGCTTGAAAGTGCAAGACTTGCTCCTTCTGGGAGTAACACACAACCCTGGCACTTCATTGTGGTAAAATCTGAATCCATGAGAAAAAAGTTAGCTGAAGCATCTCATAATCAAAAATGGATGATGTCTTCTCCCGTTTTTATTGTATGTGTTGCAGATATAAATTGTAGAATAAAGGAAAACTTACATATCCACTTAGACGAAAATAGTACTCAGGAAGAAGTTAAACAAATAATTAGAGATACTTCTATTGCTATAGAGCATATTGTACTTCAAGCTGCTAATTTAGGACTGGGAACTTGCTGGGTAGCATGGTTTACTCAAGAGAACATTAGACCAATACTAAATATACCTTCTGATAAATATGTAATTAGTATTCTTACTGTTGGTTATGCAGATGAAGAACCTAAACCCCGTCCAAGAAAAAGTCTTGAACAAATAGTTCATTATGAAAATTGGTAAAAGGAACTATACATCTAAATATTTAAAATCAAGTGATTCTTAGACTCAGGTGAAGTTTGCTTGTGAGGAATACCTCTCTTCATCTGAGTCTTAGAAAAACTTATCCAGGTGCGTAGAGTAGCTATCCCCCAGTTAAGTAGAGAGCCAAAATCTATGATTTTGTGCGAATCACTTACTCATTCGACAATAGGAGAAGGAGTTTCATATAAAGAAAGATTGGGGTATTAGCAATGGTAGCCATCGGATAAATTAGCATATCGCTTATTAAAGGAGATACTAAATTTATGTACATTTTACTTTTGAAATATATAAAACCTATAGATGAAGTTGAAAAAGCACTAAATTCTCATATAAATTATTTAGAAAAATACTACTCTCTTAAAAAATTTATATGTTCTGGAAGACAAAATCCTCGAACAGGTGGAGTTATACTATGTAATGCAGAAAGTTTTAGTGAAGTAAATGAAATAATAAAAAAAGACCCTTTCTACTCACAAAAAATTGCTGAATATGAAATAGTTGAATTTTTACCTACAAAATATGATGAACGATTTAAATGTTTTATAACTGAATAAAAGGAGGATATCCTATGATAAAAAAGATGACTTTTGATCATATTCCTGAAATACAAAGAATAGATAAAATATGTTTTAAAGCTGATGCTCCAAGAAAAGCTGAAGGAATTAAATCTTATATAGAAAAAAGTAATAACGCTAGCATTGTATATGAACTTAACAATAAAGTTGTCGGCTATAATTTCATACACATCTGGGGAAATTTTGGCTGGTTTGGTAGTTTTGGAGTTGACCCTTTATATAGAGGACAGGGTATTGGTAAAGAGCTGCTCAAGCATACAATAAAATTTTTAAAAGAAGATGTAAAAGTTCAAAATATTGGTCTTTACACTATGCCTGAATCCAGCTATAATGTGGGATTATACATGAGCATGGGATTTAAACCACTTAAACTTTCTTTGAACATGAAAAAACAACTTGATGATTGCTGTAATTATTCTTACTGTCCTAAATATGAAATAACAAATATAGATGTTTCCAATGAATCAAATTATTTAAAATTGAAAGAAGATATAAAAACTTTTTCCAATAAAATATCTAATGGTTTAGATTTGTCTTCTCAACTTTACTTAATAAAATATAATGATTTTGGAACAGCTTTTGTATTAAAACAAAACCATGAAATTAAAGGCTTTGCTTTATGTCATCATAAAAGTATAAGAGAAAATTCCACTGATTGCTTAGAGATAACCCTTCTTTGTATAAGTTCTGATGTTAACTATAAAGATGCTTTAGATTCTCTGCTATATCATTGTATAAAATATGCAAAAAGTATAAATTACAAAAGCATATCAATAGATTGTACTACTTACAACTATGATATTTGTACTCATCTGCTTTGCAACCATAAGTTTAAGATAGAACGACCTAGAGTTATTTTAATTATGGGAAATGAAAACTATATTAGTGAATTTAATGGTTTAATTCTATGCAGATGGGCTGGATAAAAATCACCAATTACAACAATGCTTCAATGTAATTTCTATTAGTTTACTCATTGGTTGAGATATTTTTTATCTTTATGATAAACAAGCTGAGTATGGAAATCATTATAGGATTTTGGAAGTTCCACTCCTTTAAGGTTTCCTTGCTCAATTTCACTAACTAGTCACTTTCTTCCTATGCATAATAATACTACTATTATTGTTTATATAGTTGATCATAACATATATATTCTATATTTATTGCTGTAACTATAACATATTAACAATTCATAAGCCTAATATTATAAGCTAATAAGTACATTCCATTTTAACAAATTCCCCATAACCAATAGGCGTATCTTTTTTATAAGTATCTACTACACTAAATCCTGCCCTTTTATAACATTTAATCGCTCTTTTATTAAAGGCCCGAACTTCTAAAACAATTTTCTTACCAGGATATAGTTTCCTACACTGTCCTTTAACTATTTCCATTAAATCATTTCCTAATCCTTGTCCACATACACATGGTTTTAGTCCAACTCCAATAAGAATATATTTATCTTTATTTATTAACCTTATATATCCGTATAAAATATTACCATCATCAACTATAGCATTAAATTCATCTTTTCTCTTTTCCTCTATTGTAATAGCCCACTTTTCACTAGATATCCTGCTCCACTCTGGATAATTATATACTGAATATTCATCATCATATTTCCAATTACAAATTTCTTTTGCGCACGCTTCTGTTAGATTCGTAACTTTTAACTTCATTACCTTCACCTCTAACTAATATATTTTATAACAGTCCTTCTAATTTACCTATTATTAACAAGTAATCCTTTACCAATAACCCTTCAACTACTTTTAATGTAGCCTTTAAACTTTTAGAATTGCTTATCTCTAAAGAAAATTGAAGCACAGCACCTTTAAAGAATATAAACTACACTTTCAATTTTTTATTGCACTCCTAAAGCCTTAAACACAGCATCTTCTGTTGATGCATAAAACATGATTTGAAATTTTGCAAATAACTCTGGTGGTACAGTTGGTAAGTCTCCTGCATTAGCCATTGGTAATAATATCTTCTTTGCCCCTGCGTCAAAGCATACCTGAAGTGTATTTGCTAAATCCTCTACCTTATTTATTGTTCCACCTATACTCATTGAACCCAAAATTGCTAACTGACTTTGTACCGATTTCATTAATGCTCCTGAACACATAGCAATCAATGCTGCTAGCGAAAGATGATAGGTAAGCCCTACACCATTTATGTCTTGTACATGCATTAAATAGTCCTTTTGAGTAGTTGATATAGATGCACTTATATTTCGGCTGTTTGCTTTGAAATATCTAAATGCAGTTTCTATACTTTCTTTTGCTTCTCTAGCAGATCCTAATCCTGTTTTTTCAAATTTACCTGAACCATTAACTACTTCTGTTTCTATTTTGTATATTCCTATCATTCCAGAATCTCCTACACCTATAGTGTATACCTGACCTGATTTCATAGCACCTTCTGGTATAAGTGAACCACTACCTTGTTCTGGCACTGATACAAATTCTTCACTCATAGTTTCATTATCTATATAAGAAAAGTGAACATCATAAAACTCCATTCCACCTATCTTCTTTAGCTGCTCTTTTACTCTTCTTCTGCCTACTAATGCATATCTTAATATCTCCTCTAATTCTTCTTTATTAAATTCGCCATGAGGATATATAAGTTTAATTAAGCCTGAAACTGTTTTTCTAACTGCTATAACATCTCTTTGATTTAAGTTATTACCTAATCTGAAATATTTATCTATCGCATCACCAAAAGTCCTCTTTCTCATTTCTTTTAAATACTCCGAAAGATAATCAGTAATAAATCCAAAACTATTCGTAAAAAATTCTGGCCTCATTTTAGGTATTTCCCACCCTGGCAGATAAAAATGAATTCTATCAAAGAAGGCTGAATCATAAGCCATAGCTTCCGGAAATGGTTCAAATAAATGTGAAGTTTTTAATAAAACATCTACACTTTGATTTATATTACCAACAAAAACCATAGAAGCTGAAGCTGCTTTTTCTTCCTTACCCCTAGCAAAAGAACCTGATGCCATATAATCCTTCATTATTTGTATTCCATCTTTATCTTTAAAAGTTATACCTGCAACCTCATCAAAGGCTACTGTATCCCACATACCAACTAATCCTATTTTTCTTTGAGACATATTATAAAACAGGTTAGCAACTGTAGTTTGACCTCCTGAAACTAATATTGAGTTAGGTGATATTTCTTTATATAAATGAGATTTACCTGTTCCCCTTGGTCCAAGTTCACACATATTATAATTATTTTCACATAAAGGTACCATTCTAAGAATCATATGCCACTTAGTTTCATTTTTTAATTGAGTAGGTTCCATTCCTATGGATTTTATAAGGATGTCTATCCATTCTTCTTTTGTAAATTGCTTTCTTCCTTCTATAAGTTCATCCATATCCATATTAGGCATTTGAATTGGGGTTACCTGTTCTATTAAAAACGGTGAAGCATTTTTTGTAGTTTCATCATATAGATATTGAAGCTTTATAATGCACCAAATTCCTGCACCTAAAAGTTTTTCATAATCTTTAGCATATTTAGCATCTATCTCAACATCTTTTAAACCAAGATTTGAAAACTCTGCTACATAAATATCTTTCTTCTCATTTAGCTTTACTGTAAGTTTATCAATAACAGTATACCTTGACATTTCTCTTATCTTAGATTTTATTTTTTCAGCTTCGTCTGGTCTTACAAAATTATCAGCTAAAATACTCTTAACTCTTTCAACACCAGCATTTATACTATCCTCATCATCTGTAGCACAATACATACCAAGAAGGTATTCAAGAACATATGTAGGTACATTTGCCCCTTGCTTTAACTTTTGTGTTAAATCCTTTCTAACTACTTTACCTGCAAAATAGTTATTTAATTTTATACTCAATTCATCCATTGAAATTCTCCCCCGTAAAACATTCGCTATCGCTCATTTTTAGCGGTTAGTAACTAGTAGAATATTGGATAGCTTTTTTGCCTTCCTTTCACCTCCCACTAATAACTACTCACTATCCACTTTCTTTAAAATCCAAAATCATCAACTATAGCAATATCAATAGTATATGGTATCATTTCATACATTCCATTACTATCTTCATCATCCTGCATAACTAAGAAGTATTGCTTAGTCTTATCATAAGTTCTGCTATCTAAAACAAACTCTATTCTAAAAGTTCTATCTAGTGGATTTTCAGATCTTGAATCACCTATAATAGTTTTTATATTAGAAATCTTATTTCCTTCTTCATCTTCAAAGAAACATCTAATTTTTTGTGCTATGACCTTATCCTGTATTTTTTCTTCCTGAAAGAATTCTAAGAAGGTTATAGGATTTGTTATTTTTCTCGTTATACTAGTTAATGATATATTAGCCTTTCTTATATCATTTACAGATGATATACTTCTATCATTTTTAAATTTAATTACTGGCACTACTATTTCCTGCAGCATTGCTCCACCATGTACATAATTAGCGCCTGCACCCTGTACTTTAAATCTTAATGTTCCTCTTGGAGTGATAACACTTTTATTAGCGCCTTCACCTAATAAATAATCCATATTAAAGACCACTGTTCCTTCTACTACATCAGTATTAGTTGTTAATATAAATCTCCTGCTGTCCTCATCCTCATCTAATTTAATTCCTGATATCTTATCACTTTCTTTCATATCACTTCTCTTATAAATATATCCATGATCTGCAGTGATAACTATACTTGATGCACTTACTCTATTTACTAATTTATTTATCAAAGTAATAATTTCATTAAATGCTACCTCTGTTGCTGAAAATACTTCTCTTTCTGTTGCTGCATGATCTCCTACAGCATCTATTGCATTATGATAAATATAAACTACATCTACCCCTGCAAAAGCTTTTCCTATTTCATCATACTTCATATCCATAACTTTATCATATTTAATTGCTAATGATTTGGGACTTTCTTTCTTTAAAATAGCATTTCTATTTTCAATACCACTGCTACTAACTCCATCTACTATTACATCATATTTGTCATTAATTTCTATTTTGTCATTTGGTAATAGTGCTGCCATTCCTAATTTAGTATAAGAAGGAATTACTCCTTGCATATACTCAATTTCCACCTTACCTTTTCTCTCATTAGTAAGCATAATAGAAAGATCATCAGCACTCTCATACCTTAAAGCATCAGATATAATTACAAATACTCTTTCTTTATATGTATACTTAATAAATTCCTTATAGAAATTATCCTGCTGCCTAATTCCTTCTATTCTCCAAGAATTTTGAGTATTTAACGAATTAAACCACTTAATAGACAACTCTTGTAAATACCAATTATTGTATAAATTTTCAACCTTTTCTTTTAAGTCATTTAAGTTTTCTTTTTCTCCGCAGTTATCAAAATGATAATAAAATTTTCTATAAGCTTTATCTATATAATAATAGTCCTTTACATATGTTTTAAACATATCATAAGCTGATTCTGTTTTTATCATGGATTCCAATTCTTTTTTCTTATTTAATAAGTTTATAACCCATTTTATTGCTTTGTATTCACTTTCATACTTTTTATAGAAATGCATAGTTCTTCTTGCTTCTATAATTTTTAGGTACTTGCTATATTCTTCTACACCATCATTTAATAGATTAGTAATTCTTTTAAGTATTATTCTATCCATTTCTTCAAAGATGTCGCAGCTAACAAAGGTTTCTGAATCATTCTTTTCTAATATGCTATTTATTTTTAACTTATCTCCAATTAACTCCTGCATTTTATCATAGTATTCACCGTCTTTATTGTTATTCATAAAGTGATTTATAAATACCATGTTATTAGTATTCTTCTTTGATATAAATGTACTAAATTGCTTTGGCAATTCAAACTTAATCGTTTCATTCATACTAGTAGTTAAAAGCATAGCCATAAATCTTTCCAGGCTTCTTTCTTCAAAGCTATAGCCATAATATCTTATTATTAAATTCCATAATGAATCCAAGTCACCAAACTTATCTATATCCTCATATATCTTACTTTTTCCATCTAAATATTCCTTTAATACAGCCTTTAAAATTTCTTCTATATCCATCAGTTTTACCTTAGTTAAACTCGCTAGAACTCCAATATGAATTTTTTCCTTGGTGTACTCTTGAATATTTAAATTCTTAAAAGCATCTACTCTTTCTTTTCTCTTAAAAAAAGTATTATAAAGCTTAAATTCCTCTTTAAGTGAAGCATCCATAATATTTAATTCTCTCATAATTACAGTTGCTCTATCAGTAGAAAATTCTTCACTATAGCAAAAAATATCATGAAGCCAATCTTCCGAAGGTATTGGCTTTTCCATATTTGAATAAACAAGTATGTTACTAGTTGTATCTTCTTTTTCTATATAATACTTAGCCCAAAAAGCATTCTTGTCTGTTAACTTAATAACTTTAACATCTTCAATATCAAAATTGTCCATATCTTGAGCGAAATCTTCATTACTATCATACCAAAATACAATATGACGTTTCTTTCCATCACCTAATGGTTTTGAAAATAGTTCTTTAAGAAAATTTCTTATTTCTTGTAAGTTCATATGCTCACCTCTACGTTTGCTCACTCATTATAAAATAAATTATATATTTCTTCTTCTAGTTGACAAAGTTAACTCTTATACCTTTCCCTTTAATAGACTTTAGTAGCTCGTCACTTATTGATAAATCGCCCAAATTACCTTTAGCTAATAATTTAGGATATTTATTTATATCTATAAACTCACTACCACCATTTTCTTCATTATAGTTAAATTCTCTAAATTGAATTCTGATTTATCAAAACTTTTGAAATTTTCAAAAGCAAAACTCTTTATCATAATTTCACCCACTCATTTACTTAATTTTAATATAATTATACCATTCTTAATATCTAGTATTCTACATTTATCACAAAAACTATTATTATCTAAAAATAGCATCTCTATTTAAGTACTTAAAAGTTGCGATATTATGCTAATAAATTCTCGATATGCTATAATAGAGGAGGATATAATTATGTTCAAAATTCAGTTATAGTTCCTAGTAAATTCTCGATATGCTATAATAGAAGTTTAAAATAATCACTATAAGTGATAGTTATAGTTCCTAGTAAATTCTCGATATGCTATAATTTATCTTATAGAGATGAAAATAAGTTTATAGTTATAGTTCCTAGTAAATTCTCGATATGCTATAATATTTAGATGGTGCAGTGCCTTGTATCGTAAGTTATAGTTCCTAGTAAATTCTCGATATGCTATAATCAACCTAACAGGAGATGAACTAGAAAGATTGTTATAGTTCCTAGTAAATTCTCGATATGCTATAATGCTCCTCCTACTCTTGCTATTCATCTTCTTGTTATAGTTCCTAGTAAATTCTCGATATGCTATAATTGATTACAATAGAACAACTAAAGAAATTAGTTATAGTTCCTAGTAAATTCTCGATATGCTATAATAGAAGAAGAATTACAGTTATCAATAGATAAGTTATAGTTCCTAGTAAATTCTCGATATGCTATAATAAAGATGACTAATCACTTACTTACAGATGGGTTATAGTTCCTAGTAAATTCTCGATATGCTATAATAGGTAGTAGTGTGGATATATATAAAAGATGGTTATAGTTCCTAGTAAATTCTCGATATGCTATAATTGAACCCAGTGGCTCCATTAGGCTTTTTGGTTATAGTTCCTAGTAAATTCTCGATATGCTATAATGAATACATACATAGACTTGAACAATTACCGTTATAGTTCCTAGTAAATTCTCGATATGCTATAATTCTTATTACTGCTATTCCTGCACTAATACAGTTATAGTTCCTAGTAAATTCTCGATATGCTATAATCAATCCACAAGCCTTTAAAAATGCATAATTGTTATAGTTCCTAGTAAATTCTCGATATGCTATAATATGAATATATAATATAAGTATAGCGAACGCGTTATAGTTCCTAGTAAATTCTCGATATGCTATAATAAAAAATGAACTGCCAGTAGCTAGTGAAAGGTTATAGTTCCTAGTAAATTCTCGATATGCTATAATTTAGAAAATGTAATAGCTCCAATTTTAAACGTTATAGTTCCTAGTAAATTCTCGATATGCTATAATTCAACTGATGCAGTAAGTACTAATACATCAGTTATAGTTCCTAGTAAATTCTCGATATGCTATAATATTGTACAGATGGAACTATGGCTTTTAGCGTTATAGTTCCTAGTAAATTCTCGATATGCTATAATTTATTGGAAAAAGAAGTTAAGGGAAGAAGAGTTATAGTTCCTAGTAAATTCTCGATATGCTATAATAATTTTATTTCTGCGTCTTCATCTCCCACAGTTATAGTTCCTAGTAAATTCTCGATATGCTATAATGTACACATTAATACATATGAATAAGTATAAGTTATAGTTCCTAGTAAATTCTCGATATGCTATAATAATATTAATGAAAACCTATGCTGATGAAGTGTTATAGTTCCTAGTAAATTCTCGATATGCTATAATTGCACCAATTGCTTATGATGAAGCTGCCAGGTTATAGTTCCTAGTAAATTCTCGATATGCTATAATCCATTCAAGAATATCATTTGTTGTTTTTATGTTATAGTTCCTAGTAAATTCTCGATATGCTATAATATTGCTAATCCAGATGAAGAGAATCAAGCAGTTATAGTTCCTAGTAAATTCTCGATATGCTATAATACCAATTATAAAAGCCATTGAAATTGCTATGTTTCAATGACTTTTATGATTCTAAAAAACATTTAATTGACTTGAATTTATATTTTTTTCTTGTGGTTTTGCTGACCCTACTAAAAATTTCATTTCAGAATATTGCTTTTCTGTAATTTGTAAATACCTAACTGAACCTTTAAGTGGTAAATTTCTTTTTAATCTTATAATATGCTTATTTACACCATCTGTTCCATTACAAATTCTAGAATATACAGAGTACTGAATCATTATATATCCATCATTCAATAAAAATCTTCTAAAGTTTTGATATGCTTTTCTATCTTCTTTTTTTACAACAGGTAAATCAAAAAATACAATTAATCTCATAAATCTTCTACTCATAATAATGATATTCCAATTGTTTTATCAGAGGTAACTTCAATAATCTAAAATCCTTTTTGCTACAAGCTGTTGTATAAGAAGATATCATTTTATCAATAGCATTTAAAATAGAGTGATTTTGCCCATCAATGGTGCATTCATAATTAATTAAATCAACTAAATCTATTCTATGCTCTTTTGTTAATATATCATCATACTCCACATTGTTATAAACCCATAAATCTACTATTGGTCTGAATGGTTCCATAAAATCATCTCCAAGATTGAAAGAATTTAATTCATTACAATGATTTACACCCAACGCAGTATTAAATCCGTACATAACTAAAGCCCTTGCAACTGCACTTCTTATAATTGCATAACCATAGTTTAAAGCTGAATTAATTCCATTCTCATCATCACGTGTAAAATTTTCTCCAAATAAACACTTAAAATAATATTTTGCACCTATTGCTTCTTTATTGCCTTTATCACCACTCTCAACTGAAGATGACAATTTTCCTAAAAATTCCCCTCCATTTAATGATAAAATATCTAAGCATTTTCCTTGATTGCATAGCTTTTGTTTAATTATACCTTGCCATATTCTTTTGCTAAAAGCCTGGCTTTGATTCAATTGTTGTTTTAACACTTTATAAGATCTATAATGTGTATTTAAAGGTAATACTATAGAGGAAGGTAAATGTGTTTCATCACAAATAATAGTTGCAACATTATTTTCTGATAACTTACTTAGCAATCTATTTGTTAATCTAACAGATATCCCTTCTATAACTAAAACGGATATATCTTCTATAGGAATTTGAAATTCATCTTCATTATTAATTACTAAATTGCTATTTCTTAAGCTTAAATTAGCAGAATTTGAGATTATTACACTTCTAAAGCTCATTGTTTTCCACCTGCCTTAACTTTATAGTAATTTCCTAATACATCTACTTGATATTTGTTAAATTCTACAACTCCTAATTTAATTCCAACTCCCTCATACTCTTCAGATCTGTCATGATTTTGAATAGTTAATGAATCCGTATGTCTATTAAAACCATCATAATACCCAAAATAACCGCTCTTCTTTTCATATTTTATTTCTATTAAATCATTTTTATAAATAGAAAACTTAAACTTATAACTTTCATCCATTGTCGGCCATTGTTCCTCCTGATAGTTCCTTAAAACTGCCTTTTTAGGAATTATTCCTTTAGCTAATTGATATCTATATACTGGCACCACAAAATACTTATTTTCTTTTTCATAAATATCTATTCTTACCATTCCCTCTTTAGCAACTAAACCTTCAACATTTTGAAGTTCTATTCCATCTTTAAAAGGCACCTTTGTTTTAATTTTTATACTTCTTACCATAGGTCCTTCAGTACCATTTTTAGTTGGCTTTCTAAATTTCCCCTCAAAAGCCTTCTTTGCATTATAATTGAATTGTTCCATTCTCTCCATTATTGCATCATAAAGTCTTTTATCACACCCATAGTTATAAAAATTATTCAAATCTTCTTTAGTCAACTCTGTCAGCTTCTTTTTCTTAACAAAATATCCATCTTTATTAAAATGCTTTTTTGAATAAACAGTTTCTCCAAATAATTTTCCACCAATCTTTCTAAATGGAACTCTTGAAACAAAAATTGGTTTTACTGTATTTCTAATAAACTCTTCATCATAACTTTTAAATGGTGATTTTTTCAATTCACTAATTGGATCATTACTTAACCTCATTGATAATTCTTCACTAAAACCTAACCAAGGTCTTGGAAGAATTTTTTTAAGAAGATCCTTATATTCTTCTAATTGTACTATTTCACCTGTTTCCATATCAATGAACTCATGGTTATTTCTAATACTACTTAATTCATGTGCCTTACTATATTTTGATATTTGCTGTACCATTTTTTGAGTAGCAACTGCAACTACAGCTGCATCTAAAGCATGGTGCTTATCACCATTTCCTCTAACCTTCATCAATCCCCATTTAGCTCTTAAATAAGCAGTAGCTCTACCATTAATAGTAATAACTTTTTGTTTTGACTCACTTGGTTTAAATTCTAGTCTATTATTAATATAATTAGCTATGTATCTGCATATATATTTAGTATCCTGTAAATTTCTAGTCTTCCATTCTCTTTGTTCTTCCTCAGATAACCTCTTCTTTAACAAATTACTTTTTTTCTTATAATTCAAGTAACTTCCTTTTACCCATGTCTCAAATCTGTTCCATCGTTGCTCATCTAATCCAAAATATTCATATGGGGTTCTATTACTCTTTCTTTGATTTTCTATACCTAATACTAATACCTTATTAGATAGACTATCATCAAAGGACCTACTGAATGGGATTATGTGATCAATCTCACAATATCCATGATCAAACAAATTTTCTATATATATAGATTGTTGAGTGTATGCACATTCACCCCTTTGCTGCTGCCATAAACGATATTTCAGTACTTCACTTCCTGTTGGCTCTTTTCCCATTAAACTTTTAATTTCTTCTCTAATCTTCTCTATATTACATCTATTTTCTTTTTGTTCCTTTTCAATAGCTTTCCTATCTTTAAAATTCTTAGCTAAATCTCTTGCCAATTCAATGTTTATTCTTATTGGTGAACCATATCTATCAATAACTGAATTAATAACTTTTCTTGTTTGAGCTAATGCTCTATTAACTACAGGATTTACTATCTCATCTATCTCAATAACTGGCAACTTTTTACTCTTAATTCCCTCGTATAATGCTTTAAAATTATACCCTGCTTTTTCACAAGCTTCGTTATACTGATATCCTTCTTTCATAAAAGGCAATATCTTTTCTATTGCTTCTATAGACAAATTATTAAATTTGCTAAATGAAATATCTAAAAGGGAGTCTATAACCTTTGTGTCTGAAATATTTCTTAATTTTAATTGTTTAATAATATCATCATCTGTTTTTCCTAAAGTTAAAACATAAGCAATATCGTTTAACATTTTTCTATTATTCTTAATTTCCTGCCAGTACATTTTACTAACACCATACTCTATAGATTTCCTTATTTCGTGATATCCTTTTAATGAAATAAATTTTGTATTTTCAGTTTTATAAGTATCTTTATCAATACTATATGTTAATGTTAAAAACCTATCTTCTTCTTTTAAATTCAATAGTTTTCTTAAATTAGTATATTTTATTTCTTTCTTTTTAAAAGCTTCATTTACAATTAATTCTCTTTCATCATTAGTCAATTTTCTTCTATCACCATTATTCATAATTGAAAGTTTATTTATTCCTTCATACAATACAAATTCCTCTGATGAAATACAATTTTTAGGTGCTCGTTTGTATTTTTTCTTTTCAAAGGTACAAAATCCTACTAATTTCTCTAAATCTTCAAATTTCGAATAAGGTCTTTGAGAATCAAATATAGCTAAATACTCATCTTCTAGTTCATCTGCTGCAAATTCGTTCTCAAACTCTCTTTGTTTTTCAAATAAAGTATGAATTTCTTCTCTAATTATGTCTCTAGACACACACATATTATATTCACCAAACTTATTGCGTAAAGCTTTATACCTATCTTTTGAAGATTTAACTTCATTATAAATAAATTCTCCAACCGTTCTAGCATTTACCTCTTTCATTTTTTCAAGGTTATTATTAATACTACTCAAAATTTGTCCAGTTTCTTTATTCTTTGCTTCATTCTTTCTATTTGACTTAAACCCTCTTCTTTTACATAAGTTAATTAATATTTTTGACCATTCTTCTTCTGACAGCTTTTCATTTAATCCTTTTACTCTTGCTTCCCATACACTTATAACATTCTTATTTATAAAAAGGTTCTTTAATTTATCCTCACTCAAAATCTTTCTTGCCATTATAAAATTTTTAACACGTTTTACTCTATATGCTTTTCTCCTAAGTAAACGTCTTCTTCCTCTAGCTGATCTTCTTGGCAGTGCTAACGATGCTCCATCCTTTGGATTTTCAGCAGCATTAAAAATTCTAACACCCAGGTCTTCAATTCTATTTACATCTAAATTAATAACAGACCATCCTACCGAAGCAATACCAATATCAAGCCCTAATGAATAATTAATTTCTTCACCCATACAATCACCCTATTCTACCAAAATACATTTTTTACAAATTAATACAAAAAAAGATACCCCTATGCTCATATGAACACAGGGGATACTTTACGGCATTTGCCTTGTTATAGTAACTAGTTAAACTCTCGATATGCTATAAACATTTACCTAGTTCCTATTACTATAATACCTAAAATTTTACTATTTGTCAATATGTTATTTAAAAATCCTTATTTTTACAACAATGTTAGTTTTCTTTTTTTATCTTAAAGTATTTAAATAATAGTTAATTTAACCTTTATGCACTCTTCACAAGTATCACTACATTCTTTATTAATTACAACACATTTAATTTTTCTGTTGTTTTCAATGGCTTCACTTATCTCTTTGCTAAAGAAAACTGGTATATATCCAATAATTTTATTTTCTTTATTAATAACTTTTATTGCATATTTATCATACTTATTATTGTAATCTTTTTCTAATATCAGCTTTTCATTAATATCTAATTTTAATTTTGTATTTTTACTTTTCTCATCACAATAGTCATAATATCGAACGCCTGCTATATAAAACTCCCTCTCAATATTAGTTTCATCTAAAAATATTGGATCTATGAATTCTAAACTATCTGTTGGAAGTTTACCTCCACTCTTTTTTAAAAGTTCAAATGCATCATACTTTTCTAACTTGTATTTTGCTAATATTTCTTTTACATCTTTTCTTCTCTTATCCGGTAATCTACTTGAAAAAGCAGGAAATATATCATAACTTTCATATACTTCATTTATGTCAGGAAATGCTATAAGTGGTTTAAACCCATTTTTAATTGCTTTGTTTATATCTTCAGCTTTATATCTAAATTCATATTTGCCATTTTTAGACAACTCCCCAACTATATATCTTTGCCTAGTTTTATAATATTTCCAAACTAGATAAATATAGTCTCTGGTATTAATTGTACTCATTACTATTCCTCCTTTTCTCCATAATATATATCTATAATTCTCTTTCTTCTTTCTATTAAAAAAGCATATAATAATTTTTTTATATTGGGATGAATTATTCCATCATCATAACTATATACAATATCTCTTATTCTATTATCATTTAACTTCTCTCTTATTTTATCTACTATACAAACTGTTTCTTCATAGTATTCACTTTTAATATATTCAACTAATTCAAAATGTCTTATTCTATTAGGTTTTGTCCATCTTATCATAGATTTTGATTTACCAAATATTAAAGACTCAAATCTCATCTTATCTCTTAAAAAGTTCGGAACATCTTTTGGATCAATAAGGCAACATAACGATGATCCATTATCATATAATGGTGATATTCTTATGTGTCCACTTACTTTATTCCTTACTATTCCCCAATTACTATGATGTCTATCACTGTTGCCTATTAATGCATCAAATATTGGAATAGCTAAGAAATCCTTTTCTAATCCTGTTTCCTTAATTGATTGAAGTATCATATTTATAGAATAAGGTTCTGCTGTTTTGTAGTCAATAAACTTATCTTGATTATATTCCTTATATATCTTAGTAATATATTGAATCCCCTCTATTAGTTCTTCTTCATCATTTAATATCATATAACTCATAGATCCTACTCTACCTCTAAATGTTCCTATATCAACCTTAGCACATTCTATTTCTAAAACTTCAGCCAATTGTGATGCAATTTTTTCAGCCCAATATTCGCCTGTAGGCTTCCCCATATCTGCACCCTTAGGAAATTTAAATATACCTTTCTGCCTAGTTTTAGGATTAATAAGCCACTTTTTCTCACTGGCTCCACTACCGAATGGAGATTCTTCATCAATCTCCCAATAATCAAATTTAATAAGCACCTATATACTCACCTGCCTTATAATCTTCCTATTTATAAGATATAAGGTATACACTAAGCATACCCTATATTAATTTCTAAATCTTTACTAATAAGTCCATCTTAACTTCTTTTCCTTTAGAGTTAATTACTTTAACTCCTTGGAACTTAGCATAGTTAACCTTGACTCCATCATCTAAATCAATAGCTATCTTCTCATTAGCTAAATGAGCAACTACCTGATCATACTCCCTGCATTCTTCTATCTGTTTAGTTATTTTACTTATCTTCTTTTTAGCAGCAGTTCTATCTTTTGCAGTATATTCTTCTGAATCCACTATTAATTGATGTCTTTGTATTTCTGCTTCATACTTTCTCTGTAATGTATGAAGATAATCAGTTCTAACCTTTGCTACAGTTTGTTCATTATATCTATGCATATAAATTAAAGCCCTAAAGCCGTCATTTTTACCTGAATCAAACATCCAATAAATGGGTCTCTTTTGATAAACCTTTAAATGATCCTTATAAAAATCTTTAATAAAGTATCTTCTAATTGCCTGTCTTGCAGTTTCGGAAGGCTTTCTACCTATTGAATCAGCAATAAAATCTAAATTTTCTTCTAAAGTTTCCTTACCATAAACAGTTCTGACAAATTCAATAAATCTAGAAACTATATCATCCTCAAAATACTCATCTTCTGTAATAGGAATAACATTATCTAAATCTGGCACAAAAGTAGCCTTAATCCATTCATCAACTACTATTTCACCATCTTCATTTTTTAATTGCTTCCTAACTCTCCACTCTCCATTATCACCTCTCCATTTATCCTTCCATTCTCCACCTGCATAAATAAGACCTTCTGCATCTATGGAATATCTTCCAAGCATACAACCAACAGCATAAGAAATAAATGATTTTATGTCTCTTTCTCTATCTGCTTTTCTTATGGTTATATCTTTATCTTCTACTTCTGGAGTTAATTCATCCTGTAAACCATAGATGTCAATGAAGATTTTATTTAATTCTTCTTCATTATGCTTTAATTGATTAAATTGACTATCCGTAAATGACTTCCAAATATTAAATGCATCAGAGATATAGCAGGTAGTGGATAGTGAATAGTGATTAGTATTTTTTTGTTCATCTCTACTATCCCCACCATCCACTTTCCACTATCCACTAATAGAAGTGGATGTATTTTAAAATCCCATGAGGTTTCAAATGAATCCCAGTCATTTTTACATTTATTTATTAAAAAATCAACATATTGATTAACTAAAAACTTTTTTTCATCTTTTAAAATTAAAGGCAAATCCGCTATATCTCCAACTTTATAATCTAGTGTTGGAGCCAAAATTTTAAGTAGTTCATTTGAAATTTTGCTATTAAGAAATCCTAATATATAATTTAAATTTTCATCTGTATCACAATAATAGGTAGGTCCTTTAGAATCAGATAACGTTCCATGTGGTATATACCTAGAATTAAATATACCTGAACTAATTGACGACCACCCAATTCCTTCATTAAATATATATTCTAGATTATAATTATGTGATCTTACTTTTCCCTTTCCATCTTTAAAATTTCTTATTTCCTCCCCGTCATTATACCAATTAACTATATAATCTCTATTTCCATACCATTTTCTATACTCTCCTCCTTTATTATACGGAAACCACTTCTTCTGACTAATTATTGCTGACTCCCTTGAAAATTCGTTAAACCTAATATGGTTATAATTTACTTCATACCATAATTTTAGAAAGTAGTCATTGTTTGCCGTTGCCATACCTTCTCGTGCTTTTCCATAAGAAGTTAAATTGCTATTTGCAAATAATTTATTCATATTAACAGTTATCCAATATGCAATGTAATTATTAGGTATTTCATTAAATAATTTTTGCTTAGTACATATTATATTTTCTTTTTCCAGATAATTTTTTTCCTTTTCATATGTGTTATTATAGTCTATTAGCCTTGAATACTTTCCAATATATTGCTTATTGTTTCTGTTTTGTAATACAAATGCTACTGATTGAACTACTTCACCACTTATTTCTTCAAATGCTCTTGCACCTAAATGAACCATATTTATTATTGTTGTATAATCTAGTAATTTAATTCTCAACTCTGAAAATCTCTCCAAAAACATCCATGAATGTTGGGTTATCATTCCCATAAAGCAATATTTGTTTGTATAGTTATTAACCTTATCAATAAATACCGAATATACATCCTGTTTATGTTTAGAATATTTTTCATCAATATAGTCTATTAATTTTATCGACATACCTTTTCTACCCAAATAGGGAGGATTAGTAACACAAATCCCATATTTTCTACCCATTATTTCTGCTTGTTTAACTATTACAGGAAGTTTATCCAAAAGTATTCTTCTATAATCACCAAATATAAAGTTATCATCTTTTTCTATTTCCATTAATCTCTGTTTCAATGCTTTAAAATTTACTTTTTTAACCTCAAGTATAGACCCATATTCCTTAGCATCAGTAAACACTTCAACTAAATATTCAATATCTTCTCTAAGCGTATCATTACCAACTTTCACAGTATCCATAGCAACTTCTTGTAATACATCTTCTTTAATCTTCTTACTGTCCACTATCTTCTGTCCACTATCAACTCCTACAAAGTAGTCTATAGCCTCTTTAGTTATTTCATTACTCTCTTGTATTGAACATAAATTTAATTCCAAGTCTACTCTTTCAATCTCCCTAAACAACCTTCTATTATAATGTCTAGCCTTCATAATCAAAGCAAAAGAAGCCAGTTGTGCTGCTCTATCGTCTATATCCAGACCATAAAGATTATTTTGTAGTATCATTCTAGGTATTTCTCTTTCTGAATATCCTGCTGATACATATATCTTATAAAGTACGTCAAATGCATACACCAATATATGTCCTGAGCCCATACATGGATCTAATACCTTTATATCTTCTGGCTTTAATTTACTATGTTCTTCCCTTATCTTCTTTAATTCTTCTTCTACTTCCGGCTCCTGGTCTGCTTCTTCCAAATAGTATTTCCACTCCTTTTGAATCTCTTCATTGGGATGTCCTTCAAGCCACAATCTGCCTAGTGAATTTTCTACCATATATTTAACTATCCACTTTGGAGTAAAAAGTTGTGTTGCTGCTGGTATATTTTCTTTTGATATTTTTACATTCTTTTTTAAGGCTGCAAATACTTCATCTTTCTTTTCAGATATATAGTATTGATACATCCAGCCTATTATTTCTACTTCTTCCTTAAAGTCTACTTCTTCTATATCTTCTACCATTTTTCTTATTACAGAACCTTCTTCTAAAAGGTTATCTGGTAGTAATAATTCTGTATAGTCACTTATCTTTTCAAACATTTGAGGTATTATTTTGCCTAGTTCATTACATTGCTTTACTAAAATATGCTTATAGGCTTCTTCTCTATCTTCTGTCTTTCCACTATCTAAAAGTCTATATATGTATTCTGCATCTAATTTTAATTCATCTATTACTTCGGATATTCTAGTTAAAACATCTGGCTCTGTTTTTCCTTCAACTTCTGATGAAAGAACTCTTATTCCACTTGGAAGATAGTCATTCACTTCCATATACCTGAGTCCCATAAATCTATTAAACCAGGTATACGCTGCCTCTTCCATTACTTGATCAAAGCCTTTTTCTCTAACTTCATTTACTAGCTTATCTCTATGCCCTTTAGAAAGTTTAAATATTTCTTCCTTACCTTCTAACTTAAATCCACCTTGTACAGCTACTGCATCTTCTATTTTATTTTCTGTTACACCTATTCTATTTGCTCTTTCACTAACTGAACCTATTAAATTTTTTCTAGCCCATATGGCAAAAGTTTTTATTTTATTTTTATCCATTTGTTTTTCCCCTTCTTATATCTAGTGAGCAGTGGTTAGTTACTATCTACCCAATACTTACTGCTCACTAATCACTGCCCACTAAACCAAACTTATTATTGTATCCTTTTCCAGCTCTTCTCTTAATTTCTTTCTTAGTGCTTCTACAACTTCATCTATGTCATCATTATTCTTTATAGTCTTCTGACCTTTAACTAATTCCCTCATGCTTAAAGTCTTTGTTTTTATAATAACCTCTGGTATACTATCTACTTCATAAGCTGCAGCAATAGTTTTTTCTTCTTTATTTTCTGGTTTCTCTGCCACTCTATTGGCATTTTCTATTTTCTTAGACTTTATTATCTTTTGTCTTTCATCCTCTTCTATTATTTCCTTAATTAATTTTAGCTTAAGCTTATCTGCGAGATCAGACATGGATGAAAGTACAGCAAAATTATTTGCTCCTTCAACTCTAGCATAAAGGTTATTAAATTCTTCAATTATTTTATTATTAAACTTATCCTTAAAATCATAATTGTCTAAGGTTTCAAAAACCTCTTTTTTACACATTTCTATAAAGCCTTTTACAGGAATACTTTCTTCTTCTAGTAATGACAATATCTTGTTGTTATACTTTTCTATTAAAAGTGGTATTCCTGGTATCTTAGAATAAGGTTTAGACATTCTCAATATTTCCTTTATTTCTTCTACAACTCTCTTTACATCATCGTTTACTATATATTCTTTATTATCTTGAAAGTTTTCTAACTTATCTAAAGCATCATCAAATATAATCCTCTGCTCGCCTTTAGATGAAAAATCTATTCTTCCATTTTCTTTCTTATAGAAAAATCCCTTTATCTCATCAATATTATCTGCATAATCTAATAACTCATCTTCTAAATCATACACTTTTTTAAAAAACTCAATTGTATCTGTAAGCTCTACTATTTCTACAAATAATTTCTTACCATCCTTTAATATATTTTCTCCTGGGTAAGAGTTTCTATGTGAAAAGTTAACAAGCATTTCGTTTATTCTTGATAGCTCCTTCTTACATTCATCTTTAAATATACTCATTATTCCATCTTCATCACCTGGTAGTGATGAAAATCCAAACAAATCCTTATTTAAATCACGAACTACATCTATGTATTTTTGACTTACTTTTTCTCTAGTCTTTAATATAACTCTCTCAATATAATCTCTCTTAGTAATATAGTTTACTATTTCTCTATTGTTAGGAGTCACTACTTCTCCATTCAATATAACTTTAATATCCTGCTTTTTAAATAAAGTTATTATTATGGTCTGTATGTCAATGTCTTTCCATCCATAAGGAGGCTTTGAAAACTTAGTTAATACGCTCTTAACTGTAACTTGCAGATTTCTTGCTGAACTAGTTTGTATATGATTATTAACTTCATCTACCGCTAATCTATTAGGATTGCTATCCACTAACTCCATTTGGTTTAATCTTGCATCCATAATGTCATAAAGCTCTTTAGCATTTTCTTTAAAACTCTTTATGTAGTTAATCTTATTATACTTAGAATCTATTAAGGCCCTTAGTCCTTCATTTATTCTATCTATACTGCTTTTTTCTTTTATATCTAGTAAACTTCCATTCACATATACTTCTGCAGTTCTTAAAGCTTCTTCTATTAAAAACTTTGCTCTTTTGGCTCTATCTTCTCTCTCCCTGCTTTTCTTTGTTTTAATGTCTTCTATAGCTGTACTAGATTTTGTTCCTCCCTTAACTCTTAAATAAGCATCTATCTTTAATACATTTTCTATTTCTTCAATATAATTAACTTCCTTTGCAATATTTATAATTACATTGCTTTCTCTAGTAGATAAAAGCTTTAACTCACTTTCACTAGAGCCACCTACTAAATCAAAATTTGCAGTTATAACCTTAACTCCTATTTCATTTGTTTGTGGTCCTCTAGTTCTATCATCTACTATTTTATTAAATGTAAATTGATATTTTTTTGAATATGAAAATTTAGGATCACCATATATATCATCAAAAATTATTTCTCCAATCTTTTGAACAACTTCCCCACTATCTACTGGCATATTCTTAATTTCTTTATTTACATCCTGCTCATCATTAGTTAAAAATATATATTCATCACCATTCTTCTGAACTAATGTTTCTCTTATTAGTCTGTTTAAGGATTCTTGAACTTTTTTCTTTATTTCTAGTTTGTCATCATCTATTTCACTTACTAATAATGTAGATAAATTTTCTATATTAGCTTTAATTTCTTTTACATACTTAACCAAAAATAAAAGTTTTAAAATTTCCACATCATAATCGTTTAAGTGATCATTGTTTTCTGCATGAATGATAACTGATCTAATGGCTGAATCTAAAAAAGTTTCTATGGTTCTATAAAAAGCTGAAAACGGTATAAGTATATTAGAGTCCTTATCCATATAATCTACAGCAACTTGTTGGTATGCACCTAATAAACTTCTTTCTCCTTTAGATAAGCTCTTACCAGATGCTCCATGCTCCCTAATTCCATTAAAGGTAGCTTGAAGTAAATTAAATTGGTAAGGAATAAATGGATATACTTCTGCAAAATCTTCTCCATTTTTATATAATTTCATTTCAGCAGTATCTGATGTAAAGGTTAAAAGATTCTTTATTATAGATTCTTTTTGCTCATATAATGCTTTTAAATGGCTTATAGCAGTATCTTTTTTTCTAAGTATACGTTTTTTAATTACTTCATCCACATTTGCTGATGAAAGAGATAATCTAGTATTAAATCTGCCTTGAATCTTAGAAAAATCATTTCCTTTAACCTTTGTAAATTCATCCAATCCTTCTTGAGATGTAACTATTACCCAGCATTTTCCGTTGCATTTAGTACCTAAATCCTCTACAACTGTTTGAAGGTCTAACATAAACCTAGTATTATCTCCTATATACTGACCAATTTCATCTACTAAGAAAACTACATGATGATTTTTTCCCTTAGAATCACTGTATTCTTTAACCTTGAAAGCAAACTTATCTATACTTAATGAATAATTTTCTTCACACTTGTTATACCAATTTCTTGCTGCTTCCTCACTCATTTTAGTAGTTTTAGACAAGGCTTCTATAATTGAATCTTCTTCATAGAAGAAGTCTTCCCTTGCATCTATCCATGAATTACCTGATATTTCTTCAAAAGTCCTTTTAAAATCTTCATAAACTCCATCTTTAACCATTTGCCTCTCTAATTCTGCTATCCAAGGCATAGATCCGCAAAAGCCCTGCATTTCATTAAATACCTTGTTAAATACATTGACAATTGCATCTTTATTAGACTTAGAATCAGAGTCAGATTTCGAGTCTATATTGAAAAGAATAACATCTGCTTTTACATCTCCTGCTTGTTTCATATTTGCTAATATAACGCTATCCAATCCCTTATCATCAAAATAATTAATAGCTTTCTTTCCTTCTATGTCTCTATTTTCTAAAAGATAAGAAAGTATCTTTAAAAAATGAGACTTACCACTACCAAAGAATCCTGAAATCCATACACCGTTTTTATCTGTATTTCCTAATATACCTGTTTTATAGCTTTCAAAAAATCTATCAATATGTTTGTTTAACTCACCAGTTACAACATATTCATCTAATTCCTGCTTTATATTTTCATCATCATACTGCCCAACTTTTATAACACCTTTAATATCTCTATCTATTTTTTTATAAAACATATCTTTTAACATGAAGTCCATATAAATTTCCCCCTATACTTTTAATATTTATCCGATAACTACCACTAGGCTCTTACTTTTACAAACATTAGTTAATCAATTCTACCTTTCTGAATTAATCTAAACTTTATCTATTAATGGAAATGCTCTATAATAATTGTCATCTTTCAAAGTATTAAAGAGCATAAGTGAACCACCATCATAGTTTCCTGGAAAAAACATTATTAATGGCTGCTTTTCTACGATTCTATGTAGATTATTTAAAATAGTATGTGATCTTATTATAGGCCAAGCCTTCCCTATACCAGTTAAAAATACAATGTCCCTTCCCTCTAACCTTTCTGAAATGTATTTTACCACTAAGTCATTTTCTAATGTTAATCTTAATGTTTTTTTAGTAGCATTGAACACTTGTTCACTGCCTTTTTTCTGTTCCATTTCTAGATTCTTCTTAAAATATCCCTTTGACTCTAAAATTTCTAAAATTATATCATAAAGATCAAATTCAACTATATTTAATCCATATACTTCCTTAGCCTTTTCCTTTATAAATTTTATTCTCTCCCTAATTAAGAGTTCATGTTCTGGATTATAGTCAAAAATATAGAATCCTATTTCATTACCTAATCCCTTATTTTGTATAAATGTAGATTCAACGATCTTAGGTAATATTTCATCAATTCTTTGATATATATCCTTCATTACCATCTCTACTCCTTTACTCATTATCTCCTAGTATTGCATTTATATATATTTTATCTCCTATTTTGTAGAGATATTGTTTTACTTCATTCTCTACTATAGGAATCTTTATTTCTCTATCCCCTTTTTGGTTTTTAATAAGCCCACATTCAAAAAGAATTCTTATATAAACTTGTTTTAACTTTTTTAATGTATATTCTGTCCAAGAAGCTACTTTATCACTTTGCTCTCTTTTACTTTGAAAAAATAAATTAAAATCTTTGTCTTTTATATAAAAATCTCTTAATAATATTTTCTCCTTATAAATCTCATTCATAAATTCAAAAAATAACCTATCTGTTTTGATAATTGAATATAAAACAAGTATTTTAGATGTTTCTATGTTGCCCTTTACTATTTTTTCTATTATGTGCTTATCCAAAATTTGTAATCTTGAAGCTATTATTGATGCAACTTCCTTTTTTCTAGCTTCACTTTCAAGTTGAAAAATATTTTCTTCTAATGATTTCTTTTTTATTTCACTTAAAGATAAACCTTGATTTATAAGGATTGCAGCCTTTTTGGTTTCTTTATACAAATAAGGTCTGGACTTAATAGTGGATTTATATTCCATAACTTCATTCACCTCCATGGTCCAGTTTTACACAAAATATTATATCACAACTTAGAATATAATATTTTCTAAATTATACTTTTATAATTAATGTAATTCATAACTAGTTTTTAAATTAACTCTAATTTTAATAAATAATTGATAAGCGTTAACAATAGACATATAATAAGTTTATAGAAATATAATATAATGAGGTGATGAATATATGGAACCGATTAGAAATGTATTTATTACACCAAAACAATTTGAGGAAATTCAAAGTAAATATGATGGAATCTGCGAATATCTAAATGGTGAAATATTATTTAGTTCCAGAACATCTCAAAACCATAATAGAATAGTAAGAAGACTTCTTTCTAGGTTAGATGAATATTTTGACGGAAGCAACTGTGAACCTTTTTCTAAGCAAATAGAAGTTATATTTAAGAATGAAAATGAACAATATAACTTATTACCTGACATTTTTATCATGTGTGAAGATGCTGAAACTTTAGGTGAAAGTTTTATATCATCACCAAAAATAGTTTTTGAAGTAGTATCTGAAAAATATTCTGACAACGACTATTTTATTAAGGCTCGTATATACCAAAAATTCGGAGTATTAGAGTATAATATAGTTGAACCAAGTGGATCAATAACTCAATATACTTTAGTTAATGGCAGTTATGGTACTCCAAAAGTGTTTTACTCTAAAGATACTTTTGTAAGTTCATTGTATAAAGATCTAAAAATTAATCTTGAAAAAATATTTAAATCTCCTACATAATAATAAGGGACTTTTGAAAGACAAAATTTCAACAAAAAATCTTTCAAAGTCCCTATATAATTATTACAAAATTTTATTTTGCATAATCATCACTATTTATTTCCTGTCTAGAAACCTCTTTTCCATCTACATAAGTGACTTTATACGCTTTTACTGTACATATTGTTTTTCCAGCCTTGCTCACGGTTTTAACATTATTTACAAGGTCATAGGTTTTTTTAGTTAATTTAGAATTAGAAAAAATATTAAATGTTATATCCTTGTCCTTTACTACACACTCTATATATATAGGATAATCCAGTGTATTTTTAAACTTATAATCTATATTTCCATAATCCACAGTTGCATCCATTCCAAGACCTACATAACTAACAGGCATGTTGTGGTGATCTCTTTCTGTAGGTGTTATACCCGCTCTTACTACAGCATTATGAAGTGTACTTGACACCTGACATACACCTCCACCTAGACCAGACTCTAATTTATCACCCACAATAATTGTTGCAGCTTTATATCCTTTTTTCTCCGTTCTTTCTCCTACTATATTATTAAAACTAAATTTTCCTTTTGGCATTATAGTAGTTCCATCTAAAGCCTTTGCTGATATATTAATATTGTTAATTCTACTATCTGATGAAGATGAAAAATTAGTAGTAAAACTAGATATTTTTGTATCAATCTTCTCTAAGTCTGATTTTTTTGTAGAAGGTTGTACCTTTTTTAATGAAGCATTAACTACTATATCCTTAATAGCCTTATTGCTAATTCCCTCATCAATATCCTTAATAAGTTTGTCCTTATCAACCTCTTGTCCATATTTTTCTGAAGTAATTTTAAAGTCATCATCTTTATTTTTAGTTATTTTAGCATCTACTGGCTTTTTATCAAACTGCTGCTGAATTTTTGATATAGTTTCTTCAATTTCTTTTTTATCATATTTATACTTCAAACTAAAATTCTTTTCTTCTGAACTTCTTATAGCTTTATATTTATCATGGGTACTTTTGTCCTTACCATACTTAAAAGCATCTTTTACAGTATCTTCTATATTATAATTTATATTAAGCTTTGAATAATTTATTGTATATGATTTGTCCTGAACCTTAATCACTATATTTTTCTTAAATATTTCATTTACATAATTGCGTTTCAAAGTATTTACAGCTTCTTCTTTAGTTTTTCCATTTAATTTTATACCTTCTACTTTAACTCCAGGATATATAAGCTTGTCATACTTATTAACCCAAAAATGTATCCAAGATATACGCATAATATAAAACAATACAACAAGTATACATAAAGATCTTGTCATTTTCTTTCTATTTACTTTTATTTTAGGTTTTTTTATTGTTTTCTCCTTATTGTTTTCATTTTCTATCATTTATTGCTATGAATCCTCCTACAAATTGAAACTTAACTCCAATGTTTTTACCTAGAACCATATAAAGCCTTATCTAAAACATATTAACTTCATTAATCTACATTCATTATTATACTACTATTTGACAGTTTTGGCTTTAAATTTATTAAATATTCTCTTAAAAATAACATTTTAGGGACTTTAGATTGTTTACAGCTTTGTTAACACTTTTCTGTAAAATTAAAAGGATTGAGTGTAAATTTGCTTTTATGCAAATTTACACTCAATCCCTTCTATATCTATGGATTTACATCCTCTTTCAAGAGCAGTTACACCTGTTCTCACAATTTCCTTAATACCATAAGGCTTCATAAGATTAATAAAAGCTGATACTTTTCCTTCATCCCCAGTTATTTCAATAGTCATGCTTTTATTATTCAGGTCTACAATATTAGCTCTAAATATATTAACTGTTTCCGTAATAGAAGATTTAGTATTCATATCCACAGTTACTTTTACTAAAGCAAGCTCCCTGTAAACAGATTTGTTTGTATCCAATTCTACTACTTTTATAACTTCTACAAGTTTATTTAATTGCTTATTAATCTGCTCAACCATATATTCATCGCCTATAATAACTATGGTCATACGGGATATTTCAGGATCTTCTGTAACTCCTACTGTTAAACTGTGAATATTATAGCCTCTTCTGCTGAATAATCCTGAAATTTTGCTTAAAACTCCTGAATGATTTTCTACCAGTACTGACAATACATACTTATTTATAATAATCGCCCCCTTTAAAAAGTACTTTCTCGTGGATCAACTTCACATTCTATAAGAAAAGTTTTAGTAGATTCCATAGCCTCTTTAAGAGCTTTTTCAAAAGCTTCATTAGAATTAACTTTTTTTCCTGCAAAACCATAAGCTTCAGCTATTTTTATAAAATCTGGATTACAATTTAAGGCAACTCCATAATTTCCTTCATAAATTCTGTTTTGTATTTCCCTAACCATTCCAAGTCCTGAATTGTTAAACAATATTATTATTAAATTTACATTGTTTTGAGCTGCAGTCCCAAGCTCAAATAAACTCATTTGAAATGATCCATCTCCCATAACAGCAACTACTCTTCTATTAGACTCTGCTATTTTTGCACCTACTGCTGCTGGAAGAGAATATCCCATAGTTCCAAGTCCTCCAGAAGTTAAAAATCTTCTTTCACCTTTTACAGTAAAATTTCTAGCGCACCAAATTTGATTTTGACCTACATCTACAGTAACAATGGCATCATCTTCTATAACTTCCGACAAAATCTTCAAGCAATATTTTGGATTAACCTTGTTTTCAAAGGTACATACATTTTTTTCTTTTTGCCAGCTTCTTATTTCATTAATCCACTGCTCTGTTTCCAAAGGTTCTATACCCTTAATTAATTCTTCTAATATGTTTTTGCAATCCCCAACCACAGGAATATTAGTTCCTAAATTTTTTCCTATTTCTGCTGGATCAATATCAATATGAATAATTTCTGCATCTTTTCCAAAATATTTAGATCCTGCTGTAGCTCTATCTGCAATTCTAGTACCAATAAGTATTAAAACATCAGCCTCAGATACTGCTTTATTTGCATAACTAAATCCATGAGATCCAATAAGCCCTATATAATAAGAATTGTCTCCCTGCACACAATCTTTGCCCATTAGAGTATGTACAATTGGAATCTTCGATTTTTTAACAAATTCCATTAATTCTTTTTCTGCTTTAGCACATCCAATACCGCCCCCAGTACAGATGAGAGGTTTTTTACTACTTTTAATCTTATCTAAAGCTCTTTTTATTTGCCCTTTATGCCCAATAACTGTAGGTTTGTAGCCCCTAATGTTTACTTCTTCTGGATATTCAAAATCTATATCCTGTTCTTGAATATCTGATGGTATATCAATTAATACAGGTCCTGGTCTTCCTGTTCCTGCTATATAAAAAGCTTCTTTTATAATACGTGGAATATCCTCAGTACTTTTCACTAAATAATTATGCTTTGTGAAAGATTCCACTGCCCCAGTAATATCCGCTTCCTGAAAAACATCTTTTCCAATTAAATTGGATTTAACCTGCCCCGTAATAATAACCATTGGTATAGAATCCATATAAGCTGTAGCAACTGAAGTTATAACATTAGTAGCACCGGGACCAGAAGTTACAATGCAAACTCCTGTAGTTCCTGTAGCTCTTGCAAATCCACTGGCACTATGTCCTGCTGCTTGTTCATGTCTAACTAATATATGTTCAATTTCCGATTCTCTTAAAGCTTCATACAAAGCTACCACTGTAGCACCTGGATACCCAAATACAGTTTTTACATTTTCTTTTATTAAACATTGAATAATAGCTTCTGCAGCTTTCATTAGTTTACCCCCTTATTTATTCATTTACTAGCACTTAAGGTATAAGGAAAATTCCCCAAATTATAAATGAAAAGCCCCCTTTTCATTTATCCCATTTTATACCCGCTCTATTGAATTTCTTGTGCTATAAGTTCTCCCATTTTTTCTGTTCCTACTAATATTTTTTCCTGTTCCATAATATCCGATGTACGATAACCTTTATCTAAAACCTTTGAAACTGCATTTTCTATATCTCTTGCTGCTTCTTCCATATTAAAGCTGTATCTAAGCATCATAGCAATACTCATAATAGTTCCAATAGGATTAGCTTTATCGCATCCTGCAATATCTGGAGCTGATCCATGAATAGGTTCATACATACCAACTTTCCCTTCTCCAAGACTTGCAGAAGGAAGCATTCCTAAAGAACCAGTAAGCATAGATGCTTCATCACTTAAAATGTCCCCAAACATATTTTCAGTGACAATAGTATCAAACTGCTTAGGATCACGAATAAGCTGCATAGCTGCGTTATCTACATACATATAATTTAACTCTACATCTTTATAATCCTCTGATATTTTCTCTGTAACTTCTCTCCAAAGTCTTGAGCTTTCAAGTACATTTGCTTTATCTATTAATGTAAGCTTTTTATTTCTTTTTCTTGCAACCTGAAAGGCCATTTTTACAATTCTCTCTATTTCAGGAGTAGAATAAACAATGGTATCTGAGGCTCTTTGTCCCTCTTTTATATCTACTCTCTTTTTTTCTCCAAAATAAGCACCACCAATTAATTCTCTAACAATCATAATATTTAAACCATCGCCTAATACTTCTTCTTTTAAATTTGAAGCAGCTTTAAGCTGAGGAAATAAAATAGCTGGTCTTAAATTAGCAAATACCTCTAAAGTCTTTCTTATACCTAGAAGACCTGCTTCAGGTCTTAAATTTCCTGGGAGCTTATCCCACTTAGGTCCACCTACTGCACCTAACAGTACTGCATCACTACTTTTACAAATTTCTATGGTTTCCTCTGGAAGTGGAGATCCTGTTTCATCTATAGCTGCTCCACCTATTAACGCTTCTTTAATTTCAAAATCACATTTGTATTTATTGGCAATTGCTTTTATTACCTTTATTCCCTGTTTAATTATCTCTTTACCTATTCCGTCTCCCGGCATTACTGCTATTTTCATTATTCATCCACCTCTTGCTTAATATAATTTATAAGTCCATCTGCATCTATAATCTTCTGCATAAATTGTGGAAAAGGAACTGCAATGTAAGTTTTATTTTTAGTAATATTAGTTATTATTCCTGTAGAAACATCTATAGATACTTCATCATTTTCTTCAATATCTTTTGCAGCTTCAGTACATTCCATTATAGGAAGTCCTATGTTTATTGAATTCCTAAAAAATATTCTTGCAAAAGTTTCTGCTATAATACATCCTATGCCTGATGCTTTAATAGCAATGGGTGCATGTTCTCTTGAAGAACCACATCCAAAATTCTTTCCTGCTATCATAATGTCTCCAGCTGATATTTTATTTTTAAAATCCTTATCTAAATCTTCCATACAATGAGCTGCTAGTTCTTTTGGATCACTTGTACTTAAATATCTTGCTGGTATGATAACATCTGTATCTACATTATTTCCATATTTAATTGCTTTACCCTTAATCATTATTTTGCTACCTCCTCTGGAGATGAAATTTTTCCTGTAATTGCTGATGCTGCTGCTACTGCTGGACTTGCTAAATACACTTCACTTTCTGGATGTCCCATTCTTCCTACAAAATTTCTATTAGTAGTTGCAATAGCTCTTTCTCCTTTGGCTAAAATCCCCATGTGTCCTCCAAGACAAGGTCCACAAGTAGGTGTACTAACCACTGCTCCAGCTTCTATAAAAATTTCTAAAAGTCCTTCTCTTAAAGCTTCAAGATAAATCTTCTGAGTTGCAGGAAATATAATTGCTCTTACTCTTTTATTAACTTTGTTTCCTTTAAAGACCTTAGCCGCTGCTCTTAAATCTTCTATTCTTCCATTAGTACAAGAACCTATAACTACTTGATCTATAAAAACCTCTCCAACTTCATCAATAGTTCTTGTATTTTCAGGTAAATGTGGGAATGCAACTGTAGGTCTGATGGATGATAAATCTATTTCTATAACTCTGCTGTACTCTGCATCTTCATCTGCAGTATAAACAGTATATTCTCTATTTGAATGTTCTTTTACATATTCTATAGTTTTATCATCTACTTCAAAAATTCCATTTTTAGCACCTGCTTCAATAGCCATGTTAGCCATAGTAAAGCGATCATCCATAGATAAATTTTTTAAACCTTCACCTGTATATTCCATAGATTTATAAAGAGCACCATCTACTCCTATCATTCCTATAATATGAAGAATAACATCTTTTCCACTTACCCAAGGTGCCATCTTTCCCTTTAATACAAACTTTATAGCTTCTGGAACCTTGAACCAAGCTTCTCCTGTAGCCATACCTGCTCCCATATCAGTACTTCCAATACCTGTAGAAAATGCGCCTAAAGCACCATAAGTACAAGTATGAGAATCTGCACCAATTATTACATCTCCACAAACAGCCAAACCTTTTTCAGGAATAAGTGCATGTTCTATTCCCATTTGTCCAACTTCAAAATAATTTTCAATTTCCATTTTACACGCAAATTCCCTTGTACACTTACACTGTTCAGCAGATTTTATATCCTTATTAGGTGTAAAATGATCTGGAACAATAGCTATTTTTTTCTTGTCAAACACCTTTTTTACTCCTATTTTGTCAAATTCCTTAATAGCCACAGGAGTGGTTATATCATTACCTAATACCAAATCCAATTTTACCTTTATCAATTGTCCAGGTTTTACACTTTCAAGTCCTGCATGAGCAGCTAAGATTTTCTGAGTCATAGTCATCGCCATATTATTTGCCCCCTATCCATGTGTTTAAGTTAATATTTGTATTTTAAGCAATATTACAAAACTTATTTTATTGTATTCTTTAACCTATTTATAGGTGTAAAAATCCAATTTTATTAACAAATTATAGTTAATGAAAGTTATTATAAATGATTTATAGTTTTCATATAAATATGTTAATTTTTATTGTACTTGCCTAATTTCATTGGCGTCATAATTCATTTCATAATGCATTTTATTAATAGCATTTATAAAAGCTTTTGCACTGGATTCAATAACATCTGTGCTAATTCCTTTGCCAGAATAGATTCTACCCTCTTTTTCAATCTTCAAAGTCACTTCTCCTAATGCATCCTTTCCACTCCCAATTGCCTTTAAGAAATAATTCTTTAATATCACATCAATTCCAATAGCTTTTTCAATAGCTTTAAAAGTTGCATCCACTGGTCCATCACCTAATGAAGCTTCTTCAAGCTTTTTATCCTCAAATCCAAGCTTCACTGTGGATGTAGCCAAAGTACTGTTTCCACTGGAAATTTGAAAATACTCAAGCTTAAATAGTTCTGGAATTTGAAAAGCTTCCTGTATAACTAAAGCTTCAATATCTTCATCTGAAACAGACTTTTTCTTATCTGCTAAATCCTTAAATTTTATAAAAGCTTCATTTATCTTATCCATACTTAAATTAGCATATCCCAATTCTTTCAATCTTTCTTCAAAAGCATGTCTTCCTGAATGTTTACCAAGCACTATAGAGTTTTTCTTTAAGCCTACGGATTCTGGAGTCATTATTTCATAAGTTTCCCTGCAATTTAATACTCCATGTTGATGTATACCTGATTCATGAGCAAAAGCATTAGCTCCCACAATAGCCTTGTTATGTTGAATTTCTACACCTGTCATATGGCTTACTAAATTGCTAGTTTTGCTTATTTGTTCTGTAACTATATCTGTATAACAATTAAAATTATCTGATCGTGTCTTGATAGCCATGACAATTTCTTCTAGTGCTGCATTACCAGCTCTTTCTCCTAAGCCATTTACTGCACATTCTATTTGTGTTGCTCCATTTTCAATAGCTGCCAAAGAATTTGCCACAGCTAAACCTAAATCATTATGACAGTGAACACTTATAATTGCTTTTTCAATATTAGGAACATTTTCTTTAATTCCCTTAATAAATGCACCATATTCATTTGGTGTTGAATATCCTACAGTATCAGGTATATTAAGTATATCAGCTCCAGCATCTATTACAGATTCTAATACCTTGTATAAAAATTCAGGTTTTGTTCTTGTTCCATCCTCTGGTGAGAATTCCACACTTGGACATAATGATTTGGCATACTTAACCATTTCTACAGCTGTATTTAATACTTCATCTGGTTCCATTTTTAGTTTATGCTCCATATGAAGATCTGAAGTAGCTATAAATGTGTGTATTCTAGGTTTTTCAGCATATTTAAGAGCTTCCCAAGCACGATCTATATCTTTCTTTGATGTTCTAGCTAGGCCTACAATAACAGGTCCCTTTACATTTTTAGCAATTGCTTTAACTGCTTCAAAATCTCCTTTTGAAGCAAGGGGGAACCCTGCTTCAATGACATCTACACCTAATTTTTCAAGCTGCTTTGCTATTTCTAACTTCTCCTGAAGATTTAAACTAACTCCTGGTGTTTGTTCCCCATCCCTTAAAGTTGTATCAAATATATATATCTTCTTATCCATAAAAAGACCTCCCTATAGTGCTAAGTTTATTACTTTTTATTCCAAGTCATCATTTTTCTAAGTTCTGCACCAACAGTTTCTATTTGCTGTTCTTTTTCCTGTCTTCTAACAGCATTGAAATTTGGACGATTTATTTGATTTTCAAGAAGCCAGTTTCTAGCAAAAACTCCATCTTGAATATCCTTCAAAATTTCATTCATTCCATTTTTACTTTCTTCTGTAATAACTCTTTTTCCACTTACATAATCTCCATATTCAGCTGTATCACTTATTGAATATCTCATATAACCTAATCCACCTTGATTTATAAGATCTACAATCAATTTAAGTTCGTGACAACATTCAAAATATGCACTTTCAGGTTGATAACCAGCTTCTACTAAAGTTTGGAATCCAGCTTTTATAAGTTCACAAACTCCACCACATAATACTGCTTGTTCTCCGAAAAGATCTGTTTCTGTTTCTTCCTTAAATGTAGTTTCCAAAACTCCTGCCCTAGAACCACCAATTCCCTTTGCGTAAGCTAAAGCATATTCCTTTGCCTTTCCACTATAATCCTGGTGCATTGCAATTAGGCAAGGTACTCCTTTTCCTTCTTTATACTGACTTCTTACAGTATGTCCTGGTCCCTTTGGAGCAACCATTAATACATCCACGTTAGCAGGTGGTTTTATTTGTCCATAATGGATATTGAAGCCGTGAGCAAACATTAAAGTTTTTCCTTCAGTAAGATTTGGTGCTATACTTTCTTTGTAAAGTGCTGCTTGTTTTTCATCAGGTATTAATATCATTATAAAATCAGCTATTTTTGCTGCTTCTGAAGCTTCCATTACTTTAAGTCCTGCTTCTTCTGCAATGCCCCAAGATTTGCTGCCTTTATATAATCCTACACAAACATCCACTCCACTATCTTTTAAGTTAAGTGCATGAGCGTGTCCCTGACTTCCGTAACCTATAATTGCTACCTTTTTTCCTGCTAATAATTCTAAATTTGCGTCCTTATCGTAATACATTTTTGCCATTTCCGTTGCCCCCTAATTTATTAATGATTTTTTATTTAATATACTTTTATTAATACAATTTTTCTTAACTTTTAAAATGTCATAAAAGATGTTACATAATCACAAGTGTCATTGAAATCCCCATTTTTCATATCTCTTAAGTATTCATAATATGCACTATTATTTTGAGAAACTAAAACCTCTGAATCATTTACTAAATTATTTTCTACTGCCACTGAATTAACCCCCTTAGAATTTACTGATTGAGCTTTACTTTGAAATTTTGACATCACTTGTTCCTCCTTTTAATTACATATTTTGTATTATTTTACAAGGATATATAATAAGTTTCCACCGTATAGTTGGAAATTTATATCTAATTAATTTTAGGTATAAAAAAAACAGGCCTTCACCATGGGGCGAGAAGTCTGTTCGCGGTACCACCCAAATTTATTACTTAAATTTATAACGGCATAACCGGCACAGCTTACTATTATTTCAGCCTGCAGCTCCAGGGTGAGTTTCAATATGCAGCATTTATGGACTTTCACCTACATCCACTCTCTGTAAAACACTGATCATATTTACTTGATCCCTATCTAAGCTTTTCATATATTTTTCATGTATATTTCCAATAAATTGTATAAAAAAAACAGACCTCCGTCATGGGGCGAAAGTCTGTCGCGTTACCACCCAAATTTATTACTCAATCATATAACGGCTTACACCGGCACAGCTTACTATCATTTCAGCCTACAACTCCAGGGTGAGTTTCAATATGTAATATTTATGAACTTCCACCAAAACATTCACTCTCTTTAAAATATTAATCATATTTACTTGATCCCTATCACAGTTTTTAATGTTGTTTACGAGTATACTATATATCTTATTTCCTGTCAACACACTTTTGATAATTTTCTAATAATTTTTTAAAATGTGTTTTTTTTATTTATTTCGTCTTTTCAATTTTTATCATTCTAACATCCACATATTTTACTGTCAATACGAAAAAGCATTTTCCGAATATTAAATATTTTTGTTTTATTGATTTTTTTATTTCAGTTGTTTCCAATCTTCAGCATAGCTTTCCAATATTTTGCGAATAATTTCTCCAATTTTTGAATAACATTCGTCACTTAAATTTGCAAGAGATATTCTTATGGACCATTCAGTTCCATGAAAACCACTACCGCTTAAAAGCACAATAGAAGATTCTTCTGCTAACCTCATCAAAACATCTATTGGTCTATAATTATTTCTTAAATAGTTGGCAAATTCCTCACTATAGTTATATTTAGCCCATTCTAATAAATCGAACTGAGTATAATATGCAGCATCAAATGGATCCTTTGTAAGTTCCAATCCTAATCCTTTAAACAATAATTTTTGACGACGATGGCAAATATCTTTAGTTAACTTTTTATATCTATTTTCTTTATCTACTAAAGAAAACAATGAAAAAAATGCCATTTGCACCTGCTGAGGTGTAGACAATCCTGCAGTATGATTAAGAGCTACCTGCCTACTATCTGCTACAATTCTATCAATAAAAGGAATTGTCTCAGGATTAGTTGAAATTCCAGAATAACGTATTCTTGCCCTTTCCTTTTTATCTGCATCAAGTTCTCTAAGTAACTTATCAAATACATTGTTTTCATATAATGCAATAGTTCCAAGTCTCCAACCTGTTACTCCAAAATATTTTGAAAAAGAGTATACACCAATGGTATTGTAAGGTAAATCAGCCATTAAAGAATGAAAATCATCTACAAAAGTACCATATACGTCATCTGAAATAATCATAAGATTAGGATTATGCTTTTCCACAATTTCTTTTAAATCTTTTACTATTTCTGGCTTCATTGCTACAGAAAGAGGATTACTTGGATTAACTATAAATAAGGCTTTTATGCTTGGGTCACAAAGTTTTTCAAGTTCTGAATGAGAATATTGTCCTGTATGTGTTCCATTTTCGCCCACTTCTTCAGCTAAAAGCTCAACTACTTCAAAATTGTATCTTGGTAAATGAGGAATTTCTAAATATGGTGTAAAAATTGGTGCCATAAGTGCAATTTTATCGCCCTTTGACAATATATTGTTTGCAATTAAACTGTCAAAAATATAGCACATTCCTGCAGTAGCTCCTTCCACTGCAAATAAATCAAACTTTCTTTCTAGTGGCTCATTATAACATAGTTCCTGAATTAAATAATCATGAACTATACTTTCAACATGTTTAAGCATTCTATCTGGCACTGGATAATTATCTCCAATGATTCCATCTGCTAGTTCATATATCCAATCATCAGCATCAAAACATTTTACTGTCACACCATAATTAATCATTCTTCTTAAAAGTTCGATTCCTGGTGCATTTTTATTTTTATTTAAGAACTCTAAAAATCTAGCTGCAATACCTGATTTTTGAGGCATGCCACCTAAGTCATTATTACTCCACACCCTTCGACTTTCTTCCACAGCAAACTGACCAAAGGTAAAAAAAGCTTCTCTAGGTGTTGCTGCAATCCAGTTAGGATTTCCTCTACCTGCATCTAATAGTGAATGTGCACCACTTTCTTTGCATTCTTCAGCTAAACTTATTAATCTATCTTTAAGTTCAAAAGGACTAATTTTTCCATAAACCCTTTCTATTTCTTCACGTTGAAGATTATAGTTATCCATAATTTCCCTCCTGCTTAATTTATCTTTACTTTAAAAGTTGTTATATTATTTGAATACTTACCATATTTCTATTATTTTTATTAAACATCTATTATTTTGATTAAATATATAGTTTTTTAATTCATCTACTTTGTGAATAAAGAACTTCTATAATCCTAATAATTCAACATCAAGTGATTCTTAGACTCAGATGAAGTTTACCTTCTGTAATACCTATTTTCGGAGCTAGACAATTTCAATATTTTCCATTCAAAGATAATATAAATGTTACTAGCTGTAGTCGTCGGATAAATTAAGATTGTACTTGATCACATTTTAAATCAACTTCAACTTTATCTTTTACCACCGAAGAAAGTATTATAAATGTCTCTGTGTTTCCAAATCTCTGTATTTTCTCAACTAATTTTTCTAATTCCACAATACTTGCAAGCCTAGCTTTAAGAATTTTGCAATAAGGTCCAGTAACATGATGACATTCTACTATTGAATGTTCAGTACTTATAAATTCCATAAACTTTTTAGTATTTTGTACTTTCATATCTAAGTTTATAAGCACATTAATATTTTTCCCTAGTTTCTCATAGTTTATAATAGCTTTATATCCGGATATAATATTGGCATCTTCAAGCCTTTTTATCCTTTCTGTTACTGCTGGTGCACTCAACGATACTTTTTGTGCTAGTTCTTTCATTGATATTCTTCCATCCTCAAGAAGTATTTCAATTATTTTATAATCAGTAATATCCATAAAACACACCCCCAAAAAAGATGTTTCTAATAAAAACTTTTCTCAAATATGTCTTTTATTTTATTTAAATCTTTTGTAAATCCTAAGGCGGCTATAAGTTTAATTCTAGCCTTCTGTCCAGGTAAATTATCTCCAAGAATAACACCTTTTTCAGTAAGTTCTCTTCCTGCACCTTCATAGCCATAGTCAGCAGAAACTTTACCCATAGGACATCTAGAAACCAAAACTACAGGTATATTTTTACTTAAAGCATATTCTACACCACAGACCATCTTAGGTGGAATATTCCCTCTTCCCATACCTTCAATTACTATTCCATGACTTCCAGCATCTACACAAAACCTTAAAATGCTATCATCCATACCACAACCACATTTTATAAGGGCTACATTACTATCAACTTTTTCTGCAGGAATATACTGCTTTTTATTATAACTGTAATAAAAATTGACTTTATTATTATCAACAATTCCAACAGGTCCAAAATCCATGCTTTTAAAAGTATCTAATGAATGTGTGTTAGTTTTAGTTACTTGGGAAGCAGCATGTACTTCTTTATTCATAACCACCATTACACCTCTATTAACTGAATCCTCTGATATTACAGTATTTACTGCATCTATTAAGTTAGGAGGACCATCCCATCCTAAGTCAGAACTACTTTTCATTGAACCCACAAATACTATAGGTTTTGAACCATTATAGGTTAAATCTACAAGATATGCAGTTTCCTCTAAAGAATCTGTACCATGAGTAACAACTACTCCATCATATCCTTCAACTTCAACTTTCTTACTTATTAATTTAGATAACTTCATCATTTTTTCTGGAGTCATATGTGGGCCTGGTATCATACCAAAATTTAAAAAATCTATATTTGCAATTTTCTCTATACCTGGGGTTAACTTAAGTATATCTTCACCACTCATAGATGGCACTGCCACATTATTTTCATCTCTTTTCATGGATATTGTTCCACCAGTAAATATAATAATTACCTTTTTCATTAAACTGCTCCTTTTTATTAAGTATTTACTACGAAATAATGAATTCATCATTTAAAGTAACTTTATTTTAACACAGTAAACCTACCTAGTACATACATAAAACAAACCTTTAAATTATATTTACTTTATTTAATTACTCATTTTTATTAATTTAATTTATTTTTTAAAAAACAATATATCTTTGTAATATTGTTTGCAAATAAAAAACTTTTATGTAAATTAACCTAAATAGAAAATTAAATTTATTATGTTTATTTAATTATAATAATTTACATAATACTTTTTTGTGCAGAAAATAAAGAATCCCTATATAATAAAAAAGTTAGTAAGTAGTTTTACAAACCTACTTACTAACTTTGCATTATATATAACTTGTGCCTTTTAGTATTATTTACAACTTATTTACTTTTCATACTACATCTTTAATAATAATTACTTTACAAATTCAATTAGTCCTTTTTCCAATTTAGCAATACGCGCTAAAGAATACAAGTCATATCCCTTATTCTCTATAATATCATGACCTGGTTGAAAAGATTTTTCAATTACAATTCCTATTCCTGAAACTTTAGCTCCTGCTTCCTCAACTAAACGTGCTGCTCCAAGTGCAGCTTCTCCATTTGCAAGGAAATCATCAATAATTAATATATTATCTTCCTTTGTAATATATTTTTTAGATAATGTTAACTCATAATCGTTACCTTTAGTAAATGAATGTACAGTAGTTTGATAAACATCCCCATCTGAATTTTTTCCTCTTTGTTTTTTTAATGTTACCATTGGTAAATCCATTTGCATTGCAGTCATAACTGTTGGAGCTATTCCTGAACTTTCAATGGTAAATACCTTAGTAATTCCTCGATCTTTAAAATAGTTTTTAAAATTAGTTCCTATTTCATACATTAATTTGGGATCTACTTGATGATTCAAAAAAGAATCAACTTTCAATACAGTTGAGGACAATGCTAGTCCTTCTTCTAAAATTCTTTTGCACAATGTTTCCATTATAGTATCACCTCATACATTTTTTGTTTGACTTTACAAGTCTAAAGATTAAATTCCGGCTGCAGCCAATATGCCTATTACTGTTTTGGGATTGTATTACATAATACTATCAAGAACTGCAATATATATACCCTAATAAGATTATCAATAACTATATCTTATAACTAATTCTGCAAGCTAACCGAATATCTGTCTCTTTATTTATCCGATCGCTACCATTGCTAATACCTCCATCTTCTTTGAGTGGGGGATAAGCACTGCTACGCGCCTGGATAAGTTCTTCTAAGACTCAGATGGGTTAAATGTCTAAATGACATTTAACGAGCTTTTGCTCAGGTAAGAGGTATTCCTCACAAGCAAACTCCACCTGAGTCTAAGAATCACTTGATTCTTAATTCCATATGTAATTTTCTTATGGATTTTAAGAAATATTAATCATACATAGAACTCTGCATATATCTTTTAGCTTACTTATAAAAAAACACCTCAATATAAAATTGAGGTGTTTTTTTTAGACAATAGATATTTTATCCAATGGCTGCTCATCCGTAACACGCCTCTGGATAAGTTCTTCCTCTGCTCAGATGAAAAGAAGTTTTTCTCTTAAACAAATTCCACCTGAATCTTAGAATCACTTGATACCTAAAAACCCAAATTAATACCTCGTAGTCTGCTAATTAACGGTAGCAGGTAGAAACCTTCGGACCATTTCTCCGAATATATACGAGCTTTGCATGATATATGACATTATATCACATTTTGTCAATAAGTACATTCTTTATTTTAGTTTCTTTAATATTTCGTTAGAAAATCGTAAGAAATTAGTTAATTTATCTTTATATAATTAGTGTAAATTTAAATACATGATAAACACAAAAACATTTATGGAAGGTGGATTAACTATGAAAATAAAAAAATCAACAGAAAGAACATTTTCATTTTTTATGAGTTTACTAATGATACTCTCTTTTGTAGTAAATTTTAATAGTACTGTTTATGGAGATGAACTTGAAAATAGTAATGTAGATATAAAAACAACAAAAAATTTTAATGGACCTATAAATGAAAAAGAAATAGAATTATTCTCAGATAAGTTTTTTACCCAAAATATGAAAAAAAATAATGTACCAGGTGCTGCAATTGTTGTAGTAAAAGATGGTAAAGTAATTTTTAAAAAGGGATATGGATATGCTAACATTGAAAAAAAAGTACCAATTGATCCTGATAAAACAGTATTTAGAAATGGTTCAGTAGGTAAATTATTTACAGCAGCAGCTGTTATGCAGCTATACGAAAAAGGACTAATAAATTTAGATGATAATGTAAATAACTATTTAAAAACTTTTAAGGTTAATAATAAATTTTCTAAACCCGTTACCTTTGCAAACATTATGACACACAGCAGCGGACTGGACAGCGGTTGTGAAATTGGAGGAGCTTCCAAAAGTAAGCTTAACCAAATTTCTTATGAAAATTATATGAAGACTCATGTACCTAATGTAATAAATGAACCCGGAACAATTACAAATTACTCCAACAGTGGATACAATCTACTTGGCTATCTTATAGAAAAAATTTCAGGAATGTCCTACGAAAACTATATGCAAAAGAATATTTTCGATGCTTTAAACATGAAAAATAGTAATGTAGTATCAAAAGTAGAAAATATGGCTTCAGGATATAATTTTGAAAATGGTTCCTTAAATACTGTAAATTATACTGGATATGAACCCTCTTTAGGTTGTGGAAGTATAAATTCAACTGTAATTGATATGGCTAATTTTATGATTGCAAATTTACAAAATGGTAAACTTGGTGATAATCAAATATTAAATGAAAGTACTTCAAAGCTAATGCAAAAGCAGCATTTTACAAATAACACTGATTTACCTGGAATGGCATATGGTTTTATTCAAAACTATAAAAATAACCAGAAGATAATTAAACATGAAGGAGCTGTTAATGGTTTTATAACTTCAATGTTTTTAATGCCTGAACATAATTTAGGATTTTATGTAGCTACTAATAGTTTAAATCCTATTACATTTCAATTTGAAGATGCTTTTGTAAATCATTATTACCCTTTAAAACAAAATAAACTTATAAATCCGCCTTCTAACTTTAAAGAAAAAACTCATGAATATGCTGGAACATACAGAGAATATCATGACGTTTCAAAAAGCTATATTACAAAATGCTTTGCTTTATTTGGCGATGATTATGAAGTTAAAATTGAAGATAATAAAAATGGTACTCTTACAATGAAAGGAATGTCTATGGAAAAAGTACCTTTTTCCACAAAACTTGTTCAAATTAAACCTATGCTTTTTCAGAGGCAGGATAACCTTGAATATGTTGCTTTTAGAAAAGATAAAAGTGGACATGTAACTCATTTATTTAGTGGAAATACTCCTGAAGAATCTTTTGAAAAGACTAAGTGGTATGAAAATCAAAAATTAAATTTATGCTTACTTGCTGGAAGTTTATTAATTTTTGCAATAACATCCTTAGTTTGTTTTAGTAAATTTATTATAAGAATTATAAGAAGAAAGACCTGCCAGGATTCAAAATTATTGATTTTAGCAAAGTTATCTTTAAAAACATCATGTTTTTTTAACACATTATGTACTATGGGAATTTTTGCAGTTTTAATACATGTAGGCTATGATATGAATTTTGGACTGCCAAATATATTTTATGCTTTACTTTCAGGATTAATGGCTACAAGCATTTTGACAATATTTAATGTAGTATTTACTTTTATAATATGGAGAAAGAAACATTGGGCTTTAACAAAAAGAGGTTGTTATACAGTAATTACAATAGCTTCAGTATTATTTATATGTTTTTTAAATTATTGGAATATGCTTGGATTTAAATTATAAATAGACTTAGAAAAAACTCAATCTAAACTTAAAAATCACTTGATTTTGATACTCCTTTGGAAAAGTATATAGCATATTTGCAGTTATATTTCTAAATGATATAATTGTATAAGGCATCTGAAAGAAAATAATAAGCCCGGATGCGAAGGATATTTTCCGTCAGGTAAGGATGCAGGTTCCACAGATAGTGAACTATCTAAGGGTTCTGCCGACGCCGCATGACGCAAAATACACTAGTAGATGGACTTATTATTTTTTTGAAGATGCCTAAGTTAAAATGTAAAATTATAGCTCCTATATTACTTTGATGAAAGGATAAAATTATGAATGATTATAATATTTTAGTTATTGATGATGAAATAGAAATAGTAGAATTAATTGAAGTTTATTTAACTAATGAAGGTTATAAGGTATACAAAGCATATAATGGAGAAGAAGGATTAAAAATATTAGATAATGAAAAAATCTATCTTGTGATTCTAGATATTATGATGCCTGGAATTGATGGACTAGCTGTATGTAGAAAAATAAGAAGTACCTTAAATATTCCTATTATAATGCTTAGTGCTAAATCTCAAGATATGGATAAAATTTTAGGACTTTCAACTGGTGCTGACGATTATATGGTAAAACCTTTTAACCCTATGGAGTTAATCGCAAGAATTAAATCTCAACTCCGCCGCTACCTATATTTAAATTCTCAAATAAAAGTTAATGAAAATACGGACATATTAGAATTTAAAGGCGTAAAAATAAACAAAAAGAATCATAAAGTTTTGGTGTTTGATAATGAGGTTAATCTAACACCTACAGAATATGAAATATTAATATTACTTGCTGAAAATCCTGGAATAGTATTTAGTGGAGAAGATATATTTAAAAGTGTCTGGAAAGAAAAATACTTTGAAGGAAACAATACAGTGATGGTACATATTTGGAGACTTAGAGAAAAGATAGAGCAAACTCCTAAAGAACCTAAAATATTAGAAACAGTATGGGGGGTAGGATATAAAATTGAAAAGTAAATCTTTATCTATTAGATATAAGTTCATTATTATATACTTAGTAAGTGCTCTTATATCAGCAATAAGTACATTTTTTCTCTTTTTTCTTTTTCTTTTAATAAATTATAAACAGTATACTAAAGTAACTGTTTGGATAAATAATCATGCAATTACATTTTTGTCTATTATGATATTAATATTTATTGTATTAATGGCTATGTTTTTTCTTTCATTTACCAAAAAAGAAATGATGTATCTTGATGAAATTACTGAAACAGTCCAAAATATTTCAGAAAATAACTTAGAAAGTAATATTCCTATAAAAACTAGTGATGAATTTGGAAACCTGGCAGAAACCATAAATAATATGTCATCTAAACTTAACACCCTTATAAAAGAAGAACGAAATTGGGAAAGATCAAAGAATGAATTAATAACTAATGTATCCCATGATTTAAGAACTCCTTTAACCTCAGTACTAGGATATCTTGAATTAATATCAAATCAAAAATATGCTGATGATGTTCAACTTCAGCATTATGTAGATATTGCTTATACTAAGTGTACTAATTTAAAGGGATTAATAGATGATCTTTTTGAATACTCAAAACTTAATAATAAAGAGCTTAAAATAAATAAAACAAAAATAAAAATAAATGAACTTTTAGAGCAAGTAGTATTAGGGTTCATTCCTGTTTTTAAAGAAGCATCTATGGATTATAAAATATCTTCTTCAAATAACAATATATTTGTTGAAGCTGATCCTGTTCTAATGGCAAGACTATTTGATAATTTAATAAATAATGCTATTAAATATGGTAAGGAAGGTAAATATCTTAATATTGAACTTTTAAGTGAAGGTCATGAAGCTATAGTAAGAATTATGAATTATGGAGAAACCATACCTAAAGAAGATTTACCATATATATTTGAAAGATTATATAGAGCCGAAAAATCTCGTTCCAGCAATAAAAGTGGTTCAGGACTTGGACTTGCTATTGTAAAAAGCATAATTGATATACATAATGGAAAAATTGAAGTAACAAGTAAAGATAACAAGACCATATTTGAAGTAAGACTAAAATTAAATTAGTCTATAACAGATTAATCTTATCATCCTTTTCCAATTTACCTAATTCTCAATGATTATTAATTTATATCATCATAACTCACTTTTATTCATCTTAAAATGTTTGTCCATGCTACAATAATTTATAAATAACATTTAATATTTGATCTTTATCATTACAAAAATAAAGATCAAATATAACAATATATTTCATGGAAAATTTAAAGAATAAATTATTTGCCATTTTTAAATTGCATCAATAAATTTATTTTGTTAAAAATTTTTTATTGAAGCTTAAATAGTTTTACAAAATAGCTAAATAAGCTGCCTGGTTTTTCATCATTGTAATAGTAATAAGATAATGCATCATCAAGCCATATAATTATCACACTTAACAAATACCATGCTATGCAGTTGTGCAAACATATCTGTCCTAAAAAGTTAAACTTCTCCCCTGAATAATCCCATAAATTTAAATGTAAATATACATTAAAGAACAATCCTGCAAGGAGCTCAACTGCAGTAATTAAAGATCCTCCAATAATCACCTGCTGCCACATTTTTAAGCTATAATACCTTGGTTTATCATTTAAAGAACCTATGGTTGCTGCGCAAAACCCGCCTACTATAAACATCCATAAAGAGGTCCATCCACATAAACTCCATTTACCCATTCCATTAAAACCCACTAATGAACCACTAAAAGCTCTAGTAATTATCTCTACATTAAGATAAACACTTCCAAAAAATATAAAATGAATTATTTTATTTTTCAAGTAGCAGCTAGCTTTACTGTATTTCATGCGAAACTTCTACCTCCTATGTATTAAAAGTTTTACATAATAACATAAAGTTTAATAAAAATAAGGAATCATTTTCAAATCAATTACAATATTATATTTTGAACACTTTCCTTATAATTAAATTTTTATATAAACTTGTAATAATTCTTTATAGTTATAGTATTAGTCATAAAAACAGATATATAACTTCCATATATTAAAAATTGTTTCACCCCCTAAAAATAATATATTATATTAACATAAAGCATAAGATAAAATCTTTGCTTATATCATAATTTTGAATATATTTTAGTTTTCAAACAGTATTTACGTTTCTTATTTATATTTGACACCAAAACAATGAATTTGTATCAAACTTTTACAAATTTGAACACGAATCTACCTAATACATTAAAATTATAAATTATGCTATAATAGGTGTAGTATAAAATTACAACTTACTTATGTAGTTTTATATCAGTAACTTTATAGATTGGAGAAATATAATATGGCTGTTGATAGTATAATTTTTGATTTAGATGGAACTCTTTGGAGTTGTATAGGAGAAGCTTGTACTTCACTTAAAAATGTTTTATCCAAGTATCCTGATGTAAAAAAAGTAATAACCTATGAAGATATGGAAAGCTGCATGGGACTCCAAATAAAAGATATTGGCAAGAAATTATTCCCGCAATTAGACGAATCTATGCAAATTAAATTAATGGAAGAGTTTTGTGGAACAGAGCAGGTATATTTAGAAGAACATGGTGGAAGATTATATCCTAAATTAGAAGAAACACTTAAAATCTTAAGTAAAAAGTATAAGTTATTTATAGTTAGTAATTGTCATGATGGATATATCCAGTGCTTTTTCAAAGCACATAAATTAGATAAATATTTCATTGATTTTGAATGTTCTGGAGTAACTGGACTATCAAAAGGTAAAAATAATAAACTTATCATAAAAAGAAATTCTTTAAAAAGCCCAGTTTATGTAGGAGATACTGCTACAGATGCAGAATCTGCTAAAGTAGCTGAAATTCCATTTGTATTTGCAAGATATGGCTTTGGCAATGCAGAAGAATACGATTATGTTATTGATAGTTTTGAAGAAATTTTAACTTTAAATTTATCAAGTGATTCTTAGGTTAAGATGGAGTTTGCTTATAAGAATGACTTTATCCAGCTGAACCTTAGAAGAACTTATCCAGGCGCGTAGCAGTGCTTATACCCTACTTTGATAGAATATAGTGGGATTAGCAATGGTAGCGATCGGATAAAATTCATTTAATAAGAGCTGTACTTTAAAGTTTCAAGTCATATTAGTTGACTGAAACCTTTAAAAATACAGCTCAAATTACTTTTTTGAAGATGCCTTAAATACCTGCTATTTTTTAAAACCAATTACAATAGTTTTAATGAAAGTTTTAAATTCAAATACATTTAAAACTTTACTAATATTTATTGCTGGGATTTCTCCATGTGATTATTATACCATTTACTAAGTAATATTTTTAAAGAAGCAGCTGCCGGTACTGCTATAAGCATACCTACAAGTCCTCCTACATTTCCACCTATGAGAATTGCAATCATAGTAAACACTGGATGTAATCCTACACTATCTCCAACTATTTTAGGTGCTAATAAGTTATTATCTATTTGTTGAACTGCAAGCATTCCAATAACTGCCCACATTGCCGTAATAGGTTGTCCACTTAGTAATGCCATAATTACTGCAAGAACAGTTCCAACAACAGGTCCAATATATGGTATCATATTACAAATACCTGCAATAATTCCTATCATAAAAGCATAATCTATTTTAATGAAATACAACACAATAGCTGATAAAACTCCTACAATACAAGCTTCTAGCAACTGTCCTCTTAAATATTTATAAAATGTATCATTTATAATATTTAAAGTTTCTTTTAATTTACTTCCTACTTTACTTTTCCCAAATATAAGATTAAAAATTTTATTCCATAATCCTATAAAATACTCAAAATCTTGTACTAAATAAATGCTTAATACTACAGCTATAAAAAATGAAGCTATATTTCCACCTATGGCTACAACAGAATTTGTCATTGACCCTATACTTGTATAAAAATATGACTGTAGAGAGTTTACAATTTCAGCAATTTTGTCATTTAAATTTCCTGGTATTGAAATATTTAAACTTCTTAATTTATCACTTATATAACTAGCTGATAATGTTGAATTCTTCAAGTGTTCAGTTAAAAACATTGTCATATTAGTTATGGTTGTATTATTAGAAAGTTTTCCACCTACCATAATATATATTCCACTAATAATACCTATAAAAGCAGCAATTACTAATGTATACATTATAAAAATTCCAACCACTCTTCTAGAAGACACTTTTTTAAATATTTTTTTCTTTTCTAAGAATTTTTCAATAGCATTCACACCTGGCTTCAATAAATACACTATTACTAATGCAATAATAAAGGGTTTAAGAAGTGTAATAATTTTAGTTATTGTATCATTTAACAAAGAAAATATGGTTCCTATATTATTAAAAATCATTATACCCATATAAATTAGAAGTACTGTTCCTGCTGTATATAAACAGTATTGCAATAATTTTTTGTCTATCTTCATTTTCACCTTACCTTTCATTAGAAGCTTGTTTCTAATTTTTTTCTTATAGTTACTTTACATTATAATAAATTTCTAGTCAATGATAAAGATTCTAAGATTATATTATACTCATAATTTTAGAATCAATAAGCCTAATTATATTAAGTTTTATAAAGTTCCAATGTCCTCCCTTTCAATGTTACTTATTTCTGCATCCGTATTACACTCTATAAAATTTATAATATTTTCTAAAGTGGAATCCACCTGTGCTGAAGCTGTACATACTCCTGCAATACCTATTACTATTAGTTGATGAATATCCTGCTCATCAACTTCCGCTACTGATATATTAAACTTATTCTTTAATTTTTGAATTATACTCTTAACTACCATTCTCTTTTCCTTTAATGAGTGTGACCATAATGCTCTTAAAGTTATCTTTACAAGTAAAACCTTCATATATTTACTCCTATCCTTTTTACTATAAGTATAATTTTGTTTCAATTCTCCTGTCATATTCTGACCAATTACCAGGTTCTGTTTTATCTTTCACCTGAGAAATCTTATTCATAGTAGCATCTATAGAATCAGCATAATTAACTATAAAGGACTCCTCCATTTTCATTGTTCTTGGAGACCCAAATTCAAGTTTACCATGATGTTGAACAATACATCCTTTTACCCTGGTAATAAATTCTTCTGAATAAAGTTCTAGATTTTCTCTAACAGCTTTATCTATTAGCTCTACACCAATGACAATATGTCCTTCCATTTCTCCCCTATTAGTATATTTAAAAGGTCCATCATAATACAATTCATAAACCTTGCCAATATCATGAAGTTTTGCTGAAAGTACTGCTATTTCTGTTCTTCTACAATTGTATCTTTCACAAAGCATAGCTGTTAAGTACATAACATTTAATGTATGTTCTGCAAGACCGCCTATATAGTTATGGTGCATAGATACTCCACCTATTCCCCTTTTAAATTTTTCTAAAAATGCTTCATTTTTAAAGAAATAATCATTTAAGGCTCTACTTTCCTTTGAAACAATATATTTATCTGTATATAGATCAATTTCATCCATAATGTCTTTAATTGGTCTTTTTACTGATGGAAGATAATCTGAAATATTATATTCTGAAACTAATTCATAATTTTTAATATTTAAATTTCCATCTTTACTTCCCTCAATTTCTATTACTGCTCCTTCTGTAATATCTTTATTCTTACTTGGTACATTAACCTTTATTTCTCCACTCTTATCTGCTAATATACATACATACTTATCATCATCTTTAAATATTATCTTCATTACCATCAGTGATATTTTTACATCATCTCCACTTTTTATGTCCTTTAAAAAATTCTCTTTTTTCATCATATTTATTCCTCCAAATTAAGTATACTAAAATAGTCACATAGTTAATTCTATAATTAACTGTACTAAAAATCAAAACTTTTAATTTAAAATCTACTTTATTTACACCAAATTAATGTTTTAAATTCTCATGCATACGTTGAGATCAATGAAACAAACCAATTGTATTTTATTTAAGATTTATAAATTATTTTAATGCATACTTATTTCATGAAAATACCATTAAAAAGCATAACCAAAGGCAGTTTAAATGTTATTCACTTAAACTGCCTTTTAGTTACTACCTACTAATCATAATTTATTATATCCTTTAAATTTTAAATTATTATACTATCTTAATAACCCCAAACATTGGATACTAAAATTTTTCACTTTCATTATACACTAATTTAAGTTTTCAATGGGACAACTAACTACAGTTTACAATTTTGTGAAAGCATCTAAAATTAAAATATATTTGAATCAATAGTATTTTTTCCTTCTTTGTAGTAGTTCAACCTAGTTACAGCTGGACCTTCTATAATATCACCTTCAAATGTAAATCTTGAACCATGACAGGGACAATCCCAGGACTTTTCTGCACTATTCCATTTTAGTTCACATCCCAAATGTGTGCATGTTATATCAACTAAATGTAATTTACCATTTTTATCTCTATACACACCATATCTTTCTCCATGAACATCTATTACCTTTCCCTCATCATTTTCTAAATCAGCACTATACTGCCCAATTTCAAGTTTTCCCTTTACTAATTCCTTTGCAACATCAAAATTTTCTTTAACTAAGTTTTTAATTCCTTCAGTTATAATACTACGTGATGGATTATATACATCTTCATAGGGACTTTCATTTTTAACTATAAGATCCCTTATTATATTGGCAGCTGCTGTTCCATTTGTCATGCCCCATTCACCATAACCTGTAGCAACATAAATATTTTCTGATGAAGAGGTAAGATTTCCTACATACGGTACACCATCTACGGTTATATAATCTTGTGTTGACCATACATATATAAACTTTTCAATATTAAAGGTACTTTCAGCGTAATTTTTTAATTTTATATAATGATCTGCCATGTCCGTACCATGAGCAGTTTTATGATCTTGGCCTCCAATAATTATCATCTGCTCATCCCTATAGCTTTGTGAGCGAAAATACCATCCTGCTTCTCCTGCATCTACAAAGGTACCTTTAGGTAATTTATCCTTTATTTTTGCAGTTATTACATATGATCTTTGTGGACGAAGTCTTGCAAAATATAACCCTAGACCATCATAAAAAGGAAAATGTGAAGCTAAAACAACCTTTGAGGCTGTTACTTTAATCCCTGTATCTGTTATTAAAGTATATAATTCATCATGTTCTATGTCTACAATTCTTGTATGTTCATATATCTCACTTCCACCACCTGGAATGTTCTCTGCAATTTTAAGAAGATATTTTCTAGGGTGAAATTGTCCTTGATTTTCAAAACATAGTGCACCTTTTATTTGAAATGGCAAACCTAAATTTTCAACATACTTTGCATTTATGCCTAAGCTTTTAGCTGCTTCAGCTTCTTTTTTTAGAGTAGCTATGTAATTTTCATCCGTAGTATAAATATATGCTGGCAGCCTACAGAAATCACAATTAATATTATATTTATTCACCATACTCTCTATAAAATCTATAGCACCTTCATTGGCATCTGCATACTGCTTAGCTTTCTTTTCTCCCATACTTTTTATTAAATCATTGTATATTACATCATGTTGCGAAGTAACATAAGCAGTGGTATGCCCTGTAGTTCCTTGAGCTATCCTATCTGCTTCAACTAATGCAACTTTAAAACCTTCCTCTTTTAAAAGAAGAGCAGTGGTAATGCCTGTAATGCCTCCTCCTATAATTGCAACATCAGTTTCAATATCTTTTTCTAAAGTAGGATAGTTTGTTTCAGAGGTTGAATCAAGCCAATAGGATTTTGATATTAAGCCACTGTTATTAATACATTTATTTTTATCCATAACTACACTTCCTTTTTATTTCTAAAAAAACCAATACATATTTTTATTTTGTGTTCCTATAAATAAAAATATGTATATTATTAACATCACTTATACAAATCTTTAATATTAAGTGTACTATGTATTTTAGAAATGTACATTAAATTACTTTATTCTCATTTTATTTTTTATCGCATGTATAGTTAATATCACTATTGGTAGTACAACAGCAAAGGTACCTATCAATAGTACCCATGTAGTGCTATCCCATTTTGCTTCATAAGTGCTATTTGGATAAACAATATTAGAAAATACTGTTGATATTAATCCAAGTGGCAGTACTATTTTTTTATAATCCTTGAGTCCAAGTAATTGTGAAACACCTATAGTTCCTCCATAAAAATATAATAACGCTTTAAAAAATAACGTTATGATCCAAGATGCTGATATGATAGCTTCCATTCTAGTAAAAACAATACCAACGTTAATTTCTTTTGCAAGTGCATATGTTGGAAATGACAAATTTGCCGCAATATTGCTACCTAAAACTAAAATAGACATACTATTACACATAAAAATAATAAAAGACCCCCATAAATATCCTATAAATAAAGGTTTGCGTATATCTTTTACATTACTAACATTTAGAGGATATATCATGTTTAAAACAATCAATGACCAGGTAGTATAACTTGATAAAAGAACTGCTCCCTTTAAAACAGGAATAATCCCCTTTTCTAAAACTGGCAATACATTTTGAAACTTAGCATTAGGACTAACCAATATAAATGCTAGTATAAGCATAAATGAAACAATATAAATAAATATCTCTGAAGCACGTGCTATTGCTTCAATACCATATAATACCCCTATCACAACAGCAATAATTATAACTGTATTTACTACATATATAGGAGTATTTATTAAACTTTGTGTTGTAATAAAATTTCCAACATACCATATAATTTGTGGCACATCTAATAAACAAATAAACACAAAAGCAGCAGATATAAAACTTCCACACCATTTCCCAAATACTGAACAAATTATATCAACATAGGATTTATTAGGATATAAGCTAGCTAAATAATAATAAATCCAGACAAAAAACAAACCAAATAAAGGTGTTAATATTGTACAAATCCATGCATCCTGTTTTGCTATTCCTGCAAGACTAGCTGATACCACAATAATTGAAGTACCACATGAATAATTTACCGTCAACGCAAATAACTGATGACTTGTTATTCTAGTTTTATTCATAGTCACCACCTCATTCTAATAATTCTCTTATAATATTGTTAAAAGGAGAATACACCCATTGTACAAAATCTGAAGGATTTGGTATATCAACATTAAAACTTTTTAGTATTGCAAGTACTGTACCAAATGAAAGTAATACTATAAATGTATATAGTTCCTTATAAAGTTTTTGTCTCAACATTTTGGGAATTTCCACAATACTTAATACTATACTAAACACCAATACAGATAAAATAGATACTATAGCCATGTTACTATTTCTCCTTAATAAAAAATGATTTTGTTATTTGACCAAGCTGATTTGTTTTTAGATTAACCATAATATTCACAGGAACATGTGTAAATTCAGTACTCCAATCACCTTTAATCTTTGCCCATAACTTAGGATTCTTCCTGTGCACCGCTTCTCCAAAACCAAAAATATCACTTTTAAGTTCATTTTGTGCCTTATTAACTGCTTTCTCACATATCAATTTTATTCTTTCTTCACCTATTTTATTTAGTATATTTTGGTTTTCTTCCTTCGAAACATCAAATTCTCCTTCTACTGCTCCAATATTTTGCTTTACATTTATCTTTACATTTATAACAGGTTTATCATTTACTAAAGAAACTTTCACATTGGTTTTAGCATTTATAACCTCACCTGTAATTTTCACTTTATCACCATAATATGAATATCCTACTGAACCTTTTACATTCCCAACAATATAATTATATCCCTTACTTTCATCTTCATTTAACCAACCTATAAGTTTATCTTTTTCAAAAACACCTAAACCTGAATAGGCTATTTTTTTAATTTCACCACTTTGTTTTAAATTTTCCATAGATTTTGCTAAAGTTTCACCTTCACTAATCTCGATGCCTGTAATTACAGGATTTTTTCCATCTGAAATAATAGAGTTAACTAATTCAATAATTCTCACAGCTTTTGTAGGTGCCCATTCCCTACTAGATAACTTAAGTGAATTATACATATAAATTCCTGGTATTGATTCTATAGGAGTTAAAACGCTCAAAATTTCTTTTGCAGTTCTATTTTTAGCCACTGCAAAATAAAAATCGGTACGGTATTCATGGTTACGTGCAAAATAGTCAAGAATATCTTTTATTCCATCTTCCGCAACTTTATTCCCAAGTATAACCATTCTAAGATGTGAATTATATATTGCCCTTGGAGATTTTGCTGTAATACTTCTAATCGCTGAATCTAAATCTCTTCCTTCCGCTGTATATAAAACGACTGGTGTCTCATTTGTGGCTTTTTTAGCAGCTATAACCTTTGGATTTATAACTTGTTCTGAAATTAAATATCCCTTTTCTGTTTTATCAATCCCAGTAGCCACAACAATTGCAAGAGTATTTATTTCTTTACTGCTCCAACATCCAGTAAGACATGTACTTTGTAATATAATAAAAATAATTAATGCCTTTCTAAAATTCATTACATCACCTTAATTCTGGTTTTTTCTTTTGACTTGAGCTTACAGGATCTTTTTCTCTCACTCTTAACGCACTAGTAGCACTAATACACGTAAGCCTATGTTTCATTTTCCATAATGGAAATCTAAAGAATGTATCTTTATTACTATTTTTCACTCTTGGTGCAATTGGTGTTAAATATGGAACTGTTATAGATTTTATTTTACATAAGTGAAGCACCAAAATAATAAGTCCTATAAATACCCCATATAATCCAAGTAAAGCTGACAAAAACATTAAAATAAATCTTATGGCCCTTATAGCATTTGACATCTCATAATTAGGTATAGCAAAACTTGATATAGCCGTTATTGAAACAACAATTACTATGGAAGCTGATATAATACCAGCTTCTACTGCTGCCTGGCCAAGCACTAACGCTCCTACTATAGAGATAGCTGATCCTACAGCTCTTGGCATCCTTATACCTGCTTCTCTTATTATTTCAAACACAAACTCCATAGATAATGTTTCTATAAAGACCGGAAAAGGAACACCTTCTCTTTGTGCAGCTATACTTATAAGTAAAGGTGTAGGAAGCATTTCCTGATGAAATGTTGTTATTGCTATATATGTTGCTGGTGTTAAAAGGGTCAGTAAAAAGGCAATAAATCTTATAAAGCGCATCATTGAAGATATAATATAATGGTGATAATAATCCTCACTTGATTGAAAAAATTCAAACATAATTGCTGGAGCCGTTAATACATAAGGTGTTCCTTCAACTAAAATTGCTACTTTTCCTTCAAGCAAAGCTGCAGCTACAGAATCAGGTTTTTCTGAATTCAAAAAAGTAGGAAATATAGAATATTTATCATCCTTAATTAGTTCTTCAATATACCCACTTTCTAATACAGCATCAATTTCTATTTTATTAAGCCTGTTTTTTATTTCCTGTACAATGTCATCTTTGGCTATTTCATCAATATACATTACACTTACTGCTGTTTTGGTTACACTACCTAAAAACAAATTCTCCATTTTTAATTTTTTATTTTTTATTCTTTTTCTAATAAGTAAAATATTTGCACTCAATTTTTCTGTAAATGAATCTTTAGGACCTCTTATTATTGTCTGAGAAGTTGGTTCTTGAACTGCCCTACCTTCATCAGTATTAGTTCTTATTGAAAAAAATTTATCATATCCATCAACTAAAAATACAGTATTGCCCAAAAGTAGTTCAATATAAAGAGTTTCATAATCGTTATCTTCTTCTAAATCTCTTATGCCAGAAAAATAATTTATTAATGTATCAAATTCTATATTAAATTTTGAATTGAGGTATTTTAATTTTAACTTTGAAAGTTCCAGTGACAATGAATTCATAATCACTTTATCAGTTAAACTTTTAATACATATAGTTGCACAAATAAAATCTGCATTATTATCAAATTTGAAATAGTCAATTTTAAAATCACTACTGCCGCCAAAATCAACTTTTATTCTACTTATATTTTCATTTATATCCTTGCTAATAACTATACTTGAGTTATCTTCATTAATTTTATTTGTAGATTCCGATTTAAAAAATTTCATTGGTGCAATCTCCTTATATCTTAAAGTACATTATTATATGTTTTGTAAGTACAACAAAATATATTCTTATTAACACACAGTTTCTAAGTAAGAAGTTCTTTAGTAATTCTAATTTATGAATTGTCTAGTTATACATATGTCTGCAGAATAAAAAAACAAAAGTTAATATATCTTCCAATATAATATTATTAATCCTATCACAACACAAATTGCTTTTATGTAAGATTAAAACTATTAAAATTAATGTTAATGCATCATTAAATAACAATATTACTCAATACCATATTTTCCATGATATTCTTTGTTGTTTTTATTTTTTCTTGATATTACTAACTTTTTATTATTATCTATTCCCGCATAAAATACCTCTGAAGCATCTTTAACATTTTGATTATTTAGTTGAGCTTTTAACCATTTCTTACTTAATCCTGCAGCTGATAAATTTTCATCCATTATGTTCCCATCTATTATTATATCTTTCATAAGTCCAGATGTTGTTGCCTTTATATTCATATGGTATGGAGTAAGTGGTTGCTTATCTGCTTTTTGAAGCACTGATAACTCTCCATCCGTTTCCATTATTGCAAATTCTACATCACCTAAGTTAAAAGTATTCTTTTCTCTTAACTTCATCATTAATTCATCAATAGTCAATCTAATATTTTTCATATTTTTTTCAACAATAGTCCCATTTTCAACTAAAGTAACTGGTTCTGAATTTACCATCTTTCTTACCCTAAAACTCTTAATATGTAAATATGCAGTTATAATTGTTAGAATAGTTACTGAAATAAGAGCAGTTACGGCAGATATTACAGTGAACCTTGGACCCACAATGGTATTTGCAATTATTGCCCCCATTGAAACTCCCATAACAAAATCGAAAAATGTCATTTGAGATATAAGTTTTCTTCCCACAAGTCTAGTTAAAAATATTGCTAAAATGTAAATTATAATACTTCTAACTATGGTGCTAAACAATACATTTTCCATGTATAAATCCTCCTTAAATTCTTTAGCAATAATCTATTTACACATTCCCCAAAATTACTTTGCTTAAGTGTTTTTTAGCAATCTTTTCCGCTTCTCTCATAAAGTTTATATCTGTAGGTGAATTTTCAAGTTTGTATCTTGGAAAATATCTAGAAAGGTGTAGAGGGATATCATGATTTACAGAATTTATAAACTTTGCAATTTCCTCTACTTCATCTAGATTATCATTTTCACCGCTTACTAATAATGTTGTAATCTCTACATGGCAGTGTTTTGCAGCTATTTCAATTGTTTTTAGCACAGGCTGCAGACTTCCTCCACAAAGATCTTTATAATATCCAGTACTAAAACTCTTTAGATCAATATTCATAGCATCAACATAAGGAAGGAGATTCTTTAAAGGCTCCTCACTAATATATCCATTGGTAACAAGTACTACTGATGCATTAGGATCTGTTTCTTTTAAAAGTTTAGCGCAATCATATACATATTCATACCAAATACTCGGTTCGTTATAGGTAAACGCCAGCCCTATATTGTTTTTCATAGTTAGTGCAGTTTCTACTAAATTTTCTTTAGATATGAGTCTACTTTCAGCTTTAAACTGAGAAATACTGTAGTTTTGGCAAAAGCCGCAGGTAAAATTACATCCAAAACTTCCTACTGAAAAAATTTCAGTATTAGGTCTAAAATAATGAAAAGGTTTTTTTTCTATAGGATCTAATGAAGCTGAAGTAATTTCTCCATAATTTATAGTAAAAAGTTCTCCATTTTCATGAGTTCTCACATTGCATTTTCCAAAATGCCCATTTTCAATAACACAATTGTGTGGACATAAGAAGCAGTGAATTTTATCTTTAAGTTTTTCATAAAACATAGCCTGTGTCTTCATAATTACACCTCGAATTTCCAAATATTGTAATACATGTATTCAATTTTATCTGATGGATACCATTTCTCCTTGGAAAGTAATTTTTATAAGCAAACTCCATCTTAACCTAAAAATCAATTAATAAGAACTACTATCATACTTTTAAAAAATAAACTTCCATAAGTTATACTATCAAAAATAAGTTTTTGTAATATACTATAATTCTATACTCAAAATAAATGTATAAAATAATTTTAACTATGAGTATTATTTTCGCTCTAACAAAACAATTCAAAGAACCTTTATAAAGAAAATTTTTTATACTAATTTTAAAATGAATAAAATATTTATGAAATATTATTTTTAACATCACCTTTGTATCTTAATAAATAAAATTGCCATATTGTGAAAAAATTTACCCTATAACAACCTTAACCCTAATATGCTATAATATAATTAATGTAAATCAAAGGGGTGAAATTATGTTTCTAAAAAGTAGTACTAAAAGATTTTTAACGTTCAAAGTACATTTTCTTCTTATTTCATTAATGGTATTATTTTGCACTAGTACTGTTTTTGCACAAAGTAATTACACTGTTTTTACTGACCAACAAAATATAAGTACAGATAAAACTTGGAATGTTAAATTTTCAAAAGACATTGATAAAAACACCGTAACTAACGAAAATGTAAAAGTTATTGATGATACTGGAAGTTCAATAAAATTAGACTTAAGTTCCAGCGGAAATATTATTTCTGTAAAGCCCTTAGTTAGCTACACTCCAGGTAAAACTTATACTATATATGTGAACAACATAAAAGCTTTAAATGGAGCTGCTCTTCTAAATCCTGCAACTATGAAATTTACAACTAAAAATGGTGTACAAGCTATTGATACTTCTAGCTACTCTCTAGTGAATACACATACATATAAAGTTACTGATACTTTAACTTTTTCAAGTGACAGTGACACAAAATTGGATATAACTTATAACATTGGAAGTCCAAGTAACTCTCCTTATCAAAAGGAAATGGACTTAAAGGGAACTGGCGAAAATTCTCAAATTACTTCTGAAAATTCTGTGAACAAAAAACTTACAGGTTCTACCTATTTAAAAGCTGGAGAAAAGTCACAATATCAAGTCACTAGAACTATACAAGTCAGTGGTATAAAATATATAAAGGATTTATCTAAAACCTCTGGAAATTACAGCAGCTTTAGTGATTATACTAAATATACATCAGCTTCTGATAAAATAGAGAGTAATAATTCAGCTATTATAGACAAATCAAAAGATTTATTTGCAGGAATAAGTAATCCTTATTACAAGGCAAAAAAGGCCTATGAATTTGTAAATAACTATATGACTTATGATCAAAATAATAAAAATAAAGGAGCTTTAAATGCTCTGCAAACCTCTAGAGGAGTATGTGAAGACTATTCTGAATTATTTGTTGCACTTTTAAGGGCTTCTGGTGTTCCTGCTAGAGTTGTTACTGGATATTGGGTTGATGGAGAAAACTTTAGTAATAATGTAGCAAATGGAAACAATTATAGACATGCCTGGGCAGAGTACTACTTACCAGAATACGGATGGATACCCGCAGAGCCAACTAATCTATATTATTATAACGGAAACAAAACTATAGATTATAGCTATTTTTCAAATTTAAGCGGACCAGCTCATTTTATTACAGGTTATGATACAGTTGGTGAAAATAAGGATAATACTATATATTCCAGTTATTTTCAAGGAAGCAATGTAAGTAGCAGCATACAAACACAAATTGAGAAATTAAATTAGTAATCACATTGCAACACAACTGCAAATAACCGAAGAAACTTTTAACTGTATTCCGACTGATATATGTAGTGCAGGAACACTCACTTCATTAAGAAGTTCTAATTGCTTGAGATATTGAAAAATACCTACCTCTTCAAATGCGACGTCCTGTCGCTTTCAGAGCTTTTGCCGTCCTGGCAAAAATTACGGTATTTTTAGAGTAATGAAACTCCACTTCCTTTTGTCAGAGGAGTAAGCGATTCGCACAAAATCATAGATTTTGGCTCTCTGCTTAACAACTTCTAAAATTCGCTCGAATGTTCCTGCACTACATATATCAGTCTTCATACAGTTAAAAGTTTCTTCTTACTTCAGTTTACATATATACTATTATTCCCATTAGTTTAAAAGCGTAGCTTTCATAATAATTATTTTTTATCTATATATTTTAAGTTATATATTTTAATTCCAACCTAAAGCGTAAACTTCAAATAGTAGTAGTTTGACAAAGTTCTTAGTCTTTCACAAACTTTAAGCTTTAGAATAGCTAGAACCTCTTACCCTATATATCACGAAATAAAAGTTAAAATCCATACTTCAAGTTGCATAATATTATTTTTAAACTATGAAAATTCAGTTAAGCATGAAAACATTTCATTTTTTACGTATATTCATCATTTCTAAATCATATGATAAACATGGCAACTATTGTAGTAACAATCAAACCTATAATAACTGGCTTTAAATTCTTTTTCGCTAGTTCAAAAGGATCCACTCCACATATAGCTGCTACAGGTATTACAGCCCATGGTATTATAGTTCCTCCTCCAACCCATATAGCTGCTATTTGTCCTAGTGCAGTAAGAGTAGCTACTCCTCCACCTAAAGCTGTAGAAAATAATTTTGCTACAGAACCTGCTAAAGATATTCCTGAAAATCCTGATCCATCCAAACCTGTAATTGCGCCAACCACAGTAAGAGTTGTAGATGCAACTGCAGCATTTAAAGGCACCAGATTAGCTAGACATACGCCTAAATCATTAACTATACCATTAGAATTAACTGGCAATACCTTTCCAAATATTTCGTTAAAAGCTGAATCCCCTAAATAGAAAAATGCAGCTATAGGTATAACTATACCAAATATTTTAAAACCAAACTGTAATCCTTTAACAAGATTACCTGTTATTTTTTCTAAAGCTTCATTTTTGTAAGTTAATAGAGATATTAAACTCATTATAAATATAGCCGTTCCACCTATAAGCGCAGTAGCATCCCCACCTTGCAGTTTAGCGGTATACATCACAAATATGTCTACAATAAATAAACCAAAAGTTATTAATGCTAAAATCCTTTTAAAATTCTTTGAAAGAGTAACTAAATTAGGTTTCTTTTCATCATTTTCATCTTCCATAGTATATTCTGTAGATATTTTCCCTAATTTAATGTCCTTTCTAAGTAAGTAAAATGCTGTTATAGTGGTTACTAAACCCATAGTAATTACCAACGGAATACTTGCGTTAACTACACTAGATACTGGTATACCTGCTGCATCTGCTGTAAGCTTAGGAGCTGCCTGAATTATATAATCTCCTGACAAAGCTATACCATGTCCAAACAAATTCATTGATATTGCCACCCCTATAGCTGGAAGTCCTACCTTCTTTGCTATAGGTAAAAATAAAGCCCCCACTAGTGCTACTGCTGGTGATGGCCAGAAAAACCAGGAAAGTATCATCATAACTATACCGATAACCCAATAAGCAATCCAGTAATTTTTTATTACTCCTTTAAAGGGCTGTACTATTTCTTCATTTATACCAGATTCTATTAACACGTTACTCATAGCAACAATAACAGATATAATAAATATGGTGGGCATAAGTTCTTTAGTGGCATAAACAAAGCTGTTAAACACCCCCATAGTAGAATGGTATAAAGAACCTGTGCCTACCAATCCAAGCAAGAATATACCAAGTATACAAATTAATGAAATATCTCTTTTCTTGGCCATAGCTGCAATAATTATAAATATGAATATTAAATAGATATAATGAAGGGGGGTTAATAATGTACTCATTTTTTCCCTCTTATAAGATTACTTTACTAATAGATTATGCAGAGCTTATATAAAGTGATATTGTATATATATTAATATTATATTTTAGTTATTTTTATATCTTTATTAGGAGAATACGCTTATTACAGAATTAATGACTTTTATCTACTTAAGGTACAATAAATCTTTCAATAGTCACTTAATAATATAAATATCGTTAATCTAGCATAAAAAGGTATTTTAATTTATAATACCATGATGTGATATGTGCACATTAACATCAACATTAAAATTAACTTGAGGATATGTTTTTTTCCAATCAACTTTTTCCCAATATGAATTATGCTTAGCTCGAACTATATCGCCTATACCTAAAGGGTCACTACCAACTTCTTGAGTATATTTTAAGATCTGTTTACAATTTTGCCTTATTTCATCTGCTAACTCCTGTTCAATATTTTTTAAATCTACTTTATTTCCAATACCATTCCAATAGAGTTCACTTATAGACCCTTTGAAATCTAATTTGATATCTGCTGTTGGTATATTTTCTGTTATATATGCATTAATGTGCCTCTTAATTTTGGAAATATTGAAGGCACATCCCTTTTTTCCATTATTATATTTAGGATCTTGAGGTGAAATACTTATGTATGTTGACTTTTTTGCTTTTCCCATCATAGATAGCAAAAGTAAAGTTTGCCTTGTATCTACTTTGCCAACAAATTTATCATCTGAAAATAAGGCTGTTCCAGCTACTTCAATACCCTTTCCCCTTTCAAATTCCAATTTCAATATAGGCGCTACAGGATCTATTCCTGGTGAAAAAAGATCTGTAGTAAAATTATATACTTGAGTGTCTGGTATATTCGATTGGTCTATATTATGCTCAATAAGCTGGCGTATATAAAATGCTGGCCTTGGCTTATCTCCGAAAGCTTGAGCCTTTTGTATTAAATTATTAGGACTACCTTCTACAATTGCCACATATGCTATTAAAGGATTAGTTGGATCACGTTCAAAAACATCCAGTATATTTGCCATCCCACCTTTTGCTGCCAAGGACTCTGATATTAAAACTTGCTGCATCTTTCCTGCTTCTAACAGCTTAGAGGATATTTTTCTTGCATCTTCTCTAAATTGCCTTAACAAATTTTCATTATCCTTGTATATAACCTCAATTTGCTCCTTTGTCTTTGGTTCTACAACAGGACTTGAATAAGTCATTAAAATTTTATCATCGCTATCTGATGTTTCCAATCCAAGTTGCAGTATAAATCCTATATTTTCATAAACCTTCTGATCCCAGCATCCTTCTAAAAATAAGGACAATATTATAACTAAAGCAATAAACTTTTTCATTGGAAGCATTACCTCCTCCTTATCAAAGAAATAAAAAATGAAAATGCTATAAATAATATATTTGCTGCACCTAATAAAGCATCATAATTCATATATGTAAAAATATCCTCAAGATTTTTTGGTATTCTACCAATTATCATTACAACAATGAATACTATTGCAATCAATAATTTTTCTCTGCGTATTTTAAATAATTTTGCTATACAATAGTAAGATGAGAAAAAATAACTTCTTACTGAACCTGCCATAATAGGAAACCAGAAGGCAATAAAAAATATATCCAGCCTTTCTAGTATTGGGACTTTTATTGCTCGTTCAACACTATACATAGGAAATATAATCATTTTTAATTTATTCTCACCAAATAAGGCTGTAGTAAAAGCAACAACAATTATATAAAATATAGCTATATATATGCTTTCAATGGTTACCCATTTTACTGGATTGCTTTTATTTGTAACATTAGGATAAAAAATTGTTATTAATTCAATACCCAAAAATGAAAAAAATGCATAAGGCATGTTTTTAAATATTGTAATAATACCTGATTTAGCAATTGGCATTAAATATGTTACCCTTGTATCTCTTATAATCAGGAGAAAAGTTAAAATTAATGTAATGTGTGCTAATATTAGTAAACTGGCAAATCTGCATATTACTTTTAATCCTTTAGTTACTTGATAAATTGTAGGTATAAAAATAAAAAGTGATATGACAATTAATGGTGTTTGGTTCAATACTGAAATTTTAATCATTTCAGCAAAAAATCTACTGCTTAAACTTGTAGTAAAAAGAATATAACATATAAATATAAAATTGAAGAACATTCCAAAGTACTTGCCATATAGTAAAACATTAATATCCAAAATTGAATTATTAGGGTATCTATTTATGAGCAATGCTATAAAAATAGCAAGTAATAACATTATGCATCCTGCTGCAACCACAACAAGCCATCCATCATGACCGGTCTTTTTTGCAAGATTAGATGGTAGCGTAAGAATACCTAAACCAATTTGAGCGGATATACCAAATATTATAAGTTGTTTTAATGTAATTTCATGTCTTTTATCAACCAACTATTTCCCTCCTCGCTTCTTCTTTAATGGCAGAGAAATATGAGGTCTTATTTTCATAAAACTTAAAGGTGCTCTAACTACTGTATCCTTAATATCATCTTTTTTAAAGGGTATTATTGGACTGAAATAAGGTTGACCTAATGATTCTAATGATAGTAAGTGTGAAATAATAAAAACACTTCCTACTAACACCCCAATAATTCCAAAAAAAGATGCAAACATTAAAAATAAAAATCTAACTAATCTCAATGCCAATCCAAAATCATAAACAGGAATTACATAAGATGCCATAGCTGTAACTGCAACTACAATAATAAATAAACTACTTACAATTCCTGCATTAACTGCCGCTTGACCAATTATAATTCCTCCTGCCACACCAATAGTAGTTGAAATATATGTAGGTAATCTAATGGATGCTTCTCTAATGATTTCAATTGTGAATTCCATTGTTAAAGCTTCAACAACAGGTGGAAAAGCTACCTCAGTTCTAGATATTGCTAATGGTATAAGTAAATTTAGAGGAACTAAATAATATTGAAAAGCAGTTGCTGATATATATAAAGCAGGTAATGTCATTGAAATTACTACTGAAATTATTCTTATATATCTAATAAACGATCCTAACATCCATTTAGTGCTATAATCATCAAGTGCCTGAATAAAAGACCAAAAGGAAACTGGGGCAATTAATGCAAAAGGAGTTCCATCCATTAATATTACAAGTCTACCTTCCAGTAAAGACGAAACTACTTTATCAGCTCTTTCTGTTGCTAAATACTGTGGAAATGGTGAATTAGGTGAATCTGTAATATATTGTTCTATATACCCAATAGCAAGTAATCCATCCGTATTAATTTTACTTATTTTATTAATTAATGTACTTAACAATTTGGGATTTGCAATTCCATCAATATACGCAACAGCAACTGTCTGTTTAGTTTCATTTCCTAGTGTTATAGTATTAAATTTTAAATTTTCATTTTTAATTTTTCTTCTTAACATAGCAATATTTGTATCAAGACTTTCAATAAACCCTTCATGTGGTCCACGAACATTTTTTTCATTTTCTGGTTCGGTAATACTTCTTTTTTCTGCATCAATCAATCCACATATAATAACATAATTTAATTTATCCATTAAAAAAATTATCTTTCCATTCAATACTGATTTAACAGTAGCATCTATGTCATACTCTAATGAGGTATCAAGCAAAGGCAAATAATCTAAAATTTCTTTATCAGGTATATTTTCAATATCCATGGATAACATAGGCTTTACAAAGTCCCTTTGAATCAAATCAATGTTTATAAAGCCTTTTAAATAAAAAAAACATCCTTTTCTTCCATCCTTAAGTATTAACTTTTTATTTATTACATCAGGACATTCCTTAAATTTACTAACAAGTTCATTAATATTATCATCTATATTTTTAGATAAAGACTTATTAGCACACACTTTTAACACCCCCATAAAAAAGAGATACTATATTTACAAATTAATAAGTATTTATAAATAATTCATCATATATTTATTATTTTAGTATTATCACTTTTTAATAAACTATGTAACTTTTAATTTATTTAGCAGATACTTAAAATTATATAAAAACCTTACTGTTTATCTGTTTAAACCCTTTTATCAAAATTATTTCTGGATGTTTTTTGGTATTCCCAATAAAAACCTTATTTTGAATTTATGTAAAAAGCTATTTTGAATTATATCTGAAAAACACATTTATACTACTTCATAAAAATCAAAAGGGTAGAAAATCATATAAAAGGTTTTCTACCCCAAAAATTAATTGGTTGTAATTAAATTTCAATTTACCAAAATATAAGGAATTATATAAATTTAATTTCGATTTGCATAATTATGAATATAACAGATATAATTTTACCTTTAAACTTTGACCAGAATATAGATTATGCGCTTATATTACACTTCTTTATGTCTAATTACTCTAAACTTTTCTATTGTATACTCTTCATTAGATGCTATACCAGCCTTTTGCAGAGCAATTGATAACTGTTCTTCTACAGTATCTACACCTTCTAAATCAGGAAGTAAAAGTCCCGTTTTTCCTCTGCTTCTTACAACTACACCATATTCCTTTGGATCTAATTCTTCCTTGGAAGAAGGTTCAGATTCCGTTAAAACATCCACTGAAAAAATAATATCTAAAAGTTCTTCCTCCTGTACTTCATAAAATCTAGGATCATTAATTCCAGCTTCAATAGCATTTCGTATAATTTCTTCTGCAACACTTTCAGTTGTAGGAAATATAGTTCCAATACAACCCCTTAATTCTCCCTGCTTTTTTAAAGATACAAACACTCCTCTTTTATTATTTTTCATTTCTTCTGTCACATAACCTGGAAGCTGTTTAATTTGTTTTCCTGAACTTAGATAGCTAGTAAGACTTTCCCTTGCAAGTTTTACATAAGCATCACTTTCATTTTTTCTTTTTTCTAAGGAAGCTCTCCTAAGAGCCTCTAACTCCTGCAACTTAGGCGAATCCTTAGAATCAACATTAAACCTCATTACTCCATAACCTACTCCAAAAGTACCTTCATAACTTAAAAGTTCACCATTAAATTTCTTGCCTTCTAATGTGCCAAGTAAAATTACAGTAGAAGGCCTACCACATTCTCCAGCATTACATATAGTTTCTTTATCCATGGTAAAAACAGATTTTACATCTCCTTGTTCTAAGTGATGAAGAAACTCCTTATCAAATTTTTCTCCAAAAGGATTATAGCCATAAGGGCCCTCTTCCTTCAATCTATGAGATAAATCCCCACTTGCTATAACAACAGCATTTTCACCTAGTTCTTCTACCGCTTTGCTAATATTAATGCCAAACTTATATAAATCAATATCACCTAATCCAGTGTAAGTAATATGTACCAGCTTATATTCTTTGTAATATTTATTTATAAAGTACAGAGGAACCATAGCTCCATGATCTAAAAAAACACAAGTATTATACTTATTTAAAAGGGAATTTGTAGCCATTGCAACAGCTATATCATCTTTATATGATAATTCATAAATTTTACTAGTAAGGGCTTTATCAATTGGAAATTTCATAGAAACATTAGAAGCTCCAAAGTTTTCTAAACTTCCCGAAACTTCATCCTCCAAGCTAAGTGCAATTGCATCCTGAAACATAGTTCCATGAGGAGTTATTATTACAATAGTATCAGGAGATTTTTCAGCAATTTCCTTTCCTATGGCATGCAAACTATTACTAGTATTAGTAATCTTCTTTTCTTCTCCCTTTCCCACCTCTGGAATCACAATTGGTGGATGTGGCATTAAATAAAAACCTTGTAAACTCATAAAAATCACCTCTATTAATATTTTAATTTCTACATTTAAATTTATCCCACAGCTGCTACTCTATGTTTCAATAAAATTCTAATATAGTTTATGCTTTAGCTGCTATTTTAACCATATAATAAATTTTAAGAAAAGGTTGCTGACAAACATATTTTGCCCGCAACCTTTTCCTATAAGCATAATTAAACATTTATAATTATCACATTAAATTATTTTTAAAAATCAGTAGCACTTTTATCTTCGCCTTTCACTTCACTCCTCTGAACATCACAACTAGAATTGTCCTTTTTCTTAATATTAATTTGTGCTAGAAGCATACCCATAAGCATAAGCGCACACCCCCAAGCTCCTCTAATACCAATACTCTCCTTTAAAATTAAAACGCCACCTATACTACCAAATACTGCTTCCATACTCATTATAATAGCCGCTTGAGATGGTTCTGCATTTTTTTGAGCTACAATTTGAAGAGTATAGGCTACACCACATGAAAGAATGCCTCCGTATAAAATAGGTACTGCAGCTAATAAAATTGAACTCATAGATATTTTTTCTACAAATAGAGCACTCACCAAACTAAGCATTGAACACGTAACAAATTGAATAAACGCTAACTTTAAAATATTAAGTTTTTTAGAGAAATTATCTATTAAAAGTATTTGAACCGCAAAGAAGAAAGCACATATAAGCTGAAGAAAATCACCATAAGATATAGAAAATTTATCTGTTATACACAAGAAATATAACCCTATAACAGCAACTATAACGCCAATCCAATTATTAATATTGATATGCTGTTTTAAAAACACACCAAAAATGGGCACAATTACAATGTATAAACCAGTTATAAACGCTGCTTTTCCCGCTGTAGTATATGCTATCCCTACTTGTTGAAAAGATGAACCCAAAAATATAAAAATTCCTACAATAATTCCAGGCCAAAATGCTTTTTTTAACTCTTTAAAATGTTCATGCTTTTTCTCTGAATCGTTATAAAAAAGAATAAGAGGAATCAATGATATACTTCCAAGCGCAAATCTTACAGCATTAAAAGTAAATGCCCCTATATATTTCCCCCCAACTACTTGAGCAACAAATGCAAATCCCCATATAGTTGCAGCAAGTAAAAGTAAAAGATTAGATTTAAGTTTTTTGGTTTTCATTAAAATTAGCCCCCTTTTATGCCGATTTATATATAAATATAAGTATAATATACATTCTCTGTGCAGTACACCTTTTTACCTAAAAATTAAGTAACCTTGTATATTCATATTTAAAAATTTATAACAAGCTTTTTAATCATATTTATTGTTTATAAATATATTTAACATTTCACTATAGAGAAAACATCACTACCTATATTTGGATAAAGTATCCTTTTTTTAATACGATATAAAAAACAGGAATGACTAACTATTTATGTCAATTATGTTAACTTGTGATTATAAATTAAAAAATAACAAAATCACAGGATTAACAGTTACAAAATTAAATATTTAAATAGGAAATCAACTATTTCCTTAATATTATAAAGTAAATTAAATACATTTTAAAAGAAAGGTGGAATTCTCATGTCATTAGGATTATCTACTAATTACAATTTAAATAAATATAGTGAAACGAGTGTTAATTCAAGAACTACATCATCTAAAAAAACAGATTCAACAAATTCTACAGACTCTTCAAAATCGACTACTGAATTAACATCTAGTAATAAAAATAGTTCTGTAGATGATTATCTTAAAGAACTTTCCAGCAAATTTCCTAATTTAAAATTTCAAGTAGGATTAGGAAGTCTTGCACCAGGTAAACTTATGCCTCCTGATGTTAAGGGTTTGGGAAATATTAGAATAGACCCTACTTACTTAAAAAAGGTAGCATCTGATCCTAAAGCTGCAGAAGATTTAGAAGCAAAACTTCAATGGGAGCCTTCAGCAGAAGCCTGGCTAAAAAGCATGTATGCTCTACAGGGTAAGAGAGTAGTAGCTACTGTTACTGGTATTGATGCAAACGGTGATTTTTTTGGTGGAGCAATTACCGAACCTATTAATTCAAAGTCAAATTCGGATTCCGACTCAAAATCCAAAAAGGAACCTGGCAAGCTCTCACGTATAGATCTTAATGAAATATTGCAAAAAAAATATAAACAATTAGAGGAACAAAAAGAGGCAGAAGCTAAAAGACTAGAACTAATGTCTCAGACAAATACTAATGCTGCAAGTTTACAAAAAAAGATTGCTAAAAATTATAATCGTACCCTATTTAACAATGTTAATATGAATTTATTTGATACAAATAGATAGTATAAAGCTTTTAACAATTTTTGAAAATCTCATTTTAAAAATCAGAATCTGATTGTTTTGCTTTAAAGTATATGAAAGAAAATACCTAGTCAGTATGTTAGTATATTTTGCATAATACTGAGTCAGCAGAACCTGCTTTCTTGTCAATGGCAAAACACACTAACATCTTTCACTGGTTATTTTCTTTCATATGCCTAAATCAGGTTTTGATTTTTTACTTTATTACATTATAATTGCTCTAAAAATCATATTCTTCTATTTCCGTTTTTATCAAATAATATTCTTAAGTGAATTTCTGTGTAAATTATAGAACATATAAGTGCTATTATGGATATGGTGGTTGAAATTTTAAATGCTTTATCAAAGTCACCCATATATATTACATCACACAATACTGCTACTATTAAAGATGCAGCACCAATATACACAAGCATAATAGCCGAAAAACGATTTCCTTCATCCCATATAGTTTTATTTTTCATAGAAAATGGTGTCTTGTATCCATAACAACTATTTATATGCTTTGGTGGAAACAATTTAAGTATAACTCCAGCAGCAATGAGAATTATTCCAATTACATACTCAGAATGTAACATAGTAAAATTCCTCCTTGTTAGCATATTATATTTTCTACCTACCCTTACTTAAAATTATAGCATATTTTCCATTCCTTACCTATATATTTGTAGCTCAGCAATTATGAATACCCTGCTTACTCAACTTCCTTTTTTTTCAGTGTAATATCAATAAAAGAAATACCAAAGGCTAAACCTAGTGCAATAGAAAAATTTCTAAATAAATCTACATTGGAAGATCTAAAAATATAATCAAATACATAGTTTAACGCACCAAATACAATAAATAAAATAAAAAACTTAAACAATCTTTTCTTTATGTCAACCCATTTCAATTTTCTTGAATTAAAAATAGTTACAATAGGAACATATACAATCAAAAATAAAGTTAAAAATACATATGCCATTCCAAAATAGAGAGCTATTTTACCTTCTATATGATTGTAAACCATCCACAACATAATTACAGTTCCAATTGCAAATAGTATATAAAGAATTATGGTAACCATTGATAACATACCTTTTTTCACTCTATCCCTCATTTCCATAATATTGTCTTTATTATAACTAATTTTATATGTAACTACAATTAACACATTTTAAATTGCATTATTTTTTTGCTTTAATAAGCATATCATTTATCTCTAAATTCTCATCACAATATATGGTAAAAATCATTTGTGCTGAAGGCGCACTCTCTATAGATTCACCATTTTCTTTTTTCATATCTTGAAGCTTTACAACTTTATTGTTTCCTTTAGGGGTTAATACTTCAACCGTATCTCCATTATAAACCTTGTTCTTTTGCTCTATAGTTGCAATATGCAGTTCTTTATTATAATTTCTTACAATTCCTACTATGTCATAGTTTCGAATATAAGAAGAACTATCATAATACTGCCTCATATCCTCATCAAAGTAAAATCCAGTAGTATACGGTCTATGACTAGGTTTTAAAAGATAATCCTTCCATTTAGAATCAAATACATAATTTTTAGGATCTTCTATATATTTGTCAATAGCTTCTCTATATGCTCTTATCACAGATGCCACATAATAGGAACTCTTCATTCTTCCTTCAATTTTAAAAGAATTTACTCCTGAATCTACAAGCTCAGGAATATGCTCTATCATACATAGATCCTTTGAATTCAATATATAAGCTCCACCTATTTCTTCAGTAACTTCATTATACTGTCCGGGGACTTTTTCTTCTATTAGACGGCACTGATATCTGCAAGGTTGTGCACAAACTCCCCTATTAGAATCCCTGCCTTTTAAATAATTTGAAAGTAAACATTTTCCTGAATAAGCCATACACATGGCACCGTGAACAAAAGCTTCTATTTCACAGGATTGTGGAAGCTTTTTTCTTATATCTTCAAGTTCTTTAAGACCAACTTCTCTTGCCATAACAACTCTTTTAACGCCTAGATTATGCCAAAATAACGCTGATTTATAATTTAAGCAACTTGCTTGAGTACTTAAATGTATATCCAAATCTGGCACAACTTCCATTGCTGTCATTATAATTCCAGGATCTGAAACAAGTATTGCATCTGCACCCAAGTTATCCAATTGTTTAAGATACTCCTCAAGTCCCAGTAAATCTTCATTATGAGGAAATACATTTACTGTTACATGTACCTTTTTACCTCTGGAATGAGCAAATTCAATACCTTCCCTCAATTCTTCATCAGTAAAGTTATTTGCAAGTGCTCTTAAATTAAGTTTGTTTCCTCCTAGATATACAGCATCAGCTCCAAAATTTATAGCTATCTTAAGTTTTTCTAGGTTTCCCGCTGGGGCTAAAAGCTCCGGTTTGTTCATAATTATAATCCATCCTTTATGTAATTTTATCTGCAGTATAATACTACTTTCTTTGTTAATAATATTCCTATACAGTTTACATGTCAAAAAATAAAATAACCTAACATTAAAGATACCATCATGATTTCCTCCTTAACCTAAGTTTAATTTATTCACATTACTAATCCATAAACACTAAAAAAGAAGCGGTTTTGCTATATAACTTACTTTTTATAGTAAAACCGCTTCTTCATATTTTTAAATTTAATTTTTATTATGAATATTATGCTTGTTCTATTGAAACAACTTCATAGCCTGCATCTTCAATAGCAAATTTTATATCAGCATCTTCAATTTCACTGCTAGCTTCAACTACGGCTGTTTTAGAATCTAAATCTACAGATACATTAGTTGCACCATTAAGTTCCTCTAGTGCTGTTTTTACATGATTAACGCAGTGTCCACAACTCATTCCTTCAACCATTATCTTCTTTTTCATAATTTATTCCACCTTTCACTTTATAAGTTTATCACATTATTTATATTGATGGCTTAAAGCCTTTCAATCTTAAAGCATTACTTAAAACTGATACAGAACTTAAACTCATAGCAAGTGCTGCTATCATTGGATTTAAAAGTGGTCCTCCAAATATGTGCAGTACTCCCATGGCTACTGGAATTCCCAAAGTATTGTAGCCAAACGCCCAAAACAAATTTTCTTTAATATTTTTGATAGTTTTTTTGCTTAAATCTATAGCTGTAACTACATCCATTAAATCACTTCTCATTAAAACTATATCTGCAGATTCCATAGCTACATCTGTACCAGATCCTATAGCTATGCCTATATCAGCCTGTGCTAAAGCTGGTGCATCATTTATTCCATCTCCAACCATAGCAACTTTTTTGTTTTCACTTTGAAGTTTTTTAACTTCTTTGGCTTTATCTTGTGGTAAAACTTCTGCAAGTATTCTATCTATTCCAACCTGTTTAGCTATAGCCTGTGCAGTCTTCTTGTTATCTCCAGTTATCATTGCTACTTCAATTCCCATAGAATGAAGTTTGTCTATAGCTCTTTTACTGTGTTCTTTAACTATATCTGCTACAGCAATTACACCAATTGCCTTATTAGAAGCGGCCACATACATAGATGTTTTGCCTTCATTTGCTAAAGCTTGCGATTTCTCCTCTAATTCTTCTAAAGAAATATTCCTTTCATTCATAAGCTTTTTATTGCCAAGCAGTACTTTGTTACTTTCTATAGTAACTTCTATTCCATAACCTGGTATAGCCTTAAATAAATCTAGTTTTTTTAATTCAACTTTCCTGTTTTCAGCTTCTTTAACTATTGCTTCTCCTAAAGGATGCTCTGATGATTTTTCCCCTGAAGCTGCTAATTGCAATAAATAATTTTCATCTATATCTGGAATTGTAACTATATCTGTAACCTTTGGATTGCCTTCAGTTATAGTTCCTGTTTTGTCAAATACTATAGTTTGAATTTTATGTGCTGTTTCAAGTGCAGTGCCACTTTTTATAAGCACACCATATTCAGCACCCTTTCCAGTACCAACCATAATAGCCGTTGGTGTGGCTAATCCCAAAGCGCAAGGACAAGCAATTACTAATACTGATATAAATATAGTAAGTGAAAATACTCCACTTTCGCCGTATATATACCATGCTAAAGCACCAATTATAGCTAATGTCATTACTACAGGCACAAAATATCCTGATATAATATCTGCCAATTTTGCAATAGGAGCCTTTGATCCTTGAGCTTCCTCTACCAATCGAATAATTTGTGAGAGTGTTGTATCTTTTCCAACTCTCGTAGCTTTATATCTAATGGAGCCATTTTTATTTATACTTGCTCCAATAACCTTATCGGAATGTTTCTTTTCTACAGGTATACTTTCACCTGTAAGCATAGATTCATCTACTGAAGTGATTCCTTCTGTAACCTCTCCATCTACAGGTATCTTTTCACCAGGCTTTACTACAATTATATCTCCAACCTCAACTTCTTCTATGGAAATTTCTATTTCCTTATCTTCTTTAATTATAGTAGCAGTTTTTGGTTCAAGTCCCATAAGCTTTTTTATAGCTTCTGAAGTTTTTCCCTTAGCAACAGACTCCAGATATTTACCTAGCGTAATAAGCGTAAGTATTGTACCTGCTGATTCAAAATATAAATGATAGTTTGTGTTTCCTATAAAAATTTCATATACTGCAAAAACACTATAGATAAAGGCTGCTGATGAACCTATTGCTATAAGTGAATCCATATTAGGACTTCTTCTAAACAATGATTTAAAACCCACAGTAAAATATTTTCTACCAGCAATCATTATAGGTAATACTAAAATTAATTGTATTATAGAAAAAATTTCAGGATGCTCCATTGGATCTATAGCCTGTGGAAGCATAAATCCCATCTTCTCACCAATCATGGGTACCATAGCTATTATAAGAAGTGGAATTCCAAACACAGCAGATATTACAAATCTGTTCCACAACGCCTTTATATCTCTTTCCTTTTTTTCCTTATCTGTATCAATAGAAACTTCTTCTTTTAAAGCTTTATATCCTGCTTTTTCTATTGCTTTTTTTATATCCGAAAGTTTTACTTTAGAAGGCTCAAAGCTCACATTTAATTTTTCTGTGGCAAGATTTACATTTGCCAAAGTAACACCATCCAATTTTTTTGAAGCTCTTTCTACTGCCTTTGCACAAGCTGCACAGGTCATCCCTTCTATTTTTAAGGTTCTATTAACTTCTTCTGCTACTGCATTATATCCAGCTTTTTCTATTGCCTTTTTTATATCAAAAACAGTAACCTTTGAAGCATCAAAGCTTAAGGTCAACTTTTCTGTTGCCAAATTTACATTTGCTTCATATACACCGTCTAATTTTTTTGAAGCTCTTTCCACTGCCTTTGCGCAAGCTGCGCAGGTCATCCCTTCTATTTTTAAAGTTTTAACTGCAGCTTCTAATATTGCCTTATATCCAGCCTTCTCTATTGCTTCTTGTATATCCTTAACATTAATTTTTGATTCGTGAAAGTTTACATTCAATTTTTCTGTTGCCAAATTCACACTAGCTTCTTCTACACCATCTAATTTTTTAGAAGCTCTTTCTACCGCCTTTGCACAAGCTGCACAGGTCATTCCTTCTATTTTTAAGCTTCTGATTATCATTGTCTTCTCTCCCTTCTTTTTTCTTCATCCAACGCGTTAACCTCCCCACCCCCCTATGGGGGTGTAATTAAATTATATATTATTACTAAATTTAATTCAATAGAAATTTAAAAATAACACTTTTTTATTTCATAACTTTTATTAACATAAAAGTATTTCTAAACACTAATAAATATGTTACTATAGTAGCATCTAATCTAACCCAATTTAATACCTATAGTGCAAATCTCTTAAAAAGTACTCAAGTTGCATCGTTGCTTATAGATTGTTCCTATTTAAGAAATAATACTCTTTACAAGGTCACATTCCGTAACCATTGTTACGGAATATATAGTTATTTTATAGTATAATACTTATATTACAAAGCATATTAAATTTAATAGCACTTAAGAGGGAGGATAATTAAATTATGAAATTTACCAAATTAAGCTTTAATAATATAAATAAAAAAAATAGTAAAAGTTTCATAAAAAGAATAGCAACAGGCTTAAAATCGGAAAAAGAAACTAAAATAGATAGCTATGGTCATTGTGGTAATTATTCCACTAGAGTTTGCCTAAGTTGTGGTAAGTGCTGGTATAATGATCATAAATAAGTATTGTTAAGACTTTACCTTTTTATAATGATTCCATAGTTTCATAGTTGGAGTTAAAACTTTTAATACTTCTAGTTGGCTTTCATTGCTAGTTATTTTGTTAACTAATTTATCTAACAATTTATTATCTAAATTTTTAGTTATTAGATCTATATTATCATCACTTAAATTTTCTAAAAATCTTCTTAAATTGATTGAATTATTATAGTTTTCAAACAAAGGCTTTGTAAGTTTCTCATATTTTTCTAAATTACATAAATCGTAAGCCGAATAAACTCCTGTTAGTATTGAAGTAAACTGTCCAAAGCCAAGTCCTGGTGAAATTGTTCCAAAGCAGTTTCCAACAAAATATGTATTATCAATGATAGCCTTATCACATATACCCATCATGTATCTTGTAATTTCAAACCTATCAGTTATCTTAAAATTTTCATCTAAAGCTCTACAAGCTGTATTATAAAACATTTCCCATATAGTATTTACATCTAATTTTATATTGCTTGGATAATCAGGATAGGCAATAACTAAATTGGCTTCTTTTTCTGAAAAAGGTATTAACCATGCATAACCCTTTGGTATTATATCATAATTAAACCATACGTGGGCAATATTTGTAAGGAATTCACCTTCAACTGTAGCTCCTTTTATAGTACATGTAAGATCACATCTGTAATTTCCTAGTTTACAAGCATATGCCCCATCTCCAGTTGCCAATATTACGTATTCAAACTCTTTGCACAATTGTTCATATTCATAAGTAGAATTAAAGTTTATTTTAGATTTTACCTGTTTTTCCAATTGACATTCATAAGCATTTTCATGTCTACCTCTAATATTTATATAACCTATGGGTCCATCAATACATCCTATTTCATTCTTAGAGTGAATCACTAATTTATTAACCATATCCGTAGGTCTTAAATTTATATCATAATTTTCCTTAAGATATTGCAGCTCATCCTTAATAGGTCTGTTTAATATACTGAACGTAGCCTCTGCGTTCACAAATCTATCTCCTACACGGCTCCTTTTTTCAAAAATGGTTGGTTTTATTCCATGCTTCTCCAATGTTGTAGCACAGGATAATCCAGCCATCCCTGCTCCCATAATAGCAATTTCCATACCCAAACACCTCCTTATATAGTTTTTTATCTTTATAGTTTTTCTATACATAACAATTATGCTTTATTAATAAATTTACTATCCTATGAAAAATTATCTGTGAATTTATTATTCTTTATACTGTGTTATATGCATTTTATACAAGCACATATGAAAACTTCATGAATTTATTCCTTATATTATGCTCATTAATTCTATTTAATTATTATTTTGTTTTTGCGTATAATAACTATAACTAAACATTGTGAGATGTAAATTATAGGAGGTATTTTTTATGTTTGATTTTCCAGCTACCACCAAAAGAGTAGAATTTAATACTGATAAAGATATTAATAATGAAATAAAAAGAGAAACCTTAGAGAATATTGCTTATTATATTGGCAAAGATGATAGCGAAATTTTATCTAGGATAGAAGAACTTGATAAAGAATGGGATATTGAAAGATTATTGGAAGCTAATGCAGCATCCATTGTATCTTTAAGCACCATATTTGGTTTTACAATAAATAAAAAATGGTTTGCCCTTTCAGGAATGGTAGGCGGATTTTTATTGTATCATGCACTCTATGGATGGTGTCCTCCAGTACCTATTTTTAGAAGATTAGGTATAAGAACTTCTTCAGAAATTAACTATGAAAAGGAATCACTTAAAAATTTACTTGACATTGATAATATTTATTAGTAGATTTTATCTAAAAGATCATTACGGTATAAGGAAAGACATTAATAGTTGCCTTTCCTTAAAGGTATTAAAATATATTAGGCATCTTAAAGAAAATAACAAGTCCAATATGTAACGTATATTTTTTGTAAGATAAGGAGACAGGTTCCACACAAAAACTAATCTCTCCAAAGATTCTGCCAATGCAGTATTACAAAAAATATACTAACATTTGGTCTTGTTATTTTTTTTAAGATGCCTTATCCTTAAATTACAATAAAAACAACTATTATTATTATATTAGCAAACTAGGAAATAAATAATTTAAGCTTATAAATTAAAGTGGAGGTACCCCTATGGAAAACAAAAAAATAAAAACAAAGGTTTTAAGACCTAAACTTGATAGTAACATGGATATCTTAAACTTATCCTGCGAAGATATTGTAGATGAAGCTATATTCTCTTTTGGGAAAGTTATTGATTGTTCTTTAGATAATTATGAAGCCGATAGAATAACTTTTAAACAAGTTATTTTTAAAAATGTTATTTTTAACAAAATAACTTTTAGACATATAGAAATGGTCGATGTAATATTTGAAAATTGTGATTTATCAAATGCAGATTTTATTGAAGCTTCATTACATAAAGTAGAATTTGTAAATTGTAAGGTTATTGGTATTAATTTAAGCGAAGCTACCTTAAGAAATGTAGTTTTTGAAAATTGTAATGGTGAATATGCTTTTTTTAACTATTCTAATTGTAAACAAACTGCATTCCTTCAATGTCAATTGCGTTCTTCAGATTTTCAAAATTCAACATTTTCAAAAATTGAATTTCAAGAGTGTAATTTACTTCAAGCTCAAATGAACTTTACAAGTCTTAAAGGAATAGATTTTACCAATTGTGATATTGAAGGCATGAGAGCAAATATTAATGATGTTAAGGGTGCCATAGTTACTACCATGCAAGCAGTTTATCTTTCTTCTTTGCTGGGCCTTATTATTAAATAACGCAACTTTCACAGTTAAAGCAAAATGCGACACAACTTTTTAGGTGGAGTCCGCATTGAATATATGGTGTAAAAAAGCTGACCGTTTATTAAGGAGCTCTAATGCCTAAAATTCAAAAAATCTCTACTCGCTCAAACGTCCCGTCCTGGGACTTTCGCGGCTTGAATCGTCCTGATTCAAATTACGAGATTTTTTTAGTTAAGGAAACTCCTCTTCCTTATGTCAGAGGAGTAAGCGATTCACTCAAAAGCTTTTATACACCATATATTCAAAGCTTCCTCCACCTAAAAAGTTGTATAGTAACTATTGTAATTCTAATATTAAAAATTGCTTATAATACATTATGATATAGATCTCAATAAAAAAGCGTAGCTTTCTTAATACTTATTATTTGAAACGTTATTATATTTTCGTATTACATTTTTCAACAATTCAATTGAGAAATCTCTTTCGAGATGTTTTTATAAAAAAACTACTTTTATACATTATTTTTAATGTTCAATTTCTTGGGTTATATAAAACCTTTGCCTCCCTTTGAAAAACTCAGCCTTAATAGTATCTTCTTAGTTTATTGTAGAAAAATTCTTATACTTTGATAAAGTCATAGGCAGTAGAATTTTAGGAATAAAAATAATTCAATCAGATGCCTTACATAGAATTGATTTGTTTTTTAATCTATATGTATAAGAATATTAAACATTATTGCATTCTATTTTGTTTATAAATGAAATAATTTTTTCAATATATTTTTCAGGTTCTTCATCAGGAATCATATGTCCAGATTTGGAAAATTCAATAACCTCACAGGATGGTATTTCCTCTTTATATAATTGTAAAGTCTCATCTAAGATATCAGATGATATCTTAACTTCTTTACCCCTACCAACAAATAAAGTTACTGGAATCTTCAACTGTGATATTTTAGAGGAAAAGTCAATTTCTTCTGCTTCTTTTCCAAGTCCCTCAATTGCTTTGCGGCGCATGAAATTGAGTATTGGAACTCCTAAATATTCAAGACTGCACCAAAATTTCACATTTTCAGAACTTAACTTAGTATGTATGGGGGGTTGGTCACCAATAATAAGTCCACACATATTTTGTTGGTTTTTTAAGCTCCATCCAAGTGCATAGGATGCACCTCGTGAAAATCCAAGAACACAATAATTTTGAAGTTTGCAGTGATTAATAACTGCCTGGATATCAGAAAGATGATCCTCAAGACTATAGCCCGTTTCAGGTGTTGAGCTTAAGCCGCGTCCTCTCAAACTCAATGCCACAACATGGCTAGAAATACCTGAAAGTATGGGTATGGCTCTTTCAGCTGGCTCCCAAAGTCCGCTAATTACAAGTAGTGATGGCGTTTTACTAGAATAAACACCATTCTCCAATACATGTATTTTTACAAGTCCATTATTAACAAAAAAACTTTTCACAGGAACTCCCCCTAACAATCTGTTCTATAATACACATTTTCAATATGGTAAACTTTACAAACATAGCCATAAGCTTTTTTAATTGTAATACTATATTTATTTTTTGTTAAGTAGGCACATAAAAGTATTGTAGTATACTTTTGGATACTGTTTATAATATAGAAAATAAAAATAAATGCTGCTGCTATATAAACTAACAACAACATTTACTTTACTTATCGTATTAAAGCTCAACTGTGCTGATAAAGATGATTCTTGTCTTTTCCAATTTATTTAAATACATCCTATGTTAAAGTTCAACTTTATAAACAAACTTTTATCTACAGTTCCCTCAGTAACTAAAGCATGTACATGAGTATTCCATTTTAAATCTCTACCAAATGTATGTATTACTGCAATTACTCCTACCCCATAATCACATTTCTTATTCTTTTTATACCAATGAGAAATAACATTATATACGCCATCCTGTAATTCTTTTAATAGTTCCCCTTCTGCTACAGAAGAATTTTCTTAGATACTCAGGCATTGTAAATACGCTATGTCGATGAACAACTCTCAACATATTTTGTTGTTGTTTTTCTGCCCACTTTAGTGTATAAAGTCTACCACCTCTATTACAAAACTTACTTTTACATGTAAAAGGTACTTTAATTATATCCCCACATGCTTCGCAAATATATTCAGCAAATCCATTCTTAATATCACTACAGTTAATAGCTTTATTTACTAAATCATCTATATGCTGTCGCATATTCTCAGGAACCCTATACCAATACTTGTTTTTAAAGTCATCATATCTATCAATTAATATTTCTTTAATAGTTATCTTTTTCGTATCCATAATATTAATATTACCACAAGTTATCCACAAATTTAAATTTTTATAATTTCCTATAGAATAAAATAGAAAATAACTGATTTTAAACTTAATATACCTTCAGGCTTCGCCTTAATTTTTAAGCGTTATAAGGTATTGATAAATATAATTTTTAATTACTAAAATAACTTATGACAATCTAATTATATGCGTACGCTTGAAGTTACTAGTCTAGATTTTAACTTTTATGTAGTGATGAAACACTTATTATATATCACGTAGTAAAAGTTAAAATACAAACTACTACCGCACTTCAATATCTTAGTTGCGTCGCATTATTTTTATATTAAGTGGAAATCTTGTATGTCCGAAAGTTGAGTAAATAACAATAGTATTACTTGCTTTAAATGCAATTATGATGATCATATTAACAATTCATATACCTTAAATTAAGTAAAGTTGTGCACATATTAAAATTATTCTATACATAACTATTTCTTACTGACAATCAGCTTAAAATGCTTGGAAAAATATTTTGAATTTTTCATATTATATTCAGTTTCTTCAACAGGCATGTTCACAAAATCAAAATCTGCAAAATATTTTTTTATATCTTCAATATCCACATAAAAATGAGGAACGTTTAATTCTGTATTATGTTCATTTCTTAGAATAGTATTGCTGTCAATACGTTTAAATTCATTAGCATTTTCATATGACCAGGTGTTTTTTGAAATTAAAGTAATAAACAATTCTCCTTTACTTTTTAAAACTCGTTTAATTTCTTCAAGGGATTTAATAAATCCTTCAGTATCTGTATGATATATAACATTGTAAGCCATTATGCAATCAAAGGTCTCATTAGCAAATGGTAAATTAACCATATCGCATACTCCCCTTTTAACATCTAGCTTTTCTTTCTCTGCCCATGCTTTCAAATGATCTATTCCATATTGTGATAAATCTACAGAATTTACTTCAAAGCTTTTTTTAGCAAAGTAAATTGAATGGCGTCCTAACCCACAACCTAAGTCTAGAAATTTGTTAAAACCTTTTGATTTCCATGATTCAGCTAAATAACAAGATTCTGTTGTAGGAATTAACCAGCAATTATTTTCATTTTTGCTCCAATCCCAAGCTTTTGATTGAATCATAAGTTCCCCACCCTCTCTTATTTCATTTATTCAGGCAACTTTAGATATTTGCTAACTACTGTTTGTGCTAAACATTTTGATGAATCAATAATATTAATTGAAGGATGTACTTTTTCTAATACTACATTTAAATCTGTACAAGCTATTACTATATTTTCAATAGATTCCTTTTTTACTTCTTCAATAAGCTCCTTCCAAATACAAATATTGTTTTCATCTCCCTTATTTATCTTTATACTTTGAATAAGATTATTTAATTTTATTTGCCACTCATTTTTAAAAATAAATTCATGACCAGCATTTATTATGCCTTTTTGATAAATTTCAGCTCCAAAGGTTGAGCTTGTTGAAAACAAGGTTACCTTATGTGAATCTACAGGCAATTTCTTAACTGTTTCCTCTACAATATTTAATAAAGGAATATTAACTGATTCTTTCAACTCATTAAAATATATGTGTGCTGAATTACATGGCATTGCAATAAAACTTACACCAGTTGATTGAAGCTTTTTCAATCCTTCGATTATAGTTTTTTTCATAAGTTCATGGTCTATTAGACGGTCAATATAAAATGGAGTAGGTAAAGAATATATCATCATCTTTGGAAATTCTTCATCATACTTTGCTCCATATTGAAATTGACATTCATCAATAACTAAATCAATAAATGGTGCTGTTGATCTTGGACCCATTCCTGCTAAAACTCCAATTAATTTTTTATTCATTAAAATTTCCTCCTATACATGCTCTACATTTAATGATACAAGACTTTATTTTATCCATATAGTAAACATAAATAACATACTATGTAGATTTTGATATAATTTTACTTTTTATTATATCACAATTAGAAGGTGTTTTTATCCAACTATGTTAAAAACAAATACTGAGTAATATTAAAATAATTTAACAAATAAAATTTTTCAACCTTAGATATCGATCTAAATTATTAAAAATCATTTTTATAATTTTATTTACTATCTTATAATAAAAAGCTACAACAAAAAATCTCTGTAAAAATACAGAGATTCTTTTGGTATAAATTAAATAATTTTACTTAACCTATCTTTTAGATTTACTTCCTTTTCAATTAGCCATCCTTCTTCTTCACAGGTGTTTCCCCACTGAACTATATCATTTATTTCATCCTTAGTTAACTCAACGGATATTTTATCAATAACTTTTAAATTTTCCTCATAATATCCATTGTACATTTTTAAGGCATTGGTTTCTCCTTTTAATCCTAATGAATATATAGGTGTCCCTTTTGCATCTTTATGGTGTGCCACAACATAAAGCCTTACTCCATGATTCTTTTTATCAGCCTGTAAATCAATATGTTTTACCTCAACTAAAGTCCCCAATGGTATATTATATTTATCCATGATTTTACACATCCCCTCTTGAATATAACTTCTACATAAAAGCTAAATTTCCTTTATTTTCAGAAAAGTAAATGAGATACTACTAATAATCTAACACATAACTTTCCTCTACCTTCTTTTGAAGTAAATATAATATACACCATCAAAACAATATTGTTCAGCTTTTAACAGCCATTCAGCAGGAGTTTTTATACCAAGAATGTACATTCCATGACTAAATAACCTCCAAGGCTTTGACCCCAAAGTAATATATTTTTAAATCTACATCTCCTAATTTCTATTTTTCCAATACCTCTTTGGAAATGTAATGCAAAATATTAAAAGTAATGGACTTGATATATTGGCATAAAAAGTGCTTATTGTATAATATGAACTCATAGATACTGTGTATAAAAGTACAACTCTCAAGGCTGCTTGGCTTATATTTAAAATAATCCAGGAAATAGTAAGAATTCTCCATGCAGATTTGTATTTTGGTTTTTTCTTAAGTTCTTCTGGAGCATTTTTTAAATAACTTTGTTCTACTATTATTTGAATAAAAGATCTTTTCCAGAATAATGACCAAAAGAAAATTAGTGCATATAAGATATCCTGAACTATTGGAGATATTAAATAAAAAGTAGGATTTTTTGAGATAATTGTTACTACTAATCCAACACCAGAAAAAACTGCTGCCATTGCTGCAAGTGCATTAATTTCATGTTGTTTAGCAAAATTAACTATAACTACACCAATGCTCCATAAGCCAGAAATTATTATTCCATTAAGCTGCATATTTATTTTGCTGAAAATTGTAAAAATTACAACAGGAATAATAGCACTTATAACAAAATCTTTATTAAATATACTTTTCAATATTGAAGGCTTTTTTACATATGACTTTTCCATAATTAATTCTCCTTGACTACCAACTCATATTTGCATTTTTAGTATACATTTCAGGACTAATAAAATCTTTATCAATTATAGCTTGTGTTTCAGCTTTTATATATCCACAATTTACAACTTCCTTTCCTGCATTAGCTAATGCTTTGAAAAATGGAACATATAACTTCTTTAACATATCACTATCATTTATTCCTCCAAGTATTCCACCCTGTGCACATAAAATTGATGCTACTAAGTTTCCTTTTGTCATAACTTTAAATGTTTCAACTAAACCCGAAAAATTATATTGTCCAGGAAAACCACAATTTGAAATTAACACACTTTTAGCAGGTGATTTTCCAAAACGTTTAGGATGTGTATAATTTTCACCTTTTTTAACAATTTCTCTATTATTTAATGGCAGCATACGATCCATAAAATCTTTCATTATACCTGTTACAGTAAAATAGTATAATGGAGTGGCATAAACTATTATGTCAGCTTCTAATACTTTTTTGAGCAATTCTTCCATATCATCCTTATGAATACACTTTCCTGGAGTTTTTGTCCAACAAGTAAAACATCCACTGCAGTGCTTTATATTTTTATCTTTAAGATATACTATTTCTATTTCTGAACCAGCTTCTTCACATCCTTTGAGAAATGGCTTTAAAATAACCTCCGTGTTTCCTTTTTCTCCTCTTGGACTTCCATTTATAGCTAAAATTTTCATATTAAAATATCTCCTCTCATTTTATCAAATTACTAATCGTTTTAATTTTTTATGGATTAAATTTTACTTTATAAATCTTTTATAGTTTCTAAAGCTTCTAATGTTTCCTCACACCACTTTAATCTTGCTTCACAATCATGCATTCCAAAATTAACAGTGCTAATCCATAATATTGAATTCTTTTTATCTATTTTGTCTGAACTCAATAAACTTTTAATTTTTAAATATACTTGAATTTCTTCTTCACATTCTTCCTGTATCTTTCGAACTTTTTCAATAACATTTTTAACTGGTATATCCTTTGAACAAAATATTTTAAGTAAAAGCTCTGATCTAACAGGTTGCTGCTCTACAGGAAGTACAAGCCACTCATCTAATTCCTTCTTACCTTTTTCTGTAATAGAATATATATTTTTTGATGGTCTTCCTTCTGTTTGTTGAACTTCTTTTGTTATTAATTCTTCCTCTTCCATCTTCTTTAGTACAGGGTATATGTGTCCATAATTTTCATGCCAAAAATGTCCTATAGATGAATCACAAAATTTCTTAATATCGTATCCTGAACCTGAACTTAAAGTAAGTACTCCTAAAAGAGCATATTTAGTTTTATTCACCTTTGCCAATTTAATCCAGCCTCCTATTTATGTATTACTGTTTTATATATCATATTTTCATATATCACCATGATATACATAATTATATCAGAGTGATACATAAAGTCAATATGTTTTTAACCTTTTTCCTAAATTATTATAGTTTTTATATGCATTATTAGTTTCTTAATTAACAATAGACTCTTGCAAAACTTTAAATCCTTTAAGATTTAACATTTTGCAAACGCCTACTAAAAACACTTTTTTATTTATCTCCATATAAATAAATCATAATTATGTTAATTTCAAAATAATTAAAAAAAGCACATAACAATTAAGTAAAGAAATGTCTAAGTTCAAAATTCAAGGCACTTTGTCTAACTAAAAAAGGTAAACTGTACCCTGCAAGATAACACAGCTCTTTTCTGTGTCTGTCCTACAGAATATGTTTACCTACTTTTTATAATACGATTAGTATTTCCATTTTACCCAGCAACCACTATTTTTTTATGCTAACATACTAATATTAAATCCATTCGTCTTTAAGAATTCCATAAACAACATGGCTAACATAATGATCATACAACCATTCTACATTTCTCAAAGTACCTTCGTTTTTGAACCCCAACTTTTCTGGAATATGTCTGCTTTTTAAATTTTTTTCAGCACATCTAATTTCCACTCTATTTAATCCTAATTCTTTTACAGCATAATCTACTAGCACCTTACAATCTCTTATCATAATCCCCTTATTTTGGAACTCTTCACCAAGCCAATAACCTATACTTGTAGATTTATTTGTCCAATCAATATTATGATATCCAATTATACCTGCCATTCTACCCTTATACCATATTCCACATTGAAATCCGTCATTGTCCACAAATTGCTTTTTAGTTTTCTTTATAAACTTTGCCACATCTTCAAAGCTTTTAATTCCATCTACCCATGGTAGCCACTGTTTAAGATAAGAACGATTTCTCTGTGTTAATGCAAATTGTTCTTCTATATGAGAATTATCCAGCAATTTTAATTCTAAATCCTCATCAATTACATATTTAAACAAATATAATTCGCTCCTCTCTTTTTTAATTTTTACTTTGAATATCTATTAATCCAATTAGTTATATCATTTAAAACATAATCAGGCACATTAGCAGCTTTTCCATACCCCTCCATTGATTTAGATTTTGTTTCTATAAAAAAGTGGTTTAACTTATCATAAGATTTATAATCTACATTTTGTTTATTCTTCAATATATTTTTCCACTTGTCAACATTAGAAACATCAACCTGATAATCCATCTTTCCCTGAAGAATAAGAAGAGGTGCTTTTATACTTACAGCATCATTTACTTGAGTTGAATTTTTAACACTTAACCAATAATATGGATAGGCACCAAAAAGTGGCATATCTTCAGTCATATTCCCTGGAAAGTCTTTACTTTTTACTGTGTTATATAAATTTTCTACACTTTTTAGCATACTTTCATTCTTCTGACCTATTGAATTTAAATATTTAACCTGCTCCAAAAAAGTATCCAGAAAATCTACTGGTCCAGCCATCATTATTCCTCCAGCTGCTCCATTATCACCACAATCTTTTATTATTGTTGATGTAAGCATTGCTCCCTGACTGTGTCCTAAAACAAAAACCTTATTCGAATCAATACCTTCAGTTTTCTTTAATAAACTTACTGCATCCACCGCATCATTTACTGTTTCTTTATTTAAATCAAACTTTGTATCTGCTAACCCAGGAAGTACATATTCTTCTGTTCTTTTATCATAACGTAATACTGCAATTCCCTTTGAAGCAAGTGCTGCTGATATATCCCTAAATACTTTTGTATCACCATTGGTTTCATCCTTATCACTAGCACCACTGCCATGAACAAGTACCACTGCTGGGAATGGACCATTTCCTTTAGGCATACTTAATACTCCAGGTAATTTATATTTTCCATCACCTATGATTACATTCTTTTCAATAAAGCTATCCATATTTGCATAGGCTGGCAGTTTATACTTACTCACAGCTGAAGTATTTTCAAATACTAAATCGTATATTTGTCCACCATTATCATATTTTATTTTTACATCCACAGTGGTAGAATATGCTTCAACTTTATACGTTAGCGTAATTACATTTCCAAGTGGTGCTTCTTCTTGCTTTACATCTATTGGTTTTGTGTCAACTCCCTTAAAACTTACACTTGAAAGATAATTTTTCATTATACCTTCTCCATAGCCTGTCTTTAAATCACTACTTAATTGTTTTAAAGCCTCATCTATATTCTTATTTGATAAATTACTTACAAAACTTTCAGCTTTAACTTTTAAATCTTGAGATAAATTTGTATCCCCATTAGAACTTAAAACATTTTCCATATTTTTTGAAACTGTACCTTCTCCTCCAAGTATTATTACTTTTCTAAAATTTCTATTTTTTATATATTCTTTAATACTGCTAATATTATTTCCATCTGTTATTACTATAGGTGCTTTAAGTTTAGCTGAAAGAGCAGTTCCAGAAAGTGCATCTGGGAAAGCTTCTCCACTGGCAATTATCACATTATCTAAATTCTCATCAAAATATTTGCATATATTCATAGAGGTTTCATATCTATCCTTACCTTGTATTCTTACTATATCCTTTGATATTTGTTTTAATTTATCCTCTATGCCACTACTTATTGAACTGCTTCCTCCTATAACATATATTTTAGAAGGTTTAATTTTCTTTATTTTTTCTTCTGTCTTACTTGGCAAGCTATTAAATGGAGTTATAAAAACAGGATATCCCTTATACGCTGCTATGCTGGATATACTTAAAGCATCTGGAAAATTATCGCCGTTTGCTATAACTATTGGGGTACCTTCCCTTACATTAGTTTGATTTACTATTTTTATATTAGTTTCATATCTATCATTTCCGCCTAATCTTATTATTTTATTAAATCCTTTTTCTTTAAAATATTTCTCAAATTCACTATTTACAGAAGCTTCCCCTCCTAAAATATATATAGTACCATCCTTCTTTAAATGATTTTCAATATAATTTATAGTTTTACTGCTATTTTGTATATTATCTCCTACAAGCATTACAGGGGAACCTCCAATTCCTTGAAGTGAGCTACTTGAAAGTGCATCCGCAAATCCATTACCACTAGTAACAATAATACTATCCAATTGTCCAGCTTGATAATAATTAGCTATATTGGCAGAAGTCTCATATCTATCATTACCACTAAGTCTTTTTATACTGACATTTCCATCTGCATAAACTGAAGAAGATATAAAAGTACATGCTGTAATAGCCAAAATTAAACTTAATCTAACATTTCTATTTAACATATTACTCCTCTTTTCTATTGATATATTTATTATATTTGTTATGCTTGTTATATATTAATTATAACAGATACTTTGTAAAAAACAACATGTTATAGTTCTTTATGCAAAATATATAATACTGAATAAAAAAGCATATTAAGACCGTTTTACTTTTTTCAAATGGTCTAACCTAAAAAAAGAATTCAACAATTTGGAAATTATACCTTTAGTAATCCAATTATGTTTCGATATTGGAAGTATAAATAAAAAATGTAAGAAGGGATTATTATGGATTTAATTACAATTAATAAATCAATTTCATATAAAACTAACTCCAACATTATTGAATATAAAAATTCCATCAATGATAACAAACATACAAATGAAAATTCCAATAATACAATTTTTAAAGGTACCGATAATTCAAGTATCTCTAATGATGCTGTACTAGGTTATAAATTTTTAAATCGTATTGAAACTTCTATAAAGGACATTACTAAGTCTCCTTTTATAGAAAAATATTCTTCAGAATATGAAAATATAAAAAAAGAAATTGTTTCTGGTACTTATGGAAGTGATACAAATAAATATACAGGTTTACTAGATAATGTATTTAAGAATGCACTAAATCTTGCTTCTAATATTCTACTTAAAGGCTCTACTAAATCTGATAATATGAAAATGTCTTCATCCACTTTAATTAAGTGCCAAAAACAGTACGAAACAGCTAACGGTCTGGTTTGGATATTTAGAGAAGAAAATAAAAAAATTTTAAAAGAAATAGAAGAGTGTAAAAAGAAAAAAAATCATCAAAAGGTAGCTTCACTAACTCAGCTAAGTGATACTTACAAACATGTAATAAATAATCTTTCATGTACGATAAATTTTATACAGGAAAATGTTAATAATTCCTTTGACACAGATTCCAATGAATCAAAGAATCAAGATGAATTAACTGAATTACAAAATGAAATTAAATAAACATTATTGATATAATTTTAAAAATTATCACTACTTACGTTATAAATATCGACCAATTCTGTATACAAAAAGATTGCATTTTTTATAATTTTTATATACACTTTATAATGATGATTAATGCTTACTATGAGCATTATCAATATTCGAAAAAACAACAAAGGAGTATATTATGGAATCCAAACAAGTTTTGGAAATTTCTCTTTCAGCGGGAGAAATGCTTTTAAGTAACGGTGCAGAATCTTATAGAGTTGAGGAAACAATTGAGAGAATATGTAATTCCTACAATCTACAATGTGAATGTATAGTTACAGCTAAGGGAGTATTTATTTCTGTTGTAGATGATAATAATGAAAAAGTAACTTCGTTAAAAAAAATCAGGACAAGACGGGTAGATTTATATAGAATAGAACTTATTAATTCTTTTTCAAGAAATATTCAAAATGAACCTATTTCCTATGAAAAAGCTAAACAAATATTAAAAGATATAGATCAAGCTCCATATTTCAGTTTTCCAGTAAGACTATTTTCCGCCAGTATGACTTCATTTATTTATTCATTGTTCTTTAATGGAACAATATATGATTCAATAGTCTCTGCAGTTGTAAGTATATGTGTTTATTTTTTATTAGAAAAAATATCTGGAGTTGGATTTTTTCAGTTTTTTGAATTTTTTCTTTCTGGATTTATTATAGGTGTTTCCAGTATAACAGCGCAAAGCTTACTGCCATTTGTAAGTAAAGGTAATGTTATAACTGGTGCAATAATGATATTATTACCCGGAGTACCACTTACTAATGGTATAAAAGATGTTATATCTGGTGACTTTGAATCTGGTATGACTAAATTTGGCGAAGCAATGCTTGTCATAACTGCAATAGGTGTAGGAATCGGTTCAGCATTAACTCTTGGAGTAGGTATAAAACTATGATAAAACAAATAATATTAGCATTTTTAGGTAGTATATTTCCTGTTATTCTTTTTAATATTGATAGAAAAAAGATAATATGGACAGGCTTTTGTGGGACTCTTGGCTGGGTAGTATATCTTACAGTTCATAAATATACTCTTAATCCAGTTTCTGCATCCTTTGCAGGAGCATTTTCTGTAGGTATATATAGTGAATTGATGGCAAGAAAACTTAAGACCCCGGCTGTACAATTTTCAATACCAGGGATATTTCCATTAGTACCTGGTATAACAGCATACACTACTATAAATAATATAGTAGAGCAAAACTATTCTTTAGCATACTCTGAAGGTATGCAAACCGTTGCTGTAGGAGGAGCTATTGCATTTGGTATAATGCTTTCTTCAACAACTTTTCGTTTTATTTCAAAGTTAATGAAACGAAATAAGTTAAAGATATAGCTTTTTTAGGATGGAATTTAATAAGAACTATAAGTAGATTAATAGTTAAAAATCCACTTATAGTTCTTTCATAATAGAGCATCTAATAATCTACACCTATATAAATAACACTTATTACCTTGTTACTTTTTTGTATCTTCGTTATCAAAAAGCATATCTTAGCTATCTCCATTGCTTTACCTTTTTGTATACTTAAGTTTTGAAACTTTAAACCTTAATTACCAAATCATCTACTCTTCTTTATCTCCATCTATAACTACATCTATTTTTCCTGTTTTTGAATCCATAATTAATCCATGTACCCTTATATCTTTAGGAATTAAAGGATGATTTTTTATCATTTTAACACTTTCTTTTATAGATTCTTCCACCGATTCAAAACCATGAAGCCACTGTTCAACATGAACTCCTGCATTGTTTAATGTATCTATAGTATCTTTCCTTATTCCTCTATTTATCATTTTATCAACAAAGCTTTTAGTATCTAAATTACTCATCCCACATCCAGAATGCCCTACGATAAAAACATCTTCTGCTCCAAATTCATATATTGCAACCATTATACTCCTGGCAACACCACCAAAGGGATGAATAACTGTTGCTCCTGCATCTTTTATTATTTTAGCATCACCATTTTTTATATCCATAGCCCTTGGTAATAACTCTGTCAATCTAGTATCCATACAAGATAATACAACCATCTTTTTCTTTGGAATTTTGCTAACTACATATGGTTCATATTCATTATTAATTACAAAATTCTCATTGTATTCTAATATTTGTTTCAATCTGCTCATTTTATACCCCCAAATAATTTACATATAGATATATGTTTAATTTTATTAAATAAATTATACTATTAAAATTCCTTTTATAAAATACCTATATATAATAATTATCATATAATATTATATTCTATTATGCTAGAGTATAAAAAACATCATTTAAACTAGTGCATAAAAATAGGCTTACTATTATAGTTTTTATAATAGTAAAACCTATTTATTTTTTATACCTATTTACACAAGATGGCATGCCACAAAATGATCTTTTTCCACTTCTTTAAATTCTGGACTTTTTTCTTTGCATTCAGGTTTTGCAAATCTGCATCTTGAAGCAAATCTACAGCCTGGCTTAGGGTTTATTGGACTTGAAACTTCACCCTCAAGCATTATTCTGTTCCTCTCTTTTTCAATTTTAGGATCAGGAATTGGAATTGCTGAAAGTAATGCTTTAGTATAAGGATGAATTGGCTTTGCATATAATTCATGACTAGAAGCTAATTCTACTATCTTTCCTAAATACATAACTCCAACTCTATCTGATATATGTTTAACCATTGAAAGATCATGAGCAATAAACAAATATGTTAGCCCCAATTCATTTTGAAGTTTAATTAAAAGATTAACTACTTGGACTTGTATTGAAACATCAAGCGCTGATATTGGTTCATCGCACACTATAAATTTAGGATCTATAACAAGTGCTCTAGCTATTCCTATTCTTTGCCTTTGTCCTCCTGAAAACTCATGTGGAAATCTAGATGCATGCTCTTTATTTAGTCCAACTAAATCTAAAGCTTCATATATCTTCTCCATTCTTTCCTGTCCTTTATACATATTATGTATGTCTAAACCTTCACCAACTATATCTCCACCTGTCATTCTTGGATTTAAAGATGCATAAGGATCTTGAAATATCATTTGTGCTTTTTTTGTAAAATCTACTTTTTCTTTTCCTTTTAATTTATGAATGTCAACACCTTCAAATGAAGCTTCACCTTCTGTTGCAGAATAGAGTCCTAACACAGTTCTTCCACAAGTTGTTTTTCCACATCCTGATTCTCCAACAAGTCCTAAAGTTTCTCCTTTTTTTATGCTAAAGCTCACATCATCTACAGCTTTAAGGACAGCACCTTTTCCTACATTAAAATATTTTTTAAGATTTTTTACTTCTATTAAATTTTCACTCATATTATTCTGCCTCCCTGCTTGTTGATAATTGATTTTCTACCTTAGGAGCATCAGGATCCTGGAGCCAGCAAGCCACTTCATGGGTATCGCTAATTTTTGTATATGGTGGTAATTCTTCTTTGCATATATTCATACAATATTTACATCTAGATGCAAAAGCACATCCTACAGGTGGCTTTAATAAATCTGGAGGCGTCCCTTGTATAGAATACAATTTATCTTTGTGTGCAGTATCTAATCTAGGAACTGACTGTAAAAGTGCCCAGGTATACGGATGCTTTCCATTATAAAATATTTCCGCTGTCAAGCCTCTTTCAATTATCTTCCCTGCATACATTACCTGTATTCTATGAGCTATATCTGCAACTACTCCTAAATCATGAGTAATCATTAATACTGCTGTTCCATATTTTTGTTGAAGTTCTTTTATAAGATCTATTATTTGAGCTTGTATTGTAACATCTAATGCAGTAGTTGGTTCATCAGCAATTAAAATCTTAGGATTACAAGCCAGTGCAATGGCAATCATTGCCCTTTGTCTCATACCACCTGAAAACTCATGTGGATACTGATTAACTCTTTTTTCTGCATTAGGTATATTAACTACTTTTAGCATTTTTTCAGCTTCTTTTAGTGCTTCAGCCTTTTTCATTCCTCTGTGTATAATCAAGCTTTCTGCAATTTGACTACCAATTTTTGCTGTAGGATTTAAAGATGTCATAGGATCTTGGAAAATCATGCTTATCTCTTCTCCACGCATTTTTCTTAACTCTTCTTTAGACATATTTAAAACATTCTTACCATTAAGTAATATTTCCGAACCTTCCTTTATTTCACCTGGTGGAGTTTGTATTAATTTCATTAAAGATTTAGCTGTTACAGTTTTACCACATCCTGATTCTCCAACTACAGCTAATGTTTCACCCTTATTTAAATGAAAATCTACTCCCCTAACAGATTGAACTTCACCTGCATAGGTATGGTATGATACCCTTAAATTTTTAACATCTAAAACTCTTTCCATATTCTGCTTACCTCCAATTATTGACGTAATCTTGGATCTAGTGCATCTCTTAATCCATCACCTAAAAGGTTAAAGGATAACATAGTTAAACTTATAAATAGTGATGGGAAGAAAAGCTGCTCTGGATAAAACATTAAATACTGCTGTGCTGATGCAGCTATAGCTCCCCAGCTTGTATTTGGAGATTGTATTCCAAGACCTATAAAACTTAAAAATGCTTCACCAAATATAAATGAAGGAACATCAAAGGTTATAGCAACAATAATAACTCCAATAGTATTAGGCAGCAAATGTTTAAGTATAATCCTTAGTGAACTAGCTCCAAGTGCCTGTGCTGCCAATACATATTCCTGTTCTTTTATTTGAAGCACCTGTCCTCTTATAAGTCTTGCCATACCAACCCAGCCTGTAATTGTCATAGCAACTATAAGTGCTGGCATACCATGTCCTAAAACTAAAGATAGCAAAACAACAACCAACAAATATGGTATACTTATAAGTACTTCAACAATTCTCATCATTATAACATCTACTTTTCCACCAAAATATCCTGCAATACCTCCATACAAAACTCCCACAGTAGCATCTATAACTGCACCTATCAAACCTATTATTAAAGATACTCTACCGCCCTTACATATTCTTGCAAACATATCTCTTCCTAGTTCATCAGTTCCAAAATAGTGTTTCGCACTTGGTCCTTGGTTTACTATGCTAGAATCTACTGCACTAAACTTGTAAGGAGTTAAATGAGGGCCTATAATACACAAAAGTGTTATTATACCTAGTACTATCAAAGAAAGTATGGCAATCTTATTTTGCTTTAATCTTCTCCATGCATCCTGCCAATATGTCATATTAGGTCTTACTATGGCTTCTCCTTCAGAAGCATCGCACCCTATAATTTTAAACTTTTCTTTTCTTAGCTCAGCCATATTACTCTTCCTCCTATCTCTTTCCACCATCAATTCTTATTCTTGGATCAGCTAATGCATAAAGAATATCTACTATGAGGAGTGCTAATATATATAGTGCAGCATAGAAAATAGTCATTCCCATAATCATAGTAAAATCTCTGTTGTTTATGCTTGTTACAAAGTTTGATCCAAGTCCTGGTATTGAAAAAATAGTTTCTATAACAAAGGAGCCTGTTAATACTGCTGCTATCTCTGGTCCTAATATTGTTATAGCTGGAAGTATAGCATTTCTTATTATATGTTTCCATATTAAATTAAAATCTGATACACCTTTAGCTCTAGCTGTAAGTATATAATCTTGTCCTACTACTTCTAAGCAACTTGTCCTCATATATCTTGCGTAAGTTGCAATAGCTGCAAAACTTAAGGCAATAGATGGTAGTATTGAAAATTTAAAGCCGCCCCACCCTGTAGTTGGTAACAATGTAGCTTTAACTGTAAGGAAATATTGAAGCAATGCCGCTAGTACAAAGCTTGGTATAGATACTCCTAAAAGTGCTATAAATATAACTACATAATCTGGGGTTTTATTCCTATTAAAGGCTGCAATAACTCCTAAAGTTATTCCTATAACAAATCCCATAGCTACTGCTTGCACTCCAATTTGTCCTGTTACTGGCAATTGCTTTTTTATTTCATTTTTTACATCTCTACCTGGATTTGTAAGTGATTCACCCAAATCCCCCTTAACTAAATTTTTTAAATAAACTACATACTGCTGTGATACCGGCTTGTCTAATCCATATTTAGCATAGTAATTAGCTTTTATCTGAGCAGGCAGTTCTCTTGCTAAACCAGCCAAGGGATCACCTGGCAGAGCATGCATTAATGCAAATGTAGCAGTAATAACTACCCATAATGTTATAAACATATATACTATTCTCTTCAGAATAAATTTAAGCATTATTTTACCCTCCATACAAATTATAAAAATTTATTTGAATTAAGTTTCATTTAAGTGAAACTTAATTCAAATTTAATTTTATTTGTTATCTCTTCCTTGAATGTATGCATATTTAAATTCTTCCTTTGTTGAAAACATTGGATACTGCATACCTTTAATACATTTTTTCATATAGTAGGTTTTTACTCTATAACTTGTTGGAGATATTGGTGATTCAGAAAGAAGTATTTGTTCTGCTTCTTTAAATGCTTCAAATCTAACTTTTTGATCCATAGTTTTTGATGCTTTCTCTATAAGGGCGTCATATTTTGCATTTGACCACTTAGGATTATTCATATCCGAGCCTGTTGTCCATAAATCAAACATTGTCATAGGATCATTATAATCAGCACCCCAATTCATAGCTGCTATTTGGTAGTTACCCTTTCTTGCTTTATCTTGGAATATTGCCCAATCCATATAATCTATTTTTACTTTACAACCTAAAACCTTTTGATAATTTGCCTGCTCATGTTCACACACTTGTTTTGCTCTAGCATCTGTTCCTCCTTCAGCTATAGTAACAGTTATTTTTGATGGATCTGGATCCATTCCTAATTCTTTCAAACCTTCTGAAAGCAGTGCCTTAGGATCTTTTACTTCCTCCTTTATTTTCTTAAGAGGTTCTTCTCCTACCTTTTTTCTAAAATCTTCATCGCCAATTTTCATTGCAGGAGGACACCATGCATAAAAAGGTTTTCTTGTTTCTGGATATAATGTTTTTATATGATCTTCTCTATCTAGTGCTAAAGAAAATGCTCTTCTTACTTTCATATTTGAAAACAATTTGTCCTTACAATAAAAAAAGTTATAATCTGTTGATATATCTGGTCCTGTTACATATGTCAAATCATTTTTAGCCTTAAATTTGTCAAACCATTCCTTTTTTTCTACTCGACATAAGTCAAGGGAACCATTATACAATTCATTCATTCTAGCTTGGACATCAGCTATAATCTTAAATGTTACTTTGTCTAATTTAACTTTATCTTTATCCCAATAGTTTGGATTTTTTTCCAATTCCATTTTGTTCTTGTGAACCCAATTTTTAATTATAAAAGGACCAGATGAAACTAAAGTGTCACCTTCTGAACCAAATTTTTCTCCACTTTTTTCAACTATATCTTTTCTTTGAGGAGTAAATACTTTAAAATAAGTTGTTTTTATAAAATATGCACAAGGACTTCCAAGTTTTATTTCTAAAGTTTTATCATCTAAAGCTTTTATACCTACATCTTCAACCTTTCCTTGTCCTTTATTGTACTCCTTAGCACCTTTTATTGGATAAAGCAAATATGAATATTCTGATGCAGTATTAGGATCTAAGGTTCTCTTTATTGAATATTCATAATCTTGTGCTTTAACTTCTTTTCCGTCTGACCATTTATTACTTCTTAATTTAAATGTCCATGTAAGTCCATCTTCAGATGTCTTCCAACTTTCAGCACCTGCTGCTTCAATAGATTCTTCTCCATTCTTATCTAAGCATCTTGTTAAAGCTTCTTGAGTATCTGTTATAACTGTACCACTATAAGTATCTGTAGATCTTGATGGGTCTAGAGTTTTTGGTTCTTCATCTAGACATAAAACTAAATGTTGATCCTTATCTAATTTTTCACTTGATCCTTGTGTCTGTTGACTACTCCCTCCACATCCAACAAATCCAGTAGTTGATACTATCATTGCTGTTACTAGAAATGACATTAATCTTTTACTTTTCAATTTTATTCCCCCTTATTTTGTTATTGCAAATATCTAATTAAAAGTTTTTATTATATGCTTAGTTCATAATATGTAAAATAAATAATTTTCAGTATATTTTAAATATTATATTTTAGATTTTATCACTAATTGCATTTATTGTAAAATTTATTAATGTCTTATAGTTATAATCTTTTATGTAATTTTTTTGTAATTTTTAAAAATTATACGTGTTAAAATGTTAATTTTTGAAAATTATATGTAGAATTTTATGATTTTTCTCAATTTTATATGCTATTAATTATAATTTTCATTTTTTATTCTAATTTTTTAAATTGTTTTATAACTACTTAATAAAAAATAAATATCCACAAATATAATTGCAGATATTCTACATAGTTCATTTTTATTAATTTTAATTAAATAACTTTAAAATCTAAATAGTATATTGTACAGCATATCTCAATTAGTTGATCTAATCCAAATTCAATAAAAACAACTTTTCAATTTAATATAATCTATTTTGGGAATTTACTGACCATTTCTTAATTCTTAGAAAATGTTTTTCAAACCTGCATTTTAATCTACTTTAATACAAAATTATTCATTTTTATAATATTAATTAATGTAAAATAAACTTTTTCTTAAATGTATTAATTCTAATCCCACAAAACCTTATTTAAATATGGATACACTTGATTGCACCTGTATTCACAAATTTCCTTATTGCTATAGTATCCAATATTTTGTCCTAAACATCTATCCATGCAAAAATATCTTACATTACAATCTTTGCATTTATCTACATCATCAACAATGCTTCTTTGTAATTTATTTTTAATAAATTCATAATATTTTTTAGAAGCAAATATATAGTTAGGGTCTTCCTTTATTATATTTCCAAACTTATATTCTTCACTTTCTAAAATAAGGCATGGATACATATCTCCAAATTCATTAATCATGAATTTTTCGATTCCCGCTCTACAAAATATTTTACATTCCAAGCTTTCCCTAATTGTCTCTATATCTTCACTGTTAATGCCATTTAATGCTAGATAATCTCTTGTTCCAATATCTTTATAGTTTTTTAAGCCTCTTCCTAATGGAGACAACTTTCTAACACTTCCGGTTACATCTAACTTTTTACACAAGTTATAAAAATTATCCTTGTGTTCTATATTTTGATATGTGCATGTCATACTAAGATCTATAGTATCTTTTGTAAACCCAACTTCTTTTAGATAATGTACTGCTTGTACTATTTTTTTATAAACGCCCTTACCTCTTACATATTCAGTAGATTTTTCATCATAACCATCTATGCTGATAGAAATAGCGCCTATACATTTTTTTAATATAGCAGCCATTTCTTTATTTATTAATGTACCATTTGTTATTAAATTAACTTTTCCTTTAAAATTTTTATTTATATGTAAAAGTATTTGTTCTATATCTTTTCTTATTAAAGGTTCTCCGCCGGTCAAAAGTAAAGTATCTACATTCATTTTAGAAATCTTATTTAAAATTTTTATTATTTCTTCAGTGCCCAATAAATCTTCATTGTTTATATCTGCCGAAGCTGCACAATGCAAACATTTTAAATTGCATCTATTAGTTAGTTTAAATTCAACATCTTTAATATTTTTAATATCTATTTTTAATTCTTCCTCACTTGAATTTTTTAACATCTTTTCTTCAATTAAAACTTGAAAAATTTCACTCAACTGCTGTTTATCACACTGGCTGTCTAAACTATTTATGTATTGTAGTGGAGAAAATCTATTAACAATACAGTAATTTATCTTATCGAACATGTCTCTATCCACTGCCCCCCAAACACCGGAATAGCCATTGATTATAATTACTGTATTTTTTTCTTTTATAAATTGAGCATATTTTGAAAAAGCAATATCGTTATCATTTAAAGTTAACATTAAATACCTTCTTTCATAGTTATTTTAAAATATGAAAACACCAAAACATTATGCATGCTGTGGTGCTTTCAATATTTATTAGAAAAAATCAAACATTATAAGTTACAATATTAACAATCAGTTCCTTGAGTCCATATATATGTTGGAATATAGTTAACCTTTGTTTTTTTACCTTTTCCATATACTTTCATTTTCATTCTCCTTTCTACATACAAAATTTGCAAATTAAATTGCAGTTATAATTTGTAATATTTTTATCCGATTGGACTGTTTTTTCCAATCATGTACTAATTATACATTATTTCCCATTGATGTTCAATATTATTTATTAAAATTTCTTTATATATTCAAACAATATTTTTTACAACAAAAATATAAAAAACACTAAATTCATTTTCTTCCGAATTTTTAAATTCATATAAGCAAATCCACCTTTATATACTCCTAGTTCTGCTACACTACCTTGTATATGCCTCTATTTAACTTCTTTAGAAATTAGCTTTAAAATCATAAGGCAAACACCTGATTGTTTCCAAAATAGTATAATACAGCCAACCAATTCAACTTAATTTAATTTGTTATTTCACCTTTATGCCAGAATTTTTATTCACAATTGATATGTAGATATAATCTAGTTTTATCTTTATAGTATCCTTCTTTAAGATCATTAGTAACTCTAATAAACATAAAATATATATTTCTTCATACAATTTAACTAATGGTTCTCTTACTAAAACCTATTAATTTGGAAGATCATCTAAAGTTTTAAATTCATAGCCTTTACTCTTCCAATCCTTAATTAAGCTATCTAAAATAGTGGCATTAGTTTTAGACATAGCATGAAGTAAGCAAATCATTCCACTGCGAGTATTTTTCAAAATAGTAGCTTTAGCGATCTCACTATTAGGCTGTTTATCTGCATTGTAATCCTGGTATGCAAAAGTAAAAAATATAGATTTATAACTAAGTTTTTGAGTGTAATAAAGTGACAACTCACTAAAAGTGCCTTCTGGTGGTCTAAAATATTTTGACATCTTACAACCAGGAATGCTATTTACTGCATTCTCTACTCCAGTAATTTCAGCATCAAAAGCATTTTCATTTTTAAATTTAGGCATAGACTTATGGTGTACAGAGTGGTTACCTATTATGTGCCCTTCACTTTTCATTCTTTTTAATAAAGTAGTATTCGGAACTCCCTTAAAATTAGAGGTTACAAATGGTTTCGTTACAAAGAAAGCTGCATGTACATTATTTGCCTTTAGAGTATCTAAAATACTAGCAGTATAGCCATTTTCATAACCTTCATCAAAGGTAAGATAAATAATTTTTTTTGAAGTATCTCCAAAACCATAGCCTTTATATTTTGATAGTAATGTTGCATTATCTCTTGCTGAATATAGCCATGACCATGGTATAGGTTTAGTACTAAGCGATGAAGTATCTGATAAGACCAAAGGAGTAAACGGTTTTTCTTTAGATTTAAGTGTATCAGCTACCTTTTTTGTATCTGTGGAACTCTTATTAATAGAATTATTATATGTATTTTTATTATTCAAAGCAGTTTCTTTATTATTATCTGTATTTTTTGATGTATTTTCATTCATTGTTCCACATCCTGAAAATATTAATGCTAGAACTATACTTAAGGCTAAGTTCTTCTTAATCACCTTTATCCCTCCAAATATATATTACAAATCAAAATATAACAATAAAGCTCACAATATTATTCCTGCTACCTTTTGTTTGATACAACTGTTACTATAATAACTTCTTTTTTAAAAACATTATTAAAATAAATATATTACAATCATTATAGCAGAAACTTACAACCTTTTTCCAAAAAATAACTTTTAAAATAAATATTATTTAGATTTTTTTGAAACATTTTTTAGGCTGATATATTTTTTAAGTTGATACAAAATTCACATTCTTAAATTCAAGCATACTTTTTTAAAATCAAATCTTTAAAAAATATAATGAATGTTATATATGGCATCATAAAAAACAAGCTTTTTCTGTTACAAATTCTCTCTTTCATCTCTACTTTTTCAACTAATATATCTTTTAACAGTTAAAGCTTGTTCTTAATATAATTCAATTATAAGTAATCCTTAGGCATCCCCCAATATTCTACACGATTATATTGTTTATAAATAGATTCAAATTTAACTATTATTGGTGCGTTTTTTAATGCTGGATATGCTTGCAAAAACTTTCTATCTCCATAACAAATTGCTTCTAGTGCTAATGGTAATTCTCTCACAAAAATTTTATATCTTATAGCTGCTTTATCTTTATTATTTTCACCGCCAACATGACAAAAAATATTTAAAACACATTGATTATTTACAATTTTCCATTCTCCAAGCACTTCATCTCTCTGTTCTGTTATGTTTTCGTAAGCATAAGTTAACCCTATTACTAAGAAAAGTTCTGCTGTTGTATCTGAATGAGTTAAAGTATATCTTCTAGGTATAATGGGATTTACCATGGTAGCTCCATCTTTAAACTGAACAGAAAGCTTCTCTGTGTTTAATTTTTTCATCTTTACCCTTCCCCTTAATAAATCTCTTTATTTATAATATTAAATAAATATTTAATTGTGATTATAGATATCCAAACTTAATGTGTTATTATGAATTTCATTATCCATATTTATTATTGCATGATTTAATAAACTATTGTATTATTATACCATATCTGTTCTTAATTTGAATTAATTGTTTTTCATATCACTTAATTAGTAAAAATAATAAAGATAAGTAGCTTAAACTTTGCACTATCTTTTTATTAAGAAAGAGGTTTACTATGATAAATAATTATTTTAGTAGTACATATATATACTAATTTTATGATATAAGTTAAAACATAAAATAGCGTGGATTTCTTACGTTTAAATATTATAGCAATTACAATAAACATAAATTACTGCATTAGATCTTACTGAAACATATTAGGGAGAATATAAAATGATACATATACCTAAAATAAGAGAAAATTGGCATTTTAAAGTTTTAATAATATTATTAAGCAAAGGATTATCTTCATTAGGAGATTATATATATTTAATATGCATTAATATATATATTTTGAAAAATACTAATTCTCCAATTCTAGTATCAAGTATATGGGTAATTCCGTATGCTGCATCAATATTAACAAAATTTTGGTCTGGAAGTGTACTAGATAAATCTAATAAAAAAATATTTATGATATTAATTAATGTATTTAGTGGTATATTATTAATTTTCATGGTATATGTAAAAAATTTAGCAATTATTTATTTGTTAATATTTTTTCTAAACATAGGAAGTTCAATATATAATTCTGCATCATTTCCTTATTTCACAGAAAGTATTCCACCAAATAAACGAACAAGGCTTAATTCTATTCAGGGAATGTTGAATTGTGGATCAGCTGTAATAGGACCTGCTGCTGCTGGAATAATTCTCAAGTTTTCAACTGTATCCACAGCAATTATAGTAAACTCTATGTCATTTTTTGCAGCTGCAATACTTTTAAGCTTAATGCCGACATACAAAATAAAAAACAATAATCTAGCAAATAAGTCACCGAATATAGCAAAATCTTTAGCAGCAGACTGGAAAAACACTTATGATTTTATGATATATAAAAATTCTAAATTTGCTATACTTAATTTCTTATATATAATTATAATCGTTATAAGTGCATCACTTGATTCCCAGGAGGTTGTTTTTGCCACAAAAATTCTAAAATTAAATTCTTCAGAATACAGCATATTATTTGCCATGGCAGGGGCAGGTTATGTGTTAGGATGTAGTTTACTTACCATTCTTGGCAATAAAATATCAAATAAAAACCTTTTAAAATTTGGTAGTATTTTTAGCGCCCTTGGATTTATTATGTATTCATTTTCCAACTCTCTTATTATCGCAGGCACAGGTTTTCTTATGGTAGGATTTTTTCAATCTCTATGTAGTACAGGTTATACGACATCTTTGCAAGAAAACATTCCAATTTCAATATTGAGTAGGATAACCAGCAGCATTTCATTTTTTCAAAGCATACTAACAATTATTTTTATGTTTTTAATTGGAGTTCTGTCAACTTATATTGGTATAAGACACGTAATCATATCTAGTTCAATTTTAATTTTTATACTTTCAATTGTAATGTCTCACATAATAAATATTAACAATATAAATACACTGGAAAATAATATAAAAACTTAAATTATGCAGTGATATGTATACCAAACGTTATGAAATGCGTGATTAATACCCTAATTTCATAACTTTTTGCCACTTTCCTTAATAAATCTCTTTATTTATAATGTTAAATGAAGATTCGATTGTAATTATCAACTTTTAATATATAATCTTTATTTTTATATTTCTTAAAGTTATAATTAAAATATTAATTGCGAAAGAAGGACGACACCATTGAAAACTTGGAAAAGAAATCTAATTGTATGTTGGTTTGGAACATTTGTAACCGCTTTAGGTCTAAGCCAAATAGCACCAATAATGCCACTTTATATTAAGCAGCTTGGTGTTCATAATATATCTACTATTGAACAAATATCTGGATTAGCTTTTGGAATTACCTTTATAGTTTTAGCAATATTTTCACCAATTTGGGGATATGCCGCTGATAAGGTGGGTAGAAAACCTATGCTTTTACGTGCAAGTATTGGAATGTGTATTGTAATTTCAACTATGGGACTTGCACAAAATGTATATCAACTTATTGGTCTAAGAATGCTTCAAGGAGTTGTAGCAGGTTACAGCACTGCTTGTATGACATTAATTGCAACTCAAACTGAAAAGGAACATTCTGGCTGGGCATTAGGTACATTGTCCACAGCTTCTATTTCCGGTTCACTACTTGGGCCGCTTATTGGAGGATATCTTGATGAATTTTTAGGGCTGCAATTTACTTTTTTCTTTACTGGTGTTCTTATGTTAATTGCTTTTATTCTAACTTTACTATTTGTAAAAGAAGACTTTGTAAAATCTAATAAAAAAGTACTCAGTACAAAAGAGTTTTGGAAAGAATTACCCGATTGTCACTTAATTATTGTTTTATTTGCTACTTCTTTTATTTTGCAGCTTGCGTTTTTTTCCATAGAACCTATAATGACAGTATATATATCTCAGTTATCTAGAAACTCATCCCATGTTGCCTTAATTTCTGGAATGGCATTTTCTGCTTCTGGTCTTGCCAGCATTATTGCAGCTCCAAGACTTGGAAAACTATCAGATAAAATTGGACCTCAAAAGGTTATGTTTGCATCACTTATTATAGCTGGCTTAATATTTATACCTCAAGCTTTTGTAAAAAACTCCTGGCAGTTAATAATATTAAGGTTTTCATTAGGTTTTGTAACAGCAGGACTAGCGCCATCAATTAATACACTTGTAAAAAAAATAACACCTGAAGCCCTTACTGGAAGAATGTTTGGCTTTAATATGAGCGCATTTTATTTAGGTACCTTTTCTGGTTCTTTACTTGGTGGACAGCTAGCTTCACACTTTGGTATAAAGTATGTATTTTTTATTACCAGCACATTACTTCTTTTAAATGCTTTACTGGTTTATGAAAAAATATGTAAAAAATTAAATTCAAAAACTACTACTTTATTAAAAGGACATATGGTTTAAAAAGCAGTTTTAATTTTTTAAATAACCACTGATCTATGCAAAAATAAAAGCTATGAAATAAAGGTGCTGCACCTATTTTCATAGCTTTTTAAATTGAAAATTACATTCAAATTAAATAAAATTTTCTACATTAAATTTTCAAAGCAAGCTATTTTCCAGCAATAAATACATCAAACATTTCTAAAGCCTTTGGTCCTTGAAATTCATTATCCTTTTCAATTTCCTTTGAAAAATACATACTATTATGGAATTCTTTTATATTACCAGATACAGAACCTCCAGTTATAGGAATAGTTTTTATGCCATCAAAATACCATCCCAATCTTATTTCTCCTCCAAAATCACCTGTAAGTTCATCAATTTGAAAATCAGAAAACTCAGCAAGCTCTATATGAGGTTCTTTTTTCATGTCTTCGTAAGCTTTACTTCCACCATCTACTATGAAATTATGAATAGTCCCCGTAGGTTCTACTCCTAAATAGAAACTATTTCTAAAATCTCCATGATACTTTTTAAGTACCCCTTTATCAAATATTTTAACTTTTGATAAAGGCAGACCATCCTCATCAAAAGGTGCAGAAAAAGATGAATTTTCTAAAGTAGGATCTAAAGTTATATTTAATAAATCTCCTTTTGCATCATTTCCTTGTATATTTTCATCTAATTTAGCCTTTGACATATTGTTATAAACTGCTTCTACACTTGCCTGATAAACATAATATGAAAGTAGTTCTTTAACAGCTGCCCCTGTAAATATAACTTTATGTTTTCCTGACTTCGGCATGTCCTTTGCTAGCGCTCTTTGTTCTGAAGCAAATAACATTTCATTTACAGAGTTTACAATCTGCTTTTCATCAAAATCTGAAAAGTCCATGGATTTATATAACTCTATTTCCTCTTCTTCTCTCCAGTTAGTTACAAATTCAATATTTCCTTTATAATTTTCAAAATTAACATCTAATCCCTTTGAATTTACAACTCTTTTATATACCTTTTCTAAGAAGAATTCAGCAGAATTTATATTCCCCTTTTCCTTATTATCAGCTTCATAAAGCTTTTGTGCTAATTTCTCCATCCAATAGGAAAAAGACTTATCTTTAAACTTACTTTCCTTAATTTTTTCAACTTCTTTTGTGAATTTTTGGGGAATTTCATAATACTGACTTTTAGCAAAGTTAGCAGCAAAAGCCGCATCTTCTATAGCTTTTTTAATTTCTTTATCACTCATAGTAGGATGAATACTTACCATAGAAGAACCTTTATATTTTTCATTATTTTCTTCAAAATCTTTATAAACTATAACATTGAAATTATGAACATCTTTGCTTCTATTCATATCTAAGTTCTTTTTTATAAAAAATAACTCTTCTGAATTTACTTTTGTTTCAGTTATCTTATATTCATTAATATTAGAGGCTTTTAATATATTTTTTATTCTATTTATCATTTTATCCTAACCTCACTTTCGCTTTAATATATGGACCTCCACAGGATACTTTTACATATTCCTTATGTCCTTTACCACACGCACCTGAACCACAAAGTTCTACTTTACCTGAAACCATAGATATAGATTTTAAAAGATCAGGTACATAACCTGTTAAAACTACTGGTGATACAATGTTTCCTGTAAGCTTTCCGTTTTTTATTTCAAGGCCATAATTTACCATGCATTGTATTCCCCAATTCTTAGGATCCTCCATTCCACTGGTTGGAGCATCTAATAAATATCCAAACTCTATTGAAGCTATCATATCTTCTAGTTTATCAGTCCCAGCTGAAAAATAAGTATTGGTCATTCTTGAATATGCCTTTCTTTCAAAAGACTCTCTTTTACCATTTCCTGTTGGCTTAGTTCCTAGCTTTAAAGCTGAAAGCGTATCCGAAATTCCTTTTTTAAGTATTCCTTTATCTATAACAATAGTATCTGTACCTAACACTCCTTCATCATCAAACAAATATGATGAAACATCAGAAGCTGATGCAGCTCCATCATGCATAGTTACTAATTTAGATGCTACTGCCTTATCCATATACTGCACTGCTTTAGCTCTATTTTTTACGAACATATCCATTTCAACTCCATGACCAAAAGCCTCATGTGCAATTATTCCTGAAACATCCGGAGAACATATACAATCATACTCCCCAGGAGTAACTGGGCTCGAATTAAGAAGTTTTATAGAAATATCTACAGTTTCATCTACCTTTTCTGACATTTCATCTAAAAGTTCAGAAGCTTTAAGTCCAGAAAGAGGACTATATGAATATTTAGTCTTATTGTCCTGTCTTACAATGCTAAATATTGCTCCTTCACTCCATATATAGCTTTGAGCTAAATCTTTATTATTGGAAAGAAAAATTTTCGATACATGAGCTCGTTGATAACGCACTCTTACATCTATTAAAAGCTTACTTAAAGTAAAAGCCTTATCCTTTATAGCTGTCATTTTTTCTATTATTTCTTTATCACTAGTTTCCTCTGGAAGTATTTTAACTTCTCCTACAAAGCTTTTTTGAATTTTTTCTTCATTTATCAAGTCATATGAATTTATATTTACTTTGTTTTTTAATACCTCAATTTGGGATTTTACTTTTCTTCTTATTTCTTCTGCTGTATTATCAATATTATTTTCACTTATCTCATTAAAAGAAAACTCTGAATAGTTAATTCCATTATGGACTTTTACTACAAAACCTCTTTCACTCCAAAATGAATCCTTAATGGAAATACCTGTTTTTTGAACTACATATAACTTTCCACAAACATCAGTACCTAAAACTGAAACACATTTAAAATCTTTAGAAAGATTTTCTATAAGCTTCTTTATACTTGGCTTTGTGTTATTTAAAAAATCCGACATCTTAACCTTCATGCAAAAAACCTCCTTTATTTTGGCTTACAAATTACAGCTTGTACCTACTTTAAACAACATTTAATTTTTAATCAATTTAGCCTTATTTCTAAATACCAATAATTTAATTAAAAATTGATTTATATACTAATTTAAACTGCAATTTTTCCACATTCTATATTTTACCATTATCAGTAACAAAAATATAGCACTACCTGTTTAAAATAACAAATAGTGCCTTTTATAAAGTAATTCTTAGACTCAAAATATTGCGGATAGTATCCATAAAATAAAGTCATTTATATTTTAAATAAAGTTTAGAAACCTTTTTATATAACTTTAGTTATTTCTCTAAACTTTTTGTTCCAACTGTTTTCAAATGTAATACCGCTTCTAGCACCGCTCCTCCAATATTTCTAGCTTTATCAGAAATTGTATAACAATTTTGTTTCTCTTCAATTCTTGGATCAATGTCTGCTATTTTAAGTCCCTTAAAAATTCCACTTCCATTTTTTATAATTCCTCTTAATACCCCATCAATACCAGCTTTAACCTCTGTTTCACCTACATAAGCTATAACTTCTCCAGCCTTAACTATATCTGAAATTTCTTTTACATTACTTATAATACCAGAAGCTGGACTATGTATTACTCTTTCCCCTGAGTAACCAGCTATTTCCCCAGGAAGGCCTGTATTTTCTATAGCTGAACCACTAAATATTAATCTTCCTAAATTATGTCCTCTCATAGTTTCTACAACTACATTTACATCTTTTCCTGCTTCAAATCCAGGCCCAACACCTATAGTCATAGGTGCCATATTCATATTTGTACCTAAATTTTTCTTAGCTAGTATTGCATCTATAACAACTTTAGGCTTCAGTAACTCTATATATTTACCTTTGGAATCTATAACAATTGGCACAATATTATCTGACCATGCCTTTTTTATTTCACATATATTTGTTACAAGTATAGCTTTTATATCTTCTACTATTGCACATCCATTAAATACAGCTTCGCAAAAGCTGACTTTTCTTCTAATAGCAGTAGGCTTTTCTATCTCAAGTACTAAAACTTTGAATCCACTTCTATACAGTTTTTGTATTATTCCAGAGGAAACATCCCCTCCTCCTCTTATTATAATAATTTCTTCATCCATTTAATCATCCTCTAATCATTTGTAATTTTCTCATAATCCTGCCAGGTATCTATATCAAACAAAGCACATTCATTTTTAATATCTACAGTTATTATATCATTAATATGATTATTAACAACACTTTTCCCACCTGTATCACCTTGAAGTAATTTGAGTTCATTTACAAATCTTTTAGGAAATATTACAGGATTACCTTTCTTATTTTTATGTACAGGAAGAACTATACAATTATTATTATTTTCAAAAGTGTTTATTAAAAGTTCTATAGTTTCCACATCAAGTAAAGGTTGATCAGCTGTAAAAAACATATATCCATCGGCTTCTTTTGAAGCATCTATTCCTATTTTTATAGACTCACTTTGTCCTTCAAATGCATTATTATTTTTTATAACCTTAATTCCTTTTTTTACTCCTATTTTTAATACTTCTTCATCCTTAGCCACAAGCACTTTACTTAAAAAATCACATTCCATTACCTTTTCTATAATATATTCAACCACAGCCTTATTTTTATAAGGTAGTAAGAGCTTGTTTTTTCCCATTCTTCTTCCAAAACCAGAAGCCATAATAATAGCACTAATCATTTTTCTCACCCTTAAACATCATATTGATTTATATAAATAATAGTATACATACACACTGCAGTAAGAAGAAACGTTAAGCTGTATGAAGGCTGATATATGTCGTGCAGGAATATTCGAGCGAATTTTAGAAGTTCTTTGCTTGAAATATTGAAAAATAGCGTAATTTTTGCCAGGAAGGCAAAAGCTCCGAAAGTGACAGGACGTCACATTTGAGGAGGTAGCTATTTTTTAATAGATCAAGCATTAGAACTTCTTAAATGAAGCGAGTGTTCCTGCACAACATATATCAGCCGTAATACAGCTTAACGTTTCTTCGGTTACTCGCAATTGTGTCGGATTACGCTTACTATATGAAAATTAAATTATTAACTGGTATTGTTTATTTTTTAAGCTTCCAATTAAAATTCTATCTATATAGTTATTGTTGTTTTCTAAAATATTATTTACCAATTTTTTTGCTATAATAAATTCAGCCTCTGAATCAACTTTGTTTATAAATAAAACTTTTTCCCCTTCAGCATCTTTAAATAAACCTTTATGATGAAATACCAATGATGTTAAACATTCTATATTTATTAATTCATTATCCTTAAAACTAGTTATCCTTTTAAATTCATCTAGTCTATGGACATTTTCAGAATTTATTTTTTTACCTAAAACTTCTATACTTAGAATACCTATAGTTTTACAAGTCTTTTTGCTTATAACAGGTTCATTATCCTTCCATCCTTTAATAGGCTTCCTTTTAGATCCATCTGCTTCTATTAAAACATAGTTAAAATAAGGCAATTGAGTTTCTATAAGCTCAGTACTCAATCCAACTATTTTTTGTTCTTCATTTAGAGAACTGCCATATAAGTATATACCATTATCCTTTTTATAATTATACTTATTTAAATTATTCTTATCTATAATAGCAAAATCATAATATTTTTTGTGCGGCATGTAAATCTTTGTAGTGGTAGTTACAAGTACCTTATTTTCATATCTTAGCTCTTCTGCTAAAGAATACATAAATGTGGTTTTTCCACCAGCACCTACAATTGATATTACATCTCCTGTTTTTAGATTTAATAAATCCTTTACATTCATAAAACACCTCTATAAATAGTTAAGAATTAATAGTAAAAAGTAAATAGTTATTGGATTTTTTACGTTTTACATTTTTGCCAAAAGCCTTTTGATTAAACCTTTTATTTGTTAAACCTAACTTCAATAACTATTCACTGTTAATTCTCAACTGTTAACTAAAAATAACTTTAGGCATCTTTAAAACACAAGAAGTCCAATATGCAAGATATATTTTTGGTAAAACAAGGAAGCAGGTTCCTCAGAAGCTTAAGCTATCTAAGGGCTCTGTCGACGCAGTATTACAAAAACAAACTAGCATATGGACTTGTTATTTTTTTGAAGATTCCTTATTTACTCTTTTCTTGTATTGCCATAAACACCTTTTCTGGAGTTATTGGAAGAGATGTAATTCTAACACCTACAGCATTATAAACTGCTTGTGCAATTGCTGGTGCTGGTGTATTTACAACTACTTCTCCTATGGATTTTGCTCCAAAAGGTCCTGTTGGCTCATAACTTTCTTCAAAATCCACTCTTATATTTCCTACATCTTTTCTGCATGGAATTTTATACTGCATAAATGTGTTTGTCATAAGTTTACCATTTTTATTATACAACACATCTTCATAAAGTGCTAATCCTATACCTTGAGAAATTCCACCTTCTACCTGAAGTCTAGCTAAATTAGAATTTATAACTGTTCCACAATCTGTTACAGCCACATAGTCTATCATGTCTATTTTTCCTGTCTCTTTGTCTACTTCTATTTCTGCAAATCCTGCAATAAATGGCGGTGGAGATACTTCACTTCCATGAGTAGCATTGCCTACAAGCTGACATTTTACTGTGCCTAATACCATCTGTTCAGCTAATTTTTCTAAACTTAAATTTTTCTTTCCATCAACAGTTTTTATAGTTTCTCCATCAAATTCCACATCTTCAAAAGATACTTCTAACATTTTAGCTGCTTGCCTTACAATCTTTTCTTTTAAATCTTCCGCTGCCTTTACTACAGCCATTCCTGTAACATAAGTTGTACTAGAAGCATAAGAACCTGGATCATATGGCGATACATCTGTATCTGCTGAATATACTATAATTTTTTTCATATCAGTTTCTAAAATTTCAGCTGCCATTTGAGTAAGTATTGTATCACTTCCAGTTCCCATATCTGTAGAACCTACAAGAAGTGTGTAATTTCCATCATCATTTAATCTAACTTCAGCAGAAGCAGTATCTATTTTTTCTATTCCCGAACCCTGCATAGTCACTGCCATGCCTACAGCTCTTACTTTAGTTTCACTTATCTCTCTTTTAGGATATTTTTCATCCCAACCTATTAACTTTTTACCTTTTTCTATGCATTTGTGAAGAGTAGAACTTTCTATTTTCTTACCATCATCATATATTAAGCACGTTTCTCCTGCCTTAATTAAATTTTTCATTCTAATTTCTGTTGGGTCCATTTTTAAAGCTTGTGCTAATTTATTAACAGTACATTCAACAGCAAAAGTTCCTTGAGTTGCTCCATATCCTCTAAAAGCTCCTGATGGAGTTTTGTTTGTATATACTACACTTCCCATAAATCTAACAGCTTTTGTTTTATTATATAAAGGAAGAGTTTTTTGACCTACAAGTCCAAATACTGTAGATGCATGTTCACCATAAGCTCCTGTATCTGACAAAGCCTGTATATCTATGGCTCTTATATATCCTTCACTATCGGCTCCCATTCTAACTTTTACTCTCATAGCATGACGGGTAGTTGTACATTCAAAAGTTTCTTTTCTATCATATATAATCATAGATGGTTTTCCTGTTTTTAAAGTTACTATAGCCGAAAATATTTCCACTGCAACAGTTTGTTTACCACCAAATCCTCCACCTATTCTTGGCTTAATTACTCTTATTTTACTTGATGGTATATCAAGAGCTCTAGCTAATTTTCTTCTAACATGAAAGGGAATTTGTGTAGAACTTATAACAACAAGTCTTCCTGCATGATCAATATAATTAAATGAACGATAAGTTTCCATCATACAGTGAGCCTGTGCTTGTGTATAATAAGTATCCTCTACCACCACATCACAATTTTCAAATTCCTTTTCTAAATCTCCAGCTTCTATCTTTTGAATTGAAACAACATTTTTTTCTTTCTGCATGCCAATATCAAAATTGCAGTGAAGATTGTCTTCTGCATGAATTACTGACTTATGTCCTTCTGCTTTTTCAAAATCCAAAACAGGTTCAAACTTCTCATATTCAACCTTTATTAATTTCATAGCTTTTAATGCAGTTTTTTCATCAACTGCAGCTACAATTGCCACTTCATCTCCTACATATCTTACAACTTCATCTAATATTAAACGATCATAAGGTGAAGGTTCTGGATAAGATTGTCCAGCTAAAGTAAATCTTACATTAGGTACATCTTTATATGTTAAAACACATTCCACACCATCTATTTTTTCTGCTTTTGATGTGTCTATAGACTTTATTTTTGCAAAAGCATGGGGACTTCTAAGTATTTTTATAACTAACGCATCTTTAACTGCTAAATCCTCTGTATAAACAGGTTTACCAGTTACAATACTCATTCCATCTATTTTTGAAATACCTTTACCAACTATTCTCATGTTTATGCTACCCCCAGATATTTTTTAACTGCCCTTAATTGTCCCATATAACCTGTACATCTGCATAAGTTGCCAGTTAAATAGTGAATTATTTCTTCTTCTGTTGGATTTTTAAGCTCATTTTTCATAGCAATTACAGTCATTATAAAACCTGGACTACAAAATCCACACTGATCTGCTCCTTCTGATACAAGAATTTTGGCAAACTCCTCTGCTTCTTTCTGTACTCCTTCTATAGTAGTAATATTTTTTCCATTAACTCTTATAGATAAAGTTGAACAGGATAAAGTTGGCTTTCCATCTATCCATACTGTGCAAAGCCCGCAGCAAGTTGTATCACAGCCTTTTCTTACACTCATTATTCCATTATTTCTTAAAGTATCTGCTAAAAACTCATCTTTTTCTATTTCAAAATTAACTTTTTTATTATTTATAATAACTTCTATTTGCACTGTAATACCTCCATTATTGCTCTCTTTATAAGAACTTTACACATAGATTTTCTATATTCTCCAGAACCCCTCATATTTGTTCCAAAACATAACTCTTCTGAAGCCATACTTGCTATATTCTCTATATTTTGCGTACTAAAATCTTCCCTTGATAACTCCTTTGATGCAGCTTTAGCAATTTTAGCATTTAAAGGTCTAGCTCCCACGACTATATTCCACTGATTTTCTAATCTTGAAACAGCTACATTTAATATTGGATAATCACTTATAGCATTTCTTAAATTTTCATAAACAGCTTTTCTATTATTTTTCTTTATAAATATTCTAGTTAAAATATCTTTTTCATAAGGTCTTTCTAAAAACTCTTCCAAAAACATTCTTTTTCCTTTATATAGTTCTACTTCTGTGTCCAAAGATAATAAAGCTGTTATTAAATCAGAAAAACCATACTTTGAGTATACAGTAGCACCTACAGTGACTACATTTCTAAACTGCACTCCTATTATGTTACTAACAGATTTAGGTAATAATCCATTAAAATATTCTTTAAACAAAGGACTTGTCTCAATATCTCTAAAAGTTGTCATAGCCCCTACTTCTATATATTCATTATCTTCTTTTATATAATTTAAATTAAGTTTTGATAAATCTATAGCTGTTCCTATTCGTTTTGCACCCATTCTTAAAAAGGCACATCCTCCAAGAATGGTATTGCTTTTTTTATCCGTAAGCATTCTATATGCTTCATCAATTGTTTCAGGTTGAACTAGATCTAGTATTGTAAACATATTAATCTCCTTATATATTATAATTTCTTATTTAAATTTCCATTATCATGTAATCTTGGGCAAAAATATGTATTGTTCGTGTTTTTATATTTTTACAGAATTTATTATATCATACATTTTATAAAAAACGAATATTTATTTATTTTTTTACAAAAAAATTTGTATATATACCCATTTTCATTAAATTTGCATGCTTTTTATAAAACATAATACACGATTTTATTTGTATACGATTTTAATCACGAATATTTTTACTTTTTAAAACACATATACTTCGTGATTATATTTAATTATTCTATATTTTACTTATAGGCATTATATCAAGTTTATCTTTAATAAGTATATGCGAATATCTTTATAAAGAATCTTAAAAAAATAACAAACTAATCCTCATTCAAAAAGTTTTTCTTATAAAAAAAAGCTGTGAAAATAAGGTCCTATCCCTTATGTTTCACAGCTCTAATTTATCCGATCGCTACCATTGCTAATACCCCCATCTTCTTTAAGTGGGGGATAGCTACTTTACGCGCCTGGATAAGTTCTTCTAAGGCTCAGATGGGTTAAATGTCTAAATGACATTTAACGAGTTTTTGCTCAGGTAAGAGGTATTCCTCACAAGCAAACTCCACCTGAGTCTAAGAATCACTTGATATACTATTTATTCTATTTTTGTTCTGCCCAATCTGCTGGATATGTTACATATAAAAACTTTGCATAGTTTGGTACTGAAAATTGTATTTTTGAGTTTTTAGGTATAAAGATTATATCTCCTCGATTTCCTACAACTTTTCTTCCATCTATATTAATTTCTAAAGTTCCTTCTATAACATAATCTACTTCATCATATGTTAATGTCCAGTCAAAACATGTCTTATCCATTTCCATAAGACCACATCCAAGTCTTGGACTCTCCTCTAAAGTTACAAGATCTTTAAGATAAACTTTATCTCCTTCTTTTCCTGTATCAAATTTTTCTGGTTTAACTGTATTTAATTTTACTGATAATATTCCACTTGGATCTACATGTTTTTCAAAGTCTTCCTTGTTAGTACTTCCAGTTAAAGTTTCTGTAATTATTTTTCTTACCATATCTTCAAGTAATTTTGAATCAATATTTTGCATATATATACCTCCTAATTTTACCAACTAATATTTAAGAATTCATCGCTTCACTGCCTGGGGCTTTACCTTCATTATTTTTAGATACAATACTGCTTTTAGAAGCTATTACACAAGCCAACATCACTGCCGTAACGCCTCCAACCAGCTTTCCAACTATCATAGGGAATATCATTTGTTTTGCCACACCTGCAACAAAACCTAAATGATCACCAAATACAAAAGCTGCACTTACAGCAAAGGCTACATTTATAAGCTTACCTCTGTCATCCATATCTTTAAGCATTCCAAACATAGGAATATTATTTGCAAGAGTTGCTACCATACCTGCTGCTGCAACATCATTCATTCCAAGAAGTGATCCAAGTCTCATAAGTGGCTTTTTAAATACTTTTGTAATTACATAAACCATAGGGAATGCACCAGCTAATACTACTGCAATATCTCCAACTACTTTAATTCCGTCATCTAGTGGAGTCATTCCTGGGATTATAACTAATCCTGTTAGCTTTTCTATTATTCCACAAGCAAGTCCTATTGTTATAAGTATAACTACAAATTTTCCGAACAAGTTAAATCCATTTATCATTTTTTCTGGTATTTTCCAAAGTCCTATAGCTATAAGCGCTGCAAAAATTACTATTGGTACTAAATTTCTAAGTATCATTCCTATTCCAAGTCCTGCTACAAGACCACCTATTAAACAGCCTATTGGAATTGTTATAATACCTGCAAGCACACCTGTTGCTAAGAACTTATGATCTTTTTTCTCGATGATTCCAAGTGCTACTGGAATTGTAAATACTATTGTAGGTCCCATCATTGATCCTAGTATTGCTCCTGCAAATAAACCTGCTGCTTTAGTTTCTGCAAGTTGAGTTGCAAGTGGAAATCCTCCCATATCACAAGCAAGTAATGTTGTTGCAAACATAGATGGATCTGCACCAAGAGCTTTATAAAGTGGAACTACTACTGGTTTTAACACGTTTGCAAGCACTGGAGCCAAACATATAACACCTACCATTGCTACAGTAAGTGAACCCATAGCCATAAAACCTTCTTCAAATTTCTCTCCTAGTCCGAACTTATTTCCAATACATTTATCAATAGCTGAAACAGCCATAAATACAACCATGATATATATAATTATTTCATTTATTTGCATGTTATCCCCATCCCTCCGTTTAAACATATTAAAGAAATACACTAATCAATAGTTATTTTTTTAACATGATTTATTTTAGTAAACTTTCTTCTACTTCCAGACTATCAATAATTCCAACAATCACTGCATCTATAGGGACTGCTTTTATATCAAAGGAAGACTTTGCTGCACTTCCCTTTGTTACAAGTACAGTTTCTCCTATCCCTGCACCTACATTATCAACAGCTACAAAGGCTGACCTTCCACCTTCATCCGTACTTTTAGACGGTGATACTACAAGAAACTTTAACCCATTTAACTTTTCATCTTTTCTTGTAGCCCATACATTGCCAATAACTTTTCCTATAACCATAGTTTTCCTCCAAAGCTACACTCTCTTTATTTTTAAATGGTTAATTCTAATAAAGTCTTGTGCAAGTGGTGTTAATATAGATTTTTTAAGTATGCCTATTTCCTTTACACCATCCATATAAAGCCTTCTTAAGTCTAATTCTGTTATAAGCTTTTTACTCAAAGAATTCTTTATAACCTCTTGTTCTTTTTCAATTTTTTCGCTTATACTGTTCTCATAAACTTCATGGTTCTGTGATCTGTGAATATCTTGTCCACATAACAATGTTCTTATTAAATTTCCTTCATTTAATATATCAACACCATTATATATAAGTTTTTGTTCATATTCTGTGTAAAGCTTATATAAGTTTTTATTGGCACCTGACATATATTTTCTATATTCTATTCCATCTTCTAAAACGTATACTCTTTTACCTTTAAAAAGTGCATTTATAATAATGTGTTCATATTCACCATTACAAAGTCCAAGAGCTAAATTAGATAAAACTTTTAAATTTAATTTTGATAATACAATTGCCTTATAACAGTCTACATTTATATCACTGCTATATGAATCAACTATATACTTTTCTTCTAAAGCTTCTTTTATATTAGAATTTTCAAAACAATCTTCCAGCAATAATACTTTATCCTTAATGTATCTATTCTCATCATAGGATAACTTTTGTATTCTTCTCATTACTTCTTTAGTAATCATATCTACTAAATTTTCCATATCCAATTATATCACATCCTTTATGGAAAGCTATTTTAAAATTTTTGCTCTTGTTCCTTTTACAAATCCACAAGCATTTGCTTCATCATAATCTATGTGCATAAAAGTTCTGAAGTTTTCATTTACCCTTATAACAACATCATCGAAAATTAAAGGTCTGCTGCTTAAAACTTTAACTTTAACTATCTCTTTATCCTTTACATTGTAAAAAGCTGCATCTTTAGGACATAAATGTATGTGTCTCTTAGCTACTATAGCACCTTCCTTAAAATCCTTAGAAGATTTTTCTGTTGCTACAGTAATTGCTGCACTGCCTTTAATATTTCCAGACTCTCTAATAGGAGCCTTTATTCCTAAAGAAAGAGCATCAGTAAGAGAAAGTTCTATTTGAGTATTTTTTCTTTCTGGTCCTAAAACCACTACATTTTTAATAGTACCTTTAGGTCCTATAAGTGTAACCCTTTCTTTGCAAGCATACTCTCCTACTTGAGACAACTCTTTTGCTTTTGTAAGCTTATACCCTGAGCCAAAAAGTAATTCTACATCTTCTCTCGAAAGATGTACATGCCTTCCAGAAGCTTCAACCTGTATAGAAAGTTTTTCTTCAATTCTTTTTAAAGCTTCTTGAACTATAAATTCCAAATCTAAACTTGCCAACCTTATACCCCTTTCTACTTATATTTACCTGTAAGATATCTAAACATTATTACATAAAAGCAGCTGCTTAATCTATTTAGAGCTCTTATGATATCTTCTCTTGATACCTCTCCCTCTTCATTTTTAAAAGCTTTAAATGCTTCTATTTCTACCTCACGAACAGCACTTCTTAATGAATTTATTGAAATTACAATTTCACCCATCTTATAACTTGTAAAAAAGTGTTCCATATTAAAATACTTTTTAGGATTATGAGAAATTTCTCTAATTTCCTTTTCATTCATTCCTATAAGATTAATATCTCTGAGAGGTTTCTCTAAAACTTCACACCTTAATATCTCTCTTACAAAGGATAAAATTTCTTCCAGCTCTAATACTAACTTTTCATTTTGAAGTTTTACTGCTAAAACTTGAGTTTCTAATATTTTAGACTCTAAACTATCTATTTTTCCTCTTAATACAATTTTTTTATGATCTTTAAATACTAACTTATTTCCATAAAGCTGAGTCATGTGTTCAGGTTTTTCCTCTAAATAACCACCTTGAAAGCACTTATATTTAGGAAAAATTTTACCCGAATCTTCACTTTGGTTTGAAACTTCAACTTTGCTATTTTTATTAGTTAATTTATCAACTATTACTAACTTAATATTTCTATCATTTAAATATTGTCTTGCAGACGGAGTTACAATAACCCCTTTTTCTATTTGAAAATTCTTTTCACCTTCTGGTAAATTTTTAAGTTCCCTTCTTACTCCTGCTTCTGTAAGTACCATAATTTTCACATCCTTTTTAGAATGTCCTATATAAACATACTATCCGTAAGTTAACTACCTAACGGATAGTATATTTTATTAGTTTCTAATAACCGCTAGCTTGTCCCCATGTTCTTAATCTGGAGTAAACAGCAATTCCTTTATCTATTTAAATAAATTTATTGAATTTCTACTTTTGGAAGTATTGCATCTACTTCTGTATGTGGTCTTGGAATTACATGAACTGATATTAATTCTCCAACTCTTTCTGCAGCTGCTGCACCAGCATCTGTAGCTGCTTTAACAGCTCCAACGTCTCCTCTTACCATTACTGTAACAAGTCCGCCTCCTACATGTTCTTTTCCTACTAAAGTAACATTTGCAGCCTTAACCATAGCATCTGCTGCTTCTATTGCTCCTACTAATCCTTTTGTTTCAATCATTCCTAATGCGTTTGTACTTGCCATTTTAAATTCCTCCTAAATATTTAAATAATTTTATTTTAATTTATAATCTTTTACTTATTAACCTTTAAGTTTTTCTAGTAATTTTTCAACTATTGCATTTATATATTCTTCATTTAAATCTTTTAAATTTTCACAAGAAGAAACTTTATCTTCTCCTCTTAACTCTTCTATTTCTTTAACTCCATAAACCATTCTTCTTATATTGATTAAATTCATAGGTCCTATATTATCAGAAGTTGAACTTCCACCTACTGCTCCACAGCCTAAAGTTAGCGCTGGAACAAGATTTGTTGCTGCTCCTATTCCACCTAAAGCTCCTGGAGTATTTACAAGAATTCTTGAAACTGGTTTTTTTAGTGCAAATTCTCTTATTATATCTTCATTTTTTGAATGAATTATAAGAGTATGTCCAGCCCCTTCGTTATTTAATACATCTATACATTTTTCACATGCTTTTTCCCAATTTTCTTCACAATAAAATGCTAAAATTGGAGCAAGTTTTTCTCTTGAATAAGGATATTGTTTTCCCACTCTTGTTTCCTTAGCAATAAGTACTCGTGTACCTTCTGGTATACTTATACCTGCCATTTCTGCTATATTCTTAGGACTCTTACCTACAATTTTAGGATTCATTGTTCCATTAGCTCTTAATATAAATTTTGATAATCTATCTGCTTCTTCTTCTGTCATGAAGTATCCACCTTGTTTTTTGAACTCTTCAATAACCTTATCTTTTGAACATTCTTCTACTACTACTGATTGCTCAGAAGCACATATTGTTCCATTATCAAAAGTTTTACTATCTAAAATTCTCTTAACAGCTAATTTTATATCTGCAGATTTTTCTATGAATGCAGGTCCATTTCCAGGTCCTACTCCTATGGCTGGTGTTCCTGAACTGTATGCTGCTTTTACCATTGCTGATCCACCAGTTGCAAGTATTAAAGCTACATCTTTATGTTTCATAAGTTCAGATGTGCCTTCCATACTTGGAACTGTAATACCTGCTATAGCTCCTTCTGGACATCCTGCTTCAACTGCTGCTTTAGAAATAATTTTAATAGTTTCTAATATGCAATTTTTTGCATTAGGATGTGGTGAGAAAACTATAGAATTTCCACCTTTAACAGATATCATAGCCTTATATATAACTGTTGAAGTAGGATTTGTTGAAGGTACAAGACCTGCTACAACACCTACAGGTACTGCTATCTCTGCAATTTTCTTTTCCCTATCCTCATTTATGATTCCTACGGTTTTCATATCTTTTATATATTCATAAACTGACTTGCTGGCAAAGGTATTTTTTATAATTTTATCTCTCCACTTACCAAATCCTGTTTCTTCTTCTGCCATTCTAGCTAATTTTTCTGCATTTTTAGCTCCAGCATCTGATATTGCCTTAACTATTTTATTTATTTGTTCCTGACTCATTGCTGCAAGTATCTTTTGAGCTTCTTTAGCTTTTGATACAAGACTTCTAACTTCTTGAATAGATATTAAGTCCTTATCTATAACGTCCATCTATTTACTCCTCCTTATAATAGGTTAGTATTTCTTGAATCAGCTTATCTTTTCTAGCAAATTTAATTTGTTTGTTTGTCATAGGCGATTTCATTGATCTTACTAATCTTCGTAATTCTTCCACAGTTTTCTTTTCTAACTCTTTTGCAAAATCTTCATTTACAATTTCTTCAGTTATAACTTCCTCAGTTTTTTCACATGTTATGTTTTTATTTTCCTCTGCATCATTTAAAACTTTTTCAACAATTACATCTTCACAAATAGAATCATTATCTTCTATAGTTTCAGTCTTTTGTGTATCATTGACATTACTTTCAATTAGCTGTGAATTTTTTTCTACAATACTCCAGGTACTTATATCTGGTCTTGCTATAACATGTGTTGAAATAAGTTTAGAGATTTTTTTAGCAGCTTCTTCTGCAGCTTGTACTGCTGAATTAACAGCTCCTACATCTCCTTTTATCTTTACAGTAACTATTCCACCTTTTACTTTTTCACATCCTATTAAATCAACATTAGCAGCTTTAAGTGCCGTATCAGCAGCTTCTATGGCACCAAGGTAACCGTATACTTCTATTAACCCTAATGCTCCATTATTCATAAAGTTACCTTATCTTAAAAAGCTGTTGGGTTTTCAGCTACAAACTGAACTGCTGCAGCAAAAGCATCGCATGCTGCTTTACAAGCTGATTGACTTCCTGTTAATAATCCTCCACCAAAGTTAGTTTCTGATGGTGGTCCGTAAAATGCTGCTAAACTTACATCTGCTGCTTTTAAAGCTGCATCTAATCCATACATTGCCTCAAGAGGAGGTGCTATTAAATAAGCTATTGCTTCTCCTTCTTTTATATTAGCTACTTTAGAAAGGTATGTTCCAGTTCTTGATATGCAATGAGCATAATATACTATTGAATCGTCATCATTAGCACTTACAAAATGTGCTCCATTTTCTACAAAGTCAAGAAGTGAGTTAAGTCCACTTCTAACTTCTGCTGGATTTGGTCCTGCAAGTATACCTATAACTTCACCAACTAATTTTGTACTTGCATTAGCAGAACCTGCATACATTGATTTTGCATAAACTACATCTACATCTGCTGCTTTTGTAGCTTCATCTAAAGCAGTGTAAGTTACATCATCTATATCTGATGTTATTAAACCAAGACTTTTGTGATGTGATTCTAAATTAAAGGCTTTAGCCATTTCTGGACTGACATTTGAAATTATCTTTACACTTAATACTGTTGCACGAATAGCTTCGTTTTTCATATGCTTTTCCTCCTAAACCAGTTAAATTTTTAAATCTATACCGCTTGCTTTTTTATCCAAAATTTCTTTTATGATTTCAGCTATATGTGCTCCTGCTTCAACTGGTGCTGTTCCACCTTTGTGTATGTTGGAAACAACAGTTCTTCTAGCTTCTGGCATATTTACTGTTGCCTTATAAGCTATATACGCACTCATACTTTCTGCTGTTACAAGACCTGGTCTTTCTCCTATAAGCACGCAAGTAACATCTGCCTGTAATGCTTCTGAAATTACATCCATAGCTCCTACTCTTCCGTATTTTACAAAGAAAGTAGTTCCAACACTTAAATTATAAGAATTAAGTCCCTGCATAATAGCTGGAAGTATATCCCTGATATTAGCTTCTATTGCAGCTGAGCTTAAGCCATCTGATACATAAATTTGAACCTGTGGTTTGTTAGTGCACTTAGATTTAATTTCATCTATTGTTTCCTTTGAAAATTTTCTTCCTAAATCTGGTCTTGTTATATATTCGTCCTTATTTTCACATAAAGTTTTTACTGAGAAAAGATTTTCTTCCTTTAAAAATTCCTCAGAAACGTCCGAAAATACTGAATCCTGTGCTGCTGCATGATCTGCTCTAAATCTAAGTGAAGTTTCTGTTTTATATCTTGGACCAGCTCTCCATATTCCAATTCTTGCTGGAGTCTTTTCTTTCATTTTTAAATATCCTTCAGCATCTGATGGATTTGGTACTAAAAGCTGCTCTTTTATATTAATTTCTGTTATATCATCTACAAATCCATTTTCTACCTGAGATGATGATACACATTCTTTATGCTCAATTTCTTTTTTAACTTCCTCTTTTTTATCACTTGTCATTTCCGTTAAAAGTTGGGAAACTAATTGTTTTAATTCTACTTCTGATATCATTGATATTTCTCCTTTCACTATTTAAGAAATACAGATGCATCTCCTGCTTTTTTAGTTAATTTTCCATTTTCTATAAAACCCATTTTATTAAGCCATTCATCAAATTCCTTTATTGGTTTTAGGTTTAATAATTCTCTTAAAGTAGCTGTATCATGGTATCCTGTACATTGATAGTTAAGCATTACATCATCACCATGTGGCACTCCCATAAAGTAGTTACAACCTGCTGCTGCAAGAAGTACAGCTAAGTTTTCTATGTCATTTTGATCTGCTTTCATATGGTTAGTGTAACAAGCATCACAACCCATTGGTATTCCTGTAAGTTTGCCCATGAAATGATCCTCTAATCCTGCTCTTATAACCTGTTTGCTATCATATAAGTATTCAGGTCCTATAAATCCAACTACTGTGTTTACAAGGAAAGGATTGTATTTTTTAGCAAAACCATAACATCTTGCTTCCATAGTAAGCTGGTCAACTCCATGATGGCTGTCTGAAGATAATTCAGATCCCTGTCCAGTTTCAAAATACATTACATTTGGTCCTTCTGCAGTACCTTCTTTTAATGCAAGTTGTCTAGCTTCTTCAATCATGTCTCCAGTTATTCCAAAAGCTTCATTTCCTTTTTGCGAACCTGCTATACTTTGGAATATAAGATCAGTTGGAGCTCCTTTTCTTACAGCTTCCATTTGAGTTGTTACATGTGCAAGTACACAATTCTGTGTTGGTATTTTCCATTTATTTTTAAATTCATCAAATTTCTTTAATACTTTTGTTACACTTTCCACAGAATCATCAACTGGGTTTAATCCTATAACAGCATCTCCTATACCAAAGCTTAAACCTTCCATAAGGGAGGCAAGTATTCCATCAGGATCATCTGTAGGATGGTTAGGTTGAAGTCTTGCAGATAAAGTTCCATCTAATCCTATAGTTGTATTACAGTGAGCAGATATTCTTATTTTTTTTGCTCCATATATCAAATCTAAATTTGACATTAATTTTGCTACAGCAGAAACCATTTCACTAGTTAATCCTCTGCTTACTCTCTTTATATCAGCACCAGTAGTGTCCTCATCTAATATCCATTCTCTTAATTCTGATACTGTCCAATTTTTTATTTCATTATAAATTTTTTCATTTACTGCATCTTGAATTATTCTTGTTACTTCATCAACTTCGTATGGTACTGCTGGATTATTTCTCAAATCTTCCAAAGTAACTTCTGATAAAACTACCTTAGCTGCTACTCTCTCCTCAGAAGATTCGGCAGCAATTCCAGCAAGCTTATCTCCTGATTTTTCTTCATTAGCTTTAGCCATTACTTCCATCAATGATTTGAATTTATATACATGTCCAAATAATTTTGTTTTTAATTTCAAAACAATTCCCTCCTTTGTATTATTAAGAATTAAATACCAATGTCTTAATTACTACAGGTACTACCTTTCCATCTGCTAATGGCTTACCAATATCAATGTAGTCCCCATTTTGAACTTTTATAGCATCTATACATATAACTGGTTTATTAAACTTTAAGTTATTCTGTATAGTTTGTCCCAAAACCTTAGCAATATCATTTTCTACTACAACTATAATAGGAAAATCCTCTTTAATTATTTCTGTCATACTTTCTATTAACACACTAGAGATCTCTTGAATTTCTTTAAAACTAGGATTCTTCTTAGCTTTTAAAGCAAGTGCCACTGGCTGAATTTCATTTTCTAAAACAAACCAGTTTAATTTTTCTTTTATAACTTTAGTAAGTTCTTTAGGATCTAATTTTTCATCTTCTGAAGATAACTTTAATATTGGAAGATTTTTTATAGGAAGTTTATCTTCTGTGTAAGTTATAGTACTTCCACTTATATCTGTAGTATGTGAACCTGCACCTACCACTGTAGCTCTTATAGTTTCTTGAGATTTTTTTAAGTTTAACTTTTCACATAAAAAAGATTTTTTAATAGCTTGACCTAACAATATTCCTATATCACCATATTTAAAAATTTCTCCATCTGGTTCATTGTATATATAATCTGCAACGCCTCCTGAAAAAGTTATGCATTTTATATCTTTTTTAAGATCTAATCCTTTATTAGTTATAATTCTTTCATAAAATCCTGATCTTTCCCTAAGCCCTACGCTTTCTTCCAAAAGCTTTACCATTTCATCTACTACAGTAGAAAGCTTATCCTTTGAAGCTTCCTCACCCTCTTGAATTTCAATTTTCTTTAGCTTACATAGCTCTTTTACTTTTTCTGCTATGTAGATTATTTTTTTTGAGGATTTATCAATTTTTATGAGTCTTCCACCTATGTCAAGGCATCCAACTTCTACTAATTCTCCTCTATTAAATACTGCACTATTTGTAGTTCCTCCACCAATGTCTAAATTAACTACCACAGTATTTTCTTCCTTAGATATTCTGTCTGCACCTGCACCTTTTCCTGAAATTATTGACTCAAGATCTGGTCCTGCAGTTGCCACTACAAAATCTCCAGCAAACCCACTTAATTTTTGTATTACATCATTGGCATTGTTCTTTCTTGCAGTTTCTCCTGTTATAATTACAGCTCCTGTTCTAACATCTTCCTTAGATACTCCTGCTTTCTCATATTCACTTTTTACAATTTCTCTTACCCTTTCACCATTAATTTCTTTTTGAGATATAAGAGGTGTAAAGTAAATATCACTTCTATATACAATTTTCTTATCCACTATACTTATTCTTGGTACAGAAAAACTTGAAGCTGTATTTTCAATTGTTATATTACTAAATATAAGTTGTGTAGTAGATGTTCCTATGTCAATTCCTACACTTAAAATCTCTTCTTTCACTTTCAATCCTCCTTCCTTTTAAAAATACAAAGAGGCTTAAAATTATTATTTAAATTTAAGTTTAAATAATAATTTTAAGCCTCTTTGCTTGATTATATAAACACGCCTTTGTGTTTAATTCACTATTTTAATTTTTAAAATCAAATCTTATTTTTGTTCCTTTGCTATTTGAAACTATATCTATATCTCCATTTAATTTATCTTTTACTAAATTCTGTACTATGCTTAAACCAAGACTGTTGCTTCTCTTATTTTTAATATCAAAACCTATTCCATTATCTATTAAGTTTATAGCAGAATAAATTTCGCCTTTTTTAATTATTATATTTATAATTCCTGAATCCTTATTTTTAAAAGCATAGTGCATAGAATTTTGTAATAACTCATTTACAACTAATGCTATAGAAGTTGCCTTATCAGAATCTATTTTAAAATCGTCACCTTCTAAATTTACTTTTATATTTTTGCTTTCACCATCAAAATATTTTACACTATTGTTTTTTATATTGCTTATTACATCCTGAATATTTACTTCATCTATACCTTCCTTAGCAAGAATCTCATGGGTAGCTGCTATACTTAATATCCTATTCATACTTTCATTTAAAGACTCTTTTGTATTTTCATTATCACTTCTCCTAGCTTGAAGCCTTAAAAGACTTGCTACGGTTTGAAGATTATTTTTAACTCTGTGGTGTATTTCTTTAATAGCCACAGATTTTAATATAAGTTCTTTTTCCTTTTGTTTCATACTGGTTATGTCCTTAATCATTATAATAAGTTTTATTGTCTTTGCTGGTATAAATATTCTTTTTAATTCTAAAAACAAATTTCCAACATTAACTTCTTGTACTTGAATACTTTGACCTGAAGAAGTATTCTCCATACTAATGTCTTTTATAACATTTTCAAATGTAGAATTATCAAAGGATATATTATTATAATCCATACCAATTAACGTATCCTTATAACCTAATTTGGAATAAAGCCTATCAGCTTTAGGATTTTTAAACCTTACTATACCATTTTCATCAAACATGATTATAGCTTGATCTAAATTGTTAGTTATAGGATTGCCACCTTCAGTTATAGACATAAGTGTATCTGTTAATGTTTTATATCCTTCAGTTAGCATTTCCACATATCTGTCATTATTAATCTTACCTGTTACATCTTTTTCTATTATAAGTGCACCTATTACCCTATTATTATTTTCAATAGGTGCAACATTTTGTCTCACATTTACCATTTCTTGAGTTACAGCTTTTAATTCCTTGGTAGCTATACCAAGCTCTAATGTTCTTAATACTGCTGGCTCATTATCTCTATAAGCTAATTTCCCAACTACTGAATTTTTATACATACTCTTACCACTTAGTGGTTTTGCTTCTGCTACTACTATTGCTACATCTTTATCTCTTGTTGGACAATCTATAAATACATTTCCATTAGATACATCTGCTAAAGGTTGTATTGAACACACCATATCTTCTATTTTTAATATATCATAATTAGTTAAATCGGTATATTGTATACATAATTCTCTTATGTTTGAATTACGCATAATTCGAAAGTATTACCTCCGATATTTGTTTCATGGTGCATCTTTTATTCATACTTAAATTTCTAATTCTAGAGTAAGCATCTTCTTCACTAATGTTTTCTTTTTTTATTAACAATCCTTTAGCCTTTTCTATTGTTTTTCTTTCTTCAAGTTTCTTACTAACATTTTCAAGATCTTCCTTCATCTTTTTAAGTTCTCTACTTTTAGATATTGCTACCTCAAGAGTAGGAACTAAAGATTTTTGATCTAGTGGTTTTACCAAGTATCCTATTGCTCCAACTTTAGCTGCTTTTTCAATAAAATCATTTCCACTGTAGGCTGTAAGAAGCACTACTCCACCTGCTAAATTTTCATTTTGAATTATTTTTGTAGCATTTAGTCCATCAAGTATAGGCATCTTTATATCCATAATCACCAAATCCGGCGAATATTTTCTACAAAGCTCCACTGCATCAAATCCATCAGAAGCTTCTGCTACCACATTGTACTTAGCTTCTTCCAGCATTTCTCGTAAATCCATTCTTGTAATAGGTTCATCATCGGCTATTACTATTCTTTTTAACATATCTTCACCTCATAAATAAAAAATATATTTAAATAAATTTTAATGAATACATTTTTTTATTTCATCTATACCTGAACTTTCTGTACTACTAACTTTAAATATCTTTTTAGCGCCTGCAATTTCAAGTAACTTTTGTGCCCTTTTTATGCTGTCTTCACATTTACACAAATCTATTTTTGTTATAATTCCTATAACTGTCTTTTCAAAAGCCCCCGCAAATTCTGGTGGAAATAAACTTTCTTCCTCTGTACAATCCTGAACAAATGCAATTATATCTGCCTCCACTGAAGATACTATTAAAGCTTTATAATAAGCTCTATTTTCTATGTATTCTCCAGGAGTATCGATTATATTTTCACAAACTTCAATAGCTTGAGTTTTTTTATATTGCACACATTCTTTATTTAGCACCTGAGTCAATGTAGTTTTTCCAGAGCCTGTCCTTCCTATGAGCAATAACGTTTTCATATTTAATATAACTCCTCTAATACTTTAATTATTTAAAAATACTTTATGACTTTGTAATAGGCGATGCTGAAAAAGAATTTGTGTTAGTTAAAACATTGAGCACTGCTTTAACAGCTGACTCTACACTTCCTACATCCCCTGTTATAACTAAAGAACCACTGAATCTGTCTAAAAAACCTATTGATACTCCAGCTGCTTTAGTTGCTACATCTGCAGCTATTATAGACGCTTCACTTGGAGTTATAGTGAGAATGCCTATGGCATCTTTTATCTCAGAAACAAGTCCTAACTTCTTATATATATCCTTATTGGGATTGGCTATAATATGAGCTAATGTTACCTGTTTCCCTGGCACATATTCTTGAATTATTCTTTGTTTGTCTTCCATAATGCATTATCACCTCTTTCAAATAAAATAGGCCTCTTAAAAATAAAATATATTTCTAAGAAGCCTCATTGCTTTTCTAAATTCATACACTTCATTGTGTATCTATGATTAAATATTACACTTTTTGATTAAATATGTCAATATATTTTTAAAATTTATTACTATTTGCCATTGTACGACTTTTTAAGTAATTCAATTATTTCTTCAATGTTTAGATCTTTAGGGTTTGTACTACTACATCTGTCATTTATAGACTTTTGTGAAAGTGTAGTCAATTCATCATAAAATTTCTTCTTATCCAATCCTGCTTCTTTAAATGAATTTGGTATTTTAAGATCTTTTAATAGCTTATTTATAGCTGATATAAGATTTTTTACTCCCTGTCTCACAGTTGGACATGGAAGTCCCAAAATACTTGCTATTTGTGCATACTTTTTCGCAGCATTACTATCTGAGCAATCTGAATAATTGTAAATTGAAGTATTTTTCATATCTGCATTAAATTCTATTACATAAGGTAATAATATAGCATTAGTTCTTCCATGAGAAAGGTGGAATCTTCCTCCTATTGTATGTGCTATTCCATGATTTATGCCTAATGAAGCTGAATTAAATGCTATTCCTGCCATACAGGATGCATTGTGCATTTTTCTTCTAGCTTCCATATTATCCCCCTGCTTATATGCAGCAATTAAATTTTCAAAAACCATTTTTATAGATTTTTCAGCTAAAGCATCTGTATAATCTGTGGACTTTAATGAAACGTAAGCTTCAATTGCATGCGTCAAAACATCCATACCTGTATCTGCTGTAATAAAATCTGGAACAGTCTTTACAAGTTCTGCATCAAGTATTGCTTCGTCTGCTAAAAGTTCATCTGAAATTAAAGGATATTTTATACCTTTTTCTTTATCCGTTATAACTGAAAAATTAGTAACTTCTGATCCAGTACCACTTGTAGTTGGTATAGCAATAAATTTAACTTTTTTCTTATTTGTACTGCTTTGTAATTGATTTGATATTTTATTTCTAAATAAACGTATAGCTTTTGCTGTATCAATAGCCGAACCACCACCTAAAGCCACTACAACATCTGGATCAAATTCCATTATAACCTTTACACCTTTAATTATATTTTCTATAGGTGGATCTGGTACTACATCTGAAAATATTGATAAATCCATATCTGTATTTTTAAATTTATCCACTATCTTATTTATAGAACCTGATTTAACCATAAAAGGATCTGTTACTATAAACACCTTATTACATTGTAACTCACTCAATCTTTTTAAAGACCCTTCTCCAAAAAAAATACTTGTTTTTAATTTAAAATCTTCCATGTAAATCCTCCTTATGTTTAATATTGAAACTCATCCTCCTATGGTCGGATGAGTAATCTATGGTCTTAAAATCACAGATTTTGAATGTCTGCTTAAATAAAAAAGCCCCACAGGAAATTTAATTTCCTATGGAGCTACTCTGCTTCTCTAGAATGTACTTCTTTGTACACCAATTTTTTTTAATTTTTACAAACTTTCAACTATTATTTTATAATTTTCGATTAATTATGTCAATATGTTTTTTATATATTCCATTTCAATATTTTATTTATTTTTACGCTGCCACCTCTAGCAAAAAACTTTATACCAGTACTATTTTTTTCAGGATAAATTCTAGCCGAAAAAACTTCTTCACCATCATTTACAAATATCTCTATAGAAGAAGTATCCATGAAAATATTCAATTTCAATTTTTCACAAAAATCTACTTTACACTTTCTTATGCCTTTATAACCTTTTCCACTATTATCTCTATCTAGTATAAACTTATCATCATTTAAATTATATGATAATGTAGTATATTCCTTGTTATCCTCTGAACACCTTACCTTTATACCCATTTCCTCTAAATTGCTTATTTCATTTAATTCAAATTCCACATAAAGCTCTAAAACATCCCCTTGAATATTTTCAAGCTGAATTTCTTCATTATCTATTATTATATCATTATATGAAATTTCTTCTTTTCTAAGTAATTTCATTTCTTCTACAGGGTTTTGATACAATTTCTCACCTTTAAGTTGTAATACTCTTGGAATAGTCATTGTATGTAGCCATCCATGTTGTACTGTAGGATGTTCATCTCTGTCTGGAAGTCCCATCCATGCTATTAAAATTCTTCTTCCCTTATCATCTATAGTTGTTTGTGGCGCATAAAATTCAAATCCTCTATCTAATTCTACAAACTTTCCATGATCCATTTTTCCTGTATCATAATTCAATTTTCCTATAAAATATCCTGATTGATATATATTATTATATAAATCACCTTTTGCCTCTAACCCTTGAGGACAGGTTATTAAAACATCTTTACCGTCTAAATGAAAAAGATCAGGACATTCACACATATATCCAAGGTTTCCTAAGCCATTTATATTTGAACCTGTTACTTCTCCTATAAGATCCCATTTCTTTAAGTTTTCCGATTTAAATAATAAAACTCTTCCTTCCATTTTTGTAGTTTGAGTGCCCAATACTGCATACCACAACTCTTCATTTTTCCAAACCTTAGGATCTCTAAAATGTCTGGTATATCCTGATGGTTGATTACTGATTACTGGATTATTTTCATACTTTTCAAAATTTATGCCATCCTTACTAAAAGCTAAACATTGATAAGTTTCTCTATTTTCTTCTTTATCTTTAACATTTCCAGTATACATAATAGTTAAAACACCATTATTATTAACTGCACTGCCAGAATAACACCCATGAGTTTCATACCAATTGCTTGGAATCAATGCTATAGAAGCATCTCTCCAATGAACTAAATCTTTACTTTTAACATGTCCCCAATGCTTTGATGCATGTTTAGTACCAAAAGGATTTAATTGATAAAACAAATGATATTCACCATTTATACATATAAAACCATTAGGATCATTTAAAAGTCCTGCTGGAGGCATTATATGATATTTTAGTCTGTAATAATCAGATTCTACTATTGGCTCCATCTTTTTCATACTTTCATAAGCCTTTTTTAATAATTGTTCATTTCTATCTATATTCATATTTAAATCACTATTCCTTTGTATTCTATTAACCTTAGATTTAAAAATATTTAATTATAGTTTTTCTATTTCTTTTAATGTTGGTAGCGCTGCTATAGCTCCTAACTTTGTACATACAATAGCTCCTACCTTATTTGCAAAACCAGTTATTTCCTCAATTTTATCAAATCTTTCTATTAAAGACTTAGGATCTTCAAGTTTAGCTGTTTTATATAAGAATGCTCCAACAAAAGCATCTCCCGCACCTGTAGAATCTATAGATTTTATTTTTATACTACTAACTGTAGTGCATAATTTCCCATTTGATATTAAAGTACCTTCTTTGCCTAAAGTTACAGCTACAATTTTAGCTCCTAACTTATGAAATATCTCTAGACCTTTATTTAAATCATCTGTTCCTGATATAATTTTTATTTCCTCATCACTTACCTTTACAAAATCAGCATACTTCATACAGAATTTAGATACCTCTATAAATTCTGTATCCCTTCCTTTCCACAAATCTACTCTATAATTAGGATCAAAAGCTATAAATATATTTTCTTTTTTAGAAACTTCCATAATTTTTAAATAAGTTTCTTTTGATTTTCCCCCAAGAAGTGCTGTAGCAGATCCAAAATGTATTATCTTTGAAGCCTTTATTTTTTGCTCTTCTAATTCTTCATATTTTAATAATCCATCTGCACCTCTATTGAATATAAAATCTCTTTCCCCATCAGATTTTAAAGAAACAAAAGCTAAAGTAGTATTTGAATTCTCATCCATAATTAACATAGAGGTATCTACATTTACCTGATCTAAAGTATCCTTTAAAAACACTCCAAAAGCATCTTTTCCAACTTTGCCTGCAAATAAAGCCTTTCCACCTAACTTAGCTATAGCTGCTGTAACGTTAGCAGGTGCTCCCCCTGCTTTTTTAACAAAATTACTTCCTTCAGATAATGTAGAATTAACATCCGAACAGATAAAATCAATAAGTAGTTCACCTACACATAATATACTATTATTCATATTTTATCTTTAGTGAGAGCTTGTATAATAAGTCTCAAACTCTCACTAAAACTCACTTCCCTTCTTTAATACCTTTTATGATTCTGCGGACATTGATCCAATGTTCCAAAAATTACATATCCATGCTTTAAGCCTTATTACTTCCTACCAATATAAATTCATCATTTAATTCTATTTTTCCTTTTTTTATTCCTTTTACAAACTTGAAATTATCAGTATTAGTTACAACTACAGAAGTTATAGACGATTTTGCTTTTTCTTTTACTAAATCCAAATCTACTTCTAATAATTTATCTCCAGCTTTAACATAATCACCACTTTTTGCAAAAGCTTTAAAACCTTCTCCATTCATTTTTACTGTATCTATTCCCACATGAATTAATACTTCAATACCAGATTTACCTTCTATAGCTACAGCATGTTTTGTTTCAAATAAATGTGCTATTTTCCCTTCAATAGGTGATACAACTATACCATCTTCAGGATCTATAGCCATACCTTCACCTAATAATTTTGCTGCAAAAGTTTTGTCTGGCACTTCTGTCAAATCTATTGATTTTCCATTCATTGGAGCTACTAATTTTTCAATGCTATCTACATTATTAATAATTTCTTCTTCTACTTCTTCATTATCATCATTCTTATTACTTTTTACTTCAACTTCATCTTTAAAGCCAATTACTATAGTTACAATGAAAGCTCCTACAAAGGCTAAGACTAAACCTATTAAATAATTAATTATTGATCCTTGTTTTACAATAGCAGTTCCTGGAATGCCTGTAACTCCCACTGCAGTCATAGCTACTTTAGTAAATACTACATAAGCACCTCCTATTGCACCTCCTACAGCTGCTGCAATAAATGGTTTTCCAAATCTTAAATTTACTCCAAATATAGCAGGTTCTGTAATTCCCAGTAAACAGGATAATGATGCTGGAACTGCAATAGATTTTATTTTTTCGTTTTTCGTTTTAAAGTACACTGCTAAAGCTGCTCCACCTTGTGCTACATTTGCCATAGACCAAATTGGTAATAAAAAGTTCTTACCAATGTGTGGATTAGCTAAAAGTCCTGCTTCAATAGCATGGAAGCTATGATGTACTCCTGTTATTACTATAGTAGAATATAATCCTCCGAGTACAATACCTGCGAAAAATCCTGCTCCATTATATAAAGATTGAAGTCCTAATGATATTCCATCACCGATAAATCTTCCTGCCGGTCCTATAACAAACATTGAGAAAAATGCACTAATCATTAAAGTTAAAAATGGAGTTACAAGTATATCTAATACATTGGGAATTACTTTTCTAAGTGATCTTTCTATATATCCCATTACCCAGACTGCTATAAGTATAGGTAAAACGGTTCCTTGATATCCTACCATACTAAGATGTAAACCAAAAATTGTTATACTGTTTTTTATACCTTCACCTAGTGTCCATGCATTTTGCAAACTAGGATGAATCATAATTGCACCTAAAGCTGCTGCTAAAAATGGATTTGTATTAAATTCTTTAGCTGCACTAAAAGCTATTAGAACTGGTAAAAATACAAAAGCTGCATTGGAGAACATATCCAAAAGTACAAACATACCACTTTTTGAATTTATCCATCCAAAAGTACTGCACATCCCTAAAACACCCATTAAAAGTCCACTAGCTACTATGGCTGGTATTATAGGAACAAATATGTTAGATAAGACTCTAGCAAACTTTTGCAATGGATTCATATTTTTCATAGCTGCCTTTTTTGCTTCTCCCATGCTAGATTTTGAAATATTTGTACCTGATACTAAAGCATCATAAACTTTATTTACAGCTCCCTGACCTATAATTATCTGAAGCTGACCTGCACTTTCAAAAACACCTTTAACTTCTTCCATAGCTTCCAATTTACTTTTATTAGCTTTTTTATTGTCTTTTAAAACTAAACGTAACCTTGTAGAACAATGAGCTGCACTTTCAATATTTTTTTCTCCACCAACTAATGGTAAAATTTCTTTTGCTAATTTATTATAATCCATATTAATTTTCCTCCTTACATGTTTAATAAATAACATCAAATTTGGCGCCTACAATTTAATGTTTTAATTTTAAATTTAATATAAAAAAACCTAAATTGATTAAAATACATTTAAACTTAAATTTAGCTTAAATATATATTAATTCAATCTAGGTTTTGCCTGACAACAGTAACAATCCTAATCTATTAATTTTTTAAAGCAGATATTACTCTCTGCAAATGTAAACTTAGATAAACTATTTCTCCATCACTTACCATATAATCATAATTCTTTTCTATATATGCTTTAATTTTTAAAGTACAATTATAAGCATCTTTATAATTTTCTTTTACTAATTTTAAAAATGAAACCTCTTCTTCTGATAAATGCTTTTTACTCATAACTCTTTGAGCAAAATATTTTAAATGTGTGACTAATCTATCATAGGAAATATCCTCTTCTACAAATTCTATAGTAAAATAATATTTAATTATATTTAGTATATCTTGTATTATAGAAGTTATATTCATAGTATTGGCCATATTTTGTCCTATAGTTGCATTAATTAAATGTAAAGCTATGAATCCAGCTTCATCTTCTTTCATTTCAATATTTAATTCATCTTTTATAAATTTTAAAGCCCAAAGCCCAATCTCATATTCCTTTTTATGAATTCTTTGTATTTCCCAAAGCAAATGATTTTCTATATATATGCCTGATATTGATCTTTTTATAGCAAAAGCTAAATGGTCTGTTAAAGCTACATATATATGATCATCTAGTTTATTATCTAAAACTTCTCTTGCATGACTTATTAGCTTTTCAGACACTTTTATGTATTCAAGTGGTATTTCATTTATAAGCTTTTGAAACTTTACATTTTCATTTTTATTTTCTATAGAAAATACTTTCTCAATTTTTGACTCATCTAAATTTTCTCCAATATTTTTTTTAAAAGCAATCCCTCTACCCATGATAACTTTTTCTAAACCAGTAGTTTCATCTATGATAGTAACTACATTATTATTCAGTATCTTTTTTATTACCATATGTATCACTCCACTATTAAAGTATACTGTATGTATCAAATGATTTTATTTTATAAAATAATAAAACCTAAATTAAAACAAACAAAAACATGTTTACTTTAATTTAGGTTTTGCCTGCATAACCAGTAACAATCCTCAATTAACTTATTATAGATTGATGATAACATTTTCACTGAAGCTTGTCAATACTAGTTGCTATAATTTTTTACTAAAATATTGCGAAGCTTTGCTTCGCAATATGCTTACTTTGTAAATAATCTATTTTAAAACTTTAAATATGTGTTTCCATCTAATGGTATTAAAACTTGCAATTTAGGTTCTCTACTTACTAAACCTACTGCATAAATAGTGTAAAACCTATTAGGTCTAAATCTAGTATTAGGTAAAAGTAATACTTTTTTATCTGTACCTGCTACTCTTACCTGGAAATTATAATTTCCTGGACGAATTTCTTTATATCTAGTAACTTCACCATAAGAAACATCTTTAAAAATTATATCTCCATTTGACAGAGTAATGTCTACTGCAGGAGCTCCTGGAGATAGATGAACAAATCTAACTTTAGTTCTTCCTGGTCTTAAAGGTTCTAAAGTATCTTCTATGGCTTTCAAGTCTAAATTAGGCATTATACCTATTGCAGCTAAAGTAAGTATTTTACTTTCAGGTATAATTAAATCACTGCTTATTAATGGATTATTTTTAGTACCTCTTCTAAAAACCTCAACTTTATGCTTTCCTGATGATACCTTTATATAATTTGAAAAACCTTTAAATCTAACATTTGATACTATAATAGTATTGTCAACATAAACATCTACTGTTGGTGCATCTGGTGCTGCATGAAAAACTCTAATGTATGAGTATGGTGGTCCCTGTCTAAAGAACCTATTGTAGTAAGGACAAAATAGCATTAAAATCACCTTTTAACATTATTACACTTTAATATTATATGCCATTATGATTTTTTTGTTATCAAAAACAAAGTCTAATTATAAAATTAAATATAATTGCTAATATACTAAAATCTGAATCAGCATAACAAGTTCTCATAAGTCCTATATGTGGTTTTAATATAGGTAGTAGAAATATGGGTAATATAGTAATAATTATTCCATGTACAAATGAAGATATTACGGCTCCCTTTTTTCCTGAAACAGAATATCCAAAAATACTAGCAGTACCACCAGAAAATAAATGGGCAGTAACAGCTGGAACAACTATGATAGTTTTAAGATTTATTTGAATAAAAAATGTTATTATCCCTGCTAAAAGACTACATATAAAACCCAGCATCACCATTTCAGGCTTGTATACAAAAAATACAGCTGCATCCATAGCTGGTTTAGCATTAGATATAATTTTTTCTGCAATTCCTTTAAAAGAATACAATATTTCATCTGTCATCATTCTAACACCTAAAACTATTAGATAAAAAGAAACAGTGAAATTCATACTATATTTAAAGGCTATGTATAACTTATTTGTTTCTCCTGTAAAATCATTTAAAAAACCCTTGTCTACATTTATTATAGCTAAAAAGTATATTATAAACATGCTTACTGCCATAAGCACATTACTATCCCTCATAAATGAAATTTTATTTTTTCTTTTTTCTATTTTGTCAGACTTTTTGAATAAGAAGGCACACATTCCTCCAACAATACAAGCAAAACTTCCAAAATGAGCTAACCCTATATCATCTCTTTTTGATACTTTTTTAATAAATGTTGACGTAATAAAAGGTAATATACTCATGAAAATTCCTAAATACGCTCCTGCTAATATAACAGATGCTTTTGAATTCTTATTGTTAATTAATATAGCCAGCATCCCTGCCATATAAAAAATATAATATCCATTTAAGAAAATATACTTTATTTTTGTAAATTTACATATGATGATGTTAACTGTCATAGCAATAAGCATTATAAAAAATACATTTTTTCCATTAGTATTACCTGTTATATTTATCATAGTTTCATTACTTGGAATAATATCAAATGCCTGCACTGATCTTCTTATAATAAGACTGAGCACACCTAATGTATTTGTAGCCATAGTAGCTCCAAAATTTATTATTGTATATCCCATGCTTACTTTTATTAAAGAAACAATTATAGTTTTAAAGTTTTTTCTTTGTACTATAAGACCTAATGCAACAATGATTACTAGAAACACATCACTTTTCATTAAAGTCTCCATATTTAAAAACCTCTACTCTTCAAGAAACCATCAAGTTTGGTTTTTAGTTCGTCTTCATCCATCAAATCTAAAAGTTCTATTTTATTTATTTGTTTTTTATCTACTGTGAAATTTATGTCTTCTGAACATATGTAAACATCCGCTTCATAAAATTCTGCTGTAGTAACATCACATCGCATAATATTATATTTTATATTTTTATTTTGAAAATATTTTTTTGCATTACATTCTATTATAAAACTGCTTCCAAGCCCAAGGCTGCATACTACCACTATGTCAATCACTACAATTACCTCCAATTTTCAAGCTATATTTGTAAAACAAATTCTTAATTTTAATGCGCAGCTTCTTTTTTAACTAAATTCATAATATTGTTCATAAAATCCTTTTCAGTATCACACTTGAGTAGAGATCTTAAATTCTCTCTATGATTAAAAACAGTTACGATTTCCTCTAAAGCTTTTAAATGACTTTTATTATCTTTGGTTGCAAATGCTATTATTACTTTAACTGGATCATGATTTTTATGTCCAAAACACAAGGGTTCCTTTAATGTAATAATAGAAAATCCTGTATCTAATGCTCCATCTTCTGGTCTTCCATGTGGAAGCGCTATGCCATTTGATATAACAATATAAGGTCCATTTTTGCCTTTTTTTTCAATAGACTTTACAAGACTATCCACATAATTTTCATTTACAATCCCCTTATCCAAAAGTAATTTTCCACAATATTTTACAGCTTCCTTTGCAGAAGAAAATTCTCCTTTTGTTAAAACTAAATCTTCATTTAATAAGTCATCTATATGGAGTATTTTTTCTTTATAATCTCCAAACATATGTTGAGTTAGTTCTTTCCTAAGTTTATCTACATCTTTTATGATACAATTACTGCTTATTATTTTCATTAAAGTATCAATATCTCCTTCATTTCTTCTAACTTTAGGATTAAAAATTTTTGAAAGTTTAACCTTATCATCATCATTAATTAAAGGATTTACTACTATAATTGGAACATTAGCTTCCTTTATAGCCACAGTACTTATAACATAATCTATATCAAAGGTATTTCTTGATATAAACTCATTATAAGAAAGTATGTCTACTATTTCTATATCTTCATAATTATTCTTTAACTTACTAGCTAAAAGTTTAGAAGTTCCAATGCCTGTAGAACATACTACCATAACTCTTTTTTGAGTTGTAAATCCTTTATTCATTTTTTCCAAAGCTGCGCCAAAATGTAGACATATATAAGATATTTCATCCTCCATAAACTTTATGTTAAATTGTTCTTCAACATATTTGCAAACTTTCACTGTAGCTTTAAATATTAACGGATAACAATTTTTTATATCTTCTTTTAAATTATTTTTTATAAATATATTATACTTCATTCTATTTATAGCTGGAATTAAATGAACAAATAACCCACTTACAATTTCACTGTGATTACTAAATTTAGTGCATATCTCTTTTTCAAAAGCTTCCACCATAGCACCTGTACACTTCATAAGTTTGCTTCTTTCTGAAACACTAATAAAAATATCATCTTCAAGAAATTTTACAGGATTAGCACCTAAAAAATGCATTGTAATCCAAACTATTTCTGTTTTAGGTATAACTACATCATACTTTTCCGAAATATCCATACAATACTTTTTGGCTTCTTCATATTCAAAGGTTTCAGCCAAATAATCCATTTTTTCTAATTCTATGTCTACGAAAAATCTCTGCTGAACTCTTTTTACCATTATACAAGTATTTATTAGCATATTATAAAAAGCTACATCAGAACAGGTAACTTTTCTCTGCAATAGATATTTTCTAAGTATTTCCCATATATATTTTATATCTATACCATAAAAATAATTTTTTATCATTAAATCATCCATATTTTTAGGATTTAATATTCCCTGCATTTTTGAATAGTCATAGCTTTCTAACATAATATCATATATTAATCTTCTTTTAGCTATTTCTTTACCTACAAAGTATATTCCTTTATTTCTCTTTTTAACAAGCTTTATATCCTTCTCCAATAAATATTCTTCAACTTCATATAAATATTTAGATACAGTAGCCTTGCTAACTCCTGTAAATTCTGAAAGTTCAAGTAATGTTCTAGAATAATGACTTTTTAAAAGATATAGTATAAGTCTGTTTTTATTACTAAATCCTAAGTAATTTTTATATATAGCTTCTTTTCTTGCAATAGTATCCAATTGCCTCCTTGTAAGACAAATTTTAATACCTAGTCCATATTTTCTTTTAAGTTCAGGCATATTATTCTTTTTAAGAATATATTCTATGTTATCTAAAGCGTATCTTACCATTCTCTCACTTATATCTGACTGTTTAGCTATGTCTTTAATTGTTAAAAAATCATCCACATGTATCATATAATTCAATATTTTATATTCTACGTCTTTAATCACCTTATCACCTACTATTTCAATTATACAATATATTTTTAAATTTATCATTAAGGCATATGAAAGAAAATAGCAAGTCAAAGATGTTAGTATATTTTGCCATGGACAAGTAAACAGGTTCCGCTGATAGTTGTTCTATCAAAGGGTTCTGTTGACGCAGTATAACGCAAAATATACTAACATACTGACTTGTTATTTTCTTTCATATGCCTAATACAAAAAAAGACCAATAAGGTCTTTTTCTGCGGTCGTAATTTATAATTTTATCCCTTTGGGATTATATGAATGATACTTGGATTTATATCCAAATAAACATTTTCATCTTCTTTATAGACTTTTTTATTTGCTGGATCATAATCTAAAACTTTCACAGCTAATCCTTCATAAGTTACTACATAATCTTGATAAGCCCCCATAAATACTGAAGTCTTAACATTAACCTTTACATTGCCTTCATCTGAAAGTTTCAATGCTTCTGGTCTCATTACTACTTTAACTTCATCATTTACTTTCACATTAGCATCTGTTTTTACAATAAAATTAGTATTAAATAGTTCTACAGAAACTCCATCTTTAGTGACTTCTTTAACCTTAGCACTAAATATATTTGCAACTCCTATAAAATCAGCTACAAACTCTGAAGCAGGTTTCTTATAAATTTCCTGAGGAGTTCCTATTTGCTCTATTACACCTTTATTCATTATAATAACTCTATCTGACATACTCATAGCTTCTGCTTGATCATGAGTTACATATACACTGGTAATTCCTATTTTCTTTTGTATTTTTCTTATTTCTGTTCTCATGTATACTCTAAGCTTTGCATCTAAGTTTGATAATGGCTCGTCAAACAACAGTACTGATGGCTGCATTACAAGTGCTCTAGCTAGTGCAACTCTTTGCTGTTGTCCACCTGAAAGTTGATTTGGAGCCCTTTTAGCTAACCCCTCAAGCCCTACTAAACTAAGTATATTTTCTACATTTCTTTTAATATCAGCTGTTGGAAGTTTCTTTATCCTAAGTCCATAAGCTACATTTTCAAATATATTTAGGTGAGGAAACAAAGCATAGGTTTGAAAAACCATTGCAGTATCCCTCTTATCTGGAGTCAAACTGTTAACTTTATCTTCTCCTATATATATATCACCACTAGTAGGAACTTCAAATCCTGCAATCATTCTTAGTGTTGTAGTTTTACCACATCCTGAAGGCCCTAAAAGTGTAACAAATTCTCCAGGTTTTATATCTACACACACATTATCTACTGCAGTAAAAGTTTTTCCATCGTCACCTTTATATATTTTAACTATATTCTTTAATTTAACATATTTTGAACTCATATTACCCCTCCTATGCCTCTCTAGTTGAAGTAGTTATTCCAATTTTACTAAGTAAAAATTTCATTATTCCAACAACTATAAGTACTATAATTATAAGTATAGTTGAATATCCTGCTGCAACTCCAATTCTTCCCACATCCACCTGTGACATTATGGTTACTGTTAAAAGGTTGTAATTTGCAGATACAAGGAATATAACTGCACTTACAGCTGTCATACTTCTTACAAAGCTGTATACAAGTCCACTAAAAAATGCGGATTTTATAAGAGGTATTGTAACTGAAGTAAACACCTTAAATGAATTAGCACCTAAATCTTGAGCTGCTTCTTCTATGGCTGAATCAATTTGTTGGAGAGATGCAACACCAGATCTTATGCCTACAGGCATACTTCTAAATATAAATGCTAGAATTATTATAATAGAAGTTCCTGTTAAAATAAGAGGTTCTTTATTATAAGCTAGTATATATCCCATACCTATAGCTGTACCTGGTACTGCCATAGAAAGCATAGATACAAATTCTACCGCTCTTCTTCCTAAAAATTTCTTTTTTACTATTAAGAAAGCTATTATCATACCTAAAATTCCTGTTATAGGCATTGCTATCAATGATAATATAGTGGTATCTATTATAGGTTTCACTCCTAATGATGTAATATATTTATAGTGCTTGAGAGTTGGTGTATAGTCTATACCCCAAAGATTTACAAAAGAACCGTAAGGTATTAATACATATAGAACCATTATAAATATACAAATTGCAAAACAAAGCCCTTGTACTGGAACAGTTATAGACTTTTCTGTAATATAATCTCTTTGTCTTGAAGGCTTTCCTGTTACAGTTACATATGATTTATTTCCTACCCAATACTTTTGAACAACAAACATCAATATAGATATTGAAAGTAGTATAGTAGCTAATGCTGTACCACCTTTTAAATCATAATTTCCCATGGCTTGCAGGTAAGTTTTAGCAGCCAAAGTTGTAAAGTTTCCTCCAATAACCATGGCATTTCCAAAATCAGCCACACTCTGTATAAATACAAGCAAGAAAGCATTAGCTATTCCTGGTTTCAAAAGTGGAAGTGTTATAGTTTTAAATATATACCCTCTAGAAGCTCCCATATTCCTTGCTGCTTCTTCATAAGATGGATCTATTTGCTTTAATAATCCTGCTAGTACTAAATATGCTACTGGAAAAAAGGTTAATATTTGAACTGTAGCAAGTCCTGTAAATCCATATATATTAGCATTTTTCATGTGAAGTATATTATAAGTTATAAATCCTCTTTGTCCAAAAAGCATTATGAAAGACATCGCTAATGCAAATGGAGGAGATACTATAGGTAAAATAGTAAGTATGCTAAACATTTTTTTAAACTTAATCTTTATATATGCATCAGCATAAGCAAATAGAAAACCTATCGCTGTTGATACTAGGCTAACGAAAATCCCCAATATCAAAGTGTTTGCAAGAACCTTTTTAGTTTCTGTTTGACTTAAAACTTGTTTATAATATTTTAATGTAATAGAACCGTTTTGGGTTAAAAAACTTTCCTTGAAAACATCATATAATGGCCAAACTATAAAAATTAAAAGTGATAAAATAACTAAAATTATTGTAGTTAAAAGTATAGGATCCCTAAATATCTTTTTTGCGTCATCTATTTCTGTTTTAAAACCATTTTTCATACCATCACCTCGTTTTAAATTGGAAATGGGAAATTGGAAATGAATGTAGTTTTTACTTCATTCCCAACTTCATGTTATTTGATTGCATTATTCCATTTTTCTACTAATTCATTTTTGTGAGATCCTGCCCATTCAAGTTTATAATCTATTAGTTTTGCATCTTTTAATTCTTCAGCTTGTTTTGGTGGGTTGGCTTTAGGATTAGTTAAAAACTGGTATGAACCTACTGTTTGTCCAATTTCTTGTGCTTTTTTAGTTAAACACCAATCAACAAACTTCTTAGCTAATTCTTGATTTGGCCCACCTTTTACAATACCTACTGCACCTATTTCATAGCCTGTCCCTTCACTTGGTGTAGATAATACTATATCTTTCATTCCTTCTTCTCTATATTTTATTGCATCGTGAAGGAATGTAATTCCTACTATTGCTTCACCTTGTCCAACCATTCTTCCTGGAGCTGTTCCTGACTTTTGATATGATTTAATTTGTCCATTTAACTTTTTCATATACTCCATACCTTTTTCTTCTCCCATAATCTGTACAACGGTAGCAAGAAATGTATATGCTGTTCCTGATGAACCTGGATTAGCTGCTACTATTTGTCCTTTAAATTCAGGTTTTAGTAGATCTTGCCAACTCTTAGGAGCTTCAACCCCTTTTTCTGCAAGTAATTTTTTATTAGATACAATTCCTAAATATCCTTTATATATTCCTGTCCAATATCCTTCTTTGTCCTTAAACTGATCAGGAATTTCTTTTGCATTTGGTGATACATATTTTTCAAGAAGCCCTTCTTTTTGAGCTTGTATAAATCCATCTGCTGGACCTCCAAACCAAACTGAAGCCTTTGGATTTTCTTTTTCAGCCTTTATCCTTCCCATTATTTCACCAGAACTCATTCTAACAGCTTCTACTTTTATTCCAGTTTCACTTTGAAATTGTTTAGTTGCTGCTACCATATGATCTTCCATAAGTCCACAATAAACTGTAAGTTTTTGATCTTTTCCCTGTGCATTAGTTGCTTCAGAACTTTTTGACCCACATCCTGCAAATAATCCTACAGTTAAAGTTACAGCCATTAGCATAGAAAATGTTTTTTTTAATTTTAGCATGTAAAAATCCCCCCTATTAACTTTAAGTTCATTTTATCACAACTTTTAACTTGTAAAATATTAAATATTGTAAAAGCAAATGTGCAAAATTTATGCTTTTTAGCAAAAAAATAAAGAAGCTATTTCATTCTAAGACTTAAGTAAAAAAGTATTTCTTACAAATAAGATACACCCTTAGCCTAAAAATCACTTCATAGCTTCTTTATTTATTCTTATGTTAAAAATTCATTTTTAATCAATAAATCTACTTAGAGGGAGCTTATTCCTCCACTAAGTATAGATAAACTTATTACATTATTTTTACGCTTATAACTTCCTCTATAGATGCTAGGTGTTTAATAATTTCCGATTTTCTTATATGTCTTGGTATTAATATGGTATATAAACTCTTCATAAATCCTTCTTCACCATCTACTTCTTCAATTAAAAACTCAATATTTTTTATTTTTATATTTTTTCCTTCAAAATACCCATTAACCATTTGTACCATTCCCTGCTTATCGATATATTCTACTTCTAACTTTACTAGATTAGCTTTGTCTATAAATTTAGATTCAAACTTTTTCAAACTAACTAGTGCAATAACTACAGCAACAGTTGATAAAATACTTAATACATAATAACCTAATCCCACTGCAAGACCAATGCATGCAACTACCCATAAACTAGCAGCTGTAGTAAGCCCTTTTACCGAACCCTTCTCATGCAGTATTGTACCAGCACCTAAAAAACCGACTCCACTTACTACTTGCGCTCCTATTCTTCCTATATCTGCTTTTAAAGCACTGCCCAATTGTGGGTTTTTCACTATCATTTCAACAGTTTTTTCAACATCATATAATTGTATCATGGATATTACACAAGCACCTATACATACAAGTATGTGAGTTCTAAAACCTGCTGGCCTGTTTTTGTACTCCCTTTCATAACCTATTAATCCTCCAATAATTATAGCCAATAATAATCTAGCTACAACTTCATAAATCTTCATTAAATCTACTTCCTAACTCATTTATAAATTTTCCTCTTATTATAACAAACTATAAATTATTATAACATAGTAACTTATTACAAATAAATTTAAAAACCTTTTTATTTTAATTATTTTATTATTGAATACATTTTATAACACAAATATAATAATGTTAAAAATATTTTTATTATACTTATTTATTAAAATACTTTAAAAAAATTTAATTAGTTACAAGAAGGAATTTATACTGAAAAGAAAGTTTGTTATAGCTTTGAATTGTTTAGATGGAAAAGTACAAACATCTATAATTGATTTTATGAAAGAAAATAAATCTTAGAAGAAAGAACTTATCTAGGGCGCATATCATCCGTAACACTTCCATCTAAAAAAATGATAGTGTTACGGAGTGATAGCAATCAAATAAAGCCCAAGTGAATCTGTGATTTATTTTACAAATTATTATGTAGTAGTTCAATAATTTTGCGTAAATCTGATATCGCAATCTGTCCTGGAGCAGAAACCTTTTTAGCCGCACCAAAGGTTATATCAGAACCAAATATTTCACCTGATATTCTACTTACAATACCTTTTCCGGCCATAGACATTGTTATAATAGGCACATTAGCATACTTTTCTCTCATTATGCGTGTTGCATCCAATAATATAATAACATCTTCACTACAATTAGGCATCACTGCTATTTTAGCAATATCACCACCTAATTCTTGAGCTTTTCTAAGCCTTGATATTATCTCTTCTTTTTCTGGTGTTTTATTAAAGTCATGATTTGAAATAATAACTGCTGCATTATTTTCATGAGCTAATTTAATTAATTCTTTTATATCTTTTTCTGTATTGAACAATTCAATATCAATGATATCCACAAGCTTCGCTCTAGCAATTGATTTATTCAATTTAATATAAAATTCTGTGCTAACTTCTTTCTCTCCACCCTCTTTAACACTACGGAATGTAAAAATTATAGGTTTGCAGGGTAATATTATTTTGATATTATTTAATATTTCTTTTACCTTATCTATATTAGTAACATTATCAAAAAAATCTGCTCTCCATTCTACAATGTCAAAATCTAAATTCTTAAGAAAATTAGTTTCTTCAATAATTTGTGATATGTCTTTACCTACTATAGGAACACAAATTTTAGGCTTTCCTTCACCAATTACAACATTTTTAACCGCAACTATTTCTTTCATTGATGTTCACCTCTTTAAAATTTAGGAAGCTATAAAATGAGTATTATTCTTAAATTATAATTTTCAATATTTTTTGTACAATATCTTCTATTTTTTCATCATTTATAATCCAAAAATCACAATACTTTTTATAAAGTTCATATCGTTCATCAAAAATATCGTATAATTTTCCAGGGCCTTGTTTTAAAAGAGGCCTATTTGATATATTTACATCTTGTACAATGTTTTTTATAGGCCTATCTATAAAAATTATAATACCATTTTTCTTAAGATCCTTTATGTTTAAATAATTTTTTACTGCTCCACCACCAGTAGATATTATAACTGATTTTTCTATACTTAATTCAGAAACTGCCTGTCTTTCCAATTTCCTAAAATATTCTTCTCCATGTTTAAATATTTCAGGTATACTTTGCTTAGCAACATCTTCTATATAGTCATCTGTATCAATAAACTTAACTTTTAATCTTTCACTTAACATTTTACCTATAGTTGTTTTCCCACTGCCTGGCATACCAATTAACACTATATTTCTGCTTAACATATGCATAATACCTTTCTCTTTTATTTGCCACTTATTTGTATACTTTACTTACATTTTTTCATATATCTGCTTTATAATTTCTTCACTAATTTTTCTTTCCTGCCATATTTCCTGAGAAGCTGCAGCTTGAGCAACTAACATATAAAGTCCATTTACAGTTTTAGCTCCAGTTTCTCTAGCTTCTTTTAAAAAAATAGTTTCTTTAGGATTGTATATCAGGTCCACTGCTGATGAAAATTTACTTAATATACTTCTATTTACTGGTGAGTATTCTACTTTAGGATACATCCCGCAGGGAGTACAATTTATAATAATGTCTGTGTTTTTTAATTTATTCATATCTTCATAAGATATAATATTAAAATTTTTTACTTGCTTCATAGCATTTTCAGGATTTCTGCTTACATATACAACATCCTTTACTCCATTATCTAATAAGTAATGCAGCACTGCTTTTGAAGCTCCACCTGTACCTAATATAACAGCATTTTTATTATAAATATCTATTTTTCCATTCTTTAAAGATTCTCCAAAGCCGTAATAATCTGTATTATATCCTATAATTCCATTTTCTTTAAAAGCTATGGTATTAACAGCACCTATTTTTTCTGCTTCTTTAGATATGCTGTCTAAATACTGCATAATTTCTACTTTGTAAGGTATTGTTACATTTACACCTTTGGCTCCAAGAGCCTTTAATCCAATTACTGCTTCTTTTAAATCATCATTATTTACTTCAAACAAATTGTATAGTCCCTTTAAATTCAGTTTTTCCAAAATTAAACTGTGTATTTCAGGAGAAAGACTATGCCCTAACCTTTCCCCAATTAATCCATATAAGCTACTCATTTACCTTTAGTTCACCTCACTTTTGTAGTTACCTAAAAACTTAAAATATAAGCTTTCTTCTTCTATATCTCTTAGTGCACTTCTTGTATCTTCATCTAACACATTACCCTGAAAATCTATATAGAAAAAGTACTGCCAGGATTTATCTACAATTGGTCTTGACTCTATTTTCATCATATTTAAATTGTTATCTGAAAAATGCTTTAAAATTTTATACAAGGCCCCTACTTTATGAGATATTGACATAATTACACTTATCTTATCACAATTATCATTATGTTCTTGTTTTCTTCCTATAATTATAAATCTAGTATAATTATTGCTGTTATAATTTATATTTTCTTTTAAAATTTTTAGTCCATAAATCTCCGCTGCCTTTTTACTTGCTACACAAGCTTTATTTTTCAAATTTTCCTTGCTTACATACTCTGCACTTTTAGCAGTATTAAAGTATGGAATTAATCTCCAATCACTGTGAACATCAAAAAATTCTTTGCACTGCAAAAAACCTTGTGTATGTGAGTAAACTTCATTTATATCACAAATTTCAGCATCCTTAGTTCCCATTAAATTATGATCTACCTTTACACATTTCTCACCAACTATATGAAATCCATATTCCCTCATAAGATCGTAAACTTCAGTAATGCCACCTGTTGATGAATTTTCAATAGGTAAAACACCATATTTTATATCACCTTTTTGTACTGCTTCAAAAATATCTTTAAAACTCTTAAAATGCTCTGATTTTACATTGCCACCAAAATACTCATTTACTGCTTGGTGACTAAATGAAGCAGGAACCCCTTGAAAGCCTACTTTAAATTCACTATCTTCATCTACTTTACAATCACAGGATGCCTTAGAGAGTATTTTCTTTTGGGATTCTCTACTTATACTCATTAAATCTTCAAGAAATTCTTTTAAATAGTTTTGTAAGGCTTTATCTTCAACATTTTTCAAATGCTTGTTTATAATTTGATTTTCTCTACTACTATCTAATACTTCCATGTGGTTTTCTATTTTATAATTAGCTACATTAGAAACTACCGACATTCTCTTTTTAAAAAGTTCTACTAACGCTTCATCTATTTCATTAATTTGCTCTCTTAGATAGTTTAAATCTTCCATGTTTATCACTTTCCTTAATCTATAAATTGAATTATTGCTATTGCAGCTGCAGCTTCCACTACTGGAAGGGCTCTAGGTATAATACAAGGATCATGTCTTCCTTTTATCTCTATTTTAGCATTTTCTCTCTTTTGTATGTCCACTGTATTTTGAGTTTTTGCAATAGATGGTGTTGGTTTTATGGCTGTTTTAAATATTAAAGGCATTCCATTTGTAATTCCACCTAAAATACCTCCATTATTATTGCTGTAAGTTCTTATCTTTTCATTTTCAATATAAAATCCATCATTGGCTTCTGAACCCTTCATTTTTGATATATTAAAGCCTTCACCAAATTCTACTCCTTTTACCCCTGGAATAGAAAATAATAAATGTGATAAAACACTTTCTACAGAATCAAAGAAAGGTTCTCCAAGACCTACTGGTAAATTATTTACTGCTGTTTCTATGACCCCACCTAAAGAATCCATCTCTTCCTTAGCTTTTACTATGCTGTTTTTCATATTAATACCTATTTCTTCAGTTAAGACAGGAAATTTACTTTCATTTAAACTTTTTAAGATTTCGTTTTCTATTTCAGTCATATTAAAGCTTACATCTTCTATCTTAGCTATACTTTTTATATGACTTCCAATAAATATACCTTTTTTCTCTAATATTTGTTTACAGATAGCACCTGCAAATACTAAGGGAGCAGTTATCCTTCCTGAAAAGTGGCCCCCTCCTCTATAATCATTAAAACCTTGGTATTTAACATATCCTGTTAAATCCCCATGGGAAGGTCTCATTAAATTCTTGGTTTTTTCATAATCCTTAGAATGTTGATTTTTATTATAAATAATAGCACACAAAGGTGTTCCTGTAGTTCTTCCATTAAAATATCCACTTAATATTTCAAAATTGTCTTCCTCTTTTCTAGGAGTAGCAAGTTCACTTTCTCCTGGAGCTCTTCTTTTCATTTCTTTATTTATATAATCTAAATCTAATTCTATGCCTGGCTTGATACCATCAATATTTATGCCTATAGCTTTTCCATGGGACTCTCCAAAAATAGAAAGCTTTACTTTACTGCCCCAAACTCCACTCATCTATATTACCTCCTAAAGCTCTGAAATGTTGCCAAAAATCTGGGTATGATTTTTTAACACAAGATGCATCTTTTATTATAACAGGCTCACTGCACTTTATAGAAGCTACTGCTAATGCCATAGCTATACGATGATCATTCCAGCTTTGAACCTCTCCACCTTTTAATCTTTCTTTTCCTCTTATTATTAAGCCATCTTCTTTTTCCTCTATATCTGCTCCAAGTCTATTAAGTTCTGTACTTATAGCACTTAATCTATCAGATTCTTTAATTCTAAGTCTAGCTGCATTTACTATTTCTGTAGTTCCTTCGCTCAATGCTGCTAGTGATGTTAATACAGGTACAAGATCTGGACACTGAGAAGCATCTATAATTGTACCCTTTGTTTTAGAAGGCATAGCTTTTACCTTATTTCCTTCTATAGAAATTTTTCCATTCATACTTTCTATTATACTAAGTATAGCCTTATCACCTTGAAGAGAATTTATATCTAATCCCTGGCACACTATATCATTGCCAAGTAATCCTGCTGCAAGCCAAAAAGCTGCTTGAGAATAATCTCCTTCTACTTCACAATCTGATGATTTATAGCTTTGATTTCCTCTTATAATAAATTCCTCATAGTCTCTATTTTCTATTTGTATGCCATACTTTTTAAGCATATCCATAGTTAAATCTACATAAGGTTTTGATTCCAATTCTGTAGTAATTATTATTTTTGAATCTCCATCTAAAAGTGGAAGAGCAAACATTAATCCGCTAATAAATTGAGAACTTATATCTCCTCTAATTTTATATTCACCTGGTTTTAATTTACCTTCTATAGTTAATGGAAGTTTTCCATTAACATTATTATATTTAAGCTTCTGCTCATCAAATATATTATAATAAGATTTTAAAGGTCTCTCTATAAGCTTTCCTTTTCCTTCAAAAGTAAGTTTTTCTCCTGTGGTTGCCCCTATAGGTATTAAAAATCTTAATGTTGATCCAGATTCTAAGCAATCCATCTTTGGATTTATTGGCTTTAATTTTTCTAATCCTTTTACCTCAAGAGAATCTCTTCCTTTTTTAATACTTACACCCAAACTTTTCATTGCTTCACAGGTAGCCTCTACATCCTGTGAAAAAACTACATTAGAAATATTACTAATTCCATTTGAAAGGCCTGCACAAATTACTGCTCTATGGCAGGCACTTTTTGAAGTTGGAATTTTTACTTCTCCACTTAATTTACCTGGGTTAATCATTATATATTTCATAGACTTAGCCCCCTATTTTTAAATATAATTTTCTATTTCGCAAGTAGCTACTTTTTTAATAAAAACTTCACCTATTTTATTTAGAAGAATTAAATTAATATTTTCCCCACTACTTTTCTTATCTAACTTTATTGTATGAAGTACTTTTTCCTTGTCCATTTCTACTCTTTTGTATGGTAATTCATATTTTTTAAGTACCTTTTCTATAAAATTATGAGTACCAATTTTAGTAATATTAAGTTCTTCACTTCTTTTAGTTATTTCAACCATGCCTATAGCCACAGCTTCCCCATGAGTGTATTTAGAATAATTGAAGTATTCTTCTACCGCATGACCTAAAGTATGACCAAAATTTAAAATCATTCTCTCACCCAGGTCCTTTTCATCATGCTCTACTACTTCTCTTTTTATGTTACAACATGTATATATTATTTTTTCTATGTTATCTAAAAGTTCCTCATCATCCTTGTAGCTCATAAGTGTATTAAGTATATTTTCATCTTTTATACAGCCATATTTTATTACTTCTGCCAATCCATCATGCAAAAATCTTTTGTCTAAAGTTTTAAGTAATTCTGGATCTATAAAAACAGCTTTAGGTTGATAAAAGCTTCCTACTAAATTTTTTCCCCAAGGTAAATCCACAGCAACCTTACCACCTATACTACTGTCTACTTGAGCTAAAAGTGATGTAGGTATTTGTATATATGGTACTCCTCTTAAATAAGTAGAAGCTGCAAAACCGCCTAAATCTCCAACTACACCGCCTCCAAAAGTTAATATTAAATCTCCTCTTGTAAGCTTAAAATCAGAAAAATCTTCATATAATTTCTTTAGTGTATCTATAGATTTACTTTTTTCTCCTGGTTTTATAGAAATAATCCTTGTATTAAAATTCTCCTTCTGTATATACCTGTTCAAAGTCTCTATATATAATTTTTCTAAATTTTCATCCGTGATTATAACAATTTTTTTGTTTGCATGATTTTCTTTTAAATAAATTGATATTTTCTCTAAAATATTTTTCTCAATATATATTTTGTAACTATTAGCTTTAAGATTTACTTCAATTATCTTCATAATTTATACCATCTTCTTTCTTTTTACCGTGGCACTTTCAAATATATCTTTCAAAGTACATTTATCTTCTAACATTATAGCATTTTTTACTTTCTCTATAGACTTTTGAAATTTCTCAATTTCAGCAATCAAGTTGTCTGAATTAAGGAAAAATAGTTCTGACCATAATTCAGAATTTATAACTGCAACACGAGTGGCATCTTTAAAACTTCCTCCAGTAAAAGTTTCTATATCACTTTCTATTAAATCTGAATCCATAAGTGATACTGCTATGACGTGTGGAAGCTGACTGGTAAATGATATTATTCTATCATGCTCTTTAGGTGATATATTTATTACCTTCTTACACCCTATATCTTTTGCCATTTTTTCTATAAGCATTACATTTTCTTTGCAGTTTCTTTCAGTAGGTGTAATTATATAATTAGCATTATTAAAAATATCCTTGGAAGCAACCTTAATCCCCTTGGATTCTCTGCCAGCCATGGGATGTCCTCCAATAAAATCTAAATCATCTGGTAAAAATGAATTTATATTATCTATTAGTCCTTCCTTTATTCCGCAGGTATCAGTTATTACAGCTCCTTTTTTAAAATTATCTATATTGATCTTTATAAAGTTTATAATTTTTTCAGGATAAAGAGCTATAATAACTAAATCTGCATTTTTTAAAACTTCTTTACCATCTGTAAATCCTTGGTCTATTATTCCCATATTTAAAGCTTCTTTTAAAGAATTTTCATCAACATCAATACCACATATACTAGAGGGGTTTAATCTTTTAAGTGCCATGGCATATGATCCTCCTATAAGACCTAAACCAACAATAACTATATTAAAATTAAAACCGCCTTCAGCCACTGTAATCCCCTCCAAATTTTAAATTGATTTTTTCTCTATTTTTGCTATTTCTGATAATCCTTCCATAAGTTCTTTGAATCTTTCAGGTTTTATAGATTGCTGTCCATCACACCTAGCATTAGCTGGATCATTGTGTACTTCAATAATAAGTCCATCTGCTCCTACTGCCAAAGCTGCTTTTGCTAAAGGTTCTACCATCCACCACATTCCTGCTGAATGGCTTGGATCAACTACGATAGGTAAGTGACTTAATCTCTTTATTGCAGGTATAGCACTTAAATCTAAAGTATTTCTTGTATATGTTTCAAAGGTTCTTATACCTCTTTCACATAATATTACATTTTCATTTCCACCTGCCATTATATATTCCGCAGACATGATTAATTCCTCAATAGTTGCAGATAAGCCCCTTTTTAAAAGAATTGGTGTTCTTGTCTTTCCAAGTTGTTTTAACAAATCAAAGTTTTGCATATTTCTTGCGCCTACTTGAATAACATCTACATCTTCAACAAATGTATCTATCATATCAGGAGACATAATTTCTGTTACTATAGGAAGTCCTGTTTCCTTTCTTGCAAGCTTAAGTAATTCAAGTCCTTCCTTTTCAAGCCCTTGAAAACTATATGGTGAAGTTCTAGGCTTAAAAGCTCCCCCTCTTAAAAAGCTAGCTCCACTTTCCTTTACAGTCTTTGCAATTTCCAAAATTTGATCTTCACTTTCTACTGAGCAAGGTCCTGCCATAATAGCTATCTTATCTCCACCTATTACTCTATCTCTAACTTTTATTTCTGTATTACCTGGATGAAATAATCTATTTGCTAATTTAAAAGGCTGCTGTACCTTAGTAACTCTTTCTACACATTCATTAGCCTGAATTTTATCTGGATCAAGCTTTGTAGTATCACCAATAATCCCTAGTATGCATTGGTTTTCACCTTCTATTAAGTTAACTCTACAGCCTTCCGCCTCTATTCTTTCTTTAATTGTTAATATTTCCTCTCTTGTTGCATCGCATCTCATAATTACTACCATAAAATAGCCCTCCTTAAATTTTAAAAATATTATTATATATATTAGTGTTTATATTAAACAATTTTTTTGCTAGCTTAAAAAATTGTTCTTAATAAAATAGAATTAATTTATTGTTTTTTTATAAAACATATTCTATAATTAAACATTTTGCTTAATTATGGATAAAAAAAAGTAAGGCTCTAATGAGCCTTACTTTAAATCAAGTGTATAGTGATATAGTTATAGCACTACTTACACAAAATAAATTTCGATTTATTAAACTCATTGAAAATAGGAAAATATATTTTTTTGCAGAAAAAGTAACCAGCGCTAAAATAGAGATAGCCCCAGCTAAAGTAAAAATAAAATTTTCCGCTTATTCCCTTTCCAATGATATTTTTCATGACTTTTCCCTCCAAAACAATTTTTATTAGTTTATGTTAAAATTAACTTGATATTATTTGTAATTATATCATATATTTTTACCGTGTCAACAAACAATTCTTGTTTTTGAGGATATTTTTTGATTTTTTTAAATATTTATAATCGTTTATGTATATTTAACTCAAAACTTGTATATTCCATTAAGACTAATTTTTATTAACGCATATTAACCACTATTGCTAAGTAAATTTTAGCTTTTGTGAGAAATATAAACTATTTCTTTATACACATTTCAATTTGAAATAAATTGAATAATTTCAGCAATAAATAAACTTTGTACTTTCTCTATTAAGTAGTATAATATACCTTATAACACACATTTGAATACTGTTTGAATGTTGACCATTTAAAACTAATTAATAATTGGAGGTTTATTTAATGATACTTTTAACAATTCTTTTGTTAGCTGTAATATTTATTCTTATAGGATCAGTAGTTGCTGCAGTAGCTCTACCTATATTTGCTGTTATTTTCGCTGTAGGAATAGTAATTTCAATCGTAGCATTAATATTTAAAATATTTTTTGCTGGTCCATTATTTATATTGCTAATAATTATAGCATTATTTTATTTTTTCAAAAGATAAAAAACATCATAATAATAAGACTGTGTATTTTTTTATTTACACAGTCTATTTTTTTAAAAAGTTGTAACCATTTCCTGTTTTTTTTATATTATATATAGTGAAGATAGATTTTACGGAGGTATGTACATGTACTATCAAAATGATAGCGAGAATATTAATACTAACCCTAATATTGACATTGATATGGATCAAAGCCGTCGTCATCATCATAGACGCGATTGCTGCTGTATGCCATTTTTCCCTTGGATGAATTGTTGTTCTCCTTGGATGAATAGTTGTTCTCCTTGGATGAATAGCTGTTCTCCTTGGATGGGTGGTGGATTCCCAACAATGCCATTCCAAGGAGCTACAATGCCATTCCAAGGAAGCCCTTATTTCCCAACAATGCCATTCCAAGGAGCTCAAGCTCAATCAAATTGTTCTTGTGGCGCCGGAATGCGTGGTGAGGATGAAGATATCGATGTTGATATTGACATTGATGATGATCAAACCCGCCATCGTCGCAGACGCCATTGCTGCTGCATGCCATTTTTCCCTTGGATGAATTGTTGTTCTCCTTGGATGAATAGTTGTTCTCCTTGGATGAATAGCTGTTCTCCTTGGATGGGTGGTGGATTCCCAACAATGCCATTCCAAGGAGCTACAATGCCATTCCAAGGAAGCCCTTATTTCCCAACAATGCCATTCCAAGGAGCTCAAGCTCAAGCTCAATCAAATTGTTCTTGTGGCGCTGGAATGCGTGGTGAAGACGAGGATATGGATGTTGATATTGAAGTTGATAACGATAGGGTTTACCCTTATCACAACTATCATCACTATCCTCAATACCCTTATTACCCTTATTACCCTTACTATCCATATTATCCTAAATACCCTTATCATCATAAACATCATCATAGAGAAGATTTTCCTTGGTAAATCAAATATAAATTTATTGAACTCTTTAAATGGAGCACTTGAAATTTATTCAAGTGCCCTGTTATATATTTAAATTTTGAATTATATCATTCATCACTATTAGTTGTTACTGTATTTAATTCATATTTTTTAAATGTGAATTAGGAAAAACAAAATCATTTTTGAGAATTCTCTAAATATTAAATTCTTAAAAATATAGACTTAATACTTATTAACTACTATGAAATTCAATACTTTACTACATATCCCTTTAAATTGTAGCTGCAAAATATTACTTAATCCTATATTCATACTTATTTTTCCTATTTCTATTCCTATAAAATACCCCTTCACTTCCAATGAATATCTATTTATTAAGTCTATTATTCCTAATGAATGAATACCAATCTGTCTTTTTATTTCGTTCATATCCTTTAAATTTTTAAATGTTAAAGTACCAGGAGACTCACTGCCCAAAAAAGCATCTACTATATAAAATTCATCATCTTTATTTAATTTAAAAAAGCAAAAGTCTACATCTGTTTCTCCAATTATAACTTCTACACCTTTATTTTCCAAAACATTCTTTATACTTTCTATCACGAATAATGCTACTCCATCATCCATCATAAGCCTATTCCCTATAGCAATAACCCTTTTACCCATATTACATCCCTCACATACCTTAAATCAATTAATACACATTTAAAAAATAACAAGTTAGCATGGTAATCCACTTTACATCATACAATAGCTTCAGGCTTCTCTGATAAAACACCTATCAATTTATCCTAATCCTTAACTCATGCTAACTATCTATGACATATTTGACCTGTTAATTCTTTAAAGACATCTAAAAAAATTTCTATACAATATTTTTTTCATTTACTTTTTTTAAAATCCATTGACTAAGATCTTCTATACCTTTATTTTTAGTACAAGAAGTCTCAAATACTTTAATTTTAGGATTTACAGATCTAATATCTTCATAAAATTCTTCTTTATTAAAGTTAGTAAAGGGTATTAAATCCGTTTTATTTAAAATTAATGCTTCGCTTTTTTCAAACATCAGTGGATATTTTAATGGTTTATCGTTACCTTCTGTTACACTAAGTACACATATTTTCATATCTTCTCCCACTTCAAATTCCGCAGGGCATACCAGATTACCCACATTTTCTATGATAATGACGTCTAACTTTCTTAAATCAAAATTAAGTGCTGCTTTTCTTATCATATCTCCATCTAAATGACAGGCTCCTGAAGTATTTATTTGTATCACTGGAATTCCCTCAGCTTCTATTCTATCTGCATCCTTTGTAGTGTATATATCACCTTCTATTACTGCCATATTTAAATTCTGTTTAATTGTGAAAATTAATTTTTCAAGTATAGAAGTTTTTCCTGAACCAGGGGCACTCATTAAATTTATTACAAATATTCCCTCATCATCAAAAAGCTTTTTATTTTCCAAAGCCATTTCTTCATTAGTATGAAGCATGTTTACAATAACTTTAATCTCACTCATATTCTATTCTCCTTCTATGGAATATAAATATAATTCATATCCACTTAAAATCTTTGCATAAAAGCCTCCACATCTTGGACACAATTTATTAAAATGATCTATTGGATAGTTTAAACTACATTTATCGCAATAAGCTTCTGCTTTTAATCTATCTATACAAAGCTCTGCATCCTTCAAAATAGAATCCTTTTTTAACTCATTAAATGCAAAATTTAAAGCCTCATCCATCACACCTGCTAATTCTCCAATACTTAATGTAACCTTTTTTATACTTTTAAGATTATATTCTTCAGCTTTTTCAATCACCATATCAATAGTACTTTCCATCATAGAAATCTCATGCACTTTTTACCATCCCCATAAAAATATACGCTATATTTTAATCATAATGTGACGCAAGTAACCGAAAAAACTTTCACTTTGCTTCGCATTATTTTTATATTACCTTATACAATTTCAATGTTATAATCTTTGCAGCAATCTGTAGTAACATGTGTTGCACAGGATATACAAGGATCAAAAGATCGAATTATTCTTCCTATTTCTACTGGGTTCTTTACATTTTGTATTTCAGTGCCTATAAGAGCATCCTCAATAGCTCCATGCTGTGACATGCTGTCTTTTGGTGAAATGTTCCATACTGTTGGTGTGATTATATCATAATTTTTTATAACTCCATTTTCTATTTTAATCCAATGACCAAGTGCTCCTCTTACTGCATCATAAAGTCCTTTTCCTTCTGCACTTTTAGGGACTATATACTGATTTTGCACTGCTGGTGTAGGAGTTATTAAATCCAAAAGTTTAAGCATCTTTTCTGATAATATTTTACCTTCAAGTACTCTAGCAATTAATCTATCCATAGTTGATATACTGTATTTGTAATAGCCACCTAAAACCATACGAGCTAAAGGTCCTACTTGAACAACTTTTCCTTTATATCTAGGTGCTTTTACAAAAGTATATGCTCCAGGCTTCTTAATATCTAATTCTGATGGTTTATTAGATGGCACTGTATTTAATTTTGTATCCTTGTACCATGAATATTCAACACCTTCCTTTATAGCATCTGCATCTAAATCACCCTTTTTACCATCAATATATTCAGAAGGATAAACATATACTAATTCTTTTTCAGGTAAATCATTAAATAAACCAAATGTTAAAAGATTATTTGTTCCTGCACCTATTTTAAAATATTCAGGATAATATGCGGATATAATACTTATGTCCTCAATCATATATGAACATATAAATTCATTAACTTGCTGCAGTAAATATTTAAGCCTTATTATTTTAGAAGCATCTAAATTTACAGTGGTACCTCCTACAAATACACCATGATTGTGAGGAGCTTTTCCTCCGATAAGAGCTACCATTTCGTGGGCAAAACGACTATATTCTAATGCTTTTAAATAATCATCACCAATCTTCTTAGTCAATTTTTCTGGAAGTCTGAAATCATAATCTATACTTCCTGGAACTTGTTCTATCTTAGCATAATCAGGAAATATGAAAAGGCAAATTTGCCTTATAATATTTTGAATAAAATCAGCTCCATGAGCAAAGTCCCTTATTCTTACACCATTTTCATCTGGTTTTACCTTTAAAGCATCTTCCAATGCTAAACTTGCTACAACACCATGGGCAGTTGAACATATACCACATATTCTTTCAGTAAAATATATAGCATCCAGTGGAGGTCTTCCCGTGAGCATACTTTCAAATCCCCTAAATAACACTCCGCTGCTTTTAGCATCCACTATTTTATTTTTTTCAATTTCAACCTCTATACTTAAAGGCCCGCTAATCCTAGTTATTGGTTCTATAGTTATCTTCTTAGCCATACCAAATCCTCTCCTTTAGTACCTTACAAAAGGTTCTGTACCATCTGGAAAATATTCGCTAGCACAACCTATGCAAGGGGTATTACCTTCTACAGGCCAATTAATTCGTGAATTCCACTTTCCTATAGGACAGTAAGCTTTTGTTATAGGTCCCCTGCACCCAAGTTTAAACATACATTCATGTTCTCCAAGCTTTTTGGCAAATATACCATTATCAAAATATGAACGTCTTTCACAATCAGTATGGTTTGTTTCTTTATAAAACATTAATGGTCTTCCTTTATCGTCTACTTCCACATCACCATACAAAATTAAACCAGCAATAGTACCTATAACCCATAAAGGATTGGCCGGACATCCTGGAATATTTATAATATTCCTATTTAAAAACTTACTTAAACTAACACACCCAGTAGGATTTGGTTTTGCAGCAGATATTCCACCAAAAGAAGCACAAGTTCCAATAGCAATTATTTTTTTTGCCTTTGCTGCTGCTAAACTAACTCCTTCTGCTGCAGAAATTTGTTTTCCTTTATAATGTGCCATTAATGTATAAAACCCATTATCCTTTTCTGTAAGTGCTCCTTCTACTCCAAGTATAAAATCTGTATCTAAGGTTTCTAGAAAATTTTCATAAGCTCTTTCTCCATCTGGCTGCATTAAACTATTGCTATATTTTAAATTTACCATTTGTTCAAGAAAATACTTAAAATCTGGTTTATCTGCATTAAGAAAAGAAATTATGTTTCCCTCACAACCAGTGCATTCTAACCACATAAAATTAGGCTTTTTTATTAATCCTCTATTAATTTTATCTACGGCTTCATATACCAGCTTCATTAAAGACAAAGCTTTATACCTCCTATAACATTCTTATATTGTTTATTTAATATTTCCAACTACTGGAAGACTCTTTAATATTTCAATTTTATCACCATGACATCCCTTAAACTCTTCTGAAAGGTCTTTACCTGCATATAATCCAAAATGAGTTCCTCCTCCCCAAACGCTGCTGCGACTTACATCGTAAACCACTCCATTTACTGCTACATAAGCAGGTTTTCCCATAGAACCATCATATTTAGATAACTCTTCAATAGTAAACTTCCTTAATGGCTGTGCCTCTTCCCTGTTCATAATTTTTTCCACATTCATACTATCTAAAATTTTTGTTACCTTATAAGCAATTTTATTTATAAAGTGCATTTTTTTATAAGGACATGAAGTAGCTTTAATCATTTTCTTGTAATGATTTATTTCCTGAAGCATGCCTTGCAGTTGATTTAAATTATTCTTATCCATAAACTCCTCCCTCTTATAAGCTTCAATGTAAATATATTTAAAAACCTTAATTTTATTACCTTAAATCTGGATTTACTTAAGGTTAATTTAACTTATAACTAAATATCATTAAAATGGTATAAAATTTTTTTAATTTAAATAAGTATAAAATAAACTCATAGACTTTAAAGTAGGCTCGTATTTTAAAATAAATTTTTTGTACACCACTATTAATCTAAGGAGGTCTTAGCATGTGTGTTGCTGTACCTGGTAAACTTATAAAGCGCAAAGAAAATAGAGGAACAGTAGAAATAGGAGGTTTAAACCGTGAGATATTTATTCATTTGATACCCGATGTAAAGGTTGGTGACTATGTACTTGTGCATGCTGGTTGTGCTATTGAAATTATAAATGAAAGAGAAGCTTTTAAAACTCTTAAATTACTTAAGGAGATAGCTGAACATGAAATTTGTTGATGAATTTAGAAATAGTTATTATGCTAAAGGCATTATAAAATCTATTAAAAATATAACTGATGAAAAAATAAACATTATGGAAGTATGCGGAACACATACCTCGTCTATATTTAAGTATGGACTGCGTGATGTTCTCCCTTCGAATATAAAGTTAATATCTGGTCCTGGTTGCCCTGTTTGCGTTACCCCTGAAAATTATATTGATGCTGCAGTACAATTATCCCACATTGAAAATGTAATTATAGCTACCTTTGGAGATATGATGAAGGTTCCAGGCAAAGCTTCTTCCTTAATAAAAAGTAAATCAGAAGGTAATGATGTAAGAATTGTTTACTCCCCTATGGATGCTTTAACATTAGCAATAAAAAACCCATCCAAAAATATAGTTTTATTGTCTATAGGCTTTGAAACTACAACCCCAATGACAGCTGTAACAGCTATTGAAGCTAAGAAAAGTCATATAAAAAATCTGTTTTTTTTAACTTCTCATAAATTAGTTACTCCTGTTCTTAAAAATTTATTGGAAGATAAAGATCTTCATATAAACGCCTTTCTTCTTCCAGGACATGTAAGTGCTATTATTGGAGAAAAGCCTTACAATTTTTTGCCTGATAACTACAAAATACCTGGAGTTATAACTGGTTTTGAAGCTGTAGATATACTTCAAAGCATAAAAATAATCCTGCAGTTAATTCATAGTAATACACCTAAAATAGTTAACTGTTATAAAAGAATTGTAAAATACGAAGGGAATGTCAATGCTTTAGAATATATGAAAAAAGTTTTTAAAGTAGTAGATAGCAGCTGGAGAGGTATAGGTATTATTCCTAATAGCGGCTATGAATTAAATGAAGACTACAAAATGTTTGACGCTGTAAAACATTTTAAATTAAAACTTAATAATTATACTAAAGCTAATGAATGTAAATGTGGTGAAATATTAAAGGGAAAAGTTTCCCCTATTGAATGTCCACTATTTAAAAAAATATGTACTATAGAAAATCCTATAGGTCCATGTATGGTATCTAGTGAAGGAACTTGTTCAACTTACTATAAGTATAATAATTGGAGGTAGTAATATGGAAAATAAAATTTCACTTGCTCATGGAAGTGGTGGAAAAGGAACTAATGACTTAATAAATAGTTTATTCTTAAAATACTTTAATAATACTGTACTAAATGAATTAAATGATTCTGCTCTACTTAGTGTAAAAAGTAAAAATGTTGCATTTACTACAGATTCCTTTGTAATAAATCCTATATTTTTTAAAGGTGGAGATATAGGAAAATTATCTATATGTGGTACAGTAAACGACCTAGCTGTTAGTGGAGCAAAACCTATGTATTTAAGTAGTTCCTTCATAATAGAAGAAGGGTTTTCTATGGAGAGCTTAGAAACAATAGTAAAATCCATGGCTAAAACCGCTGAAATTGCTAATGTAAAAATTGTTACTGGAGATACAAAGGTAGTACCTAAAGGCTCCACAGATGGTATTTTCATTAATACTTCAGGCATAGGTTTTCTTTATGATAATGTGGATATAAAAGCTTCAAATGCCAGAATAGGCGATGTAATTATTGTTAATGGTACTTTAGGAGATCATGGTATAGAAATTATGTGTGAAAGAAACAATATAGAAATGTATGGAAACTTATCTAGTGACTGCACCCATTTAAATTTCTTAATTAAAAATATATTAGAAACATGCCCGTACATACATGTAATTAGAGATGCTACAAGAGGTGGCCTTGCAGCTGTACTAAATGAAATTGCATCAATGAGTAATATATCTATTGAGCTAGAAGAAAATTTTATTCCTGTAAAAGAAGAAGTAAAAGGGACCTGTGAAATGCTTGGACTTGATCCATTGTATATTGCTAATGAAGGAAAAATATGCTGCTTTGTACCAGAAAAATATGCTTATGACGTTCTATGTAAAATGAAAAATCATCCTTTAGGAATTAATGCATCTATTATAGGTAAAGTAGTAAATAAAGGTTCTATGGAAGTTTACATGAATACTTTTATAGGTGGGAAAAGAATTATAGACATGCCTTCAGGCTATGGTCTTCCTAGAATATGCTAAAAATTTTACAGGCACTTGAAATTCAAGTGCCTGTTGCTGCCACCTTGTATCCCTGCTGTGGCACTAAATATTTTGTATTTTTAATTATAACCAACTTAAAATTATTTAATCACTTAGATAATGCTTGACTTTTTTCCAATTGAATTTTATTGTCTATAAGTTGAAGATTATTTTGTTTTATTATTTTTATTACTAAATCTGCATAAATTTCATTTCCTTTTTCGTCCTGTATAGTACTATAACCAGCTTTTTCTATAGCTTCTGCTTGATCTTTGTAGTTTAAAGCCGATAGTACTCCTTTATCCTTATATCTCTTATTTTTATAAAGGAAATCACCATAATCCTTTAATGATTCACTTTTACTAGCATAAACTCTAAATGAATCATTAATAATCTTATTATAATACTCCGAAGTTTTCATAACTACACTTTTGCCCTTCCAACTGCTATCAGCTTTTATACCAAATAAGTTGTTAGATTTAGAAGTAAGCTGTGATTTTCCCCAACCAGATTCTAGTATAGCTTGTGATATAGTTACAGAAGGCAAAATACCATATTTATTATATATATCTACCGCTGCTGGAGTTAATTCATCTATGAACTTTTTATAAGAATCATCTTCTTTTAATTTATTATTTAACGCCACAGAATCCAAATCCTTTAAATACCTATATACCTTTTCTTTTTCTTTCTTTTCAAAGGATAGTTTGTCCAAAACTTCATCCAAACTTAACAGCTTATATTTGCTCTTACCAACACTTTTAGTTGATGTATTCTTTATTAAAAACATATCTGCTAATTTTGTTATATTTTCTGTATTTCCCTTTGAAAAGTCTCTCTTATACCTAACTCCATCAATAGCTGCAACTTGTTTCCAATTCACTTGAAGTTTATCTTTACTTACACTGTCTACAGTATCAATATAAAGATTTATATTGATATTTTTTGCATTAATATGATCATTCTTATTTATATAATATTTTACTGCCTTAAAAGCTCCAAACAATATAATTAATGCAACAATTATTTTAAATATACTACTTACTTTTTTTCTCATTAGGCTTCTCCCGTCTTTAACTTTAAACTTATATTAGTATACTACATAATGAGAATACTTTGTACCTATCAAATCAAATTATTTGTAAAAATTCTTTAAATTCTTTCTTCAATCCAATTATGTATGTCCTTTATAACATCGTCCTTTTCATCTTTTTCACTTAATATTTCATGATAGCATTTAGAATATATCTTCATAGATTTATCTTCCGAATGTATATTGCTAATCAACCACTTAGAAGCTTCATTTTTAACTATCCTATCCATTTCTCCATGAAGTATAAAACATGGATACTCATAATTTTTAACATTTTCACTAATCCATTTAGAACCTTTTATAAATGCTTCTCCTAAAAGTTTTATATTAGTTTCTTTAAGCACAAGAGGATCATTATCATAATCTTTAACTACATTTTCATCCCTACAAATAAATTTAGATAAAGCATTAGGTGATTTTTCTCTTGGATGCTTTTCAAAATAGTCATCCTTTTTTAAGTCTTTAAATGCCTGAGGTTCTATAACTGCAGCTCCTGATAATATTTGGCCTTTTAATTTATCTTTATATTTCATTCCATAACCTGCTGTAATAAATCCTCCCATACTATGTCCAAACATAAATAAGGGTAATCCTTTATTTTCTTCTAAAGCCATATCTACTACTTTATCTGCATCTTTAAAAAAGTCCTGAAAATTCTCTACATAACCTCTTTCCCCTCCAGATTTTCCATGACCTCTATTATCAAATCTATAAACTGTATATCCAAAATCATTTAATTTTTTTGTAAAATAATCATATCTTTCTAAATGCTCGCAAAGACCATGAACTATTATAATTACTGCCTTTGCAGAATCTACTACATCCTTAGTATAAAATAATTTTGTACCATCGAATGTATTAAATTCCCCCTGTAAATGATTTAACATACATCACACCTCCCTCCTTAAATAAATTATTCTACAAAAGATTTCATTTCCCTTCAAAAAAATACAGGTGTGAAATTATATTCCACACCTGTATTTTATAATCCAAAAATAAACTTTTTTTCCAGTTTTAATGGATAGTAAGACATCTTAGCCTTTCTAAGACCTTCTAATCCTAAATCTTGCTCCCTATTTACTATTTTTACATCGTTAAAACACTTTTCAATGAATGTTCTATTTATAAAACTGTACATCCCATTAATGTTTTTGTTTGCTTTTTCAATATGGATTACAGCTAAATCTTTATTTAACTTTTCGCCAATGCTAAATGCTTCTAATTTTCCATTAACATATACAGCTATTCCTTTTAATAAAAATTTATTCATATTGGAAACTATATCTTTTATTGCTTGAAGCTCATAATAAAGCATGCAATCCTCATCTTCTCTTTCCTCATATAACTGCTGTGCTTTTTCTATAACATCTCTTATTACCTTTTCACCTTTTATTTCAACTACTTCATATTCATAATTTTTAACAAAATTATTATAATGATTTTTCTTACCATGAAGCTTTTTACCTGAAAGGCTCATAAGTCTTTTAGCTTCATAGAGATAATCAAAATTATCTCTATCTTCTTTAATATAAAAGTCATCTATATTAGAAAATAAAGCCTTTATTTCACATATAAAACTTTCTTCCAGATCTTTAAATAAATATTTAATATTGTTTTCTTCCTTATATTTTATCAATACTTCAATAATGTCTTTCAAATCCTCCTTTTTATATCCTAAAGGCTGTATAAAATGATACTTGCCTTCAAAATCTCTCTTTTTAATTATTAATGCATTCTTATATATGGTATATTTCACATCGCAAGCATCCTTCCAAATGTATAAAGTTGTAAAAGAATATTCACAGCTTAAAAAAGTATATGGAGAAGTATACCTTTGAAATAAATCCTTATCCTCTAAAGTTAGTTTTTTAAAATTCATAATATCAACCCTTCTAAATTATTTACATATAAATGTAAACTTTAAAATTATATACTAACATATTATCACTAACTTTATACTCTTTTCAATATGGCACTTTTATGTTTTTTAGTATACTTATTGTAACTAAGTATCCACTTTTGAAACTTATCTTGCATTATAAGTTATTTTAAAATATAAAGTTATACAAAAAAACTACGATAAAATTATGATGCGATTTAATATTTTTTACAGGTTGTGAAAACTATGGATAAATTTATAGATGAACTAAAATCAAAAAAAGTTATAAGCAAAACTGATATTGAAACTTTTAAAAGCTATATTGATAAAAAATATGCCCAAAATCAAGTTAAAGAAAGAGCTAGCATGCTTTCAAATACAATTCATCACATATTATATACAAAATTAGAAGGTATACCAGATGAATATAAATCTTCTATAAAAATAAACATTCTAAAAAATACATTTGCCAAAAATAAAACATCAATTACTATGTATGATGTTTTTGATTCCTGCTTAATTGAAAATGATATTAAAAATAATTGTACAAGCATATTAACAAATTGGATTAACTCAAATGTAAGTGTTCCTATTAGTGATGAAGACTTAAATGCATATTTAAATAACGAAAAAAAAGTTAAAAATACTAATGATCATAAATCTATTGATAGTATTCCTATTGATAGTATTCCTATTGATGCTAATGCTGATAAAAATATTGCTATTGATAATGAAACTTCAAAGATTTCAAATAGTAACTTAAAATCTTTTAAACATTTTAAACTTAACAATAAAGTTATTATTATTTGCAGTGTTATAATTCTTGCAGTTATATTTTATCCAGTAAGTAAAATTGTCTACAGCATGAGTTCTAAAAGTAATTTTAAATTTTATTCTTTTAAGGAAAAAAGTGTTTCTCAAAGTTTATTGCAAAGTACTAATAGTAAATTTTCAAATGCTCATCTTCCTGAATACATGAGATATAAAAATATAAATGAAACAAAACTAAAGAGATTTTTAACCGGGCGCAAATCTTTACTTGCAAAAGAACCATACTTTTCAACTATTATGTCTGTTGGAAAAGAATTTAATTTAAACCCACTAGTTCTCTTTGCAATAACCGGACAAGAACAAAGTTTTGTACCCGAAGATGCAAAATTCGCATCTAAAATTGCTAATAATCCCTTTAACGTTTTTCACAGCTGGCAGGAATACAATACAGATATAAAAGATGCTTCAAAAATAGCTGCAAGAACTGTTATTAACCTATCTAAAGATATGCCCAAAGGTTCAGATCCATTTTTATGGGTAGGTAAAAACTATGCTGAGGATAAAAATTGGGGTAAAGGCGTAGAAGCTATATTTAAAGATTTAAGTGAAAAATGTAAATAATTATAAATAGGAGGATTCCAAAGGGAAGTATACTTTAAAAGGTATATTAATATAAACTATGAAAATTTTTTTATGTTATATTTTACTTATAAACTTGTATGGAATATTTTTAATACATTCTGACAAAAGAAAATCTCAAAAAGGAAAATGGAGAATACCTGAAAAAACTCTTTTTATTACAGCTCTACTCCTTGGAAGCCCAGGTATACTTATAGGTATGCATTTATTTAGACATAAAACTAAACATAAAAGATTTGCAATTGGAATACCATTGATATTTATTATTCAAATACTTATATTTGCTAAGTACTTTAGTTTGTAACTAAGGCACTTAGCATTTTTACTTTTGAGTATTAAAAGGTTAACTATTTTTGAGTTACAAATTCCATATCTACAGGAGCAATAAGTTTAGATGTCACCCCATTCTTTTTCACAGACTGAATGTCTTTTATAAATATGGTGTACTTTTTACCCTTTTCATAAGAATTTACTGGAGCTATTTTAATAGCCTTATTATTCTTATCATAGGATACGTTGACCTTTACCTGCTGATTCTGATCATTTAACACATATACATTAGCAGTATTTACTGTTACCTCATCTAAATCTTTTTCAAATTTAAAAGTCCATGTTTTATCACAGGCTACGTTCTCCTTCTTCTCCATGTCCAAAGTTGTTCCTTTTTCCTCTTCTGAGGTTAACACATTTTTTATGGTCATAAAGTTTTTCTTATTTTCTTTTATTTTTGTTTCTCCACCCACAACACAAAGATAATTCTGTTTTAAAACAGCATCTATGGCAGGTGCAAAATTTCTTATATCTTCAGCTGTAGTAGATATAAGTTCTTTTCTCTCCTTTTCTAAATCCGACTGCTTAATTCCAGATAAATATAAATCATCAGCTATATACCCATCAGCAGCTGGACCATACTTTTTAATTAAACGACTATTTTTATTATCATCTTGTCCTACAGTACCTATTACATAATTAGTCATTTCTTTTTCATCAGCACTAAAATTCTTCAAATATTCAGGTGATTTATCGAAGGTATCTATAGTCTTTTGAAGATTAGGATCTCTATAAGATAAAAATATCACATTGCCATTTTCTACTGCCATGGAAGCTACATAGGCTCCATCTTTTTCTCTTATAATTGGAGATAAATAGCTGCTTGATAATATATTTTGAAGAACTTTAAATTTTCCATTTTCACTATAACCTGATTTTTTAATATCTCCACCTTTATATACATACTGCACAGTAGAAGGAATAATTAAACCTTCATTTATTTTTGAACTATCAAAACTATACTTATATTTTTTAAGATTTTCATTTTTTAATCCGCCTGAAAACTTATTTAAGTTATCAGAAAAAGTTTTATAATTTTCTTCATTTCCAATAAAGCTTACTATCATATCCTTTTTGTTAAATATAAGATCTCTAACTTGTTGCAAATTCTTTACAACTTCATCACTTTTACTGTCAAAGCTTTTATCCAAATCACATAAAAAAGTATAAAATCCATCATCTTTATAAATATTATATTTTCCTGATTCAGACATATAAGATAACAATTTTTCTCCACCTATTACCGAACCATTATAAGCCAAGTTTTGTTCTTTTGCCATCTTTAAGTTACTTATTATTTCTTTAATACGTACTTTATCATTTAAATTGCTATTAAACACCTCTTCGTTTAAAATTTTAAATCCATTACTTAAATTTTCATTTAGAGATGTTAAATTCACCACCATTTTTGGAAAATATAAATTATTATCATTATGATCTACTATAAAACTTGGAGAAATTTTAATTCCTCCAGTATTAATTAAAACCTGTTCCTGCAAATCATCTTTAGAATAATTTTTTGTATCTACATTACCAAGAATTTCACTTAATAAATATATATATCCTAATTTATCCTGTGGTACAGTACTGCTATCAAAATACAACGTAGTAAAATCTACATTATTAGTATTTATAGGATGCTTTAAAACCTTAACTCCATTCTCTGTCTTTTCCACAGTTTTATATTCTTTAGTCTTTGTATTTATATCTTCACGAGTAAGAGTTGGCAGTGTATTTAACTCTTCCTGTGTTGGTGGTGTATTTTGCCATGCTTTTAAATCCTGAGTATCTTTTACTAATGCATCTAACTGTTCCTTTGAAAGAGATGCTTTGTACGCTGCTAATTTAGATTTTAATTCAGCTTCTTTCTTATTTGCAAGACCTGCCACTGGTTTTAAAATTACTAAAGATGAACTTTTGTTATCTAATAAATATGTCTTTACAAGTTCTTTTAAATATTCAGGTTTAATATTTCGTTTGATATTTTCCATATCCGAATTTATATTTAAATAGGCTGTAGGATCTCCACCATGCATCCAACTGCTCATAATAATCTCATTATATTCAAGATCATAATCACCTTTTAATTTACGATTATCCAATTCATAAACTTTGTAAATTGAATTTAATAGTTGATCTTCAAAACCATTCTTTACTATATCCTCTAATGCCTTATTTACAACTTCTTTAAATTTATCTTTTTGATTTTCATCCGCATTTTCAACTTCTATACTAAATACTGGTTGAATACCAAAGAAATTAAATGAAACTAGTACATTTTCTCCAAATCCATTATCCTTTAATGCTTTTCTTATTGGTGAAGATGGTATTCCTCCTAATAAAGTTTGAAGTAAAGTGAATTGTTCCACTAAATCCTTATTGGTATTTTTATCAATTACATAATTTAAACTTAGGTAAGTTTTATTTTTAGTGGAAACTCCCTGAGGCAAAGAATATTCTGCTGTTTTTTCTACACTTTTTGTAAAAGGTTTTTGAACTGTTAACTCAGTTTTTACTTCTTTTTTATCAAAATTATTTAAATATTTTTCTCCTATAAACTTTAAAGTTTTTTCAATATCCATTTTTCCATACAAATAAAAATAACTATTTGAAGGATTGTAATTTTCATTATAAGTTTTTACAAGCTCATCATAAGTTAAATTTGGCATTTCATCTGGAATACCACCTGATTCATATTTATATGATGTATCTGGAAAAAGAGATTGATTTACAGCTCTATTTATTATCCAATTAGGCGAAGAGTAATTTCCTTTCATTTCACTATATACTACACCATTATATGTTAATTCATCTTTTGGAGAATTCAGTTCATATCTTATGCCTTCCTGCTTAAAAATTTTTTTATCCTTTAAAACATTAGGATAAAAAACTGCATCTAAATACACACCCATTAAATTTTCAAAATCTTTATCATTTTTACTTGCCACAGGATACATAGTCATATCACTTGTAGTAATAGCATTTAAATATGTATTTAAAGACCTTTTAGACATTTGAGTTAAAACATCCTTAACTTGATAATTTTTTGATCCATAAAGAACAGAATGTTCTATTACATGATTAACTCCATTATCATTCTTTGTAGGTGTTCTAAAATTTACACACATCATTTTATTATCGCTATCATTCTGCACATATATAAGCTGTGCGCCACTTTTGGCATGTTTATATATGCATACATTTGCCTTTAAGTCTTCTATCCACTTTTTAGAAACTAATTGAAATCCCCCTAAGGAATTATTAATAGTACTTGCGGTTTGAACATTGACACTTTCAGCTTTTACATTGCTTGATAGTCCCATTACAAATGCCTGTGAAGATAACATTGTTACCACTGTTAACGCTATTATAGATTTTAGCCTTTTATTCATTTGAAGTCCCCCTTATAAAAATTGGAATAATTTTATTAATTATATATTATACTAGTACTTTAAATTTTAAAATACAATTATGTTAAATTATACATTTTAAGCCTTCAATTGTCACAGTTTTAGATTGAATAAACGAAAATTATTCTAAACTTTTAATATTTGATATTTCTAATTATCTTTGTGTTAATTTTATTTATATATTAAATTTTATGTATAACCTTTATTTACAAAATGTAATATATATAGTATTAAACAACAATTTTTTCTTGAGTATTGTATATAAGATAAAATTGTCTTACACATTCATGAATAACTAAACTTGTCACAAAACAGGTTGACTTTTATCGTTATATGTGGTATATTATACTGTATAATCAATTAACGAATACTAATAATATTAAGGGGGAATTATCTATGACTTCAGATAATTACATTTTAAAAAATTCTAAAGAATTAAAGGAATTAGCTAAAGAAAAACTGAAAAATAACTGGCTTAAAGCTGCTCTTGTTTGTTTTATATGCTGGCTTATTGCAGATTCTTTTTCAAATATATCATCCGTTAATGATAGTATTAACTCTATTTCTTTCTTAAATACTCATGTTCATTTAAATTTTGTAGACAATTCACCAGTTAATACAACTTTCGATATTATAAGTTTCTTATTAAGTGGTGCATTATATGCAGGTTCTTCTTTATTCTTTTTAAAATTAATAAGAAACCAAAATGCTTTAGTTGAGGATTTACTATATGGTTTTAAAAACTTTGGTACCTTTGGAAAACTATTCTTACTAGAGCTTATAAAATCTTTATTTATAATTTTATGGACTTTACTTTTAATAATTCCTGGAATTGTTGCATGGTTTAAGTATTCAATGGCTTACTATATAATAATTGATAATCCCGATTTAAGTGTTATAGACGCTATAAATTTAAGTACTGAAATGATGGATGGCCATAAAGCTAGACTATTCCATTTAGTTCTAAGTTTTATTGGATGGTTTTTGCTTGGAATATTAACTTTAGGTATAGGCTTTATATGGATTCTACCTTACTATGAAACTGCTCAGGCTAACTTTTATGAAGAATTAAAATCTACTTATGAAAATTAGTCTTATAATAAGATGCATTTATAATAAGGTTTTAAAAAATGACATATAAAATTTCATATTTTTTGTACAATGTAAGTTTTCTTTCAATTTAAAAGCTGTGAAATTAAGATATTAACCCTTATATTTCACAGCTTTTTATATAAATCATCTATTTTTGCTATAAAACTTTGTAGGCCTTTAATTTTCTCATACTAAATTGTCAAGTTATTCTTAGTTTAGCATTACAAAAGAAAAAAATTTTGTTAATTTTCAATTTTTGTGGTATACTAGAAGAATAAGCTAAATGTTGTTGATATCAACAACACCTTTTAAGAAGATTAAACTCAAGTTTTAAGTAGAAAAACAGAATAAAAGATCTGAAACACTTAATATTCTAAAATGTATCTACAACTTTAAAATATTGAAAGTTTTAATATTTTATCTACATTAAATTTTCTACCACCTTTTCATAGGTGTTTTTTTATCTTATAGAACGTTTAAACATGCATCTAAATTTTAACTTAACCCAATAGCATTATACGTAAAAATGTCCTTTTCTCGAAAGGTAGCTGCAGAAACTCTTTTGTTTAAGCAATTAGAGTTCTTGTGCAGTGTAGTTTGTTGTATTGTGTATAATCCTTTCTGCCTTTGGATTAAATAAACTAAAATTTACTTTATTTTGCATGTTAAAACCTTCAATTAAAAGTATTTTCATATATTAAAGGAGGATCTATTAATGAGAAAAAATTATAAAATCAAGAAAACCATATCAGTAAAACACTTTATTTCAGAATTTGGCGAAAACTTTTCTGAACATATGAAAGAAAGACTATTAGATTTAGAAGTACGGTGTGTTCTAACAAGAAAAGAAGAAGAAAATATACTTGATATAAAGCATGTTGAACATACTAAATATGACTGTCCTTCAGGTAAAGGTTCAAAAGAATATGCATATGGAGAATTTACAGTAATAGACGGCACTTTATATTTTTCAGAAAAGTGCTTAGAAAATGATGATGTTATGCAATCTCCAATAACAGATGTTATATATAACTCTTTAAGCAGTACAGACATGATTTCTGATGAAAATAACAGTTTAAAAAAAGTTGATGATAGCAATATCGATAGTGTTATAGATAGTATTCTATCTGTATGCCCTGATGTATCTCAAAGATATTTAGATATTGTAAAAGAAATGACTTCACATTCAGAAAACAAATTATTAAGTACACTTTATACAAAAGCTTATCATTAAATTTTATTTATATGTTAAGCTTAAATGAAATGAAAAACTTCAATTCTCAAAGTATTGAAGTTTTATATTATAAGCTTATATAAATTATATTTTTAGCTTTCTTTAAGTTTTATATAAATTGATTCTTATATAAATTTTACTTCAAATAATTTACAAAAAAATCCAGCCGTACTGTAAAATACAGTATGGTCATGGATTATCTTTTCATTAGACAGTTTTCTTAAATAAAAATACTAATGGTATAGTTACTAACATAATAAATAAAGTTAGCATAAAAGCATCATCTATTCCATGCAAATAAGCTTTTTTTCCTAAATATGAATAAGCAAGGTACAAACCTCCAGTTTGAGAATTTACTGACTCAAAACCTTTTCCTAGTATATACTCTTTAGCTGAATTTAAAAAATTTGCACTTATAGGACTTATACTATTAAACTGCTCAGCCAATCTATAATAATGCAAATTCTGCCTATGTTGAAGGAATATTGTAAGTATAGTTATGCTTAAAGATCCCACTACTTGTTTTACAGTATTTTGAAGAGAAGATCCTCTGCCTACTAATTCCTTAGGCAAAGCATTCATTCCCTCATTTTGAATCAGTATAATACAAATTCCTACTGAAGCTCCTCTTAGAAATACTAATAAAGTAAAAATACTGTTACTTGTATCCAGGTTTAAGAAATATAATTTATAAGTTGAAACTGACATTAAAATCATGCCTAAAACGATTAAAGGTAAACCTCCAATTTTACTTGAAATTTTGCCACTTATCATCATAAATAAGGCCGATCCAAATGCATAGGCCATCATCATAATACCAGTTTTCACAGCACTTAAGCCCACTAAATTCTGTAAGAATAACGGCATTAAAAGTAACAAACCATATATACCAAACATTATAATACTTGTTACTATTAAACTTAGGGTATATTTATATATTTTTAATATTCTTAAATCTAATAAAGGATTATCTGTAGTGAGTTCTTGTACGACAAAGAGTATAAGATTACAGGTTCCAAAAACAATTAGTAATGGATACTTTATTTCTCCCCAATCTATATTAGATCCCTCACCTATGACATAGAGAATACTTACTAATCCTAAAGTTGAAGTTAATACTCCAATGTAATCTAATTTTTGTCCTTTCATTCCGTTACTATCCTTTATAATCACTATAGCTAAAAAGGTTCCAATAATTCCAATAGGAACATTGACCGTAAAAATCAAATTCCAACTTAAATATTCAACTATATATCCACCTAAAGTTGGTCCAATAGCTGGTGCCGCCATTGCTGCTATTCCGTAAATTGCTGTAGCTATTCCAATCTTATCTTTAGGCATTATTTTATATACCATAGACATGCTAACAGGCATAATCATTCCTCCACCTATTGCTTGTACTACTCTTGAAAATATTAATACATTTATATTCCATGAAACTCCACACATAAATGATCCTAATGTAAAAATAATTAAAGAGAATACATATACTTTTTTCATTCCAAAACTGTCCTCTAGATATCCAGTGAGAGGTATTACAGCTCCTGATGCTAGCATATATCCAGTTAAAACCCATTGAGTTCTATCTAAAGTTGATCCAAAAGAAGACATTATTTTTGTTACAGCTATATTTACAATACTAGTATCAAGAAATGCCATAAAAGTTCCAATAATCACTATTCCTAAGCATAACCATTTGTAAGAAGGAGCTTCTTTTTCTTCCACACTTTTCACCTGCCTTTATAATCTTTTCTTTTACTTTATGTGTATATTAACTACTACATTAATACCTGGTAAAAGTTTAACATTGCTATATTTATCTAATTTAATTTTAACTGGTACCTTTTGCACAACTTTTGTAAAGTTAGCACTGGTGGACGTTGGAAGTAAAGAAAATGTAGCAGTAGATGCTTCACCAATAGAATCTACTTTTCCAGTAAATTTTTTATTTTTATATTTATCTATAGTAATATCAACTTTTTCACCGCATCTTAATCTAGTTAATTTTGTCTCTTCTATATTAGCTGTTACATATATGTCATCCTGATTTATTACATAAGCAAGTGTCTGACCTGCTGCACACATTTCACCTACATTTGCTTGTTTTTTTATAATTATTCCATCTATAGGAGAACGAATAATAGCATTTTCTAAGGTATCACTAGTCTGTCCCACTATATCCTGTCTTCCAATTATTTGATCTTTGTTTACCCTGTCTCCTTCTTCAACATTAAATTCTAGAAGTTTACCAGATATTTGAGGACTTACTTTTAATAAATCTGCATTAAGCTTAGCATCTTCTGTGGAAACAAAATGAGTACTATTATACCAATAATATCCTACTATTCCTACCATAGTTACCATCATAAGTATTAATATACCGCTCATTATTATCTTCTTTTTCGATTTCATATGCTTTTTCATCTCCTCTACTCTTTAAGTCCTACTTCTGTAATCATTCCTGGCTTCAAAATGTCATTTCCCTCTTTTAAAGTAACTCTAACTACATTTTTTCCATTAGAACTAAGCATAGGATTTATTACAGATATTTCACCTTTAAATCTTTTATCTGGTATATCATCTGATTTAACAACAACCTCTTCACCTACTTTAATTTTCTTAAACACATTTTCAGGTACATATCCATCTATATAAAGCTGATCATTGCCTACAATTTTAACTAAAGTAACACCTGTTCCCGCAATTTCTCCTACATGTATATTACATTCACTTACTGTTCCAGATATTGATGAAGTTATGATTCCATTATTTACTTGACTTACAGCTGAATTTACTGCAACTTGTGCTTCATTTACCAAAGCCTGGGATGAAGCTATATCCTCTTTTGTAGCACCACTATTAAGTTTATCTAAAGTACCTTTGTCTGAAATCAACTTATCCTTAGCACTATTTAAGCTTGCTTCCATTTGTTCTAAATTTTGTTTTGTTTCATTTCCAGTATCATATAACTTTTTTATTCGATTATAATTATTAAGAGTATTTTCATAAATTTTATTATCATTATCTATAGCTGCTTCTGCTATGGATATATCTTCAGGTCTTGCTTTGCTCTGCACTTTATCCAGAGCAGCCTTAGCTGTATTTACTTTTGCTTCTGCTTGATTTTGCTGATTCTTTAAATCTGTGGTATCTAGATATATAATTGGATCTCCAGCATTAACTTTACTTCCTACTTGTACATTAACTTTCGTAACCTTAGAAGGTGAAATTTTGGAAGCCAAATTTATGGAATTATCAGCTTGAATTTTTCCAGCAAAAATAAAAACTTCTCTTGGAGCTGATGCTGCACTAATACTTTCTTTTTCATTTGATTTAAAATAAGTACACCCATTTAATAATATTGGAATTGTAAATAATATTAGAATTAATTTTTTTATATAATCCTTCATTTTATCCCTCCTTTTAAAAATATATTTACTCTCTCTTGCAAATACCATGCTTTATTATTTCTATAAAACATATAAGTTCTTTATTCATCATTTCTAATTCTTCTATCACTTCTTCCTCTTTTAATTCACTTTGAATAAAAGAATATTTTTTCAAATATCTCATTGTAAGTGCTTGAAATATAAATGAAAACATATCAAACACCTTATTTAAATCCACATTTTCATTAAAATCTGACTTATCTATGTTATTAAGCATAACTTTTTTCATTCTTTCTATTAAGCTTTGAGTTTTTCCAGTTGCTATAGGTTGCAGTTCATTTGGTAAATTACACAAAAGTGCATTTGAAATAATAATTCCTAAATACATTTCACCTTTAAGCCATTCTGTTCTTTCTTCTAATAATTGATTAAATTTTTCAAATGCACTATCCTGATATTTCTCACATATTTCTTTTGTTTTTTCAAAATATAACTCAGCACAGTAGTCTAAAATATATAAATATAAGTTCTTCTTATTCTCAAAGTAATGAAATATCATTCCTTTAGATATACCTGCATCTTTTACAATGCTATTAGTAGATGCCTCTTCATACCCCTTTACAGCAAACTCTTTTAAAGCTGATTTAATAATTCTATTCTTTTTTTCTTCCGATATTTTTTCAAAATTCTCGTACATTTTTATTATCCTCCAATAAAATTCTTTTACATTGACCATGTGGTCAATATAGGAATATTATACTACTTATTGACCGCATGGTCAACACCTCTGCATATAAATATTACGGACTGTTACACTAACTAAAAAAATTGTTATTGCAACAGTCCCATTTAAAATATATCATTAAATGCTTAATGTTTTGTTTTAGCCACTTCTTAACCCTGCTAAAAACTTAGTGAACTAAAATATCTTTACTTTCATTAAAACAGAGTATAATTTATACAATTTCACTATCTAAATTTGCTCCAGCAAATTGACTATTATAAAGATCCGCATAAAAACCTTTCCTAGCAAGAAGTTCATTATGATTACCCATTTCAATAATACTTCCTTTATTCATAACTAATATTAACTCTGCATCTCTAATTGTAGAAAGTCTATGTGCAATTACAAAACTTGTTCTATTTTCCATTAGCGCTGTCATAGCTTTTTGTATATAAACCTCTGTTCTAGAATCAACACTGCTTGTGGCTTCGTCAAGTATCATAATAGTTGGACTCGCAAGTATTGCCCTAGCTATAGTTAAAAGCTGCTTTTGGCCCTGTGATATATTTGAAGCCTCTTCATTCAGTATAGTATTGTATCCATCTGGAAGAGTCTTAATAAAATGATGGGCATGAGCTGCCTTTGCTGCCTGTATAACTTCTTCTTCCGTTGCTCCTTCTTTTCCATAAGCAATATTTTTCATTATAGTACCATTAAAAAGCCAGGTATCTTGAAGTACCATGCCAAACATATTATGAAGTTCCATGCGTTTTATATTTCTAATATCTACTCCATCAATTTTAATAGATCCACCATCTATCTCATAAAAACGCATAAGCAAATTAACAAGTGTAGTTTTACCAGCACCTGTTGGTCCTACAATTGCAATAGTATGACCTTGTTTTACATCAATATTCATATTTTTAATAAGAGGCTCCTGTTCTTTATAACTAAAATAAACATTTTTAAATTCAACTTCTCCCTTTGGTGATTCTATAACTTGAGCATCAATACTATCTGGAATCTCTTCAGTTTCATCTAAAAGTTCGAAAACACGCTCAGCTGATGCAACTGTAGATTGTATTATATTAGCAATATTGGCTGTTTGAACTATTGGTTGCGTAAATTGATTAGAATATTGAATGAATGCTTGAATATCCCCAATATTTATTTTTCCCTTTGTTGCCAAATAGCCACCAACAACACAAACTATTACATAACCTATATTACTAACAAACCTCATCATAGGCATTATTATTCCAGATATAAATTGTGCTTTCCAACCAGCATTATATAATCTATCATTAATTTTTTTAAATTCTTCAATAGACTCCTCCTCATGTCCAAAAGATTTAACAATTTTATGTCCAGTATACATTTCTTCAACATGACCATTAAGCATACCTATTTCTTTCTGCTGAGATGCAAAATACTTTTGAGAACGTTTTGCAACAAAAGCTGTTACAACAACATATAAAGGTAAAGTTAAGATAACCACAATTGTTAGTAATGGGCTTATGGTTAACATCATAATGATGACACCAATAATAGTAACAATAGATGTAATAAGTTGAGTAAGACTTTGCTGCAAAGTAGTTGCAATATTATCAATATCATTTGTTACACGACTTAATATCTCACCATGAGTTCTTGCATCAAAAAATTTAAGAGGCAAAACTGAAAGTTTATCCTGAACATCCCTACGCAAATTATAAACAGTTTTCTGTGCAACTCCAGCCATAATATATTGTTGAAAGAAGGCAAAAATTGTACTTAGTAAGTATAATCCAATTAGTATTAAAATAATACGCTCTATATATGCAAAATCTATGACAGGTATTGGAATCTGTGTTTTTCTACCTGCTTTAATCAAAGCAGCATTTTTTGCTATTGCTGTATATTTTGCTATTAAACCTTCAACTAACTTGGTTATAGCCTTTCCTGAAATCTTAGGTCCTACTATGCTAAAAATAGTACTTATAATTGCAAATATAAATACTAATATAAAATTAAGTCTTTGTGGTTTTAAATAACTCAAAAGCCTTTTTAAGCTTGCTTTAAAGTTCTTTGCTTTTACTACAGGACCAGCAAAAGATCCCATTGGTCCGCCGCCATGACGTCCCATGCCTCTTTCATTTCCACTGTTTTTATTATTTTCACTCATGCTAACTCCTCCTTTGATAGCTGTGAAGCTACAATTTCACGGTAAACCTCACAATTATCTAAAAGTTCTTTATGAGTTCCCATACCCATAATTTTTCCATCATCTAAAACTATAATCCTATCTGCATCCATAACACTTGTAACTCTTTGAGCAATAATAATCATAGTAGCCCTTCCTGTTTCCTTTTTAAGTGCTGCTCTAAGCTTTGCATCAGTTTTAAAATCCAGCGCTGAAAAGCTATCATCAAAAATATATATTTCAGGTTTTCTAATTAAAGCACGCGCTATGGATAAACGTTGTTTCTGTCCACCAGAAACATTAGTTCCTCCCTGAGAAATAATATGTTCATAACCTTCATTCATACTATTAATAAATCCCTCAGCTTGCGCCACTGCTGCTGCATGCTTAATTTCTTCTATAGTGGCATTATCTTTACCATATCTAATATTTTCAGCAATGCTTCCAGAAAAAAGTACTGTTTTTTGAGGAACAAAACCTATTTTAGATCTTAAATGTTCCTGACTCATTTTCCTCACATCTACACCATCAACTAGCACTGAACCACTAGACACATCATAAAAACGTGGTATTAAATTTACCAGTGTAGATTTACCAGAACCTGTACCACCAATGATAGCTGTGGTTTCACCAGGCTTTGCACTAAAAGTTATATTACTAATAGCCGGCTGTTCTGCACCTTCATAGCTAAAACTTACATTTTTAAACTCAATATATCCACTTTCTTCATTAGCCATTATAGTATTCTTTGCATCCACAATTTCTGGTTCCATATCTAATACTTCATTTATTCTTATTGCAGAAGCTTGAGCTCTTGGTATCATTATAAATATCATAGCAAGCATTAAGAATCCAAATAAAATTTGCATTCCATATTGAATAAATGCTATTAATGAACCAACTTGCATATCTCCATTGTCTATCCTCTTTGCACCAAACCAAATAATAAAAACTGTTGTAACATTCATAATTAGCATCATTATTGGCATGAGAAATGCCATAATTTTATTTACTTTTATAGCATTTTCCATAAGATCAATGTTAGCATTATTAAACCTTTCTTTCTCAGTATTTATACGATTGAAAGCGCGTATTACTCTAATCCCAGTAAGTTGTTCACGTAATACAAGATTTAATTTATCTATCTTTACTTGCATCAATTTAAATAAGGGCATAGCAAACTTAAGAACTACTCCAATAATAACTCCAAGAAGCGGTATCACAACTGCAAAAATCCAGGTTAAAGCTTTATCTTCTCTTAACGCCATAAAAATGCCACCTAATGCAGTTAAAGGAGCGAAAAGCATTATAGAAAAAATCATTATGGTTACTGATTGAATTTGAGTAACATCATTTGTAGTCCTAGTTATGAGAGTTGCTGTACCAACCTTATCAAATTCATGTAGAGAAAATGCTTCAATTTTAGTAAATAATTTGTTACGGATAATTCTACCAAGTCCTACAGCAGTTCTTGAAGATAAAAATGCAGCTATAACCGAGCATATAACACCACCTGCCGAAACAAGCAACATTAGTCCACCTATTCTAATAATATAATCTACCCCTTTATAAGATCCGGTGAATCCTAAAAATGAAATAGTTTGAACTATATCCTTTTGTACTATACCTTTGTCAACTATATCAGCCATCAAAGTTGGTAAATACAAATTTGCAAGTACTTGAGTAAAAATCAACAAAATTATTGCTATAATATGTAATTCATATCCTTTTAAAAACCTAAATAATTTAAACATTAATATCATCTCCATTTATTGTGTTGTTTTACTTTTATAAATACTTTAAAAGTTTATTAAATACACGTACTATAAAAAAATTTTACAAACTTATTTGAATTCATTTTCCTTATTTTTATCTTCTTATTCTTACTCAAAAATATTAAAACCATTCCTCGTAATACTTGATTATCCATATCATCAACTAATTTACTTGTACTGTATTAATAAATGTCCATCGACTTACTAAAATTATGTATTTTGGTTAACAGCTTTGGTAAGCTGATTGTTTTCTTTTATGCACAAAAAAAGCGCTGTGACACTAAGAATAAACATTACAACATACTGTTCTTGTAATTTATTTACAAGTCAATATATTGTATATAATTTTCTTAATGCTACAGCCCCATTTTTTAAAAGCTAAAACCTATTTTTTAATATATAACATCTCACCATTTTTTACTTTCATACCTATCATTATATTCCATATATATAAATCTAATTACAAAAACTAAGTTAGCACATAATGCTAGTATTATTAAATGTCTATTAACACTTAATCTTTCGAGAAAAGATATGATTATTAAATTGAAATAAATAAGAATTGGCAGCAACTTATGTTTTCTATTTGTTTTAATACACTCAACTATAATAGGAATTATAACTAAGGCAAGTAGTATTAAACTAAATATAAAACTCATATTATATTCGCCTCTATAAATTACTTATACAATCTAATTTTATGTTATTATTAAAGTTTTTATAATAAAAGTAGCTAAAGTTTACATTATCTTCAAATTAATCATTAAGATTAACTTAATAAATCATCCATATTATATAGACCTTTATCCTGATTAACAAGATATTTAGCAGCTTTCACTGCTCCTTGAGCAAATATGTTTTTAGACATTGCAGTATGTTTTATTTCTACTATTTCATCCGTACCTGCAAATATAACAGTATGTTCACCCGCTATAGTACCTCCACGAACTGAATGTATGCCAATTTCATTTTTTTCTCTTTTTCTTATTCCTTCTCTGCCATATATGAACTCTTTTGAGTTATTTAATTCATCATTTATTGCATTAGCTATCATATAGGCAGTTCCACTAGGTGCATCAACCTTCTTATTATGATGTTTTTCTATAATTTCTATATCAAAGCTTTCACTTAAGGAAGCTGCTGCCTTTTTTACCAAACTAGTTAACACATTAATTCCAAGTGAAGTATTTCCTGATTGAAATACAGCTATTTTTTCAGAAGCTTTTTTTATACTATCCACATTTTCAGAAGAAAGCCCTGTTGTTGCTATTACTATTGGGGTTTTGTTTTCAATTCCGTAATTTAACAAGTTTTCTAAACCAGCTGGATTAGAAAAATCAATGATCACATCTGCAGTTCCTTTATAATCACATATATCACTATACACATCATAATTATTTTTACATCTATCTACATTTTTATCTATGCCCACAGATATTTCAGTATTTTCCATTGATTCTATGGTCTTAGCTAAAACTTGTCCCATAGCTCCATTGCATCCACTTATTATCACCTTTAACATCTTATTTCTCCTTTACTTCTATACCGTATTCTTCCATATTGTCTATTAATACCTTCTTATTTTTATCTTCCATAGTAGTTAAAGGCATTCTCAATTTTCCAACATTCATTCCCATAAGGTTCATAGCAGTTTTAACAGGAATAGGATTTATCTCTATAAATAATGCATGTATAACTCCATTCATTTTAAGCTGCAGTTTTCTTGCTTCTTTAACATTGCCATTTAAATATTCCATAACCATGTTGTGAGTATCCCCTGGTAGTATATTAGCAACTACTGAAATTACACCTTTACCTCCAAGGGACAATATAGGAACTACCATATCATCATTTCCACTATAGATAGCAAAATCTTCTCCACATAATCTAGCAATATCAGCTGCCAAAACTATATCACCGCTAGCTTCTTTTATGGCTACTATATTTTCAACCTTTGACAGCTCATACACTGTTTCTGCCTTTAAATTCATACCTGTTCTTCCTGGAACATTATAAAGAATAACAGGAAGTTCCACGCTGCTTGCTATAGCTTTAAAATGTTCTATAACGCCTTTTTGTGTACTCTTATTATAATAAGGAGTTACAAGTAGCAATCCATCAACTCCTACTTCCTCTGCATACTTACTTAATTCTATGGAATAAGCCGTGTTATTGCTTCCAGTACCTGCTATAACTGGTATTCTCTTGTCTACTCTCTTAACTGCAAATTCTATGGTTTCTTTTCTCTCCGCATCACTCATAGTTGCAGCTTCACCAGTAGTTCCACATATAATTATTGCATCTGTTTTATTTTCTATTTGCCAATCTATTAATTCACCTAATTTTTCATAGTCTATACCGCTTTCTGTATATGGAGTAACTAACGCTACTCCGCATCCCTCAAATAAACACATAAATAACCCTCCTAAAATAAATTAAAGATTTTTAACTAATACTTCTGCTATTTGAACTGTATTTGTAGCTGCGCCTTTTCTTATATTGTCAGCTACAACCCATAAATTAAGCCCATTTTCTATACTAAAATCTCTTCTTATTCTTCCAACATAAACTTCATCAGTTCCTTCAGCATTTATTGGCATTGGATAAACCGTATTTTTAACATCATCCTGTAAAATTATTCCGTTAGCGTTTCCTAAAAGTTCAAATACCTTATCTAGTTCAAAAGGTTTTTCAAATTCCAAATTTATAGAAACACTGTGTCCATATCTCACTGGAACTCTAACTGTAGTTGCTGTTATCTTTAAATCATAATCATTTAATATCTTTTTAGTTTCTTCTATCATTTTAATTTCTTCTTTTGTGTATCCATTCTCCATAAATACATCTATATGAGGAAGGCAATTGTAAGCTATTTGGTAAGAATATTTATTAGGTGTTTCTCCTTTTATACCATTTTCTAAATCCTTTATTCCACCAACTCCTGATCCAGAAACTGCCTGATAAGTAGAATAAATTATTCTCTTTATTTTAAATGCATCATGCAATACTTTAAGTGGCACTACACATTGAATAGTGGAACAATTAGGATTTGCAATAATTCCTGTATTTTTCTTTACATCTTCTGGGTTCACTTCTGGTACTACTAAGGGAATGTCTTTATCCATTCTCCATGCACTGCTGTTATCTACTACTGTTACTCCATTTTCTTTTGCTATAGGAGCAAATTTTTTACTAATATCTCCACCAGCAGAAAATAATGCTATATCTATATCTCTTTTAAATGAATCTTCATTTAATTCTTCTACTACATATTCTTTACCTCTAAACTCCATCTTGCTTCCAGCAGATTTCTTTGATGCAAAAAGGTATAAATTATCAATAGGAAAATTTCTTTCGTCTAATACTTTTAAAAATGTTCTTCCAACCATTCCACTTGCCCCAACAATAGCAATATTTGCTTTTTTCATTTCAATCACCTCATACATATTTTTCAGTTAATAATTAAGATCTAATAATTAAGAGTTCAACTTCCGCAGTTTAAAAACAATGCGATACAAAGGGCGGTGAAAATTTCTTCGGCTACTTGCAGTTGTGTTGCATTATGCTCATATTAAGTCAAAACTTTATGTGTGCGAAAGTTAAGTTATTAACTTCTATAAGTTTAATTTTTCTGCTAAAACTGTTACCGCTTTTTGTTTATCCTTTGAATCTAAAGTATAAGATATACTTATTTCTGAAGTAGTTACCTGCTTAAATTCAATATCATTTTCTGAAAATATGGTAAATATAGAAGCTGCAACTCCAGACTGCTTCATCATACCTATTCCAACTACAGATAATTTTGTAATGTCTGATTCCTTGGAAACTTTAATACCTTGTATTTCAGCATTTAATTCTTTTTCAACATCGTTAATCGTATTTACATCTTCCCTGGATGCAGTAAAGGAAACATTTATATATCCATTAAACGGTGCTGTTTGACTTATCATATCGATATTTACATGATGTTTAGCCAACTTGTCAAATATTATTGATATATTTTTAGCATTATATGGTACATTGTTAACTGTAACCATAAGAACGTCATCACTAATTGAAAGGCCTGTTATTACTTTTTCTTCCATTGTTTCATCATACTCCTTTATATAAGTTCCTTTTCGGTTTCCATGTGTTGATGCTACATAAATAGGAATTTTATATTTACATCCTATTTCCACTGCTCTTGTTTCCATAACACCAGCCCCTAAGCTTGCCATTTCCATCATTTCTTCATAGCTTATATAATCCAACTTCTTTGCATTAGGCCAAATTCTTGGATCAACACCATATATTCCATCTACGTCAGTATATATTTCACAGGTGCAATTAAGCTTTGCAGCTAATGCTACAGCAGTAGTATCTGAGCCACCTCTTCCTAAAGTTGTTATATCTCCATTTTCATTCATACCCTGAAATCCGGCAACTACAACTATCTTTCCATCTTTTAAATGATTTTCTACATTTTTAATATCTATATCAAATATTCTATTTTTAGTATGAACTCCTCCTGTTCTTATTCCAGCTTGAAATCCTGTTAATGATACCGAGTCATATCCATACTCTTGAAATGCCATAGATAATAGTGCAATTGTTACTTGTTCTCCAGTTGATATAAGCATATCCATTTCCCTTTTACTAGGATTTTCAGAAATTTCCTTTGCCATATCTATAAGTTTATCTGTAGTCTTACCCATAGCAGAAACTACTACTACAATGTCATTGCCCTGCTTCTTTCTCTCTATTACTTTTTTCGCAACAGCCTTTATTTTATCTATTGTTCCTACAGATGTTCCACCATATTTTTGTACTATTGTAATCAACGTTCATTACCTCCTTTATTAAATCAATATATCGTTTCTAATAATATCTTCATAAGTTTCTCTTTTTACTGCCAGTCTAGCTTCACCTTCTTTAACAAATACTACTGCTGGCTTAGGTATTCTATTGTAATTGCTGGACATGCTGTAATTATATGCTCCAGTACTTAATACTGCTAAAATATCTTCCTTTTCAACCTTGGGAAGTTCAATTTCTTTTATTATTATGTCCCCAGATTCGCAGCATTTACCTGCTAATGTGTACTTTTCAATATTTTCTGAATTAATTTTATTTGCAACTACAGCCTCATATTTTGCATCATATAATGCTGTTCTTGGATTATCTGTCATACCTCCATCTATAAATGCATACTGCTTACCACCATAAGTTTTTTTAGTTCCTCCTACTTTATACAAAGTAGTACCTGCATTAGCAATTATTGATCTGCCTGGTTCTATCATAACCTTTCTAATATTTAAACCTGATTTTTGCGCTTCTTCTTTAAGTATTGAAAGCATGTTTTTAAGACAACTTTTTAAATCAACAGGTTTATCACCCTCAGAGTAATATACCCCAAAGCCTCCTCCTAAATTTAACTCTTCAGTACTAAATCCATACTGACTTTTCATTCTTACTAAAAACTTAATCATTTCTGAAACTTCTGAGTAAAATGATTTTTCTTCAAAAATTTGAGAACCTATGTGACAATGAAATCCCTTTAAAGTTACATTCCCACTATTCTGAAATTTTTTTATAATTTCACCCATATTTTCATCAAATATAGACTCTCCAAACTTCGAATCATTTTTTGAAGTTTGAATGTACTCATGAGTATGAGCTTCTATTCCTGGATTTACCCTTAAAAGCACATCAACTTTTTTGTTTAATTTTTTGCATAAATATTCAATATTTCCTAATTCTTCTCTATTATCTACTACTATTCTTTCTATTCCAGCTTCAATAGCCATAGTTAATTCATCTTCTGTTTTATTATTCCCATGCATATAAATCCTACTTACAGGAAAATTTATTTTTAAAGCTGTATAAAGTTCTCCTCCTGATACCACATCTAAGCACAATCCTTCTTCATAGATAACCTTACAAATAGCTAAATTTAAAAATGCTTTGGATGCATATATAACTTCAGAATCAATACCTTCTATTTTAAAGTTTTCTTTAAATTCCCTACAAGTATTTCTAACTAACCTTTCATCTACTACATATAGAGGAGTTCCAAATTCTTTTACTAATTCTAAAGTATCACATTTTCCTATTTCTAGATGTCCTTTACTATTCACATTCATAGTTCCAAATAATTTCATGCTATCTTCCTCTTTTCTTAATTTTATACGTAATTTTTAAATTAATTGTTCTCAAACCTAACATGAATAAAACAAAAACAGTTATGAGCAAAAGGTACTCATAACTGTTTGTATAACAATAAAACCTTTTGCCCCAATATGATAAGCACTTCTTTAAAAAATTGGGCTATTTTCTAAAGACAGTACCATACTTATTCAGCATAGTCCCAGTACATCAACTTTAATGTCTATGCACTTCGGCAGATATCCCTTTCCTGTATTTTAAATATACATTACTTATGACAACCGCAGCCTCTATACCATATTGTTTATATTAAATTTAGTTTTTTTGGTAAATAAAAAACAGTTATGAGCAAAAGGCACTCACAACTGTTATGTACAACAACAAAACCTTTTGCCCCAATATGACAAGCACTCCTTTAAAAAATCGGGCAATTTTTTAAAGACAGTACTATACTTATTCAGTATAATCCCAATGCATAAAATCAACATTTTATGCATTTCGGCGAGTGTTCCTTTCCTATAATTTATTAAATTATCAGTACTCATAACAACCGCGGCCTCTATATCATATTGTTTATTTATTCAGTTTTTAATCACGCTTAGTATGTTTAGAAGTTTAACAAATTATATTCATATAGTCAACTACTTTTTTTATATTTCTGTATATTTATACTTTTATTTTGTTTTTAATATCTTACATAGACTATGAGTTTACTGGATTTTAAGGTTTATATTGCAAATTAAAAATTTATATATTCTAAATATTCAAAATTAATTTAGTAATTATTTAATATACTTTCTTTTGTACTAAATAAATTCTTAACACAATATCACTATTTCTCGTATTAAAATTAATTTTAATACCACTAACTTAACTTTTTAATTTATTATCATATTTTTAAGATATAGAAACGTATAATATACATATACAACAAGATATAGTTTTGAAAACTACATCTTGTTGTATATGTATTTGAAGCATTCTGAAGTATTTCGAAGAAATTTATTATTAAACGGTTAATTAGCTTACATTTTAACATTAGTTATAAATTGAAATTATATATATTAGTTATATAATATATATAGTAGTACATAATAAATTTATATATAATTTATTTAGATATGATAAATGCTACTTTAAACAATTTTTATCCGTTGGCTATCATCTGTAACGCTCCTATTCTACGAAGTGAAAATGATTGGCACAAAATCATAGATTTTGGTTTTCTGCTTTTTCTTAGATTTTAGTTAACAGCTGCTACGCCATTGGATAGGTTCTTTCATGACTCACTTGACATACAAATTGAAAAATGCTTTCAATTTTAATTATATGGAGGTAATATTATGAAAAAAATTTTTAGAGAACCTGTTAATGGTTTTACTCATATGTTTGGAGCCATTGTATCACTAGTAGGGTTAATTTTACTTATAACGAAGGTTGTATTTTCATCCTCATCTATAAGTGGTCTTAAACTTACAGGTGTTATAATATTTGGTTTAAGCTTAATATTTTTATATACCGCAAGTTCCGTTTACCATCTGGTAAATTCTTCAGAAAAGGTAATTAAATTTTTAAGAAGATTAGATCATTCTATGATATTTATACTTATTGCTGGTACTTACACTCCTATATGCCTAATAGCTTTAAGTGGTACCTTAAGATGGGTTTTATTTGTTACTGTATGGTCAATGGCAGCACTTGGCATATTGTTTAAGATGGTGTGGTTTAATCTTCCCCGATGGATTTCTACCTCATTTTATATTGGTATGGGTTGGCTAGCAATCTTTGTTATATCTCCTATTTCAAAAGTTCTTTCAATAAGTGGTGTAGTATGGTTGCTACTTGGAGGGATATTTTATACTGTTGGAGGGATTATATATGCTGCCAAATGGCCAAAGTTAAACATAAAAATATTAGGATTTCATGAAATATTTCACATATTTGTACTATTAGGTAGTTTCAGTCACTATATATGTGTTCTAAAATATGTTATATAAAATTATGGTTTAAATCAAATAAGGCATCTGAAAGAAAATAATAAGTCCAGATGTGAAGGATATTTTGTGTCAGGCAAGGAGGTCGGTTCCGCAGATAGTGAACTATCTAAGGGTTCTGCTGACGCCGCATGACGCAAAATAGACTAGTCGATGGACTTATTATTTTTTTGAAGATGCCTAATATTGATTTAATCCATAACTTTTTGTGTAACAAGTAAAATCCTGCCCATAAAACAGTTTATCAGCAAGCTCATTTAGTAATGAAAATTTTCTAATAGTTAAGGTATATTCAAATGTTCTGTTCTTTATATTATTATATTTTGAACCTTGAAACCAGTTCTTCAAGTTTTTCATTTCCCTCTTTAGCTTTGTTTGAAAGTTGTTTAACTTCCTCTGATTTTTGTGCTACTATAGTAGATTTCTCTGCAACATTAGAAACTCCATTTGCCCCTTCATTTGCCGCAGTAGTCACACCTTCTATTACTATTGACATATTCTTAATAGCATCAAAAATTTGATTTGATACATCATTGAATTCTGAAACCATGTTTTTTATAAAATCTGCATCTACACTATACTTATCTGCTGCATCAAGCATAGTTTTATAATCTTTTTTAACATCATTTGCCATATAATTCATCATGCCATTTGCGCTTTGTGAAAGACTATTTACTGAACCTATAACCTTGTTTGTTATTTCTTGAATCTTTACAGCTGCATCTTTAGAATTTTCTGCAAGATTCCCTATTTCATCTGCAACAACTGCAAAGCCTTTACCAGCCTCACCTGCCCTTGCTGCTTCTATTGAAGCATTAAGCGCTAAAAGATTAGTTTGTTCTGTTATCTCCATTATGGTATTTGAAAGAGTCCTTATTTCCTCAACAGATTTGGATTCATCTAAAGCACTTTGTAGTTTTTTCTTAGTTTCTTCATAAACTTCTGTTGCTTGCTTTTGCGATTCAAAAAACTTCATTTTAAGTTCTTTTGCTCTATTATCAATTTCTTTAGCTGATTCTTCACCTTCCTTAGACTTAATAGTTATAACTTCTACTGCTCTTTCTATTTCACTTGACGTAGCATTCATCTCTTCTGTAGATGCTGCTGTTTCTTCCATACCTGATAATAATTCTTCAGTAGTTGATGCAACTTCTTCTATATTTGAATTTAATTCTTGCATATACTTTACAGTATCAGTAACTACATTTTTAACATTTGATGATTCTGACTTAACCCCCATAACAAGTTCTCGAATAGAATTTTGCATTTTATCAATGGATTTCGCAAGACTACCTATTTCATCCTCACTATTTAAAAACTTTTGAGGCACTTCTCTAGTAAAATCTGCATTAGAAAGCACCTCTAAATGCTCACACTCAACACTTATAGGATTAATAATTTTTTTAATAAGCATAAATATAAATACAATTACTGCTAAAGTAATAACTATATTTAAACTCATTATTATTTTAAAAAGTTGATTATAATCAACATACATTTGTGAATCTGAAATTATTGAAACAAATGTCCACTTGTTATCTACTCCATTTAAAATTATAGGGGAATATGCTTTTAAAGATATTAAACCTGTTTCCACATCTTTTTTATGTATTTGAAAACTTTCTCCTTTAGAAACTTTTCCAATACTATCTTGTTCACTTTTATCCTCATCCACTATATTTTTATTAATTAATTCTGTTTTTTTACCATGTGCAACAACTTTACCTTTATCTGTAATTATTGATGCATATCCACCCATTGGTTTTGCTTGATTAGTAACCTCCTGAAGACTTTTTAATTCCACATCTGCTCCTAAAACTCCCATAAAGACTCCATTATCATCAAATATAGGTACAGTTAAAGATGTAATTAAAGTATCTTTACCATCTATCTTATATGTATAAGGCTCTATTAAACAAGTCTTTTTCGTTTTTTTAGGAAGAAAATAATACTCTCCTTCACCTTCCTTATCATAATTTGCACAAGCTTCTAATTTTATATTTGCATTTTCCCTTACAAGATATGGAATAAATCTACCTGTAGCATCATGTCCATCTTTATTTATATAACTGCTATCCTTGCCATCAAATGCATTAGGTTCCCAAGCTGTATATATTCCTAATATCTGTTTATTATTCTTTAGTTCATTTCTTAAAAGTTCAATTACCTGTTCCCTGCTTAAACTTCCTGATTTTTTAGAAAATAGAACTGTATTTCTTATTCCTTCAACAGTAGCCTGTGATACTTTTAAATCTCCATTTATATCTTTTGCAAAAGCATTTGATACTTCTTTTGCTTGCTGACTTGCTTGATTATAACAATTTTGTTTAACCTTTTTAAGTGTAATCCCTCCTATAAGCAAAATTCCAATAAATATTATAGTACCAAGTATAATACTTAATTTGGTTGCTAAATCTAATTTTTTAAACATACTATTTGTCCTCCCTTAAAATTGTATATAATAGTTCTATACAAATATTCTACATTTTTCATTGTTTTCCTTTATTTTTATTTATTTTTATTTATTTTTCTATTTATTTTACACAACATTGCTCACTAAATGTATTTTTTTATACTGTAACTTAATTGTTTTTTAGTAAAAAATCTAATAGCTATATAATAAGTTTCACTTTATTATGAAATGCAACATATAATAAATTGTAGATTAAGATATTAGGAGGAATTAATTTTGTATTATAATATGGATTTTAATTATTTTAATCCAATAGAAAATATGTATAGAGTAAGATCATTAATGGAATTGCTTATTGAAGCTATGAAAGATGAAAGACATGATAGGGTAAAATATGGAATGATGATGGAAATGACTGATGACCCTACAGTAAAAAAACAGATAAAGTTTGCATATGATGATGAAATCAAACACTATAAAATGTTTAATCAGATTTACACTCAACTTACAGGAAGAAAGATAAACATTCCACTACCAACTAATATTGAAAAATATGATAATCTTATATCAGCAGTTCAAACCAGTATCGATGGAGAATTAGAAGCAGTAGAACTCTATAGAGAAATTCATTCTATGTTAAAGAATCCAAATATGAGGGATAAACTTTTTGAAATTATAACTGATGAGCAAGAACACGCTACAAGATTCGTTTACTTATATTCAATGTTAAAGTAAAAAATCATATTTTTTTACAATATAAGCATAATGCGAAGCAAAGCTTCGCATTATGTTATGATTAAACTCTTTCCCTAGTTTTCAAAAAATTTTCGTAGCAATAATTTATTATATCGCTTCTTTTTATTATTCCTATAAATATATCATTATCATCCACTACAGGAACAAAATTCTGATTTACAGAAGTATAAAACAAATCCTCTATATTAGAATTAATATGAACAGGTTTATTTATCATTCTTCTTGGTATATCATTTAACTTTATTTTATTTGTGTCTTTGAAACCTAAATTTTGGGTATTCTTTAATTTCCAAAGTAAGTCCCCTTCCGTAAGAGTGCCTACATATTTTCCTCTGTCATCTAAAATAGGTATAGCTGTATACCTATGATACTCCATTCTTTCAAGAGCTTGTCTCATAGTTGAATTTATATTTTCACATACTACTTCATTTTTAGGAGTCAAGAAAAATGCTATGTTCATATTCCCTCATCTACCTTCCTTTATCATTTTATGTATGTTTTTAACTATAAATGAATAAACTTTCATTGGATCCACCTTTACACATTATTATTACTATGCTATATAGTTACAAATACATTATACTTCTTAATTTATTAAAACTCAATAAACTAATTCTTAATATTTTATTAAGTAAGGCATCTGAAAGAAAATAATAAGTCCACATGCGAAGGATATTTTGTGTCAGGCAAGGAGGCAGGTTCCGCAGATAGTTGAACTATCTAAGGGTTCTGCCGACGCCGCATGACTCAAAATAGACTAGTAGATGGACTTATTATTTTTTTGAAGATGCCTAAATATTATAGCTTCTTTTAATCACAATTTTTTACTATCAGCATAGTATATATTATAATAATTTTTGAAGGAAGGAATTTAAATGTATCCTTATTACGAAGAAATGTATCCATATTATCCAATGTCATATCCTTATCTTAGGGAAGAAGATGAAGATTTCAGTCCTGAAGAAGATTTTGAATATGGAGATATAGGTTTCAGAGGACATCATCATCGTCGTCGCAGATGTTGTTTCCCAAGTTGTGGGTGTTTCTCAAGTTGTGGATGTTCCTCAAATTGTGGATGTTTCCCATTCTATCCTATTTCTTGCGCTCCTTTTTCCTGTATGCCTAACCCATGCGGCTGGGGTGGCTGGGGTAGATAGGCTAATTTCTATTTAAAATTATCCAGTACTTAACATCCTTGTCATATATCTTTTAAAATAAAGAATTTAATGGATGTATACTATTGGATGAAAAACAAAATAAACAAAGTTAAGGGTTAAACCTATTTACTCTTAACTTTGTTTAATGTGCTTAATTTGGAAATCTTATATTAATGCTAACATACACTTCTAATACTTTCCTACGTGTCCGCTAATATCCTGATCACTATTCAATGTGCTATGTTTCCTGCCATATAAGAAGTAAATTGAAATGCCAATTACCGTCCATACGGCAAATCTAATCCAGGTAACTACAGGTAGACTTGCCATTAAATAAAAGCAAAAAAGTATTGTTACTATAGGTGTAAAAGGTACTCCTGGACATTTAAATTTTCTTTCAACATCTGGCATGGTTTTTCTTAAAACAATAACACCTATTGATACAATTACAAAAGCAGATAGTGTACCTATATTACATAAATCCATAAGTACAGTCAATGGTAAAAGACCTCCTATAATAGCAGTTAAAGTACCTGTTATTATGGTACACATTCCAGGAGTCCCATGTTTTCCTGATATTTTAGCAAGGGATTTTGGTATTAGCCCATCTCTTGACATAGCCATAAATATTCTTACCTGACCATATGTGGTTACAATTAAAGCAGATATCATTCCTATAATAGCTCCCACAGCAACTAACGATGAACCCCAGTTAATTCCTATTCGTCTTAATGCAGCTGGAAGAGCATTATTTACATCTATCTCTTTATATGGAACCATTCCCGTAAGTGTAAAAGAAACAGCTATATACAGTATAATAATTACAACCATACAAATTCCTAATCCAAGTGGAATATCTCTTTTAGGATTAATTGTTTCTTCTGCAGCAGTAGAAACTGCGTCAAAACCAATGTATGCAAAAAATATAATTGCTGCACCTGACATTATTCCCTTAAAACCATAAGGTGCAAATGGATGGTAGTTTGCAGGATTTACATGAGTTATTCCAAGAGCTATGAATATAAGTATTACACTTACCTTTATTACAACTATAATATTATTTACTTTGGCACTTTCAGATACCCCTATATAAAGTAACCAGGTTACAATAGCCATTATTATAATAGCTGGTAAATCCACTATACCACCTGCTAGTGGAGAATTTATCAACATTTTAGGCAAATGTATATTATAAGCTTCGAAAATTCCTACTAACGTTGATGACCATCCTGATGCTATAGTAGCTGAAACAACAAGATATTCTAATATCAAATTCCATCCAATAATCCATGCTATAATTTCACCAAAAGCCACGTAAGTATAAGAATAAGTACTACCTGAAACAGGAAACATAGTAGCAAGTTCCGCATAAGTAAGGGCACACAACGCACTTGTTATGGCCGCTATTACATATGACATTATTACTGCTGGGCCTGCAAGCTTTGACCCTTGACCTGTTGCCACAAATATACCTGTTCCTATTACCGATCCAACGCCAAGAGCTGCTATATCAAAAGCTGTTAGCTTTCTTTTTAAACCACTCCCCTCTGTTATCTCTCTAAAGTCTTCTACACTCCTCTTCCTAAATAGATTCATTAGATAATCCCCCTCAGTTTTTTTATTTTTATTTTATTAAACTTTACATTATCAATGATTACATATACAAGTTATCCTGCATATTTATATGATTTTAGTTTTAAGTGTATAATTTTTTGAAATTTACTTTGATAAAGTTTTAGGGAGTAAGAAAAGTTAAAATCAAGGTTATTACTTACAGCGCTTAGCTTACTGACTCTCTAACAGCTGTTTTTATTGGCAATAATCTACCGATATGTAATGAATTATTTTATTCAAAATTCATCTTTTTTATGACTTTTCTGAAAATTTATTTTAAAGTTGTAAAATTAAACATTTTCTATTCAACTAATAAATTGTAGTAAAATTCAGATGAAGTTTATATAAATTTACTCACTACTAAAATAAACTTCATCTGAATTAATTTTTACTTAATGAAAATTTTCCTTATATATTTATATATGATAAAATTATTATACTTATTCTCTATCATTAACTATATCTCGCACATCACCTATAATAGCTCTTGGCACTGGTAAATCTAACATAGTTTTTAGTCCAGGTGTTGAATTCATTACAAGAGGAATCATATTAACACATATGGCAATAGTAGCAATACCTCCTGGAATTTCTGGTTTTATTTGAAGATCTATTTTAGGATCACCATTTATTGTTATATAATCTCCTGTTCCCACATTCTCAAGCTCTGGTCTTATTTGTTGAGGATGCTCCATTTTAACGAACACTTTATCCCCTAATGAAGCATATCCCAATTGTCTGCACCCTGCTACATCACCAGGTTTAACTGATACTATTTCTGTAGAACGTGGAACAGTTGTAAGAATTGGTTCTTTTTCTTGTTTTACATCATTGAATTTAACATTAAAAGCTTCTTCAAACATTCCAAAGGACTGTAAGAAACCAACATGTCCAGCTACAGTGTCATTTTTTACACCTTCTATAAATTCTTCTTTTTTAAGTCCTATGCCCTGCTCTACCATAACGGCTTTACCGAAACAAGCCAAATCATTTATTCTAGCTACATTTATATTATCAACGTTATCACAAACACCCGTTAATGCAATAACAATCAAATCCATAATAAAACCAGGATTTACGCCAGTTCCCAATATTGAAACTTTGTTTTCTTTTGCTATCTTGTCCATTTCCTCTGATAATTCTGGATCTAAAGCCTTTGGATATGACATTTCTTCAGCTGTAGTTACAACATCCATTCCAGCCTCTGCTGCCATCTTTATTAATGGAAATACTACTTTTGTAAAGGAAGCTGTAGCTATCATGCATACATCTGCAAAGCCTTTTTTAATAACCTGTTCAGGTTTATCTGTAACTATACAACAGTTGTCGTCGTTTTCCTCTAAATCTAATATGTTACAAAGTTTTTTACCAACTTTGTTAGGGTCCATATCAATAGCTCCGACTATAGTAAACCCTTTTTTTCCTAATATCATTTTAGCTATTCCACTTCCCATGGAACCTAAACCCCAAGTTATTACCTTTATCTTTCTTTTCATAAAAATTCCTCCTAATTAATAAATTTATCCAGTAATTATGCCCCTGAATAATTCATCTAAACTTAGTGTGAAAACAAAATTCACACTAAGCAAGATTAATTGACTTTGTATTGCCTTTAGCTACTTTTAATTCTTTTACATAATACTTTTTTACATACTGTGAAGTCATAGCAGCAAGAACACATCCATAATCCATCTTAAATTCTACTATATCTCCAACCTGAAGAACTTTTGAACTATCTGTAATATCTAAAATTAGATGATCGCTGCTTGCACCAAAAATGCTTATATTTTCGTCTAAAGGTGTAAGTCCATCTACCTTTATATCCTGCCTTCCTACAGCTGCAATAGCTCTTTTACGTATTCCTATATCCTTAAAATATGGTTTTTCACCAAAAGCATCTCTTCCTATCTCACCTGTAGGAACTGTTGGCTTTTCTTTAACTTCTACAATTTCACCTTTGAGTATAAAAGCATCATCATAGCACTTAGGTATAGGTTTGCCAAAAGCTGTTTCTCTTCCTAATAAAATTCCTTCTCCTATTCTGAGTTGGTTAATCTCTTTTGGTATAGTATCATTCATAACCATATAAAGGCTGCTGGAATTTCCTCCTGAAATTATTGGAATTTCTATTCCAAACATATTTTTTATATCTTTTTTTAACTTTACCAATTTTCCCAAATTATTTTTATCAGGAAGAACTCCTCCATAACATGTAACATTAGTTCCTAAACCTACTAGCTTTATATTATCAAGCTTTAATATTTCTTTAACAGTTCCAATAACATCTTTAACAAGTACACCTTCTCTTAAATCCCCTACATCAACCATAAGTATAATATTATGAACCTTATTAATATTCTTAGCCGCTTTTGCTAAAACTTTAATAGTTTCCAATTCCGAATTAAGACTTATATCACTATATTTAACTACTTCTTCCGCTTCACTTTCCATTGAAATTCTTAAAAGAGTTTTTTTACAACAGATGTCTTTCATATTCATTAAATTTTTTACTCTAGAATCTCCCAAATGTGTAATTCCAGCTTTCAATATTGCTTGAACCACAGATAATTCTGCACAAAACACTTTAGTTACCCCAACCACCTCAATACCTTTTTTGCTGCACATTGATAGAATTGTCTTTGCATTATGTGTTATCTTGCACAAATCTATTTCTACACAAGGGTATTCCCTTTTCATAAACAAATTCTCCTTTTTTATTAATATTTAAAAACTTTTAATTTCCATAGTTTCATTCACATTTAAGCTTTGCTTCAAAAGAGCTTCTGCTGCTTCTCTATTGATTCTACTTAAAACCCCTGCTGAAGCCATAATATAATCTTTATCTATTAATGCCTTAGCGCCTTTTTTAGGCAACATAGTAACTTCATCCTTTAAAACTCTTATACTTAAAAGATTTTTTTCTCCTTCTGGAAGCCTTGTAAGAGCACCTCCAGTTCCTATAATATATTTAACCTGAGATAAATCTTTACCATAAGCTATAAAACCACTTTCCCCACCAAATTTTCTTTTTATAGTTCCTACATGTCTGCCTATAGCCACTTCTACTGCCTTTTTTGTAAGTATTAGACTTGCCTTTATGTCTTCTACTTTCTCAGGTATAGGTTTTATATGCTCTGTTATATAATCCTTGTTAAGCTCACCAAGATCTCTAACATCCAATAAATCTATTACATTTTTGCTGTTTACAAAAATGCCCAAATCACCTTCCACTGTTCGTTTTGCTTTAGGTTCAGGACTTACCAGCATATCTAAGACTATTTTACTTCCATCGGTGACAGAATGAACGTCTGTAGTAGCTCCTCCTACATCTAAAACCACTAAATCTCCTATAATATCATAAAGTATTTTTGCACTTTCCATAACAGCACCAGGAGTTGGCATTATGCTTCCATTTACCATACTCTTTATTTTGTTCATACCTGAAGCTTTTATAATATTTTTTTCAAAAGCTTCTTGTATTATTTTTCTAGCAGGCTCTACATTTAATTCATCTACTCTAGGATAAACATTGTCAATAATGTAAAGTTCCTGGTCCTGAAATATCTCTTTTATTTCTTCTCTATTTTCAATATTTCCACAGTATACTATGGGTTTTCCAAACCTTGCAGAACTTATAAGTTCTGCATTATAAATCGCTGTTTCTCTTTCTCCATAGTCTGTGCCGCCTGCGATCATTATCATATTAGGGTTAATTTCACGTATTCTTTTTAAATCCACTTTTCTCATTTTTCCCGAAGTAACCATTTTTATTATGCCTCCGGCACCTAATGCGGCTTCCTTAGCTGCTTTAACTGTCATCTGTTCCATAAGTCCATGTACAGTTATTTTAAGTCCCCCTGCAGCACTGCTAGTAGCCAGCATTTTTTCCCAGGTGACAGGTTCATTTATTTGATTTTCTATATCCCTTACTGCATTTTCTAGTCCAATAGTTACATCTCCATCTAATACCGTAGTGCAGCTTTTTCCCTGAAAAGGAGTATCTACAAATACTTTTCCAAAGCTGTCATGTTTCACATTAAAAGCAGTTACTAGTGTAGTAGTACTACCTATTTCAGCAACTAAATAATCTACTTTCATAACAAGTCCCTCCTATTCCAATTGCTGCTTAAATTAAGAATTATTCTTCTTCATCTGGATTAAGCCCCATTAATTTTTTAATTATAAAAGATGCAACATCTGTACCATTAGACCCTCTTCCAAAGCCAACATCCATACCATGACCCTTAGCTATTTCATCTGTTACTTGAGTACCACCAGATACAAGAATTAATTTATCTCTTACACCTTTTTCTACACATAAATCATTCAATTTCTGCATATTCTTTGTGTGCACATCATTATGAGTAATTATTGTACTACATAGTATAGCTTGAGCTTTTGATTCTATAGCTGCATCTACAAGCTTTTCTACAGGGCATGAAGTTCCAAGATATATTGCCTCTATACCAAATCTTTCTACACCACCATGTTTAATATCAATAATTTCTCTTAATCCAACAGAATGTTCATCTTCTCCAACAGTAGCTGCAACAACTTTTATAGGATGTTCTTTTACATAATCTCTCATTACTTCTGGTGAAAGAGTTTTTCTTCTTCTTGGAAGAGTAAGTTCATCTCTCCTTACAGGCTTAAAATCACACACTCCTTTAATTTCAACTAACGTTGCTTCAGATTTTTGAAGCACTTGTTTGTGTATAATTTCTACATCCTTCAAATTCATTCTCTTTCCAATTTCTAAAGCTGCTGCTTCACTAATTTGTTCATTTTCAGGTATACATAAAGTAACTTTTAAATATCCATCCTTAGCCCATTGAACTTCTGGCACTATAGTGCCGTCTTCTTTAACTTTTTCCATTCTCTTGAATACGTTGTCATTTTCATCTAGTTCGTCTATATATTTAATTTTTGAATGATCACATAAAGTACATTTGCCTATAGCATCACAAGGCTTTTTATATTCCTTAGGTACATTGTTATATCCAAAGTGTGCACAAACTGGCGCAAAATAATCTTCTTCTCTTTTTACTATAGTTCCTACAGCATCCCCGCCTTCCATTTTTCTTGCAATGCCGTCTCCATTTCTCTCTGGATACAATCCTGAATCTATAAAGAAGCCACTGTCAACAGCTTTAAAATACCCACCAACTTCTATCATTTCTTCTAAGAATAAAACTGCTCTTTCTTTAAGCTCTCTTACTTTTTCAGGTAAATATCCAGTTTTCTTAAGTTCTATCATGTCCATTAATCCATCCATAGCTATCAAAGATTGTTTAGCTGTGTTTATAGCATGTATATTATTATAATGCCATGGCACATTTCTTCCTTCATCAGGAGTTATAGTACTTTGAATATCTACTGAAGTAAGTTCTGATATTAACAAATTGAAAGCATGCCCTACTGTAGCTTCTCTTTCACAGGATTCTATATATTTAGTGTTCATTTGAGCTCTCATTTTATACCTATCAAATAATTGTCTTAAAGCTACTGCATAAGGTAAATCATATCTCATACAAGGAGCTGGTGCTGATGTTGGAGGTACTGTAGAAAGAGAAATATTTTCTGGTTTCATTCCTATCATTTCTGAAAATTTTGAATTTATAGCATGCTGAACCATAAGTTCAGGCATTACATTATATCCTTTCATAGCTGTAGCATTGGCATTATGAGCACCATCTATCTGAAGCATATCTGCCCATACCATTATTCTCTTAGCTACTGCAGCATCTACGAAAGATCTATACATATTTATATTTCTATAAAGTACATTATATTGGGGATCTTGATGGGCTCCATTTACACCTTCTTCTGCAAACATAACTGCAATGTCTGGTCCTGCTACACCAGATACATAAGAATGAAAATTGATTTTTCTTCCCACTTCTTCTTCTAATAAATCTATAGCTTTCCTTGTAGCTCTAACTTCTTTTCTTGTAATAGGTACACCACCTATTCCTTCTGGAGTTCCTTCTATTAACCCATCATAATGGCTTTGTCCTGCTGTTCTTATAACCATTAAGTGATCAGCTCCGTGCCAAGCTGCCATTCTCATTCTTCTTAAATCATCTTCAAATCTTCCTGAGGCTATTTCTGTAGTAATAACAGCTCTTGGCTGAGGATCTATACCTTGAAAACTTCTTGCTGCTGGAAGAGGTTGGCTATTTTTTAAAGGTTTAGATATTTCATGATAGGTAAACTCTCCAACTTTTCCTTCTTCATAAGGCTCTCTCCAATGCCAGCCTCTCCACTTTGGTTCATATTTATCTAAATCTTTTAATATTTCTTCTACATTAAGCTTTTCATTTTCTTTTAATCTTTCAATCATTATTTTTCACCGCCTTTCATTTTGTCCACTACTAAATTCCATCCTATCCCTTTAGATAATTCTTCTCCTGCTTTCAAGTAATCCATATTTTTCAATTTTGCATAAATCAAAACCACATTTCCTATACCTTTGCCTAATAAATTCCATTTTGTTCCATATTCAACTATTGGCTGTGCTTCTAAGCTAGAAAATCCCATTCTTAAAAGTACTGAACGCTCAATAGCTGGTGAAGTATATTGATATGATAAATCAACTAAAGGTTTTACAATTTCAGAAGTAAGGCTCCAAAACCTATCATAAAGTTGTTCATCTGTTAAATCTTTTAAATGTTCTCTTCTTTTTTCATAATCATCTTCTCTTTTCATAATCTTCACCTCTTCTATTCTATTCCAATATTATTTTGTTTTAATGCTTCTGTAATATCTTCTTTGCTCAATTTAGTCTCACTACATAAAAATTCTAAATCTATCTTTTTAATCTTATTTTCTTTTACTTTCTTAAAAGCATTTTTTAAATAAGATTTTCTTAAGTTATCCATGTTTTGATCAGTTACAGTAACTAAACCTGGATGGGAAGGCATTATTATGTTTTCACCTGGTACTTGATCTTTTGGATCTCCTATTAAAACTTCAATGCCATTTTCCTTTGCAAAATTAAGTTGTGCTATTGGACTTTTTCCTGCTCCTGTGTATTCAGTTTCTTGAACCACTATTATGTCATCATCCTCATATTCCTGAGCAATTACAAATGCTGATGCTAATGAAGTATTTCCAGCAGGTCCTCTTTCTAATCCTTCTAATTGGGCTAAAAGCTCAGTCATCCAGAATACTTCTCCTTGAGTTATAGTTACATATCTATCCATATATCTTAAAGGTCTTGCTGCACTTCTTGGTACATCTGACCTATCTGGATTAGTCATAAATGGTATTCCAAAACCAGTGTGTCCTGTTGTAAAAGACTTTTTATTAAATGCTATATCTGATGCCATGTGTAAACCGCTTAAATCTACAGATGCACCTATTACTTTTGTATCCTTTGCTCCTGCTTTTATAAGCCCTCTAGCAGTTCCAGTAACATTTCCACCACCCGCATGAGTTATAACCACCGCGTTAGGATCTTTTCCAAATTTTTCTCTACATTGTTCTACTATTTCAACACCTAAAGTTTCTACGCCAGCTACACCATAAGATGAGTACAGCGATGCATTATAATATCCTGTATCTTCAAGTATTTTTAAGAAAGTATAAAATAATTCAGGCCCTACAGTAAGTCTAACTACTTCTGAACCATATCCCTCACATTTTCTTCCTTTTTCTAATATTTCAGGTTGTCCCACTTTTCTTGAATCATAACATTCATTAGCTATTATACATTTAAGACCTCTTATATTAGCTTGGGAAGCCACTGCTGCACCATAATTTCCTGATGTAGCTGCAGCTACTCCTTTATATCCCCTTTTCATTGCATCATATACAGATACTGATGCTCTCCTATCTTTAAAGCTTCCAGATGGATTGCAACTTTCATCTTTTACAAATATTCTAGCTGCTTTTCCAGTTTTAGATACCTTTCTTGCTAATTTTGTAAGATTTCTTAATTCTAATAATGGGGTATCTCCTACACCTACTTCTTTTTGAATTTTTCTAACTTCTTCTAAAGAATATCCAACATCTTTCATAAGGCTTTCATAATCAAATGAAAGTTCCCCAGTTTCATATTTATCAAAATTAATACCAACAGATTCAAGCATAATTTCATTTTTTCTTGACATAAGCTCTTCATATTTATTCACAGTTCACAGACCTCCTCTTCCGAATTTCAATTTCAACGCTAGCATTTTCTTTTAAAATTTGTTTACATGATAGTTACACTCATAAGTTAACTATATCTAAAAAAATTACTTTATCATATCTTTTGCTTGTTTTCCTATATATCCAAGTTCACTAACATATTTTCCAAAGGAATGATAGTAACCTGGTTCTACATCTATTACTTTTCCTTGAGCTATTCTCCCCACATTTGTTTCAACACTTACTTCATCGCCTAATTCACAATCATTTAAGCAATTTCCTCTTATCCAACATTTAAGAGGAGTTTTCTTTGTTTCTTCTGGTATATTTTTAGCTCTTTCCTCCGGTGTCAATACAATTTCCTCAACTTCAACCCATGTTCCCTTTTTTATCATACTTATTCACCTACCATAACTATAATTTTATATGTAACTAATGGAATCTTAATTTCCACTAATTTCTTCAATTATAAATAAAGCAAATAATATGCCATAGATTAAATTCTTTGTTTTATGTAGATTAATAACTTAAATGTATAAAATTACGCAAAAAAATTTGCATATGGATGTTACTTAATGGTATTTTTTTGAAAAATCCAATATATGTAATCAATCTAATACATGCAAAATGTTTTTACGCATGACAAATTATTTTGCTATTATATTAATTAATTAAAATTTTAGAATATTTATTCATTTTTTAAAATACAATTAAATAAAAAACTAGTATGTAGATAGAAACTATATCTACATACTAGTTTTTGGTAAGCTTTCATGCTTAAAACACTATTACTATTTCATTTACATAAACAACATAAAATTTTCTTTAATAGAACATGCTGCCATATTATACTGCTTTCACTATTTGTACTATCATTCTAGCTGAATTCATTAAATCTTCTATAGCTATATATTCTTCTAACGTATGGGCTTTTTCCATACCTACACTTAAATTGACAGCTTTTATGCCATTAGCATTTAATATGTTAGTATCACTTCCACCTCCTGTAGAAACAACCATAGGTTTTATACCCATTTTAGATAATACTTTTTTTACTACATTAACTATTTCATCATTTTCATCTATATTGAAAGCTTTATACATTCTTTTCGTTTTTATTTCTATTTCAGCACCAAAATCATGCGCAGCTTGTTTGAATGTATCTACCATATGTTGAGTTTGAATATCTAACTTTGAGTTATCTAAACTTCTAGCTTCTGCTAATATTTTAAGCTCCGGCATAACTATGTTAGTAGCAACACCTCCTTTTACAGTACCTATATTAGCTGTAGTTTCTTCATCTATTCTTAACAATTTCATATTTTCTATAGCTCTAGATGCAACCATTATGGCACTTATGCCTTTTTCTGGAACCACTCCTGCATGCGCTGATTTACCTTTTATTTTAACTTCTATGCTGTCCTGAGCTGGTGCCTTTACTATTATTTGTCCAGGAGCTCCACCACCATCTAATACAAATGCAAAATCTGCATTTATCTTAGAATAGTCTAGATACTTAGCACCAATTAATCCTCCTTCTTCCCATATAGAGAATACAATTTGTATATCACTATGTTCTATATGATTTTCTTTTATTATCTTCATAGCTTCTAAAATAGCAGCTATACCACCTTTATCATCTCCACCTAATACAGTAGTCCCATCACTCTTTATTATTCCCTTATCTGCATCTATAATAGGCTTTATACATTCTCCTGGTCTAACTGTATCCATATGCGAACTGAATAAAACAGTTTTTCCTGATCTATTTCCTTTTAATGTTGCAATAATGTTACCAGTTTCTCCTCCGGATTTAATTCCAGCATCGTCTATAACTACATCAAACCCTAATTGTTGTAGCTTGTCTACTAAAACTTTTGCTACAGCACCTTCTTTAGAAGTAGTACTATCTATCTGTACTAATTCTATAAATTCCCCTACTAATCTTTGCTTGTTTAACATATATACCTCCTAAAAAACCTTTATATTTAGTATATACTATCCACGTGTGATAAACTCATGTGAATAATTTACTACTCTCCCTCATGATTAATATTGTGCTTTTTTAATTTATACTGTAAATTTTGTCTTGAAATATTTAATTGCCTAGAAGTTTTACTTACATTATAGTTATTTTTTTTAAGAACCTTTTCAATTACATTCTTTTCTATGCTGCCTATATATTTTTCTAAATCAATTTTTTCACAGTTATCAATACTAAAACTTTCATATAATCCACTTATTGATTTGTTAAAAATCTTAGATTCAAAATTGTTGCAATTTAAAATAGAGCTGTCATCTGCCATGTTTACAGCAGATTCAATCACATTTTTAAGTTCCCTTATGTTTCCAGGCCAGCTATATTTTAGAAACCTTTCCATTAAATCTTCATGTATTTTTTCTATATTTTTCCCCATAATATCGTTATACTCTTTAAGAAATTTATTTGCCAAAATAGGTATATCCTCTTTTCTTTCTCTTAGCGGAGGTATTCTTAATTTTATTACACTTAATCTATAATAAAAATCTTTTCTAAGCTTTCCTGCTTTTATAAGCTCTTCAGGCTCCTCATTTAATGTAGCTATTATTCTTACATCTATATCTATAGTTTTGTTACTTCCAATTGGCCTTATATATCCATCTTGAAGTACTCTTAATAGTTTTGATTGAAGATATGGTTCCATAGAATTAATTTCATCTAACAAAATAGTGCCATGATTTGCTTCTTCAAATAACCCTTTTCTATTTTCTGCACCTGTGAAACTGCCCTTTGTTGTTCCAAATAACATTCCTTCAAGTAAAGCTGCTGGTATGGCAGCACAATTTATAGGTATAAAAGGTTTATTATTTCTTATTCCTCCATAATGAATACTTTGTGCCATTACTTCTTTTCCTGCTCCTGTTTCAGCATAAATTAGAACTGATGAATTTGATAAACTTGATCTTTTAGCTTTTTCTACTACTTCTTTCATTTTAACACTACAAGTAATTATATCTCTAAAAGTGAAACTTTTTTTAACTTTTACATCATTTTTTTGCAATTTATATATGCATTCGGTAAGTTCTTTTAGCCTTGTCATATCTTTAGATATTTCAATAGCTGCTATATTTTTTCCATTACATTCTACAGGTACAGTAGTATTTATAGTAGTAACTTTCTTTTTATACTCATTACTATATTGTTGAATTAAATCCACAATCTTTTTTCCATTTTTTAATACTCTCATAAGAGTTGATGTATCTTCTTTTACATCACATAAATATTCATTAACTCGTTTCCCCAAAACTTCACTTGGATTTATTCCTTCAACCTTACTCATTACCTGATTATAATATATAGTTTTTCCTGTAGAATCTACAACCTGAATCCCTTCATCTAAATTTTCCAATAAACATTCTAAAATTTTTTTATGATCCAGTAAATCTCCCACCACATTATCCCCCTTACTGCTTCATTTTTATGTTAATTCTATGTTTCAAAACCATATAGCCCAAATAAACTTTATTATTTAAACATGCTTTTATTATTTGATAGAAAATTCTCTATAATAACATATTAAGATTAATTTACTTTTTTATCAATAGATGGTAATGTAATTTTCTTATTATTCGCAAAAATTTTATAAATTCATATTAAAATTATAGTTGTATTCATTTAAAATCATTATTCTTTTAGTTTTAATAAAAAAGTATCTTCTTAAGATGCTTATAATATATAAAAAGTAGGAAACAAAAATAAATAAGATTATATAACAAAAGGAAAGACAAAATATGAATAACAATTTTGTTTTTCCTTTTGTATTAATCAATATATATGCACTAAAATTTAATATAGGTTTTTACTAAAATATCTGTCACCTCTATCTGGAAATACTACTACTATATTTCCTGAATCTATAGTGTCTGCCAATTTTAACGCAGCTGCCATAGCTGCACCAGAAGATGATCCAACTGTAAGTCCTTCTTTTCTTGCTAATTCTTTTACCATATTAAAGCTTTCATCATCATTTACCTTTATAAACTTGTCAACCAGACTCATATTAAGTGTTGAAGGTATAAAATTATTTCCTATACCCTCAATGTTATAACAGCCTTCAACACCACCACCTATTGTAGAACCTTCAGGATCTGCAATTATTGTCTTTATCTGACTATCCTTTTCCTTTAAATACTTTGCAATACCAGTAAAAGTACCACCACTCCCTGCTCCAGCTATAAAATAATCTATCTTCTTATCCATAGCTAAATATATTTCCGGACCAGTGGTTAAGTAATGTGCTTCTGGATTAGCTGGATTTTCAAATTGTTTAAGAGATATTGAATTCGGTATAGTATCTAATAGTTCTTGTGATTTTTTAATAGCACCTTCCATACCTAGTTCCCTTGGAGTATTTATGATTTCTCCACCAAGCGCCTTCATTAACAATTGCTTTTCTATGGAAAACTTCTCAGGAACTACAAATATAACTCTATATCCCTTATTCAAAGCTCCTAATGCAACTCCCAAGCCAGTGTTTCCTGCAGTAGCTTCAATTATAGTATGTCCCTTTTTAAGTTTCCCTTCTTCTTCAGCTTTTTCAATCATATATAAACCTATTCTATCCTTGACACTTCCACCTGGATTGAAATATTCAAGTTTAGCAAAAATATTGACACCTTTTTTTACATTAAAGTGATTTATTTTTAATATAGGAGTGTTTCCTACAAGTTCTCTTATATCATTAACATACATCATAATTATTTTTCCCCCTGTAAAGCATTATTTATATCCTTAACTAAATCCTCTTTATTTTCAATTCCAATTGATAACCTTACTAAATTATCAGTAATACCTATTTTTTGTCTTATTTCATAAGGTATTGAAGCATGAGTCATAGTTGCTGGATGAGATATTAAAGATTCTACTCCTCCCAAGCTTTCTCCTAAACTTATTAATTTTAATCCTTTGAAAAATTTGTTAATATTTACTTCTTTCCTTAAAGTAAATGAAATCATAGCCCCTGCTGCCTTAGCTTGTTTCTTGTGAATCTCATAACCATTATGATTTTCAAAACCTGGATAATAAACTTTTTCTATTAATGGATGTTTTGCTAAAAACTCCGCTGTATACTTTGCATTTTCAATGTGTCTATCCATTCTTACAGATAAAGTTTTTATTCCTCTAATAAGAAGCCATGAATCAAATGGATTTAGCACTCCACCAGTAGAATTTTGTATAAAATGCAGCTTTTCAGCTAGTTCTTCACTATTTACTACCGCAAGTCCAGCTATTAAATCGCTGTGTCCTCCTAAATATTTAGTTGCACTATGAACTACAATATCTCCTCCAAGTTCTATAGGTTTTTGTAAATATGGAGTCATAAAGGTATTGTCCACAATAGTTAAAATATTATGTCGTTTTGCTAAATCTGAAATTTTTCTTATATCTGTTATTGTCATAAGTGGGTTCGTAGGTGTTTCAATAAATATAGCTTTCACATTTTCTGTAATTTTATTTTCTACATCTTTAATATCAGAAGTATCCACAAGTTCATATTGTAAATTAAATCTCTCAAATACTTTATCTAATACTCTAAAGGTTCCTCCATAAACATTGCTGGACATTAAAATTTTATCTCCACCTTTAAATAACATTAATACTGCTGTTGTAGCCGCCATACCAGAAGCAAATGCAAAACCTTTATATCCATCTTCTAATTGCGAAATTAGTTTTTCTAAAGCCTCTCTAGTAGGATTTCCTGTTCTTGAATATTCATATCCACTGTTTACTCCTAAAGAGGATTGCCTATAAGTAGACGTTTGATATATAGGAACATTCACCGCACCTGTATGCTCATCCCCATCTATGCCTCCGTGTATTAATAGTGACTGAAATTCCATTTTTTATTCCTCCTTAATTCCTTTTGCTGCAAATATTCCTGTTTCAGTGTACTCTCCTAAACTTGAATATCCTTTGCATTTTAAATTTGTACTGCTTACATCTATATTTTTAAAACCTGCACTTTTTAACCATTCATTCATTTGTACATGTGAAAATCCCAGCCATTCATCATGCATTTCTGTCCTTGCCCACTCACCACTATGCTCCTCTACATCTGTTATAACCACTGTGCCGCCTTTCTTTAGCACCCTATACATTTCTCGTATTGCTTTTTCTGCATCAAACATATGGTGCAGTACCATATTTATAAAAATCGCATCAATAGATTCATCAAATAATGGCAAATCATCAATGGAGCCTCTTATTGGATAAATATTATTTACTCCTTTGCTTACAGACGCATTATGAAGTTCCCTAAGCATATTTTTAGAATTATCAATAGAAAAAACTATTTTAGATTCACCAGCTAAGGCTAGTGAAATAAATCCTGTGCCGCATCCTAAATCAGCACAAATTTTATCTTTTATATCAACCTTTGAAAGCGAAATATACTTTAATTTTTCCTCAAAATACTCTTCTCTAATAACATTCCATTTATCTGCAATAGAATCAAAATAATTTACTGAACTCATTTTAAATAGGCCTCCTAATTTATATGTTTAACTTTAGTTTATCAAGTCATAGTTTTAAATTGATAAAGCAAAGATTTGTGTGAATGTATAAGCAACTTAATCTAGTGCCTTTGTTTTTTGGACTCCGGATTCCGAAAAACAAAAAACTTCTGCCTCTATTACAGAGGCAGAAGTATACTTCCGCGGTTCCACTCTGTTTAATATGTAAAATTAAATAATAATACATAAAAACTCTTAATTTTGGTACGATCATACCTCAACGCTTTAACGGGCGTACCCGCTGAAGTCTACTACACTTCAATTCAGTGCTCTGAGATGCACTTCAGTTACTTTTAACTCAAGATCCCTTACACCCAATGGAGATCTCTCTCTGCCAGTTTCATATAACTTACTCTTCTCATCATCGCAATTCCTAGTATTTTACTATGATTTCTTTTATGTACATTATATTACTACATAAATAAAAGTTTAGCAAGTACTTATAAAAAATTTTAGTTTATTTTTCGCTTAAAAAATTTAACAACATATAATAAACAGTGAAGGATTGTTATATTCCTTCACTGTCAATTATAAATTTTTTATTTTTAATAAAAAAACACTTCTATGAAATATATTAAAAACATATTTTAGTGATTACATTTTACCTCAAAATCATACTTTTTTACTTAATATCTTCTACATAGCAATTAGATACTACTGCATTACAGCCTAATAAAGTTGCTCCATAAGCTGTAGTAATAACTGGCTGTTCTTGTAAATCTATTCCACCTGCTCTTACTGTAACCTCTGTTCCTGACTCTGCTAGTTCCATAAAAATTCTTCTTATATTTGCTTCAAAATCAATAGTATTGCTTGTATTAGCTGTCAATGGCTCTTCCAAAAATGTTATTTTAATACTTCCATCATTGTTAATAAAAGAATCTGTTCCTCCTAAAACTATAGATGCTATTTTACAAATATCAATTCTATGAATTACATTTCCCTCGCAATTTTCTAGTACGAAAATGCTACTATCATTTCCTTCTGGAAGCAATTCGGCTGGTATTCCTGTTACTGATCCACCATTTTCATAATTTACAATAATTGTTGACCTTGGGAATAAATCTATTATCTGTTCTAATATATTTCTTATCTGTTTAATGCATGGGCACTTAACTAATTCACCTGATGGTCCCGGGTCTCCCGTTCTTCCTTTTTTACCTCGATGTCCTCTCTTTCCTCTTTCTCCTGGATCTCCTTGCTCTCCTTTTCTTCCTCTGTGTCCTCTTGGACCTCTTTCTCCCATTTCGCCTTTCTTTCCTCGATGTCCTCTCTTTCCTCTTCTTCCTCTTTCCCCTCGTTCTCCTTGTTCTCCTGGATCTCCTTGTTCACCTTGTGGTCCTTGAATTCCTTCTTGCCCTACTTCTCCTGGATCACCCGGATCTCCTTGTTCTCCTTTTCTTCCTCTGCGTCCTCTGCATCCTCTTTCTCCCATTTCACCTTTCTTACCTCGATGTCCTCTCTTTCCTCTTCTTCCTCTCTCTCCCCTTTCTCCTTGTTCCCCTGGATCTCCTTGTTCTCCCTGTGGCCCTTGAATTCCTTCTGGACCTATTTCACCTGGATCTCCCGGATCTCCTTGTTCTCCTTTTCTTCCTCTGCGTCCTCTGCATCCTCTTTCTCCCATTTCACCTTTCTTACCTCGATGTCCTCTCTTTCCTCTTCTTCCTCTCTCTCCCCTTTCTCCTTGTTCTCCTGGATCTCCTTGTTCTCCCTGTGGCCCTTGAATTCCTTCTGGACCTATTTCACCTGGATCTCCCGGATCTCCTTGTTCTCCTTTTCTTCCCCTGCGTCCTCTGCATCCTCTTTCTCCCATTTTGCCTTTCTTACCTCGATGTCCTCTCTTTCCTCTTCTTCCTCTTTCACCTTGTTCCCCTGGATCTCCTTGTTCTCCCTGTGGTCCTTGAACTCCTTCTGGTCCCATTTCTCCTGGATCTCCCTGTTCTCCTTTTCTTCCTCTACGTCCTCTACAGCCTTTTGGGCCTCGCTCTCCTGGTTCATGGCAGCAGGTAATATCTAATTTATATTCACACCCGCATCCAGGCTTATGTGCATCCTTAAAACACTCATCCTTCTTTTCTCCATTTTTGCATGAACAGCATTCTCTACTATGCTTTCCCATAAATCAATTTACCTCCTTTAGTATAAATAAAGATTAATCCAGTAATAGGATTTTTCTTTAATATAATTTATGACTAATATGGCAAATTGGGAACATAAACCAGCTCAACTTTTAATAAAATTAAAAGACTTGGTAAATGTTTCATTAGTAACATACATTGTTATAAATTTTATAATTGTACAAAATAAAATCTTAAAAATTTTATAAACATAAACTTTAAATTATAAATATTATGTAGTATGTGTTTTGTTTATAGAAAGGAGCTTAAGTATATGGATAATTTGGTTTCTCCAAGTCCCTTAGACGAAATAAGAATTAAAAACGGAATTGATAATTTAAATACTTTTTTTCACAGCCTATTTAAAAATAACAGTGAAAAATCTATAAATTTAATTAATCATGAAGATTTGAATTTTGCTTCTCTATTTACACTAAAAAATAAAATTCAAGAATTAAATATTTTTCATAGTTTAAATCCACGAAATAAACTTGCTATAGAAATCATTAATGAAATATATACAGGCAAAAAAAATTCTAGAAACACTAACTATTTATCCTGTGATTATGTAGAAGGAATTCATGCTGTTTTAAAATGGATACTTGTAACTGGATCTGTGGATGATGGTATGAACAATGAGTATGATGAAATTTTAGATATTTCTGCAGCACTTTTAACAAAAGTATATAGAGATAAAACAGTCTTATCTGTTATTGCTGACATGATTTTTAAAAGATATAAAAAAGGATTTCTCATTCATAATTTAGTATGGGCTTTTTTTGAATGTCGGGATCCTAAAAGTCTAATTATAATTGCACAGGGTTTACAATCTAAAGAATTGAAGGATATTGAGCTTTCAAAAAAACTTCTGAATTTTGTACCAGGTGTAACTATGATTGAAAACATGGATAAAAATAGTTGTTATCTATACTTTCTTAATTGGCTTGAAAAAAATTTTTTATTCTTGCACTTTACTGGTGAAAGTTTTCAAAAGTCCAGCAATCCAATTCCTTATATAGTAATCTTGAGAGCCAAATATATATGCGCTCCAGTTTCCATTGACAGCGGAAAAATATTAACACCTTTAAAAAAAGAAGAAATTAACCTTTTAAAACTATTTGATAAATTAGATAACAATACAAAATTACTGCTTTCAAATTTCTCATTTAACTTTCATCGAAAAAACATATATAACTGGAACAAATGGCTTTATTCCCCTATGGCAGAACAAATTAAAATTGCTAGGCTAGGAGGGATTTAATGATAAAAATTTCAGACAGTACGGTTTCAAAAAATGAACTGATGAAAGGTTATCAAATAAATAGCATGGAAAATAAAATTATTAATAAACTGTTTTTAAGTAAAAAAATTTACACATATAGTTCATTGAACGAACTAAAGTTTCAATTAAATTTACAAACAAATATTTGTGTTTCAGCTAAAGATATGTCTAAAAGCAATTTACTTTTTAAGGTTTTCCGTAAATCTAAATGCAATTCAAAATATTGGGATCATACTAATGAAGGGGGATTCTTATTAAAAAAAGAAGTAAAACCCTCTGATGCCATAAAAGATATTTTTATTAATAGTTCAAAATATGGAACTGAATGTTCTACTGCCATAGTTATTATTTATTATAAAGCACTTGTTAATGTATTACCCGAAAAACTTTTTAACAAAATGTTTCCTAATATACATTTACTAAATTGGCATTACCTTAATGAAAATCTGTACATTGAAGAATTTAGAGATGAAACGGATGTTCTTATGGGAGATTGTAAATATTTTAAAAATCCGGATGTAAATCCTTTAACTCCACAGTGGCAGGGTGAAAATACTATATATTTAGGTAATGGTACTTACTATGGTCACGGCTTAGGAGTAAAAAATACTGAAGAAATAATTAAAAGTTTAAATAAAAACAGAAAAATTGCCGCTAAGCAATCTGCCTTCTTGTTAAATTCAGCAACTCGGTTAAATTATAAACATCTATATGATGAATGTAGTTCCATTTTAATATAGTACTAGGGATATAATCTTAATTATAATAAAGTTAAAAGGCAAATACAAAACTATGTATCTGCCTTTCAATTTTAATTTATAGAATATTTTTTATTAATTAGATTACTGTTTCAACTAATAACATAACTACTGCAAAAGCTGTAATGTACCCCATTAATGGCATTATAAACTTTAACCATTTATCATAAGTTACATCTACCATTGCTAATGTAGCTAAAATAAGTCCTGTTGGAGTTATAAATGCCATTAAGCCTTGTCCATACTGATAAGTACTTATTATAATATCTCTTGACAATCCAACAGTATCTGCAAGAGGTGCTATAATTGGTATTGACAATACTGCAAGACCTGAAGATGATGGAATAAAGAATCCAAGAACTAAGAATACTATAAGCATCACAATTACAAATAACATAGAATTCATACCTTTAACTGCTCCCGATGCCATATAAAGTATTGAATCCGATATCATTCCCTGTTCCATAACTAAATTAATAGATCTTGCAACTCCAATAATTAATGCAACTCCTATTAAATCTCCAGCACCAGCAACAAACTTGTTAACAAATTCTTTTTCTCCCATTCCTGAAATTACACCAATTATTATTCCTGAACATAGGAATAATGCAGTCATTTCTGTAAACCACCACTGTTTTATAGAAACGCCCCAAACCATTACAACAAATGTTAAAGCAAATATTATTAACATTAATTTACGTCTACCAGTGAATTTAAAGGCTTCTTCATCAGAATAATCAACTAAGAATTTCTTTTCAATCTCTTCTTTCTGAGCATATATAAGCGACTTAGTTGCGTCCGCCTTAACTTTCTTAGCATATTTAAGAATATAAATGATTGTAATTATAGTAGCAATAACCAAACCTACTATTCTTACTGTAAGCCCCTGTGTGAATTTTATTCCTGCGGCATTTGACGCAATAATTGATGAAAAAGGATTTACAGTAGAAAACATTGTACCTATAGATGAACCCATATATATAGCTGCAATACATACTATAGCATCGTATCCTGTAGCAATAAATATAGGGATCAATACCGGATATAGAGCTATAGTCTCTTCAGCCATACCAAAAGTCGTACCACCTATAGAAATTAATACCGTAACTACAACTATTAGTAAAAATTCTCTTCCTTTTGTAGCTCGAGATAAACTAGCTATACCAGCATCAAAAGCACCAGTGTTATTTAATACACCAATAACTCCTCCAATTATTAATACGAATGTAATAATATCAATGGTATCATATATACCTTTTATTGGTGATTGAAGCACTGCAAAAAAACCTTGTGGAGTTTGGGTTACTTTTTCATATGTCCCTGGTATAGCAACAGGTTTAGTAATACTCCCATCTTCAAACTTTCCTATTTCCGTCTTAATACCCATTTTATTTAAAGTTTCCTGAGTACCTGGCAATTCCTTTGTGGAAGTGTCTGGTTTTATCATTGTGAAAACCTTTTTATCAGGCTCGTACTTTATCTTTGCATATGTACCTGCTGGAACTATATATGTAAGTACCGCTGCAAGAATTAAAACGATTACTAAAACAGTAAAAGCTGTTGGAAAACTTATCTTTTTCTTTTTCATTTTTTGTTCCCCCCTAGTATAATATAAATTGTAGCACTACAACTAATATTATACCCCTTTTATGGGGATTTTCAATAAATTATATCATAACTGCCAAATTTCAACACACATATATGTTTACTAATTTACTAAATTATCAAATTAGCATATATTTTTAAATTATTTGTTAAAATTTAATCAACTTTATACATAAAGTGCCATATTATTATTAAAATTTTTATGAATTTATTAATATTGCTGACTTGCAAATACTTATATATTAAATGCCTAAGGTTTACTTTCAACTACAAATCTAAAATCAATTATAAGTTGTAATTACCTAAGTTTCGTACAAACGAAACTTTAGTAGTTTCCATATTATAGTTTCCAAAAAATAAATAATGGATAATACCAAGCCTTGAAGTATAATTTTCTTTGCAGAGAAAAATTAAGAAAGGCAGGTATTATCCTATGAATAATTTTACCTTTACTCAAAATAACTGTAAAG
>NZ_JABBNI010000026.1 GCF_012926525.1 Clostridium muellerianum
AAGTTTTTTGAAAATCCATTTTATAAAACTGTATAAGTGTTTCTATTAATTTTGGATGAAATAACCTATAAATCATGTTTTATCCTCAATATGAAATTTAGATTTTAAAATTGCATAACTGAAGTTAATAATATAAATTCTAAGTAGAAAGGGGGCAAAATTTACGATAGGGGAATATTTATGGTTACGAAAAACTTTCAATGAAAGAATTTTTATAGGTTCGATGACTGGATTATAAAATGCCAACTTTCTAAAGTTGTTATGAAAAATATAATTAGAAAGTTGGCTAGTAGTTATTGTTTACTTTTTAGTCACCCCAAATAGATAACTGTTTTAAGTTTAGAAGATTTTCAAAACCATTGTTGTCTTTAAGCTGAACTTCGCTTAATTCTAAAATTCTAAGGTTAGGCATATTGGTTAAAAAGCCTAAAGAGTATATATCTGAGCATACCGATAAACGTAGTTCCTCTAAATTTCTAAAGTATTTTAGATCTTCACTAAATATTATATTATCTTCTGATTCGTCATCATCATCATCTTCAGAAATATAGTCTTCATCTTCCACTTCAATTAATTCTCCTAAATTAGTTATAGATTTTTCAAATTCAGCAGTTTCTTGTTCTATTTTTTCAGCAGTTTCATATTCAATATCTGCTTCTTCATTGATTAACTCAATATTATAAATATAATCATACTTGTCTATTTTTACTAAGTCATCTAGTTTTTTTGAATTTTCTACATTCCAGTCACAGCAATCACACCATTGATCACCACTATTAGGATGTATAACTCTTTCTGGTGGAGCGTCTAAACTAATCATGCATTCTTCATATGTAGAACTAAGATGTAAATATTTAATTTTATCTAAATCCTCCTGTGAAATCACTTCTTTGCTAAAGTATTTCATTAGGCATTTATTAAGCCAACTTGATTTTAATTTTATAGGTTTCATGTTGTATTCCTCCAATTTTGAATTTTATTACTGGTAATCTTTATCATTATTAGCTTATTATCTTTATTGATTTGTGTCAAGTTAAAAAAGACAAGTATTTAAATTATTTGTAGTTATAGTACAATGTGGATATAATTATAATTGATTATAAATTTTTTAGATATATAGTATTGAAATATTTAAATCGAATAAAACAATGTGAAAATAATAGAAATTTATTGTATAATGAAAAAAGAAATTTATAAAAAAAATGGGAGAAGGGTATGTATAAAATTTTAATTGTTGAAGATGATATGACCATTGCAAAATCAATGAAAAATTGTCTTAGTGGCTGGAATTATGAAACTGAATTTTTAACTAATTTTAAGGATGTTACTGTAGAATTTATTAAGTTTCAGCCACACCTTGTACTTTTGGATATATCACTACCATTTTTCAATGGCTATCATTGGTGCAGCGAAATTCGTAAATTATCAAAGGTTCCTATTATTTTTATTTCTTCTATGTCTGATAGTATGAATATCATTATGGCTGTAAATATGGGCGGTGATGATTTTATTTCTAAACCCTTTGATTTAAATATTCTTGTGGCAAAGGTACAGGCACTCATAAGAAGGACATATTCTTTTGGTGGAACCATGGATATAATTGAGCATAATGGTGTAGTGTTAAACTTAAACAATGCTACTATTGAATATGAAAATAATAAGATTGAGCTTACAAAGAACGAATTTAAGATACTTCAAATTTTACTTGAGAATGTTGGCAAGGCAATTCCAAGGGATGTTATTATGACAAGGCTTTGGGAAAGTGACAGCTACATAGATGATAATACTTTAACTGTTAATGTAACCCGTCTTAGAAAAAAGCTTTCAGATGCTGGTATCTGCGATTTTGTTAAGACAAAAAAAGGCATTGGGTATGTGGTGGAATAATATGGAGGAAAAATCTTTTTTACAGATTCTATTATGGTATATTAGAGGTCATAAAAAAACAATAATAATGGCTAGCATTTTTATTGCAATTTTTGCTGGAGTATTTTCATTATATTCTTTAGAGCTTGAGCCGGTTTTATATGCTTCTTTTTTATCAGCAATTACAGCTATTATCTTTGTTACTTATGATTTTATTAAATGTTATAAAAAGCATAATGAGCTGTGTATTCTTGAAAAAAAGATAAATATAGGGTTAGATGAATTGCCGACAGCTAATAATTTAATTGAAGCTGATTACCAAAATATTTTGCAGGCACTTTACAATCAAAGTACAGATCTGATTTCTAAAATGGATATTAAGCAGACGGAAATGATAGATTATTACACTCTTTGGGCACATCAAATTAAAACACCAATTGCTGCAATGAGATTGATACTGCAAAGTGAGTATACTGAACAAAGCAAGGAATTATTAGAGCAAGTCTTTAAAGTTGAACAATATGTTGAAATGGTGCTAGGTTACTTGAAAATTGATAATAACTCATCGGATTTGGTGCTTAAAGAATATAACTTGCTTAAAATTATAAAACAAGTTATTAGAAAGTATGCACATGTATTCATTAGAAAAAATATAGCACTTGATTTAAAAGAAATGGATTGTACTGTGCTCACAGATGAAAAGTGGCTGGTATTTGTAATTGAACAAATATTATGGAATGCATTAAAATATACAAGCAGCGGGAAAATATCAATATATATGGAGGATACTTCCCAAAAGGTGATTGTCATTGAGGATACAGGAGCAGGTATTGCAGAGGAGGATTTACCAAGAGTATTTGAAAGAGGTTTTACTGGATACAATGGTCGTATGGATAAAAAGGCAACAGGAATTGGTCTTTATCTTTGTAAAAAGATATTAGATAAGCTTTCACATACAATAACCATTACTTCTGAGATTAATGTAGGAACTAAAGTAAAAATCAATGTTTCTTCTGTAAAAACTATAATTGAATAATCAAATGTTACAAAGATGTAAGGTTAAAAGAAGAAATGTAAGCTAAAGTTATGGCTTAGCATTTCTCTTTTTTTTATAATTATAGTATAGTCAAAGTGAACAGAGGAGGAAGAAAATGAAGTTATTAGAAGTAAATAATTTAAAGAAAATATATTCATCAAGATTTGGAGGAAATCAGGTTCAAGCTTTAAGCAATGTAACCTTTTCGGTGGAAAAGGGTGAATATGTAGCAATTATGGGAGAGTCAGGCTCAGGAAAAACCACATTGCTTAATATACTAGCATCTTTAGATAAGCCAACTAGTGGAGAGGTTTTGCTGCAAGGTAAGAATATTGTTGCAATTAAAGAAAGTGAAATCACTGCATTTCGTAGAGAAAATTTAGGCTTTGTATTTCAGGATTTTAATTTGCTTGATACTTTCTCTTTAAAAGACAATATTTTTTTACCACTTGTTTTATCTAGAAAAAACTATAGGGAAATGGAAAAAAGATTGAAGCCTATTGCAGAGAAGTTGGGCATAGAGCAAATACTAGAAAAGTTTCCTTATGAGGTATCAGGAGGACAAAAGCAAAGAGCAGCTGTTGCTAGAGCTTTAATTACAGATCCACAGCTTATTTTAGCAGATGAGCCAACAGGAGCTCTTGATTCAAAATCCACAGATCATCTTTTAAAATTATTTTCAGATATTAATAATGAGGGACAGACAATTTTTATGGTTACCCACAGTACCAAGGCAGCAAGCCATGCAGGAAGGGTGCTTTTTATAAAAGATGGGGAAGTGTTTCATCAGCTTTATAGAGGTTCAATGTCAAAGGAAGAGATGTTTGAAAAAATTTCAAATACACTTACAGTGATTACTACTGGAGGTGCAGCAAATGAGTAAGTTATTTTATCCCAGATTAGCAGTAATAAATATCAAAAAAAATAGTAAGACTTATTTTCCGTTTATACTTACTTGTATATGTACAATTATGATGTTTTATATAATGTATGCAATTTCAATAAATAAAGGACTGGATGGAGTCAGTGGTGCTGCTAGTTTAAAGTCAATTCTCTTTTTAGGAACAATAGTAATAGGAATATTTTCAGCTATATTTCTTTTTTATACAAATAGTTTTCTCATTAAAAGACGTAAAAAAGAAATTGGACTTTATAATGTGCTGGGACTTGAAAAAAAGCATATTGCAAAAATACTATGTTATGAGTGTATTTTTACTTCTGTTATCAGTTTAATCGTTGGACTTATTGGTGGAATCATTTTAAATAAGCTTATGTTTCTTTTGCTTATAAAGATGCTTAATTTTAAAGTGTCCTTTGGATTTTCTGTTTCAATGCCATCTATTATAAAAACCTTAATCGTTTTTTGTAGTATCTTTTTTGCAACCTTATTATCAAATTTATTTCAAATAAAAATATTAAAACCTATTGAACTTTTAAAAGGGTCTGAGCAAGGGGAAAAAGAGCCAAAAACAAAATGGATTATGACTATTATAGGGGTGACAGCTCTTTGCAGCGGATATGGAATAGCTTTAAATGTTAAATCACCACTTGCGGCTTTGACTTTATTTTTTGGTGCAGTTATCTTAGTTATGATAGGAACCTATGCAATCTTTACAGCAGGAAGCATTGCAATATTAAAGTTTCTTAGAAAACAGAAGAACTTTTATTATAAGACAGGGAATTTTATATCTGTTTCTGGCATGATGTACAGAATGAAGCAAAATGCAGTGGGACTTGCAAATATTTGTATCTTAAGCACTGCTGTACTTGTTATGCTTTCAACTACAATTTCTTTATACGTTGGTATAGAAGATTTTTTAAAGCTTCGCTATCCAAGAGATATAGTTATAACGGCTAGAGAAAACAATAAAAATCAAATACAAAGGCTGGATGAGATTTTAAATGTTGAATTAAAGAGTAATAAAATAGATATGAAAGATAAGCTCTATTATTTCGATAATGGTTTAGAAGCTATGAAAAAAGATGGTAAATTTTTATCTGTAAGCAAAAACACTGGGAATTCAAAGGTTTCCATTATAGAGGCTATTCCTATTTCAGATTACAATAGATTAGAAGGAAAGAATATTACTCTTCATGATGATGAAGTAATTCTCTTCTCAAAAGTAAAGGGTTTTGTTGATAATACAATTAATATTGATAACAAAACCTTTAAAGTTAAACAGAGATTGGATAAACCTGTATCTGCTTTAAATAATGCTATGACAGATATGGTAGATACCTATGTAATATTTGTAAATAATATAGATACTGTAGGAAAGAATGGATTCAAGGAATATACAATTGGCTTTAATATTAATAGCACTAATAAGGATATACTATCAATTTCTGATAAATTAAATAAAAAATTTGTGCAAAATAAAATGAAGGCTAATGCTGAAAGTGCTGTATCTGGCAGGGAAGCATTTCTCTCACTATATGGTGGATTGTTTTTCTTAGGCATATTTTTAGGAACATTATTTTTAATGGCAACAGTGCTTATTATTTATTACAAGCAGATATCAGAAGGGTATGAAGATAAGGAACGTTTTCAGATTATGCAGAAAGTTGGAATGGATAAAAAAGAAATAAGGAAGACCATAAGAAGGCAAGTACTAATGGTATTCTTTCTGCCTCTTGTTTTTACAATAATTCATATTGCCTTCGCATTCCCAATAATTACAAAGTTGCTTGCTGTTTTTGGTTTGAGAAATATACACCTATTTATACTTTCAACTATAATGACAATACTTGTTTTTGCAGTAATTTATACAATTGTATTTTCTTTAACTGCCAGAGCATATTATAAAATTGTTGAGTAGATTGTAAATTAACTTTCGCGGTTTAAAAATAATGCGACGCAACTAAGATATTGAAGTGCGGTAGTAGTTTGTATTTTAACTTTTACTACGTGATATATAATAAGTGTTTCATCACTGCTAAATGTTTTTAATTATTCTAAGCTCAAAATTCATGAAAACCTAAGAACTTTGCCAAACTCGGTTCCCTCAAACAAGGCTAAAGTTCTAAGGCTTTCATGAAATTCTCGCTAAGAATAATAAAAAAACAATTTAGCTAATGTGATGAAACACTTATTATATATCCCTACGTAAAAGTTAAAATACAAACTAGTAACTTCAAGCGTGCACATATAATAAAATTGTCATAAGTTATTTTAGTAATTCAAAATTACATTTATCAATACCTTATAACACTTAAAAATTAAGGCGAAGCCTGCAGGTATATTAATATATTAAGTTTAAAATCAGTTATTTTCTATTTTATAAAAGCATCTTGAAAGAGATTTCTCAATTGAATTGTTGAAAACTCTAATACGGAAATACATTAATATTTCAAATGTAGTTAATAATCAACAAATGTACTTTTTTAAAGGCTACGTTCAAAGTATTACTTAAAAACAGATAAAAAATAATATAAATCAAATAGTAAGTATTATGAAAGCTACGCTTTTTTACACCATATATTCAATGCGGAATCCACCTAAAAAGTTATGTCGCACTATGCTCATATTAAATCAAAATTATATGTGCGAAAGTTGAGTTATAATATAGATAGCTTAAGTGCAGGCAGAGATGTCAATAAATTTATTTTAGATAATTTTTAATTATCTATTGATTTATTTCCAAAATTTGTGATATACTTGTTAAGTGAGCGGATTGCGGGATTGTGCAATTTGCTTATGGTTATGAAATTAGAAATAATTGTGTTTAAATGCAATAAGAAGCTTGGCAGAGCTACTTGTTGCGCTCTTTTTTATCAAGATTTAATGTGATTTCAGAGGAAAATCCATCATTTTTTAAGGTTGTTTTTGATTGGAACAAAGCTTTCATTATTTCCTGTTTGTAGCAAAAACCAAGCAGCATAGCAACAACTCCCAGCATTGTAATACATAGAATAGTAATAATAAAATTTAAATTCATAAGATCACACTCCTTTTTTAATATATGGATAGGTGCAATCCGTTCACTTCTTGAATAGATTTTAGAAAATAATATATGTTTATAGCTTAATTGTAGCATATATTCTTTTAGAATATATTGAACATTGCATAAAAGCTCCAATTCTTGTCATTAATTCCAGTAAACATTTAATCCGGTTAAATAATTGTTTGAGTTTAAGGAAGGTATTTCCAAAGAGATATAGAATATTCAATTAAGGACAAATCAATACAAAGGGGTATGATAATATATGTACAATATATTAATTTTAGAAGACGACTGTATTCAGTTGAAAACCCTGTCAGAGATTATAAAACAATCAGGCGACATGTATAAAGTATATGAAGCTACCAATACTACAGAGGCGCTTAAAATAGCCCAGCAAAAGATGATTGATCTTTTCTATGTAGATATTAATTTGAAAAATGAATCAGGTCTTAAGTTTGCTCTCAAAATAAGAAATATAGAAAGATATAGATTAAAATGGATAATATTTGTGACAATTTACAGGGAGTATATGCTTTCAGCTTTTAAGAAAATTCACTGTTATGATTATATAATAAAGCCTTATAATAAAGAAGACATCCAAAGAATAACAAAGCTTTTGCTATCAGATAGCACAGCACAGGTTGCTGTTACGGAAATTAAGGAGAAGTTTATAATTGTTCCTATAAAGAACATTGAAGTAAAAATATTTGTTAATGAAATAATTTTTGTGGAAGTCTTTATTAGAACATCCATAATTCATACTGTAAATGGTTCCTTCACCATAGATTATTTATCCCTTAAGAAATTAAATTCAATGATAAATGATAAGAATATTCTTCAAAGCCATAGGTCCTATTTGGTTAATATAAAATATATCAATAAAATTGAAAAAACTAATAATAAAACTTCTTACAAGATTTATTTTTATAATACTGAAAAAACTGCATTACTAGGAAATAATTATAAGAAATGTATAATGGACAAGTTTAATAATGTTGTAGGCGGAGAAGTAAATGAATGATTATAAAATGTTTATATTAACATTTCTAGAAGTAGGAAGTTTTATGCTGCTTTGGAATGTATTTAATAAAAAATGCGAGAAGAAATTGTATAAAAGTATTTTTATTATATTTTTTACTTCATTAGTGTTTATAATTACAAATTATATTAATATGCCTTTACAGTTTTTTTTAAACTATCTTTTTTTGCTTCTAGCTATTAAGGTGACATTCAAAAAAAGTATGAAACATCTTTTATTAGAGTTCGGCCTGATTATGGTTATTTGTGGTATACTGCAGCTTTTTATAATAATTATGTTTAGATTGTTTATTCCATTCTTTATGATGAAGGATGTGTTTATATATTTACTTGTTGCAAATCTTGTTTGCATACTTTTAAGTTTATGTATTTATAAACATGCATCTTATGAAAAAATAACTATTTTTTTTAGACAGAAGAGTCCTAAAATATACTTCTTTTCTATAAATCTTGTTATATATATGATTATTGCAAAGTGGGTATGTGATTTTAAAAGGTTTGAGTTTTTGGACGATATTATTTTGTATCTTGTGATTCCTGTAGTATTCATCCTGGCAAATTTGTTTTTGTTTGAGTATCAAATGAAAAATAATGAAATAAAGAGATCACTTGAAAATTATAAGAAATATGCCCCTGTAATATCTCAGCTATTGGAAGATGTAAGAAGGAGACAGCACGATTTTAAAAATCATTTGAACACTGTTTATAGTCTTGCTTTGGTATCTGATGAAAAGATTTTAAGGGAAACTATAGTACAATATATAGATTCTCTTGATACTTCCTTGGAGAATATGGAAAAGATACTACAAATAGATAATACAGTAGTAGCGGCTATTATATACAATAAAGTAAATGAGGCTTTAAAAAATAACATTGAATTTAAATACATTATTGAAGGAGATTGTAAGCTCCCTTTTAAAAACTATGAACTTTCAGAGGTTTTAAACAACCTTTTGGATAATGCTTTCGATGCTGTTTTAAATTCAAAAAATGATTTAAAAAAGGTGTTTTTAAATATAGGTTACCTGGAAGAAAATTGTATTATAAAAATTGGGAACACAGGTGAAAGAATAGAGTTTAATGATATTGGAAAGATCTTTAATGCAGGATATACTACTAAAAAAGGAAAAGATCGTGGATATGGATTGTATAATGTAAAAAGAATAGTTGAATCCTATGGAGCTAGAATTCAACTATCTTTTGAAAATAATTGTACTATTTTTAGTATTAAATTGTCATAGATTATACAATTAATTTTCTTTTAAACATTCTGGAACTTCAGGCTCTCCAATAAAAATAAAACAGTTGTATTGTGTTGGAATTACAACTGAAGCTAAAAATAGTGGAAGTGCACACAACATTGTTTTTACTTTGAAACTGTTAAAAAATTTTTTCATAATATCCTCCCTGTATTTTAAAAATTTATAATTTAGGCTTTTTAACCAGCACAAGTAGTACACTTTGTACTAATATAGTGCTGAAGCCGCAGTTAACATAGGTCGTATTTCCTAAAAATAATAAAATAATAGTCCATATAGCTATAAGTAGAGCTGCTGTAAATTTATGCTGCAGCTTTTTTGTGTTGTCTTTTATAGGTCTTACTACGCTACGTATTGGAGCCCTTATTAAAACTGTCACCAAACTGATTAGGCCAATAAGCAAATAACATGCTACTGGCAGTTTAGGTGCTAAAGGTGCTAGTACACTGGTTAATGTAAACAATAAAGTTGTTGCAATTAAACAATTCAAGGTACCTTTTAAGTGTAGTCCTCCAGCAAATAGTCTAGTGGACAGTATTATGAGTAAGGAAAAATAGAAATAATTCTGTTTATGTATTACATTAAAGAACAGTAATAGAAAAACAATTTTGAATCCTTCGCTTAAAAGTACAGTTAAGCCGTACTGTATTCTTGCTCTGTCTTTAGTATTGTTGTAGGCTTCAGTACAAATAAGAGAAGTAATCTGTAAAGCCAATTTATCTATCATTTTTAATACACCACCTAGAAAGTGAAAAACACTATAATTTTAAAACACATTCATTTAAGAAGCTTGTCTATATAATAATGCTATGACATAAATTATGAGTTTAGAACAAATAGAAAATTATATTTTATTAACTCAACTTTCGAAGTTTAAAAATATTGCGACGCAAAGGTGCAGTGGCAGTTTGGATTTTAACTTTTACTCCATGATATATGGTAAGTGTTTCATCACTGCTAAATGTTTTAATTATTCTAAAGCTCGAAATTTTTGAAAGCCTAAGAACTTTGTCAAACTCGGTTCCCTCAAACAAGACTAAAGTTCTAAGGCTTTCAAAAATTTTGAGCTAAGAATAATACTAAAACAATTTAGCTAATGTGATGAAACACTTACCATATATCATTACATAAAAGTTAAAATCCAAACCAGTAGCTTCAAGCGTACGCATATAATTAAATTGTCATAAGTTATTTTAGTAAATCAAAATTACATGTGCGAAAGTTGAGTTATTAACTAAAGTATTTCTTGCTGAAGAATGGGCGCTACTAATAAAATTATTGATAATAGATATGTGAAAAGCTGATTTATATCAGTTATGGTCAATAGCATTATAAGTAGTGTAAACTAACTTAGCTTGTATGTAGTTCAATGCAGCTTTAAATTTTGACTGTTTTGTTAATTATATTAGTTTATAATATTAGTATTTGAAAATTTATTATATAATAATATAGTAAATTATAGATTTGCAAATTTAAATGTTAATTTACTATATGTCCAAAGAGTGTTGAAGATTTATTATTTGAGAATATATATAGGTTAAATGCTAACTTTGGGAACTTATATTATAGTAAACGTAAGATAAAGTATAGGGGGAAAAATGGGAAAATATAAGCAAATTACAAAACGAGGATTAATTTTATCGATGGTAACCTGCTCAATATTTATGTTGGTATATTATATTTCATTTTATGAATTATATACTTTATGTAAGTTTGGAAGAATCAATAATAATATAACTGTATTATTGGGATGTATGGCATTCTTTTTAGTTTGGTTTACAATTCTCATAATTAGAATTGTGAAAAAGCCAGAATTTGTGCCTGAGCAGAGTGTAGATAGATATGAATCATATTCAAGGTATAAAACTATATGGAATTGTGTAGTTGCAATAATTATAATTCTTATAACAAGTTTTTATGGAGTAAAAATATATCATAGTGCAATAAATTATAATGGAAAGCTATCATGGGTTTTAAATGACTTAAAAAATAAAAAAACTGTAAAGTTTGAACTTAATAATATATATGAGAGTGGTGTAGAAGGGATATTTACAGATATTAATAAAAAAGTTGATATGCCTGAAAAATTATATGTTGCAAATGACTTTAGTCTTAACTTTGATTCTAAAGGAAAAATTACAGCATTTGATACATATCTTTATGGAAAAAATGATAAAGGTAAGCTAGAGAGTTATTTAATTAGCTATAATAGCAAAAAGTCAGGGAATATAACTGTATATTTAAAAGGTTATGTAAATGCAAATTATAATGATGATAAACTTTTAGAACCATTAATTAAGACAATGAAAGTAATTCCACTTAAGAAAACAGTGATGAACTGGCCCGAAGAGCAGTATGGTATCCTTTATTCTGGTAAACGAAGCTTTGGATATAATACAAATGGTATTGTTTATATTGATTCCAAGGGAAATACAAATTCAGATGTTAACGCTCATTCTGAAATAATAGGATATACTGTTTCTGTATTTGTGCCACGTAAAGAGAGTAAATATACTCCTGTTAGATATAACCTAACAGAAGATTTAGATAATGTTAAAACATCAGAAAAATCATAAAGTACTTATGGATCTATTTAAAAAATTTAAAAACAAGTCAGGGCTATCACAAAAAATGTGGTAGCCTTAGAGTTTTGGAATTATATTAAAAAGAGTTTATAAAGATAAAACATTAAATACAGAAAACTGCATGCAAATATAAAATAAAGTGACTATTTGAAATATTTAGTAAAAATGATATAATTATCATTAAGAGTATTTTGATTTCAGAATTGAACAAATTGTGCAGGAGGAATACTAACTATAGGAAATAAAAAGCCTATTTTGAAAGGGGATCAATATAATGAAAGTATCTGAAAGAATTACGAAATTAAGAGCTTTAATGGCAGAAAAGAACATTAATATGTATATTGTACCTACTGCTGATTTTCATCAGAGCGAGTATGTAGGTGAACATTTTAAAGCTAGAAAGTACATAACAGGTTTTACAGGTTCTGCAGGAACTGCTGTTATTACAATGGAAAGTGCAGAACTTTGGACAGATGGAAGATATTTTCTTCAAGCAGGAAAACAACTGGAAGGAACAACTGTTGAACTATTTAAAATGGGTGAACCAGATGTTCCAACTATAGAAGAGTATATAGAAAAAACTCTTTCTGAAGGAGAAACACTTGGATTTGATGGTCGTGTTGTTTCTATGATGGAGGGACAGGCCTATGAAAAAATTGTTCAAAAGAAAAATGGATCTATAAAATATGATTGTGATTTAATTGATGATATATGGGAAGATCGTCCTACGCTTTCTGAAAAACCAGCATTTGCTCTTGATATAAAATATACTGGCGAATCTACAGCTTCTAAATTAAAACGTGTTAGAGAATCAATGAAAGCTGCAGGTGCAAACGCACATGTAATTACATCTTTAGATGATATAGCATGGATTTTAAACATCCGTGGAGATGATATCGAGTTCTTTCCTCTAATTTTAAGTTATGTAATAGTTACAATGAATGAGGTACATCTTTTTATAAATGAAAAGAAGTTAAGTGATGAAATAAAAGCAAACCTTACCCAAAATGGTGTAACAGCTTTCCATCCATATAATGATGTATATGAAGAAGCTAAAAAATTCACTACTTCAGATGTATTACTAGTAGATCCATCTAGAATGAATTATGCATTATATAACGATATACCTGAAGCTGTTAAAAAGATAGAAAAAGAAAATCCGTGTGTATTATTTAAAGCTATGAAAAATCCAACAGAAATTAAAAATATTAAAAATGCTCATATTAAAGATGGAATAGCAAGTACAAAATTTATGTACTGGTTAAAACAAAATGTTGGCAGAGAAAAAATTACGGAAATCAGTGCATCTAATAAATTAGAAGAATTACGTGTACAGCAAGGAGGATTTATCCGTCCAAGCTTTGATCCAATATGTGCATTTGGTGAGCATGCTGCTATTGTACATTACACTTCTTCTCCTGAGACCGATGTAGAACTTAAAGAAGGAGCTTTATTTTTGACAGATACAGGAGCTGGCTACTATGAAGGTTCCACTGATATCACAAGAACTATTGCATTTGGAGAAGTACCACAAATAATGAAGGATCACTTTACTATGACACTGCAAAGTAATCTTCGTCTTGCTCATGCAAGATTTCTTTATGGATGTAATGGTATGAATTTAGATATACTTGCACGTGCTCCATTTTGGGACAAAAATTTAAACTTTAATCATGGTACAGGTCATGGTGTTGGATACTTAATGAATATTCACGAAGCGCCAACAGGCTTTAGATGGCAATATCGTCCATATGAAACTCACCGAATTGAAGAAGGCATGGTTATTACTGATGAACCAGGAATATATATTGCAGGTTCTCATGGAGTTAGAATTGAAAATGAACTTCTTACATGCAAAGGCGAGAAAAATGAATATGGTCAATTTATGTACTTTGAGCCAATTACTTATGTGCCTATAGATTTAGATGCAGTAAATCCTGACATTATGAGTATACAGGAAAAAGCATGGTTAAATGAATATCATAAGACAGTATATGATAAAATTGCACCACACTTAGATAAAGAAGAGAAAGAATGGTTAAAAGAATATACTAGAGAAATATAATACCTAAAGTTAAAGGAGAAGTGTCATATATTTTGAATTTTAACGTGATTGTTTGTAGTTTTGTACAATGAGATATAAGTTATAATAAATTGAGAGTTAATGAACTAAGAGTTTATTAACTCTTAATTTATTGCAGCTATATAAGCTTTTGTTATAGAAAATCTTTAGACGTCTGTTTTCAAACTTCAGAAGGATAAAAATTTTTAAGGTTAAAGATTTAAAGTGTGAATATAGAATAAATACTATTTATCAATCAATGATATTACGTAATCTTTAAATTTTGATGCTATAGGAGACATATAGGAATCCTTAAGCCAGCCCATGTAAATAGTTCTATAGCCAATATTTTCCCTTATCTTAATAATAGAAATAGTATTTGTATTAAGAAGCGGAGTGTTAGGAACTATAGTAATGCCAGCACCAGCAGCTACTAAGCCTCCAAGCATGCTAACTTCAGTAGGTTCAATAGAAACTTTAGGAGTATAACCCATAAATTCGGAATAAGAAAGCATAGTATCTTTGGTACCCTGATTAAATACAATGAAAGATTCTTCTTTCAAGTCTTCTAAAGAAACTTCTGTTTGGTTTGAAATGGGGTGATTCTTTGGAACAATCAAAACATATTCTTCTTTTTTTACAGCTACCGATTTGATTTCACTATGTGCATTAATATTATCAATTTTATCATAAAATCCTAAATCTATTTTACCATTTTTTAAATCATTTAAGATGTCAGGTGTAGATTCATGATTAAATTGAAATTTAGTATCAGGGCAGCACCTTAAAAAGTCACTAATGATAAAAGGCATAAAATGAGTTCCAATGCAGTGGGTAGATGAAATAGAAACAATTCCTTTATCAGGATTTGCCATATCTTTTAATTCACGAATTCCTTTTTCAATTTCAAGTAAAGCTATGTTAGTATGTTTTAAAAATGCTTTTCCAAAGGAAGTAAGCTTAATATTTCGGCCATTTCTTTCAAACAAGGGTACATTTAATTCTTCTTCTAATTTAGAGATTGCTTTGCTTAAAGCAGGTTGGGTTACTGACGCTAGGGAAGCAGCGGTGGTAAAGTTTTTAGTTTCGGCTATTTTATTTAAGTATTCTAATTGTTGTAAGTTCATTTGTATACTCCTTATTATATGATTTCAGCTAAAAATAATTAAATTATCAATCTGATGCCAAGAACTTTGTTTATATTTCAAAATAATACAACTATATTATATATAACTTTTGGTTATGTATGTGTGAATAATATTAATTAGACGTAATTAACAATTTGATGGTATAATCCTAATGTAACGTTAAATATATATGTAATGACACAATTTTATTATAAATTTTATTTATATATAAGTCAAAGTATTATATATAAAAGCTTTAAGGAGTGGAGTATTATATGATGAATGTAAATATGGAAAAGTGCATTGGTTGTGGACAATGTGTTAAGGATTGTTTTATAAAAGATATAGAACTAGTTGACGGTAAGGCTAAGATTAATAATGTAAGATGTATAAAATGTGGTCATTGTATTGCTGTATGTCCTAAAGACGCAGTATTTACAGATGAATACAACATGGAAGCTGTGAAAAACTACAATAAAGAGGAATTTTCAGTTAACGCAGATAACTTATTAAACTTTATTAAATTCAGAAGAAGTGTAAGACAATTTAAGAATAAAGAAGTAGAAGAAGATAAGCTTCGTAAAATTATAGAGGCAGGTAGATACACTCAAACTGCCAGCAATATGCAGGATGTGTCTTTTATAGTGGTAAGAGAAAAAATGCAAGAACTAAAAGAGATAACCTTAGAAAGCTTGAAAAAAATAGGAGAAGGGTTACTAGCTAATTTGAATCCACAAACTACGGTATTTAAGAGATATGCAGAAATGTGGATAAAAATGTACGAAGATTTTAAAACAAATCCTGAGGCAAATGATAGATTATTCTTTAATGCTCCAGCGGTAATAATAGTTACAGCTAATTCAGAAGTTAATGGTGCATTAGCCTCTTCAAATATGGAGCTTATGGCTGATGCTTTAGGGCTTGGAACCTTTTTTAGCGGATTTTTGGTAAGAGCAGCACAGGATAATGAAAAAATGATGAATTTCCTTGGGGTTAAAGAAGGTAAGAAAATTGTAACTTGTATGATAATAGGTTATCCAGATGTAAAATATTTTAGAACTGTACCAAGAAAAGAAGCGGATATAAGCTGGAAATAAAATTGATAACGAGATAGGGTAGGTTACCTTATCTCATTAATTTTTTTTTAGGTTACTTATTTTTATCTTGAAATAAGAGCAGCTTGAAACTGAATACATATTTTAGTAAAATGCTTATAGGCTCAATTAAAATAATTTATACTTTAAGGAGGAAAAAGGCATGAAAATCAGTAACATAAAGAAAAGTTTAATGTTTCTTGCTGTGGTTACACTAGCATTATCAGTATTTGGATGTTCAAAAACTCCTAGTACAGATTCAGCCAAACAAAAAGATAATACTAACTCAAATAGTACCATAAGCTCTAACTACAAGAGCAAATACACAGGCAAAAAGCCTGTTGTTACCATTGAAATGGAAGATGGAGCAGTAATTAAGGCAGAGTTATATCCCGATATTGCACCTAGAACTGTAGATAACTTTGTAGATTTAATACAAAAAAATTTTTATAATGGGTTAATATTTCACAGAGTTATTCCTGGATTTATGATACAGGGAGGAGACCCATTAGGAAATGGAACTGGCGGATCAAAAGTTAATATTCCTGGAGAATTTAAAAGTAATGGCTTTAACAATGATCTAAAACATACTAGAGGAGTTCTTTCTATGGCAAGGTCTCAGGACCCAAATTCAGCAAGTTCTCAGTTTTTTATTATGGTAAAAGATGCATCTCACCTTGATGGAGATTATGCAGCTTTTGGAAAAGTTACCCAGGGTATGGAGGAAGTTGATAAAATAGTTAATGTAAAAAGAGATGAAAGTGATAAGCCTTCAACACCTCAAAAAATGAAGAAGGTTACTGTAGAAATAAAGTGAAGATAGTAAGGAAATATGAAAGTGTTATGAGAAAAATAAGCTCAACATTAGAATATAAAAGTTTTGATACAAAAATAGATAACAAAGTGAGTGAAAGATAGGATATGGATGGATTAAAAAAAGCAATTAACGAAATGATAGAAGAAGAAATTGTAAAGATAGTTATTAGCAATAAAATTAATAAAGATGTTAAATATAATAAGATAACCTTTGTTTTAAAAGAAAATAAGGGAAAACAATATTATCAAATAGAAAAATTCACTGATAAGCAGGTTTTTCATGAAAACATTGAAATGGATATGTTAGAAGAAAAACTAATAGAGTATTTGCAGGATAACTATAGGCAGCTTTCTGCCTGGTCCAGTATGCATATCTTTGATTTGAAAATATCTAAGAAAGGTAAGGTATTCTTAGGTAAAAAGAAAAGTGAAAATACAAAAGTAGTAAATAAAAGTCATAACAATGAGAAAAATTATATTCTAAAAGAAGGGATGCTTATAGAACCTTTTATTGATTTAGGAATTTTCACAAAGGAAGGTAAAATTGTTAATTCAAAATATGATAAGTATAAGCAAATAAACAGATTTATAGAAATTATTGATGATGAAATTAAGAAAAGTGATTTTAAAGAGCTTACAATATTGGACTTTGGATGTGGAAAATCCTATTTAACTTTTATATTATACTACTATTTTGTTGAGATTAAGAAAATAAATGTGAATATCATAGGATTAGATCTTAAAGAGGATGTTATTAAAAAGTGTAATGAAATAGCTAAAAAATATAACTATGAAAATTTACACTTTGAAATTGGGGACATAAATGGATTTAAGTATAATAATAAGGTTGATATGGTAATTACACTACATGCCTGTGATACAGCAACGGATTATGCTTTGTACAATGCTATAAAATGGAACACTAAAATGATTTTCTCTGTTCCTTGCTGCCAGCATGAGCTTAACAGTCAGATGAAAGCAGAAAACCTATCCATACTTACAAGGTACGGCATAATACAGGAAAGAGTAGCGGCACTTATGACTGATGCACTTAGAGCTAATTTATTAGAATGCTTGGGTTACAAAACTCAGCTTTTGGAGTTCATAGACATAGCTCATTCACCTAAAAATATACTCATTAGGTCAGTGAAAGGGAATGTTTCTGAGGAGAAGAGAAACAAAGCTTTAGATGAGGTTAAAGATTTAATTAAACAGTTTAATTTTGAACCAACATTGTTTAAGTTATTGAGGGAAGATAATTTAATTTAAACTTCAATTTCAAAATAGTTTGATCTTATGAAATTTTCAGAATCATAATTTTAGTTATATAGTAAATTTTAATGGTATAATATAATATCAGATGAATGATTAGGGGGGAGAGTTGTGTTAATAAATCCTGATAAAATTACATATAGTGAGTTTTTAGAATTGGATAAAAATAGTGAACAACTTATGGAGTTTATAGATGGAGATGTTTATCTTCAGGCTAGTCCTAGTACTGTACATCAAAGAATTTCTAGAAAATTAACAACAATATTTGATTTATATTTTAGTGGCAAGACATGTGAACCTTTCGTGGCTCCTTTTGATATAATTTTACCAGTAAAAACAACAGATAAGAATAAAGTTATACCAGACTTATCAGTTATATGTGATAAATTTGGATTAAATGAAAATAATTATATAGGGGTGCCTACACTTATTATTGAAATTTTATCTCCATCAACTGCATGGATTGATATTAGTAAAAAGTTTCATTTATATCAAACTAATGGAGTAAAGGAATATTGGATAATTTCCCCTAAAAATAATGATATTCAAATATTTAATCTTGATGAAAATGGGTTTTATGGAGAGCCAAGTACATTCTATGGTGATAGTATAGCCGTATCAACAGTTTTTGAAGGATTAAAAGTTTATTTAAAGGATTTATTCATAGCCTAATTCTTATTAAATATATTTATTATAAAATTGATCTTGATTTTGGTGAAGCACATATTGGTATAGTTGATAAAGATAATTCAAATTTGTCAAGAACTGTTGTACAACAGCTTAAAATTAGTCCAGGTCTAAATGTTAATTATTATGCAGATTCAGATACTGAACTTGAAAAAGCAATAAAAGATCGTAGAGTAAATGGAGGTATAATAATACCTAAGCATTTTGAAAAAGATGTAAGTTCGGCAAAGTCACCTAGTGCTCTAATACTAATAGATGGAACTAGTCTTCCTAAAGAAGCCAGTATTTTAGGATACGCTAGTCAGGTTTTAGGTACCATAAATGCCGGTGCTCAAATAAGCGTCCTTCAAGCAAACGGTATGGTTCCATATCAATCCAAACAATCTGTTTTAAACTTTTCTTATGCTGAACGTATACTTTATGAGCCGCAAAGTAGTTATCTTAGATATTTAATTTATACTTTGGTACCTTTAGTTAATCAAGGATTTTTTGTACCAGTGCTTTTAGTACCTGCTTTAATGAAAAAGAAAGAGAAATTTGCAAATATTAAGATACGTTCAAAAGAAGGTGTAAAAGCTGTACTGGTCTTATAGGAAGAATATTACTGTATTCTACCATATGTATTATACTAATTTTCACTTGCTTATGTATTCTTGATAAATTATTCGGTGTACCTCTTCGGGGGGATATATTAATATATATTGTTTTAATGAGTTTATTTTTCATTAACCTTACAGCTATGGGATTAGTTTTTACATCATTTATGGATAACCTAGGCTATTTTATACTGTTTTTTAATTTGATAAATATAGTTATATTTCTAACCTGTGGTGTTATATTCCCAGATTATCTGCTGCCAAGTGGAATGTCTGAGGCTCTCAATAGTTTATGGCCATTCAGGCATATGACTATAGGATTAAAGATGTTAAATTTAAAAGGATTAGGCTAGGACCTTATGCTTCCTTATTTAAAAAATGAGCTTAAGGTTGGCGCATACTGGTTACCAATAGGATTTGCGATGTATTCGGCTAGAATTGCTTTTATTAAATATAAAAATAGCAAAATACCAAAGGAAGGTATTTCAGAACAAGATATAGTGGAAGAAAATATAATACAAGAAGGGGTAGTACAAGAAGATGTAATATAAGTGTAGAATTGTAAAAAAAGTTTAACTTAATCTTCTAACATCATTAATATTTTAATAAATGCTATTTAATGTTATCTTTGCCAAACATTAATTTAGAAAGGATAATTCTAAAAGGTATGCTATAGTTTTATGATTGAAACTATAGCATACCTTTTATACCTATTTATATGGTGAAATTTGGATTATGTTGTAATACTGTTGTTTAAAAATACTTGCATAAACAAGTATTTTGAAATATACTTAAATGGTAGTGCATTACATATTTTGAAAGAGGTGGCTAGTTGGAAACAAAAAACAATTCTGATATACAAAAACTTGGTCAGGTTTTAAGTATGAGTTTTAGGTTAATATCTAATCGTATAAGTTCAAAGTTTAAATCTTGTGGATATGATATAACTCCAGAACAATACACAATACTTACATACTTATATGAGCATGGTGAATTACAGCAAAATCAAATTTCTAAACTTACGAATAAGGATGAACCAAGTGTTTCTCGTATAATTAATAATATGATTAAGAATGATATTGTTAAAAAAGTACAACATCCAAATGATAGAAGAACGAATTTGATTTGTTTAACAGAAAAATCAAAACAAATAAGACAAGCGCTTTATAATGAATCATCTATATTATTAGAAGAAGCATTGAAGGATATTGCTGAATCTGATATTGAAAATTTTTATGGTGTATTGAATCGTATTATAAATAATTTGAATAGAGTCTAATATTTTACTTATAGTAATTTTCTTATTAGGTAATTGGATAATAATATTTTATATAAACTTAATGATATAACTAAGATATTTATCATATTAATTTAAATAGTAATTATATAAATAATGAAATTAGGAGGTAGTATTATGAGTATTGATAAAATATTTTACAAAAATCTATTTAAAAACTTATTTTCAGATACTTGTGAAGTAAGGTTTTGGGATGGAGAAGTAGAAAAGTATGGGGAAGGTGAAAGTAAGTTTACTATAGTTTTTAATGAACACATTTCTAAAGCAGATATAATTAGAGATCCCTTTATTGCATTTGGAGAAGGGTACATGACTAAAAAGTTAGATATAGAAGGAGATGTTCAAAAGGTTATCGAATCTTTGTATAATAATAAAGAAAGTTTTCTAAGTAATGGCAATAAATATATGGGTTTAATTAAGAGAATGTCAAATACTATTAAAAATAGTAGGGAATATATTCAACATCATTATGATATTGGAAATGATTTTTATAAATTATGGCTAGATAGTACAATGACTTATTCTTGTGGTTATTTTAAATCTAATGATGATTCCTTAGAAACAGCTCAAAAAAATAAAGTTAAACATATTCTTAAAAAGTTATGTTTAGAAGAGGGACAAACTTTACTTGATATAGGCTGTGGATGGGGAGAATTAATTATTACTGCAGCAAAACAGTATAAAGTAAAAGCTATGGGAATAACTTTAAGTTCAGAACAATTTGCTAAAGTTAATGAAAGAATAAAAGATGAGGGATTAGAAGATTTAGTTCAAGTTAAACTTACAGACTATAGGGAATTAGAAAATGTAAAATTTGATAGAATAGTTAGTGTGGGCATGGTAGAGCATGTAGGAAAAGAACATATAGGAGAGTACTTCAATGCAGTAAATAATCTATTAAATGAAAAAGGTGTTTCTATGCTTCATTGTATTACAGCTATAGGTGAAGGTGGAACTAATACATGGATAGATAAGCACATTTTCCCAGGGGGATATATACCTTCAGTTAAAGAATTGATTGATAATATGACAGATTATAACTTTTATTTAAATGACGTAGAAAGCCTTCGAAGACATTATGGAAGAACTTTGGAGCATTGGGCAAGAAATTTTGAAAATAAATTGCCTGAAATAAGAAAAACAAAGGATGAAACTTTTATAAGAATGTGGAGATTATATTTAAATGCTTCTGCAGCATCCTTTAATTGTGGTAATATTGATATTCATCAATTTTTATTTGCAAAATGCGTAAATAATGAATTGCCATGGACTAGGGAGTATATGTATAGATAATTTTATCTTGCGTCGCAATATGCTTATATTGTTGACAGTACCAAAAAATGTGATATACTTATAGTCAGTACTGAGTATAAGGAGATTACAAATGAAAATACAATTATATATTCTAGGGCTTCTTATGAGATATGGTTCTCAACATGGATATAGTATAAAACAAATAGTATCAGATAACATAGCAGCTTTTGCTAAAATCAAACTTCCTACAATTTATTATCATTTAGATAAACTTTCTGAAAAAGGCTATATAAATTCTGTTATAGAAAAAGATGGCAATAGGCCTGAAAAAACAGTATATTCTATTACTGATTCAGGAATTGATTATTTTAGTTCTTTGCTTAATAAAATTTTATCTGAAAATTATAGTGTAGAATTTGATTTTGATGGAGTATTATATTTTTCTGACTTTGCTGATAAGGATGCAGTTATTAAAAACTTAAATAGACAAAAAGAGTATATAGAAAATAAGCTGAAAGAATTAGCTAGAACTAAAGATAATACAGTAAGTAAATTGCTACCTGATTACAGAAGTTATTGTATTAGTATATTTAATCATCATATATATCATTTAGAAACTGAATTAAAATGGATAAATGAAACATTAAAGGAACTCTTTTAAGAGTTCCAAAAAAATGTTAATATAGTCAGTACTGAGTATGATTACGGAGGTATATTTATGGAAAAGAGTCTTTATTCAAGAAATTTTGAAGTTAACTATTATGAAGTGGAGGGTAACATTTGGAGAACTATCTCACATTTAAAAGATTATCAGCATGATATTGAAGTAATAGTAGATGTATCTGTACCAGATATGATTATATTAGATGCTAAGGTAGAGTTATTGCGTTATCCAATTAAAGATTGTATTTTAATTAAAGATAAAATGAAAGAATTAATAGGTATTAATGTTATTTCAGAATTCCGCGCTAAATGTGATGAATTGTTTTCTAGTGAAATGGGATGTGGCAATGTTAGAATGCTTCTTGGAATTTCTGTGCCTGGGGTAATCTTTAATTATTTTCCGCATCAAATTAAAATAGGAAATATGACAGAAAATCAATGGTGGGATTTTTGCAAAGAAAAACTTCCTAAGGCATGTATAGCTCACACAATAATGAGCAATAATGCCTAAATACTAAGCAAGAAAATCTAATTTATACAAACAAGAGTAAGAATGATGGTATCAATTATTTATATAATAGAGGAGTAAAACTATGGCTTATAAATTGAAAGAAGTAACAATAAGAACAAATAATTCAGAAGAAGGAATGAAAATAATTAGTGAAGTTTGGGGTGACATTATCAGCGGAAAACTGCCCCTTCTTTTTGATAGTGAGCATATGTTTCAAAAAGGCGTTTCTCCAGTTTCAAAATATAGTAATTATTCTAGTGATGAAAGTAGAGATTATGACCTTACCATAATGGCTGTAAAAGCTGACTTTTTTCAAAAAATAGAAACAGCAGTAAGTAAAGGCTTATATAAAAAATATGATGAAAAAGATGAAAACGGAGAAATAGGTATATGTACAAGAAAGGCATGGGAAAAAGTATGGCGGGAACAAAAATCAGGAGATATAAAGAGAGCTTTTACTAAAGATTATGAGAGTACCGTTCCTGGTGAATATACAAGAGATGGAAAGGCACATTGCTATTTATATATTGCTGTTCAGTGGGGGGAGCACATAGCTTATGACAATTTACTGTGATGTAGATTAATATGACTAAAAAGGTTATAATTATATGTGAAGTAAATATATGGGGGATAAGTATGAAAAGTAAATTTATAATTGGAACAGTTTTTAGTATTTTTTTACTATGTTCACCTAATGTTAAAGCAGCAAACTTTACAGATAATCAAACAGTAGATGCCAATAAGACATGGACAATCAAGTTTAATAATAAAATTCAGTTGGATGATTTAACTAAGCAAAGTATAAGGGTAACTGATAATAGGGGTAATGCAGCAGATGTTAGTCTAAAATTAGGACAAGATGGTAAATCAATTATAGTGTCATCTCCGGAGTATGGATATGTAGGAGGAAAAAGTTATACGTTATATGTTGGAAAAGAAGTACATTCCGTAAGTGGTAGTACATTAGATGATGCGTCCATCTTGAATTTTAAGGTTAAAAGAAAGTCTAGTAGTGGCGGCATAGTAACTTTCAAAGATAAAAACCTAGAACAGAAAATAAGAGATTATGTAGAAAAGGAAAGTGGAGATATTTATCAAAGTGATGTGGAAGATATAACTGAACTGTATATGGAAAACAACCACATCAAAGATCTTAGTGGAATAGAAAATTTAACTAATTTGAAACAGCTTAATTTATGTGGAAATGAAATTAATGATATAAGTAAATTAAAGAATTTAGTTAATTTGCAGTCTATTGATTTAAGTCATAATGAAGTAAGTGATATAAGCTCATTAAAAAACTTGACTAATTTGAAAAAGCTTAGTTTAGGAAATAATAAAATAAGTAATGTAAGTGAATTAAGTAAATTAGTTAATTTACAGGAACTTAATTTAGGATACATTTCATATTATGGATTTGAAATGCCTGATCCTCAGGCAAATTATAATGAGATAAGTGATATAAGTGCGCTAACAAATTTAACAAATTTACAAACACTTAACCTAGGCTATAGTAAAATAAAGAATATAAGTGGTTTAAAAGGGCTAAGTAATTTACAAACACTTAATTTAAGCAGCAACCAAATAAGTAACATAAGCAGTTTAGTAAACGAATTAAAGGTATTAACTAATTTAAGAGAACTTAATTTATCTACTAATGAAATTAATGATATAGGTGAATTAAATAAATTAACTAATTTAAAAACACTTAATTTAAATCATAATAAAATTAGCAATATAAATGCATTGAAAGGTTTAAATAATTTACAAACGCTTGATTTAGGAATCAATCAGATAAGTGATATAAGTGGTGCAGCAAATTCATTAAAAGAGTTAACTAATTTAAATAATCTTAATTTATCCAATAATCAAATCAGTAATATAGATGAATTAAGTAAATTAACTAATTTAAAAACACTTGATTTAAATTATAATAAGATTAGTGATATAAGTGCATTAAAGGGGCTAACTAATTTAGAAATGCTTGGATTAAGTCACAATAAAATAAGTGATATAAGTGTATTTAAAAATTTAACTAACTTACGAGAGCTTATCTTGCTTGAAAATCCAATAAGTAATGAGGATATACAAGCTTTAAAAAATGCTTTACCTAGGTGTGAAATTAATGAAATTAGAGTTAAAAAACCTAATATATATTTGTATCCAGAGAAAACAGAAGAATTATCAGTATCTGTTACTCCTAAAGGTAGAATAACTAAATCAATTCCAGAATATAATGGAGGTTGGAAAGTAACAGTTGACCCAAGTGGAAAAATTAATAATACTTATGATTTCTTATTTTATGAAGCTTCAATTAATCATCAATTTACTTTGGATAAGGGCTGGATTGTAAATAAAGGTAACTTTAATGAAGAAATGAATAATATATTGACTTCCATAGGTTTAAATTCCAAGGAGAAAGCAGATTTTATTGAATACTGGTCAAAAGAATTGAACTGGAAAGGCAGTAGATATGCAGTTTATTATCTTGATCCTAAAGAAATAAATGAAGCAATAAAGTTAAATTTATCTAAGGAGCCGGACTCTATTTTGAGAGCTTACTTTTACTTTGTACCTATTAAAGATAACGAGAATTTAGAAATTAAAAAACCTGAAATAAAACAATTTAAACGTAATGGATTTACTGTTGTAGAATGGGGTGGAATTGGTAAATGAGGTTATATAATCAGTTAGAAAAATGATAAATTAAAAGCAGATATAAAAAAGGCATATGTGATATATATTTAGAACATCACATATGCCCTTTAACATATATAAGGAAATAATTTATTTATCATTACAGATAGTTGATTTTTTATATAAAGTGATGAATGTTAAAAAATATCAAAAATATTAGAAAGTCTATTTTAATGTTTTTGATAATTCTAAATTACTTGTAAAAAGCTGTTATTAGGAATGTATTTATTTAATATGAAATGTTTTATGAGTTTAGTATGGTACTTATTGCATATCTAAAAGGAGGAGAGTTATGTGGAATAATTGGATAATAAGATGGGAAAAGACAATTGAAGCGATTAAATTACTTGGAGGAGAAAGTAATGGAATACATATTGGTAAGCCTGCATCTGAACAGCAGATTGTAAATATTGAAAAAAACTAGGATATAGGATTCCTGAGAGTTTTAGGGATGTACTTCTTAATTTTGCAGGAAGTGTTGACTTTGGATGGGAGTTGAATGATTGCATAGAATTACCTAAAGAGTTTAATGAAATTTTCGCTGGTGAGTGTATATGGAATGTAAATAATTTGATTGATATAGATGAATCTAGAGAAAGTTGGGCAAGAGAATGTTTTTCTAATTTAGAAGATGAATATGATAAAGTTTGGCATAATAAATTGGCATTTATGGATGTGGCAAATGGAGATAAAATTGCAATTGATTTAGAAAGATATCCAGATTATACCCCAGTGGTATACTTAAGTCATGATGATGGCGAAGGCCATGGATATATACTTGGTGAAAGTTTCAAAGATTTTATAGATAGATGGACTCTTATTGGATGCCCTGGTTCGGAGGATTGGCAGATGATGCCCTTTATTGATACACCCATAAGTGGAATTAATCCTAATTCTAAAAATGCATTAGAATGGAGACGCTTAGCAGGATTAAGTTTTTAAGAATCATGATATAGTTGCAGAATAAAAATCAACATTATAATTAGTCTCATAATAAAAAAAGTAATTAATAGAAAAGAGTAAAAATAAATATATAATGTTGTTATATCTATTAATCCAGTAATCAATTTTAGATAACTAGTAAACGGTAACTAAGTGATTGTTAAATTAAAATATTGCTTTTACATAATTTGGTTAAAATTGTTGACAATCCCAGTAATGGATGATAAACTAGAGATATAAAAATTTCAGAAAACGGTTAACTATTAAACGGTTATTTGATATTTTAATTAAAATTTAATATTGTTGTCACTCTGAAGCGAAGGTGTCCTGAGATAAAGAGCGGGCAGTAAAGAAGTAATATTTTGCATTAGTGCATTATTTATATGCTATGACTGAATTTAAGCTCTTCCCAAACCTGGGAGGAGCTTTTTTGCATAAGAAAAGCAGACATCTAAAATTTATGATTTTTGGGAAATTGCTTTTATCTATGTATGATGTGATTGATGTGGATGGCAGCCATGGTATAAATGAAGTTTCATAGGGGGTTAAAAATGCTAAAAATAGCTATATACGGTAAAGGCGGCATTGGAAAGTCTACAATTACTAGCAATTTGTCAGCAGCCTTTGCTAAGCTCGGGAAAAAAGTTATTCAGATAGGATGTGATCCTAAAGCAGATTCTACTATTAATTTGCTTGGAGGAGAAGCATTAATGCCTGTAATGAATTATATGAGGGAATTTGATAAGGACCCAGAAAAAATTGAGGATATTTCAAAAGTAGGTTTTGGAGGAGTACTTTGCATAGAAACAGGGGGGCCTACACCTGGTCTTGGTTGTGCAGGTAGAGGAATTATTACTACATTTAATTTACTGGAGGAATTAGATCTTTTTGAAACATACAAGCCTGATGTTGTACTTTATGATGTTTTAGGTGATGTTGTCTGCGGTGGATTTGCAGCACCTATTCGTGAAGGATATGCTGAAAAAGTACTTATAGTTACTTCAGGGGAAAAAATGGCTCTTTATGCAGCCAATAATATAAATAGTGCAGTTAAAAATTTTGAAGATAGAGGTTATGCAAAGGTGCTTGGTATAGTATTCAATCATAGAAATATTGAAAATGAAGAGGAAAAAGTAAAAGACTTTGCAGATTCAGTTGATCTTCCAATTGTAGGTGATATTCCAAGAAATCAGGATATAAACCGTTTTGAAGAAATGGGAAGAACAGTTATTGAAGGAGATCCCAGTCTCCCAATAAGTCAGCGTTTTTTTAATTTAGCCAGATTATTAATTAAGGATGAGGGAATAAAATGAAAAAAGAGCCATATTATATTACAGCAGAAAATTTAACTGCAGTAGGTAAAGAGAATATTCCTGCAGAGCTTATTTCAAACACTCATTTGATTTACAGTTCACCAGCAACTCTTTCTTTTAATTCACCTGGTGCTCAAGGTTTTGGTGTTAAGCGTGCAGCTCTTGCAATACCAGGGTCAGTTATGCTTTTAGTAGCTCCAGGATGTTGCGGCAGAAATACAACAACATTAAGTGAAGCAGGTGGATATAGTGAAAGAATGTTCTATTTAATAATGGATGAAACTGATATTGTTACTGGAGCTCACTTAAAGAATATTCCACAGGCAGTGGAAGAAATATGTAAATGTACGAAAAATACGCCATCAGTAGTTATGATCTGTATTACATGTGTGGATGCACTCCTGGGAACAGACATGGAGCGTGTTTGCAGAAAGGCTATGGATAGGGTGAATATTCCTGTTCTCCCATGTTATATGTATGCACTTACAAGAGAAGGTCGTAAACCTCCTATGGCACATGTAAGACAGTCTATTTATTCCTTACTTGAACCAATGGAAAAAAGACCGGATACAGTTAATATACTGGGGTACTTTGCTCCACTTATAGAAACTTCAGAACTATATGATTTGCTGCACCATATTGGCATAAAGAAAATAAATGAAATTTCTAGGTTAAAAGACTTCGATGAATATATGCATATGGGAGAAGCAAATTTTAATCTTGTATTAAATCCAGAAGCAAGATTTGCAGCACAGGATATTATGAAACGACTTAATATTCCATCAGTAGAACTTACAAGATTGTATCAGATAGATAAAGTGCAGAATCAATACCGGATTTTCGTAAATGCTCTTGATACTAGCTTTGATGATGAAAAATATTATGAGGAAGCTAAGAAAGCCATAGATGAATTGAAAGCTGCCTATCCACATATAACATTTGCAGTAGGGGAAACGCTTAATGCTAATTCTTTTGAGCTATCTTTAGCACTTTTAAGATATGGTTTCAAGGTAGCTGAAATATATGCTAGCCTCACTTCAGAAGACTTTGTTTATATTAAAAAAATTGCCAAGTTAAGTCCCGAAACTAAGATTTATTCCAATCTTGAACCTACCATGCTTTATTATGATTGCAGCGAAGAAAACATTGATATAACCATTGGCAAGGATGCAGAGTATTATCATCCTCACTGTGTAAATGTACCCTGGAATGAGGATACTCAACCATTTGGATATGCTGGTGTAAAAAAATTATTTAAAGAATTGAAGCATTCATTGGATTGTTCTTTTAAGGAGGCATAGTAGATGAAAGGATTAAGAAAATATATATCACCTTTTGCACCGGATCAGTCTGGTGCGGCGGCTGTTCTTTATAAGTTAGGTGGAATTATAGTTATCTGTGATGCAGGAGGATGTGCTGGTAATGTATGTGGATTTGATGAGCCTAGATGGGCTACAGAAAAAACTGCCACTTTCAGTGCAGGACTTCGTGATATGGATGCTATACTGGGGCGTGATGACAGGCTTGTGGCTAAACTTGCAGATGCTGCTAAAAAATTGCAAGCCAAATTTGCAGCGGTTATTGGAACTCCAGTACCATCAGTTATTGCCACTGATTACAATGCCATAAAGAAAATGGCAGAAAAAAAACTACAAATACCTGTTCTTACCATAGAAACTACTGGTATGGATTTGTACGATGTGGGAGCTGAAAAAGCTTATGTTAAAATGTTTGAGACTTTTGCAAAAGATGGTCTTACAGTAGATAAAGAAACCATTGGTGTAATCGGGACAATTCCACTTGATATGAGTGACTTAAAGGCAGCAGATAAAATAGAATCTACACTAAAAAATAAGGGTTTTAAAAATATCTACTGCTATGGTATGAAAGCAGATTTGTCAGAGGTAGAAGCTGCTGGAAGTGCTGTAAAAAATCTAGTAGTATCTCCTGCAGGATTAAAGACTGCACAGTATTTAAAGGAAAGATTTGGCACACCTTATGAAGTCTTTTATCCACTAGTTTCAGATATATTAAACAGTGAAATGAAAGAACAGTTTAAAAACTTTGAGAATAAAAAGGTTTTAATAATACATCAGCAGGTTATAGCTAATTCTATCAGAAATGAAATAAATAGAAATGTTAATTCAGATATAACAGTTTCTTCCTGGTTCATGCTAAAGGAGGAGCTTAGAGAGGTTCAGGATATTTCTCTTACAGAAGAGGACCAGTTTGTTAAGCTTATAGAAAAAGGAAATTATGATGTAATTGTAGGTGATAATATTTTGAAACGTGCAATACCTAACTTCAAGGGAAGGTATGTGGATGTACCCCATTTTGCAGTTTCAGGAAAGATGTGATGTAAAATGAAAAATTATAAAACTTTACTTATTAGAGTTTATGGTATCGTTCAGGGAGTTGGATTCAGACCTACAGTAAGCCGGCATGCAGATAAAAATCGTATACTTGGAAGTGTGTGCAACAAAGGACCTTACGTAGAAATATGGGCACAGGGTGCAGAAAGTAGATTAGAAGGTTTTGTGTATGATTTAGAACACAATCCTCCAAAGCGTTCATCAATATTAAAAATTGATGTGCATGAAGTGGAGGAATCAAAAGAATTTAAGGACTTTGAAATTATTGAAAGTGAACATGTCCAAGGTGAGATTTTTGTATCTCCAGATATTGCTATTTGTCCAGAATGTATAAAGGAACTTTTTGATAAGAATAACAGACGATATCTTCATCCCTTTATAAACTGTACATGCTGCGGCCCAAGACTCACTATTTTAGATTCCATGCCTTATGATCGTGTACGTACTAGTATGGGTGAATTTCCTATGTGTCCGGAATGTGAATATGAATATACTCATGCCGAAACCAGAAGATATGATGCACAGCCAGTATGTTGTAATGAATGTGGTCCTGAGGTTTATATCATTGGAAGAGATAAGCGAGGAAGAGCTGCAATTACTTATACAAGACAGGTAATACATGATGGAGGCATTGCAGCTATAAAGGGAATTGGAGGTTTTCATCTTTGTTGTGATGCTTCAAATCAGCAAGCTGTAGAGAGGCTTAGAAAATTAAAAACGAGGCCTGCAAAGCCCTTTGCCATTATGATGAAGGATATGGAAACAGTAGAACGCGAATGTGAAGTTACAAAAGTTCAAAAAGAAGTACTTGATGGACATCAGAAACCAATCATACTTTTAAATAGAAAACCAAGTGGAAGAGTGTGTGATGTTGTATCACCTGATAATCCAAAGGTGGGAGTAATGCTGCCATATGCTCCTTTGCAGCTTTTAATATTTACATATGATGATGATATAGTAATGCCGGATTGCCTAGTTATGACAAGTGGTAATACATCAGGTGCACCAATATGTAGAGATGATAATGATGCAATAAAAGAATTATCAAAGTTGAGTGATGTTATTTTATCACACAATAGGATGATTCGTATTCGTGCAGATGATTCAGTTATGGATTTCTTTGAAGAAAAACCTTATATGATAAGGCGTTCCAGAGGATATGCACCGCTGCCCTTTATGGTTTCAAAGGGATTTAAGGGAGAAGTACTTGCAGTGGGTGGTGAACTGAAAAATACTTTTTGTATAGGCAAAAATGATTTGTTTTATCAGTCACCATATATTGGTGACATGGAAGATTTAAGAACAGTAAAAGCTTTAAAAGAATCCATTACGAGATTGGAAACTTTGCTTGAGACGAAGCCAACCGTTGTAGCATGTGACATGCATCCGAAGTATAACACTACTTACGTGGCACAGGAAATTGGACTTCCAATGCTGCAGGTTCAACATCATTATGCACATATCCTATCATGTATGGCTGAAAATGATTATTCTGATCCGGTTATAGGTGTTTCTTTTGATGGAACAGGCTATGGAACGGATGGAACCATTTGGGGAGGGGAGTTATTAAAGGCTACTTATGATGGCTTTGAAAGACTGGGCAGCATAAAACCCTTTGCTCAGATTGGTGGTGATTTGTCAGCTAAAGAAGGATGGCGAATTGCAGTAAGTATGATTTATGGTATATACAAGGATAAGGTTAAAGCTGCTGAAATTGTAAAACAGCTTAAATTGTGTGATGAGAAGAATTGTAGTGTTCAGTTTATGATGGCTGACAATAAAATAAACAGCATAATATCTACAAGTGCAGGGCGTTTGTTTGATGCTGTAAGTGCTGTTTTGAATATTAGAAAACAGTCGTCTTTTGAAGGGGAAGCGTCTATGACCCTTGAATTTAAAGCAGAAGCTTATGAAGAGAAAAATGTGATTCATAATGGTGATGGTAATTTCTGCGAGTTAGATAGTATTGAATTGCCAAAGCTTGTTTATGAAAATTCAGATGGAAAGTTAATTATGGCAGCTGATGTTTTAGTAAAGAAAATCATAGAGGAAACTTTAGTTGGAAAAGATTCAGAGATGCTTGCCTATTTTTTTCATGAAAAGTTGTCAGACATGATTGCAGCTGCATGCGCTTATGCTTCAGAAAAAAGTGGAATCAAAACTATAGCTTTAAGCGGTGGAGTGTATCAGAACCAGTTGTTATTAAAAATGAGTATAGAACGTTTGAGGAAAAAGGGTTTTAGAGTTTTAACCCATAGTTTATTGCCGCCGAATGATGGTGGAATTGCAATAGGGCAGGCAATAGCAGCAATGAAATATGTGAATAAATCGACTTTAGAAGTTTAAAAATATTGCTACACTATTTTTGAGAGGACAAAGAATAGAAAATAGAGGACAGAGGACAAAGGACAGAGGACAGTGAAGGAGGATTTTTCTCCGCTACTCTACGAAAAATCTTTAATTTATATAAACTTTAATTTTGCAAGTAAATCTGCAAATCATTGATACTATTTAATTTCTTTATGAAAAACTTTTTGTACTAAAATATAGCTATATCAATGCTCATATAGATTACTTGTGGAATTCAAGATAAATTAAATATGTTTTGCTTTAGCAAAAAAGATTGAAAATAAATTAGTTTTCTGACGTAAGGAAGAAAACTTACCATCATTGTCCTCTGTCCTCTGTCAATTGTCCTCTGTTTAGAAATCTGTATTGTAGCTTGGTTATATTAAGTAAAATTTGAAGATTGAATAAATAAATTTAAAGAAGGAGAATAGTTATGTGTGTAGGTTTGCCAGCAAAAGTTGTAAAGGTTAAAGAAGGTATGGCAATCATTGATGCTTCAGGGGCAAAAAGAGAAGTGTCTGCAGAGTTAATTGATGAATTGGAACCAGGGGATTATGTTATGGTTCATGCAGGAATTGCCATTGCTAAAATTACAAACGATGATAAGAGTGAAACAGATAAGATCATGGAGGAATTATAATGGCTGAAAATATAAAAAAAACCGCAAAGGAGATTATTGAAGCTTACAGTGGACCTAAGCTTCGTATTATGGAAGTTTGCGGAACTCATACTCATGAAATATTCAGGCTTGGAATAAGAAGTATTCTTCCAAAGAATATTGAACTTATATCGGGACCAGGATGTCCGGTTTGCGTCACCAATGTTGGATTTATTGATGAAGCTATTATGCTGGCTCTTAATCATAATGTCACAATATGTACCTTTGGAGATTTGGTAAGAGTGCCGGGTTCAGAAATGAGCCTTGCAGGAGCCAGGTCAAAGGGCGCTAAAGTTCAAATAGTATATTCGCCTATTGATGCTTATGAGTATGCTAAAGCTAACCTTGATGAGCAGGTAGTATTTTTATCAGTAGGATTTGAAACAACCACGCCTGCCAGCTGTTTGTCAGTGAAAAAAGCCAAGGAAGCAAGACTTGCAAATTTTGCGTTACTTACAGCAAACAAAACTATGCCAGCAGCATACAGAGCTTTGAAAGGTAGCGCAGATGCATTTTTATATCCAGGTCATGTACATGCCATTACAGGTACAAATTTGTGTGAAAGTTTGGTTAATGAAGGCGTTAGCGGAGTGATAACAGGTTTTACTGCAAATGAAATTATGACAGCACTTGCGGTAGTAATCACAAGGCTACAGGAAGGTGGAAGTTTCTTTAAAAATTGTTATCCAAGGGTTGTTACACAGGTGGGAAGTAAAGCAGCGCAAAGCATTGTATCTGAAATTATGGAAGAGTGTGATTCTGAATGGAGGGGTCTTGGCGTTATCAAAAATTCAGGCCTTAAATTGAAAGAAGCTTATAAAGAGTTTGATGCTAGAAATAAATTCAATTTACCAAAAGTCACAGGAAAAAGTAATCCAGCATGCCGCTGCGGTGATGTTCTGCAGGGAAAATGCAAGCCATCAGATTGCAGGGTATTTGGAAAAGGATGTACACCACTGCATCCTGTTGGAGCATGTATGGTATCTAATGAAGGTGCATGTTCAGCATATTATCAGTATGGAGGGAATATAAATGGATAAAATAGTTACACTGGCTCATGGAGCTGGAGGAAAACAAACATCAGAATTAATAGATCAGGTTTTTAAAGCTCATTTTTCCAATCCTGACCTTACAGCAGATGATGCTGCAGTATTGAATGTTAAGGGAGGAAAACTAGCATTTACCACAGATGGATTTATTGTTTCTCCATCAGAGTTTCCAGGTGGAAATATAGGTAAATTAAGCATTTGTGGTACAGTAAATGACTTGTCCTGTATGGGAGCTAAGCCATTGTACTTATCCTGTGCCTTTGTAATTGAAGAAGGTTTTCCAATGGAGAAATTAGAAAAAATTGCAGCAGCTATGGAAAAGACTGCAGATGAAGCAGGAGTTAAAATAGTAGCTGGAGATACAAAGGTAGCTGGAAAGGGACAGGTTGATGGTGTATTTATAACAACAACAGGTATTGGTCAGATTATAGATGGTGTCAATACTTCCGGATTTAATGCAAAACCTGGTGATGCAATTATTGTAACAGGTGATATAGGAAGACATGGATGTACTGTTTTACTTGCACGAAATGAGTTTGGAATTGAAGCGGATGTAGCAAGTGATTGTGCACCATTGTGGGGAACAGTAAAAGCTATGCTTGATGAGTCAAAAGATATTCATGTAATTAGAGATGCTACCCGTGGAGGTGTAGGGACAGTATTATATGAAATTGCAGATCAGAGCAAAGTTGGAATTAGACTGGATTCAAAGAGTATACCAGTAGCAGATGGTGTAAAAGGGGTATGCGGCATGCTTGGACTTGAGCCATTATATCTTGCATGTGAAGGCAGACTTGTTATTTTTGCTCCAAAAGAAGTTGCTCCAAAGCTTGTGGATACATTACATAAAGGGAAGTATTCCAAAGATGCAGCTATTATTGGTGAAGTAACCTGTGATATGGCAGGACGTGTTATTGTAAAAACAGAAATTGGTGCTGAAACATTGCTGCCACCTCCAGGAGGAGAATTGCTTCCAAGAATATGCTAATACAATAACAGTTGAACACTAGTAAATTATAACTCAGCTTTCGAAGTTGTTGTGTAATAGGTCGTATTGTTTTTGAGAGGACAATTGACATAGGACAGAGGACAGTGTGAAGGAGGATTTTTCTCCGCTACACTACGAAAAATCTTTAATTTATAAATCTAGGTTTCACATTTTTTAAAACTGAATAAATTTGTATGAATAAGTCTAATATTTTAGATGAATTGATAAATTTAGGAGGTTAAAGATTGAAAGAAAACTTAACTTATAAAAAATCCTTTGTTTTTGCAAAAGAAATTGTTAACTTATATAAATATTTAGCTGAAGAAAAGAAGGAATACATTATTTCAAAACAGATTTTTAGATCAGGAATAAGTATAGGAGCAAACGTAAAGGAAGGACTAGAAGCTCAAAGCAGAAGAGATTTTTTAAATAAGATGAATGTAGCGCTTAAAGAAGCATCTGAAACAGAGTATTGGTTAGAACTTTTAATTGCTACTAAATATATTGATGCTAGCGTATCAGAGAAATTGATTATTAAATGTAAAGAACTAAATAAAATCTTAAATTCTATTGTTAAAACAACAAAGAAAAATTTAAAAATGATAGATGATTGATACAGCCTAACGGCTTGCGACAAAGTCGCTTAGTCATGAAAAATAATTAAAGGTTTTTCGTAGTGTAACGGAGGAAAAGCAACAATCACTGTCCTCTGTCAATTGTCCTCTGTCCTCTCAAGAGATTTCACATTATTCTTATATTGAGTCAAAATTTTGAGTGTATGAAAGGTGAGTTAGAGTATGGGAGGGGTATTATGATAAAAATTGCAGTATATGGAAAAGGTGGTATTGGAAAATCTACAACAGTTTCTAATATATCAGCTGCACTTGCTGATAAGGGAATAAGGGTTATGCAGATTGGATGTGATCCTAAAGCTGATTCTACAGTTTCACTTCATGATAAAACAAAAGTGAATACGGTGCTTGAACTTGTAAGAACTAATAAAGATGATTTTACCCTGGAGGATATGGTGACCATTGGATACAATGGGGTAATATGTGTGGAGGCAGGTGGCCCTAATCCTGGCTTAGGCTGTGCAGGCAGAGGAATTATAGCAGCTCTTGAAAAGTTAAAAGAAAAAGGTGCCTATGAAGTATATAAACCAGATGTAGTGATATATGACGTACTTGGAGATGTAGTATGTGGAGGATTTTCCATGCCAATGCGTAAGGGTTATGCAGATAAAGTATTTATTATAACCTCAGGTGAAAATATGGCTATTCATGCCGCAGCCAATATTGCCATGGCTATAGATAATTTTAAGAATAGAGGTTATGCAGGTCTTGGAGGTCTTATTCTTAACAGAAGAAATGTGAAAAATGAATATGAAAAAGTAAGTGAACTGGCAGAGGATATTCATTCAGAAATAGTTGGTACTTTGGACATGAGTGAAACTGTTCAGGAAGCAGAGAGTTTGAATAAAACAGTAATAGAAGCATTTCCTCAAAGTGACATGGCAAAACAATATAGAAAGCTTTCCGAGACTATCATGAGGATATGTGGAAAGGAGACATCATGCTTGTAAATGTATCTGGACATGTTGATGAAAAAGGTGCCTGTACTGCAATAAAAGATGCTGCATTTCCTGCACCCTTTATATCCGGACTTGAATATAATGCTCCTTCAAGGGGAGTATGGAATATAGTTCATGTTGGAATGCTTATTCCAAAATCACATCAGATATATATATGTGCAGCAAATTGTTTAAGAGGTGTTGTTCTCACAGCAGCAGAAATGGGCACATTAGATAGATTTTCAACTATAGCTGTACAGGAGAACAATGTGCTGGAAGGTGACATGGAAGAACTTATAATAGAAGGTGTGTCAGATATACTTGAAAAGCTTCCACAAAAACCTCCAGCAGTTTTAATATTTACCGCCTGCATACATCATTTTATGGGATGTGATTTGGAGCTTGTTTATAGTGAACTTAGAAAAAGATATCCCCATGTGGATTTTGCAGATTGTTATATGGACCCAATTATGAGGAAAAGCGGTTTGACGCCAGATCAGAAGATGAGGCGTCAGCTTTATAGTATTCTTGAACCAATGGAGATTAATAAAAAAAGCATTAATATTATAGGTAACAATATTCCTATGGATGAAAGCAGTGAATTAATACGGATTATTCGCGAAAATGGATATGAACTTAAAGATATTACTCTTTGCAAAACTTATGATGAATATCTTAAGATGGCTGAAAGCTGTGTTAATATATCCTGTCTGCCTGTTGCAATACCAGGTGGAGAGTATTTGCAGGAAAAATTAGGACAAAAGCATTTGCATTTGCCTTTATGTTATGGGTTTGATGAAATAACAGAAAATTTAAATACGCTAAATGAATACTTGGGATTACCCAAAGAAGAATATAAACATGAAAAATTAGCAGCTCTAAATGCTTTAAAAGAAGCAAAAGAAGTAATTGGAGATGCAGAGATTTCTATAGATTATACAGCTGTTCCAAGATCTTGTGGATTAGCAAGATTGCTTGTTGAAAATGGATTTAATGTGGAAAGATTATATGTGGATTCATTTACGGAATATGACAAAACAGATTTTAATTGGCTTGTAAAAAACAAACCTGAAATGAAAGTGTATGCTACAGTACATGCAAAGATGCGTTTAGTAGACAGAAAATGTGATGAGAAGAGTCTTGCAATAGGGCAGAAGGCTGCTTATTTTACAGGGAGTGAATACTTTGTAAATATAGTAGAAGGCGGTGGAATGTATGGTTTTGATGGAATTGTCAAATTAGCTGGACTTATGAAAGAAGCTTTTACATTTCCGAAAAATGTACGTACGCTTATACAAATGAAAGGATTGGGGTGTGATTGCTTACTATGAAACAGGCTTCAGCATTTATTTCAACATATACCGCAGATGTGTCAGGTGTTTGTTCCGCACTGTATGAATTAGGCGGAATGACTGTTATGCATGATGCATCAGGGTGTAATTCAACATATACCACTCACGACGAACCACGCTGGTATGATATGGAAAGTATGATTTATATTACAGGACTTTCTGAAATGGAAGCTATTATGGGGGATGATGAAAAATTAATAAATGACATTGTAACAGCTGCCAATGACTTGCATCCTAAATTTATAGCTATTGCAGGTACACCCATTCCAATGATGATGGGTACAGATTTTCCTGCTATTGCAGAAGTAATTGAAAATGAAACTGGAATTTCCACATTTGCTATTGAAACAAATGGAATGCATTCTTATATATGTGGAGCAGGGCAAGCTCTTGCTGAAATAGTAAAACGATTTACACTAGAGGGTATATCCAAGATAACAAAAAGTGTAAATGTACTTGGGGCTACTCCTTTAGATTATTCTGTAAATAGCAGTGTGGATAGCATTAGAAGGCGATTAATTGAAGCAGGTTTTCAGGTTTTATCTGTATGGGCAATGGGGAGCACATTAGAAGAAATGAAACAAGCTGGAGCTGCAGAAGTAAATTTAGTTGTTTCTTCCACTGGACTTTTAGCAGCAAAAGAATTACAGAAAAAGTTTGGAACACCATATGTTGTAGGTGTTCCCATGGCAGATAAGTTTGCAGCTGTAGTAATGAAAGCACTGGATAGAGCAATTACTACAGGAAAATCACAAATTGCATATGATAAGAGAACTGCTCACCATGGTGACACAGTTATTATTGGAGAAAGCATTTATTCAGAATCATTAGCTGCAGCGCTTGCACTTGAAAAGAATATGAAGGTTAATGTTTTATGTCCTTTGGAAACAGAACCTGATTTGCTGTTACAGGGGGATGTTGCAGCAGAAGATGAGGATAGTATTATGACATATTTGAAGAGTGTAAAAACAGTAATTGCAGATTCTATTTATCGAAGTATTATTAAGCCAGGTACTAAATTTATATCACTTCCACATGAAGCTTTTTCAGGAAGACTTTATAGAAAGGGTATTCCGGATTTGGTTGATGATGTGAAGATGTTATTTAGAGGAAAGGAAGTCGAATAACATTTTATAAAATAAGAATGAGGTATGGACTAATGGATAGGAGTTTAGATTTAAGTTTAAGGGAAATAGAATGGTATTTAATTTGAGAAATGTGTTTCGGATTTAAAGTTAAAGAGTTACTAGCTAATAGTGTCAATAGGTGATATTAGTTAGTAGCTCTTTATTTTTGATGGTGTAGATATGTCGATTAGGGAGTATTATTTTACATATAATAACCATAATCTAGAGGAATTTCGGTTTTATTGTAGAAATATATATAATAGTTAAATAATTCTATTTGGATTTATGGATATGGGCCACCATCTAGAGTATACAAAATTTGTTTACTGCTAAATTTCATGGCTTAAAACATTTATAATAAAATGAAGTTATGCTATATGAAAATTAATATGGAGGTGAAAAATATTGATGAAGAACTTGTAGTGTTTATAATCCACCACTATAGAAAAGTATCCTTTAAAGCTTTAACTATTTATTCTATGGTGGATTTAGAATATGATGAATTTTATGAAGGGAATGATATGCATGAAGTTAATAATAAAGTTTATAGTCGCATTAATGATAATAGCATTAATAATAAAAATTTTAGGTTTAGCAATGCTTATAGCGCCAATAATAGGGCTAATTTACTTATTTTCTAATCATGAGAGATTCAAAAGTTATTCAAATCTAAAAAAAGGTGCAATAGCAACGGCATTGTTGGTAATAGCTTTTATTGGAGCAGGGATTACTTTTGGAACTGGTTCTACACATAATAGTCAAGTAGCTACAAGTGTTGATTCTAAACAAAGTGCGGATACATCAGCAAAACAGCAGGAACAACAGAGATTAAAAGAAGAACAAGAAAAGAAAGATACTGAAGAAAAGGTTAAAAAGCAAGCAGAAGAAAATGCAAAAAATACTGCAAAAGATACCGAAACACAGAGTCATTCAAATGACCCAAGTAATTCAAATACATCTTCAGATCATGGTTCAATAAAAGGTAATATAAACTCAAAAGGGGAAAAAATTTATCATGTACCAGGGGGAGCATTTTATGACAAGACTGATGCTGAGGAATGGTTTAATACAGAAGCAGAAGCCCAAGCAGCAGGATACAGAAAATCCAAAAGGTAGGAAAAATAAGTACTATAGCAGAACAAACACATGAATAAATTTCAGATATGATAAGTTTAATGAAAAATATTGAAGATCTAAGACAAAAGAAGAAAATAAAGTATCCAATTAATGAAGTTGTTGGTATGGTACTATTTGTATCTTTAGGAAATGCTAATGAATGGACTGAAATAAAGGTGTTTTGTAATTCGCATGAAGACCAACCAACTGCATAAGTAAAATTATGAAAATATAATCTGAATGTAATTTTACTTATGTAGTTATAAATTTTCATGCGTTTGTTCTGGTTAGATAGAATGATTTTGTTTAAACAAGTTAAATTGTAGGATATAATATTAAATGAAAAACTATTTTTCGATGTTTTAAAGATGAATGTGGAATGGATGTGATAATGTGAATTTTAAACCATTACCAATAGGTGTAGATAATTTTCAAAAATTAATAACTAGAAATTATTATTATGTGGATAAAACATTACTTATAAAAGATTTGTTAGATAATAAAGCGGATGTTAACTTATTTACAAGACCAAGAAGATTTGGAAAGACCTTAAATATGAGTATGCTGCAATATTTTTTTGAGAATAGTGAAAAAGATAATTCTTATTTATTTGAAAACTTAAATATAATGGAGTCAGGTGAAGAATACTTATTACATATGGGTAAGTATCCTGTAATAAATATATCATTAAAATCTGCGAAACAGCCAACCTTTGAATTGGCATTAAAGTGTATTAAAGATGAGCTTGTAGATGAATTTAGACGTCATGATTATATTTTAAAAAGTGATAAATTAAATAAAGAAAAAGAAGAATATGAAAGAATAGAAAGTAAAGAGTCTGGTGAAGAACTTTATGTAACAGCATTAAAATTTTTAGCACAATGTTTGGAGAAGTACCATGATGAAAAAGTAATAATACTTATAGATGAATATGATGTACCTCTTGAAAATGCATTTTTTGAGGGCTTTTATGATAGAATGATTAAATTTATAAGGTCTCTTTTCGAATCAGCATTAAAAACAAATTCATCCTTAGAATTTGCTGTTATAACAGGATGCTTGAGAATTTCAAGAGAAAGCATATTTACAGGTTTGAATAATCTGGAAATTATATCGATATTAAATGAATATTATGATGAATACTTTGGATTTACTCAAAAGGAAGTTAGTAAAATCCTTGAAGATTACGGACTTAGTGAAAAGGAAGAGTTAACTAAGAACTGGTATAATGGATATATTTTTGGTGAGACACAGGTATACAATCCTTGGAGTGTTGTAAAATTTGTGAAAGATTTATACAAAAATAAAAATGTATTTCCATCATCTTATTGGGCAAATACAAGCTCTAACAGTATAGTTAAAAGCTTGATAGAAAGAGCGGACTCTAAAACTAAGCAGGAGATAGAATTATTAATTGAAGGAAAAAGCATAGAAAAACCAGTTCATGAAGATATAACCTATGATGAAATCTATGATACCATGGATAATCTATGGAATTTTATGTTCTTTACTGGATATTTTAAAAAAGTTAATGAAAGAATGGATAATGAAGATAAACGTTATTTAGAGCTTAGTATACCAAATCGAGAAGTTAAATATATTTTTAAAACTAAAATTTTAAAGTGGTTTGATGATAAGGTGAAAGCAAAAGATTTAAGTGTTTTATACACTGCCATATTTGACAAAGACAGTGATACATTTCAAAAGGAATTAAATAAGATTTTAAAAGAAACCATAAGCTTTAATGATGCCTATGAAAATTTTTATCATGGTTTTGTAGTAGGAGTTCTTGCAAATATGCATGATCACATAGTTAAGTTTAACAGAGAAACTGGTAAGGGTAGGTGTGATATTTATATAAAACCTATTTCAATATTTGATACAGCAATAATAATAGAACTTAAGATTTGTGATAGTCCAAAAGATATGTTAAAAAAGTGTGATGAAGCTTTAAAACAAATAGAAAAGAATCAGTACGAGATGGAACTTCAGCAAGAGGGTTATGAGAACATAATAAAGTATGGAATTTCTTTTTATAGAAAGGACTGTATGATTAAAATATCTAGTAATTCAGGGGTTAATGGCCTCAATCTAAAATAGAAGTTATTTACAAGAACTGATATTTAAACTGTAAACTTGTATTTATAAATCAATGATTGCAAGTTTGCAGTTTTTTTATTTTGAGAAGTTATTTTTGAAACTGCTTAAATAGGATTTTTTATATTTCGTTTATTATTTGTCTGAGCATCTTAGAACGCTTGTATGGTATCTCTTCAAGCATCATTAGTATTAATGAATCCTTTAGTTTTCCTATTAAAATATTAGTGTTTATCTTGACTCAAGAAAGTTTTAATAAATATTCAGATAAGACACAAATATTAGCACAACTTCTTTTTATTAATAGAGTGTTTAATTCATATAGTGAAGCAATGATGAAAGTTGAAAAGAAAATGTCTATTCTGATGAAAGAGGCACTGAATATGTTATGGGATTATTTGGAGAACAAATGTGATATCAGTAATTTTGAGGTGTTTTCTAATGGAATTGATGCTGTTACTTTATTTCTCAATACAGGAGAAGAAATAGAAGCAGAGGAAAATCTAAATTTCTGGGAAAGATATTCAGATGAATGGCACGATACTACTAATTCAATATTATTGCTCAATGCTTTTGGTGCATTATTTTTTCAAATACATGAAAAAAGTATAGATTGGTATTCAATAAGTGAGGAATGCCTTTTAGCAGAGATTAATGAAATTGTTGGAAGTTATTTTGAAAATGTTTATACAAATCCAACAGGTGGATATAAATATGATGAGTTAGAACTTAGAATAAGTGAAATTTGTGAAAGTTCTACTTTTGTAAAGATTATGTCATATATAATAAAAGATATGAAAGAAGCAATAAATTCTGAAGAAAAAGGTGTTAATGAAATTACAAGATTAAGAGCTGAATACAAAAATAAGTTTTTATTTTCCAAAATAGAATGTGAAAGATTAGCTGAGTATTTCAAATAGTAATTTTTTTAATAATTTCTAAGGTGGGAAAGTATGAAAAAACTACATGAATATCTAAAAAAGTTATGTATACCTAAGTTTGTTGCAGTGGCGATAATACCTCAATTAATTTTATATTTTATTGTTTATTATACAATAGATGGATGTATTAGAAAGGCTCCTTATGAGGTTATGTATTCTAATAAGCTTTTAAACAGTAGTTTATATGGGGCATATTGGAGTATTATTGAAGCACCATTTAGAGAAACTTTAATTTTTCAAGTAATTATAATACACATAATTTTACTTTATTCAGATTCCAAGAAAAACCAAATAACGGCAGCAGCTCTATCATCTATAATTTTTGGAGGTGTACATTTTTTACAAACAACAGATTTTATTTGGGCATGTTTTTGGGGGATTAGAACAGGTATCTTCGGATTAATATTAAATTATGCTTATATTATGAATTATTATAAATTTAAAAACAAATTTAAAGGAATAGCAACAGGTATACTAGTAGTTTTTCTAATTCATTCAGGTAATAATTTATTAAGTGCTATATTTTTAAAAATTATTAACATAATCTAGTTATAGTTAATATATGGTCACATTAGTGAGGTTTGACTTGAATTCAACAATCCTGTACTATATTGATAAGTTGTCAATTAAATAATATCGATGTATTAATATATAATGTAAATGATGTATTTTGACATAATTAGAAAGGCGGTAAAGTATGGGATTTATAAAAGAAATGCTGATTGATAAAGGAATTAGTGGAGTAATTGCTGGATATTTATCTTTTAGTGTTGAATTAATTTTATTAATTGTCATATGTCTATTAGCAAACTTTATTACAAAAAGAGTTGTTTTAAATATTATATCCAAGGCAGTATATAAAAATAATATTAAGTGGGACGATTTTTTAGTTGAGAGAAAGGTATTTCATAGAATTTCTAATATTGTACCTTTTGTAATAATTTATATTTCAGCACCTTTATTTGGATCTTTTGAAGAAGTGATTCAAAGAATTGCTCGGGCTATTATATTAGTAATTTCTGTTTTGGTGATTAGTGCAATATTAAATGCTATTGATGATGTTTATAAAACTTATGATATTTCAAAAATTCGTCCTATTACGGGGACTCTGCAAATAGTAAAAATTTTAGCATGTATTTTAATAGGAATTGCTTTAGCTGCAACTTTGTCTGGTACTAATCCAATAGCTATATTAAGCGGAATTGGAGTTTTATCTGCTTTGATTTCTATTATATTTAAGGATCTAATTTTAGGTTTTGTTGCTGGAGTACAATTGACTACTAATGATATGATTCGAATAGGAGACTGGGTTGAGATGACAAAGTATGGTGCTAATGGTCATGTTGTTGAAATACACTTAAGTACTATAAAAATTCAAAATTTTGATGCAACTATTGTATCAGTTCCAGCTTATGCCTTTATGTCTGATTCCTTTAAAAACTGGAGGGGAATATCAGAAGCAGGTGGACGTAGAATTATGCGTTCTATTCTAATTGATATCAGCAGTATAAAATTTTGTTCAGAAGAAATGATAGAGCACTTTAAGAAGATTAATTATTTAAAACAGTATATTGCTGCTAAAGAGGAAGAGTTCACGAAACATAATAAGGAAAACAAGCATGATACGAATTTTTTAATTAATGGAAAACATCTTACTAATATTGCCTGTTTCATGGCTTATATAGAAGAGTATTTAAAAAGTGATCCTAGGATCAGTAAAGAACGTACAATTATGGCAAGACAATTAGCTCCAAATGAAAATGGACTACCTATAGAAATTTATGCATTTGCAACTGATATAGATTTAAAAAAATATGAAACGATTCAATCTGATATTTTTGAGCACTTATTTGCAGTGATAAATGAATTCCAATTAAGGGTGTTCCAAAATCCATCGGGATATGATATTAATCAAATTAGTAAAATTCTTTAGTCATATATTCAAGATCTGAATATAAAACCCCCTTGAAATATAAAGTTCAATCAGAATATTTCAAGGGGGTTATTTGTTTTAGTTAATATTTTAAACTATTTATTATAACTTTCTAAAAGAGACTGTAATAGAACAAAAGTATGGGATTTTATGCAAAAGTAATTTAGAGTTAGATAAACTAATTACGATAAATTATACTTACTATTATATCAGTAATTTCTGAAGTATTGTTAGAAAGCATAAATTCATGGGTACAGCTCGAATTTACACAGTTAATTAAAATTAAATCATTTTTAACAGTTTCGAAAATTTTATCATTAATATTAGAGTTAAATCCACCATTTACAGTATAAAAACAAATTGCTGCTAAATCCTTATTTAATGGAATTTTATATTGGAATTTAAGCTGCTTGTTAGGATTAATATTAAGATGAAGTAATTCACCATTATAATTTTCTCTTGTCATTAAATTAAAAACGGAAGCTTTTCCATAGGTTTTAGTATTCCAATCGCCCATAAAGTGGTCCTGCTCAAAGGGATTAAGTAATTTCTTGTACTTATTTTCATGGTCAAGAGTTATTTTTCCTTCTATAACCATGAATTTACGGGAAACTTTTGGTAGAATACTAAAAGTAGATTCTGGTATATCAATTTTAGCAACTCCCAATCTCCATAAGAAGTTTTTACTGGCATAATCAGAATTTAAGGGATATGTGGTAAGTTCTGTAGCCATGCCTCCAGACCAAAATGTTGGCTTATAATTTTCTTGTCTTAGTAATTCTACATTATATTTCATCTGTTATCTTTAGTGAGAGAGTGTATAACAAGTACTAAACTCTCACTAAAACTCACCTCTTTTCTTTTTATACTATTTCACGTGTATAACATGTTAATAACTTTGTTGATAACTATTTTTTGTTATCGTT
>NZ_JABBNI010000027.1 GCF_012926525.1 Clostridium muellerianum
AAAAGTTTTTTGAAAATCCATTTTATAAAACTGTATAAGTGTTTCTATTAATTTTGGATGAAATAACCTATAAATCATGTTTTATCCTCAATATGAAATTTAGATTTTAAAATTGCATAACTGAAGTAAATAAGAAGTTATTCATACTTAGGCAGTTAAAAAACTTACTTGGCATAAAAGGAATTGCTAGCATAATTAAAAACAAAAACCAAATATTGTACTGCCATTTTATTGAAATATGCTTTTTTAATATTTTCTTAAATAATAATATGCAAATACCAAGAATAGATAAAACGAATGTACTTAACAAGAAATGGATAAAAAATAAATTATACATTTTTATTATTTCCTTTCGCTTTTTTATCTAAAATATCTTTTAATTCATTAATATCATCCTCTGTTAATTTATCCTTTTCTAAAAAGCTTAGAACCATAGAAGATAATGTTCCATTATAAAATCTATTTAAAAAGGAGCGGCTTTCTCGTTCTAAGTAATCTTCTTCTTTTACCAGTGGAGTATACACAAAAGTTCTACTGTTTTTTTCGTAAGTTAGTGCGCCTTTTTTTACTAGTCTTGAAAGTAAGGTTTGAATTGTTTTAGGACTCCAGGTGGTAATTTCTATAAGCTTATCAATAACTCCATTAGTGCTTATAGGAGCATTTAACCATATGATTTTCATAACTTTATATTCTGCTTCTGAAATTTTAGGTAGATCTGACATATAAAACCTCCCAATTATTACATTTGTAATAATTAGATTATAATATTTTAGTTTTTTCTTGTCAATTGTCCTAAAATGTAGAAAAGTTTTTATTGACTTTTAAAAACTACAGCTGTAATATTTTAATTATTACAATTGTAGTTTTTGATAATATTTTTATAAGGAGGCCATTCTGGCTTATAAAGATTAGCGTGAAAAGTTTTTGTATGTGCATTTTGCTTCGATAACATATCTCTATGTATGGTTAAATATCTGGCGTGGGTATTTATAAAAATGAGGGGAGAGTAAGTTAATTTATGAAAAAATTTAAACGTGTATTTATTATATTTTTAGGTTTTGTATTAATTGTAACTATGAGTTCTTGTTCCAATAAGACAAAGGAAACAACTTCAATGAGAGATAAAAAAGTGCAAGAATCTATATTTAAAAGTGGAACCAATGATTCTAATTTTGTGCAGTTAACTAAAATTAATGATAATGTCTGGGTGCATACCACATACTATAACATTAATGGAGTTAGAACTTTATCAAATGGTTTATTGGTTTTAACAACTAAAGGATTGGTATTGCTAGATACACCTTGGACTAATGATCAAACGAAAGAATTAATTAAACTAACAAAAGAAAAATTTAATCAAAACATTATTGCTGCAATAGTAACACATGCACATATGGATAGGATTGGTGGAATTAAAACTTTATTAGATAATAAGATAGATGTTAAATCTACTCCACTAACAGCTCAAATGGCTGAAAAATTAGGTTATGACAAGCCCAATCCAGTTATTACTAATAATGATGAAATATTAAGCTTTGGAGAAACTAAGTTGGAAGTATATTTTCCAGGTGAGGGGCATACAGCGGATAACATTGTTGTATGGTTGCCAAAGTATAAGATTTTATACGCTGGATGTATTGCAAAACCATTAGAGTCTAATGATATAGGAAATACTAAGGATGCAAATATAAAGGAATGGCCTAATTCTGTTCAAAATTTGATAAATAAGTTTCCTAGTGTAGAGATTGTCATACCATCACATGGCAAGTGGGGAAGTAAACAAATACTTACACACACATTTGATTTATTGAAGAAATTATTTTAAGAGGGATTATTTAATGAAAATGAATTTTTTAAATAACAAGTTATATAAAAATAAAAAGTTAGTTCTATTTGTCTTTGTCTTTGCAGTAATTATGCTAATAGCATTTATATCTATTCTCTGGTGGAATAAAGCTAAAGCTACTTTAGCTAAAGAGGCTTTTAATAGTTATGTGAATGCATGGAATAAGAAAGACTTTAAATTTATGTATAATATGATAGACGAAGATAGTAAGAGTAAGATTAGTGAAGTAGATTTTGTTCAACGTTATAAAAATATTCATAATGGAATTGGATTAAAAAAAGTTGATGTAAAGGTTAAAAGTTTAGAGAAAAATAAATACGACAAAGGTATAGAAAATATTAATTTTGAAGTTACAATGGATACTGCAGCAGGTAAATTAACTTTTTCTAATGTTGGTGAGCTGAGGAAGAATAAAACATGGAAAATTATATGGAGCAGTAAGATGATTTTTCCTGAACTTGAGAATGAAGATAAAGTGTGGATAAATACTTTGAATGCTAAAAGAGGTGAAATAAAAGATAGAAATAACAAAACTTTAGCACTAGATGGCACAGCAGCTGAAATAGGCATTATACCAGGGAAGCTTGGTAATGAGGCAGACAAATCAAAGGAGGAGGTTTCAAAAGCACTGCAAGTTCCAGTAGAAGATATAAATAAAAAACTGTCAGCATCTTATGTACAGTCGTATATGTTTATTCCTATAAAAACAATATCGGAAGATGATAAAGAAAAAATTGACTCACTTTTAAAAATACCAGGAGTGATGGTGAATGAAAAGAAAGCAAGGGTATATCCACTAAAGGAAAAGGCTGCACATTTAGTAGGATATGTTCAAGCAATAAATGCAGATGAAATAGAAAAAAATAAAGATGCAGGTTATAAAAATGGTGACGTAGTAGGTAAAACTGGATTGGAAAAGATATATGAAAAGGTCCTTAGAGGAAAGAATGGATATGAAATATATATAGCTAATAAAAATGGGAAAAAGAAAAAGACCTTAATTAGTACAGCTGTAAAAAATGGTGAAGATTTAAAGTTAACAATAGATTCTGATATACAGAATCTTCTATATGATGAATTAAGTAAAGATGCTGGAGCTGCAGTTGCAATGAATCCAAAAACTGGAGAGGTACTTGCTCTCGTTAGTACACCTTCTTATAATCCTAATGACTTTGTAATGGGATTATCACAGGATTTGTGGAAAAATTTAAATGAAGATAAGAAAAAACCTTTGTATAATAGGTTTCAAAGCAATTTATGCCCAGGATCAGTTTTTAAGCCTGTAACTGCTGCAATAGGACTTAAAACGAAGAAGATTGATAAAGAAGTTTCCAAGAATATTTCAGGACTTAAATGGCAGAAGGATAAGAGTTGGGGAAGTTATTTTGTTACAAGAGTTGATGATTACGGACAACCAACAAACCTTATAAATGCATTAGTTCATTCTGACAACATATATTTTGCACAGGCGGCACTAGATATAGGAAAGGGTACACTTCAAACAGAACTTAAGGAATTTGGTTTAGGAGAAAAGATTCCTTTTGAATATGCAATGTCTAAATCACAGTTTGATGCAGATGGAGATATGAAAGATGAAATTCAATTGGCAGACAGTGGATATGGTCAAGGCCAAATATTGTTAAATCCTCTTCATTTAGCAGCTATCTATAGTTCTTTTGTTAATAGTGGAAATATGATAAAACCATATCTTAAGTACAATGAAACTGGAAAATCGGAGATATGGAAGAATAATATTTTTTCAAAGGAGATAGCAGATACAATTTCAAAGGATTTAACTCAGGTTGTTGAAAATCCTGGTGGTACTGGACATGAAGCATATATTCCAGGGTTGAATTTAGCTGGAAAAACTGGAACTGCAGAAATTAAGCTTTCTCAAGGTGATGTTAATGGTACTGAATTAGGATGGTTTGCAGCAGTTAATACGGATAACCCTAACCTTTTGGTAATAGCTATGGCTCAGGATGTAAAAGAGAGAGGCGGAAGTCATTATGTAGTTCCAATGGTAAAAAAAGTATTTGAAAACTTTAATGTTGCTAAATAGTGTTTTTTACATAAGCATGTTAGTTAAGTTGTATTTAGAAAAAGTTTTCTATCATGTTTATTCATTAGGAAATTGCTATTTAGTGGATTTCATTATCCATGTTTCTATCATAAAGCCCATGAAAATTTTAGATTTTCATGGGTTATTTTAAATATTATAATACTAGGGGTAGTGCTATTTAATTATATATTGTGTTAAATAATAATATATAATTAAATTGTAATAGAGTATATTTATTAAGAGGAGGTATCACATTTTGGAAAAGGAAGAAGTAGAATTTTTACCATCAGGAATTTTAACCTGTTTATTAAATGACATGGAAGTACGTATATTAAAAATATCTCCTAAAAAGTTAACTGTGCGTTTGGCTGATGAAATAGACAACATAGATTGTTTAAAAGTAATATTTTATATATTTGATGAAGGCAGATATGAAGAAGTAATAATAAAAGATTATAGCATTATAGAAAAAAGAAAAGGGGATTTTAGTTTAATATATGTTTTTTCTATTGAAGGACAGGAGTATTCAAATAATGTAAGAAATATTTTTAAAAATTATTCAAAGTATGTTAGGCTAAAAGCATTTGGCGATGATAATGAGTTTTCAAAGGAAATGGTTGGATACCCAGCAGAATTGGATTATGAATTTTATAAGTATTATCTACAACAGAAAAAAGATTGGATGTCAGGGTTAAATTATTCAGAATGGAATGATAACATTATTGATTCAATAGAGTTAGCTATTGTTTTGGATAATAATATTTTATATAAGAAGTATATGGACAAAGATATCAGAAACTTTAAAAAAGATTATTTAAAAGAGAATTTTGTAGATAATCATAAACTATTTCAAAAAGATATTACCAGGCTTTACATTGGAAATGAATTTTGCCATAATTTATTTCCACAGATGAAAGAGTTAATGAATATGATGCAAAAGGCCAGAGAAGAAGGACTTCAAATAACTTTATGTTTTACATATATAAGAGATTGTTATATAGAAAAAACAAGAGATATTATAAATAAAGTATATAATTGGTGTGATAAAAATAATACAGAAATAGAGATTATAGTAAATGACTTTGGAATGTTGAAATTGGTTGAAAATAAAACAAATTATTTTAAGTTGTTACTAGGAGTTTTATTGAATAAGAGAAAAAAAGATCCAAGATATGTTTATAAGAAGGGATACATGGAAAATAAAAAACTAATGTCAGAAAACAGCCTTAATAGTTCAATTTTTAATAAGTTTTTGAAAGACTACAAAATACGACGATATGAATATGAAAACTGTGGTTATAAAATTTCTATTGCAGAAGGATGTCACAGTATGCATATTCCTTTTTATCAAACAAATACATCACAATATTGTCCACTATATGCAATGTGTACAACCATGGACAGAGGAAATCAGAAGCTTGTTACTGGATGCCCAAAGTATTGTAATGATTATGTATTCTCTTATCCCAAGCATTTAAAAATGGTTGGAAGGTATAATTCTTTATTTGCTTTTGATGATACTTTACTTAAAAACCCAAAGGAAGTAGAGTATTACATAAATAGTGGCATAGATAGATTTGTTTTGAATTTTATATAATGTAAGGTGTGAGCAGGAAAGTAAACCAATAGGCTTGATACCTTTCCTATTGTACTTAGGAGGAAAATATGATGAAGATAACAGCAGGACTAGGATGTATTGATGATTATAAAACATTAGTGAAAGCTGGGGCAGATGAAGTATTTTGTGGATATGTACCCTATGAGTGGAATGAAAAATATGGCAATCTGTTTCCTTTAAATAGAAGAGAAGTGCTTTACTATAATATTCAGATAAGTTCTCTGGAGGATATGAAAATACTTAAAAGAATGGTTGATGTATATAAGGTGCCAGTGAGTATAACTTTTAATTATTTATACTACCTTGAAGAACAATATGAAATGATAGCCAAAATAATAAAAGATTTAATAGATATTGGTTTTAATGAATTCATTATAGCAGATATTGCACTTATATTATATTTGAAAGAGAAGAATATAAAATGTTCCATACATTTAAGTGGAGAATGTGCTGAATTAAATCGTCTTTCCATTGATTTTTTTAATAAACTTAATATATCCCGCTATATATTTCATAGGAAAAATTCAATTGAAGATATGAAATCATGTATAAATAATAATAAAATGAAAAACTTAGAGTATGAAGCATTTATTCTAAATGAGAGATGTCACTATACCGGAGCTTTTTGTAATTCTCTACACTGTGATGAAATGATACATTTGTGTAAAATGCCATATCAGTTATCAAAAGTGAGTGAATATGCAGATAAGTTTCAAGAAGTAGATAGAAGGCTTGAGCTATATTATAGAGAGTTGGACAATAAGTATAATGAAGAAATTTATATGAAAAATCAATGTTATGCAGGAAATGAAGAGGAAATGGAAGATTCATATGTTTTGGGTAAGACAGGCTGTGGATTATGTTCTTTAAAAGAACTAAAAAAGGCTGGTGTTACACATTTAAAAGTGGTTGGAAGAGGCAATTCTATTGAGAATATGGAGAGAGATGTACGAAATTTAAAAAAAGCTATAGATATGCTGGAGTACATTGAAGATAGCAAGAGTTATGAAAAAGTAGTAAAAGATAAATTGGTACATAGAAAATGTAGTGGGGAATGTTATTATTAACTTAACTTTTACACTATAAAATTTTAGTTTAATATAGTAAGCACATTGTGACACAACTTTTTCAGAGGACAGTGAAGGAGGATTTTTCTCCGCTTTGCTACGAAAAATCACCTTCATTGTCCTATGTCCCCTGTCAATTGTCCTCTTAAAAAAGTTGTGCTGTATAATTTTTTAACTGTGGAAAAAGTTGAGTAATTAAATTTACCTTTAGGAGGGTGCAGCTTTGGACATAAAAGAAAAAATTAAAAAACTGCCTTTTTCACCAGGAGTATATCTTATGAAAGATTCTCTAGATACTATTATTTATGTGGGAAAATCCAAAAATCTAAGAAATAGAGTTGGATCTTATTTTGTAAATTCCAAATCACATTCTCCAAAAGTAATAAAGTTAGTGAAAAACCTTAAGGATTTTGATTATATACTAACAGATACGGAATTTGAAGCTTTACTTCTTGAATGCAAATTAATCAGAGAAATTAAACCAATATATAATAGGCAAATGAAAAATACTAAAGGTTATTGTTATATCAAAATAAACATGCATGAGAAATATCCCAATATTGAAATTGTTAGCGAGACTAATAATTCCGATGGAAATGTTTATTTTGGACCTTATACTAATAAAAATACTATAGAAAAGGGACTTTATGGTATAAAGGAACATAGCAAAATTTTGTGTACTAATAGTTCTCGAAAGGCTTCAGGCTGTATAAAGTATTCTAGAAATTTGTGTATTGGTATGTGTACAGCTAATCCTTCTAAGAAGCACTATTTTGCTTTAGTAGAAAAGATAATAAAGCTTCTTAATGGAACTGATTTGACTATTCTTGAAGAAATGGAGCAGGAAATGAATACTGCTGCTGAAAACTTTGATTTTGAACGTGCAGCTAAATATAGAGATTATATAAGAGAAGTAAAACATTTAATAAGTACTGCGAAAATTATTGCATTTACAGAAGCCAATAAAAATATTGCTTTAGTAGAGTTTTTAAATGATAAAGAAATTAAGTTATTTTTGATAAGATATAATAAAGTAATTTTCAGTAAAAAATATAAAATTAGTGATTTTAGTGTTGATGAAATAAAGTATAAATTAAAAAGCAATATTATATCCCATTTTAGTAATGCTTTAAAAACTTCAATTAATATTGGAAAGAATGAAATAGATGAAGTTCATATAATATATAATTATTTAAAAAGTAAAGAAAGTGCATGTAAATATATAGTCATTCCAGAAGGATGGATTAATGAAGTAGATGGTTTAAGTATTAATAGAGCTGTTGATGAATTTATTTTAGATGATTTGTAATTAATGGGAATGATTCTTGCGGTGGTATAGAATGTGATACTGTGAAAAGTACTACAAATAAGGAGTAATAAGGTAAATTAAAGAGATTTAATGCCTATTGGAAAATCAATTAAAGATAAATGTTTATTTTTATTCTAAATAAGAAGTCTGTAATATGGCAAGAAAAATCTTAAAAGATACTAAGTACTGTCAAATACTTAATCAAGGCAAGTTGGGCGATAATGAATACACTTACTGCATCACTGTCCATCACTGTGTTGCATTGACACACTGTTTATTTTTGGTTAGTATTATATCACCAAGACAGAACATTAAATATTGTGTAAATATATAATAATATATCCAAGTAAGGATTCATATTACAGGTGAATATATGAAAAAGATTATGAATGAACAATTAATTTATGAGATACTTTCCGTTGTGGAAGAAATCCCAGAAGGGAAAGTGGCTACATATGGGCAAATTGCCAGCCTTATTGGTAGAGACAAAAATGCACGACTTGTTGGGAAGGTTCTTAGCCAAGCAGAATTTTATGGGAGATATCCATGTCATCGTGTGGTAAATTATGCTGGAAGGTTGGCACCTGGGTGGCAAGAACAACGATTTCTGCTGTTAGAAGAAGGTGTATCCTTTAAAGATGCAAATCATGTTGATATGAAGGAAAATCAGTGGGATTGTTAGGATGCAGATTAAACATGAATGAAGATTTTAAGTTTATTTATGTTGCTTCTGGTAAGCATACCTTACGAGATGATAAAGGATACATTGAGTAAATTTCACAAGTTTCTAGAAATTACTGTTTCAGGATATGGGAAAACTTTACTACAATTGGTTATAATTATCAACTTATTTGTCTAATCAAGACATTTGCTGTTAAACAAGATATAATATAGATATAAGTTTATACGAAAGTAAAGGAATTGAAATAGATCATGAAAAAAATAGTAGTAGGAATATTGGCACACGTAGATGCGGGAAAAACAACATTATCAGAAAGTATGCTATATTTAAGTGGAAAAATTCGAAAGCTAGGGAGAGTAGACAATAAAGATGCTTATCTAGATACCTATAAGCTGGAGAAAGAAAGAGGAATAACCATATTCTCAAAGCAAGCCATATTTCAGGTAGATGAAGCGCAAATTACTTTGCTCGACACTCCAGGGCATGTAGATTTTTCAGCAGAGATGGAAAGAACACTTCAAGTATTAGATTATGCAATATTAGTCATAAGTGGTGCTGATGGAATACAGGGCCATACCCAAACTTTATGGCGTTTATTGTCTATATATAAAATTCCAGTGTTTATATTCATTAATAAAATGGATCAAGTAGGCACTGATAAAGAAAAGCTTATGAAAGAGCTAAAAGATAGATTAAATGATGGGTGTATAGAGTTTCAAGAAAATGATATGGAGATTTTTTATGACCAAATTGCAATGTGTGACGAAAAGGTTATGGATAATTTTATAGAAACAGGTGAAATTAAAAGCGCTCTGATTTCTGAATTAATAAAGAGTCGTAAGGTTTTTCCATGTTATTTTGGGTCTGCACTTAAATTAGAAGGTGTAGAAGAATTTATTAATGGAATAGTAAAGTATTCTGAAAGACCTTTCTATGGGGAGGAGTTTGGTGCAAAAGTATTTAAAATTTCTAGAGATGATCAAGGAAACCGTCTAACCTTTATGAAGATAACTGGAGGAAGTTTAAAGGTTAAGACAGCTTTAACCAATAAACCTAAAGACATAGAAAACAGTACAGATAATATTTGGGAAGAGAAAATAAATCAAATTCGGATTTACTCAGGTCAGAAATTTGAACTTGTAAGTGAAGCAGAGGCTGGAGCAATATGTGTGGTGACTGGACTTACAAAAACTTATCCAGGTGAAGGGCTTGGCGCCGAAAGTGCATCTTCTAAACCATTACTTGAGCCGGTATTGTCATATAAGGTTATATTACCAGAGGGCTGTGATCCAAGAATCTTGCTTCCAAAGCTGCGTGAAATAGAGGAAGAGGAACCTGAACTTCATATTATTTGGGAGGAGAATTTGCAGGAAATTCAGGTTCAAATAATGGGAGAAGTACAAATTGAAATTTTGCAAAGCATTATAAAAGATCGTTTTGATATTAATGTAACCTTCGATTCTGGAACTATACTTTATAAAGAAACAATTTTGAATACTGTAGAAGGTGTTGGGCATTTTGAGCCTCTAAGGCATTATTCTGAGGTACATCTATTGATGGAGCCTGGGGAACTTGGCAGTGGGCTACAGTTTTTTACAAACTGTAGTGAAGATTGTTTGGAAAAGAACTGGCAGAGATTGATACTGACTCATTTAGAAGAAAAGGCTCATAAAGGTGTTTTAACTGGCTCAATGATAACAGATATGAAAATAACATTAGTTGCAGGAAGGGCCCATAAAAAGCATACTGAGGGTGGTGATTTTAGAGAAGCCACTTATCGTGCAGTGAGACAGGGGCTTATGCAGGCAAATTCTATATTGCTAGAACCATATTATGAATTTCAATTAGAACTGCCGGAAAAAATGGTGGGAAGAGCCATGACGGATATTGAAAGAATGCATGGGACCTGCGAAATAACCGGGGTAAATGGAGACATAGCAACAGTTGTAGGAAGCGCCCCTGTGGTTACCATGAGAAACTATCAAAGAGATGTGATTAGCTATACCAAAGGCAAGGGAAGATTATTTTACAGTTTAAAAGGATATGCACCTTGCCATAATTCAGATGAGATTATAAAAAGCATTGGATATGATCCAGAAAGAGATATAGTAAGTCCTACAGGTTCAGTTTTTTGTGCTAATGGCACTGGTTTCTTAGTGAATTGGGATGAGGTTAAAAATTATATGCATTTAGAGAACTATTTTCAGAAAGAAAAAAGCACTAGTTCACAAATAACAAAGAAATCATCTCAAGCACAGGGAAAATCTATAGGCTTAGATGAAATTGACGAGATTATAAATAAAACCTTTTATGCAAATCAAGGTAAAAAATCTATTTGGAAAAAAAGAAGAACTGCCCTAGAGAGCCATTATAAAACTGATACTTACAGCAGTGTAAATAATATAGCAAAGGAAAACTATCTATTGGTGGATGGTTATAATATTGTTTTTGCTTGGGAGGGTCTAAGGGAAATTGCAAAGGATAATATTGATGCAGCTAGGACAAAATTACTAGATATTTTATGTAATTATCAAGGTATTAAAGGAAATAAAATTATCGTAGTTTTTGATGCTTACCGTGTTCAAGGGCACCAGGTGGAAATATATGATTATAATAACATTCATGTTGTTTATACAAAAGAAGCGGAAACTGCAGATCAATATATTGAAAAATTTGTTCATCAGAACCACGGAAATTACAGTATAACAGTTGCCACTTCAGATAACTTAGAACAGATAATCATTAGAGGAAACGGAGCAGCGTTATTATCTGCTATGGAGCTAATGAGCGAAGTAGAGTGGGCTAATAAAAAAATGATGGAAGAATATAGTGAAAAATATAGGATGAAACGTAATGCTTTATCCGATACGTTATCTGAAGAAGACAAAGAACAATTTAATAAATTTTTAAAATAGTGGAATGGCAAATATAAAGTCCAGTAGAAAGGTACTATAGTTTTTTTATACTGAAATTCAACTTATGCATGCTGAATTCTTCGACGTTTCAACGAAGAATGGCATGTATAAGTTAATAGTTTCAGCAGCTCATCCAACTTTAGGAATTTCTATAAGAAAAGCTATTCTTACTTATGAGAATATTGTTAGAAACAAGGTGTTTACAGTTAATATTCCTAGTGAGAATTATATAAAGGTAATGTGGATAAGTTAAAACCTCCGTTACAATCGTTACGGTGAACCATATCGTAAATAAATGAGAAATTTACTAAAATTGGATATTCGAATGAGAAAAATGAGGAGTATAAGAAAAAATACTCCTCATTTCTTATAGAAATATTAATATCAGTGTATTTGTATTAAGTAATCAGGACCACCCGTTTTACGGGTGGTCCTGATTTTGGAAAATGAGAGCTTTAGACTATGTATAGCAAATTTGATGTGCTCACAAGTATTTCCAGGAGGTGTAAGCAAATTGTTAACAATTTGATCTGCTACATGCATAGTAATTTTAGAAGGATGGATTAATAAAGTAAATGGTTTAAGTATTCATATAGCTGCTGATGAATTTATTTTAGATAATTTATAATTAATGAGAATGATTCTTGTGGTGATATAGAATGTGATACAGTGAACCGTACTATAAGTAAGTGCGGTTTTTAGTATTAGGTATTGATATGATTTGCCTAAAGTTATTTCTATAGGTAAAAATACCGTATCACAAGTAAGTAGGTAAATTGTTTCCTAAAATGCAGTATTTACTAAAAATGTTATAATGTATAGTAATAAGTGTGATGTAAATATAGATTATAAATAGGAATGTGTAAAGGAGAATAATAGTGATATTTACTATTGAGGATAAGTTCCAGAAAGAAGAAATAGCAAGGGAAGTATTATCTAAGCTTCCAGATTGGTTTGGCTTGCTAGAGAGTACAGCGGAATATGTTAATTGTAGTAGAGGCATGCCGTTTTGGGCAGATATAGAGAATGAACAGGTAAGAGGATTTATTGCACTAAAAGAGACAAGTCCTTATACTGTTGAAATTTATGTTATGGGAGTATTAAAAGAGTTTCATAGAAATAAGATTGGTAATAAGTTATTTAGAACTTGTTATAACTATGCTAAAGAACAAGGTTATTTATATATGCAAGTTAAAACGGTAAAAGAAGGATGTTATGATGGATAGTAAGTATGATAAGTGTATAAATGAATGGAATAATATTTTGTCAAAGAAAGTATCTAACGCACCAATAAAGTCAACCTCTGGAAATGAAACTCTTGATAAAGGAATTAGATAGAAAAAACAATAATCAGAATTGGCATAAATCTTTCAAGTGTTATGTTTACATTAATAAAATAGGATATAATATAAACAAGGGAAAAGTTAAATGCTTTTATTGATTTGGATGTATGTTAAATTGGAAAATTATAATCTGCTTTGATGTTATAATTATTGTAAATAAGTTAAAAATTAAAGTGAGTATAAGTTAAATAATAGATTACAATAATTATAAATGGGGGTGATTTCATGGCTATATATTTGAACACTAATAAATCTTTTGAAAATTATAGAGAACTTGTAAATGAAGAATATTTTGTAGATAAATCTTCTATGATAATGTTGCTTAACAAAAAAATATCTACAAAAAATAAATGTATATGTGTAACAAGGCCAAGGCGTTTTGGAAAATCAAGCGTTACCTTTATGTTAGAGTCTTATTATTCCAAGGCTATGGATTCAAAAAAGATTTTTGATAGACTTAGTATAAGTAAGTCTGATGATTATGAAGAGCATTTAAATAAATATAATGTTATAAGTATAACTTTCAATAAGATACCAGATAAAAATAAAAGTTATGAAGGGTATATAGATTTAATAAAAAGTGCATTAATTGATGATATAAAAAGTATGTATCCTAACTTAGAATTTAAAGACTATTTTACTATAAGTGATATGTTATTTTGTACAAAAGATAAGTTTATATTTATATTTGATGAGTGGGATTATATTTTTAATAATAACCTCTTTACAGAAAATCAGAATGATTTTTTAGAATTTTTAAGAAATCTTTTAAAGGATCAGCCTTATGTATCTTTAGCCTATATGACGGGGGTTCTTCCTATAAAGAAATATTCAAGTGGTTCAGCTCTTAATATGTTTGATGAGTTCACTTTTTTAAAGGATAGAATCTTTGGAGAATATTTTGGATTTACAGAAGATGAAGTTATAAGGTTATGTGATAAAAATGGGGAAATGAAATTCAAAGAAATTGAAAGTTGGTATAATGGATATTTAACTGCTAAAGGTATTAAAATATATAATCCGAGGTCTGTAGTAAAAGCACTTCAAAATAATTACTGTGAAAGTTATTGGACTAATACTGGTGCTATGGATGAGGTAGCAGAATATCTTAAATACAATACTTTAGAAATTAGGGACGATGTTATAGAAATGGTATCAGGCGAGGAAATTGATATTATAATAGATGAGGAATTTAGAGCTGGTCAAGGAGCGCCAAAAACTAAAGAAGAGATATACGCTGCTATGATCGTACTTGGATTTTTATCATATCATGATGGGTATTTAAAAATACCTAACAAGGAGCTTATGAAAGAATTTGAAAAGGCATTAAAGGATAAATCATTTGGTTATGTTTCAAAGATATTGGAGAACTCAAAAACAATGCTAAAAGCAACAGTTAATGGAGATACAAAATCTGTGGAAAATATACTACACTATATTCATAATTCAGAAATACCAATACTTCAATATAATGATGAGAATAGCTTATCCTGTGTGTTAACTTTGGCATATCTTTCTGCTAGAGATACATATAGGATAGAAAGAGAAGAGAAAACTGGAAAAGGATATGCAGATTTTGCTTTTCATCCTAGAAGGAAGAATGATATTGCTTTTATAGTTGAACTTAAGAAGGATGAAACTTTGGAAGTGGCAATTAACCAGATAAGAAAAAAAGAATATGTAGAGAAATTTAGAAAAGAGAATGAAGGTAAGAAGATACTAGCAGTGGCAATATGTTATGACTCAAAGAAAAAAGAACATAATTGTAAAATCGAAGAAATTTAGCACTTACGTAAGGAAACCCTGGGTAGAAAAGATTTCAACTCAGGGTTTCTTGTAATTAAGCCTACTTGTTATTTTCAACATAAAACTTTAAGGCTTCTCCAATAAATTTAGAGGCACCATCGCCATAGTTTTTATCCATTGCTTTTTTTGAAATAGACTCTGACAAATACTGATTTGCCTGATAGCCCCAATAATTTTCACCTACTTCTATTTCTAAGGCTTCATGTTGCTTTTCTGTTTCAGCTACTATTTCAGATATAATTTTTTGAATTTCCTTTGATAAAGGGTCTTTACTTAAGTTGGCTGTAAGTCTTTTATATAGTGTTTCTATTTTAGGTTCATAATCTCCTAAATAAGTTTTTAAAGCTTTTCCAATAAATTTAGATGCACCCTCTCCATATCTTTCGTCTATCCATGCCATACCAACTCCGCCATTTTCCTTATCAACTTTTTCTAACTCCTTAGGAAATGTTGAATAAAGTCGTACAATAGTAAGCCAATAATAATCCCCAAGTTCATTTTTAAAAGCATCATAATCTCTTTTAGCAATGTTAGTTATTTCACCAGCAATTTTTTGAATTTCATCTGATGCAGGATCTTTACTTAAGTCAGCTGTAAGTTTTTTATACAGTCCTTTTAGTTCAGGATTTCTTTCATAAAAACAATCTTTTTTAAACTTATCAATTTGTTCCGCTTTAGTCATTGCTACTGAATTATTCAAGTTTTTCTTTACAGCCTCAGCATATTTTTTTATGCTTCCGTATTCTTCCATGGCCATTTTGGCAATTTTTGCTTCTGTATCGGTACCTATTTTAAGCAGTTTATCAAATTTATCTACACTTCCAAAGTGTTTAATTACTTTATCCATATTTTCTTTCTTAAATTCTTCCAGTACATTATAATATTCACTCATATCAAATTCTTTAAAACTCATTGTATTCGCTCCTTTTAAGGTTTTATTTATAAGCTCTATCAAATCATTTAATCTATCTCTTTTTAAAATGATTAATTTCTTATGATTTTTTAGTGCTTCCATCTTATTAAAGTGAGGACTGGTTATGATTTCTTTAATTTCCTTTAGGGGTAAATCAAGTTCCTTAAAAAATAAAATTTGCTGCAGGGTTTCAAGAGCTTCATTGTCATAAAGTCTATAACCTGCTTCTGTCAATTTAGTTGGTTTTAATAATCCAATTTTATCGTAGTGGTGCAGCATACGCACACTTATTCCTGTTAAATCTGAAACCTGTTTTACTGTTCTCATAACTTCACCTCAAACTTTGATTTTAGAGCTTTAATACCGCCTAATACTCTGCCGGCATGAGTTTTATTAGTATTTTTAACCCTTGATTATATATTACACTATGACATAATGTTAGGGTCAACACTTTTAGTAAAATTTAATTTTATATTAAGAAGTAAGTCAATGATATTAAAAAATAACTTGTTTAAGTTATAATAAATATATAAACAGCTTTGTTGATTTTCTGGAATATTACAGAATTTTCAATTGAATATGATATTAATATAAGTTTAGAAAAAAGGACTTACTTTTGTATTATGTAAGTCCTTGATTTGTCCAATAAGAAAGTTATGAAGTAAATTCAAGTATATTATAAAATAGCGTAATGGCTTCATTATTTAGCATATTTTGATTCAATCTTTAAATAAGCAATATAATAATTATTGAGTTAAAGTTGGATTTTTTCTAGATTGTTTGGTACAAAAATTTTTTCACTTGGTGCAAATTACCTTCTTGCTTTACCAGTAATATGCTCAATATTTATTTTTATTACTTTAGTTTTTGCTCCTGCATTTGCAATATATATCTTACCTTTTTCTATGTAATCTGGTGAATATTTTTCTAGCACATTCAAAAGTACAGCATTTTTTTCATCATTGAAGATTTCCTGTGCTTTTCCAAATATAATTACACTCTCATATTTTGTACTAAATTTATCTGGTAATACACAAGTTTGCCCAACTACGCAAAAAGATACTTTATCAGTATTTATTATATTATTTAACTTTTGTCCTTCTACAGCGCAATGAAAATATATTGAATTATTCATATAAACATAACTTATTGGTACACCATATGGATATCCATTTTCACCTATAGTTGAAAGAATACCATAAGTATTGTTTTTTAAAATTTCAATAACTTCATCATTTTTAATTTCTCTGTCTTTTCTTCTAATTTCTTTAAACAAAACAATCACCTTCCTATTTTTTAATCACCTTTATTTTCAATCATTTTAATCTTAGCTATACCATAATGCAAAGCTAAGAAAAGAATAAGTATTCATAAAAGTGTTCGCAGGCTTGGAAATCTAAAAAGTAATTTAGCCTTGTGTATAATTTATAAGAATTCATTTTATTGTAAAAATCATTTGTAGATATAGATCAATTTCACTTTCTTCATACAATATTATATCTAAGGCTAACAACTTATTTAGTATTCATACCTGATCCTCCCTTTTTTATTATAGTTTTAATCTGATATAATAAAAAGTATCAGTTTTAATATGTTTTATGGTATTAGTTATTGGAGTATATAAAATATGCTTGAAATTACACCTATTTGGGACCAATCAAAAAACACTCCATTTTATGTGCAATTGTATAAATATATAAAATATGAAATAGAAAATGGCATAGCTTATTTAATAGGTTGATATTTTATAATTTTATCAAAGGAATGAAGATGATATCTTTTTAATTAAGGCCATAATAAAAACCACCAGTTTGGTGGCTTTTATCATTTTTATTGATTAGTAGTTGTTGTTGATTGAACTGCATCATGAGTTTTTGGAGCAGGCATTGCAGCTTTAATAGCGTCAGCCTTATCTTGAGATATAATTCCAGCAGTTACAAGTTCACTAAACATATCAGTTTTTGTTGTAGTCTTTTTGCTTTCGAAGTAAGCCTGACGTTCAGATTCAGTCATATTTTTGACTTTATCCATTTCAGCTTGTCTTTTAGTTTGCTTTTCAGTAAAGTAGTTTACTATTTTAGTTTCTTCATCCTGAGTAATAGTTCCAGCAGTAACTAGAGTGTCAAGTTGAGTTTTAATTTTATCAGCAGACATACTGTCGCCTCTTTTGCCTTCTTTTCCATCATGACCTTGTGGAAGTGCACTCTTTATAGCATCAGCTTGAGCTTGAGTTAAAGTACCATCAGTTACAAGAGAGGCTAAAAAATCAGCTTTTTCTGAAGCTTTTTTGCTTTCAAAGTAAGCTTGACGCTCAGCTTCAGTCATATTTTTAACCTTATCCATTTCAGCTTGTCTATTTGTTTCTTCCTGACTAATTTTATTTAATATAGTAGTTTCTTGAGCCTGAGTAATAGTTCCAGCAGCGACCAACTTATCAAGTTCTGATTTCATCATGTCTGATTTGTTTCCTTTATTCATTCTAACTTCCTGCTTAGTAGTGCTGGTATTTGAAGAACTTCTAGTACTATTTGCGGCAAAGGCAGCAGTTCCAGTTGAAATTAGTACACCACCAGCTATTACTGCAGTTATTATTTTACTCATTAATTTTTTTCTGTTCATTTTAATACACTCCTTTAAATATCTCGGGCAGCGTATGCTACACGGATTGATTTTTCTATGTTCTCGATTTTTTTAATTTCACAATTTGTTCCTTGGTATGTATATATAATAAATCTTTTGTATTACAAAAATGTTACAGCTTCTTAAAAGTTTTGTGTCAGGTTTAGTTTGTAATTTGATAATACACAATTTTTTCTAAGACATTTATGTGGATAAATATAATATATGGAGAAAAGAGAGCAATTTTATTTTAAAAATGACTATTTTAACATTGTTGAAATAGAAACAAAAATTTAATATAATATTGTTAATGTGCCAACGGAGGGGAGGACAGACTATGAACATGAATAAAGCAGAACAGGTTGTAAGAGGTTTTAGTGATGTATACAACAAAATGGTTTCACTTAATAAGTTTAAGATGGAAGATAGTCTTAAAGATTATAAGTCTTCTGAAGTGCATTGTATCGAATATATTGGAGAAAATGAAGATTCTAACGTGACAAAACTTGCTGAAGCCTTTTATATGACTAGGGGTGCTATAAGTAAAATAACCAAGAAGCTCATAAAAAAAGGGGCAATTGAAAGTTATCAGAAGCCGGATAATAAGAAAGAAATTTATTTTAGGCTTACTGAGCAGGGACAGGAAACTTATAAAGTCCATGAGGAGCTGCATAGGGAGTTTCAAGAGAGGGATAAAGCCGTATTTGATCAGGTAACTGAGGAACAATTAGATATGATGCTTAGTTTCATGGAAAAGTATAGTAGTCACTTGGATTCAGAAATAAAGAAACAGGGTCTAGATATAAAAGATCAAAGTGATTTTGAATAGTGTGATTGTATAAAAAAATTTAAAGCAGAGCTGTATGAAAACGCTGAAATATAAGTGCTTTCATATAGCTCTGCTTTATTGTTGACAAGGAAACAATAAGATGATAGAATAATTATGTTGCCAAGGAAACAAAAATGCAAGTTTTGAAAGGAGAATTTAAATGTCCAAATTTAGATCATACAAGGAAGTGAACACAGAACAAACCATAGATAAAAAAGCTTTAATGTTCGGTATTATATCTATGTTTCTTTGCGGATTAGGCTTCACTATCGCAGCACCTGTTGTCCCATTCTTAGTTAAGCCTTATATAAGCAATCCTGGAGATCAAGCTATAGTTGTTACACTGCTAACTTCTGTTTATGCAGTCTGCGTGTTCTTTGCGGCCCCAGTACTTGGAGCTTTGAGTGACAAATATGGCCGTCGTCCAGTACTTTTAATATGCATTTTGGGTTCAGCAATGGGGTACTTAGTTTTTGGTATAGGAGGAGCTCTATGGATACTATTTGCTGGACGCATAATAGATGGTATAACAGGTGGGGACATAAGCACTATATTAGCATACTTTGCAGACATTATTCCGCCAAATCAGAGAACTAAATACTTTGGATGGGCCAGTGCAGTTGTAGGTGTAGGTACTGTCATTGGACCAATTCTAGGTGGATTACTTGCTAAGCTTGGTTATTCTGTCCCTATGTATTTTGGAGCAATAATAACTATATTGAATGTTGTTTATGGATTCTTTTTTATGCCTGAAAGCCTTGATAAAAATAATAGACTGAAAGAGATTACCTTTATAAGACTGAACCCATTTACACAGCTTGTAAACATACTTTCTATAAAAAATTTAAAAAGGCTGCTTATTTCAGCCTTCTTACTTTGGATACCTAACGGTTCTTTACAAGCAATTTTTTCGCAATTTACAATGGATACCTTCAATTGGAAGCCTGCACTAATTGGACTTATGTTTTCAATTATGGGATTTCAAGATATCATTTCGCAAGGTTTCATAATGTCAAAGCTTTTGATAAAATTTAGTGATAAACAGATAGCAATTATTGGAATGGTTTCGGAGATTATAGGCTACAGTTTTATTGCAGCATCAGCTTTGATTTCATTCTATCCTCTTTTTATTACTGGAATGTTTATATTTGGTTTTGGTGATTCAATCTTTGGCCCTTCATTCAATGGGATGCTATCCAAATCTATTGATTCTAGTGAACAAGGGAGGATTCAAGGAGGCAGTCAATCTATTCAAGCTTTAGCAAGAATGATTGGACCTATCATTGGAGGTCAAATCTATGTATTACTTGGACATGCTGCACCTGCTTTTATGGGTATGATCCTTACAGCAGCAGCAATACCAGTTTTGTATGAGGGTATGCATGTAAATAAGTAAATATTTAATTTACATTGAATAACTATGAAATAGGGCTGTTTGTGTATAGCCATGACTTTAGATATTCCCCAAACTTAATGTTTTATATTTCCTATGTAAATTTTAGAATTTATGCTATGCTATTTTAAATAAGGTGAAAAAGTATTAGTGAATGGATATTTAAAAGAGGAGAATTTTTGACATGAATGAGAATGCATACAACGTTTTATTGGCGAATTTTTTTAAAAGTAAGGGGATTTCTCTTGATGAGGAAAGCATTTCTTTATTAAGTAATATTTCTAAGTCTAGAGTATTAAAAAAGGATATGTTCTTTTTACAGGAGGGTGAAAAATCTACTGAAATAGGTTTTATTATTAAGGGTGTTTTCCGCTCTTATTATATTGATAAATCAGGTAATGATGTAACAAAATATTTTTATGCAGAAGGTGAAATATTATTTTCTTATGTGGCATATCTATCTCAAAAAGAATCTATGTATTGTATACAAGCACTAGAAGATTGTGAAATTCTTGTAGTTAAGATTTCTGATTTTGAGAAAATAGTAGAAGGAAATTATGAATTACTTTTATTTTACAAGAAAATGATTGATAAGGTACTTGTTATAAAAGAAGAGCATGCAATTAGTTTTAAATTATTAGACAGTGGAAAGCGATATAAACAATTTCTTAATATATATCCTGGTTTGGAAGCACGTATTAAACAGTGTCATCTTGCATCCTATTTAGGAATAACTCCTGTGTCTCTTAGCAGAATAAGAAAAAAATTAAATTTTAACAAATGATAATGCAGGAAATCTCCAGGTGATTTATGATGTAGCTAAGTTTTACTACTGGAGGTTGATTATTATGAAAAATGAAATAGTTATTTTAATTACTGGATGCTCTACAGGAATTGGAAGAGAGCTCTGTAATATATTGTTTGACAAAGGATGCATAGTTGTTGCAACAGCAAGAAATGTGGAAACTTTAAAAGATTTACCTGCATCTTTAAAATTATCCATAGATGTTACCCAAAAAGAGTCTATTCAAAGGGCAATAAATCAAGTGGTATCAAAATTTCATAAGATTGATATTCTTATAAATAACGCAGGTTATTCACTTAGAGGAGCTTTAGAAGAAATTGATGCAAATAGTGCTAAAAGTATGTTTGACGTAAATGTATTTGGTATAGTTAACATGATTCAGGCAGTTGTTCCAGAAATGCGTAAAAAACGATGTGGTAAGATTATAAATATTGGTTCCATTTCAGGAAAATTTGTTCAATCTATTAATGGGGTTTATTGTGCATCAAAATTTGCAGTTGAGGCATTAAGTGATACACTGCGTTTAGAATTGCACAGTTATAATATTCAGACCACCGTCATTGAACCGGGTCCTATGAAAACCAATTTTTTTAAGACATTAGAGAATAATTCAGTAGATCTCATGGAAAATGAAAAATCTTGTTATTCACATTTTTATAAATCAGATGCCCAATATAGAAATAAGCAAAAGCGAACTGATTCTAAAGCAGCGGCACAAGCTATTAGTGATATAATTTTGAAAAAACGACTTAATGCCCGTTATAAAGTTGCTGTTCCATTTACATATGGTATGGTTACATATTTCCCTGATTTTATAAGGGAATACCTTATGAAAAAGAGATAAATCAATATCTTAAATTTTGCAATTTGCTTATTATATTAAGTTAAAATTTTCTATGTGAGAAAGTTGAATTAGTGTTTTTATTTAGAAGAAGATGCGTAATCTGTTATAATGTTAGTAGTACTTAAGTATTGGAGGCGTAAGTTATGAAGAAATATCCATTAATTATAGACTGTGATCCTGGAATAGATGATGTTCTTGCTGTTTTGGTAGCTCATTCAAAACCAGAATTTGATATTAAAGCTATTTGTTCAGTATCAGGAAATGTAGGAATTGATTTAACTACTCATAATGCCAGGCTTATGGCTGGATTATTAGGTTTGGATTGCATTATAGCAAAAGGAGCGGAAAAGCCACTTATTAAAAATGTGCTGCCTGCTACGGAAGTACATGGTTTGGATGGATTTGGTGGTTACAGCAGTACATTTAGTGATGATAAGTTATCAAAATTAAGTGATTTAAGTGCAATAGAGGTGCAAAGGAAAATATTAATGGAGAGCAATGAACCTGTGTACATAGCTGCTACTGGACCATTGACCAATATTGCATTACTTTTGTCAGTTCATCCTGAGGTAAAATCCAAAATTGCTGCAATAAGTATAATGGGCGGTGGAATAAATATTGGAAATGCAACTCCATTTAGTGAATTCAACTACTTTACAGATCCCGAAGCCGCATATATTGTTTTTAACAGTGGTGTTAAATTGATGATGTGTGGTTTGAATGTTACATTAAAGGCAACTCTAACTGATATGGAATTAAATAAAATGAGAGAATTTCATAATACAATATCTGATATTACAGTGAAAATTCTTTCATCCTATGCAGCTAATGATGCTGGAATTCATGATCCATGTGCTATACTTGCCATTTCAGATACAGATATGTTTGAATATAAGGATCAATATGTTCAAATTGACACGAGAGCTGGCATTACACAGGGAATGAGTTATGTGGATGAAATACATAATTTAGATAAAAAACCTAATTGTCGTGTTTTTTATGATATAGACAGGGAATCCTTTAGAAAAGCTATTGTAAAAGCTATAAATATATAATACAACGCAAGTAGATATAAAGTGCAGTGGTAGTTTGGATTTTAACTTCAGTTGTACATATTAATATTGATAATTTAGCTCTTAAAAATTCAGGCGAAAGCCTTCAGAATAGACGCATAAATCAAAAAATATTCTTTTTGGTATAATATAATTGTGAGAATTGAAAAGAATGGAATAAAGCAATATATAGCACATAGATTCAAAACTGGAAATAAACCTACTACTTATAGGCTACGCTTTAAGCTGTGATTAGAATAGCTAACTTAAAATATATAGGTGAAAAATAATTATTATGGAAGCTACGCTTTTAAGATAATAGGAATAATAGCATATATGTAGACTGAAGTAAGAAGAAACGTTAAGCTGTATGAAGACTGATATATGTTGTGAAGGAACATTCGAGCAAATTTTAGAAGTTCTTTGCTTGAGATATTGAAAAATACCGTAATTTTTGCCAGGACGGCAAAAGCTCTGAAAGCGACAGGACGTCGCATTTGAAGAGGTAGGTATTTTTCAATATCTTAAGCAATTAGAACTTCTTAATGAAGTGAGTGTTCCTGCACAACATATATCAGCCGTAATACAGCTTAACGTTTCTTCGGTTACTTGAGTAACATTATGCTTTATAGTATGTGTAAATTTCTTAATGCAGTAACTTTGTTTATGTTATAGTGGAGAATTAAATATTACAAATTTCAATAATCCTTCAGACATAGAAGCAATATCTGTGGTTGAGATATTTGATAAATCATGTACATTGCTATTTAAAGTAATCAATTCTACTTTGGCATTTTCTTGAACACATTTATCATAAAGTTCTTTTGAACTTTTGTAAGGAACCATAGGATCAAAACTGCCATGTATTATTAATGTACTTGGACTTTTCTTGCTAACATAATTCATAGGGTTAAATTTTTTTATAACAGTATCCTTATCTTTTATTGAATTAAAAATTTTTGTTAAGTCATAATTTAAATCGCTTGTATTTAAAAGACTTAAATCAGTTGGACCTGCAAAATCAATTAAATATTTAACCTTAGATGAATACTTACTTAAATCTTTGTCATCAGTAAAATCATCATTGCCGCTATAACTAGCTAGAAGAGAAAGATGAGCACCTGATGAAACACCAATAACTCCTATTTCATTTGGGTCAAGATTGTAAGTAGATTTATTTTTAGATATCCATCTTATAGTATCTTTAACATCTGCAACTTGTTTATTGAAATTAGCTTTATCTCTACTTAGTTCGTAAGAAGTGCTTATAATGGTATATCCTTCTTCTCTAAAAGTATTGAGCACAGGACTTAATGCGTCTGGAATACTTTTATCACCATAAACCCAGCTGCCACCATGAACATATAAAATTACTGGAGAGGGACCATTATTCTTTTTTAGTGAAGAATAAATATCCAGTGTTAGTGGAACTCCATTAGTATTTTTGTATATAATATCTCTGTAATTCATAGATTGAGACATTTTTAATCCATCAATTGCTGGAGTTCTCATATTATCATTTTTTAAAGAAATATACTTATTAACTAGGGTATAAGTTAATATAATTCTTTTATGAAATATAGCAACAAAAATAATGAGTGCAGCAACTAAAATAATTAATAATCGTTTAAAAAATTTTTTCATTAAATTCCCCTATACCTAGTAGTAAAAGTTGATTTAAGGTTTTGTACTAGGTTTATCCTCCTTATTTAGTGGTTGAAAATTATATAAACAAGCTTTCATAGTTAAAAAACAATTATATATATATCATTTTTTATAAAAAAAATCAACAAACATCATAAAACATTAAATTCCACAATAAAAAGCAGCTATTGAAAAATAAGATACTTCTTATTGTGGAACTTAATGTAATTTTAGCTTTTACATCTATTATTTATATTAGCTAAATAAACAGCATAAAAACTCTTCTTTTGTAACTTTTCCTAAATAATCATTTATGTTAGTATCCTGTAAAACCTTTTTTACTTCCTCCTCATCATACTTTACGTTTTTTAATTTTTCCTCTAAAATTTCTATGTCACACTTACCAAAAAAGTCACCATATATTTTACAATTTTCTATTAGTCCATTTTTTACATGAAGTCTAACATCTACACATCCACCTTCAAACCTATTATATCCTTTATAGTTAAACTTAGGTGAATTGCCAAAATTCCATTCCCAGGTGCCATATTTCTCATCCACCATTTTTTGTATAGCTTTTTTATCATCTTCAGTTAATTCATATGTTTCTACAGGTTCATTTAAATATGTAAATATATTTTTTAACAATAATTCTTTAAATTTTAATACATCAACATCATATTTAACATGAGGCTTAATATTAGTAACTCTGCTTGATACAGATTTTATACCCTTTGATTCGATTTTATCTCTTTTTACATTTAATCCTTTAGACAATGTATCTAATTTAGAATCAAAAAGTAATGTGCCATGATTTAATATTCTTTCTCTTGAAACGCTTTGAGCAATTCCAGAAAATTTCTTGCCATCTATTACAAGATCATTTCTACCTGATAATTCACATTTTACTCCTAAATTTTCTAAAGCTTTAATTATAGGAACATTATATTTTTTAAAATCTATTTTGGCATTATGTTCTTTAATTTTTGTAATAAATGAAAAATTTAAGTTGCCAAGATCATGGTATACAGCACCGCCGCCTGTAACTCTTCTAACAACGTTAATGTTGTTTTGTTTTACAAATTCCATATTAATTTCTTCTACTGTATTTTGGTGTTTTCCAATAATAATTGATGGGCAATTTCTCCATAATAAAACATATTCACCCTTTAAGTTTCTAAATGCATATTCTTCAAGAGCTAAGTTATAATGTGGATCTGTTGAAATATTTTCTATAAATTTCATTAAATGCATCCCCTTTGTTAATTTACATAAATTGTTTCTATAAGTAAAGTGCCAGTTTTATTCTATCAATTTTATGAAGAAAAATAAACATTAAAGTTTAAGAAAGTTAACTTTTGTATATGTTTCACATTTTTTGTTTTTGGTTGTTGACTCTAACGTAACGTAATAGTATATAGTATAGCTATACTAAAGGAAAAGAGGTAACAAAATGAATATTAAAGCCATTAGATCTGATGAAATTTATAGGAAAATAATTTTAGCAAAGCCTTGTGAACGTGAGGATATATATAGGTATGAGCTTATGAAACCATTTGAATTTAAGTATTCTTGTATTGGTGTTCCAATTAAAGCAGAAAAGCCAGGTGGTTATGATGTTGTTATGGCAACTACTATGGCAGGTGCTTTTGCTCCAAATAACATAGGTAGTGAGCGAATTAGTGATGTTGAAAAAATTAGTGATGAAGGATTTTGGAAAGCCTGTGAAGAAAGTATTAGAAAAACATTTGAGGGATTTGAAGCTAGTGGTGTATCACTTCCTGTAAAAGATTATATTTTTACTGTTTTGCTAAATGATCCAGAAAATCCAATGGCAAAAATGAGTGGTGATTATTGTGGAGATGGTGGAATTCCTGGATATATCATAGGAACAATTATTCCAAACGAAAAATCGCTTAAAATGCTGCCAGTAGCACTTGCTCACGAAGCAAACCACAATGTAAGATGGCAGTTTATGAAGTGGAGTAATAAGATTACATTAGGAGATATGATTGTCAGTGAAGGTTTAGCAGAAAATTTTGCTGCTTTTATGTTTGGAGAGGATAAAATAGGAGTGTGGGTTACAAGTACCACAAAAGAAACACTAGAAAATGTTATTAAACCTGCAATTAAGGAAAATATTAATTGTGATGATTTTAATAAGCTTTCAGTATTTCTTTATGGAGATGAAATTATGGCTCTTAATGGTAGTGTTCAAGTTGGTATGCCTTATTGCGGGGGATATGCCTGTGGATATTCTTTAATCAAATATTATCTTAAGAAGACAGGTAAAACAATATTTGAAGCTACCATCACACCAACTGAGGATATTTTAAAGGAGGTACAGGATTTTTGGAACTGAAAATTAACGAGGTTGCAAAATTAACAGGAGTTACTGTAAGAACTCTTCATTATTATGATGAAATAGATTTACTTAAGCCAAGCAAGGTTTCTGAGGCCAGTTATCGTTTATATGATGACCATACTATTGAGCTGCTTCAGCAAATATTATTTTTCAAAGAGCTGGATTTTCCACTTAATGAAATTAAAGAAATTGTTAAAAATGCATCATTTGATAGAGCGGAAGCACTAAAAAAACATAAAGAGCTGCTTATTAAAAAACGTAAAAGAATTGACAGGCTAATAAAGCTTGTGGAAAAAACAATAAAAGGAGAATGTAATATGAGTTTTAAAGAATTTGATAATATTGATTTTGAAAATGCAAAAAAGAAATATGAAAGAGAAGTTAAAGAACGTTGGGGAACAACTGATGCTTATGCTGAAAGTGAAGCAAAGACTAAAAATTATGGTAAAGAACAGTGGCAGCAGGTAAACGAAGAAGGTGGTAAGATTTTAAAGGCTTTTGCTGAGAATATGGAAAAAAGTGCTGACAGTAAAGAAGTTCAAGCACTTGTTAAAGAATGGCAGGATTACATTACAAAAAGATTTTACAAATGTACTAATGAAATTTTAAAGGGCCTTGGACTTATGTATTTACAGGATGAACGTTTTAAAAAAAATATTGATAGTTATGGAAAGGGAACAGCAGAATTTATATCACAAGCAATTGCAATTTATTGTACAAAGTAAGTGGAAGGATATACAAAGTTATTTTTCACATTTGAATATTTAACTCAACTTTTCCAGTTTAAAAATAATATGAAGTATTATTTTTAGAGAATAATTAACAGAGGACAGAAGACAGTGAATGTTGATTCTTCACTGTCTTCTGTCCTCTAAAAAGTTGTGTTTCAATTTGATGGATTTCCTTTGAAGAAGGATCTTTGCTCAAGTCAGATACAATCTTTTAGCATAGTTGTTTCAATTTTGGATTTTATCCTCCAAAGAGTCTTTTTTAAATTTATCATATTGTTCTTCATGATACTATTTAAATTAAATGTTGACTTATACCTTAGGTATAAGTTTATACTTAAATTGTTGTTAATATTTTTATTTAGTTGTAAATGATGGAGGTATGTTTAGTGAACATTAAAGTTGTATCAGAAATAACTGGCTTAACTAAAAAAGCTATTAAGTATTATGAAAATGAAGGATTAATTTCTCCTTTAAAAAATATTGAAAATAACTATAGGGAGTATACAAAAGAAGATATTGTAAAGCTTAATTTGATAGCTGCATTAAGAATGTTGGATATTCCAATAATTGAAATAAAAAATGTAATTGAAGGTAAAAAATCAATATTGGAAGTTATGGAAGAAACTAAGAATAAAATAAATAGAAATATAGATAATTTAGAGAAAAGCAAAATGGTTATTCAATGCATTATTGATAAAAATTCTGAGGATTATACCCAAATTGGGGAGGAGGTTAAAAAGTTAAAAGAAACATTAGAACTTTCAATAGAAGAAAAGAAAGAATATATATCTACTGCTATAATGAGAAAATTTCCAGGTGGGTTTGGCAAAATTTTAATATATATGTATGAACCTTTTCTTAGAGTTGTCGTAGATAGCGATGAAAAGAAAAGAGTATGGCTAGATATGGTAGAGTATTTAGATGAATTAGGTGATCCAGATGAGAATCACCCTTTTATCAAAAATTTTAATAAAGCGCAGGAAAATAAAGAGGATAATAAAAACGAAGAATGGAGCATCCAATGTAGAAAGTTAATAAAGGGTGATGAAGAAATAAAAAAAGAAATAAAGAATAATTTAGGTTTGATGTTTAAAGTTATGCAGGAAAATGAATTAGTAAGAAATAATTGTAAAGAAACTAGTAGGCAGTGTAGAGAATTTTTGAATTCAATAGGTTATAAAGACAATACCTTTGATGATTTTTTAGTTTTATTAAGTGAAGATTATAAAAAATTAAAGGAAGCTTACAAAATAATTAGAGAAGAATTAGAAAATGAATCTGGAATAAATATTAAGCAAGTTATGAGGGATAGTATGAAGTGATTTTTAGAAATACTGAAGCTTGCTTATGGAAGATATGCCTTATCAACACAAAACTTTAGGACTTAGAGAAACTTATCATTAGGTAGATAGCACTTACAGTATAATGACTTCAAATTGGTGAAGTATGTTAATTTTAATACATACCATATAAGTACATATGGTATGCATTGAGCAAAATGATATAAAAAGAGAATTAACAATGTGAAAAAGAGAGGAAGACGTTTTATTATGGGTAAACTAGCTAGTTTGTTAAAATTAAAACCATTTATAAAAAAATACTGGACACTTTTTGGAATAGGAGCTTTTGGTATAATTTTAAGTTCAATTGCTGCCACTCCTGTTCCATATATAATAGGATATTTGATGGACAAGGTGCTTTTAAATAAAAAAAGTTATAATGAATTATATGTATATATTGGAGTAATTGCATTACTTTATATATTTAAATATGTTATCTCATTTTTATCAAAGTATATATTTGCAAAAATAAACAACCTAGTAGTTAATGAACTTAGATATTCTGTTATGGATAAGGTTATGGATTTGCCTATGAGTTATCTTTCAAATACTGAAAAAGGGTATGTTCAAAGTAGAATATCAGAATGTAGTTCTGTGGGAAGTATTTTTTCACCTTCAATTATTAGTATATTTTTAAGCATTATAGATGCTGTTTTAGCACTTGCAACTATGTTTGCAATTAACTATAAATTAGCCTTTGTTGTACTTCTTTTAGCTCCTATATTTTTCTTTTCGGCAAAGAATTCAGCTAAAAATTTCATGAAAAATACAATGGAGGCTATGGAATCAAATGCAATATTAAATGGGGAATGTTTCGAAATTATAAATGGAATTGAAGATATAAAAATACTCAATGGAAAAGAAACACACCTTAGAAAATTTAAAAATAAATTAGATGAACTTATAAAAATTAGTATAAAGCAAAGTAAATCTATAGTAATGTTTATGGAAAATATAGGACTTATAAATAACTTTGGATCACTTTTAATTTTACTTATTGCTGGACTTTTAATTTTGAAAGGACAATTTACAGTAGGATTGTACACTTCATTCTCTTTATATATAGGCACAGTTTTTGGAAGTACACAGGGCTTAGCTACTATAGGAACTACAATAAAACCAGCATGCCTTAGTATAGAAAGAATATATGAACTTTTAGATATGAAGGAAGAAAGTTATGGAAGGAATAATTGTATTAAGGAAAATATAGAATCATTAAAGTTTCAAAATGTAAGTTTTAAATATAATGATGATAAAACAGTATTGAATTCTTTAAACTTTCAAATAAGTAAAGGGGATAAGGTTCTTATTAAAGGTGAAAATGGATCTGGAAAGTCAACTCTTATAAAGCTTCTTCTTGGATTATACAATCAAACTGAAGGAAATATATTATATAACAATATTGATTCAATGGAAATTGATATTAAAGAGTTGAGAAAGAGAATAGGGATTGTATGTCAAAATATTTTTTTGTTTAAGGGAAGTGTTTTAGATAATATCTTATATGGACAAACTAATAAAAAACGTGAAGATGTAGAAAAAATTATTAAAGAATTACACTTGGAAGAGTATGTAAGTAGGTTGCCTAAAGGGCTAGATACTGAAATAATTCAAAATACTGCAGGAGTTTCGGGGGGACAAGCACAAATTATAGCTTTTATAAGATCAATGGTTTCAGAAAAAGATATATTAATCCTTGATGAGCCAATTTCAAATGTAGATGCAGAGACAAGAGAAATTGTTTTAAATATTTTGAGAAACATGAGCTTTAATGGAATTTTAATTGTTGTTTCACACTTAATGGAAGGTATGGACTTTATAGATAAAGTTATTGAAATATAAGTTTAAAAGGACTCTTTGTGTAATTATGTGTGTTGTATTTGGAGAAGTAATATACCAAAATTATATATGTATGCACAAAACGTACTTCTGACTAATGAAGAAGATAGTTGCAATAACAACATATATATGCTATATTAAAATAGTTGCCAATACAACGTATATTATTTATAGCTATAAATTTTGTTGTTACAATTAAATTAAGGAGGAAGTTATATGCAAGATGAGTCATTTGGAAGATATATATCTGTAATCTATAGGTATTTACAAATACTTCTTAATCATCGTTTAAAGTCTTATGGTATTGGAAGTGGTCAGTATATATTTCTTTCTGCCATATACAATAATGAAGGAATCTCACAAAAGGAATTAACTAACTTGATTAAAATTGATAGAGCTACAACTGCCAAAGCTCTGAAAAAGTTAGAAAAAAGTGGATATGTAGATATAATTCAGGATACTGAAGATAAGAGGTATCATAAATTATATCTAACAAAAAAAGGAATAGAATTTATACCTGTTTTGAATAGCATTCAACATGACTTAACTAACATGTTAAATATAGGAATGAGTCATGAACAATATACTGAAACCTTAAAGTCATTAAATTTGATTTTAAATAATGTACAAAAGTCTGTGGAACTATTAAGAAGTGAAGAGGAAATTTAAAATATGCATCCTAATAAAAGGATGCATTAAAAATCCATAATAGTTGCAATAACATCATATTTTTAAAACATCAAAAAAGGAGACAACTTAAAAATGAAAAAATTACTTAAAGTATCTGTATTGTCGATTTCCATGATTACTGTGATGGCTGGTGCGGCAGTATCTCCTGCACTTGGAAATATAAATAATGCATTTCCTAGTGCAAGCGCAAACTTGATAAAAATGATTCTAACATTGCCAGCAATATTTATAATTGCTTTTAGTTTATTATCAGGTAAATTAACATCTTTACTAAGTAAAAAACAAGTACTAATCATTGGAATATTAATTTATATCATTGGTGGAGTAGGGCCGGTTTTTGTAAGTAGTTTAACTCATGTACTCGTATTTAGAGCTATTTTAGGTATGGGGTGCGGATTAATTATGCCTATTTCACAATCTCTTATTGCAGATTTTTTTATAGGTGATGAAAGAACAGAAATGATTGGTTATTCTAGTGCCGCTTCAAATTTAATGGGAATAATATCTTCAGTTGTTGTAGGAACATTATCATCAATTAGATGGAAATATGGTTTTTATATATATTTAGTGGCACTAATTGTATTAGTATTAAATGTTATTGCACTTCCTAAACAGAAAAATAAAGTAGGAAGTAAAGTAAAAAGCAATTTAAATAAAGAAGTATATTTTTTATCAGCATATATGTGTTTAATAACTATTGCTTTTTATGCAGTACCAACTAATATATCATTATTTATGAGAAAAGAACATATTGGAAATTCCAGTTCAGCTGGTCTAGCAATTGCAGTATTTACCTTTGGTGGTTTTATATCTGGTATAATTTTGTCTAATATAAAAAAGAAGTTAAAAGAATTTACAATTTCAGCGGGAATAGGGATGATGTTTTTAGGATATATAGTATTATTATATTCTCATAACATATCCAATTTATTAATATCTGTTGCATTGGTTGGATTTGCTTTTTCTATGATTTATCCTTTAATATTTTTAATTACAAGCAGTATTTCAGACAAAAATTCAAATTCTAAAGCAATTTCAATAGTAAGTAGTTCTATGTTTTTAGGTCAGTTTTTATCTGCTATAGTACTGCAATGTATTGGAAGTATTTTAAGTAATAATTCTATAAGATTCAATTTTAAAATTCTTTCTGTATGTCTCGGGGTTGCTTTAGTAATATCATTAATATTCCAGTTTAGATTAAAAGTAAATTCTGATATATTTAGCAAATCAGCTTAATAATTATGAATATAATTATAGTAAGGGTATTGGAAAATAGGAGTCATTTCACTAAAGATATTCTAATTAGTTAATAATACTTTTTTATTTATTTCATCGATACCAGTGCTAACACTTCATATTTTGTGAAGATGGATAGTTACCTTAGAAATTGAGTTAAACTATAAGGCATGTGGAAGAAAATAACAAGTTCAATATGTGACGGATATTTTTTGTAAGACAAAGAGATAGGTTCCGTAGAAGCTTAAGCTATCTAAGAGTTCTGTCGATGCAGTATTACAAAAAATAGACTAGCATTTGAACTTGTTATTTTTTGAAGATGCCTAAGTTGTTTTAGTTAATTCTGGAGACTAAAATATCTATAATGTTTTATCTGCATTATTAGAAAGCATGTTAAAGTATTTTTATCAGCAAACGATAAATTACATTGCTGCAATAATTATCTAGAATTAATTAAAAATAGGAGGTAAAGTTATGTTTAAAACAATTAGAGTAAAATTAATTTTTCTTGTGGGAGCACTAGTTTTAGCACTAATTTCAATTGGAATTTTATCTATTAACAATTTAAAATTAGTTAATGAACAATCTAGTATTATAAGTAAAAACTGGCTGCCTGGTGTAAGATATTCTGAAGAACTAAATACAATGACTTCAGATTTTAGGATAATGGAATATGAGCATGTAATTGCAAATGACAATGATGTAATGGCTTCAAAAGAAAAAGAAATGGATGAAAAAAGTAAAGAAATATCTAATACAATGACTTTATATGAAAAATCTTTTTATAATGATGAAGATAAAAAATTACTTGAAAGCGTTAAAGATGAATGGAATAAATATTTAGAATTACATAGACAAGTTATTAAATTAAGTAGAGAATTAAAAACTGCAGATGCTACGAAGATTATGAATGGTGATGGAAAAAAAGCTTTTGATAGTGCATCTTCAACCTTACTAAAGCTAGTTAAATTTAATCAGACTATGGCAGAAAAAGCTAGTAAGCAAGGGGATGATATTTATTCACTATCAAGAAATACATCTATAGCCATTATTTTTGTGATTTCAATTGGTGCAGTAGTTTTAGCATTTTTCATAATAAGTAACATTATAAAATCACTAAAAAGTATTAAGAAGGAATTGGAATTATTAGCTGATAAAGGTGGAGATTTAACTCAAGAGATTCAAGTAAAATCTAAAGATGAAATTGCAGAATTAGCTGATAGTATAAATAAGTTTTTGTCAAATATAAGAATGATTGTAAAAAGTGTTGACGAAAGTACTGAACATGTTATAGAGAAAAATGATAATATATCAAGTAAAATAACTAATTTAGCATCTAATGTAGAACAAGTGTCAGCAACTACAGAAGAAATTGCCGCAGGAATGGAGGAAACAGCTGCATCTTCAGAAGAGATGACTGCATCTTCTCATGAGATAGAAAGGGCAGTACAATCTATTGCTGAAAAATCTCAACAAGGAGCAGTGGCTGCAGCAGCAATCAACAAAAAGGCTGAAACTTCTAAGCATAGTTTTATTGAATCTCAAAGAAGAGCACTATCTGTTTTTAATGAAACAAAGAATTCACTTGAAGTAGCTATTGAAAATTCTAAAGTAGTTGAACAAATCAATGTATTATCGGAAGCTATAATGGATATTACTTCCCAAACTAGTTTATTAGCGCTAAATGCAGCTATAGAAGCAGCAAGAGCTGGTGAAGCAGGTAAAGGATTTTCGGTGGTTGCTGATGAAATACGAAAACTTGCAGAGAAATCAAGTGATACGGTTGTTGAGATACAGAATATAACAAAAAAGGTCACAGAATCTGTAAGTGATTTATCTGATAATTCTAATCAATTATTAACCTTTATGTCTACAGATGTATATGATGATTATAAATCAATGTTGAAATTAATAGACAAATATAGTTCTGATGCACAATTTGTAGATAATCTTGTAATGGAATTTAGTTCTACTTCCGAGGAACTGCTGGCATCAATACAAGATATATTAAAAACTATAGATCAGGTAGCGCAATCTTCTAATGAAGGTGCGGCAGGAACTAGTGAAATTTCAGAAAAAATAATAGATATAACAAATAAAACGGACGAAATTGTAACTGATTTAGATAGTTCTAAAGAAAGTGCCAATAAATTAATTCAGCAAATATCTAAGTTTAAGTTTTAAATAGTAGAGGTTATGAAACTTATAGAACCAATAGGAAAGAATTAACACTTGATAGAAACATATCAAGTGTTTTTATGTTTTAGTATTATGAAAAGATATTTTATGTGATGCTAATAAAATAGCAGTTATCATAGATATAGTGTTACTGACAAGAAAATTAAAGTTCAAAGTTGTGGTATAATATGGTTACATCTAAGTTTAATTTTGAGGTGAATTTTATGACTAAATCTCGTGTTACCGAAAATGCTTTAGCTGCTTCTTTAAAAATGCTAATGAAACAAAAGCCAATAAATAAAATATCAGTAAAGATGGTTACTGATACATGTGGAGTTACAAGACATACATTTTACAATCATTTTCATGATATTTATGAATTACTTGGATGGATATTTGAAAACGAGGTTATTGATGAACTTGATGAATATTGTAGCTTATCGAATTGGAAGAAGGTATTGTTTATTGTGCTCCAATATACATTAGATAATAAAGTGATCTGTATTAATACCTGTAAGTCTTTAGCACGTGAAAATCTCGAGATATTCTTATGTAAAATATTTCAGAAGGTATTAGAAGGTGTTATAAAGGATATAACAATAGAGAGAAATGTTGATGAAAAAATAAAGAAAGAAACTGCAGTATTTTTTTCCTATGCAATAACGGGTCAGTTTTTAGAGTGGATTAATAATGGATTAAAAGAAGAAAAAGAAGATATTGCTGACAGAGTTGAAAGAATGTTGAATGGTACTATACTTAGAATTATGGAAGTTAATAGTGAATAACTTACACATTTTAAAGTGTCTGTGAAAATTTTTCACAGATGCTTTTTTTGTTCATTGAATGTGCTTTTGTTCAAAAGTAATATAAGTGTATAGGACAACAGTAAATTATTTATTGAAGAAAGGAAGCATTTTTTATGAATAATTATCAAAGAATAAATCCTATTGCACCAAAGAATATTGAAAAAAGAAAAGCATATTTAATTGGAGGCGGAATAGCTTCTCTTGCTGCTGCTGCATTTTTAATAAGAGATGCTCATATGCCAGGAAAGAATATTCATATAATAGAGCAGCTTGATGTTGTTGGAGGTTCAATGGATGGAGCAGGAACAGCTGAGAAAGGATATACAGCAAGAGGGGGAAGGGAAATAGAGGAACATTTTGAATGTTTTATGGACCTTTATAGTTTCATTCCATCTTTGAAGGATAAAGATAGAAGCGTACTAGATGAATTTCGTGAATTAAATATAGAAGAACCTATTGAATCACACTGCAGATTAGTTCAGAATCAGGGAGAAAAAGCTGATTTTTCAAGTCTTGGATTATCAACAAAGAATGCGATGGAGCTTGCAAAACTTCACATGTTAACAGAGCAAGCACTTGGAGAAACCACTTTAGAACAATATTTCCATGCAAGCTTTTTTGAAACAAACTTTTGGTATTTCTGGGCAACAATGTTTGCTTTTAAAAAATGGCATAGTGTAATTGAATTTAAACGTTATATGGAAAGATTCATGCATCTAATTGGTGGCATGAATAAATTAAAGGGTATACTTCATACCGAATACAATCAATATGATTCTTTAATACTTCCACTTATTACATGGCTTAAGAAGCACGATGTATGCTTTGGTAGCGGCTGCGAAGTTACAGATATTGACTTTGATTTTTCAAATAATGAAAAGGTAGCTACAGCAATTTATTATACTAAAGATGAAAAGAATAAAATCATCAATGTAAAAAAGGATGACATTGTATTATTTACAAATGGTTCCATGACACAAAACACAACAAGAGGTGATATTGATCACCCTGCTGTTTTAAATAGATCAGGGAACAAAGGTTGTTTTAGTGTATGGGAAAAGTTAGCCAGGAAATCACAGGATTTTGGTCATCCAGAAAAATTCTGTAGTGATATTGATAAATCAAAATGGTTATCATTTACTATAACATTAAAGGATGATGATATTGTTTTCCCTTATATTTATAAGCTCACAGGAGATAAATCTGGTATGGGTGGGCTTGTTACAATAAAAGATTCAAGCTGGTTTATGAGTTGGGTTGTACCAAAACATCCACATTTTATTAATCAACCTGATAATGTAAAGGTACTTTGGGCATATGCATTAAATATAGATGAGACTGGTGATTATGTAAAAAAGACATTATCAGATTGTACGGGGCGCGAGATGTTTGAAGAACTACTTTATCATATGGGATTAAAGGACAAAATTACTGAAATTCTTTCACATACAGTAAACGTAATTCCTAGTATGATGCCTTATATTACTTCACAATTTATGCCTCGTATAGCAGGAGACAGACCAGATGTAATTCCAAAAGGAAGTAAAAATTTCGGTTTCTTAGGACAATATTCAGAGGTTCCAAATGATTGTGTGTTCACAGTAGAATATTCAGTAAGAACTGCAATGACAGCTGTATATGGACTAATGAATTTAGGAAAGAAAGTAGATCCTGTGTACCCAAGTCAGTATGATATCCGTGTTTTGACAAATGCAGCAAAGACCTGTCTTGGTATAGATAAACTTCCATTAAAGGATATACCATTAGGTACATTAATGAAAAATACAGAACTTCTAAAATTATTATAATTTAAATGGATAAGCTATTTTCAGAAACATGCTGAACAGAGTTGTTCAATAAGTTATTGCTGAAATTATAATATATTTATCTGAAGAAGGTAAAATTTTAAAAGAAGCTGCAACTAAAAAAATTACAGTTGCTGAAAATGAAAAAGTTAAAGAAAACAAAAATTTGAAGTTTACTATTAAGCTGATGATATTGATTTTATAACTTTAGCAAATAACCATTTTACAGAAATTATATCAAATGGGTTTGAAGCACTTAAAAGCATTAAATTCCACAATAAGAAGCGACTATAATCGTTTCTTATTATGAAATTTAGTGCTATTTTTGCAGTTTGAAAGTAAATTAATTAGTTTAAAAAACATATGACTTATTAATCAGGCTAGGGTAGTTCATAACTAAATGAAGTGTCCTTATACCAGCTTTTAATATTATTCAGCACTTAATCCAGCTAAATTCAACAAATTCCAAGGCTTATTGTAATGTGGCTGGAAGAAGAAATCAACAAAAGCCAGTTCATCTATAGTCATTTTATTCTGAATACATACTGACATTGTGTTTATAGATTGAGTTAAATCTGCCTTTGAAATAATTTGAGCACCCAAAATTCTTCTAGAATCTTCTTCATAAACTACTTTTAGTTTTGCTAAATCATAAGTAGGCATAAATTCTGGACGGTAGTTATCTTCAACCATTACTGTTTTTACATTTATTCCATATGCTTTAGCGGAATTTTCAGTTAAGCCTGTAGAAGCTATGTTATAATCATAGATTTTAATTCCAGAAGTTCCTTGAGTGCCCATGTATTTTGTAGTTGGCTTAACTAAGTTCCTAGCAACTAATGTGCCCATACGAACTGCATTTGTAGCTAGTGGAATATATTCTTGCTTTCCTATTGGATTATATTTAACAGCACAGCTATCTCCAGCTGCATATATATCTTCTTTGCTGGTATGCATATATTCGTCTACTACAATAGCACCATTACCTAACATTTCAAGCTGTCCTTTAAATAGCTCTGTGCTTGGTTTGAAACCAATAGAAAGTATAACTAAATCTGCTTCATATTCGCCCTTGTTTGTAATTACTTTTGAAACCTTTCCATCTATGCCCTCAAATCGTATAACTGTTTCACCTAAGGCCAATTTTATATTATGGTCTGTCAAAGCTTTTTCTGCTTTATCTGTAAACTCTTTATCTAAATATTTACTTAAAATACGATGCTGACTATCAATTAATGTTACCTTTTTATTGTTCATTTCAAAGGCTTCTACCAGTTCAACACCTATATATCCTGCTCCTATAACCACTATATTGTTGGCTTTTTGTGATTTTTCAATTATAGTGTTTGAATGGTAATAATTTTTGGATATCAATATATTTGCTAAATTGCTTCCATCAACCTTAGGAAGTATTGGCCATGAACCAGTTGTTACTATTAATTTATCAAAAGTATCTTCAAACCCTTCTTTTGATTTTAAATTACGAACTTTAAGCTTTTTTTCAGTTAAGTCAACAGATATTACATCATGAGACATTTTAGTGGATACTCCAAGTTCCGCTAATTTCTCTGGTGAACTATAAAATAATCCTTGGGGGTCTTTTACTATTCCTGCTACATATAATGCTATACCACAGGATAAAAATGAAATTGTATCATTTCTCTCATATACAGTTATTTTTGCATCTGGATATAATTTAGCACAATTTACTATAGCTGCAGTTCCAGCGTGTGTACAACCTATAACAACTATTTTCATTATATTTCCTCCTTAAAATCTCATATGTTTTTATGATGCCCTGCCATTTTATGTCTTACTCATGATATTTGTGTCTAGTTTATATAATAATTTATATCTATTGTTTTTAAGAATTAGTAGTATAATGTAAATACACTAAATTAAAATATTAATAAGTAAATTATGGACAAACATTACTATAATAAAAAAGTAAGAAAGGTGATTTAGATATATGTTTGAATCTGTTAAATTTTATATAATAGTCAGTGATAAAAGCTTTATTATTAAAAAGGAGAAGGAAAATTTAGAGAATAAAATTGATTTTACATCCTTTGTACCTAATGTACCTTTTTATCATCATTTATTTGATGAAGATAAAAATTATATGGACAATATGAAAGCTGTAGTTAAAAATTTAAAAATAAGAAATTTAACTATGATTGTTCCAGATGACTGTATAGACCTTACAGTAGATAAAAGAATACTTACCGAATTTTTTACACTTTGTGGAGTAAGAAAGATTCAAATAGAGGCTCAATGCTTTTTTCTAAACTTAGAGAATAAAAGGTATGTATCTCTTTCTAAAACTGCAAGAAACATGGTTTTACAGTATATTGTTAATGGTAAATCTATTGCTAAAAAATACTATGACAAAAATTATGAAGATATTAAACAAATTTCATTAGACATGAAGAGTATTCATACAGACTGTCAGTATGAATATGCACCTGTATATATAAATAATATGAATAATAATATGGATAGGTTTAGTGATATTGGAACTTTAGTTTCACTAAATGATATTACTAAAAATATTATGAATTGCTAGTGGTTAAGGGAGAAAATTTAAAACATGAATATTGACTTTTTTATTAAATTAGCTAAAAAAGTACCTGGCATTATTTCTTCTATAATACCATTAACTATTCTACTATTTATATTTAATGCTATAAAAATTCCAATACTGGAACCTTTTCATGGCTTAATATTTTTTATTTCACCGCTTTTAGGGATAGCAGGTTGGTTTTTATGCCGTTTAGCAGCGAAAAAATGGGAAAATAGCTTTTTTAAAGTTGGTTCTATTATTAATCTAATTATGGTAGTTGTGAATGTTTTTATAATAATTTGTGCAGGAATAATTTTTTTATAGGAGTTATTATCAAGTGATTCTTAGACTCAGGTGGAGTTTGCCTGTGAGGAATACCTCTTACCGGAGCAGAGCTCGTAAAATGCCATTTAGGCATTTAGTTCCTGAGCAAAAGCTCGTTAAATGTCATTTAGACATTTAACCCATCTGAGTCTTAGAAGAACTTATCCAGGCGCGTAAAGTAGCTATCCCACACTTAAAGAAAAGCAGATATCCCAAATCTTTGATTTGATGATAGTCACTTTCGCTGTGTGCGATGGGGGTATTAGCAATGGTAGCGATCGGATAAAGAAATAGGGCTGTTACACTAAGAATAAATTTTACAATGTAGTATGTTTGTAGCTAATTTCTAAAACAATACATTATATATGAATTTCTTAGTGTGACAGCCCTTTGAATCTATATTCCTAAAATACTAAATATGTCCAATGCTTGCCTTACTTTAGCACTGTAATTATAGTTTCGGCTTCATAGTTACCATCAACTGTAGTTGCAGTGATTTTTACAAAACCTACAAAAAGTAATTTAGAAGTAATGTTTGCTGTAACCTTTCCATTTTCATCTACTGTTGCAATGGAAGTATTACTAGATTTCCATATAACATTTTTATTGGTAGCTTCATCTGGGGTTATTATTGCAGTTAAAGTTTTACTTTGGCCATTTTTTAAAGTTAAGAACTTTTTGTCTATACGTACGCCTGTTACAGGTGTGGTGTTTGCTGCAATGACTTTAATATTACAGCTATCTTTAAAGCTTCCATCTACAGTTGCTACTGTTATTTTAGCAGTTCCTGTACTTAAAGCTTTTACTTCACCATTTTCACTTACAACGGCAACCTTTTCATTATCAGATTTCCATGTAACATTTTTATTTGTTGCATTATGAGGTAGTATTTTTGCAACTAAAGTATCGCTTTCTCCAACTTTTATTGTAGCTTTCTTCTTGTTTAAAAAGACACCCAAAACTGGAACCTTTGCGGCAGTTACTATTGCTTCAGCTTTATATTTTCCATCATCTGTAGTAGCTGTTATTTTTGCTGTTCCTATTAATAATAGTTTAGAAGTTATATTTACAGTAACTTTTCCATTTTCATCTACTGTGGCAACAGAAGTATTGCTGGATTTCCAAGATACTTTTTTATTTGTGGCATCTTTTGGAAGTACTGTTGCAATTAAAGTTTCACTTTCTCCATTTTTTAAAAATAAAAGTTTTTTATTAAGTTGAATTCCTTTTACAGCAATTGGGGCAGTTACTGTTACCCTGCAGCTTGCTTCAAAATTACCATCTTCTGAGATTGCCTTAATATTGGCTATACCACTTCCTATAGCTTTTACCATTCCTGTTTCATCTACAGTAGCTACTGCTTCATTATCACTTTTCCAAATTACTTTTTTGTTTGCTGCATTTTCAGGAGTTACTGCAGCAACTAATTGCTCTGTTTTAGTTGGTTCTAAAGTTATATTTGTTTTATTTAAAGTTATACCTGTTACTGCTACCTGCGCTTTTGATATATCAGCAGCCGTTCCTACTGACAACTGGTATCCATCATCTAATTTAGGAGAAGTGGAAAATTGAGATACTGCTGCAACCACATCTACTTTATCATTAACTGCTATATTGGTTAGTGCTGGCATTTTATATATTGAAATAGTTCCTGTTTCATCCTGTAGGGTAGAAGATGCTGTATTATTTATACTTGTTAAAGTGACGTTCTTTAATTTAATTAATTGTCCTTCCAAGGTTTCGTTAATTTCATCAATAGTTACAAGCTTAGGGACTATTGTATTTCCTTTACTTATAACTTTAACATTGTCTACTGAAGCTGGTGTGATTTCTAAAAGTCCTTTATACTCAGTTAGCGGTCCTGTTACTTTAATTTTATCTCCTTTATTTACAGAGGCTTTTGCTGAATTATATACACAAATTCCATAATTAGTACCTGAAACGTCTTCCTGCATAAATATGTTTTTACCATTTACAGTAGAGACTGTTCCTGTAAGTGTAACAGTTCCACTTTTTTGGGCTCTTGCCTGTGCAATAGTCATTTCCTGTGCAGGACTTATTGCAGTTTGATTATCTACTCTATTGTTCATAACAACGGTAATAGTCTTCTTTGTTCGAACATCTTCCAGTAGGGCATCTCTTACAGTATGAAGCGAATCTTTAAAGGTAGCTTTAATTTCTGGAACTGAAAACTCTGTAAATGTATCTCCGCCAGTTGCCATAAAATCTGGTGCTGCTACTTTTAATACATCACTATCTTTTATCACAGAGTTGTCCTTTTCTCTTAAAATTTTTATTACTCTTTGACCAGGTACTTCTGGAGTTACAATATTGCCTGCTGTGTCTAATACTGCTGGTTTATAGGATGGTTTAGTAGAATCATATACAAACTTAATACCAGATATTTGTATACCTTTTCCATTATCTTGGACAGCTTGTTCTAAAAGTACCTTTAATTGAGTTCCAGTCATAGTTGCTGTACAAATTGTATTATCAAAGGGCATAAGATAAAATATAGTTCCTACAGTTATATTTCCTGCTGGTATAGGACTTAATCTAATACCACCATTATTTTGCATGCCTACATCTGCATTTGCATAATTTTTTATAACATCACTCATCCAGTTTCCAAGCTGTGATTCTCCAAAAGGTTGATCTGTTTGATTTTTCGTTAGAGCTTTTGTAGTGGTTCCAATTACTTCATCAAATATAGGTTTTAAATCCTCATTTGATTTATCTACTATTGCTTTTACTTCTGGGTCTAATGGTGTTGAATCTTTTACTGTAAGAGGTTTAAAGTTTCCAGTAGAAAAGCTTAGGGTTTTGTCTGCTTTAAGGGTAACTTTTAAATCAACATATCCCTGACCTTTAGCTTTTGCATTTACAGTTGGTACATTTTTTCCGTCTGAATCCTTTATTACTGTGTCTAGTGAAGCATGGTTATGTCCTCCAAATACTACATCTACTCCACTTAATTTTGGAACTATGTTATTTAATGAATCTCCACCATCATGGATAGTAGCAACTACAATGTCTGCTAAATTATTTTCTCTAATTTCTTTAGCAGCAGAATTAACTTCTGTGGCCACATCTTTGAAGTTATAATCCTTTGTATTGGCTGGTAAAATGATTGTAGGAGCTTCTTTTAATATTGCACCAATTACTGCTATTTTTACTCCATCCCTTGTGAATATTTTGTAAGGGTTATACTTTCTTTTATTGGTTACTTTGTTATACATATTAGCGCAAACTATTGAATAACCTGCACCATTCATGGTTTCTTCATCTATAGTCTTTAAGCCCCAATCAAATTCATGGTTTCCTAAGGCAGTTGCATCCATTCCTATATTTGTCATCATTTTTTGAACTGGAACTCCATGAAGTACATTAGATACTGGTGTTCCCTGATAAAAATCACCTCCACCAACAATTAGTGTTCTATCTGGATTACTGGCTTTTACATCCTTTACGACCCTTGCTAGTGCTGCACCTATCTGTTTTGTTCCTGTAGAGTCTAAAAGTTGACCATGAAAATCTGTAATTCCGATAAAATCAAACACCCTGTCTGTTGATGCAGATACATTTGATGCTGTTTTTATCTTTTGAAACTCTTCATTTGAAATGGTTGTCCTATCTGCTTTTACAGTTTGAGATCCATTTACTCCTATAAAGTTGGATAATATTAGTGCTAGTACTATAACCCAACTTAATATTCTGTAAGGTTTCCTTTTTAACATTAAAAAATCCCCCCTATAAATCCATATTCGTATATACTTGTTTTAAAATATGTTTGTTAGTGGCATCTCCTTATTTATTAGTTTCATTAATATAAGTATTCAAAAACAAGAAATACATTCTGTTTTTCTATAGATATTTACCATATGTCAGAATATGAATTTACATATTTGGGTTAAATAAATTTTTAAACTGCAAAAGTTTAGTTGAAAGCCCAGGTAATTTAATGGAGTTTATTATGATGATATGTAATTAAGATACAATGTAGATATAACTATACACTTAACTATAAATTTAAAAAGATACAATATATAAGTATTTGAACTATAGAAAACTAACTATTAAGTTAAATCGGAAAAGGTATATTTTCAGGATAATGAGTTATTTGAAGAATTTATTTTAATAACTTTAGTTCTGCAAAATAAAAACCTAAATTGGCAATACTACCAAAAAATAAATATGGCATATTTTTAACCACCGTGTTATATAAAAGTTACCACACAAATACACACACGGGAGGTAATAAAT
>NZ_JABBNI010000028.1 GCF_012926525.1 Clostridium muellerianum
TAGCCCTTCAAGACGTTACTCTATTATTTGACTAATCAAGAAATTAGTTCTACATAATATATAAGTTACACATGTAACTTATATTTTTTTTATGTGGCGTAACTTTTAACTACGCAACGTGTCGCACGTGGCTTACCATTGGATCCATGAGCAACAATCATATTAGGAGCTTTATCTTGTTCTACCCAGTTTTGAATGGCTGTTAAAGCGTCAAATTGATCAGTTGCAGGGCCTCCCTCAACATGATTCATACCTGGAATTAGGAAAAGTCTTGCAAACTTTTGAGTTTCTTTTAAACCACCATTTGTTTCTATAAGCTTATCATAATAATTAATTGTGTCGTAAGCAGAAAACACAGGATCAGCCATACCGTGATACAGAATTAACTTTCCACCTAGTTTTCTAAATGGTTCAAGATATGTTGATACATTATTAATAAAGGATGCTGATAGAACTAATTTCGATGGATCATTGTCAAAATCATATTTTAAGGACCATTCTAGTGCTTTTTTAGAATCATATTCTTTTGGAATAGGAGTAGTAAATACACGAGCTAGGCTTTCTACTCCAAGAGTTACATTTCGTGGAGGGCAATCTTCTGTTCCTAAAGTCCACGAGCGCCACTCAGGATCACAAATTCCCGGGTCCCATGGCCAATTAGAATATAATGCATTGCCTTGAGAGTCTTTAGGACCTTCAAATAATAATTTTAAAGCATTTATTTGTTCATCAGATAATCCTGGTGAATTGGAAGTTTTTCTAGGTAATGTTGATGGATGAAATTTTCTAGCGGCATCCATGTCTAAAATAATACCATCTTCTAATCCATCAGCTTTATCAAATTGCTTTAATATAGTGTTTGCCACAAGTTTCATATCAGTCTCAGAGAAGGCGGTATATAAAAGCGGTTTATCATTTTTATCTTTTTTTGAAATTTTTGCAAATATTTGATTAGCCCACATTTCTGCAATACCTGCATTTGTTAAATTCAAAGCAGGTGCACCTGAAACAATGCCATCAAAATATCCAGGAAAACGTTGAGCCATAGCTAGAGCTTGACGTCCACCGTTTGATGCGCCCATAAAATATGAATACTTAGGCGATCTTCCATAATAGTCATTGATGATAGACTTTGCTGCAATAGTAACCTGATTTATAGCATTATACCCATAATCAATTCTTGCTTGTTGATCATAACCAAATTTACAATCAGTATTGCCTTGATGGCCACCATCTGTACCAACTGTTGCGAAACCTCTAGATAAAGCAGGGATTTTTCCAACCTTTCTTATGCCCATTTTAGGAGGTATAATACCATCACTGCCTCCACCACCTTCAAAGTACAATCGTTCATTCCATTCATTAGGAAGAGATAGTTCGAAGCCAATATAATATTCAGCATTACCATCAGGACCCTTCCCAACTCGTTCATTGATTTTTCCTTCAATCTTGCAGTAATTGGGCAAAGTAATATTTTTACCGTCAATCATAACGTTATCACCACTTACCATAGTTACATTGACTATGGCAGTATTATTAGGAAATTTAAAATTTTTTACAGAGGCAGTTTCTACTTGAGGGTGTATTTTTGCAAATGTTGCTTTTGAATTTAAAGTAGTCTCTGATTTTAAGCTTTCTTTCATTAAGTATCCCTCCACATCACATTTAGTTTTAATGGGAACTTCCTAAGCAGTTAGTCCCATATTTTTAGTTTTTAGGCTTATATAAATTAATATTTTTTAACATAGTATAACTATATTATAAACTATTATTTTTTACATTTATAATTATATTCAACTCGTTTCATTGTTGATATGAAGTACATTCTCTAATATATTTTAAAATCACTTCCATTGTCCTCTAAAGAGGTATACTAAGATATTATCACAAATCAATTAGAAAAATCAAAAAAATACTTGACATGTTTCATTAATAGGTATATGCTAAAAAGATATCAAATGAAAAGAAGGTGAAAAATTGAATAAGAAATTAACATTGATAACATCTGATGTTATAGAAGAATGTTTATGTGAATCCCTTGATACTCTTGAAAAAAGAGCTAAAACTACTCAAAAGATTAACATAACAAATAGTAAAAACAGAAGACCCTTGAAGTAGCTGCCTTCGGCAGGTCTTTTTTTATTTTTTGAGATAATTTTATAATATAATCATGATTTACAATGTATGTATATTTGTAGTAACTTTTCCAAAAATTGTTTGTTGGATATATATTAAAACACATATAATTACATAATGCAAAAGTCTAATTTGCTAATTTTCAGGCTTTTTAGCAAATGTAGGTTGAAAATTAAACAAAAAAGATGTAAACTATTAAATGTACTAAATTTTAAGCATTGGAGTGATTAAATTTAATGAAGAAAAGTGTAATAAAAATACTTATAATGTGTGGTTGTATTATTTTTTCTCAATCAATGAAAAGCAATATGGTTTTTGCTGCAGAAAATGATATGACAAAAATAAATATGAATACAGTAGCAGTTTCTACAAAAACTGTTAATGACATAAATGATAATAGTTCAAAAGAAAATGCAAAAAATTCTAATGATGAAAAATTACCTCAACATATGAGTGCGGATGTTGCATCAATAAATGCAATTTCAAAAATAGATGTTCCAGTGGACAAGTCATGGAAGATAAGATTTAATATGCCATTAGATTTAAATTCTGTAAAAAGTAAAATAAAAATTATAAATAAGGATACTGGAGCTGAAATAAGTTCAAGTATATCTTTAAGTGAGAATGATACAGTAGTTACTATTTCTTCACATTGTGATCCTAATAGTAGTTATTCATTAATTATTGATAAAGATCTTAAATCTAAAAGTAATAAAGCATTAAATAATCCAGTTTATGTAGAATTTAAAACAGCTGGACAAACTGCATCAGTACCAGACAAAACTGACTCATTAATATCATATATTGATGATATTAATGTAACTATAAAAGAAAATGAAAAATTTAGTTTCCCAGATACAATAAATGCAAACATGTCTAATGGAACAACTAAAAAAGTAAATGTTTCATGGGACAAGCATGCTGAAGTTTCAAGTAAGCCGGGTACATATACTTATTATGGAACTATTGATGGATATTCAAAGAAAGTACGTTTAAACTTAACAATAAATGATTTAAAATCATCAGATAATACAGTAAAAGAAGTAAGAGTAGATTCTACAAATGATGTTAATTTAACTGTTAAACAAAATGACAGCTTTACTGCGCCTGATACCATTGATGGTATAACATCAGATGGACAAACTGTAAAAGTTAAAGTAAAATGGGATACTCCAATTACTACAAACAGGCAACCAGGAAGATATACTTATTATGGAACAGCTGAAGGATGTTTAGTAAAAGCAGTGTTAAATTTAACAATAACTGCTCCAGAAATAAAAACTCATTCTGATTTTCAGAAAAATTTGTATAACTATCTTTCAAATGCAGATAATAGACAATCTGTAATGACAAGAGCAATAGAACTTCACGGGGGAGATTTAAGCAACAATTGTGCATATTTTGCTAGTGAAGCTTTAAGAAGAGCAGGGCTTAGTGATTTACCAGAAAGTGTGGCTAACACACGTACGCTTACAGCTGAACTATTGAGTCGTGGTTGGAAAAAGAGCACGAATTTAGATGAACTTAAATCAGGAGATATATGCTTCACTATAGCTTATGATTCTTCAGGTCCAACACATACTTACACTTTTATGAAATGGGTTGATCCAAATTACCATGAATATGCATACATATGTGATAATCAGGGAAATGAATACGAAGGAGATCCATATCACCAAAGAAATATAAATTTTGCTACAGAGACAAAAGATCCTATTTCTTACTTTATGTATGTTCCTCAACAGTAATTTATAGAGAATATCAATTTTATTTAAAGTTATAAATTTATTTACAAATTAAATAAAAATATTTAAAGTAGAGTAAAATTTTACTCTACTTTTTTTATCTGAATTTATATCAGTGTAAGTATATGTATAATCATCATTTGATGGTTTTGATTCTATACGATTTAACATTGAATTTATATCCTTTAATTATGAACTTATCTGATTAAATAATTCTTTTACTTCTTTATCTAATGTTAAAATCTCTGTTCTAATCTTAATTCAACTATATAGTATCCTTAAATAAAAGTTTTATTCTTTAATTTAAAATTTGTAACTTAGGTTACCGATTTTAAATTATAAATTTAGTAAAATAAAACCATAAGTTAGAAAAATGAAACTAATAAAAAAATTATTATATTTAGGAGGGCAAATATGAGAATTAATAAAGACACATTAATTGGGGATATATTAAAAATAAATTCTAAAGCTGTAGAAGTTTTAATGGCACACGGAATGGGTTGTATAGGCTGCCCATCAGCACAGATGGAGACTTTAGAGCAGGCAGTTGGAGTACATGGAATAGATTTAGAAAATTTACTTAAAGAATTAAATAAAGGTTTGGAAGATTCAACAGAAACATTGGACATGTTCTGTTATCAATGTGAGCAAACTGCAGGTGGAAAAGGTTGTACAAAAGCAGGCGTTTGTGGAAAAAATTCTAAAGTTGCAGCACTTCAGGATCTTTTAATACACCAAGTTAAAGGTATTGGTTTCTATGGAAATAAAGCTGTAGAAAAAGGAATAGCACTTAGAGATAAAATAGATAAATTTACTATGGATGCTTTATTTACAACACTTACAAATGTAAATTTTGATGAAGATAGATTAGTAGAATTAATAAAAGAGGCTAATAATGTAAAAGCTGAAGTTAAAGCTTTAGCTGGAGAAACTGTAGAAGTATTTGATGGAGCAGATTATAAAGCACCAGAAGCTAAGGAAGAAATGTTAGAGGATGCAAAAAAATTTGGCATAATGGTGGACACTGTTGAAAATGAAGATATCAGATCTTTAAAAGAATTATCAATATATGGATTAAAGGGAATGGCAGCTTATGCGCATCATGCTTTTGTTTTAGGAAAGAAAAGTGAAGAAGTAAATAAATTTTTCTACAAAGCTTTATCAGCTACTTTAGATAAAAAGTTAGGCTTGAATGATTGGCTAGGATTAGCTATGGAACTTGGACAAGTAAACTTTAAAATAATGGAATTATTAGATAGTGCTAATACAGGAACTTATGGTAATCCATCACCTACTAGTGTTTTAGTTACTAAGAAAAAAGGACCTTTCATAGTAGTTTCAGGACATGATTTAAAGGACTTAAAAGAATTATTAGAGCAAACAGAAGGAAAAGGTATAAATATATATACTCATGGAGAAATGCTTCCAGCTCATGCATATCCTGAATTGAAAAAGTATGCTCATTTAGTAGGAAATTACGGCGGTGCATGGCAGGATCAGCAAAAAGAGTTTGACAACATTCCAGGTTGTGTGCTTATGACAACAAATTGCATACAAAAACCAAGAGATAATTATATGGATAGAATATACACAACTAGTGTGGTAGCTTGGCCTGGTACTTCACATATTGAAGAAGTAAATGGAAAGAAAGATTTTACAGATATTATAGAAAAAGCTTTATCACTTGGTGGTTGGACTGAAGATGAAGAAGAAAAATCAATATTAGTAGGTTTTGGACATAACGCTACATTAAGTCATGCAAATGAAATTATAGAAGCTGTTAAGGGTGGAGCTATTAAGCACTTCTTCTTAATAGGAGGATGTGATGGTGTAAAATCAGGAAGAAATTACTATACTGAATTAGCCACATCTCTTCCAAAAGACACTGTAATATTAACTTTAGCTTGCGGTAAATATAGATTCAACAAACTTGATTTTGGAACAGTAGCAGGTCTTCCAAGACTTTTAGATGTAGGACAGTGTAATGATGCTTATTCAGCAGTAAAAATTGCATTAGCATTAGCAGATGCTTTCAACTGTGGAGTAAATGATTTACCACTATCATTAATCTTATCTTGGTATGAACAGAAGGCTGTTTGCATATTGCTTACATTACTTTCTTTAGGTATTAAAGGTATAAAATTAGGACCATCATTGCCAGCGTTCTTATCATCAAATGTAATTAATGTGTTGGTAGAAAATTTTGGAATAGCTCCTATTAGCACTCCAGAAAAAGATATAAAAGAAATATTAGGATAATCAATAATAATCAGGTAGGGAATGGCCCTACCTGATTTAATTATTTTAGATTGTTGTTAACACTTTGAGTATCCGATTTATTAGATAAATCAAAGTTACTAGAATTCTGTGAGTCAGAATTATTATTTTGACTATCTATTATTGATTGAAAAATAACATTCATCATTTGTCCCATGTCGTCATTACCAGATAAATTATTATCCATAGTCATATCGTTACTATCATCAGGAATACTACCAACACCCATATTTGAAGAATCTGAAGATTGATTTTGCAAAGATAACATTTGCAGCATTTGTACCATCTTTTGAGGTTGCAATGATAAACTATCAAGACCACTTAGAGCATTATTTGAGCTAACAGTACTTAAACTAGAGCTAGCAGCATTTGTGGTACTATTAGTAGACATATTTTTCATCATTTCCTCAAGAGCCATTGCAAATGATGAATTGGTATTTGTAGAATTATTGTTATTAAGTGATGATAAAGTTTGTAGCTTATTAGACTGTGCTAATTGAGATATTGAATTTACTGACATATAGTTATCTCCTTTTGGTATTAAATTTTTATAAGATATTCTAGTTTATATTTTATAATAAATTTGTGACAATACTGTGACGAAAACTATATTATATTTAAAATACATTCAAGAAATATTTAGCAGCGTCTGATAGGTTTTGGTTTTTCAACCATATGGCAGCTATTTTGGTTTCTAATTCTGGTTCGTTAATTTCCTTATATGATAAATCAGCATTATTAACCAGTTTAATAGCAGATTTTGGAACAATGGCAATTCCTATTCCAGAGTCAGCCCAAAGAAGTGCTGTTCTTGCATCATCGCATTTACAAATTATTCTGGGATTAAATCCTAAGCTTTGACAACATTTGGATATTAATTTTTCGAAACGACGATATATTATTAAAGGCTTATCCATAATATCATTAATACATATATTCTCCTGATTTTTATACCAGTTGGAATTAGTTCTAAATACTGCAATCATTGTTTCTTTAGATAGATATTTTGAATTAAAAGCTTCTGCATTAAAAGGAGTTCGCACAATCCCAATTTCTATTAAACCATTGTTCAGGAGTTCTAGTAGTTTGTACGTGTTTCCTTCGTATATTTCAAAGCTTATATCTGGATAACTTTTATTAAAATTATGTATTCGTTCTGGAAGTAGTGTAGCACCACAGGATGATACAGTACCAATAAATAAAGTTCCTTTAATTCCCTGTCCAAAATCTTTTAATTGTTTAACAGTAGTTTCGGTTAATTTTAGTATTTGACTAGCCTTATCATATAACATTTTTCCGGCATCAGTTAATTTTATTTTGCGGCTGCCTCTTTCTACAAGTTTAACACCTAATTCATCCTCTAGAAGTTTAAGATGATAACTAAGTGGTGGCTGAGCTATATTTAATTTTCTAGCTGCACCTGTTATTTGACCTTCTTCTGCAATTGCTATAAAGTATTTAAGCTGTCTAATATCCATGGATTTAACACCCCTTGAATTATGAGCGGTTTAAATTATTGGCAATCTTCGCAGCAACCACTAGAACAGCTACCAGAACATCCAGTATGTTCAGGCTTATAAACTGGTTCTAAAGTAAACCCGTCCATACCATTTTCTTCAGGAGATAACAATATAAAACCGCTAAATTGAATAAATAAGTTCCTATTAACTATAAAAGTTGTATCGCCAACCTTTTGGGATAAATCGTCTTCATGCAATTCATCTATAGAAATATTGAAAACAGGACCATGACAGGACATATTTGCTAAGTAGATTCTAATACTACTATTTAATGGAACACTTTGTTCAATTAAAAATTCTTTTAATTTGTTATAAGCTAAGTCAGTTATTTTAAGAAAATTCATTTTATAAACCTCTTTCTTGTATTTATTTAGAAAACTATTTCTACTAAGTAAATGTTATTATAATTTGAAGAAATTTTCAATAGTATTAATATTCTTGGTACATAATATGATATACTTTTTGTAGTACCATTTTTGGGGGTATTTTTAAATAATTGTAAAATGAAAAGGAGTGAAAAAGTTGAAATATAATTTTGACGAGGTAATTAATAGGGATAATACTAATTCTGTTAAGTGGAACTTTAATAAGGACCTTTTTGGATGTGAAGATGTAATTCCTATGTGGGTTGCAGATATGGATTTTAAAACAGTTCCAGAGGTTACAGAAGCAATTGTAAAGAGAGCTAGCCATGGAATATATGGTTATTCAGAAAGAACAGATGATTACTTTGATGCAGTAATAAGTTGGATGAAAAAAAGACATGACTTAGATATAAAAAAAGAATGGATTCTTAGTACTTCTGGAATAGTTCCTGCAATAAACTTTATAATTAAAACCTTTACAAACAAAGGGGATAAAATATTAGTTCAATCTCCAGTATACTATCCATTTTACAATGCAATAAAAAACAATGAATGTGAAATAGTTTATAATGCATTAAAGTTTGATAATGAAAAATATACAATGGATTTTGAAGATTTAGAACAAAAAGCTAAGGATTCAAAGGTTAAGATAATGATATTGTGTAATCCTCATAATCCTGTAGGAAGGGTATGGTCTAAGGATGAACTTTTTAGACTTGGAAAAATTTGTGCTGAAAATGATGTCCTTGTAATTTCTGATGAAATTCATTCTGATTTAATATATAAAGAATTTAAACATACAAGCTTTGCAGCAGTAAGTGAGGATTTTAGAAAAAATTCAATAATATGTACTGCACCAAGCAAAACTTTTAATTTAGCAGGATTACAAGTTTCAAATTTAATTATTTTTAATAAAGATCTAAGGGACAGGCTTGAAACCTTTATGAGTAAATTAGAAATAAATAAATTAAATCTTTTTGCAATTATAGCTTGTGAGGCCGCTTACAAGTATGGAGAACAATGGTTAGATGAGCTTATTGAGTATTTAGGTGAAAATAAAAACTTCCTTAAAAACTTTATAAAAAAAAGGATACCAAAACTTAAAGTGATTGAGGCAGAAGGAACTTATCTTGTTTGGATAGATTGCAGAAAATTAAATATGAACAAAGAACAGTTAAAGGAATTTATGATTTCAAAAGCAGGAATAGCTTTTGATGAGGGCTTTATATTTGGACCAGGAGGAGAGGGATTTGAAAGAATAAATATAGCATGTCCAAGATCAACTTTAGAAAAAGCTTTAGAAAGAATGGAACAGGCTATTAACAATCTAAAATCAAGTGATTCTTAGAAGAACTTATCCAGGAGCGTAAAGTAGCTATCCCCCACTTTGAAAAAAAGCAGATATCCCAAATCTTTGATTTGGTGGTAGTCGCTTTCACAGAGTGCGATGGGGGTGTTAGCAATGGTAGCGATGGGATAAATATATGTTAGGTTTACTATCAGATAAAGACAACATCTATATATGAAATTTCATATACGGATGTTGTTTTTGTTTTGTAAGTTATAATTTATTGAAATTTCTTAAAGTTTTTAAGAAAATATTAAGAAATTTAATAGAGTTTATTTAAATTTAAATTAGTATAATTAGTATTAAGTCGACATTGAAACATATAAAAGCTTGATTTAATATAAGCAAACCGAGAAGGTTGAATTATTAAATGATTTTTTACGTTTCAAAGTTTTATATTATGCATGGTATCTGATATAATTTTATGAGCGAATAAATTTTATATTATGTGAATATTTTGGAGTGGAGATGGTACTTATATGACGAAAGAAACTATTCTTGTAGTTGATGATGAGAAGGAAATTAGAAATTTAATAGGAATATATTTAGAAAATGAGGGATACAAAGTTATTAAAGCTTCAGATGGTTTAGAAGCACTGAAAATATTAAAAAGTCAGCAAGTACACTTAATTATATTAGATATTATGATGCCTAATATGGATGGTATGGAAGCTTGTATGAAAATAAGAGAGCATAAGAATATGCCTATAATAATGCTTTCTGCCAAAAGTGAAGATATGGATAAAATAATGGGGCTTACAACAGGAGCAGACGATTATATAACCAAGCCGTTTAACCCTTTGGAGCTTATAGCTAGAGCAAAATCTCAATTAAGACGATATACTAAATTGAATAATTCAGGTGAAAGTATAAGTTCAGATATAATTGAAATAGATGACTTGAGTATAAATGTTAGTACTCATGAGGTTAAAATAGGAGAAAAGTTAGTTAATCTTACAAGAAGAGAATTTGATATATTAGAATTATTAGCTAAAAATAGAGGAATTGTTTTTAGTACAGAAAAAATATATGAAAGAGTATGGAATGAAGAATTTTATCAATCTGATAATACTGTTATGGTTCATATAAGAAAAATAAGAGAAAAGATTGAAGAGAACTCAAGAAAGCCTAAGTATATAAAAACTGTATGGGGAGTTGGGTATAAAATTGAAAATTAGATGTCCTAAGTTTATAAAAAGAATTTTTAAAAGATTGTTTAGACCTGCTATTAGGCTATATGAGTTTAGTAAAGAAAAAGTAATAAGAAGCATAAGAATGGAATTAGTAGTTGCTTTTGTAGTATGTCTTTTAGCTTCTTTTATAGCTTCGGGGTGGTACAATAGTCATTATACAGGAAGCAGTAGAAATACGGTTATAGATTATAGTAACGGTATAAACTCTATAGAAAATCAATGTTCAAGAATAAAAAGAAACATTGAACAAAAAAGTGCAAGCATAAAAGATGAAAGTTTAATGTCTAATATTGTAAATAATGAAGAGGCAAATAACAATGAAAATGAAACAATTAAGATACTTATAACTGATTTAAATGGAAAAGTATTATATAAGTCCAAAAATGCAGAAGAAAGTCAGGTTAGTATACATGATCTAATTAATAAAACCTGGGCTTATAAAAGTAAGTATGATAATTATAGATATATCAGTGAAAATGGTACAAGAATAATAAGCTTAGATAAGGTTTCAGAATATGTGGAATTGGGTTCTGTGAATTTTTCAGATGGAGAAGCTTATGTAATAGTAAAAGGTATTCCTCATGGAGAAACTACACATATAAAGACTGATAGTTCTTTCTTCTCGATAGTACTAGCAATTGCAGTATTTATAATGCTATTTTATCTTATTACTAATAAGAAAATGAAATATATAGAAGGTGTTTCAGAAGGGTTATTTGAAATAGCAAGAGGAAATTTAGATTCTAGAATATGCATACAGGGTAAAGATGAATTAGCTAAATTAGCTGGTAATATAAATTTTATGGCTAAGGAATTAGAAAGAAAAATAGAAAATGAAAGAAATGCAGAGAAGACTAAAAGTGATCTTATAACTAATGTGTCTCATGATTTAAGAACTCCACTTACGTCTATAAAAGGATATCTTGGACTTGTTAAGGATAGAAAATATAAAAATGGAGATGAACTTCAAGAATATTTAAATATAGCCTATAATAAGTCTGAAAAATTAGAAGTGCTTATAAATGATCTTTTTGAGTATACAAAGCTAACTAATAAAGGTATAAATTTAAATAAACAGAATATATCCTTTAATGGACTTTTAGAACAACTTATAGAAGAACTTTATGTTATATGTGAAGAAAATAATGTGGTTATAAAAAAGAACATACCTAATGAAAAAATCTGTGCTCATGTAGATGGGGACAAGATGGTACGAGTGTTTGAAAATCTTCTTATGAATTCTATAAGATATAGTCCTAAACCAGGAGAAATAAATGTAAGTTTATACAAAGATAATGGATTTGTAGTAGTATCTATAAAAAACAAATGCGAAAATGTAAATGAGGAAGAATTGAAAAAGATATTTGATAGATTTTATAGAGTTGATAAGTCCAGGTCTGGAGCTACAGGTGGAAGTGGATTAGGACTCGCTATCGCCAAAAGCATTGTAGAGCTGCATGGTGGTGAAATTTGGGCAGAAATAAATGAAAAAAATATAATATTTTTTGTGAAGTGTGATGATGAAAAGTGCACTGAGTAAGAGAATGTTTCAAAACAGAAATTGTAGATTATTAATTGTTTAAAAACATGTGTATAAGCTGGATAGGGTTGTCGAATTAAGAAATTTATATACAATATATTGACTTGTAAATAAATTACAAGCACAATATGTTGTAATGTTTATTCTTAGTGAGACAGCCCTATTAATTTTAGTGGTTTTTAATTTTTATACTGCCAGAAGTTGCAGATATATTAATTTGGTTTTTACTGTTTCCAGCTACACCATTTAACTCATTATGTTTAGATTCACCTTGTAAAGTTATAGGAAAATCACATTTTACAGTACCTGAGGTAGCTTTAGAGTTCAGAGCAAATTGAGAGTTTTTAGGAAGATCTAATATTATTTCTCCAGATGAAACATTTAGATCTGCATTATTATTAAACTCCGAGTAAGTTACTTCTACTCTGCCAGAGGTTGAATGATGCTTTAGATTACCTTTAAACCCATTTAAGTTTATACTTCCAGAAGAAAGTTCTAATGATGAATTTTCACATGCAATGTTTTCACCATAAATTTTACCGGAAGTAGCGTGAAGTGATAAGTTTGATGCTGTCAAGTTTTTCAAATCTACACTTCCAGAACTTAGGTTAAGATTAAAATTATTAAGCTTCATTGGATTAGATGAGGTTACTTTACCTGAAGTTAATTTAATGGATACATCAGATGCATAAGTTTGAGGAATGCTTATATCCAATTTTAGTCTAGAAGAAACATTGAATCCAATATTAAAAGAATTAGAAGACCTTTTTGTAGAGATTATAAGTTTATCTCCATCTACTCTACTTTCTAACTCAGGCTTAGATGAACCGCTTACGTTGCCATAAAAATGAGATTTAACATCTGTTCTATTTTCCGATATTATTGAAACATCTTCGCTTGAACTTTCTATATATATTTCTTTTATACCATCTATTTTTTGGACTTTTTCGTTATTTATAGTAAAGTCTTTATTATTAGAAGACTTCAATGAATCAGAGTTTGTAAAGCCACCAGTAGCTAGTATTATTGCACTTCCAGCAGAAAAACTTAAAACTATAATTGATATAAGAATAATTACTAATTTTTTTATTTTAATATTAAACATAATTTGGACCTCCACTGATTTATTATTTAGTTATAATATTAATGTTCCATTTAAGATATTTTATTGTAACTTTATAAAATAATTTTGATAAATAACATACTCCAATGAAGAATAATATGCCAAGAGCAATTGTTCCAATACTAAAAAGAATTGCAGCAATAGCATTGCATTGTATTGTTATAAAAGAATTAAAAAATGGATGGAAAGCTATAGCAAATATACTGGCTATACCTGCTATAAATATAGCTATCGCAGCAAAAAAAAGTCCTAATAAAGCTGCAGTTAAGCCTATAAAGGGAGCAAGAACTATCACAAGATTAAAAAATCCAAGGGCTAAAGCGGCAAAAATTGCTTTTCCAATGTTTTTAGTAGATGGATTTTTTACAGCATCGTCTACTGCAGCGGAAGCTCTATAAGATTTACCAATGATCTTGGGATCTCCAAGTTCCTTTATAATTTCTTCTTCGGTTTTACCTTTTTCAAAACCTATTCTAAAGTGTTCTTCATAATCATAAAGTATATCTTCCTTTTCATACATATCCATATTGCTAAGGGATTGTTTTAAAATTTTCATAAATTCTTCTTTATTCATTAATTTCACCTTCTTTAATATTCCTTTCTATGTATACTGAAGGATTATTTAAATTAGCACTTTCTACAATCTGTTGTACTCCACTTACAAAGTTAATCCATTCAGATATTAGAGCAAGACCCTTTTCCTTTCCTAAGGGAGTAAGTCTATAATATTTTCTAGGAGGACCGTCGCTGGATTCCTGTAAGTAAGTAGTGACATATCCTTCAGACCTAAGTCTTCTTAAAAGAGGATAAATGCTTCCTTCAGAAATATCTATATGCTTAGATATTTCTTCTACCAGCTCGTATCCATAAAATTCTCGTTTGTAAAGTTCTGCGAGAACGCATAACTCTAAAACACCTTTTTTGAATTGAATATTCATGGTTAAAATCCTTTCATTTCCATTTTGCTGATTATATTATAGTACACGGTAGTGAATAATGCAAGGTACTAAACAATAAAAAATTTAAATATTATAACATAATTATGTCGTTATTTATAAAATTTAGATGTTTTTTAGCATTTAATTTGTTTGTGAAAAATGGTAAATATGATATAATATCAACATATAGAAAGTTCTTTAAATTTTGTTTTTTTAATAATTAAAATATAATTAAGAAAAGAGGGAACAGATTATGGAAAAAATGAGAGTTGTAATTGTTGATGACTCACCTTTTTCAATTAATGTTATTAGAGATATATTAGAAGATAAAGGCTTTGAAATTGTAGGTGAAGCTGGAAATTTAGATGAAGTAATTAAAGTTGTTCAAGAGACAAAACCTCAATTAATAACTATGGATATGACATTACCAGGCACTGATGGGTTAGAATGTACAAGAGCAGTACATAAAATAGATGAAGAAATAAAAGTAATAGTTATAAGTTCAATGATGGATGAAGAAATACTTAAAAAAGCTAAACAAAATAAAGTAGATGGTTATGTTCAAAAACCAATAGATCCTGAAGAGCTCATAGCTCAAATTGAAAAAGTTGTTTCTAGTGATCAATTATTTAAGGAGCTTGAAAAAACTTATTTTAGTACTTTTAAGGAAGCGTTTTCAGGAGGAATTACTAGATTTACAAAAACTATAGCTGAATTTGATGAGGATAAAAAGTCTAATGATGTAGAAGTATCAAGAGGAATTTCTGTAGTAATAGGTATTATAGGAAACTTTTCAGGAAGAATGATTATAGACATATCTAATGAAAGTGCTGGAAATATGGCAAAGATTATGTTAAGAAGAGATCCTAAAAATCAGGAAGAAATATTAAATGTTATGGGAGAGTTTGCTAATATAATTGCAGGTAATGCATGTTCAATGATGAATAGAAAAAATAAAGTTTATGGATTAAGAGTTGCACCTCCAACAATATTTTACGGGGAATCAATTAAAATATCTAAATCCAAAATTGATACTTTGTCAGTGCTAACTCATACAGATTTTGGAGAAGTTTTATTGAATGTTGGATTTAAAAGAGGTGAGGAATAATGGATGTGAATCATGTGAATCCATTTATTGAAGCTTTTTTTAGTGTAATGCCTCAAATTGGGTTTTCTGATATACAGAAAAAAGGAATTACGGTAAATAATGAGATTAAAAGTAAGGGAATTATAATAAACTTAGGTATTGTAGGAGATGCAAAAGGAAATGTAGTTTATATAACTGATATTGAAAGCGGTAAAAGAATTGCATCGAAAATGATGATGGGTATGCCAGTAAATGAATTAGATGATATGGCACAAAGTGCTTTATCAGAGCTTACTAATATGTTAACAGCTAATGCTAGTATTAATTTAGCTAATGTAGGGCTAAATGTAAATATATCTACTCCAACATTACTATATGGAGAAGACATACAAATTAAAATGAATGTAGATAAAATTTTGTGTATTCAATTAACTGTGGACGATATTCCTATAGATGTAAATATTGCATTACAAAACATTTAATTGTAATTAGAAGGAGAGGAATGCTAACCTCTCTTTATTTTTTTGTAATATAAATAACAGTGAACTTGATTTATAAAAACATATATAAATTTAGTGTTTTCTACAATGTAAATAAATGATTTGTTTTTGTAAAAAGTAACAGAAGTTACCGATTTTTTATGTAACATTTATTATAATTAATACAAAATATTTTTTTACAGAATTGGGAAGGTTAAATTATATTTAGGAGGTAATATCAGTGAAGGTGTTAATTATATGTTCAGAAAAAAGTTGTAAGTTGCCTGAAAACGATTTTTATATTAAAGTTGACTCTAGATTTGCAAATTCAAAATTTATTCCTAATTTAGTGGATGATAAAGAAGTTTGTACTGTGTGTGGAAAAAAATGCATTTGGTGCAGAGAAAAGTATAATTTGAATTTTGAAGAAAACATATCTGAAATAATAAAGTTACCAGATGTGTATAGAATGTTTGAAGATGAACCGTTAGTGTATTTACCTGATATATTTAAGCCTCATGATATTGCAGTAGTTATTGGAGTACATCAGGATATACTAGCTGAACTACCTAACATTTTAAAAAAAAGTGGTGGAAAAGGGTTAATAGTTCCCTGTGAAGGTAGTGATTGGGTGTCTAGATGGACTAGAGAAATGGTTATAAAACAGTGTGAAGAGCTTGGATTAGAATATGCTTTTCCTAAACCATTTTGTACATTAAATAAAGGAAAGTTTGAAACAATAAATAGGTTTATAGATGAATTTAGATTAGGAAAACCTAAATTTAAATTATATGTAAATAAAGATAATGTTATCGTAAAGGCTGAAGTTGTAATTTCTGCACCTTGTGGTAATGGATACAATATAGCAAAACATCTTGTGGGGAAAAAGTTAGGGGAAGAAGCAAAGAAAACAGTAGCAAAGTTTTGGCACAGCTATCCCTGTATGGGAGGTATGCATATAGATCCGGAAATAGGAGATACACCACTTCATATAGGAGGTTATACTCATTATAGTTCATTAGAAAATGCTGAAATTTGTAAAGTTTAATATTTAAAATGTAGATTGCTTTATTATAATGACTTTGTTATAAATTATATAACAAAGTCATTATACATTTAGTATGTAATGGAATATAATAATAGTTGATGGAATAACTTTTTCATTATACCTATAAATTCATCAATCAGATTATTATTTATTAATTTAATAGGGGGTTTTTATGCAGAGAATAAAAAAGTATTTATTAACTGTAGTTTTTATAGTAATTACTATACTATGGTTTACTGCATGTTTTGGTGAAAATACATCAGGCAAAAATAATTTAAAAACCTTAAAAGCTATAACAACAAAAGATTTAAAGGATAAAATTAATAGAAGTGACTGGGTAATTGTAGATACAAGAAGTAATGATGCCTTTAATGGTTGGAAATTAGATGGGGTAAAAAAAGGTGGGCATATTACAGGTGCTGTAGATTTTTCAGCCAACTGGTTGAAGGTTGATGTAAAAGATAAAGATCAAACATTAAGCAAAGTTTTAAAAACAAAAGGTATTACATCAGAAAAAAATATAGTTTTGTATGATGCTAATGGAAAAGATGCAGATAAAGTAGCGAAATATTTAAATAAGAATGATATAAAGAATATATATAAGTACGATATGAAACAGTGGGTTTTAGAGGATAATCTTCCAACAGAAAGATATGAAAATTATCAAGTACTAGTTCCGACATCATGGATTAATGACTTAATGAATGGAAAGAAACCAGAAACTTATAATGGAACTCCATATAAAGTATTTGAAGTAAGTTCAGGTGATGAATCAAAATCATCAGGTTATTTAAAAGTAGGACATATAAAAGGAGCAGTTCACATAAGTACTAATGAGGTTGAAGAGGGGCCGTTTAAAAAGCGTATTTCTGATGATAGGCTTAAGAAATTTGCAGAAAGTAATGGAATTACAATAGATACTACAGTTATATTATATGGAACTGATCCAATGCCATCTTTTAGAATTGCTGCAATATTAAAGTATATGGGGGTTAAAGATGTTAGAATATTAAACGGAGGTATTTCTAGTTGGAAAAATTCGAAATATGAATTAGAAAAGACACCTAATAAAAAGATTCCCATAGAATCATTTGGCGCAGTAGTTCCTGTAAATAAAGGATACATTATGGATTTGCCCGAGGTTAAAGAAATATTGAAAGATGGTAAGAAAAGTAAATTAGTTGATATAAGAAGTTTAGATGAATATATAGGGAAGACTTCGGAAGATGATTATATAAAAGTAAAGGGACATATTGCTGGTGCAGTTTGGGGACATGCAGGTACTAATTCAATTGTTATGGAAGATTTTAGAAATATAGATAATACAATACGTAATAAAGATGAAATACTTTCTATGTGGAAAAAATCAGGGATTAAATCAGAGAAAAAAATATGTTTCTATTCACAAACAGCATGGAGAGCATCAGAAGCATTAATTTATGCAGATATTATAGGATTAAAGAATATATCACTTTATGACGGAGGATTAAATGAATGGAGCGGAAGTTCGGCTGATTCTATAGAAACAGGAGAAACAAAAAAATAAGCGAATTTTTTAAGCTAGATAGAAAAGTGATATATTTATATTGCCTTTTTAAAGTAAATAAGTATTTTTAAATGTAATAATACATAAAAATATACGGTAATACATACTATAATGTGGTAGAAGGAGGGATTTGTATGAATAAAAAGAGTGAAAAAAATAGAAAAAATGATAACAAAACTAAAAATGATAAAACGTCAAATCCAATTACCGGAAAAGTTGATCCTAATATGAATAAACCAGTAAGAGGATTACCATAACAGCAAATTATTTATTTCAAAATAAAAAACAGCGTAACATATTGATTTTTTATTAAAGTATCAACATATTATGCTGCTTTTTTATTTTAAGATATCTAAATTTTTTATATTAGTATTACCTGTACAACCTGTCCTTTACTTAGAGGTAAAGAATTAGCAGGTATGTCTATAAAACAGTTGGAATTTAAAGAGGAACTTAAAATTCCATTGCCCTGATTACTTTTTGTAATATCAACAATAGGGCCATTATTAGTATAGGATAGGGTTCCTCGTACAAAACGTTCAGTAGTACTTTTCTTGTTAAAATCTTGCTGAAGTAATGCATTTATTTTGTGAAGTCCAAGATCTTCTCTTTTAGTAATTTCCATTAGCAAAGGATGCACAAGAATTTCAAAAGTAGTTATACATGCAGCTGGATTTCCTGAAAGACTGATAACTAATTTATTATTTAGACTGCTGCAAAACACAGGAGAACCAGGTTTAATAGCTACTTTCCAGAAAAGTAAGTCTGCACCTAAGTTTTTCATAACATCCTTTATTAAATCTTTCTTACCAACAGATACACCACCTGTAGTTATAAGTATATCCGATTTATCCAGAGCTTGTTTAATTTTTTTACCTAAATCATCAATATCATCACCTATAATTCCCATATCTATAGGATCACAATGAAGTTCCTTTAATCTAGAGTACAAACAATATAAGCTGCTGTTATATATTTTGCCAGGAATTAAATTATCTTCAATTGATATTAATTCATCACCAGTACTTAAAATTCCAACTTTAGGTTGAGGGTAAACAGATACAGTTTTACAGCCTATACTGGCAAGAACACCGATTTCAGCATGTTTTAAAATAGTACCCTTTTTTAATATTAGTTGTCCTTTTCTTACGTCTTCACCTTCAAAACAAATGTTTTGCCAGGGCGAAAACTTAGTAGATATTTGCACAAATCCATTTTCGAAAACAGTATCTTCCTGCTTTATAACACAATTTGCACCTTTTGGGATTGGTGCTCCAGTCATTATTCTTATTGCAGTACCCGGGGTTACTTCTTTATCAGTATTTGAACCTGCATAGATTTCTTCTATAACGTTTAACTTAATTTTATGATCCTTACTTGCAAGTACAGAATCTTCAGCTCTAAAGGCATAACCATCTAGAGGAGAGCGATTAAACGGAGGTTGATTTATTTCAGAAAATATATCTTCAGCTAAAACTTTTTCATGACAATTCATTAAATTAACCTTATTCATTTCTAGAAGAGGTATTTTTTCACTTAAAATAGTTTTAGCTGTTTCCAAATCTATTAATTCAAGCAATGTAAATTAGCACCCCTTTCCAAAACTGCAGTGAGGATATCTACATACTTCACACTCTAAACAAAGTCCTCCGTGACCTAGAACAGCTATGTCTTCCTTTTTAATTTTTTCACCAGCCAATATTCTTGGAAGGACTAAATCGAATATAGTTGATTTAGCATACATAACGCAGCCTGGTAATCCTAAAATTGGTATATCACCTTTATATGAAATTAAAAACATGGCACCAGGAAGTACTGGAGCCCCATAAGATACTATTTCTGCTCCTGTATTTTTAATAGCGGCAGGAGTTGAATCATCAGGGTCAACAGACATACCACCTGTACATACCACCATTTCAGCACCTTTATTTATAAAATCTTTTATAGAAGCAGTAATTTGTTCAATATCATCAGGTACTATAACACTTCCAATTATTTCACTATCAAATTCAGATATCTTTTTCCTAACAATAGGTCCAAAGGCATCTTTTATTCTTTCATAGTAAACTTCATTACCTGTAGTGACTATAGCTACTTTAAGCTTTTTATAAGGTCTTACACTTACAATATTTTTTCCTTCAGTTATATGTTCAGCTTTTAGAATTTTATCTTCATTAATGATTAAAGGAATTACTCTAGTACCAGCTACTTTATCACCCTTTTTAACAGGAGTATTATTATGAATTGTAGCCAACATGATTTCATCTATTGAGTTTAATTGAAGTAAAAGGTCTTTATCTATTTTTAAAATTCCATCTTTATCTGCAATGAAAGTGATTTTACCCTCCTTTACTTCAGAGAAGGTTAGACCTTCACCAGCTGACAGGTTTTTAAGTCTTTCCGCAGCTTCATTTTCATGTAAGTAACCTTCCTTTTTCTCCCATACAAAAAGGTTATCTTTTCCTAAGGAAAGTAAAACAGGAATATCTTCTTCAGTTACTATATGTCCTTTCTTAAAGGCTCTGTCTTTAATTTTACCCGGAATAATCTGGGTAATATCATGACATAAAATAGTGCCTACGGCTTGTTCTGTAGGTATTTTTTTCATCATAGCTCCTCCTTAAAGTGATTTTAAATTTTTAACAAAAGTATTTTACCTAGGAGATATGAGTAGCAATCATAATACAATTTTAACACATCTCCTTTCCTAAAAACGTGGAGGCACTTTCGTTTCCTAAAGTACCCTGTGGACTCATAGTCCAGGCCCATAATCCGTAGAAATATCCTTAGGATCATAGGCTCGGAGAATAACTATTTTAATTTTATACTAAAAATTAAGAGTATGTCAAATTTTGAAACAATTCAAGTTCTAAAATTCGCTAGAATGTTCCTGCAAAACATCAATTATATTTGGGGGAGTTAATATAGGAAACACGCAAATAGTGGTAAAATAGTTGTATAAGCATAAAGAAAAAATAGGAATTTAAAGAATTGAGGTGAAAAATTGAACACGGAAATTATTAAATCATTATTTTATTTTGTATTAGCAGGAATATTTGAAATTGGTGGGGGATACTTAGTATGGTTGTGGATTAGAGATGGAAAGGGCATATTATATGGTGTAGCAGGAGCATTAAGTTTAATAATATACGGGGTTGTTCCAACGCTGCAGCCGCCTAACAGTAATTTTGGAAGAGTATACGCTGCTTATGGAGGTATATTTATAGTTTTATCTATACTGTGGGGATGGAAAGTTGACAATATAGTTCCAGATAAGTTTGATATAATAGGTGGCTTAGTAGCTCTTATAGGCGTATTGATAATAATGTATTGTCCTAGAAACACTTAAAATATTAGTTGGTAATTATTGAAGGAAATAACCTATTAGCACTTTTATAAATGAATAATAAAATTATAAAAAAACAAACTAAATATACATAAAGAATAAGGAGGTGCTAAAATGTCAAAAAAACCATTAATACCATCAGCAGAAGGAAAACTTGATAAATTTAAAGTAGAAGTAGCAAAGGATATGGCGCTAGAAAATGTTATGAGCAGGAAACAATTTGGTAGTGACAAAAATTCAGGTAATGTAGGCGGGGGAATGGTAAAAAGGATGGTTAAAGCGGCAGAAGAGAATATGAAAGGTAGTAAAAAGTAGTAAGAGTTGGCAGATAATAAGAATAGATATATATTAATTCATAAAAATGTGGTGGTTAACACCACATTTTTTTTGAGAGGACAGTGAAGGAGGATTTTTATCCGCTATACTACGAAAAATCTTTGATTAAATTTTCAATTACTCGTTTCACTAAAGTGAAACATTGATGACTTATATAAATTTGAAGCTTGTTTTGCGTTAGCAAAACAAGCTTTAAAAATCAATGAGTCTTACTTAATGGAAATTTGTCAATTGTCCTCTCGAAAAGTTGTGCCGCATTATGCTTATATTCAGTTGAAATTGCATGTGCGAAAATAGAGTTAAATATAATAGACTTAAACTATGGAATATAAGGATAAATATACTGATTGAATTATAGCTTGATTTCATAAATAATTATAACTATAAAGATAGAATATATGAGCTGGAAACTGGTGATTGTTTACTATATTAAGAAATTTAAGTATATGCAAATACAAATTGTATTAGGAGGAAAAAATGATTAAAATTAAAAAATTATCCACAGTATTTTATACAATTACATTTTTAATTTTCATTTTAGCAACGAAAGTATCTGCAGCTCCAAACAGTATAAGAATTGGAGGGGTAGATAGGTATGAGACTGCAGTAAAAGTTTCACAGGATAGCTGGAATGAATCAGAATATGTTGTTTTAGCTTCAGGTGAAGATTTTCCAGATGCTATTTGTTCTGTACCACTTGCAAAGAAATATAATGCGCCTGTTTTAATAACTCAAGGGAATACTTTGAATTCAAAAGTATATGATGAAATTAAAAGATTAAAAGCTAAACAAGTTTTTATAATAGGTGGAGAAGGTGTAATATTTCCTGGTGTTGAAAAAGAATTAAATGATAATGATATAAAAACTATTCGTATAGGTGGACAAGACAGATATGAAACTAGTGTAAAAGTAGCAGAAGAATTAGGATATAATAATGAGATTATATTAACCTATGGTGAAAATTTCCCAGATGCTTTGTCTATAGCACCTATAGCAGCTATAAAGAATATGCCTATAATTCTTACTGATACTAAAGTCATTCCAGATAGTGTTGAAGAATATATAAATAATAATACTATAAGCAAATGTTACGTATTAGGTGGCACTGGTGTTGTAAGCAATAATGTTGTAAAAAATATATCTAATGTTAAAAGATTAAATGGAGTTGACAGATATGAAACTAATATATCTATTATAAATGAGTTTTCAGAGGATTTAAATTTTAGGAATACTTATTTAACATCTGGAGAAAACTTTCCAGATGCATTATGTGGTTCTGCTGCTGCTGGAAAAATTGGTTCACCGATTATATTAACAAATGTAAACTATTGTAAGGCTAGAAGTATAATTAAGTTAAAATTAAATGATATAGAGTCTCTTAAAGTATTGGGAGGCAGCGGAGTTATATCGGACAAGCTCGTACAATCAATTTTATTTCCAACAAAAAGTGTACTAGCATATACTGGTTCTTATTATTCAGGAGATGACTTATCCTATAAATCTTTGGTAAGTTATTCAGGGTTAATTGATGGTATTGCTACAGATACTTATAATATTGATGGGCTAGGAAATATAACGGGATCTGTTCCTTATGAGCAGATAGAATATGCTAATGCAAATAAAATCTCAACTTATGCTATGATATCAAATTCATTTAATGGAAATATAACTAAAATCTTATTGGAGAGTAGTGTAAATAGGCAAAACTTGATAAATAATATAGCTTATGCTCTAAAGAAAAACAATTATAAAGGGGTAAATATTGATCTGGAAGGTATATTTTATTATAACAGGGATGAATTTACACAATTTATAAAGGATTTGTATAATACATTGAATCCACAGGGATTTGAAGTAACTGTATCAATTCCATCAAAAATTATGGACAATCCTCAGGATGCAGGAGCTGGAGCATATGATTATAGAGAAATTGGAAAATTTTCAGATAAAGTTATGATAATGACTTATGATGAACATTGGTCTGGAGGTTCACCAGGACCTATTGCATCCATAGGATGGGTAGAAGAAGTAATTAATTATGCAGTTAGTGTTATTCCTAATGACAAAGTAATGTTAGGATTAGCAGCATATGGGTACGATTGGGCATCTAATAGAAATAGTGCGGATGCTTATACTATAAATCAATCTTACAATAAAGCGTATAGAAGTGATGTTCAAGTTAAGTGGGATTCAGCATCTAAAAGCCCATATTTCAATTATATTGATAATTATGATGTTTATCATAGTGTATGGTTTGAAAATAGCACAAGCATTGGCTACAAATTAGATCTTGTAAATAACTATAATCTAGCTGGAGTTGCCATATGGAGACTAGGATTGGAAAATTCAGATTATTGGGATATGATAAATAAAAAACTTAATAACTAAATTAAAAATAGTGTCACGCAACTGCGAGTAACCGAAGAAACATTAAGCTGTATTTCGGCTGATATATGTTGTGCAGGAACACTCGCTTCATTTAAAAAGTTCTAATGCCTGAGATATTAAAAAACACCTACCTCCTCAAATGTGACTTCCTGTCACTTTCGGAGCTTTTGCCATCCTGGCAAAAATTACGGTGTTTTTTAATATCTCAAGCATAAGAACTTCTAAAATTCGCTCGAATGTTCCTGCACAACATATATCAGTCTTCATACAGCTTAACGTCTCTTCTTACTTCAGTTTTGAATCTATGTGTTATATAGTGATTTATTTTAACTCTTTTTAATCCTTGTAATGTCATGTAATAATGCTGATGAAACACTTAATATATCATGGAGTAAAAGTTAAAATACAAACTAGTAACTTCAAGCGTGCACATATAATTAAATTGTCATAAGTTATTTTAATAATTTAAAAGCATATCTATTAATACTTTATAACACTTAAAAGTTAAGGCGAAGCTCGCAGGTATATTAAATTTAAAATTAATTATTTTCTATTTTATAGAAACATCTCGAAAGAGATTTATCAATTGAATTGTTGAAAACTCTAATACTAAACTACATTAGTGTTTCAAATGTAGTTTATAATCAAAGAATGTACTTTTTTTACAGGCTACGCCAAAAAGTATTACTTAAAAACAGATAAAATATAATATAAATCAGATAGTAAGTATTATGAAAGCTACGCTTTTTTATTAAGATCTAAATTATAATGCATTATAAGCAATTTTTAATATTAGAATTACAATAGTTACTACACAGCTTTTATACACCATATATTCAATGTGTACTCCAACTAAAAAGTTGTGTTGCACTATTAAGCTACTTTGTATAATCTGTATAGTCTGATTTAAACCATTTAATAGATATACTAGCTTTTCCTGTTTCATCTTTAGGATTTACCTGTAAATTATCACTGCTTATTTTAGTTTTATTTAACAGGAATACTGTATTTTCTGGGTCATCACAATAGAAGGTAATTCCCCTTATATTATCAATAGTAGGAGTAGATTTTCCAAATATAGGATCATCAACAGAACTTATATTAATATAAGTCTTACCATCTTCAGTTACTTTATTGTACATTAAGTATTTATGAATATTAGCATAGTTTAAAAGCCTGGAAGTTTTGGCTACAAGTATTTTGCCATTGGTTTCATATTCTTTTAGTAATCTTAAAGATTGTATGTTCTCTGGTTTAAACAAATATTCTGTGTTAACACCAAAATGTTGTGCTACTATACTGTATTGTTTATTACTTACAATGCTGTCTAAATTACCTTTAGTAAGTTGGCGATGAATATGTTCAGGTGTCCATGTCCAATCCATTTTGCCATTTACTAAATTATTTGTATATCTATAAAATCCCCAAACCTTTTGACCATCTCTTAGTGATAGTTCATAAAGAGGGTATGCATGTCCGAAACTAGTATCACTTAAAGAATTCCATATGTATTTAACACCATCTTGCATGGTTAAATCTGTATGATAGTAAGATGAATTAGGATTATCGCCCTGCTGGTAATTCATAAAGCTGGAAGTTCCATGAGCACCAAAATTTTGTTTATTGGATTTATTACCATGGTTTATCCAAACTGTGGGTTTAAAGTTTATAGAATTTAAAGCATTCCAGGCATTTTTGGCTAAGCTTCTATTGAAGAGAGTGCCTTTTTCGTTTTTAGTTGAAAAATCTCCAAAAGCATGAATACAATCTATCCACCCAGAATCAACAAAATGAATTATTTCATTAGCATTATGCTTTTCTGTTTTACTAGTTCCAGTAAAAAATGTCATTATGTTTTCTACTCCATTGCCATGAGTATCCACTGTAGAAGTCGTATTATCTGCCATATACATCCACAATGAATCTCCAATATCTAATCCCAAACCTTCACCATAAGGTGTTTTTTCTTTAGTGTTTAAAAATTTATGATATGTCTGGAATTCATCTAGTGTAGTATCATCTATATCGGAACATATAGAGAGCATAGAACTAAATGGATATGGAAATTTTCTTAAATCTTTATTTTCAGAATCTGTAGTTTCATTATTAGAATTTAATACACTTTCTGGTATAGCATCAGCAGTTTTGCTTTTTTCACGTTTAATTTTTGGAGAACTATCAGCTGATACTTTTAAACTATTAATTGATTTTTTTGAACAATAAAACTTAAAGCCTAAAAAAGAAGTAATTACAACTAATAAAACAAAAAAAGTTGAAATTAGAAGCCTAATTCTTCTAGCCTTTTTATATTTTTTAACTCTTGTTGATTTTTTCATAAACATAACATCCTTATGATAATATTTGTTATAAAACATTATAATTAATTTATTATTAGATTTAGTAAGATACTACCTGTAACACCAAGAACGTTTCTAGCTTACATTAGCAAATATGATAAGTAGATACTGGGTAATTATTTAATTTCTTTAAATTTAACGGTATAAGAACTTAAGCAAATTTCATATCAATGTTTATCATTGGTTGATTTACTACAGGAACATTGGTGCTATCAGTGATATGTAACAGACAAAAATATTATATAGCAAAGAGATAACTTTTACTAGTACTTGGATATTAAAATAAGGTTTTCTTAAGAATTTAGGTGTTAAAAAACATTTAAGTTTAATTGAGTGTGTAAAAAATGTAATTTAATGATTTTTAAATTTTAAAATATTATAACATTAAGCAATTTAGAAATTGACTTTTGAAAAAAATTTAAAAATACATATTTAATACAACTTCTAAATTTTTTGAGAAAGTTTTTGCAATACTATTGATAAATATTTAAAAAGTATTGTATAATGATTTTAAAATAATTGTTAACGTTAACATAGGCGAAAAATTAATATTGACTAAGGATTAGAAAATGTCATTTTTATAATTGTTAGCGATAACAATACTTATATGTATAATATTGTTGGCCTTAAAAAAATAAGTATGGAGATGGTAAATTTGATGAATAACAAAAATGAATCAGCTAGTATAAAAGAAGTTTTATGGAAAAATCATAAGGCTGTTCAATTTTCTGCAGGTGGATATGAAGCACTTATAGTACCAGAAGTAGGAGCTAATGTAATAGAATTTAGAAATACTATTAAAGAAGTAAGTATACTTAGAAGTCCTAATGATGATTTAGAATTTGAAGAATTTAAAAGTAGACCTCAAGTATACGGATTACCAGTATTGTTTCCGCCAAATAGAATAGAAGATGGTAAATTTAAAGTAGGTGATAAAGTATATCAATTTCCTATAAATGAACCTAAAAATCATAATTATATTCATGGATTTATAAAAAATGATAGGTGGCAAATAACTAAAAAAGAAATTATTTCTAAAGGTGAAGTCGAAATAGAAGCTGTTTTTAATTTTAATAAAGAACACAGCTTTTATAAATATTTACCACATGAATTTCAATTTAAATTAATTTATAACCTTTCTAATAAAGGATTGAAGCAAACTACTAGTATCACTAATTTAAGCGATAAAGAAATGCCAATAGGTATAGGATATCATACAGCATTTAATGTACCGTTCCATGAAGAAAGTAAGGATGAAGATTATAGAATAATAGCATCTATAGGTAAGAGATGGGTACAGGATGAGAGAAATTTACCAACAGAAGAAATCTTAGATTTGACAGAGAAAGAAAAACAGTATGTTAATAAAGGTATAATACCATTAGGATATAAGATAGAATCTCATTATACATTAAAAAATATAAATGTAGATGGATCAGAATTTCATGGTGCAATAATTGAAGATATATCTAAAAAGCTCAGAGTAGTGTATGAAATGGGAAAAGAATATAAACATATGGTTATTTGGAATGATATGGGAGACAAGCATTATGTATGCATAGAACCTCAAACATGTGTGATAAATGCTCCAAATATTAATTTAGATGACAACATAACTGGATTTAAAACATTAGCACCTAAGGATACTTGGAAGGAATCGGCAAAAATATATGTTGAGGATTTTAATTAGAATTAGCAGCATAGGAGAAATTAAATATTGAGAGAATACAGGGGCAATCTATAAAAACATTTTTGCACACGTTAACAAAAAAACTATTGTAATATAAAAAGAAAACGTTTATAATAAAAGCATAGCAAATTGTTCACGTGAACAATAAGATAATAATGAAAAAAGTAGGGTGATTATAGTGAAAAAGTTTATGGACGAAAATTTTTTATTAAATAATGATACTGCAGTAAACTTGTATCATGAATATGCAAAAGATATGCCTATTATAGATTATCATTGCCACTTAAATCCAAAAGAAATTTTTGAAAATAAAAGATTTAAAAATATAACTGAAGTTTGGTTATATGGGGATCATTATAAGTGGAGAGCTATGAGAAGTAATGGGATAGATGAAAAATACATTACTGGAGATGGAACTGATTATGAAAAATTTATGGCCTGGGCGAAAACTTTACCAATGGCTATAGGAAATCCTCTTTATCATTGGACACATTTGGAACTTCAAAGATTCTTTGGAATATACCAGGTTTTAAATGAAAAAACTGCTCCTGAAATTTGGGAAAGAGCAAATAAATTATTGAATGGAGAGGGTTTTGGAGCAAGAGACTTAATTAAAAAATCAAATGTAAAAGTTATATGTACTACAGATGATCCAATAGATTCATTAGAATATCATTTGAAATTGAAAGAATGTAAGGATTTTGATGTAAAAGTTTTACCAGCATTTAGGCCTGATAAAGGAATTAATATAAGTAAGAAAACTTTTGTACCATGGATTGAAAAACTTGGACAAGTATCAGGAAAAACTATAAATAATTATGATGATCTTATAGAAGCATTAAAGGGAAGAATTGATTTCTTCCATTCTGTAGGATGCAGGGTTTCAGATCATGCATTAGATAGTGTGGTGTATGCAGAAGGATCTAAAGAAGAAATTGAAAAAGCTTTCTTAAAGGCATTAAAAGGTGAAATATTAACTTCAGACGAAATAAGCAAATACAAAACATCAGTTTTAAAATTCTTAGGAGAAACTTATGCTAAATTAGGTTGGACAATGCAGTATCATATTGCTGCTATGAGAGATAATAATACTAAGATGTTTAATAAACTAGGTCCAGATACAGGATTTGATTCTATAAATGATGAAGGGATTGCTTATCCTCTTTCAAGAATTTTAGATTCATTAGAAACTAAAAATTTACTTCCAAAAACAATTTTATATACTTTAAATCCAAAGGATAATTTTATTCTTGGAACTATGCTTGGAAACTTTCAAGGAACAACTGCTCCAGGGAAAATACAATTTGGATCGGCATGGTGGTTTAATGATCACAAGGATGGAATGGTAGAACAGATGAAATCGCTAGCTAATCTTGGACTTTTAAGCCGATTTGTAGGAATGTTAACTGATTCTAGAAGCTTTCTATCATATACAAGACATGAGTATTTTAGAAGAATACTTTGTAATTTAATAGGAGAATGGGTTGAAAATGGAGAATATCCAAATGACATAGAATTTTTGGGAAAAGTTGTGCAAGATATATCTTACAATAATGCAAAAGAATATTTTGCAATGTAGATATTTTAAGTATCAAGTGATTATTTGGGTTAAGGTGAAGTTTGCTTATAATGAATTTGATCGTAATCTGAATTTTAGAAGAACTTATTCAGGCACATAAAGTAGCTATCCTAAGGTTAAGCATAGAGCTAAAATCTATGATTTTGTACGAAATCCTTACTATTTTTACAGAAGGAGAAGAGGTTTCATATAAAGATTGGAGTGTTAGCAAGGGGAGTTCATCGGATAGAAGTCTAATCTCTTCTGTACCTAATAGTACAGAAGAGATTAAAGATAATAGTATGTATATGTTTTGTTAAATGTAAACGATTTTGTATCATAGGAGGAGTAAAAACATGGAGCAAAAAAGCGTACAGAAAACTAAAAAAAAATTAACCTTAAAGGAAAAAATATCTTATGGTTTTGGTGACTTTGGTAATGGATTTATGTTTGATTTAGGACAGGCATATCTTTCTAAGTTCTTTACTGATGTATGTGGCATACCAGCAGCGGCAGCAAAAAATATTTTTGTATATACAAAGGTATTTGATGCATTTATGGATCCTATAGCTGGATCAACTATTGATGCAAGAAAACCAGGTAAACATGGTAAATTTAGACCGGTTATGATGGTTTCAAGTATAATTCTTGCTATATTAACAATTGTAACATTTTTGATGCCAGGGACTACACCTACTAGTAAATTGGTATATGCATATGCTGCTTATATGGTATGGGGACTTATATATTCATTTACAAATGTTCCTTATGGATCATTAGCCTCTGTTATGACTCAAGATGTTGACGAAAGAAGCCAAATGGCAACGTTTAGACAAACGGGATCTTTAGCAGCACAGTTAATAACTGGTGTAGCATTTGTACCTATACTTATACATTTTTCAGATCCTAAAATAGGATATCCAGTAGCTGCTGCTATTATGGCTTTAATAGGCGTAATTTCATTTTATATTTGTTTTAGAAACACTAAAGAACACATTCAACCTAAAGCAAAAGTACAAGAGAAAACAACTGTGGGTGATTATGCTAAAGCAGTATTCACAAATAAACCGTTATTATGTTTAATTCTTATGACTTTATTTACAATATCTGCAATGAATGCAAATAATCAAATGATGATATATTATTGTCAATATGCTCTTGGAAATGTTAAACTTCAACCAGTTATAAACAGTATAATGATTGGATGTTCTATTTTAGGAATCGCAGCTATTCCTAAAATGGTTAAAAAATTTGGAAAAAAGAAAACTGCTATGATAGGTTTCGCAATTGGTATCATTGCTAATGGATTAAACTTTATATTACCAGCAAACTTTTATGTATTCACAATACTTGTAACTATAGGATATGCAGGACTTGCTATTCCAAATGGTGTTACTTGGGCTTTCGTTTCTGATGCTATTGATTATGGTGAATGGCATACAGGAAAGAGAAAAGAAGGTATAACTTATGCTGCATTTAACTTCTCAAGAAAAATAGCTCAATCTATAGCAGCTTATGTTACTTTAGGAGCTTTACAATTAACAGGATATGTAGCAAATGCACATCAAAGCGCAAAAACATTATTAGGAATGAAAGCAGTAATGGCATTATATCCAGCTGTTGCATTAGCTATAGCTGCTGTTGTAATCGGTTTATTATATAATTTATCAGATGATAAATATAGAGATATAGTATCTGATTTACAGCAAGGAAAGTTTGATAAAAATGTAGTAAAATAAAATATATTATTTATTGAAATTGTTTTGTTTATTTTAAAAGTAAAATTTTGATAATATATTATTTTAAATAACTTTTATCTTATGCAAGTGTTTGGATTTTAATAATGTAAACACTTGTATTTTGTTTTATTTTTTAAAATTTAAGAATGTATACTGTAGTTTACTTATAAAGAATGTGATATTATCAAAAGAAGAAATATAGTTTTATGATAAGAAAGGTGACCATAATGAGTGTAACAATAAAGGATATAGCAAAATTAGCAAATGTATCACATACAACAGTTTCAAGAGCACTTAATAATAGCCCTTTAATAAATGAAGAAACAAAAAGTAAAATAAAAGCTATAGCAGAACAGCTTAACTATGTGCCTAATTATATTGCAAAAAGCTTAGTATTAGATAAATCTTATACAATAGGATTATTTTTTTCTAGTATAAGTAAAGGCACATCTTCAGGATTTTTCTTTGAAACAGTAACCGGAGTAAATAGTGCTATAGAGGAAAATTATAATCTGGTTGTAAGGGGAATTGATAATTACAAGGACTTTACAGCTATTAATAAAAAGAGATTTGATGGAATTGTGTTAATGAGTCAAAGTGATAATGATAATTACTTTGTATATGATGTAATGCAGAAGGGGATTCCACTAGTGGTTTTAAATAGAGAATTAGAAGAAGAAGCCCTAATAAATATAATATCCGACGACAAGGAAGGTACTTTTAAAGCTGTAGAACATTTAATAGAAAATGGACATAGAGATATAGCTATAATAGAAGGAAAAAAGGAATTTAAATCTAGTAAAAATAGAAAAGAAGGATTTATGGAAGCTTTAATTTACTATAATGTGCCAGTACGCAGCGAATATATGGTTAAAGGGAACTATGATATGAAAAGTGGATATGATGCCATGAAAAAACTTATGAATTTAGATAAAGTTCCTACAGCAGTATTTTGTTCCAATGATGATATGGCGATAGGTGCTATAAAGGCAGCATTTGATAATGGTCTTAGTGTTCCAAAAGATGTTTCAATAGTGGGATTTGATGATATAGCAGTTTCAGAGTATTCTACACCTTCACTTACAACTGTAAAAAGACCTATAGAAGATATAAGTGTAATGGGGGGGAAAAAGATAATTGACATAATAAATGGAGAAAATTATAAAGGTGAAAAAATTTATCTTAAAACAAAGCTTTTAGTAAGAGATTCTGTTTTGAGATTAAACAAAGATAGCTAAGAACTAGTTAGAATGAGTAACAAAATTAAACAGCAGATAATATATTCAATGTAATTAAATTTTTTTATAACTATAAAAAATGTTTTTTTAAAACCTGTTGTTCACGTGTGCATAATGTAGTATAATAAAATCAATAAACAAATAAATATAAAATTATATATAGCGCTTAATGGGGAAGATTAAGGTTTATTGCACACGTGAACAAAACATTTAGGAGGGTAATTATGAAATTAAATAAAGAGGTTTATAAAGAGTACAAAACATATCCAGAAAAAATTTTACAATATGGAGAAGGTAATTTTCTTAGAGGTTTTGTTGACTGGCAAGTTGACAAAATGAATAGAGAAACAGATTTTAATGGAAGTGTAGTAGTAATTCCACCTACTCAAAATGGGAAAATTGATAAATTGAATGAACAAGATGGTTTGTATACGTTATATTTGCAGGGAATAAAGGATGGAAAAGCTGTTAAAGAACATTTTGTCATAAATAGTATAAACAGAGGTATTAATTGCTATGAACAATACGATGAATATTTAAAAGTAGCAGAACAATCTGAAATAAGATTTATATTTTCTAATACTACTGAAGCAGGAATTACATTTGATGAAAACGATACACTAAGTGATAAACCACAAAATAGCTATCCTGGAAAATTGACTGCATTTTTATATCACAGATTTGAAACTTTCAAAGGAGAAAAAGATAAAGGATTAGTAATAATTCCTTGTGAACTTATAGATAGGAATGGTGAAAAACTTAAAAATATAATTTTGAAGTATACGGAACTTTGGAATTTGGGAGAAGAGTTTGTAAGATGGTTAAATGATTCCAACACATTTTGCTGCAGCCTTGTAGATAGGATAGTTCCGGGATATCCAAAAGACACAATTAAAGAAGTAACAGAGGAATTAGGCTATGAAGATAATCTTGTAGATGTTGGTGAGCAGTTTCACTTATGGGTAATTGAAGGACCAGAATGGATAAAAAATGAATTTCCAACTGATAAAGCTGGATTAAACGTTAAATTTGTTAAAGATATGACTCCATATAGAACAACAAAGGTTAGAATTTTAAATGGTGCTCATACATCTTTAGTGCCAGTAGCATATCTTTATGGATTAGACACTGTAGGACAAGCAGTTGAACATGAGGTTATTGGAAGATATGTAAGAGAAACTATGTATGATGAAATAATACCTACATTGGATTTGCCAGAAGAAGAGCTAAAGGATTTTGCAGATGCAGTGCTTGAAAGATTTGCCAATCCCTTTGTAAAACATTATTTAATGAGTATAGCTTTAAATTCAATGTCAAAATTTGAAACAAGAAATTTACCATCCTTAAGAGAGTATGTAAATAGAAAAGGAAAACTTCCTAAAAAATTATGTTTCTCACTGGCTGCATTAATAGAATTCTATAAAGGTAAAAGAGGAGAAGTGGATATAAAACTAGCAGATAATGAGGATATTTTAAAGTTATATAAATTCTTATGGGAAAATTATGATGGAACTGAAGCAGGATTAAAGAATATAGTAAGTACAGTTTTATCATATGAAAAGAATTGGAAAATGAATTTAAATGAAATTGAAGGATTGACAGACACAGTAACTAACTACTTATCAAAAATTGAAAAGCTAGGAATTAAGGAAGCAATTAAAGAAGTTATGTAAGCTTAAAGTGAAGTTCATAGTTTTTATGCTTATAATATAAAAGTTGATTTTATATCTTTCAAATATAGGTTATAGAAAGTGAGAGGTAATTTCATGAAAAATGTTATTAAAATAAATGAGAATGATAATGTAGTTGTAGCTTTAACAGATTTACAAAAAGGTGAAATTGTAGAAATAGATAATGAAAAAGTTAGTCTTAAAGAAGCTGTTAAGAGAGGTCATAAGATAGCTATAAGAAAAATTAAATTGAATGAAAATATAATCAAATATGGGTTTCCTATAGGTCATGCAATTTGTGACATATCAGAAGGTGAATGGGTTCATACACATAATGCAAAAACCAATTTAGATGGTATAAAAGATTATAATTTTAATCAAAGGCTTATTAAGAATGTATTTGAAAATAAAAACTTAACTTTTAAAGGATATAGAAGAGATAATGGAAATGTAGGCATAAGAAATGAACTATGGATAGTGCCTACAGTTGGATGTATAAATGGTATAGCAGATAAAGTTATAGAAAAATTTAAAGCTGAATTGGGTAATTTGAATATAGATAATACTTTAGTTTTAAAGCATAATTATGGATGTTCTCAACTTGGAGATGATCATAAAAATACTAGAACTATATTAGTAGATGCAGTTAAACATCCTAATGCTGGTGGAGTATTGGTTATGGGGCTTGGATGTGAAAACAACAATATGGATGAATTTAAAAATGCATTGGGAGAATTTGATGAAAAAAGAGTAAAGTTTTTAGTTGCTCAAGAAGTTTCAGATGAAATAGAAGAAGGAGTCAAACTATTAAAAGAACTTTATGAAAATATGAAAAATGATAAAAGAGAAGAAGTGCCTTTATCTGAACTTAAAATAGGACTTAAATGTGGTGGTTCAGATGGATTTTCAGGAATAACTGCAAATCCTCTTGTAGGAAAGTTTTCAGATTGGTTGATAGCACAAGGTGGAACCACAATTTTAACAGAAGTTCCAGAAATGTTTGGAGCAGAAACATTATTAATGGATAGGACTGAAAACAAAGAGGTGTTTGATAAAACTGTTCATCTAATTAATGATTTTAAAGAGTATTTTATGAATTATAACCAACCAGTATATGAAAATCCTTCACCAGGAAATAAAGCTGGAGGAATAACAACACTTGAAGACAAGTCTTTAGGATGTACACAAAAGGCAGGTACAGAAACAGTAGTGGATGTGCTTAAATATGGAGAAACTTTGAAAACAAAAGGATTGAATCTTTTGAGTGCCCCAGGAAATGATTTAGTAGCAGCATCTGCATTAGCAGCAGCAGGATGTCAAATGGTTTTATTTACAACAGGAAGGGGAACGCCTTTTGGAAGCTTTGTTCCTACTATGAAAATATCAACTAATTCAGAGATTTATAAATTAAAACCTCATTGGATCGATTTTAATGCAGGAACTTTGGTAGAAGATAAAACATTAGATAGCTTATTAGAGGAATTTATTGAATATATAATTAAAGTGGCTAGTGGTGAAGTGGTGAATAATGAAAAAAATGAATTTAGAGAAATAGCTATATTTAAAAATGGAGTGACATTATAGTGAATTTTTAACTATAGATTTGAATTTATTTTTGACTAAACTTTAGAAAATAAAAAAATAGATTAATAGGAGGAATTGAAATGATAGAAAAATTAGAAACTCTAAGAAAAATCACTGAAGTAGGTGTAGTTGCAGTAGTTAGAGCAGAAAATACTGAAAAGGCAGAAAAAATTTCAAAAGCATGTATAGAAGGTGGAATACCAGCAATAGAAGTAACATTTACTGTTCCAGGAGCAGATAAAGTAATAACTTCATTAAAAGAAAAATTTACAGAGGATGAATTAATAGTAGGAGCAGGAACAGTACTTGATAGCGAAACAGCGAGAATAGCTATACTTGCAGGTGCAAAATATATAGTAAGTCCAGGATTTGATTTGGAAACAGCTAAACTATGTAATAGATATCAAGTACCTTACATGCCAGGGTGTATGACAATTACTGAAATAATTAGAGCAATGGAAGCTGGAGCAGCTGTCATTAAAGTGTTTCCAGGAAGTGCTTTTGGTCCAAGCATCGTAAAAGATTTTAAAGCACCTCTTCCACAGGCACCCATTATGCCAACAGGTGGTGTAAGTTTAGAAAATGTGGATCAGTGGATAAAAAATGGTTGTATTGCAGTAGGAGTAGGCGGAAAATTAACTGCTGGTGCAAACACTGGTAATTATGATGAAGTAACTAGAGTTGCAAGACTTTTTGTAGAAAAAGTAAAAGAAGCTAGAAGTAAGTAGTTAAGGAGGATAACTTAGATATGAAAAAAGTAGTGACTATGGGAGAGATATTGCTAAGATTATCCACACCAGGATATGAAAGATTTACTCAAGCACAATCCTTTGACATAGTTTATGGTGGTGCTGAAGCCAATGTAGCTATATCCTTAGCAAATTGGGGAATAAATTCATGCTTTGTCACTGAACTGCCTGATAATCCAATAGGACAAAGTGCTATAAATAATTTAAAAAAGTATGGTGTTAATACAGAATATATTCATAGAGGTGGAGAAAGAGTAGGTATTTACTTCTTTGAAAAGGGTAATTCTGTAAGACCATCTAAAGTTGTATATGATAGAGCTAATTCAGCTATTACAAAAGTAAACGTTGATGACTTTGATTTTGACGAAATATTTAAAGATGCGGATTGGTTTCATGTTTCAGGAATAACTCCAGCTTTAGGAGAAAATTGTATAGAACTTGTTAAAAGAGCTATAGAAGAAGCTAAATTTCACGGAGTTCCTGTAAGTATAGATTTAAATTATAGAAAGCAGCTTTGGGGTATTGAAGAATTTGAAAGGGTAATGCAAGGACTATTAGAAGGTGTAGATGTTTGCTTTGGATGGCTAAGTAGTGTAGAAGAAAAACAAGGTGAATATAATGTAGCTGATTTTTCAAAGGGAGAATTAGATGAGGAAAGATTTAAATCCATATTTGGAAAGATGATAGAAAAATTTAATATAAAATATGTAGTGTCTACACTAAGAGAGAATTTTTCAGCTTCACACAATGCTCTTTCAGCTATAATTTATGATGGAAATGAACTTTATAGATCAAAAAGATACGATTTTACTATACAGGATAGAGTAGGTGGTGGAGATGCTTTTGCTGCTGGATTGATATATGGATTAGTGCAAGGTAAAAGTCATAAAGAAGCGTTAGAGTTTAGCGTAGCAGCTTCAGTACTAAAACACACAATAGATGGAGATGCAAATATTGTTACAGAAAATGAAGTATTAGAGCTTGCAGAAGGAAATGCATCCGGTAGTGTACAAAGATAGATCAATGAATATTACTTAGTTGAAATATTTATGGTAGGTAGCCATTGGATAAATTTAAATATTTATATAATGGAAGTAGCTTTAAGGTAGTTACTTCCTTTTTTTATCTTATATTCAGTATAAACTGAATCGGGCGTGTCAACATGCTATATGTTGAGTATTTAGTAGTAAAATTGATGATGAGAGATGTAACATTAAGTAGATAACAACTATGTTAAAATTAGTTGCTTTTAATATGGTAAGATTACATTCGTTGGTTGTGTGAATTGCAAACAACGAAGCAAAGTTGTTTAATATAATGTCGCGGGGTGGAGCAGTTGGTAGCTCGTCGGGCTCATAACCCGAAGGTCACAGGTTCAAGTCCTGTCTCCGCAACCAAAAATATTAATAACTTTAAGATCCTTGAAAATTAAACAGAGTGAAAGTAAGATTTAAATCTTATTTTAAATAAGCCAGTATTAGTTAAACTAATAAGTTTAACGTCAATAATTTGAGTACAGATTAAACTTTAAAATTGAGAGTTTGATCCTGGCTCAGGACGAACGCTGGCGGCGTGCTTAACACATGCAAGTCGAGCGATGAAATCCCTTCGGGGATGGATTAGCGGCGGACGGGTGAGTAACACGTGGGCAACCTGC
>NZ_JABBNI010000029.1 GCF_012926525.1 Clostridium muellerianum
ATCAAGCATGGTACTCACTTACTCTTATACACTCTCTATCTATACTATCTTATCCTTGTATAATACTACTATTCTGTATAGTTATATTATTATTTACTATCTATACTATAATCACTAAAGATAACATATATTAATTGCACCTCTTCATATGTATCTTTTATGTTCATTATATTAAAAGATATATATATAATCAATGATTCCCAATATAACACAAATGCAAACTTCAATTTATTTTGTGTAAATAAGCTTAGTTATCATTCCACCAGGTGATTAACCATTATTTGATTGGTGAAATGTCTTTTCACCGTTTATGGTAAAGAAATTTGGATTTCTATCAAATTTTTTTTGTCTTATATATACCAGGAAAAATTTTTTCTAGCTCTGGTTAAGAATATAGATATGAACTATAAAAATAAGATGATGGCAATTTAGCACATCATCTTATTTTTATAGTTGGTCATGACTGATCTTATCTAAAAAGTTGTCATCATATATTTTTTCTGCATCTTCTACCTCTAGTGGTTTACTAAACAGGTATCCCTGAATATAGTGGCATCCAGCTGCTTTTAGACGTTTATATTGAACTACATCTTCTATACCTTCTGCTATTACTTCTAAGTTTAAGCTTTTGGCAAGGAAAATCAAACTGTCTATTACTTTTACATTTTCAAATTCTAAAAATTTGTCATTTAAGGATTTATCTAATTTTATTTTATCTACTGGCAAAAAGGTTAAATAATTAAGAGAGGAGTAGCCTGTACCAAAATCATCTAGTAAAATTTGTATTCCCAATGATTTTAGTTTATTAATAAATGCTATATTTTTTTCTTTTTCCTCTAAAAATATGCTTTCTGTTATTTCTATTTCTATATATTTAGCTTCTACATTTGCTTCTTTTAATGTATTTTCTAGAAATTTAATGTAATTTAAGTCATTTAATTGCTTTGGAGAAAAATTAATGGAAATAGGCTTTATATCTAATCCTTTCTTTTTCCATTTGCTTATTTGGTTAATTGACTCTTTTGTAACCCACCTTCCAATTTCTACAATAAGTCCTGTTTCTTCAGCTACGGGTATAAATTGTCCAGGCGATATATGTTTATTTTTTAGCCTTAGAAGAGCCTCAAAACCTACAATTTTTCCTGTAAAAGTACATACTTGAGGCTGATATAATAGCTTTAACTCCTCTTTTTTTAGAGCATTTCTTAAAATACCTTCTATTTTCATCTTTTCCTGTAGTTTTTCTGTCATTTCTTCTTTGAAGAACATATAGTTGTTTTTTCCTAAATTTTTTACTTTATACATAGCCATATCCGCATTCATGAGTAATTGGCTAACCTCATTACTATGAAAAGGGTATAGGGTAATTCCCATACTACAGCTCAGGTAGGTTTCTTCTCCTTCAATTATTATCTTATTCTTAAATATATTCATTATCTGTTTTGCATAATTTTCAATTACGTCAATATCTTTTTCACCCTGGACTAAAATAAAGAATTCATCTCCTCCAAATCTTGATACAAAAACTTTTTCATCTTTAATGTTTTCAAGTTCTTCTGCAATTTTTTTTAATACTTTATCTCCATATAAATGGCCTAAAGTATCATTAATACCTTTGAAGTTATCAAGATCTAAAAGCATCACCGCACCATAGTTACTTTCAACTATATCTTCTTCTAATTTTTGCATAAGTTTTCTTCGATTAGGTAAACCTGTTAAAGGATCATGATAAGCAATATGGCTTATATACTCTTCCTGTCCTTTCATGGAAGTAATATCTAACACAATACCGTTTATCAGCTTTATATCATTGTTACTATCAAAAATTCCTTTACCCCGAATTAATAACCACTTTAAGTTACCAAAAATGTCTGTAATTTTCACCTGAATATGTATTTCTTCTTTTTCGCCTCTTATATATTTTACTATCTCTTTTATTAATTTTTCTTCATCTTTTAAACTTAAAAATTTTTTTAAAGTTGTATAAATGTTTTCTTTTTCCTTAGTGGCTCTCCCTATAATATTTTTGAATCCTTCTAAAAAATATATATTTTCATCTTCCATATCAAATTCCCACACAGCACTATTAGTTCCTTCAATGGCAATTTCATATTTTTGTCTTAAGCTTTCTAATTTTTCTGTGTAGCTTTGTATTTCATCGTATTGAGCTCTAAGCTCTTCTTCTGATGCTGCCAGTTGCTGATAGGTTGCTGATATTTCTTCATTTGAAGACTGTAATTTTTCCTGATTTTCTTTTAACTCATAAAAATAGCTAGAGGTTTTATCTAATATATTGTTTATAGAAGAAGCTACACCAAAAAAAGTGTCACTTTCTGTTAAAGGCAGCCTATATCCTAAATGTCTTTCTATATCAATTCCATTAATGGATTTATTTAATCTATTTACAGGCTTAATAATATTTCTATTTTTTACCCATAAAAGTAATAAAATCATTATAATAGCTATAATAGACGACTTTATGGCAAGCATATAAATAGAGTAATAAACTTTTTCTGTAGAAAGGCTTAATACAAGAACATTATTGGCCTTTCCGCTGGTAACCACAGGAACATATATTGTCAAAGCTTTTATATTCGCCTTTTTATAATAAGAATCTTTTTTAGCTATATTTCCTTTAAGCGCCTCTTGCATTTCCGGTTCTTTATCCTTATCATATACAATTCCAATGTCTTTTTTTTCTGAATCTGCAATGGCTTTTAAGTTTTTGTCAACGAAAATTACATGAAGAACATTTTCTCCTAGGGTCAATTTTTCAACTAAAGTTTGATAGTTAAATTTTTGCGTGAGATTTTCCACCTCATTGGCAGTTATACCTATCTGGATAAAGGTGCCATCAGAGTTTTTAAAGTATCCATACTTTTTATAGTTAAGTGACTCTGTATCCATTCTTATGTCTTCCATGTATTCGGTTTTGTTGCTTATTCTAAAGTTTTCTACTGGATGGTTTTTTGTTGGTTTCCAACCTAAATAGCGGTCAACATTTGTATAAATAATGGTACCTTCAGGTGAAAACCAGTTTATTTCGGATACATCAAGATCATTTGATATTTCTTTTAACAAGTCATTACTCAAATTATTTTGATCCATCATTATAACTTTCCCAACTCTTCTGATTCTATCTTCTATGAGTTTGTTGATTATTTCTAATGAATTAGCATTTCCTTCTACCTGCAAAACAGTTTGTTTGGATAGGTTTATTCCATCCTGTTTCACCTGCCTAAGCAGCAAATTTTTACTTGTGTAATAACTAATTATACTTATTGTAAATATGGCAATTAATCCGATGAACAATGGCATATAAATTAATTTATATTTATTTACTATAGTTTTTTTTCTTTGAAGTTTCCAATTACCCATAACTTTCTCCTTATGGAATTTACAAAATGTGATTTAATGATAGTTTAATTACTGTTAATTTATTCGACATAATATCTTAAATTCCTTTGATTTATGAGACTTTTTTTTAAGTGATTTTATATTTGAATGTTGTTTTGCATAAAGTGCATTTAAGTCAAAAGAAGTCAATTACATTAGATTAACAAAATTCATAACTTTTTTTAGTAATTGAAAGCTTTAAACTTAAAATAAAAAAAGTAAAGTATCGAGCGAATAAAGTTACATGGACATTATGATATAATTTTCATATATTTTAAATTGCAGTTGTAATATGCTGTGAATGAAAAAACGTATATATAATAATAAAAGAGAAATGGAGGGATACAGACATGATAGAAACAAAGCGGTTATATATAGTTGATGCAACAGAAGCAGATATCAAAACTATTATTGAGTTGGAGAGCCATAAAGATAATCGTAATTTCCTTTGGATTGGTACGTATGAGGAGCATAAGGCCGAAATTGAAGATAAAAATCACCTGCTTTTTGTATTTAGACGAAAAGAGGATAATTTAATTATTGGATATGCCTTAGTCAGATTAAATTTTAAATCTGAAATTTTTGAGTTGCGAAGAATCGCTATTTCCCACAAAGGAATGGGATATGGCAAAGAATCTATGATTGCATTACTAAAATATGCATTTGAAGATAGAAATATCAATCGTTTTTGGTTAGATGTATACCCAGATAATGTGATAGGAATTAAACTTTATGAACGAATTGGAATGCATCGTGACGGGGTTTTAAGACAGAATTATAAATCTGAACGGGGTTATTTGGATCAGATCATATATTCTATGCTAAAGAGTGAATATTTTCAAAAGTAGTTGTTGGTAAGGTTCTTTTTTAATAGAATAATTTTTTAATAATCATGATAAATTAACCATTTAATTAATAAAAAATCATGAAAGATATGTGAGATTAGTGGATTTAGGAAGGAATGTTCAGGAACAGCTTGATGCTATTGTAAAGAATAATGAATATGATGATATAATATCATCAAAGATAAAACCTTAATTGAAAATTATTATAGAATAATAATCATAAAAAGGAGTTAATTTTATAGTATTACATCATTCATATTTTAAAATATATAATAAAAGAGGTTATAGTATGCCACGAAATGAAATTTTAGATAAATTGATTTTAGGGAAAATCATTGCCCCAAATGCAGCAGATGCTTTGAAAAATAATCCTGACTTTAGTGATTTGTTAATGTACTTTAGCAATATGGATAGAGCATATTGTTGGGTTAATGGTTTCTCTTATGAACTAAGATTAGATGAAAAGTCAGCTGTTTTTGATCGTTACAGAATGAATGAAGATTTATTTTTTAAACATGCAAAGAACTTTTCAAAACTTGTTAGTAAAGTTAGATATGGTATTGATTACTTTGAGCCTAAACAGGAGGTGTTAATGAAGATTCCTGAGCTTCTATCAAAGTATCTTGCTCCTATAAAATGGATAGAGAGTAATACTTCTATGTTATCAGATATTCAACTGGGAGGTCTATTGATTACAATTGGTAAAATGCTGCTTCAAGAAAAGAAACAGGAGAATACACAATGTATTATGCAGGAGAAAAATGAAATATCAAAAGTACAAGAGTTACCAGATGATAGTTCTTGGATAGAATTTGCTGAAAAGACTCTTGAAGTGTGTAGAGGTTTTATACAGGAAGAAGGTATTACAGTTGAAGAACTTTATCCTCTTTTATGTAATGAGGATGCTACCGATATTGTTGATTTTACAATGGACATAGAAAATCCAGATATTCTTGTGCTTGCAAACCATATAATTAATATAACACTATTCATACTTACACTTGCTATTTATAAGGAAGGAGGTATAGGGTGTCCACTCCCTGAAATACTTGATAGTTTTCAGGGAGAAGATATGTCAGAAATATTTGTGACATATTTGCTTGATATGATGCAGGATAAAGTAATTGACAAAAAGAAAATGTTAGTTTGTCTAAAACACTCAATTTAGCCTATATAGGCCACATGTATAAAAAACGACATAATTACACAAATATTATCAAAATATTATATTTTTCGCGCAATTACAACATTTATGTGTTATAATTATAATATCAAAAATTATATTTGGGTAGTAAAAATGGAGGTTTATATGCTAGGCAAATTAGAAAACTTTAAACTTAAGAATTTGGTTATCTCTCTAACAATATCAGCAATTGTATCTACATTAATTGTAGGAGTCTTTGGATATTTTAATATGAGGGCTTTAGATAAACAAGTGGGTGAGATGTATGCCGAATACCTTGTTCCTGTAGCAGATATTGGAAATATCAGAAGTAACTTTTATCAGATTAAAGCTGAGGATATTTCATCCAAGATGAATAAGTCTAGTGATTTGTCATCTAAAATTAAAACTTATAGAGATAACATTGATAAGTATTTAAGTGACTTTGAAAAAACTAAAATGGATGAAGAAGAAAGTAAGAGTTTAAATGATTTTAAATCAAGTTATAGTTTTTTTAAAAATTTTTGGGATAATCCAACTAATATTTCTCAAGAAAATCTCAATCAAATTCAGGATCAAGAAACAAAAATAGAAACAAGCTTAAAGAATTTGCAAACATATGAAGAAGAACTTGCCCTAAAAAATAAGAAAATATGTGCTGCAGCATATAGTGCGGCTGAAAGACTTATGTTAGTTATATTTGTATTGTCACTGGTGATATTTACCTTAATTGCATACATAATAATTTTAATTATAAATAAATCATCAAAGGGAATGGTAAAAAATTTACAACAGATTGCAGCAGGAAACTTTACCATAAAATTAGATTGTGATAGTAAAAATGAATTTGGATTAATGAATTCCTCTCTAGAAAAGACTTTAATAAATGTATCCGATATGATTAAAAATGTAAAAAATGTTGCTAATAATGTAAATGATCAGTCAAAGACTCTGTCATCTGTATCAGAAGAAATGGCAGCATCATCACAAAATGTTGCACTGTCAGTTCAGGAAGTTTCAAAAGCAAATGAATCTCAGTCAGGAGAGTTATTTGATATCAATTCAAAATTAAATGAATTTGGTAATCGAATTCAAAATATAGTGAATGCTGTAAAAACTATTGATGATCATTCATTAAATATAAATACTATGGCTAGTGAGAGTGATGTAAAACTGGAGGCTTTAATTGGATCTGTAAATGATTTAATTGATTCATTTAAGGAATTTACAGAAAAAATGAATGCATTAGGTGTTAAAATTAGCAAAATAAATGAGATTACAAATTATATTAACAATATTTCAGAGCAAACCAATCTTTTAGCTTTAAATGCATCAATTGAGGCAGCAAGAGCAGGGAAAAGGATTTTCTATTGTTGCAGAAGAAATAAAAAAATTAGCAGAGGAAAGTAAAGGGTCAACAGCAAATATAAGTAAGTTAACTTCAGATATAGAGCATGATACTTCACAAATAGTAAATATGACTGACTTCATGAATGATAAATTAATTGAACAATCAAATGTTGTTGCAACATCATTAGGTTCATTTAAAAAGATTATTTCAGCTGTTGAACTTATAATTCCAGAAATTAATGAAGTAACTGCATCAGTTTCAGATTTAGATGAGGAAAAGAGTAATATAATAAGCAAAGTAAGTAATACGTCTTCATTGGCAGAAGAGATAAGTGCTTCATCGGAAGAAATGGTGGCTTCATCAGAAGAATTATCTCATTCTACAACTGAAGTATCAAAAGCTGCTTCTGTTTTAAATAATGCCACAGAAGAAATGATCTCATCTGTAAATAGGTTTAAGCTGAAAGAGTCTTAAAATAGTTTCATAGGATTTATGAAAACACTGTAAAATTCAAATTAGAATTTTATAGTGTTTTTTAGTTTACAATATAAAAATGGTGCGACACAAAGAGCAGGAAAAGCTTTAATCTTAACCTTTTGCTAAGACTAATAATAAAACAATTTAGCTTAATGTGAATAAATGCTTATCTTATATTCCTATGTAAAAGTTAAAATTAGTAATTTTAGTTGCACAACAAGTATTGATAATTTTATAATTTAGCTCTTAAAAGTTAAGGCGAAGCTTGCTGTTTTATTATACTAAATTTAAAACAGGTTATTTTTTATTTTATCTAATAGATACTTTTTGTTGACATCTTTGCTTTGATATAGATAAAAGATATTGAAAATTATCAAAAAATCGTATATAATTCAACTATATACAAAATTTACTATAAATGTTAGTTAATATACGATTAACTTACTAATTTTTAAGGGGGACTTTTCATGAAAGCTAAAATTTTTACAAAAAGATTACTGTATAGTTTCTTAACAGTACTTATTACTTTTACTTTGATTTTAGGTTTTACAAAGGTAAAACCGGTATGTGCAAAAACGGAGCATAATCCAGTGGTATTTGTACATGGACTTGGAGGTGCAAGTTATAATTTTGTTTTTATTGAGAATTATTTATTAACACAAGGATGGTCACGAAATGAGTTGTTTGCTGTGGATTTACCGGATAAGGTTTTAGATCCAGCTAACAATTTTGTTAATAGCGCTGTTCTTAATACTTATATTGATAATGTATTAAAAAGCACTGGTAAAAGTAAGGTAGATATAGTGGCTCATAGCATGGGTGGAGCTAATAGTTTATATTATATAAATTATTTAAAGGGAGTTAATAAAGTAGACAAGCTTGTTACCCTTGGTGGAGCAAATGGATTAGTTACTTCTACAGCTCCAAAAGGAGTAGCTGTGACTTCTATTTATAGTTCAAATGATATGGTTGTAGCAAACTATTTATCTTATCTTAATGGAGCTAACAATATAAGAATTTCTGGTGTTGGTCATATTGGACTTTTAGCTAATAACACAGTAAATACATTAATAGTAAGAGCTCTTAAGTAATTTTTAGAAACTTCATTAAATTAAATTTTAATGAAGTTTTTTTTGTTGCTTATAAACACATTTTATCAACAGTTTTTTGTGGTTTGTATCCAGTCAAAGTAGATTGAAAAAAGGTTATTTTGGATCTTGACAAGGAAAGTAATAAGAGATAGAATTAGAACAAGCTTTACACAGTGTGTAAGATTACCATGTGTGTATATTTGTATAATGTATAAAATAAGTATTATACAAAATGTACTGGAGGTGTAAAAATGGATACCAGAAAGATATTAGCTGAAAGCCGAATGGATAGAAAGAAAAGGGAGACCAGGCAGAAGATTGTTAAGGTTGCTATGGACTTATTTCACAGTCAGGGGTTTGACAATACAACAATGGAACAGATAGCAGAAAAAACAGATATTGCAAGAAAAACTCTATATAACTACTTTTCAGTGAAGGAGGCTATAGTTGACGAATATGTAAGAGGGATTTCACAGGAATTAGCTAAAGAAAATTTTAAAATTATACAGAACCTTACAGATACTAAGTCTCGCCTTATGGCTGTTCTTAATCATTCTTATGATTGGGTTGAAAAGAATCCTGAAATTACAGGAATATGTATTAATTATCGTTTAGGAAATATGGTTAAGGAACCAGGATATAAAGGCACTGAAACTGGTACTCAGAGCATTTTGACTAAAATTATTAGTTTAGGACAAAAGGAAGGAGAAATCAGGCCGGATATTTCAGTTAATCTGTTGGTTAGGCATATAGATCTTCTTAGGAGCACAATGACCTTTGAATGGTTGAATGATTCGTCAAGGTTTGAACTCCATGAGGAAATAGTGAGGCTGGTAGATTTATTTCTATACGGGGCAGCCAGCAAGGTAGATAGTTTTAAAAAATCTGATATGGATGAGTAAAGGAGGGGACTTAAGATGAAGTATATTTTGAATTGGAAAGAAGCTTTTCAGGCAGGTGTATCAATGGTTGGAGGTAAAGGCTGGAATTTAGGAAGGTTAGATCAATATGGTTTTAATGTTCCTCAAGGAGAAGTATTGATTGCACAGGCTTATGATGAGTATATCAAGTACAATGAATTACAAAAAATAATTGATAATGTTGCTTCAGCCACTACTCTGGACAATTTGGATGAAGCTGATGTGAAATATAGATTGGAGAGGTTAAGAGAAAAAATCATGGGAGGATCAATACCGCCAGCTATTATTCAGCAGTTATCTACATATATCAATAACTGTGGAAAATTAAAAAAATCCTGGGCTGTGAGATCCTCTGCAGTTGGGGAAGATTCTGAAAAAGCATCCTTTGCAGGGATACATGATTCATTTTTGAATGTTTGCAGTTTAGAGGACATACTGTCAGCAGTGAAAGGATGTTATGCTTCCCTGTGGTCTCCTAGAGCTGTGGCATATCGCAAAAAGATGAATATAAATGATGATGATGTAAAAGCAGCGGTGGTGATTATGGAGATGGTGGAAGCTAAAGCTGCTGGAGTTGGTTTTACCTGTGACATTTTATCAGGACGTCAGGATGTTATAGTGATTAACGCCAATTTCGGGTTAGGTGAATCTGTGGTGTCTGGCACAGTAGAGCCAGATACATATTATCTAGAAGCTGAAGCTGTAAATGCCAGTCCACATTTAATATCGAGAAAAATTGGACATAAGCAAAGTATGGTTATCAGAAGTGAAAATGGTGGAACTCAATTTATTAAGTCAGGGGAAATGTCTTTACAGCAGACACTGCAGGATAAGGAAATTGAAAAGCTTGGCAGGCTTTTGCTGAGAGTATTTGATGCCTTAGGTAATAGTGATCAACATCAGGATGTGGAATGGGTTTATGACGGAGAAAAGTTTGTCTTGGTTCAGGCTAGACCAATAACCACTATCCCACGAAAGACCTTTCCTGCTTTGCAGAACAAACCGGATATCTGGTCTAATGGCAATTATAGAGACGCTGTTCCTATGGTTCAGTCACCTTTAAGTCGCCACTTAATGAAAAATATTGTTGATACTATGCATCAAGGCTTTTTTACTGGAGTGGGTTATGATTTCCCTCACGGGTTACAATTTTCCAAGTTTTTCAATGGAAGGCTTTATTGCAATATATCAGTTCAGCAGTGGGGAAATTATGATGCAATGGGGGCCTTGCCTCAAGGTTTTGGCGTTTTTTGGGGTGGCCACCAGAAGGATATGGAAATAGAAGACACTGATCCCTATGGTGGAGCAATTGGATTAAAGAGAAAAGAATGTGTAGTTAAGAACATGGACTTGGTTAAACAGTGCGAGGAAAACTCTGCTAAAACTTGGAGTCAAATCATGGCTTCAGTAAAGTCAATAACTAGTGAAGACTTTAGTAAGTGGACAGATCAAGATTTTATTAGCAAGTATAATGAATTAGGCAGCGTCGTTAAAGGAATGGCCAAAGAATTCATGTTTTTAAGTGCAGCAGGCAGCATGCCAATTATGTATTTATTAAACATTCTTACTGAGTATTTTTCAGATAAAGCACTAATGGTGATAAATGCATTAATGGTTGGAGGAACAGCAGATATAACCAGTGCTGATCACGGCTACAGGTTGATTGAAATGGCTGAGATTGCAGGTGAAGATATTGATGCTGTTAAATATTTTAATGATGCTAACTTTGATCCTATGAAATGGGAAGTAAAGCTACCTGAGAGCTCTCCATTTAAGAAGGCTTTCCATGAGTTTATACAAGAATATGGTCATCGAGCAGTTTATGAGATGGATATTATAAACCCTAGGTGGAGAGAAGATCCATCCTATTTGCTTGGGATTATACGTAGTACTATAAATACTGCTGACATTGGGAGGCTTAAGAAGGAACAAAAAGAAAAATTGAAACAGGTGTGGATTGAAATCAAAGAAAAAGTGCCTACTTCTAAGCATTCTGAAATAAGAAAGCTTATTAAAGAATGCCAGGATGGAGCGGCAGTGCGAGAAAAGAATAAATCCGTATTAGCATTAATTATGGATGTATACAGAACAATTGCCATAGAATTAGGTCATCGTTTTTATGAAAGAGCTGTAATTAAAGAACCAGATGATGTGTTTTTTTGTACATGGGCAGAACTTTTTTCAATATTGAGTGATGAATGGGATGGTAGAGGGCTTCAATTTATAATTGCTGGGAGAAAAGAATGGAAGAAAAAAATGGAATTGATTGCTCCACCGGATGTAATTTATGGAGAAACTCCAAAATTTACAGAACCAGTTATAGAGGGTTCCAGTAACTGCCTCACTGGAATACCAGTTGCTGCTGGAAAAGCTTCTGGATTAGTTCGGCTTATAAGCAATCCAAATGAGGGAGGACGACTTCAACCAGGAGAGGTTATGGTAGCACCATCCACTGACCCAGGATGGACACCGTTGTTTTTAAAAGCAGGAGCTGTTGTTGTGGAAACAGGAGGATTTTTATCCCACGGAGCCATTGTAGCCAGAGAATATGGAATTCCAGCAGTGGTGAATATATCAGGAGTAATGGGTACGCTGAAGGATGGACAGAAAATACTAGTGGATGGAGATAATGGTAAGGTGTTTCTTATAGATAAGGATATTAATTAGTATAGAAGGATGATATTAAAATGAAAGTTTACAACAAATTATGGCGTAATAAAATACTAATAGAAGCTTCAGGTAGAAAATTTCATTGGTAATTATTTTAAAATTATTTTATAATTCTTTATAAAATTTTTAAAATTGCTTTAAAAGATTTTTAATCTCTGTCTTTATAATGAACTCATAACAAGCAAGGACATTAAAAATAACATCCTTGCAAAAATATTAGGAGGTCATATTAATGAACAAGATTAAACTTTTATATGATGTATTTAAAACTATGCAGGAAAAGGAAGAATTTAATGTAAAGATCAAATTAGATGCTGCAAAAGGGGAAACAAAAGTATTATCCCTTTCTAAGGAACTTAGTACTAATACAACTACTGGGGAGTGTAAAGCTAAAATAAACAGTGAATTTGATTGTGATGGAAAAAAAGCAAAGCATGAAAGCAACACAGAGTTTAATATGAAGGATTGTGGACATCATAGATTCCATCATGACATAGGTAAAATGGGTCATATGGACCATCATGGTATGGGATGTTGTGAGCATAGAGGCATAAAGGGGAAACTTTCAAAAATCACTTTTATACTTAACACACTAAATAATCTTAAAATAGAAGAAAAGGATGAAATATCAATATTGTCTCTTAACTTGAAGGATATAATTAGTGAAATCAAGAATCATCATAAAGATTTAGGTGAAGCTCATAAAAACTTCCATTTTGAAGGTATGGGTGAACAACATAAGTGCTGTGATTTTATGAAAGAATTACTTTGCTCTGAAAATAGCAATGCTGATTTAAATGTATATGTTAATAAAAATAATGAAGTTGAAAAAATAGAAGTCACTGCTAAAGGTGAAAATAGTTTAAATGCTTTAGTAAACTTCAGTTGGTAAAGGTCTGTGGGTGTAAGCTTAAATTTTACACCCATTTTTTTATTTTAAGTGAGAATATACTGTGGTAATATTAATTGTAACTAAATTTTAAAGGTGGTATATATGGGGATTTTAAAAAAGAGTAAAAGTGAGCTTCACAAAGAGTGGCATGAAAAACATCATAGATGGCATAATGAACCTCATAAGCATTTACATGGAATTCATGAGATTCACCATAGGCATAAGGATGAATTTCGCTTATGTCATAAATATTTAATTTGGCTTCGTCCCATGGCATTTTTGATTAATATACTTATAATTTACTTGATCTTTAAGGTAGTGGGGATTAAGGCTATAACCATTTTTTTTGCAGCAATATTTACTGCTAAGGAAATTGCGCACTTATACATATATTGGCGATTAGAGAAAAGAATTATGAAGCCTATTGAAAGTCTAAAAACTGGAGTAGAGCAAATTGCCAAGGGAAATTATGAGGTTAGAATTGAAAAAAAAGTTTATAATGAAATTGGTATTTTAATAGATGAGTTTAATAAAATGGCAGAAAAACTAGAGCAGGGTGAAAAGTTAAAAAAAGAATATGAGGAAAATAGAAAGACTCTTATAGCAAACATATCCCATGATTTAAAAACTCCAATTACCTCAATAAATGGATATGTTGAAGCTATATTGGATGGTGTTGCACATTCACCTGATACAATAAATAGCTATCTTAAAACAATTCATAGTAATATAGATTATATAAATAGACTTATTGATGATTTATTTTTGTTTTCAAAGCTTGATATGCAAAAGGTAGATTTTAAATTTGAAAAAGTAAAGATAAAACCTTTTATGCAGGATTTGATGGAGGAATTTGCCTTTGTCTTAGGTGAAAAAAATATTAAATTTAGTTTTACTGATAAAATAGAAAGAGAAATAGAAGTTAACATAGATGGAAAAAGGATATACCAAACTATAAGAAATATTATAGGAAATGCTGTTAAATATGGTGAGAAAGAAACTTTAGCTATTTCCATTGGATTAAAGGATGAAAAAGATCATATAAAGATTATCATAAGTGACAATGGTCCGGGCATAGCTCCAGATAAGCTTCCTTATGTATTTGATAGATTTTACCGTATAGATACAGAAAGGACAAAAGATCTAATGAGTACAGGGCTTGGACTGGCAATTGCTAAGGAAATGGTAGAAGCCCACGGAGGGAAAATTTCCGTTCAGAGCATTTTGTCAGAAGGCAGCACTTTCATAGTAGAGCTTCCTATAGTAATTTAATGATAATGGTACAAAGAAGGAGAGATTTTTGTGAAACAGGTTTTAATAATTGAAGATGATAATAATATTGCAGCTTTAGAGAGAGATTATCTTCAATTGAATGGATATAAGGTAGATATAGAACAAGATGGAATATCAGGATTAAAAAGGGCTTTACTTGGTGTTTATGATGTAGTTGTAGTAGATTTAATGCTTCCTGGCAAAGATGGATATGAAATAGTAAAAGCAATTAGAGATAAATTTGAAATTCCCATTATAATTGTATCAGCTAAAAATGAAGATATAGATAAAATAAGAGGTTTAGGCTTTGGTGCAGATGATTATTTAACAAAGCCTTTTAGTCCAGCAGAATTAGTTGCAAGAATAAGATCCCACATTATGAGATATGAACGTCTATCAGGTAAAAAGGTTACTTTAGAGATTATCAGTCATAAAGCTATGGAGATTCAAACAGATTCCCATAAAGTATTTGTAAACGGCAAGGAAACTTTTCTAACAACTAAAGAATATGAATTATTGGTATTCTTAGCATCAAACCCTAATATAGTTTTCACAAAGGATCAAATATTTAGCAGCATTTGGGGAGAAGATTATTGTGGGGATACAGCTACTGTAGCAGTACATATACAAAAGCTTAGGAAGAAGATAGAAAAAGACTCTGGAAATCCTGAGTATATTGAAACTATATGGGGTACAGGATACAGGTTTAATTCGTAAATCAAAGCAAATACTCAAATTAAATAAATGTCAGATTTAATAAAAATGTTAGTGTTTTCCAAGTAAGTTTATTACTGATATAACAGCTGGTATAGTGATTATAGAGAAAACTGTAGTTAAAAAGGCACATTTTGAAGCAGCTATTTTATCACCATTATATTTTTCTGCTAGAACTCCTATTAAGCTTGCAGTTGGCATTGCCATTAAAATTACACATATATAAAGCAGTGTTTTGTCAGCATTTAAAAACCTAAGTACAGCATAAGTTAAAAATGGAACAGCTATAAGTTTTATAGAATTTACATAATAAATACTAAAGCCATTAAAAACGTCTTTTAACTTAACATCTGCCAGCATAGCTCCTATAATAAACATTGAAATTGGAGTAGTCATATTTCCTATACTTGATAAGGTATTAAGCAGCGGTAATGGAAGCTTTATAGAAAAAAGAAATATTATAATTCCTAAAAAGGTACATATAAGTGGTAAGTTTACAAGGCTTTTTTTGATACTTTTCAAGTCGCTTTTACCTGTAAAAAGTATAACTCCATAAGACCACATAAAAATGTTAAATGGAATTGTAAAAATTGATGTATAAAATACTCCTACATTTCCAAATATACCTTGAATTACAGGATATCCTACAAAACCGCAGTTTGAAAACACTGTTGCAAACTTAAATATACTTTTTTGAGAGTTATCAAATTTAAAATATAATAGTTTGCTTAAAATAATCAAAATAATATGTATCACAATGGAATAAAAAAGTATCATCACAGCACCTTTTAACATTTCCATTGAAAATTTAAAGTTGAAAGAATATATTATCATACAAGGCAGTGTCAAATTTACCAATATGGTAGAAAACCCTTTATTTACTTCATTTGTAATTACTTTTGTCTTTCTTAAAATAACGCCTACAATCATCATAAGTGTTAATATAAGTACTTGATTTATAATATTAGTATTCACTTATTACCTCCTACAGTAAAAAATCCTATGATACTGCTTTAAAAATTTTAGTAATCCCATTTTAAAGCTTAATTGTTATTTGAAAAATATTATATAAAAGCATAAATTTTGAGATAAAGCTAATATTAGTGAAAAATTTGTTTTATAGTGCTTTGATTTTACTATATACCTTTTTAAACATCTTTATAAAACTCGTCAATAGAGCTGCGCCAGTTTAATTTTGTATATTTTGAAACTAAATCTTTATCTCTATTTTGAAAGGCTTCAATAATTTTTTCATGTTCCATAACACATTGCTTGGAAAGAGTTAAGGATTCATGGAAAAAAAATCTTCTTACGTGAGCCTGCATCATAGTGACCATATTTTCTATATATTTGTTTTCAGCAGCTTTTACAATCTTAAAATGGAAGTCTGCATCATGTTTTATTGCTGAATGAAAATCTTTATTAATAATATCCCTGCGGATTACTTCATTGATTTCTTTTAATCCTTTAATAAAGGTATTATCAATTCTATCTATTGCAATTTCTGAAGCCAGGGCATGTAAAACACTAACAGGTGGTAGTATAAGTAATATATCTTCATGCTGAATCTGCGTCACAATAGTTTCTTTCCCGGGTTTCATTTCTACAAATTCTTGAATCTTTAAAATTTGTAAAGCTTCTCTAACAGGTGTACGGCTAATGCCCAAAACTTTTGAGAGCTCGGTATCATTTATTCTCTCTCCTGGGGCAAATGTTCCATCGATAATCCATTCTTGTATTTGTTTAAGAGCTTTTTCTTTAGCAGAAAGAGTTACAGGTGCTAAGTAGTCTTTAGGTATTGGCATTTTCTTTTCCACCTTTCCTTTAATAATATTTAATTGATTTCAAACACATTATTTTTGTTTTCAAAAGTATATAAATCTTCTTTTTTTATGCTTCTATTTAAAGTATAAACCTAAAGTGTGCAATATGCAATATATTGCATATTGAATGTTTTGACTTATAAATAATTAATTGAGTGTAAAAGTGAACTACCATAAAGTAAACTTCTTTTACCATAAGACCTTAGTGACAAAATTAATCCAAATTAAATATATTTAATTTAATTGAAATAGTATTATAATATAAAACTCTAATAGGTTAATGCTAAGTGGATTTATAATAAATTTAGCTATAAAATAAAAAAATGTTGCAATTTGTAGAACGATTTCATAAAATGTATATAAAGCAATTATAATGCTTTCAGTTAACCAAAGTGGAGTTTTGGGGTGTTATTATATGATGAATTATTTATTTATTGTAAAACAGTTATTGAATAATATGTTTTTATTCATTTCATTTCTTTTTATATGGGGACAATTTTTTAGAAATAAAAAGTATCTATTAACACCAATGGCTCCTATAAAGGTAAGGGTGTTATGTGGAATTATTGGAGGAGTCTTAGGTGGATTATTAATGTCTTTTATTATGAGAGATCAGAATTTTTTGCCAATAGATTTTCGGAATTTTGCTATAGTTATTTCAGCAATAAATGGTGGTTATTTATCTTCATTTATTACTGGACTGCTACTTTCTTGTTTTTCCATAATATCTTTAGGAGTAAATTATGAGTCATTAATTATATCGGTTACAATGCTAACTATAAGTATTGGATGTGGATTTGTTTCTAAAAAAAATATACAAAAAATAAACCAGTGGATATATATGATTAGTTATAGTTTAATTTTACAGTATACATTTATGCTTATATTCCCTTCACCTATGGCAGCAGGAGGCCAGAGATTTTATAAAAACTTTGTTATATATTCATTTTTAACAATTATGTTTGGATTTGTAGTATATTATTTATCAGAATATATAAACCAGTCAAACTTGATGTTTATGAAGTATAAGGAGGATTCTAGCAAGGACTTTTTAACTGGACTCAACAATGTTAGAGAATTTGATAGTTTATTTAATAATTTATCTAGGAAGGCAGTTGAGAAAAAAAAGAGTCTTTCACTTATGATTATAGATATTGATTGGTTTAAAAAAATTAACGATACATATGGACATAGTTCAGGTGATGAAGTGCTTAAACAACTTGGTGAAGTGCTTAAAAGAAATTGTAGAACTTTTGATATAGTTTCAAGGAATGGTGGGGAGGAATTTTCAATATTATTGATAAACTGTCCAAGTGCAGAATCTATAGAAATTGCTGAACGGATAAGAAGAGCAGTAGAAAAATATGAATTTATGTTACCAACAGGTGGAAAGGTTAACATTTCTGTATCTGTTGGTGTTGCAACTTATCCTAATATTGTAGGTAATACTGGAAAACTTAGAGAAAGTGCAGACATTGCTTTATATGAAGCAAAGCGTACAGGTAGAAATAAGGTAGTTCAATATTATTGATTTTATTTACAACCTATTAGTAAAATAGGGCTGCTTTTAAAGCAGGCCTTATTTTATTTTTGGAAAATGATGCTCATATAAATGCAGACTATAGTCTTAAACATTCATCCTATACACTCACATTGTGTAAATTACAAAAGAAAACTATTATATTTTAATTTTTTACAAATGTAAATATTTTATAATTATATACAGGGGGATATAATTATGAAAAAAGAAGAATTAAAATCTAACATATTTCTTTTGATTACTGCTGCAATATGGGGGTTTTCATTTGTTGCTCAAAGAGTTGGTACTAAATATTTGGGGGCTTTTACCTTTAACGGAATTAGATTTGCTTTAGGTAGTATTTCGCTAATACCATTAATACTGTTCTTTTCTAAGTCTAGCAGTTGCGCTTGTTTTTGAAAAAATAAACTTATATGGATTAACTCAATCTTTAGTACCAGTCCTTTATGGTGGAATATGTTCTGTAGGAATTGCATATACTCTGCAGGTAGTCGCACAAAAACATGCTAAAGCTTCCCATGCAGCTATTATTCTTAGTATGGAATCTGTTTTTGCAGCTCTTGGAGGATTAATTTTTTTACAAGAAACTATGGGAGTTAGAGGATATATCGGCTGTATTTTGATGTTGGCAGGAATGCTTTTATCTCAAATAAAAAGTAAAAAAAATTAAAGCTAAGGAGTTTATAGGGAAACGCCACTGACAATTAACTTATACTACTAGAATTATTAGTAATGTTTAATTTGTATTAACTATTATCAATAAATATTTTTTATAAGTTAAGCTATCAATATAAAAGCCATGCAATTTTTTTTATTTACAATTATATATTAAGGAGAGGATTACATGTCTATATGTATTTCAGAAGCTATGAAACTAGAAAGTTTTAAAAACTTTAAACTGCTATCAGGTAAAAATGGTTTGTATAATCTTATTGAGAAAATTGGTATTTTAGATTATGAGTATGCAGATGACAATAAAGGGAAGTTTGAAAAAGGAGACTTTGTAATAAGTAGCTTTTTGTTCGCGAAAAATGACGTTAATTTATTTTATCAAGCTGTAAAAAATCTTATAAATGAAGGTGTAAGTGGTCTAGGTATAAAAAATATATATTTTAAGGAGATACCAGATGAAATAATTGAATACGCTAGTGAAAGATCTTTCCCAATATTTATATTTGATAGCATTTGTTTTGAAGATATTATAACTGAAGTTATGAACTCAATAAGAGCTGTTGATTATTATGAACGCATAGAATCAAAAATTGATATGATAATTAAAAAGAATATAAGTAAATCCTTAAAAAGGGAATTAGCTTATGAATTAAACAACTTATTTAAAGAAAATATTATAACAGCTTATTGTAGAGAAAGAAAACATAAAGACAATGTAAATATAATGAGATTACTGAAGATATCTAAGGATACTGAACTCATAAATGAAGAAACATCATTTTTTAAATATAAGCATGGAATAATAATAATTTCTACTTGCGAAAATGCTGCTGATAAAAGAAATCTTCTAATAACAATAGAAAGCATTATTAGGAATGTAGGAATTACAGAATGTGAATATAATATTGGAATTAGTAATTACTACTTAAGTTTGGACGAGTTAGATAAAGCTATTAATGAAAGTCTTTATGCTGTAAGAGTATCAGAAATTTCTAAAAACAAAACTTTATTTAAGGATATGGGAATATATAAGGTTATAGTACCATTTTTAAATGAAATTTGGTTAAAGGACTTTTGTACAAATATTATTTCTGATTTAAAAAGTTATGATGAAAAATGCAATACAGAAATATTTGGTACAGCTGTTAAGTATATAGAAAATCAGGGAAATATCAAAAAAACAGCTAAAAATTTATGCCAGCATGAAAACACCATAAGATATAGAATTAATAAAATGAAAGAAATCTTAGGAATGGAAAAGCTAAATGGAGATTTTTATGAGCAATTATCCTTTGCCATTAAAATTAATAATCTATTGAAAGATATATTGTAAAAAATACAAAAATTCACAAGTAATTTACATAAATATTGATTTTGTTAACAGTTCCTATTATAATAAAAATTAAATTAACTTTTAGTTCTCTAAACAATTAAATTAAGCTTGAAGTTTTCTAAAGCTTTGAAATTATTAATTACTAAACGGCAGGAGCTAAAAGATAGCACTCAGTTTAACTGTGTTAACGGAAGGATAAGCCCGAGAAGTCATCTATATGATTTCTCGGCTTTTTATTTTAGGCTAGATTAGTTTTTAATAAAAGTATAATCAAGGAGAGGGTGGTATGTGATGATTGTTGAGTTTTTTTTAATTAGTTCGTTAAAATAAGAATAACTGAGATTAAATTTATTTGATAAGTGAGGTTAAATTATGTTCATGTACGTGTTTTCTATTGTAATTATTGTGGTATCAAACATATTTTATACTATATGTTCAAAATCAACGCCAGAAAAAGCGAATCCTTTTTCATCACTGTTTGTCACATATTTAACTGGGGCAATTATAACTATTATTGCATTTAAATTTTATAAAACCGATAAAGGATTTTTTCAATCATTTGAAGACTTAAATTGGACAAGTATAGTGCTCGGGTTTGCTGTTGTTGGACTTGAGTTTGGATATATGATGGCATATAGAGCAGGATGGAATATAGGCACAGGGTCCTTGGTAGCAAATATTCTTCTTGCACTTATGCTTATTCCAATAGGTGTATTATTTTATAAAGAAGGATTTGGTATAAATAAAATATTGGGTATATCATTTTGTATAATAGGATTAATATTTATAAATAAAAGATAATATTTAGTAAAAATATGCATAAGTTTACAATTTGCAGTATCTTTTAACATCATAATTATTTACTGTTAGAAGTGGGGCTGCCACACTAGAAATTTATATACAATATATCGTAGCATTTATTCTTAATGTGACAGCCCCTAATTCTATTAATAGTATCATTTCCTAAGATAAACTTTACTATATCTTTTAAGGACTAGTTTATCTATTATCAACACTCGGGGAGTATATGAATAGAATGAAAAAAATTAAGGTAATAAATTTGATTTGTAATTTGTAAAGCAGATTAATCTCTTCATTTTGGACAAAATCTAATAAATTTTCCATTTATATTTTAATATTAATTCTTGTTATTAAAATTCATAATCTACTAGAAAAGGGTTTGTAAAATTTATAAAAAGTAGTTTTTCTATCTTAAATTATTACAAAGGTAAAATTTAAAAAAAAGTGAATTTATATTAGTATAACTTGTATTTCTAGGCGTTAAATTTAAAAGCAAAGAATGAAACTAGTTATGAAATTAAATTTTTAGGAGGAAAATATTATGAAAATTAAACCTTTTGGAGTAGAAATGTACATGAATGCATACGAGAATGATTGTGAGTACAATCTTGCGGAAACCTGTGTAGAATCTTTAACAGTGGATGAACTTCTTAAGATGTCAGGGAAGAAGGATGAAATCATAAACGAAATAGTTAATATGAAGCTTACTTATGGTGCAATAGAAGGTTCAATGCCTCTAAGAACTGCAATATCACAGTTGTACAAAAATGTAAATGTTGAAAACATAACAATAACTCATGGTGCTATTGGTGCAAACTCATTAGCAATAGAAACTTTAGTTGAACCTGGTGATAGGGTTATATCTGTTCTTCCTACATATCAACAGCACTATTCAATTCCTGAATCAATCGGTGCTGATGTAAAAATCTTAAAACTTAGAGAAGAAAATGACTTTTTACCTAACCTTGATGAATTAAAATCTTTTATAAATGATAAAACAAAATTAATATGTATTAACAATCCTAATAATCCAACTGGTGCTTTAATGGATAAAGAATTTTTGATGAAAATAGTTGAAATTGCAAAAACTTGTGGAGCTTATGTCCTTTCTGACGAAGTTTATAGAGGACTTAATCAAGAAGGAGACAGCTTTACAGAATCAATTGCAGATTTATATGAAAAAGGTATAAGTACAGCTAGTATGTCAAAAACATTTTCACTAGCTGGTCTAAGACTTGGATGGATAGCTGGACCTGTTGAGTTTATAAGTGAAGTTAACAAGCATAGAGATTATAATACTATTAGTGTTGGTATGATTGATGATAAACTAGCAACAGTTGCCTTAGAAAATAAAGATAAAATAATAAAAAGAAATATTGGAATGGTAAGAAACAATTTAAAAATTTTGGATGATTGGATAGCAAAAGAGCCTAAGTTCTCATATGTTAAACCTAAGTCTGGAACAACTGCACTATTAAAGTATGATTTTGATATGTCATCAGAGCATTTTTGCTTAAAATTATTGAGAGAAAAAGGGGTTATGCTGCTTCCTGGTAGTGTTATGGATATGGAAGGCTACTTAAGAATCGGTTATACAAATAATCCTAAAATATTAAAGGAAGGCTTAGCAAAGATTTCTGAATTTATGAGTGAATTAAAAAAATAAATACTTTTATAAAGCTGTATTAAATTAGTCCAGGTAGAGCTAATAGTGTTAAAAATCACAAGCTTATTTTTATGCTAAATTAGCTCTATTTGGTATACATATTAAAAAGATCTATTTTTAGAAAATTCAAATTATTACTTGATGAAAGGTGAGGTATTGACATGAAACATAGATTTTTATCTAAAAGATATTGGAACAGTATATCTACGCCAATGGGTGAAAGTAGTAGTTTTTTAGATAAATTTGACGATTTAATAAATTTTAGTCTTGGGGATCCTGATTGCACAACTGATTCTAGAATAATCAATGGAGCTTTTCAGGATGCATTGAATGGACATACACATTATACAGATTGTTTTGGTGATAAGGAACTTAGAAATGAAATATGTAAACTTTATAACAATAAATATGATTACAAAGTGAAAATTGATGAATGTATGATAACAACAAGTGGCTGCCATGCAATGTGGTTAACCCTGGAGGCAATTCTAGATGACGGGGATGAAGTAATAATTCATGAGCCATACTTTACGCCTTATCCTGAACAAATAAAGCTTGCAAGGGGCATTCCTATATATCTCAAAACCTTTGAAGAAGAAGATTTTCAAATTAACTATGAAAGGCTGGAAAAGCTAATTACAAATAGAACTAAAGCAATTGTAATTAATACTCCTAACAATCCTACAGGAACATGTTTTAGTTATAATACTCTTTTATCCATTGCTGAAATTGCGATAAAACATGATTTGATTATAATTGCTGATGACATATATACTTTGTTCAGTTACTCTGAAAAGTTTCTTCCTATTACCACATTGGAGGGGATGAGTGAGCGCACAATAACTATTGGAAGCTTTTCAAAGGATTATTCCATGACAGGCTGGCGTATAGGATACATACTAGCACCATCATTTATTGTGCAAACAATTAAAGACATAAATGAAAATAATGTTTTTACTGCTCCTTCAATATCTCAACGAGCAGCTATACATGCTCTTAGAAATAGAGATGAAATCCAGCCTGGAATTGTAGAAGAATATAAAAAAAGAATTTATTATGCTTATGATAGAATCTGTAATATTCCTAATATGTCTGTACTTCCTCCCCGTGGCAGCATATACCTTTTTGTAAACGTTAAGAAAACAGGGCTAACTTCACAAAAAGTGACTGAAAAACTGCTTAATGAAGCTCATGTCCTTGTGATTCCAGGTAATGCTTTTGGCGAAGGTGGCGAGGGATATATCAGATTAGCTATGACTGTAGGAATTGATAAAATGAAGGAAGCTTTTGACCGCATTGAAAATATGAAGATTTTTAGTTAACTATTTTTATAGGATGAATGCTTAAAATTTGTAAGCAAATTTACCATAGAAAAAATTCTTTTAAAAGAGGAGATAAAAAATGAAAAAAGAAAAAAAATTAGGATTAACCTTACTACTTGCTTTTGGAATTGGCTCTATGATTGGAGGCGGAATTTTTAACAGTCCTACAGATCTTATAACTAAAGCAAACCCTAAAGCAGTTTTAATAGCTTGGGGGATTGGGGGTACGGGTGTAATATTTTTGGCTTTAATTTTTCAATTGCTTGCAAATAGAAGACCAGAGCTTACTGGTGGAATTTTCACATATGCAAAGGAAGGCTTTGGCGAATTTATGGGCTTCAATTCTGCATGGGGATACTGGTTAAACGCTTTGCTTGGAAATGTAGCTATGTTTATTCTTATCTTTAAAACCCTAAATAGTTTAGTAGGTGAAATGAAACCTTTAGTATCTTTTTTAATGGCCTCTGCACTGCTGTGGTTTATACATTTTATTCAAACTCGCGGCTGTAAAAGTGTAGGAATAATTAATGCCATTGCTACAGCTGGAAAAATAGTACCACTATTGTTGGTAATTATACTTGGCATTACAATATTTAAGTCACAGGTTTTCAATGTTCAAAATTGGAAAACAGTCATTGTTTCCACTGGCGATACTGCTACAGTTGCATCACAGGTCAAAGGTGCAATGGGGACTATTTTATGGTGCTTTATTGGGGTTGAAGCTGCAACAGTGCTTTCTGAAAGAGCAAAATCTCAAAAAATTGTAGGTACAGCCACTGTATTAAGTTTGCTTGTAGTTCTATTAATTAATGTTCTTATTACAGTAGCAGCTATGGGATCTATTCCAGCAAAGGTTCTTGCAAGTTCACAAACTCCTTTAGCAGATGTTTTAATAAGAACATCTATTGGAAACATAGGCGCTATAATTGTTAAAATTGGTTTAATTGTTGCACTACTTGGTAATCTTATGAGCTGGATTATGCTTACTGCTGAAATTGCTTATATTGCAGCAAAGGGTGGAAGTATGCCTAAATGGTTTACAAAATTAAATAGCCATGATGCTCCAGTAAATGCATTATTAATTACTGATTTAGTAACACAGATATTTATTTTTTCACTGTTTTCACCAGCACTTCAATCAGCTTACAATACCGTATTTTTAGTTGCTACAACTTGTATTCTAGTACCTTATTTGTTCTCGTCATTATATGCATTTAAAGTTTCAATGCAAGATAATTTAGGAATAAAGGATAAAATTGTTTCTTTATTGGCATCTGTTTATTCTGTATATGTAATTTATGCTGTTGGAATAAAGTATCTAGGAGCTGCTTTAATAATGTATGCTATTGGAGTATTTGTATACTTAAGAGCTAGAAAAGAACAAAATAAACCTATTACTTCAAAAGAAAAAATATCTATTTCAATAGTTTCATTATTGGGAGTATTAATGATAGTAATGATTGTAACTGGGAAAATTCAGCTTTAATTGTGTTTACAATTTAACAACCATATATTTATAGTTACTTAGATGTGTACTTTTTTAAAAATAATTTGTAAAATCTACAAAAACTAATCATTATTATTAAGATTACTCCAAAGGAAAAGGTTAAGAAAAATTGAAATTGTTATATTGTAAAATTAAAATTTAGGAGGAAATAAATATGTTTAAAGTTAAAGTTTTAAATCATGATGTCATTTCAAAAATATTAGATATGAAGCAGGTTATAAATGCTGTTGAACAAGTCTATACACTAAAAGCAAAGGGAAAAGCAGATCTTTTTCCAATGGTATTTCATGAGTTTGAACGTGGAGTTGCAGATATGGATATTAAGTCTGGATGCATTAAAGAAGCAGGTTTTTTTGGATTAAAACTTGTTTCCTGGTTTGGCGAGAATGCCAAAAAAAATATGTCACCTATAATAGGTACATCAATAGTATTTGACACTGAAACAGGTAAACCTTTAGGATTATTAAATGCAGAATATATAACGGGTATGAGAACTGGTGCAGCAGGTGCAATTGGTGCAAAATACCTAGCAAGAAAGGATTCTGAAAACTTATTAATAGTAGGTACTGGACATCAATCAGCTTTTCAAATTGCAGCTACATTAATAGTAATGGATAACATAAAAAAAGTTAGAATTTACGAGCCAATGGGGCCTGAAAAAGCAATTAGCTTTGTTGAATCAATAGGACAAGTATTAGAAAATGAGTTTTTATCAAAATATAAAGAAGATAAACAGGCTTATAATGAAATTGCAGAAAAGTTTAATGTAATTTTTGAGCCTGTACATGATATAAAAGCTGCTGTAGGAGAAAGCGATATAATAATTACAGCTACACCTTCAAGAAAACCTATGATAGATAAGGAATGGGTTAAACCAGGAACACATTTTAGTTGTGTTGGTTCAGATATGGAAGGAAAACAAGAAATTGATGAAAATATTTTTGCTAAAGCAAAGGTATATGTAGATGATATAGCTCAAGCAATAAATGTAGGAGAAACTGAAATTCCAATAAAAAAAGGGATAATCTCTAAAGAAGATATAATTGGCGAAATAGGATACTTAATGATAGGAAAAATTAATGGTAGAACAAGCAATGATGATATTACCATATATGATACAACAGGAATAGCTCTTCAAGATTTGATGACAGCAAAGCTTGCACTAGGCATTGCTGAAAAGAAAAATCTTGGTGTTGAAGTAGATCTATAAACTAAAGAAAAAAATACACATGCTAGTAGGGAGCATTTTAAGTTTATGCAAAATTAAATAGGCAGGGCTTAATTTTAAAGGAGGGGGCTGTGGCATTAAGAAATTTACATACAATATATTGTGGGATTTATTCTTAGTGTGACAGCTCCTTTAGTCCATAGATATATGTGGCTTCAAATTGTGCTATAGGAGAATTATACCACAAAGCTAGTATTCATGCGGCTTTCATATATTTTAAATACTTATTTTCAAGCTATCGCTTATTGACTTTTCAAGGTGCGAAACTTAAGAATAGAGTTATTCTCATCAGATGAAGTTTGTATATAAATTTAAACTCCATCTGATGCTTATTTACACAAATCTCTATCTTATTCCAACAGAATCAAAAGCACTATTTATAGCCTCTATTTCATTTGAAGAATCACCATATATATCTGAAGCAGCTGATATTAAAGCTTTTCTTGCTGCAGAAAAATCTGAATTATAAGTTAAGTAGTTAGTAAGTGCTCTGTAATAAATCCTTGCTGTTTTTTCACAACCTATAGACTTAGCAACTAAAAATGCTGCTTTATTAGGTATTCCACTATTTGTATGAACATCTCCCCCATCTTCATAATCACTCATATTAGCTGGTTGATTATAAAGAGTTGGATCAGCAAGGCTTCTTAATGCATCACCTGGTTTATTTGGAGTATAAATTTCGTCTCCTACAACCCAATCTTTAGCATCAAACCTCCATGATCCTCCATTTTTAACATTATATCTATCATAAGTTTGAATCAAAACTCCAAATACATCAGAGAAAGACTCATTTAAAGCACCAGATTGATCATAATATTCTAAATCTGCACTATTTGTTGTTACTCCATGAGTTAACTCATGAGCAACTACATCAAGATCTCCACTAAAGTAAGTAAAACGGCTTCCATCTCCATCACCATAAATCATCTGTCTTCCATCCCAGAAGGCATTATTATATTTATTACCATAATGAGTTGTAGATTCTATACTCATACCTTTACCATCTATACTGTTTCTATTAAATAAATTTTTATAAAAATCATAAACTACTCCAGAATAGTAATGTGCGCTAACAGATGCTTTGAAAACTTCAGTGTTGAATCTATTACTACTATTACTTACTATTGTTCCAGGTTCAGTTTTTTTATTATTTGCTGTGTAGGTTTTTACTTGTCCACTCATTGGTTTAGTTGTGTCTATCATTTGATATGATGATCCAGATTTAGATAGATTTAATTCTTTAGTACTTCCATCAACGGCTGTACCTGTTCCTTTATCAGCTGTACTTTTAGCTTTTGTAAGTTCGTCATATCTTATATTGCTTGTCTTACCAACTATATCACCAGATACAGCATTTACCATGACATTCCAGTTGCCTATTTCTGGTTGCGTATAGTATATGTTTACTTTGTATACAAGTATAGGAGTGTTATCTTTAACTATAAATTGCTTTTTAACTTTTGGCTGCTCTTCTAATTTAGCAGAATTAAACTGCTGTTTTGCAATCTTAATTGCGTCTTTCTCTGTAAGAGTTTGAGCTTTATAGTTATCTATAGATTTATATTTGTTATTAATTGAACCTACTATATTTTTTATAATACCACTTTTATCTAGATGTATTATAACTTCACTACCATCTATAGGAATTGTGTTTATAATCTGAGCCAATTTTATTTTTGTATATCCCAATTCATCCTTTTCAATAGATACTACTTTAAGTTTACTTGCATCTCCAAATAATGATTTGTTTTCATTAACATAAGAAAGTATACCCTGTTCTGTTGCTTCAATTTTATTAGATAGCTTTCCTTGTAAAAATATATTGGTTTTCTTATCTTGATAACGAGTTGAATTTTGAATATTATTATTTGAAGCATATACTGCGTTTCCAGAGCTTGTACCACTTGCAAGGACTCCATTAAAACATCCAGTTCCAGCTACCATAGCAACTGCTAACATAACTGATAAAGCATTTTTTTTCATAAAATATCCTCCCTAACATTTAATTTGCATATATTTAATTTTTAATGCAATGCATTACTTTATACTGTGTAATATTTTTACATATATGTTATTTATGTCCTTGCAATAATTGTATTCAAAAAATTCAAAAAAGTCAATGATAATGATGCATTTTTGTAAACTATTAAAATGTTTTGAATTTAGTTGTAAAATTTACAAATTCATGAAATTAAATGTATTGGCTAAAGAATATAATATAGATATTGTTGATTAAATTTCTTACTTTAGGCATATTCAAAAAAATAACAAGTCAGTATGTTAGTATATTTTGCGTCATACTGCGTCAACAAAACCCTTTAATAGAACAACTATCAGCGGAACCTGTTTCCTTGCCGATGACAAAATATACCAACATCTTCTTAACCTAAACTTATACTATAGATAACTAGTAGTTAACATTTAAAAGGTAAGATTTATAGTATAGAAATCAAAGGAAGAAGATGATCAAACTTGAACATAAGGGAAATTTTAAAACACAGTCCTTTAATTGCATATAGATTTAGTAATTATTGGTGGAGAGTTGAGAAAGCCATAATTATCTTTTAGTTCGCAGTAATGTTTGAAAAATTAAAGTCATTAGAATACTGCTTGAAATAAGGAAGGTAATTTATTAATTCTTAAATCTTTAATTTTTGCGCTGTTTTTAGAAAAGGGAGGAGTATAAAATGAAAAAAGCCATTTTAAAAGTTATTTCGATTATATCAATTAGTGCTATGTTTTTTTCAGGCTGTGGAACTACAGCTGCATCACAAGCTAATAATAAAGGTGAAAAAGTGAAGATTGAATACTGGCATGTTAATGCTGAAACCCAGGGAGGAAAAAGTGTAGAAAAGTTAGTAAAAGATTTTAATGCACACAGTAGTACAGTAGAGGTAGTGTCTAAATATAATCCTGACATGTATAAAGGATTGCTGCAGAACTTACAGGCAGAGAGTGCTACTGGTAAGTCTCCAGCTTTAGTACAAGTTGGCTGGGCATTTTTAGATTATTTTTCAAATAACTTTAGTTATACAGAACCTCAGAAAATTATTGATTCTTATTTTCCTCAAGATAAGAATTTTATAAAGGATAACTTTTTGCCTAATGTATTAGATCTTGCAAAGAACAGTAAAAATAGTCAGGTAGGTATTCCTTATTCACTAAGTACACCAGTTCTTTACATAAATAAAGATATTTTAAGACAAGCAGGTTTGGATGAGAATGGACCCAAAACTTGGGAAGAATTAGTGACTTTTTCAAATACCATCAAGGAAAAGACAGGAAAGTACGGTTTTTATATGCAGGAGCCAGCGGACAACTGGGCAACTCAAGCATTATTAGAGAGTAACGGAGCTAGAATGATAAAGGATGGTAAAGCAGCTTTTGCATCAGAGGAGGGCATTAAGGCTTATGAAGCTTATGCAGATATGGTAGTAAAGAGTAAATCGGCACTTCACATATCTTGGGATGAAGGCGTTAAATCTTTTATTGCTGGTAATGTTGGTATGTTATATACAACAATTGCTAGAAGGGAAAACATTCAAAAAGGTGCTGCCTTTGATGTTGCAGCAATTAATTCACCTGCATGGACAGGTAAAACAAAGCGTTTACCTGCAGGAGGATGTTTCCTAGCTATAACAGCTAAAACAGAAAAGGAACAAAAGGCAGCTTGGGAATTTGAAAAATATTTATATAGTGTAGAGTCTATGGCTGAATGGACAAAAGGTACGGGTTATGTTCCACCAAGAAAAGATGTGGCAACGGCAGAAAATGGGTTAAAGAAATTTTTACAAGAAAATAAAATGATGACTGCAGCAACTACTCAAATGGATGGAGTTGTATCCTGGACTTCCTTTCCTGGTGATGCAGGCCTTCAAGCAGAACAAATATTACTTGACACAAGAGACAAAATTTTAAGTGGCAGTGTATCTTCTAGAGATGGTTTAACTTCTGCTCAAAACAAGATTAATGCATTACTAAAAAAATAGTTGCAATAAATTAATTGTTAAAGGCAGGGTTCACCTCTGTCTTTAGCGATATTTAAGGAGGATTAGAGTTGGAAGGTCAAAAAGAAATATTAATTGGTAAAGGACGAGAAAAAATTTATAAAAATAGTTTGTTAAACTATATAACTAAACAAAAAGTTATAGCCTACCTATTTATATTACCATCACTTATGGTTTTTGCTATATTTATGTTCTGGCCATTAATTAGAACAATATATTTAAGTTTTTTCTCCTGGAATATGATTAAGCCTACAAAGGATTTTGTTGGATTTGGTAATTATATAGCCTTGTTTAAAGATCCACTTACCTATAAAGTATTAAAAAATACTTTTGCTTATATATTTATCCTTTTGATATTAAACTGTGCAGCACCATATATATTATCTTTTATTTTATCTGTAGTAATAAAAAGAGGCAAAGGTTTCTATAAAAGTGTAATTTTTTTACCTAGCGTTATTTCACTAGTAGTAGGTTCAATTTTATATTTATGGATTTTAAATCCTGTATCTGGTCCTTTAGCAATTGTCTCAAAATTCTTTGGAATAACAATGCCTGTATGGAGTAAAAGGGATGGACTGGTTATTGTGGTGCTTAGCATAATAACAACCTGGAAGGTATTTGGCTATAACTTCATTGTGGTGCTGGCAGGGGTTTCAGGAGTATCAAAGGAAGTAATTGAAGCTGCCAAGCTTGATAATGTGCCAATGTATAAGATATTTTTGGACATTGTACTGCCAATGAGTAGTGCTACAGGAGTTTATATTTTTATCATGACTATTGTGCAGGGACTTCAATATGTATTTACGCCAATTAAAGTTATTACTCAAGGTGGTCCAGATAATGCAAGTTCTAATGCTATTTATAATGCATATCAGGAAGCCTTTGTATTATATAGGACAGGTAACGCTTCAGCCTTTGCAATTTTGACAATGTTATTTTTTATAATACTGCTTATTTTAGAATTTAAATTTGTTGAAAAAGGAGTATACTATGAAAATTAAATTAACATCACAGTTTATATGGCACATCCTTTTAATATTAATTGTAGCTATGTCTCTATTTCCTATACTTTTTGCAATATCCAGTTCTTTTAAGGATTTGAATGAAGCCTATAAGTATACTTTTGCAATTATACCACTTCACCCTACATTAAATAATTATATGGAGGTGCTTAATAGGTTGCCTTTCTTCAAAATAACAGGTAATACTTTTTTCATAGCTGCGACTGTTACATTATTTAAAATAGTAACCTCTGTTTTTGCAGCTTATGCCTTTGTATATTTTGATTTTAAGTATAAAAAACTTATATATTTTCTATTAATAAGCACTATTTTTATACCTTTTACTGTAACAATGATACCAAACTATTTAACAATTTCAAAGCTAGGCTTTAATGATAGGCTGCTTGGAATTATTCTGCCAGAACTCGCAGATGCAACAGGTATTTTTCTTATTAGGCAGTCTATGAGAACTATTCCTTTATCTCTAATTGAGGTAGCTAGATTAGAGAAGGCTGGACATTTTAGGACAATGAAAGACATCGTATTACCGCTAACTAAACCAGCTATTATTTCAACGGGAATTATGTTTTTTATTAACTCCTGGAATGAATATGTATGGCCAGTTTTGATTTTAAAAACAAAGGAAAACTTTACACTGCCTTTAGCACTTCAATTATTTATAAGTTCAGAAGGCGGTACAGATTTTACCATTGCTATGGCAGTAGCTGTTATAACAATGATAATACCAGTGATATTGTACATTGTATTTCAAAAGTATATCATTAATACTTTTACATCATCAGGAATAAAGGGGTAAAAAAATTATGAAAGAGATTGTTTTTGAAAATGTATGTAAGGCTTATGGTAAAAATACTGTGGTAAGCAATTTGAATCTTACCATAAAAAGTGGAGAAAGGTTAATATTATTAGGACCATCTGGATGTGGCAAATCAACCACTCTTAGAATTATTGCAGGCTTAGAAGATATAACTTCAGGAAAACTATATATGAATGGAAAATGTGTAAATGAAGTTTCAAGTGGAGATAGAAGTGTATCTATGGTTTTTCAAAACTATGCTCTTTTTCCTCATATGACACTAAAGGATAACATTACCTATGGCTTAAAGGTTCATAAGGTGGAAAAGGAAGAAATTGAAAAGAGATTAAATTTAGCTGTAGATATGCTTAAGTTAAAGGGACTAGAAAATAGAAAACCTAAGGATTTATCCGGGGGGCAGCGTCAAAGAGTTGCTCTTGCAAGGTCAGTAGTAAAAAGAAGTGATTTTTTCTTATTAGATGAACCTCTTTCCAATCTGGATGCACAGCTTAGAGGTCATGCTAGAAAGGAATTGGTAAAGATTCATGAGATGTATCATCAAACTTTTGTTTACGTTACTCATGATCAAGTAGAAGCTATGACAATAGGAGATAGAGTGGCATTAATGAATAAGGGAACTATTCAGATGGTGGACACTCCTCATAATGTATATAATAGGCCTGCCAATGTATTTACTGCAAAATTTATTGGATCACCTTCTATGAATATTTTTGAGGTTAACTGCTGTCATGACAAAATAGTGGTAGGAGGACAACAGCTGCTTTTGCCAGAAATGTGGTTAAAAAAAATTAATGAAAGTAAATGTGAAAAATTATTTTTTGGCATAAGACCTGAACATATTAAGTTAAGTAAAACCCAAACAGAAAATTGTTTTAAAGGTTTTGTGAAATATATTGAAAACTACGGAAATATGCTTGGTATATATTTTGAAGTTGAAGGTAATGAAATTATTGCTATAGCAGATAATACAGATTTAGAAAATAATGATTTAGTGTATTTTCAGCCGGATTTTTCAAAAATACATTTATTTCATGGAACTACTGAAAATTCTATTGGTTATCCAGAGAAATATAGTGTAGATAACTAAATAGTATTTATAGTATTTTATGTATTGCTTTTATATAAGAATAAAACAGTGATTACTAAATATATTGTTGTATGTTTTATAGTAATTATAGTAAACTATATGTA